>RFFC02000037.1 GCA_005518205.2 Hormoscilla sp. GUM202
GACTTTGTCTCCCCCTGTTCCCTGTTCCCCTGTTCCCTTCCCCCTGTTCCCTGTTCCCTGTTCCCTGTTCCCTTCCCGTCTCTTGCTTCGCTGCCCCGAAATCTATCAGAACCACCCGTCCTGCCCGAGTCAGCAAGATATTGTCCGGCTTCAGGTCCAAACCCACCCCGACCTCAAGCATACTCGATTTCATAAGTATCTTCGCGCAAGCGGGTGCCAGGGGAGAGAACGTCTCGCAGCAGGGTCGGCAAATGCACACGTATTCGGTGTTGTCCGGGATCTTATCTAGGTGGCAGTTGAGACAACGCATGGCTGTAGTGCAGGTTAGTAACCGGTTCTGTCCTTCACCATTATATTGTATGGAGTCTTTTCCGACAACCCGCCTTCCCAGTCTCCCGGCGAGTGGTCATCTTCACGATCTCTCCCAGTCGCTGGATACTTTTAAGCCGCACCCATCACTTGATGGTAAACTTCTGCTTGACTGTGCTGTGGGAGTGCAGGACGGTTTCGGACCGTCGCCCTGACATACAAATTGCTACTCTACCGCCTTCAAAATTACTATAGTTCCCACAACCGCATTACATGACTCCCAGATAACAGAAACATACCATCGGGACTGAATGCTACACTGAACACAGTGTCTGTATGTCCCTTCAGTTGTCGAACTTCTCTGCCACTCGCCACATCCCACAACCGCAGGGTTTTATCCCCACTCCCAGAGGCAACTGTCCTGCCATCGGGACTGAATGCTACACTGAACACAGAGGCTGTATGTCCCTTCAGTAGTCGAACTTCTCTGCCACTCGCCACATCCCACAACCGCACGATTTTATCCCTACCCCCAGAGGCAACTGTCCTGTCATCTGGACTGAATGCTACAGTATGCACGTGGTCTGTATGTCCCTGAAGTTGTCGCAGTTCTCTGCCACTCACCACATCCCACAACCGCACGGTTTTATCCCTACCCCCAGAGGCAACTGTCCTGCCATCGTGACCGAATGCTACACTGTTCACATGGTATGTATGTCCCTGAAGTTGTCGCAGTTCTCTGCCACTCACCACATCCCACAACCGCACGGTTTTATCCCTACTCCCAGAGGCAACTATCCTGCCATCGGGGCTGAATGCTACACAGAGCACCCGGTTTGTATGTCCCTGAAGTTGTCGCAGTTCTCTGCCACTCACCACATCCCACAACCGCAGGGTATTATCCTTACCCCCAGAGGCAACTGTCCTGCCATTGGGACTGAAGGCTACACTGTACACTTCGTCTGTATGTCCCTGAAGTTGTCGCAGTTCTCTGCCACTCGCCACATCCCACAACCGCACGGTTTTATCTTTACTCCCAGAGACAACCGTCCTGCCATCGGGACTGAATGCTACACTGTTCAAATAGTATGTATGTCCCTGAAGTTGTCGCAGTTCTCTGCCACTCGCCACATCCCACAACTGCAAGGTTCCATACTTACTCCCAGAGAAAACAGTCCTGCCATCGGGACTGAATGCTACACTGTTCACCTCGCCTGTATGTCCCTGAAGTTGTTGCAGTTTTCTGCGACTCACTACATCCCGCAACCGCACGGTATTATCCCAACTCCCAGAGGCGATCGTCCTGTCATCGGGACTGAATGCTACACTGTACACATATTTTGTATGTCCCCGAAATTGTTGCAGTTCTCTGCCACTCACCATATCCCACAACCGCACGCTATCCGAAACTCCATAGGCAACAGTCCTGCCATCGTGACTGAAGGTTACACAGTTCACCCAGTATTTATGTCTCCGAAATTGTCGAAGTTGTCTGTCACCCGCCACATTCCACCACCGCACGGTATGATCCTCACCCCCAGAGACAACTATCCTGCCATCGGGACTGAATGCTACACTGTACACAGAGGCTGTATGTCCCTGAAGTTGTCGCAGTTCTCTGCCACTCGCCACATCCCACAACCGCACGGTTTGATCCCTACCCCCAGAGGCAACTGTCCGGCCATCGTGACTGAATGCTACACATTCCGCCCAGCTTGTATGTCCCTGAAATTGTCGCAGGAAATTCCCTGTAGTTAAATCCCATAAATAGATATCTAGCCTGCTTGCTAAAGCCAGCAGCTTACCATCAGCACTGACAGCGCCGCAGCTTGCAGGACAGTCTATCTCCCACAGCGCCTCGCCAGTACTGAGATTAAATAATGCCGCGCCATCACTAGCACAGACTACTACTAACTCATCATTCAGAGGAATCACATTCACGATCATTCCGCGCCCCAGTCGCCGCACCATCCCCTGTGCTTTCAGTTCTGGCAAGACAAAATAGCCTTGCCATGTTCTTACATCCCTAGACGAAGACACCGAGAGTGCAGACACCGCATCACCCCACCATTGCCCCACGCTGCTAGGGCGTTCTTCCTTCTCCAAAGGCAAAGCTTTCTTCACCAAACTCTGCCAGGGTTCTGCCAAAGAAGGTTCCCAGTTCGTCCGACTCAATGCTGGTTCAGGTAGCGTCCCGGCAATCATTTCATGCAGCATCATCCCCAGTTCAAAAATATCGCTTTCCGCCCCCACAGACTGTCTGGCAATTATTTCCGGTGGCGCATAGGTCTCGGTAGACGTATTCTGAGTGCGCGTCATACCCGTCTCTTGCTTCGCTGCCCCGAAATCTATCAGAACCACCCGTCCTGCCCGAGTCAGCAAGATATTGTCCGGCTTCAGGTCCAAATGATAGACTCCCGCTTGGTGAGCAACTTCCAAAGCATCCACCAGAGGTTCCATAATTTCCGCCACTCTTGTCGGAGGCAAAAGCTTGCCTGGTTGGGCGTCTAAGACTTGCCGCAGGGTCTGGCCGGCTATTAATTCCATTACCAGATAAGCCGTGCCCCGTTCCGTGAATAAATTTTGCATCCGTACCAAGCTAGGATGGTTGAGTTGCGTCAAGCTCAGCCCTTCCTGCAAGAACCGGTTTAACCAACGTTGGAATATATAGGCTTGGTTTTGGGGGACGGTAAGTTCCCCCGTAGAAATGTCGCGATGGGCAAGTTCTTGGGGGTAGTATTCCTTGATCGCAACCGGTTGTTCTAAGATAATGTGACGGGCGCGGTAGGTGATGCCAAACCCACCCCGACCTAAAGCATACTCGATCTCATAAGTATCTTCGCGCAAGCGGGTGCCTGGGGAGAGTACGTCTCGCAGCAGGCTCGGCAAATGCACCCCGCATTCCGTGCAGTATTCGGTGTTGGACGGGATATTATCTAGGTGGCAGTTGAGACAACGCATGGCTGTAGTGCAGGTTAGCAACCGGTTCTGTCGTTCACCATTATATTGTTTGCAGTCTTTTCCGACAACCTGCCTTCCCAGTCTCCCGGCGAGTGGTCATATTCACGATCTCTCCCAGTCGCTGGATACTTTTGAGCCGCACCCATCACTTGACGGGACAAAATGTCGATGTCTAAAGGGCAGTACGAGTACTGTACCCTTTAGACATCGAAGCCGACTCTGGGCTTTCTCCCTAAATGGCGTTGATAGAAATATTTTATCCGGGAATGACTTGCTCATTCCCGGGAGTGAGCAAGTCATTCCCGGGAAAAATCAGTTATTTCCAGAACTAACTATTTATTTCCTGGAGTGACTTCCTCATTCCACCGAGTATGAAAGTCATTCGGTGGCGGCAAAAGGTTACTCCTTGAAGGAGTAAGCATCGCCAAGGCGGGAGTAAGCGCCGCCAAGGAGTAAGCACCTCTTTGGCGGGGGTAAGCACCTCTTTGGCGGGAGTAAGCACCTCTTTGGCGGGGGTAAAATAACGAGGTGAAGATGCTGGCCAGGGTTTTCTCACGTTCCCCATCTAGCAAGATGCAACTGGCTACTTCATAATTGCAGGAGAATCAGAGGCAATTTCTCGTTCGCCTTCAATATGGTTGCTAATAGATAAAGAATTGGGCAGAAAAGTCGCTGCTGGAATTGATTGAAGCCAAACTCGGCTTGATTTCGGCTGTCAAACCGGTTCTGGATGATTTAATTACCATAGCAGAATTCAGGGTGAGCGATCGGCTATACGATCGCGTCCTGCTTGCAGTAGGAGAGTAGCGATCGCCCTTTATCCTGAGAGAAGCGATCGTTATTATGCCACAGCGATCGCCTCTATCCCCAGTACCATCGGCCAAGATCGAAAAGATTAATACTGAGAATGCAATTCGCTGTAATCTGTACAAATAATAATTTAACATAGTGAAAGACAAAACTTTAGATAAATTATCATTATGCTGTTTTCAAAATCGAAGTATATGTTAAGATAGAATAGTAAGAGTAAGCTAAGTCTAACAGATGAGCCAAAAAGCCGACATAGGTAGTAAACGATAGATCTTGACCCCGATCGGTGGGTACAATGGGTGACCCAGATTCCCGGGGCCACCGCACAGGAAATAATTTCGACAGATTTCCAATGGGTGAGCAGGGCATCAGATGTTTTAGTTCGTGCATCCAGTCCAGAAGACGGGGAATTCTCGTCCTGAACGAACTGCAACTACTACTACAACAAAATGCCCCGTCGGGTGCGGGCTTATACAGCACTAGCAGAAGAAAAGTACCAAATACCGGTTTATCCAGTGCTGATTAACATCCTGAAACGGGGGGAAAATCCGGCCCCTATACCCACATGTTACTCATCTCAATTCCGTAATGTCCGGGCATACCAAGACTATCGAGTCATTAACCTTTGGGAAGTGGATGTGGATCTAGTCTTCCAACAACCCCTCCCTTCCCTACTTCCTTTCGTCCCCATTCTCAAGGATGGAGGGAAAGAAGCAACAGTCCGACAAGCATTGAAGCTGTTGCGAGAGGACGAAAAACTGAATGAGATTGAAATTTGGTTCTTCAGGAAATGCACTGATTCCATAAATTCGCGCTGTCAAAGATATCGAAGTGCTCTCAAGAATTATCGATGGACTGAAAACTGTCCAAACTCTTAAGGAATTGCGCCAAATTTACCAGCGGGATAACTTGACATAGGCGATAACCATTAAATTACCTGTGTAAAATAGCGATCGCCCTCACTTTTCTGGGATTTAAGGGATCGCGGCCTCGATTTTTCGCGCAGCGTTCGTAGGAGAATGGGTGCGATCGCCAGTTTCCGGGGCAGATCAGCTGCTAGAGTAAATCCCCCGCTGTTGCAGCTGCTGCATAAAGAACTCTTCCAAGGACTGACGCTGCATGTTCATAGAAATCAGCTGGACATCCAGGTTGGCGAGATTCGCGAGAAACTGGTAAGGATTTCCTTGTAGCCGACCATGCCAAGCATTAGCCTCAAACTGCAAATCTGAGAGCCATTGTTTCAGCAATTCCGGGTTACCACCCCTGCCTTGGATGTGGAAAATTTTGCTATTCCCCAACAGTTCATCCAAAGAACCGATGCAAATCCGTTCTCCTTGGGCCAGAATCGCCACCCGATCGCAAATCTTCTCCACATCCGAAAGCACGTGGCTATTAAAGAAAATCGTCTTACCTTGGCCTTTCAGGGATAAAATTATTTCTCGGATCTGAAAACGTCCCATCGGATCCAGACCAGACATCGGTTCATCCAGAAACACCACCTCTGGGTCATTAATCAGCGCCTGAGCCATGCCAACTCGTTGTAGCATACCCTTAGAATACTGGCGCAACTGCTTCTTTTTAGCCGCCGATTTCGCCAACCCGACCAAATCTAGCAGTTCCGGAATCCGTTGACGCTGCACCGATGCCGGGATTTGGAATAAGCCAGCAGCAAATTGCAAAAATTCCCAACCCGTGAGATAATCGTAGAAATAGGCATTTTCTGGCAGATAGCCCACTCGCTGCTTCACCGAGCGATCGCCTAGAGGGCGGCCCAGCAGCCACCCCCGTCCGGAGGTAGGGCGAACAATACCCAGCATTGTCTTCAGCAGAGTTGTTTTCCCAGCACCATTAGGGCCCAATAGACCAAAAGTTTCGCCCTGAAACACCAAAATTGAGGTATTTTTAAGAGATTCAATTTTTTTGTTCATCCAGAACCCAGTGCGATAAACTTTAGTCAGGTTTTCAGTTTGGACCACTGGAGTTTTATCAGTTTTGGTAGATTCAATAGGTAAATCAGTGACAGGATCCATCTCAGTCATAACAATATCAAGTCTGGTTCGTAGTAAGCGCTAAAGCGCTTCCTGGTTTATTTACCCTGTAGTATATCTTAGGCAGCTTGACATAAAATATCTTCTCTATTATACTAAATCATATCTTGTAGCTTAAACATAGAATAAGAGCAATTAAGAATCAATGGAGCGTGGAAAAATAGTAGCAATTATCACAGGTGCGATTTCCCTGCTGCTGGCGATCGCCTACCTAATGCTAGTACAACTGCTCGACTTCCGGGGCGAAATGATCCCAGCACCCCAGTCCCAGCTGAGTCCCTCAATAGAAATTACTAGCGCCACTCCCGACATCAATAGTCTCACCTGTTGATATTAGAATAACCGGCCCGAGCGTTCCCACTGACCCCACTTCTCCAGGTAGCATCATTAACAACCCGCCAGTTAATATTAGCCGGCACTCGCTCGGGGCCATAGGCACCCCGGAAGCTAGCATAGACCCCATCAGTAGCGATTGCACGGCTCTTCTTCATACGGAGCCTTAACCACCGGTTCTGATGAGGTAACATCGGTGCTTAAAGCCGGTTCTGGGTCGATCGGGGCAGCGTTAGTGGCATCTTCTGGAGAGCGATTACCAGAAAATCCGGCGATTCCGGACAGCAGCAGAGCCAGAGTTACCGGTACCGTAGAAACCCAACGAGCACGTGTTTTTTTCATGCTTTTCCCTTCCCTCCTTCCAGCTGAGATAGAGGCGGACTCGCGTACAACAACACCCTTTGGGCGATCGCCTGCTTGCGGACTAGCATCATTGTGAATGGCTCAGGGCAGATTTGAACTGCCGACCTTGGGCTTATGAGTCCCCTGCTCTAACCACTGAGCTACTGAGCCTTACTTTCTTACTCTAACATACAGCAGTGAAACCGTGCAAATTTTTTTTTGGCAATCGGGGGAACTTTTAGTTCCCCTGATGTCGAGTCAGCAGCGACTACTTTCGGGGTGGGAGATAAGATATGGGGTTATCCGCTCCCTTACCAGATGGATGGACCTCAAAATGCAGATGCGGGCCAGTGCTGTATCCCGTGCTGCCCATTTCGGCAATTGGCTGACCTTGCTTAACTTGCTCGCCCTCCTTTACCAGAATACGGTTATTATGGGCATAGCGAGTTAAACTGTGATCGGGATGGCGAATCTCAACTAGATTCCCGTAGCCACCATTCCAGCCAGCGCCAGCAAATACTACCTCTCCAGAACCTGCTGACAAAATCAGCGTCCCGATCGGTCCTGCAATATCAATCCCCTTATGCAGCCGTCCCCACCGCTCGCCATAGCCTGAAGTCAAAGTTCCTTTAGCTGGCCAGATATAGCCATTAAAGGAGGGTGTTTCTTCCCGCAAGTCTCTGTCCGGTGGTGGAGAAACCAATTGGTCATTCCTTATGGGGGCCACTGCCACCGCTTCTGGTTCATTCTCCCTCAAGTTATCCCCAGAATTTGCCTGCTTCTGGGGAATATCAACTAGATTCACGTAGCCAGCAAAGTCTACCACCTCAGGAGCTCCTGACAAAATCGGCACTTCGCCCATTACTAACTGGGCGGTAGCAACGGGGAAATTATTAGGTGTCCCCCACCGCACGTCATAGTGTGAAGTCAAAGTTCCTTTAGGTGGCCAAATATAGGCGGCTAGCAATATGGGGGCCACCGCTCCTGGTTTATTTGTGTTCTCCCCTGTCATCTCCATCCCTGCCGATGGTGCTGGTTGCGACTGTTCGAGCTGTCTAGCGGGCCAAAGGGCCTCATTGTTATCTCTCGAGTTATCCCCAGAAGTTGCCTGCTTCTGTTGCATTATCAAGCGTATTTCCTCGTGCTCCGAGAGCAACCCATCTATTATACACTGGCCATGTTCTGGGGCATGGGTGCAGTCAGTCGTTGGGGCGGATCCCCCCAAACCCCCCCTAGAACTATCAACTGGTTTTGACCACACCCCTGGGGCATTATTGAAAGTTGAACTTTCAGCGCTAGCAAACCCGAGACTGGTTGTTGGCCTTTTAGGGGGAATGGTCAGAAGTTGATTAACTTTGATCAGGTCCTCATCTGTCAGTTGATTAGCCTGCATCAATTCAGGTATAGAAACATCATACTGACGAGAGATTTCTTCTAGCGTATCTCCAGCCCGAACCCGATGTCGGTTCCGGGTCAAGCTGGGGTGGACCTCACGTATCTGTTCTGAACCCAGACCTATCGGAACTACCCTTCGGGTCTCAAGATCGGGCAGGTCCCTGGACCGCTCTAGGGCGTGATGTTGTTCCCTTAATCCCTGGATTTCAGCCCTCAAGCCATCCACATATACGGGGTGAACTGAGGTCATTTCTGGAATTAACCCAATCGCGTAGGGTGCGCGCAGCGCAATCGCCTCACTAGCTGGAGTATATGGCCAAGTTTGCGTTTCTGTTGCAGCAGAACCCAAATCTGTCCCGATTTTTCCGGCACGGTGCGCTGGAGCCTTTACCACCGGTTCTGCTGCCATTGCTCTGTCACTCTTTTGGTGCAGAAACAGGCTAGATATGGCGACTAACCCTATTGCAGCCGCCGCATGGAAGCCAACCCGACGATTTGTTTCTGGTTGGGTCTGTTTTGATGTACCCTCGCCCGATGTGCGATGCGCAGTGCGTTCCCAGGCAGAGCCTAGGAACGAGGCTCGCGCCTCGCACATCGGAGCATTGAGAGGGCCATCAACCGACTGACAAACCTTCTGGGGTAATGTTCCTTTCAAAGAATGACCTCCTAATGGCGAACACTTAACTGTCCTTTCCGAACCTAAGTCCCATGAGATTGCCCTAACTCACCTATAAGTGCGATGGCGATCGCATACATGTCTTTAGGTAACGGTTAAAATATCATTTTTGTGTGAGTGAAGCAAGGAAGATCGCCCGATCGAGTTTTGACTAGCGCCATCACAGCCACTCAACTACCATCTTCAGGATTTTTATCCTCTGACAGTAAAAAATGATGGTCATATTTTATAGTCGGGATCCCCCAAGCAGAATGTTACCAGAGATACTTTTGGCCCAATGTTCTGCCATCGTCGGACCCTGACTCTCAAAAGAGATTCTCATCCATCCTCAAGAGAATTAAAATCTATCTTTCGAGATAACCTAATTGACGTCTGGCTTCAAACAAACCCACGGCGGCGCTGACGGAAAGATTGAGGCTGCGAACCCCTGGCTGGTTCATGGGAATATAGACAGTAGCCGCACAGGCGGCTAATACAGATGGTGCTAGACCAGTGGTTTCGCTGCCAAACAACAGCCAGTCACCAGGCTGGAATGGGAATTTGACATAGTTATAGCTGCCCTTCGTGCTAAAACCAATCCATCGTCCCCCTAGCTGCTGCCCGAAGGCGGTAAAGGCTTCGAGAGAACTGTGTTGGTGCAAGTTGACGTAGGGCCAGTAATCTAGACCGGCTCGCTTCAAATGGCGATCGCTAATCTCGAAACCCAAAGGGCCCACTAAGTGCAGTTCCGTGCCAGTTGCAGCACAGGTGCGGGCTATGTTGCCGGTATTGGGTGGAATTTGCGGTTTAATCAAGACAACCCTCAGCATCAAACGCTTATTTAAATTTGTTCAGGCAACCTCCGATCTGGACAGTGCGAATTTCTAATGTAACTTCTTGTCATCAGCGGGTTTCAGCCCGATTGCGCTGCGCGCAGAGACGACCTCGCGAAGGCGGCGGGTTAATAATGGCTGTAAGCCTCTCCAGACAATGGTTTCACCTGGTAGAGTATGGATTGTTTTAGGAGAACTTCGCACTCTCCAGCTCTGATTGTATCCGGAGAAAACGGCTACATATTTATTTTTTTTAATATCTGGTAGCCAGAGAAAATTGATTAGATATTCCGATTTTTCGGTCGTTTCCGGGAGCACCCACCCTGTTGTGGGTGCTCCGGAAACGAAAGTCCGCGGACCGATCGTGGTTAGTGGTCACTGGTCATCAGCATTTGTATTATGAGTATTCTTTGTATTATCGGGTAAAAAAGGGAGATGGGTGAAAATTTTCCTCTCTCCCTTATCCCCATGGCTGCGCCACGCTGCGCGAACGGAACCAGGTGGGTGAGTAAGTAATGCTGACTTTTAAGTTATGTTAAGCAACCAGGGCATGGCACAAATTATCAGAGAGTTCTTGTTCTCGCAACTGAGTGGCAACAATCGCTTGCTTGACGATCCTGCGGGTTGTCAACCCCCGCTCAGATTGTTTTAACCACCGCTGGGCTTCGTTCCCTTCCCGAAGAATCTTTTGCAGGGGGGAGAGGAAACAGCTAAACCCGCGTTGCTTGGCATGGGGCCAAACTTCTCGATAAAGTTCCCAGATCCATTCCCGCGCGGTAACGGTGCGACCATCTTGCCAATGTAACAGTTGAGCGTCGAGACTGTGGCGTGCTGCTGCTGCTTCATTAGCATCGGTGAGGGCGATCGAGTCGGCGGCGCGGGTCGCTGCTGGTAAGGTACTGGCCTCTAGGGGGTCTAAACCGGGGTCATTAATCAGTTGCCACAGGCGGGCTTCTAAGAGGGCGGTGATGGCTAGTAAGGCGATCGGGTCCGTGACCAAGTCGCAAATTCTCAACTCCAGACGGTTGAGGTCGTAAGGGCGACGGGCACCGTTGGGTCGCACTGAGGTCCACAGGTGACGGACATTTTGCATTGTACCTGCTTTCAGTTGCGCTTCCATCCACTGGATATGGTGGGCATGGCTGGTAAACAGGGGCACATGTGCTGGTGTTTTGGGGAAAACTTGCCAGCGAGTCGAGTGAGAACCGGTCGCCAGACCGTCAATAAACGGCGATGAGGCACTCAGGGCCAGATATAGGGGCGCTTCTACCCGTACCAGGCGACAGGCCCGCATGAGTAATTCTCGGTCGCTGATGCCTATGTTGATATGAATGCTGGCGGTGACTACTTTCGTGCCGTAGGTTTGTTCGATGTAGCTGTGGTAGGGGTTGTTCGGGTCGGAACGACTGAAGCGATCGCTGCCCCCCAAGCACAAGGTACTCCCAGGAATTAGGGTGTAATCACCCAGACTCTTGACATAGTTTCGCAGCCGCCTCCGGGGTTGCAGCAACTCACACAACAATGCATCATAGCGGCACAAGGGGGCTGTCGTGTATTCTACATTACGGCTGTCTGGTTCCCGTACAAACCCATCTAGTGCGGCCACAATCTTGTCAGAGAGTCCGACTATATCACCCTCTGGCGTACCCGTGTACATTTCTACCTCGAAGCCTTTTGATAGCAGCATGGCAATTATTTTCAACCCTCTTGAGTTCTCTTCTGCTCTTTCTATTATCTGCGATCCTGACCCGGCTGGTAAGATTCTTTTTTTGCTTGTTGGCAAAAGCCCCGATCTGGTTAACATATTTTTAATAATTTGTCAAGCTATATTGTACTCTTGTTGTATCTGGACAAAGGTGCATTGGCAGCAGCAAGCTCATCAAGTATGAATAGACTGATGATATTGCTGTGCAACCGTTGACAGGCATGAGACGATATTATAAAGGTACAGGGGATACTCCCATCAAAAGCAATTAGTTTTGAGAATAAAAAATATCAAATTTAACTGTTTATCTGCCAAGGTATTTATTATTGTGCAGCGCGACAAGATGAAGATGCTTTATAATGAGAAGCAGCATTAAAAGCAACCAATTGTAGAGTTATTTGGCGATTATGGCAGATTTAAGCGGTAGTTGGCTGGGAACATACTGGCAAAGAGAAATGCCTACCAGATTTGAAGCCACTCTCCTTCAAAGTGGAAACGCTTTGAGTGGCAATATCTTGGATGACGGTCCCTTAGGGGAAGCTTTGTTAAGCGGCGAGGCGATCGGACGCCGGGTCAGCTTTACTAAGCGCTACCTGAGTGCTGGTAGTGAGCCAATCAGTTATACTGGTGTTGTCAATGAAGATGAAAATTATATGCAGGGACAGTGGCAAGTTGGAGATGATTCTGGACCCTGGGAAGCCCATCGCAGCAGTTCTAACCTGACTGTGGAATTTGAACAAAGCAAAAGCAAGCGAGAACTTGTCGGGGTTGGTAAGGTTTGAACGGGATAAGAAACCGGGTTTTATGGCTGCGCCACGCTACGCGAATGGCTGCGCCACGCTGCGCGAACGGAAAAAACCCGGTTTCTGGGCTACAATCTGATGGCAATGCCACTTGACAAGGTGATGGCAACAGGTGTAAGATGTGAGTTGTAATGGGTTGTACAAGTGTTTTGCTTCTTGAGCAATGGAAAATGGAGCACGTTCCCAGGCAGAGCCGTGGGAACGAGAGAGAATTGCTCCATTTTCCATTGGCAAATCTAAATTAAATTCGTTGCTCCCGTTGTCACCGACTAAAACAGATTATAATATGATCGCAGAGAGGGGTGCAAGATGTGAGTTATTTTTGGGGAACGGCAAAAAATAAATTCTTCAAAAATTGGAGAAGACCTGCTTGTTTTTCTGACCCTGTTCCCGGCTCCCTGGATTCTCCGGGATTGGTGATTTCTTTATTTGGAAGTACCTGGCGATCGGGACACCCCAGGCTGGCTCGCGTCGATACTCCGGTGACGGGATTGACTCCGGAGGCCCGATCGCACATTAATTTGACCTGATAGCGGTCAATTATGGCATCAGAAAAATCAGCTCCGGTGATATTTGCCTTCACAAAAATGCTGCTACTGAGCATGGCATCGGTAAAAATGGCGTTGGTTAAATTGGCATCATAAAATGATACCCGATCGGCAAAGGTATCTGTCAGGTTGGCTCCGGTTAAGTCAGCCTGGATAAAAGAGCCTTTGGTAAGAATCGTTTTCTGGAGATTGGCGCCGCGAAAGTTCGCTTTGTACATATCAGCTCCAGCAAATGAGGTTCCTGACACGTCACTTTGGGAAAAATCCCGACCCTGGAGGTCGGTGAGGGTGTAGTTGACAGTATTTTCCTGTGCTAGAGTCGGGCGGGCATCTACAATTATCCCAGTTACGACTAGCAAGAGGATAATCAAAATCGCGAACCGTGCCGGAAAAATCGGACTAGGTAGCCAAGTTTTCTGTAGTTGTTTTATGACCATATCAATCCTTGTCTTCAACGGGAGCCTATTCATGATATCATAGTCCGGCGAGCATGACAAGATAGAGCAGAACAGGGATGAGTGAACTAGCAGCTTTGATTTTTGATGTTGATGGCACCTTGGCGGACACGGAACGGGATGGCCATAGAATAGCGTTTAATCGCGCTTTTGCTGAGGCGGCTCTAGATTGGCATTGGTCGGTAGAACTGTATGGCAAATTGCTGGCAATCTCTGGTGGCAAAGAACGTATTCGCTTTTACTTGCAACAGCTTAACCCCCACCCCCACCCCCACCTGGCGTTCCCAGGCAGAGGCAGTTCCCGAGGGTGGGGCTACGAGAACATTACCCGCCTGCGCGGGCTTAACCCCCACCCTCACCCTCACCTGGCGTTCCCAGGCAGAGGCAGTTCCCGAGGGTGGGGCTATGAGAACGTTGCCCCCCTGCGCGGGCTGAGTGGGGGCGATAATTTGGGAAAAGGGGATTCTCCAGACGACCTGGATGAGTTTATTGCTGACTTACATGCAGCTAAAATTAAGCATTACCAACAATTGCTGGCTTCTGGAGCTATTCCTTTGCGCCCTGGGGTCCGGCGATTGTTAGATGAGGCCAGAACACAAGCAGTTAGGTTGGCGATCGCCACTACCAGTGCTTTACCTAATGCCACGGCCTTATTAGAACGAACTCTGGATCTATCTTGGTTTGAGGTAATTGCCGCAGGTGATCTAGTACCTGCTAAAAAGCCAGCCCCCGATATCTATGAATATGTGTTGGCAAAGATGGGTTTGACCCCGGGGGAATGTTTGGTGTTTGAGGACTCCCAACATGGTCTGCAAGCGGCCCATCAAGCTGGCTTAAAAACAGTGGTTACTGTCAATGATTATACTCAGGATCAATATTTTCCCAATCCTATACTGCTATTGAATCATCTGGGAGAACCGGAACAACCTTTTACTGTTCTTGCTGGAGAGGTGCCAGATGATGCAAGCTATCTGGATATGGCATTGGTGCGTCGATGTCTGGAGGGTAGTGCAATTAGCGCTCCCCTCCAGATATCGAAGTCTGCATAGTGCCTTCAAGGCTCATTGTGGTTGATTGAATTAATTAACTATGGTCTCGAAGCACCTCACGAGTGAAGGCGTATGCGTGTTGTCCCCAATAAGTCCGAAGATCGCCGTAAGCCTTATCGGGATCGGAATGCAAATTCTCAGCTTTAGCATAAGCCATAAACAGCACATCCAACCCGTTTGCTGCCTTGATAGCAAGACCAATGGCTTCTTTAGGATCGATGTTCTCGGCATCACGACCTGCTAACAGCACCACCCGCTCGCCAATATTTTTGTAATATACAGTGACTTCTTTTTCTTCATAAAACTTACCTGACCAATCTCTATTGTAAGCGAATACCATCACCTTTCCGAGAGTGCCCGGTTTCGCATCCTCAGCTGACCATCCTGCATTTATGGTATCCTCAAGTTCCTGTCGGGTTATCCCGCGCTGTAGCATCCTAGCTTTCAGATGAGAGTGTAAATCATCTTCTTGTATATCCACTATTTTACCCTCCGACAAGTGATATTTTTTGGAATCATCATAATTTTATAATCCTACCACCCTTTCAAATCTGCTTGCCTCCAGTTTTCCTCGATCGCCTATCCCATGAGCTTTGCATCCTCATGGGATATTGTACCAGGAAAGCGCAGTAATTCCTGGCTTTTTCATCGCTAAAAATCGCGCAAAGTTTAACACTTGCTGCTGTTGTATCGTTCCGGAAAAATCGTAACTCATCAAGTTCATATCGGCAAGCAGAAGTTTCTAGATCGATGGATTAATCATCAGCGTACCTCGCTGTTCACAGTCGCTTCTCCTATTTTAGCATCTGGACAGAATAAGCGATTGCGATGACAGTTGCTTGCCCATCCAGATATGTGCTACCGTGGTCCCGATCGAACCATGTTCAGTCCATACAGATACAGTTCAGCTACATTATAAACACGAGGGGGAGGATCTTTAGGACGCGAACGTTCCTTGAAAATACCAGCATCAATCATAGACCTGATTTGAAGAGTTAGATTGCTATCCTCCATGTTCCATATTTTTTCCAGTTGAGTTTCGTCAATAGGAGAGCGTTGTTCCTGGAGTTTATCTAGCAATTCAACAAGTTCAGGATATTCGTTACGCACCTCTGCCACACGCTGCTTGGAAACCTCTGGAAAAGCATCTATCAATGCCCGAGGACGCAAAATTCGCTCATAATATTCTGTTGAATAATCTTTCTCGATTTTGATCGCCTCCTCTAGTAGCAAGATTAGGCTTCGCGGGAAACGATTCTCTTGACTGTCAGCAGTTCGTTTGCGAACCCAGTTGTATGTATAAGCAGCGTTCCCACGACCCATTCGCTCGCCCCATAAATAATACAGGCTTTTCCGCAATTGCTCTAAGCCAATTTTATCGAGGAGCGCTACCTTCACCCCTAACTCCTGGTTTAAAGCTTGGCTCAGACTATTAGAACTATTTAAGGCTTGGCGTAGCACCAGTCTCCAGAGGTCGGCTTCCTCCCAGCGCAGTTGGAGCGACCTGCCGCTATAATGTCCTTTATTTGTAAAGTTGAGCTGGTTCCAGATATCCTCTCGTAAAAATATCTTAGGCACAATATACTTTAGACTCGTCCCGCTTTCTAACCACCATTCAAGTAAAGCTTCTAGTGCTTTCTTTCGTCTCTCATAGTCTATTTTAGTGGAACCAAAGCCAGCATCTAGTTCATCGTAAAGAAGCCACACATGCCGCTTGCGCTCTTGCAACCAGCGGTCAAGAGCGCGTAATTCATCACCAGCTTGTGAAAGAGCTTGTGGAGATTTAGTCCGCTGAACCAACCACGAGACTATTTGAGTATGTGAGGGACTATCTGAAATGCTCAATTCCACCAACTCCTTATCCAAAACAGGGAGCGAACGTAACTCTGGCTGAGCATGGCACAGTTGCAAGAGAGCATAATTTAACCAGAAATATTTCCAGTTATTGTCACCTACCTGTTGTTCGTAACTAGCGAGATCGTTACCTCCTATAACTGGACCTGAAAGTCTAGGTTGTCCGTGTCCTGCGATAAAATCAACATTGTTTAACTCTCCATGATATATAGCCAATTTTCTGGCTTCTTCTGCCTGTTCAACAAACAGTCTAAATAACAAACTTTTCCCAGTTCCCTTGGCTCCTCTTATGAGCCAATTATTATTCCTTAAAAACTCTGGAAAATCATCCGTGCGTTGGAATATTTTCGGTATTTTTTCTGCTGCTAGTTGCTGTGCTGTTGCCGCCTCAAACCGTAATTCCTGCAAAAAACTTTGACGACTTGTAGTTAGTGCGCTAGTTTGGCTGTTAGGCAAACTAGCATCAATGGCATCGGCAATTGGCAGATAATCATTGAGCAAACTTTTGGGTACATCCTTGACCAGACTGGACAAAGTTGTAATGTTGGGGTTGTAAGGCACCTCGTAGTGAAGTTCACCAACTGTTGTTCCACTAGGCACGCCCCAGTTTTCCTCAATCCAATCCTCGACTTGGGCTATCCATGTTTGGCGCTGATCGGCTGCAACTGGTGGTATCGGCGTTACCAGAAAGCGCAGATCTGGTTTGCCTTGATAGTCCCGTTGTTTGCGAACGCCCTGCACAACCCAACGCAGTCCTGCAAAACTTTGGTCAGTGGGTGAGAAGCAGATGATTCCTGTATCGGCTAGATCGAATAAGGCGATCGCGCTGGTATCATTAAACCCAGGGCGGGCATCAATCAGGATAACATCGGGTTCGAGTTGAGCTTTGATATCTGCCATCAGTTGCTCTACAGGATTTTTTTCTCCCTGATAAAAAGCTTGCCAAGTTCCTCGATCGAGGTCTGCCAACCGATGAATATAATTTTCGTCATACTCCCCCACCGGGACTAAAAACAGTTCGCCACGAGTCCGCAAGTCGATCTTGCAGATACAACTCTCAATGGTCGGAGCATTTTCTTCGGGAGTCAGAAAGCGTTGGTGCAAGTAATCCAGCACCCCATCATACTGTTCTTGATTAAGAATCTCAACATCGGGTTGCAACAAGATTGAGAGTCCCGGAGCTTCCAAGTCGAAATCTACGATCGCCACCCGACGATTTCGGGTAGCCAATATCCCGGCGACTAACCCTAATGCGGTAGAGCGACCTACCCCTCCCTTGAAAGAGTAAAAAGTCACAATTAATGGGCGTTTAGGAGTATCTTCATCCAATTCTACTGGTTGGTCAGGTTCCGCTGCCATTAAGATGTCTGACCAAAGAGGTAACTGAATATATTCAGGTGGTTGGTTAGCTGCTTCTTGGGCAGTCAATAAATCATAGCCTAAAATTGGGTATTTACTCAGGTGAAAATCTATGCCTGCTAGGATATCGTCAATCTTTTGTTCCCGTTCAGCTAAAGCATGTCCCTCAAAACAACTCGTAACAATTTTAATTTTTAGCCAACCCAATGATGTCCGCTTGACTCTCACCTGAACTTGGGGGTCTTCAATCCGTAATTCACTGATTAGACGATCCTGAATCTTTTGCATTAATGGAGTTTTTTCTGTCATGATGTTTCCCCTTGTTGATTTAGCATAAATCTGTGCAGTGTTTTGACTGCCTCGATAAATTCCTGACTATCCTTTTCCTTCCCATCTTTATCGGAGTAGCGCAATTGATCATTGAGCCATAACGATGATACTGTGTTCCATGCCTGTCTATACGGGTTATTTGTTTCTTTTGATTGGATGACTCGCTGTATATCTGGTAAAGCCTCTAATAACTTTACCAGACTATGCAAATCCGCTCCTCGCAATCCTTCCTTAAATATCTTAGTATCTTTGAAGTTATTTTTTACCTCCATGTAGCAAATTAGGGATTTGAGGACAGATTCAATAGCATACCCACCCAGATAAATAGCACCGGTCCAACGCTTTTGGTTATGCAGAACCTGAGCATCTTCAAGGCGACGACGAGAAGCACATAGCTGGACGCGCCTGTTATAAGTATCTGGCAAGCGTTCTACCTCCTATATAATAGCATGTTATCTCTCTAATCATACCTCCTCCTCAAATATGTTAATCTCCTTACCTTGAGAACTGGAATGGTTGGGCGGACTTCCCTG
Source organism: Hormoscilla sp. GUM202 (assembly GCA_005518205.2). Classification (GTDB taxonomy): domain Bacteria; phylum Cyanobacteriota; class Cyanobacteriia; order Cyanobacteriales; family Desertifilaceae; genus Hormoscilla. The sequence goes on from RFFC02000037.1 coordinate 18,323, forward strand.
TTGCCCCTCTCCTATTTTAACATCTTGGCACGACAACGACATTACTTTTTCATATCTTACCTATAAATATGCTTCGATCGCCTCTTTAATCTTCTCCTCACCCTCTGCCGGGCAAACGCTAAAGCGTTTACTACGAACGGGCAAACGCTTTAGCGTTTACTACGAACGGTTCAAACTCTTACGCCTTCGATCTCTTCATCCGCCCGATCGTACAACTCCCGCAACTTCTCCAATTTCTCTCCATCGGGTTGCCAGAAACCTCGCCCATTCGCTTCTAACATCCGACCCACGATATTCCGAAATGCCTCCGGGTTCGCTTCTCGCAGTTTCTCCGCCATCTGCCCATCTAATGCATAGGTCTCTGCTGCCTGGTCGTACACCCAACCCTCGGTGAAATTCGCTGTTCCCCCCCAACCAATTAATGCTGTCATCCGCTGGGATATCTCATAGACACCCCCCGAACCTTGATCTGCCATTGCTTCTGCCCATTTCGGATTTAGCAATTTGGTCCGATATTCCATCCTCAGCACATCTTCTAAGTTCCGGGGTGTCGTATCTTTGGAGAAACTTTCTACAAAACTGGCCTGCACTTTTTCGCCCCGCTGTTTCTCTGCTGCTTGTTTTAATCCTCCCGTGTTCGCGTAATATTCCTGTATGTCTGTCAGGCCATATTCCACTGAGTCGATTTCTTGGATGATGCGATCGGTCGTCTGCAACAGTTGAGTAAATATTTCCTGTCTCGCTTCCCCTTTGTCCTTCCTGCCATAACTGAAGCGGTTCCGCCCGGCCCATGTATCCCCTAACTCCTCCCCTGTTTCCCAGTTCCCGTCTACTACCCGATCGTTCACTAGGGAACCAAAATCTCCTGCGGGGTTAGAAAACAGTCTCGCTGCTGCATTCTCCACCCCTTGCTTTTGCAAAGCTAACGCATGTTTGCGGATAAAGTTCATCTCTTCGGGTTCTTCTGCATCCGCCGCCCTTTGGAACAAGTCGTCCAGCAATTCAATGATGTTCGCAAAGCTGTCTCGGAAGATCCCGGAAAGGTTGCCTAAAACATCAATCCGGGGATGATTTAATTCGGATAATGGTTTTAATTCATAGCGGACTATCCGCCCGGTTCCTTCTTTCACTGGAGAGGCCCCTACTAATTCTAGCAAAATCCCGATCGACTCTCCCCTGGTCTTGATTGCATCTAATCCCCACAGCATCACTGCTACGGTTTCGGGATATTTTCCCTCTTCCTGAAGATGCTGGGCGAGGATCTTTTTCGCAATCTCTCGCCCCCGATCGCGCGCAGCAGGTGAGGGCATGCGATAGGGGTCTAAGGCATGAATATTGCGACCGGTGGGCAATACTCCCGGACCATCCCGCAATATATCTCCACCTGGGGCGGCGGGGATATACTCGCCGTTCAATCCTCGCAGCAGGTTGGTTAATTCATCTGGGGTTTGCATTAATAATTCGCGAATTGCTGATGATGATGTCTCGGGTTCATCGCCCAAATAAGCCTCCAGATATGATTTCATTTCTTCTTCATCAGGGGCTTTTCCTAATACATGCAACCCCGAGGAAAACAGCCGTTGTTCCAATATTTGTAGGTATTCGTAGATCTTGACAAAATAGCGGTTTAATGCTTCAGCACTAAACATTCGGGCATTCTCAGATGTAAAGGCAATGCCTAATTTTTTGGCGTCCTCGAAGGGACAGTCGGCATCTAGTCCCGCGTCTACAATTTTCTGGCAAATAGCTTCCTTGAGGAGGTAGTTCTTTTCGGGGGCTTCCCGATATTCGGAGATTAAATCTCGCAAGGCCAGCAATTCTTTGTATAACCCCGCCCGACCGTAGGGCGGGACATTGTGGGAAATTAGGACCCCATAGCCCCGCCGCTTTGCTAGCATAGATTCGGAGGGGTTGTTGGCAGCATAGATATAAAGATGGGGTAAGTCTCCCAGGAGAATGTCCGACCAGGAATAGCCGGTATTTCCTAAAGGCGACCCCGGTAACCATTCTACCGTGCCGTGCATCCCAAAGTGGACGATCGCATCTGCTTGGAATTCATTTTGCAGCCATTTGTAGAAGGCAGCATATTGGGGATGGGGGGTCAAGTCCTTTTCAAACATGAGTCGCATGGGGTCGCCGGCAATTCCTAGGGGAGGTTGCACTCCGATCCAAATATTTCCCAACTGCACGCCGCCCAGGTAAAAGTCATCTCCCAAGGTTTTAATTCCCGTACCCGTGAGGGAATGCCATTGCTTCTCGATGCGGGTGGTTAATATATATCCCAGCCATTTATCTAGGCTTTTGACGTTAACTTTGTTAGGAATTATATCTGAAACTTTGTTTTCCGTGACTTCATCTGCTTCTTTGACCCTGCGGATTAGTTCTTCCCCATCTTCGGGGATATCCCCGACATGATAACCTTCCTCTTTCAGGGCCTGGAGGAATTTTATCAGCGATCGGGGGACGTTCAGCAAGGCCGCCGTTCCCGTGGCACCATATCCGGGGGGGAACCCATACAGAATAATGGCAATTTTGCGATCGCCCTTCGGCAGTTGTCGCAATTTAATCCAGTTTTTAATTCTACCTGTCAGGCGCTGCACCCGATCTGGCATCAGATAGATGTCTTCTCCTACCAAACCGCCCAGGGGTAAGGGGTCGATCGCGCCATCAAGTTCGGGCAAAGCATATAGTACCACAGTTTGCAAGCCGCCAATGCCCTGACGAGTCCAACTGTGAATATCTTGAATCAGCAAAGGTGCGGCAACAATATAAGGTACATTCTTAGCAGAGAGAATCTGTTTAGCGACTTCCACCTGACGACCTGCTGCCATGGAACCCGCCGGACCTCCGACCAAGGGAAAGCCGATGGTAGAAACTATAGCATCTACCTTTACTGCTTCTGGGGAGAGAGAATCTATTTCTATGTTACCCTGTTGGCGCTGAGTCTGTTCCGAGGTCGCGGTCATCCAATCTCGCACGGCGACGTGACCTTCCACGCCATTGATAAAAATAGGTAAAGGGATTAATTCTGCGTCCTCAAAGTAGCGAATAAGCTGGTGGATATAGGGCTGTTTGGTGACCACATGCTTGCGATAAAGTAAGATGCCGACTACGGGTCTTGTAGTCCGGAACTTAGAGGGATACCATTCCAGGTATTGGCGGGGAGATGTGAAATAACCCTGATAGTCGGGATGGAGTAAACCCATGTTGGGAGTTTCCACGGGGGGCGGAATTTCTCCTACCTTTAACCCCAAGTATTTCTCGGCCAGTTGCCAGCACATGGCGGCGACGTTCTCCACGCCGCCAGCATTCCAGTATCCGTAAATAATCAGCCAATTGCGCAAGTCTTGCACTTTCTGCACGGGTACGTATTTTAACAGCTTCGGTCCGGTCTTCAGAAAGCTGATGTAACCTGCAAGCTTGTCTTCTTCCCGTCCTTTGCTAAATTTTTCCAGGACGAACTTAACGGGTTTGGGCATTCCTTTGGGTTTATCGCCAATCTTAAAAGCACCAATTTGAGTCAGACTCATTAATTCTAAGGCGGACTCGAACACGAGGCGAATGGGTATCTGCTGCACCCTCTCCCGCAACCACAGGACTTGGTCGTAGTCGAAAATGAGACTGGCAAAGAAGACATCCGCCCCTCGGAGTGCCGCTTCGACCACTTCTGGTTCGGATGCCAAGGCCCGATCGCTAAACACGCGAATATCCAGTTCCCGGCAGCGGGAACTGGCCAGATCGGCAGCTTGACGGTACAACTGGGCATTGAAGGATTCAAACCCGGCGATCAGGACGATGCGTTTCATATCCCCATCCTCAACAACGATTGTTCTAATTGTAATCTTACAGGTAAATTAATACAATAGGCAAGATTTGTCGATGTACTGCTAATATCATCTGTCCCGTTACCCCGCCTCTGGTTCAAACCAGAGGCTAATAGCTAAAGTCGGTTGAAAACCGACTAAAAACATGCTTATCGGAAGTTCTGTAGGGTGGGCACCGCCCACCATTCGCGGGTGTGTTACCACCAACTGGTGCCATCCCACGGCTTTTGGGCATCATTTATTGGATAGCAATGGTTCCAGTAAAGCAAGCAAATCCGGTATATCATTAGAGGCAGTATTCCAGACTTCATTGAGGTTTATATTGTCGTAATCATGGATTAAGTTATCCCGCATACCAGCGATATCTGACCAAGGAATCTCCGGATGTTGGTTCCGTAACTCAAAAGAGAGTCGCTTAACTGCTTCACCTACGATTAGCAGTTGGTAGACGATCGCAGACTGAGTTTTTTCATCTTCCAGAAAAGCAGCTTTGTTAAATCCCTGCTTGAAGGCCAGAACCTTTCGGGCCGCTGTGGCGATATCCAACAGTGAAGCAGTGTCTTTATTCGGAGGCATAGATAATTTGAGCAGTGTCTAATATTTCTTGGCGACGGATCCAGTTTTGACTGCGTTCAATGGCGCATTTGCTGACTAGATCCACTTTCCGTCCGAAAATCCCCATGAGTTCTCGCTGCATTCTAACATGGTCAAGCAAGCCCCAATCTGCCTGGGGCGAGAATGCAATTAATAGATCGATGTCGCTATCGGGGCGGAAGTCATCCCTGAGTACCGATCCAAACAGGGCAAGTTCTCTCACCTGCCAGCGATCGCAGAAGTCAGAGATCTCATCGGATGGCAACTTGATTGGCAGTATCAGCATACAATTCTTTGACTTGTATAGTACAATCTCTCAAAAGAGGGGATTTGATGGGTTGATGGTGCCCATCGGGCAACTTCGACTGTTATAATTCTGATTGTAAGGGTAAAATCAGACAATAGGCAATATTTGTAGAGGATCTGGGAGGAAATAGCTTGAACTGGGAGATTCCGGAAGCACAACAGCGGTTTGCCGAACTCATTCGCTCCATAAACCAAGAACCGCAGCCGATCTACGATCGACAGCAGCTAGTGGCAGCGGTTGTCGATGCCGAGACCTTTCAAGAGTTTTTGCTTTGGCACCAGCAGTGTCGAAAACCTTCACTGGCTGATGACTTTGCGGAGTTGCGTCGTCTGTGCGCTGAGGAGGATTATTATCTCGAAGTGCCGACGCGCCAAAACAGACATATTCCGAAACAGACATATTTCTTTTGTTGAAAATCTTAAAACAAGTCCGAACCTCCTAGGAGGTTCGGACTTGTTGAAGTATAGAGTCAATCTGGCTAGGTTTCAGCTAGTATGACTTACGATGTCACAATTCCTCGCTGCGCTAGCTCCATCACCATAACACTGTAGCAGCCACGGTATGCCGCCTCCTTTTTACCTACCTCAGCGGGTTTACCCTTGTTGTCCTTATGCTCTTGCCCCACTAACCGTGCCATCTCGTCGATTGTTTTCTCCAGCAGATCTTTCGGATCGACCAACCATTCGAGTTTCCCTTCTTCCCAAGCCCGATGATTGATATTAGCCCGGAATGCAGCTAGCATCGGGTATAACCAACCAAGAGGAAAGTTTCCGCCAATTGTGCCTCATACCTATGTATACCAATGGTTTCGACGATTCTTAAAACTTATTAAGCCTGCCACTTTCGCACCCGATCGCCGGTTGTCATCCGGGCCTCTGGAACTACCCGATCGCCGGTTGTCATCCGGGCCTCTGGAACTACCCGATCGCCGGTTATAATCCTGGCCTCTCGAACTACCCGATCGCCCCCATAGACAGTTCCCGACAGCATGGCCTTGACAAATCAGCAAGTTTATGGTAAATTACATGATTTTCAGCAGGCGATCGCCCCGATGGGTTTGATAACTGCCATCGGAAACATGGTAGCGATCGTATACTATAATAGTCTAAGCAAGTGTCATATAAAATACGTTTGAGTACGATAGAGGAGGGTGCATCTCACTTTCGCACGGGCGAAGCATTTCGATAGGAAATCTGTCAACTTCTGACAAAACTTGTCGCAGAAATGCTTCGCCCCTACAGATAGAATTGCAAATATGAGATGCACCCATAGAGGATCTATATGAAAGCTGAGGAACTGGATCGTAAGTTTGACAAGGGGGAGGACGTGCTGGAGTTTTTCGATCTGTCTACTTTGAGACGACCAGGATTAGAAAATAAGCCGGTGAATGGGGTATTGCCTATCGGTGCCAGCAGGCGATCGCGCGACCCCAAAGCTACCCATGAAGTGAACTGTCCCTTAGCTTCCCACAACAAACTTAAGAATGATGCCGATCGTGGTAGCCACAATCAAGCTCAAGGCTAGATTGACAATCCCTTGAGTCCCTTGCCGATAAGCTTCCGCAAGAGATCCTGAACGATCTAGGTGCTTTACTGATTTATCTAGGCGTGCTACTGAATGCTCTAGGCTTGTTACTAAACGATCTAGGCGAGTGCGTATCTCCTTGACTTCTTCGAGAATCTGGCTCATTTCTGACTGAGTCATTGTCAATTACCTCCAACACAAATATAATCTAACAACTATCTCGTGGTCACAAGTAGTTTGATAGCCGCATCGCTCGATGCATGTAATATAGCCCGCGCAGGCGGGCTTTGTTCGAGTAGCCGGACCCTTTAGGGTTCGGGCGGCGAGGAGTACCAACTTATGCTCTACCTTGACCTACTTTTAACCAACCAAAGACTTGCTCTGCTGTTATCATCATATCAATTCCCGCCAGCACGCGCAGTTGCTGACTACCTCTGCACAGGTTTGGTTCTTCCTGTGGAGCAAAGATCAGCACAGAGTAGTCATCCGGATCTAGCAGCCATCCTAATTTACTGCCGTGACCCAGGCAATGTAAAATATTATCAATGACTCTATTGGCATTTTGGTCAGGCGACAGAATCTCAATGGACCAATCTGGAGCTTCAAGAAAGTTATCTTCTGGCTCTTCTGATTCATTAACCTTAATTTTATCCCAAGATACCACAACAATATCCGGGACCACAGAACGCCCGCCAAAAGTGCAACGCAGTTCTGGGAGAGCGGTATATTCCTCGCTGCGATCGTCGATCGCCCTTAGCAAGCGTTTCTGTAAAATCGAGTGTCTGGTTTTAGGCATTGGCTTTTGTATGGCAACTCCTTTTACATACTCCCATGCAGGAGACTCCTCTAGGGAGGGCGAGTTCAGAAATTCTGCGAGAGTGAGAGTTTTCGCTAATGTTGCAGTCATGGCTTACTGTCTGAAGATCGGCATCAATTCCAGTATAACCCCAAAGGGACGATCTGGTTTTAAATAATTCTCAAGCCTCCCACTTTCTTCCCCGATCGCCGGTTGTCATCCTGGCCTCTGTAACTACCCGATCGCCTCCCATACACAGTTCCTACAGCATGACCTTGAAAAATCAGCAAGTTTATGGTAAATTACATGATTTTCAGCAGGCGATCGCCCCGATGGGTTTGATAACTGCCATCGGAAACATGGTAGCGATCGTATACTATAATAGTCTAAGCAAGTGTCATAGAAAATACGTTTGAGTACGATGGAGGATCTATATGAAAGCCGAGGAACTGGATCGTAAGTTTGACAAAGGGGAGAACGTGCTGGAGTTTTTCGATCTGTCTAATTTGAGACGACCAGGATTAGAAAATAAGCCGGTGACTGGGGTCTTGCCTATCGCTGCCAGCAGGCGATCGCGCGACCCCAAAGCCACCCATGAAGTGAACTGTCCCTTAGCTTCCCAGAACAAACTTAAGAATGATGCCGATCGTGGTAGCCACAATCAGGCTAAAGGCTAGATTCACAACCCATTGAGTCCCCTGCCGATAAGCTTCCGCAAGATCTGCTGAACGCTCTAGGTGTTCTACTGAACGCTCTAGGCGATCTAGACGCTTTAGGCTAGTGCGGATCTCCTTCAGCTCTTCCAGAATTTGATCTATGTCTGACTGAGTCATTGTCAATTACCTCCAACACAAATATAACATAACGGTGAAGCAGCATCTCTAAGAGGAATATATCCCCGATCGCACCGGACGCTCTCTTATCTCTAGATTATAGCGCCAATTTTTTTTACCTGAATTACTTATACTCTACTTCGATCTACTTCGATCCAACCAAATACTTGCTCTGCCGTTAGCCTCATATCAATAATTCTGGGTCGATCGCTTTCTTGCATATCTGTGCCAGCAGGCGATCGCGCGACCCCAAAGCCACCCATGAGGTGAACTGTCACTTAGCTTCCCAGAACAAACTTAAGAATGATGCCGATCGTGGTGGCCACAATCAGACTAAAGGCTAGATTCACAACCCATTGAGTTCCCTGTCGATAAGCGTCCGCAAGATCTACTGAACGCTCTAGGTTGTCTAGGCGAGTGTTGATCTCATTCAGCTTTTCCAGAATTTGCTCTATGTCTGACTGAGTCATTGTCAATTACCTCCAACACAAATATAACATAACGGTGAAGCAGCATCTCTAGGAGTAATATCCCATATCGCACCTGATGCTCTCTTCTCTCATTATTATAGCGCGAATTGTTCTTACTTCAATTACTTGTACAATATTTTACCTACTTTTTCCAACCAAATACTTGCTCTGCCCCTAGCCTAATTAGCCTCATATCAATAATTAGGGGGAGATCGCCTTCTTGTATATCGGTGCCAGCAGGCGATCGCGCGACCCCAAAGCCACCCATGAGGTAAACTGTCCCTTAGTTTCCCAGAACAAACTTAAGAATGATGCCGATCGTGGTAGCCACAATCAGGCTAAAGGCTAGATTCACAGTCCCTTGAGTCCCTTGCCGATAAGCTTCCGCAAGAGATCCTGAACGCTCTAGGTGCTCTACTGATTTGTCTGTGCTACTAAACGATCTAGGCGAGTGCGGATCTCCTTCACTTCTTCCAGAATCTGGCTCATTTCTGACTGAGTCATTGTCAATTACCTCCAACACAAATATAATCTAACAACTCTCTCTAGATTATAGCGCAATTTTTTTCCCGGCATTACTTATGCTCTACCTTGACCTACTTTTAACCAACCAAAGACTTGCTCTGCTGTTATCATCATATCAATTCCCGCTAGCACGCGCAGTTGCTGACTACCTCTGCAAAGGTTTGGTTCTTGCTGTGGAGCAAAGATCAGCACTGAGTAGTCATCCGGATCGATCGGCCATCCTAATTGACTGCCGTGACCCAGGCAATGTAAAATATTATCAATGACTCTATTGGCATTTTGGTCAGGCGAAAGAATCTCAATAGACCAATCTGGAGCTTCAAGAAAATTATCTTCTGGCTCTTCTGCTTCATTAACCTTAATTTTATCCCAAGATACCAAAACAATATCCGGGACAACAGAACGCCCGCCAAAAGTGCAACGAAGTTCCGGGAGAGCGGTATATTCCTCGCGGCTATCGTCGATCGCCGGAAGCAAACGTTTCTGTAAAATCGAGTGTCTGGTTTTAGGCATTTGCTTTTGTCTATCGATCGCAGGTTTTCCGCCGGACCTCTGGAACTACCAGATCGCCCCTCATAGACAGTTCTCGACAGCATGACATTGACAAATCAGCAAGTTTATGGGAAATTACATGATTGTCAGCAGGCGATCGCCCCGATGGGTTTCATAACTGCCATCCTCAAATTTTGCTGTTGCCTAAACCCCCGGGGCGAGTCTAAAGCAGTCTCAGCACTACCAAAAAAATTACGGACAAGCAAATAACTAATCAAGTTATTCTTCGAGTCCATTTTTCCATCTCAGTAAAAGAAATTAACTGTTTTCGCATATCCATACCTAGGCTCCAATTTTCGATCCATAACCCGATCGATGATTGATAAGTTAGTTCATAACCATTGGCCTGATAAAACTTGACGGCTGACAGTGAAGACATGACATTAAGAGTTTTATATCCTTTCTCAATTGCCACCGACTCGATCTCTGTAAGTAACCTCCTCCCAATGCCTTGACGCACAAAATCCGGATGCACAAACATACGGGTGTGGTCAAAAGTAGTTGCAGCGGGATCCCCCCCAAACCCCCCCTCCCCCCCTGTAGCGGCAGATTTGAACCGGTAGATTTTCCCAGAAAGTTGACACAGGGGCGATCGGGGGCTATGATGGTGGATTGTGTAACTGGTGAAGCGAGAGACTCTTGGCTAACGTTATAGTGATTGGTGCCCAGTGGGGCGATGAAGGAAAAGGAAAAATAACTGATTTGCTCAGCAAGTCAGCGGATGTGGTGGTGCGCTACCAAGGCGGTGTAAACGCCGGACACACGCTCGTGGTTCAGCAGACATTCAAGCTGCACCTGATCCCCTCTGGGATCCTATATCCGGGTACCCAATGCGTGATAGGCAATGGCACGGTCATCGATCCGCAGGTTCTACTGCGAGAAATTGACCAACTGGAGGCCCTGGAGATATCCACGAAAAACCTGAAGATCTCGGAAAACGCCCACGTGACCATGCCTTATCACAGGTTAATAGACCAGGCATCGGAAGCTCATCGGGGAACTCATAAAATTGGAACGACGAAGCGGGGTATAGGTCCGACTTATGCGGATAAGTCGGAACGGACGGGAATTCGGGTGATAGACTTGATGGAACCAGAAACCCTGCGCAAGCAGCTGCGCTGGACGATTAACTACAAAAATGTCATCCTGGAAAAGCTGTACGCTCTGCCACCCCTGGACCCCGAGGCGGCGATCGCGGAGTATCTAGAGTATGCGGAACGGTTGCGACCCTATGTGGCCGACTGTGGCCTGCTGCTTGACGAAGCGATTCAGCAACGACGCAATATTTTGTTTGAAGGGGCTCAAGGAACTCTGCTAGATTTGGACCACGGCACCTATCCTTATGTCACTTCATCGAACCCCGTCGCAGGCGGTGCTTGCGTGGGGGCAGGTGTGGGACCGACGACGATCGATCGGGCGCTCGGGGTGGCGAAAGCTTATACTACTAGAGTTGGAGAAGGTCCGTTTCCCACGGAACTGCTAGGTGACGTGGGCAAGATGTTGGGCGCTCGGGGGGCGGAATTTGGCACGACTACCGGTCGGCAAAGGCGCTGCGGTTGGTTTGATGCGGCGATCGGTCGCTATGCTGTCCGGATAAATGGTCTAGACTGTCTGGCGATCACTAAACTGGACGTGCTAGACTCCCTAGAGGAAATAAAAGTCTGCGTCGCTTACGAACTAGATGGGCAGCGGTGCGAATATTTTCCCAGGAGCACTCGGAAATTAGCCCGTTGCCAACCGATATACGAGACGCTTCCAGGGTGGCAACGCTCGACAACTGACTGTCGCAGTTTAGCAGACTTGCCGGGGGCAGCGCTAGATTATCTCAAGTTCCTGGCAGAATTGATGGCAGTTCCGATCGCGATTGTCTCGGTGGGAGCGAAGCGCGAACAGACGATAATCATAGAAGATCCAATTCACGGTCCCAAACGGGCCTTGTTGTCCGCGAATGTAAGTCCGGTGGATGTAAATCAAGAGGTGAAAAGATAGAAGCGGAAGATGGAAATAAAAGTTGAATGTCAAAAACGAGAAGCCCGAAGCAAACCGAGGGCGATGCGTCGCGCTGGGTTAATTCCGGCTAATCTCTATGGTCACGATGGTGCGGAAGCTATTTCTCTTTCTGTGCCAGGGAAAACGGTGGCACACCTGATGAAAGCAGCTACGGTTAACAACACGTTAATCGATCTAGAAATAACAGATATCCCCTGGAGGGGCAAGACATTACTGCGGGAAGTACAAACTCATCCCTGGAAAGGCTATCCATACCACCTCAGCTTTTTCTCGATCGCATCTCAAGCGTCTATTTTGGTGGTGATGCCACTGAAATTTGTGGGAGAGGCGATCGGGGTGAAGGAAGAAGGGGGTATATTAGAAACGCGCTCGACGGAAATAGAGGTGGAGTGCGCTCCAGATAACATCCCAGAGGCGATCGAGGTGGATGTGTCGGAACTGCGGGTAGGAAAGGCTCTGCATGTCAAGGAACTGGTTTTGCCAGCAGGCGTGAGTGCTGCTAGCGAACCGGAACAAATTCTGGCAACGGTGCTGGCGAGCAGGTTGACAAAAACACAAAAAGATACAGAGGAAAAGAAATGATGGAGCGGTGTCTTCCGCATGCATGCGGAAGACGCCGAAGGTCGAAGGGGCAATTATCCTCGTTAAGAGGGGACCGCCTGGGAACGCAATTGCTCAATTGGTGGTGAAAAGTAAATGACGGAAAGCAGTAAAGAGGTAGATGTATTTGGAGTGGGCAACGCCCTGGTGGACATTCTGGCATTAGTGAAGGATGATTTGATTCTATCCCACGAGTTGAATCGCGGGGCGATGACTCTGGTGGACGCTCCCAAGCAGGGGGTACTTTTGCAGGACCTGGAAGGGACTGAGCTGCAACTGCGCTCGGGTGGCTCGGCGGCGAATACGATGATTGCGCTCGCCCAGAGTGGTGGTAACGGTTTCTATTCGGGTAAGGTTTCCAGGGACAGCAACGGTGAATTCTACCGTCAGGATATGCTCAAAGCAGGGATTCAGTTTGATGTAGCTCCAGCCGACAGCGGCCCGACAGGAACATGCGTGGTGCTGACTACTCCGGATGCGGAACGCACGATGTGCACAAATCTAGGAGTTTCTATCACCTTGTCGGCTGCGGATATCGATGTGGACAAGCTCAAAGGCTGCAAATATAGCTATGTGGAGGGCTATCTCTGGGATGGACCAGAACCGCGCCAAGCGAGTGTGGAGACGATGTTCCAGTCTCAGCGCCACGGGGTACGGGTAGCATATACTTTTTCAGATGCGTTCCTGGTCGATCGCTTCAAATATGATTTCCGCCAGATAGTACCAGAATACTGCGATGTGCTCTTCTGCAATGGGGATGAGGCGCGCCGTTTCTGCGAGCTGGAATCTATAGAAGAATGCGCTGCTAAAATGGGTGAGTTGGTGGATCTGGCGTTTATTACCGATGGTGGGAAGGGCTGCCTGGTGGTAGAAAATAAACAGATTAGTGCCGTGCCAGGATTAAAGGCGCAGGCGATCGATACGGTGGGGGCTGGAGATGCTTTTGCTGGTGGAGTGCTGTTCGGACTCACCCACGGCTATAGTGCGATAAAATCAGCCCGCTGGGGAAACTATCTAGGTTCCCAGGTGGTGCAGCGGTACGGCCCCCGTCTGGAGGGCTCCCAGGCCAATAAGTTGGCGGAAATAATGGGTGGAAAATGAAGAAAGATAAATTGGCGGCAGGGAAAATAGGCTTATTTTTCCTGATCGGTTTTATGCTGCTGCAATATCCCTTGAGCGTGAGTATCAGTATGGCCCTCGTTGGGACGATCGCTGCTCACTGGGTAATGCAAGCTTGGACAGATGAAACAACATCGTCGGAGTCGGTGGAGTTGCCATTTACTAAGACTAGCGAGCAAAATCTTTTTGACAAGAGCAAGGCTGGTGCGGAAGTCTGGAACAAGTCGGCACAAGCAGGCTCTTTATTTGGTGGCGCTTTTTATCGGCTGAAGCTCTTCAAGAAGCAGCAATAGGAACTGTGATGTACATGTAAATTAAAATTTGTCAAGGCAAACCATTCCGATTTTTCCGGAACGGTAAAAATCGGACTAGACCCCCGCAGCAATCTCACCTATTATAGAAGGGATGGCCGCGGTGGTATTATTTATGTACTACAAGCCCGTGAGGCGATCGGCATATTCAAGCTATACTTTGCGAGGGGTGGTCTTGCACCAGTTGGGTTTGAACGAGTTCGGGGGCCCTCGATACCGGAAGTACCCCCGTAGCGCCACGGGGGGGAGCTACTTCTACTACAAAACGATCTCTCAATTATCCCCCCCCCCCAAGAACAAAGGGACCCTTTGGAGTATAGCACAAATGACAAAGAGGAATTAGCAGAAAAATGTTTTTATTTCTCTCGAAAGTTTTGCCATTATTAATCTACCCCTTGGGCCTGAGTTGCCTGCTGATGCTGGTGGCCTTAGGGATGCTATGGAAATATCCCAAAAAGGCGGCCATCCCAATTGCTCTAGCCCTAGTAGTGTTGCTGGTCAGCGGTAATGGTTGGGTGAGTGATTGGTTGGTGCGATCGCTGGAATGGCAGCATATCCCCTCCCAGGAGTTGCCCGTAGCTGATGCAGTTGTGGTTTTGGGAGGTGGGATTAAGGAATGGAGAGAGCCGCGTCCTTGGCCAGATTTGAGTGAAGGGGGCGATCGGATCGTCTACGGTGCCCAGCTATACAACCAGTATAAGGCTTCCATATTAATTCTCAGTGGCGGTCGGATAGATTGGCAAAAAGGGACTGGCTCGTCAGAGTCAAAAGATATGGCAGAAATTGCTGAATATCTGGGGGTGCCTAGGACAGCAATTATCCAAGACCCAAATTCTCTGAATACTCACGAAAATGCCGTCAACGTGCGCAAAATTATGGATGAGCGCGGTATTAATCGGGTGCTGCTGGTAACATCGGCCATGCATATGCCCCGAGCGATCGGAACCTTCGAGAAAGAAGGAATTGATGCGATGCCTGCGCCCACGGACTTTTTAACCACTAAACCACCTCTACATGAGCGGAAACTTGCTCCTGGAGAGATCCTACTCAATATTCTTCCCGATGTGAGCAGACTCGGACGAACAACCAAGGCATTAAAGGAATATACGGGCATGGTTATTTATGGCCTGCAAGGATGGTTGTAAAGATGGTTAGTGGTTAGTAGTTAGTTGTTAGTGGTGAGTAGTCAGTTGTTATATAGCGAGAAATCTATGATGTAAACATTCTGAGGAATCATCGATGAACCCCTTGCACGGTAAGAAGTTCAGCAAAAAAGATTGCACAACTCTCTTCTCGGCTTGCTATAATAATTGACAACTGACAACTAACAACCTCCGGGCAGGCGAAACGAGGTGCTCCCAGGAGACATCGAAGCAGCATGGGGAACATTACCAAGATATTCCAGCAGGCAAGACCTTTTATGTCTCCATGGAAGTTACGTCGAGATCCTGCCGATCGCGCAGCGTGGCGCAGCCATACCTTTGTTTTATTCTGGTCCCTATACGAACTTCTGGTCTGATACCTGAATGGCGATCGCCCCTAATCTCCTGTTGACAAAAGCTAGAATTATGTTATGATAATAGTAAAGGAGTTGAGATGATGACAGAAACAAAGGAAGTACCAACTAAGAGCATACACACGGGTGGCGCGTCAAACTTCACGACCACCTTGAAAAGTATTCTGAAACTTTTAGACTTGGAAGCATCCGATGATTACGGGATTCTGAAACCAACTGAATATGCTTTCAAGACAGCAATGCAGTTCCTTGTCGATGCCTATGAGATAATGAAAAGCGACTTCCCAAAAGCTTCAGCTTCTACAGACGATCGAGGGAGTATTAAGATAACTTGGAGAAACCGAGAAACAAAACGATTAGTCCGCCTGTTTTGTCCATGTAATTCGGAGCAACCAGTTGATATTTATCACGACAGTAGTGATGATTATGATGTAGAGGATGTCTCTTCAGTGTCAACATTAGTTCATCGGTTAGAGTGGTTTAATGCTTCATGACATAAAAATATTATAATAGTGGGTCAGAGTTGGAACCATTACCTGATAGCGCCATTGTCTACCGGGCATTACTTCGTAAGTGGTGGATAGATTCGGAGACATATGAATTTGCCATCCCAGAAAACAATATTTCCCTCACCCCAGCAGAGTATTGCCAACCCCCTACCAGTCTTTTAGCCCTCAAAATCCCCACCAGAAATGTGGAGACGCGATCGCTTGCATCTCTACAGAAATAGACTTGGGATACAGCCGATGACTGACACTAGATTTGTCAATTAACCGGTGAATAAAGAAACCCTGTTTTTGGTCAAAACAGGGTTTATGGGGATGGGCGATCGCGTAGCACCGAGAGCATTCTGCGGCATAATAAAGCGCTAAAGCGCTTACTACAAACGATTACCCATTAGCAATAACCTCTAGCTCACTGTCCCGTAAGTGAACCTTGAATTTTTTCTCGAATTTGACTAGAATCGGCAGATTAGCACTGATCGGTTTTCCATCCCGCTCCAAAATGATATCGATCACTTCCCCTTCCTGTCCCTGGAGTTCAAAAGGTTGATTGCGATGTTGAGGGTTATGGTAAACTACCACAGATTTTGCGACCCGAACCCGATCGCCTACTTTGATTTCCATGTGTATTCTCTCTCCTACAAAGCCCGAGCGTCTTGGCGCTAGATCGGATAATCTTCCAAATTAGCATAAAACCAGTCGGAAAAATAGACGATCCCCTACTGCAATAAATTAGAAGAGGAATTATCCCTCGGTAGTGGTAGACTCTCGCGCAGCCGCTGAAACCCTTTAGGGTCCATCTGCCACCAGGACAGCAACCCCACAGCAGTCACGATCGAAAATATTGCCAGCAACCCACAGACCACCATTACCCTTTTCTTCATCCCCCTCGATTGCGGGCCCGGGGTATCCACCGGTGATTCGGAAGCGGCGATCGCAGCTTGCTGAGGGGAAAAGTCGGGATCGCGATCGCTAGTTAAACCAGCATTGACAGTCCCCGTAGCGACAGGCGAGACGCCTGTCGCCGACTGGTGGGAGAGGTCGTCTTTCGAGACAAGGCAGCGGACCAGTACCACGGAAGTATTATCATGACCATTCTGGCGATTAGCCAAATTAATCCAACCCTGGACAGCCTCGTCCAGAGATATATTCTCATCAAACATCATGCTGACGCAATCAGTCCAAGATTGCTCAATACAGTCGCGATCGCTCAAACCATCAGAACAGAGCAACAGCACCCCATCTTCTGCTAAGATCAACCTCTGCACGTTGGGTTCGATCGATTCGCCGTCTCGGGTCCCCAAAGCTTGGGTTAAGGATCCACCATCCGGCTCCCGTAGCGCTTGCCAGTAGGTCGCACGTCCCTCGGACACTTCCCTGACAGAAACATCATCATCCACGGTCAATAGCTGACAATAGTCCCGAGTAATCCAATAGGCGCGACTATCTCCCACATGGGCTAGGTAAAGTTCGTGACTATTACCTAAGTGAGAGCCATCAGCAGTCGATACCTTCTGGGGGATCTGGAGAGCCATCACTAAAGTAGTAGCCATGCGCTGTCGAGATTCTCGCCCTTGCTGGTCATTCTGGGCCGCAATCAAGTTATTCACCACCCGGATCGCAGATGATAAATTCTCCATGCAGACGTAAGGCATTACCAGTTCCGTTTGTTGCGCCAACTCCTGTAGCAGCCCTTGCACCTGTAAACATAGCGCTCGCACCGCCATCTGGCTAGCTACCTCTCCGCCATCGTGACCGCCCACCCCATCGCAGACGATCGCCAGTCCGGGAATTATATCGTCATCAGGCACGGTGCTGTCCGGTGGGAACACCGTCTGGGGAAAGCAACTGTCCTCGTTGTGGAACCGCCTGGGACCGGTATCCGAACCTCCAGCAAACTCTAACTGCAAAGGCTGCTGGGCCGCCACGGACAGTAATAGCTGATTTAGGGCTGGGGCGATCGCCTCGGTCGTGGCATCAGCAGCATACATCTGCTGACAGATATCTTGCAATTCCTTGCTCACAGCTGAGTTGCTTTGAGTAATCCAACTCCACCAGCAACTGGCCAAATCCCCCAAAGATGGGATCTTTGGCATCTCTTGGCCCCCTGACACCCGATCTGCAAGCAGTTCCAGCAGCCAAACCCGCCCACCTTGAACCCGGATATTCTCTGGTACCAGGAGACTTGATGCCACCCCCTCTGCAGATAAAGGATTCCACAGCTGAGTCATTTGCCAGAGCCAATAAACCTGAAGCAAAGTCGTGGCCCCCGACCAAGCCTCTGCTATTCCAGGGTACAAACCCCTACCTGATATGACCGGTACATTCTCCAGCAACAAAATATTAGTCACTTCCCGACGGTTTTCCAGTCGAGCATAACCATACACCTCTGGCACATGCCGTCGGTAGGGAAATAAACGTAAATAAGGTATAATTTCTGATTGCAACTCTACAGGTAGATCCGGCAAGGATTCCGGGAAGGTATCTAGCCAGATTTGCGGAGCCTCCACCCGGTATCTGGAAGCTACCAACTTACCTACTCTCACTTGGGCCGCCGTTCCACCCACTGCCCAGAGATAGCGCCCAATCAGCCGCTCTTGACTGCTCATGAATTAAAACGATTTTTCCGACTATCTTAAAGATAGGTTAATCATTCCACGCTCCGATCGCGCAGCGTGGCGCCAGCCATTGGAACCTTAGATTAAACTATTAATAGTACTACCCCTCAACAGTAGCTCAATTCTGATGTGGGATGATAGACAACTACACCCCTTGCGCTCTATGGCTCTTACTCCTACTATATTTTGGTTACTGGCATTTATTGTCCTGTGCGTGATGGAAGTGGTCACCCCAACCGCTTTTGTAGAATTGATGATGGGACTCAGCGCTTTGATGGTAGCTGGAGTTGCGGTGATTTTTCCCCAACTGGCCGTTGGCCTACAGATTGCCCTGTGGATGGGATTGTCACTTACTCTGGTATTTGGCTCCCGTCGCTTCCTGCCCACCCGCAAAGTTTACGCCATTGCCGACGCCACCGAGGCCGAAACCTTGACCGATATCTTGCCCGGTCAGGCGGGCCGCGTCCTCTATGAAGGCAATTCCTGGCGAGCTAAGTGTGACGATCGCATCAGTGCGATCGCCCCCGACCAGAAGGTTTACGTCCTCCGCCGGGAAGGCAATACCCTGATTGTCATGCCCGAAAATCTCTTGCATTGAAAATTTAGAATTGAAAATTGGGAATAGAAATTTAGAATTGAAAATTGGGAATATCCCGATAGTACAGCCAAAATTTTGAGTTTGGCCCAGATACATAAGGGAGATCGCCTTTTGAATAAATAGAAGCATCATTGAACTTAATCGAAAAGGAGATTCACGCTATGGAAGCATTATTTGGACTGCTTGCTGCTCTGGGAGTGGGCGGGTATATCTTAAGAGGCTCAGTTAAGATTATCAATCAAGGGGACCAAGCTTTAGTGGAAGCCTTGGGGAAATACAACGGCAAAAAACTGGAACCGGGACTGAATTTCCTGGTTCCGGTGTACCATAACGTGGTCTATAAAGATACCATCCGGGAAAAAGTCCTAGACGTGCCGCCCCAACAATGTATCACCCGGGACAATGTCTCGATCAGCGTTGATGCGGTGGTATACTGGCGGATTATGGACTTGGAGAAAGCCTATTACAAGGTGGAAAAACTCCGGGATGCGATGGTCAACTTGGTGCTGACTCAAATTCGGGCAGAAATGGGTAAGCTGGAACTGGATCAAACCTTTACTGCCCGATCGGAAGTGAATGAAGTGCTGCTGCGGGAATTGGATATTGCTACGGATCCTTGGGGGGTGAAGGTGACGCGGGTGGAACTGCGGGACATCGTTCCTTCTAAAGCGGTGCAGGAGTCGATGGAATTGCAGATGTCAGCGGAACGGAAAAAACGGGCAGCAATTCTGACATCGGAAGGGGAACGAGAATCAGCAGTTAACAGTGCTAAAGGTAGGGCGGAGGCGCAAGTTCTGGATGCGGAAGCACGTCAGAAAGCGGCAATTCTAGAGGCAGAGGCGCAACAGAAGGCGACGATTCTCAAAGCGCAAGCAGAACGCAAACAGGCAGCTTTGAAGGCGGAAGGGACAGCGGAAGCGCTGAAAATTGTGGCTCAAACTCTCCAAGCAGACCCCAAGGCGAGGGAGTCGCTGCAATTTTTACTGGCGCAGAATTATCTGGAAATGGGCATGAAGATTGGCAGTAGCGACAGCAGCAAGGTGATGTTTATGGACCCCCGCAGCATTCCTGCTACCTTGGAAGGCATGCGATCGATCGTCTCTGAGGATAAGGCAGAAGTAGGTGAACTGAATTTTGCACCCGATCGGTTCAAGAGTTAAGTTAATCGCCTTTGGCTAGCTGGCACTGGTTACAGAGTCCGAAAAACTCCAGGGTGTGATAGTAAACTTTGAAATTGTGAGATGCTTGTAACTCAGTTTCCAGCTGGTGGACGGGACATGAATCTAAGGGAATGGATTCACCGCAGCGCAGACAGGTGATATGATGCTGGTCTTGCTGGATCGAGGCATAAAGGGATTCGCCGTTAGCTAAAGTCCGCACTTGCAAGCAGCCTTCTTGTTTGAGGGCTTCCAGGGCGCGGTAAACTGTTGCTAAACCAGTGTTCTGCTTGCGCTTTCGCAGTTCGATGTAAATCTCTTGGGCAGAAAGCGATCGCTCTTTTGTTTGTAGCAGTCGCAAAATCCGCTCTTGACTCTGGGTGCGTTTGGCTTTCATCGATAAGTCAACTCAATCCTCACTCGATCGTACATCAGGATCGATGCCTAACTCTCGTAACTGGGCAGCTAAACGTTCGGCCCGTTCGCGTTCCTGTTCGGCCCGTTCGCGTTCCTGTTCGGCAAGTGCCAGGGCTGCTTCTTCTGGTAGCGGGACAAGATTACCATCGCCGTCATAAAAGCGCAACCAGATTGCTGGTTCTCGCTGTATTATCCCGGACCAGGTTCCCAGCCACAACTCTAAGGTCTCAGACCACAGCCAACCCCGTGCATCTGGTCTCAAGGGCTGATATCGCCCATCATCATCCAAACGCCACCCCTGTAAGGAATTGGGGTTAAAGGGGTCGAACACGAAGTATTCTGAGGTTCTCCATTCTTGCTCGTAAAGATCCTTTTTAATTCCAGTGTCTATGTGGGCAGTCGTTGGCGACATCAGTTCTATAATCACATCAGGCAAACGACCCCCTTCTTCCCAGGCTACCCAGGCTTTTCTGGCTTTATTAGTATCTACACCGAGCACGACAAAGAAATCTGGACCTCGGAAGTCTTCGTTGCGGACCTGACGGTTGCTATAGTATACGAACATATTGCCGCCGACGAATACGTCATTGCGGTGAGCGCATGCTTCATGCACTGACCGGATCGGGCCGTTCATGGCAGTGCGGTAACGGTTACTTTCCAAGGGTTCTCCATCGTCAAATATCAGATCGCTAGTTGATAGGGGTACTTCCTCCCAGTCCGATGCCACTGCGAGGGTCTGGGATAATCTCTCTTGTTTTGTCTCCGCTGGCATGGCATCATCTCCCTAGTAGGGGTTATTCCCTCTATAATGGAAATTGGTCAGACCTGTGTCTTACCATAATATGATATCATCAAACCGATAATCTGACAAGGAATTGCTATGACTGTAAAATATCACGCTCGAATTTATGTTACGCTGCGACCTTCAGTATTAGACCCGGCTGGGGTGGCGGTGTCCTCTGGGTTGAAGCAGCTGGGCTATGATGGCGTCGAACAGGTGCGCATTGGTAAGTATATCTCACTACAGTTGACTGCTACCGATTCCGAAGATGCTAAAACTAAGTTGGATGAAATGTGCGATCGCCTCTTAGCCAACCCAGTAATTGAAGATTACTGCTTTGAAGTAGAGGAATTATCTCAAGTAGTTCATCACGGGTAGGAGAGAAAGTGAATATAATTTTAGCCGCATTATTTGCTTTCACCTGTCTATATTTGCCAATTTGTTTGATTGCTTTTGTAGTGGAACATTGGAAAAGAGAGGCTTATTCCGATTGGCTAAAAAAAAATCTGGGTGCGGGATTGATAATTATTGTATTGTCATCAAATTTAGCTACAGTGCTAGTAATATTGTTCGGTGGCGGCGAATGGTGGTGGACATGGAATTGGTTTCGGATTTATAGTGCTTGTCCGCTATGGATTCAATTGCTAAATGGTGGAGCAATGATTGCTTTCATTATATATTTGAGTTCGCCGTTATTTGTAAAACCAGAAACAAGAGCAAATCAAACAAATAACGGAATGAAAGCAATTACTATCTTTACAGATGTGCCTTTTATAGGTATGTTGATTTGTTCATCTGTGTTAGCGGTTTTATATGTGGCGATGAATAGTTGAAAAGGGAGGAAAGGCGTGAAATTTGGGATAGTGGTGTTTCCAGGGTCGAATTGCGATCGCGATGTAGAATACGTTACCCGGGACTTACTCAAGCAACCAACTCGCATGGTTTGGCATCAAGAAACGGATATTTCCGATCTCGATGTGGTGGTTATCCCTGGCGGTTTTAGCTATGGTGATTATTTGCGCTGCGGCGCGATCGCCCGTTTCTCCCCGGTGATGGCCGAGGTTGTCGCCCATGCAGAGCAAGGTAAACTGGTATTGGGCATCTGTAACGGCTTCCAGATCTTAACAGAAGTGGGATTGTTGCCCGGGGCTTTGGTCAGAAATCAGGACTTGCATTTTATCTGCGATCGGGTGCCTATGCGGGTCGTAGGTAGCAATTTACCTTGGACTGAGGGATACTCGGAAGGAGAAGTTATTACCTTACCTATAGCCCACGGTGAAGGGAGATACTATGCTGATGATGAGACGATCGCATCATTAGAAAAAAACTCACAAGTGCTATTTCGCTACGAAGGGGAAAATTCTAATGGTTCTTTAAATAAGATTGCTGGTATTTGTAACCAACAAGGGAATGTTTTAGGAATGATGCCCCATCCAGAAAGAGCATCAGACCCCATGTTAGGCGCTACGGATGGGATAAAATTGTTTAAGGGATTGCTGGGATCAGTAGCTAACTAATACAGAAATTACGCAAAATGTAGGTTGGGTAGAGGCACGAAACCCAACCTACGATTACGAACGGGGAACGAACAATTAAGAGTGAGGTTCGCCAAAGAGGACCATTGAGCAGGCGATCCCCTGGATGACTCGGGTGGTGACATTACTAACAGCTAATCCCCCAGCGGTGCGACTGCGTATAGAACGCAAAATTACCATTTCAGAGGATTGAGCGAACTTGAGAATTACCTGGGCCGCATCATCGTGGCGCACAATTTTAATCTGATACTTAACCTGGGGCATGGCTTCAGATAACACTGCTTCTAACTGCGGCTTAAAGGCAAGGGCCTCCTCTTTGGGCGTGCGCCGATCGCACACGTGCAAAAATGTTATTTTCGCCTGGTTCGTATCGGCGAACAGTTGCGCAAACCGCACCGTCCGCACTGCCCGTGGCGTTAAGCTTTTCACAGGCATCAATACTTGATGGATATTTATCGGTTCGTCTAGCAGTCGCATCACGGCTACTGGACAGTGGGACGCCCAGAAGACACTATCAATCAAATTGCCAAACGCGCGAGTCCGCAAGCTAGAAGTTTCGCTACAGCCCATCACAATTAAATTGGCATTTTCTTCTCTGGCCGTGCGACAAATTCCTTGAGCTACATTATGATCGATTCTAATTCTCGGGTCCGCTTTGACCTTAAACTCTTCGCTGACTGCGACTGCCCGATCGAGCAGCTTATTACTTTGCTTGATTGCCCCGCGCAACTTGGGGTCGTCCATGTGGACGAGAGCTTTAGCAATAGATAGGGGGACGATGGCACCAGACTCGTGACGAGCCAACAGGGCCGCCATCTCGATTAAATACCTTTCTGTCAAAGGATTGTAGACTGGTACCACGACAGTAAATTGCTGTTGGGACTGGTCGGATATATCGCTTTCAACCCAGATCGACTTGTTGCTAGGTTCAATATCGGTTTCTTTTCGACTGTCACTAACAAGCTTTGGTAGGGGCAACCTGCTGGCAAATTGTGCCGTAGTTACAGGACCCAGGATAGAAGTCACTAGCATTAAGACGATAACAGCGTTAAACACTGGCTCGCCAATTAATCCGACCCGGAAACCTGCTAAGGCCGCTGCTAAAGTAGCTGCTACCTGGGGCAAGGATAAGGACCACATGGTCAGGGCCTCGTTCCAGTTGTAGCGAAATAGCAGTTTTGCTACCAGGGCCGCTAGCAATTTACTTGCCAGTAACCCGCCGACGATCGCCAGGGTGAGGGGCAGACCGGAAGTGATGCTTTCCATAAATGCCGGGATATCCAGCAGCAAACCCATACCTACGAAGAAGAAGGGGATAAACAGGGTACTGCCTACGAATTCTACTTTTTCTTCTACGGGACCATGACCGACCACGTCATTGACTGCTAGACCAGCTAGGAATGCGCCGACAATCTTATCTACATTAACGATCTGTGCTCCCACTGAGGCCAGAAACACCGACAACAGCACGAACAAAAACTGGTTGCTTTCTTCATCCCCAGTGCGGCGGAAATATTCTTTCCCCGCCCAGTCAAGGCCAAACAAGACGATGGCTGAGTAGATAGCCAGGGCCCCTAACTGGAACGCCAGACTGGCGGGTGAAAACTCTCCTGCATGAATGGAAACGCAAATCGCTAGGACTAGCAGGGCGGCGATATCTGTGAAAATGGTGGCCCCGATGGTGACGGTGACGGCTTCGTTGGTGGCCACGCCCAACCTGGTGACGATCGGGTAACCTAAGAGGGTATGGGAAGCGATCAGGGATCCAATCAGGATGGAAGAGTTCAAACCGAAGCCGAACATCTGCCCCACTAGGGTGCCACAAATCAGGGGGAGTAGGAATGTGGCAATACCGAAGGTGAGGGAGCGATTTTTCTTTTTGCGGAACTCCTCCAGGTCTATTTCCATGCCTGCGACGAACATCAGATAAATCTTGCCTGCGTCCGATAGCAGCTTCATCATCTCTGATTTGGGTTCGAGAAACCCCAGGCCATCGGGACCGAGGACCACCCCTGCTACTAGCAGTCCCACTAATCCGGGCAGTCGCAGCTTCTCGAAGATCGGAGGTATGGTCAAGGTGACCAACAGCAGGATGGTAAAGGCAACGATCGGGGTATCTGGGAGTAATGCTAATATCTGTTCCATCAGCTCGGGCTATTTTGGCTACTGTTAAGCTTCAGCTTAACGTCTTTAACTGACGCTTGCTGTGCTGAGGATCTCAAATTATCAAACAATTCTTAAATTGAACCTATAAGTAATTCTGGTCGGGGGATCCTGAAATCCCTACCTGGTGCTTTCTCTTATATAACTCGTTATCCCGCTTAATGGCGATCGCTCGGGGCATTTTTCAGTTAAAATCTGGGCTCGATCGACTGCTTGAATTTTCAGTCTCCCTTAACCAATTTTCCAATTGCAGATTGGGAATATTGATAAAGTGGCGAGTGTTGTTAGTTACCAATATGTCACCACGCGATCGGGCTACAGCAGCAATCAGCGCGTCTAAGTCTCCAGTTGGTCTACCGATTCGTTTTAACTCATCTTGAATTTTGCCAAATTCTTCTGCTGCATTTTCGTCAAAGGCAACAATTTCTAGTGAGCTAATAAATACATTCAGAGTGGTCATGTTTCGCTCAAACCGGCTAGAACAGTAGACCCCTTTATAAAGTTCCGCCAGAACAATTGTCGAAATATAGCAGTGGCTTGATTTGAAGTCAAATTCAGCCACTGCTATTTCGTTCATGACCGCAATGCAAATGTTGGTGTCTAGCAAATACACGTTATTCTCGCCTCAACTAAGAAAATTGTCCATACAGTCTTTCCCACTCGGCATTTTTTTCTCTTTCTAGTTTTTCCAGAGTGGCGATTAAATCCTCTTTCTCTTCCCAAGGAATTGCCAAAAATTCTTTCATCTTTTTCAGCCTTTCCTCTGGGGTCATCAGCTCACGCTCCTGAATCTCAAGGAATATTTTTTGACCATCAGGAATGTTAATTTCTTCTTTCAGTTCGATGGTTTTACCTCGCTTGATGCCTTGAATTTGCATGTTTTTCCTCCCAGTTTCATTGATTTTATCTCGCTTCATCTCTATGATAGCACTAGAAGTTCGGGTTGTCAACCTGCCATTTCTCCTATGATAACATAGTTGAGTTGTGCGCGTCGGGTGACTTAGCTGTTCAATTAGCGCATCTAAGTCCCCAGTCAGATACATCCCGTTCAAAATTGACAATAGTTGGGATTATGTTAATTATTTATGATTATGAGCGCGGCGCTCTCTGTCTAGCTGATTTAATGTTGCAACAAGCTCTTTTCTCCCTTTGCGAGGATTTTCCAAAAACATCTTCATCTTTTGCAGCATCTCTTCGTCACTCATTTGCTTTACTTCCTTAACTTCTATTAGTATTTCTTGACCGTCAGGAATCTTCAGTGAGGTCATCCCGTTCTCGATCTCCAACAGATTGTCCGCTGGTTCTGCGACGGTCTCACCATATCGCCTCACCGTGCAGCTTCCAAGGCCCGTCATTGGCGATCGTGCAATTGGAGAAATTCGCGAGTTACGATCGATCGAAAATCGCTTGGCCGCGATCGCCGTTTTAGCCGATAGCGATAAGTGCGTTTTACCTCCAGAAATTAAGGCTTGGCTTTCTCTACGGGAGAAACTACCCTAGTGGACCCTAGTGGTAGGGTGGGCGATGCCCACCATCCACCGCCGGAGATGGTGCTGTCGGTTAATTTCTGGTTCCTAGGTTTAGCCTCCAGTCGATCGACATGCAAGATGTAAATTAAAGGTCAGTAATATCTTGACATTGAGGAGAAGGCGATCGGATATGATAGAATAGAAGAGTCGATAGCACCAGGAGCGCGATCGGGAAATGAAAACTCAACCAAGTAGGCTCGATATTGACACCAGTGTGCTTGCAGGTCTGGCCGTCCTGTCACCAGATGACTCCAGAAAGGTATGGCAGGCGATCGACTCTCTGGAAAGTTTCGATCCTGACCAACCCCTTGACTCGAAGATCCAAAAATATACACCACCAGACATGGGGACATTCTATCTGCTACACGCCAGTCCCAGATACCGAGTTATTTTTGAAATAACGGAAGAGAATGAAATCAAAGTTATCGATTTGTTTAGAAAAGAAAGGTTAGAGGCTTTTGCTAAACTACCTTCTTGACATACAGAGATGGTATTAGTAGGTTTTAACTCATATCTCATATCTTGCACTATTTTCAACTAGAGGCAGAGCCTCTAGAACTCGTTCCCAGGCGGAGCCAGGGAACGAGAGTAAAAAAAGATTTCTGCGTAGGTTGGGTAGAGCGCCAGCGAAACCCAACAAGGCGCTGCACGGGGTTGGGTTTCGTGCGGAGACCCAACTACAGATGCGACAATTTTTATTATGGGTACCCGACATAATATTATACAAGGTTTGCAGTCGGTTTTAACCGACTTGAGCTGTTAGCCGGGGGTTTGAACCCCCGGCGGGCTAGCAGCGAAGAGAGCAGCGTTTCTTAATTAGATCGCGCCCAAGATTGGTGTTTCACGTACTCCTTAATGACAGGCTGAAGGGTAAAGCCCGATCGCCCATTTGCCGCGACCTTATCGATTAAGCAACGTCGCCTCAAAGAATGTACCGCCGTGAAGAAATCATCAGGGGAAAGTGGGATAGTTTCTGGGGGACTGGAAATCTCGACAGCCACCTCTTGACTTGCTAACCAAAACATTACCTGTTTTTCCGACTCGGACAAACGCTGACAATGTTTCTGCAATAAAGGTTCTACATCTCCCAAACAGAGGGTGGGACAAGATAAAAACTCGGCTACGCTACCATTAAATAATTCTATAATCATCGTGGCAACTATATTTAACCATAAGGGATTACCGCTGTAAAGGTGAATCAGTTCTAACCATTTGTCCGGATCGGTTAATCCTCTCTCTTTGCAGATTTCCCGCCCCGACGCACCTAAACCTTGCAGTTGGAAGCTGCGACATTTACCTTGTGCCGCTTCTAAGGTGGCAATATCTCTCGGTTTTTCCCAACTCAGGAGTAATAAGCAACTTTTGTGGGGGAATTCTGTTACTTGCTTAAAGAATGTGCCATAATCTTCGTAGCCTGGTTGGTACTCCCCCGCTAATTCTCTACTCGCCAATATTTGCTGCACGTCGTCCAAGATTATCAGACAAGGATGCGATCGCACGTAGTCGAGGGGTGAAAGGAACTTAGTTGCTTGCTGCTGGGAGAAAAACTGCATTAAGTTTGTTTGCAGGTCCGACCGAGTCGGGGAATTCTCCAGGCTGCGCCAGATGATATAATCATAGTTGTCTTGTAGAAGTTGCACCAACTGCACCGCTAGGGCAGTTTTGCCTATCCCGGATAATCCTAATAGGGTGACTAGACGGGTATTCTTTTCGATAATCCATTCTTTGAGGGTAGCTAGGGCCTGGGGGCGATCGCACGACCAATTCAACTCCGGCGCATCTCTGAGATCGTGGCATCTTTCCCGATCGACCTTGTCCGAGTTGTCCCTCCCTGCTGAGGGCGATCGCCTTTTTGCTGGAGAATGCAAATTTTCTCCCCATACGTTAATGTTACCATTACAAATTTGCACATTATGTGAATTATTGGAAAACTCTATTTTTTCCAATATAGAGCGAACATTAGATTGCGCGATCTTGATGTCTTCTTCCAATACATCTGAGAGGAGTTTCCATAATTTTGAACCAACCTTTTTGACATAATCGTGACTGACATTGCTATTTTTGGCTATTTCTGGATATTTTTGACCTTGTAAAGTACCTTCTAATATAGCTCTTTGCAGGGAGTCCAGAGGTTTGCCGGTCTTAGCGAGTACCCGATCGCCGGTCCATTGTAGCATTTCTTGGATGTCCATAGGTCAAGGTGGAGTTATGCGTCATAGTTTAGGTTAGTATTATGCCACTCGATCGCACTCTTTGCCACCTTGAGAACTAAATCCCACTTTTTGCCACTAAATTAGAAGTGAGAAATTTTCAGATTCTACCATACATGTATATAGCCCGCGCAGGCGGGCTTTGTTGTAGCCGGACCCTTTAGGGTTCGGACCGCACCCATGTTAAGATGGTGAGGATGTTCCTTTTTCTCTCTGAGAATATCCCCACAAACATAATGTAGATGTGACGATGCAACTTCAAGACTACTGCACGGCAGAGGTTTCGCAAATTAAAAGCAGAAGCAGATATGGGGCGATCGGCGAGCGGAGTCGAACCGCAGCGAGAGTTATCGGAGGTGGTGGGTGCTGTATGACGATCCAATATTTACTTGATGAGCATATAGCCTCGCTTTACCGGACCCAACTCTTGCGCCAAGCTCCAGATCTGATAGTCAGGCGGATCGGCGATCCAGATGCACCTCCTAGGGGAACTCTGGATCCAGATATTTTAATCTGGTGTGAGAGGAATGATTTCATCTTGGTGACAAAAATCAATGCCTAAACACTTAGCAGACCATCTCGCAGCAAACCGTCACTGCTGGTGCGGGTTTGGTCAAAAGCAGTTTGGTGTTGACATGTTTTTATGCGGGTGGGCACCGCCGGCACCGCCCACCATTCGCGGGTGTGGCCAACAACAACTGGTTTTGACCTTAGCGAATGCCCGATCGCCGGTCCATTGTAGCATTTCGTCCATAGGTCAAGGTGGGGAGTCACCGGTCATGGTTGAAGTTAGCAGATCCCACGAGCGCACTCTTAGCCACTAAATTCTACTTTTTACCACTAAAACAACTGATAAGTTTTCATAATACCCACCGTATACCACTTTAATTTCCACTTTTAGCCCTTGGCTTTGCCAAATTTATAT
Organism: Hormoscilla sp. GUM202; assembly: GCA_005518205.2. GTDB lineage: Bacteria > Cyanobacteriota > Cyanobacteriia > Cyanobacteriales > Desertifilaceae > Hormoscilla. The sequence goes on from RFFC02000037.1 coordinate 47,740, forward strand.
GACAAGATAGTAAAAGAACAGATGAAGGCGACCCCACCAGACACAAATCTGGGATGCAGCAGGTTAAAACCTGCCGCTACAGGAACTCAGCCCGCCTGCGCGGGCTGTTAGACGCAAATGAGATGCACCAGGGCATTCCCCCAGGAAGACCCGGGAATAGTTTTCCAATCGTTTGCTTGCTGACAAATCCTTGATACTCTCGGGGAGCGTACCGCGAAGGGAGTTTCCGTGCAACCAGAAGTTTTTTATTCGGTAAATAAGAAATGAAAATAGAGACAACTGTTTATGGTGCCCTGAAGATTTTCTATACCAGTACGAATGGGGAGAACTGGAAGAACAATACAGGCTGGAAAAACTGGGACTTCACCAGCGAAAGTCCCCCCGATGCTAGTGTTGTTGAGACCTGGCATGGAGTCACGGTAGCGGACTCACAGGTGACGAAAATCGAGCTGCCCTTCAACTCCCTGAGCGGTACGCTCCCCTCTGAGTTAGGCTCCCTCAGTAATTTGCAAGTCCTCGATCTGGACTACAACCGCCTGGACGGTACGCTGCCCTCTGAGTTAGGCTCCCTCAGCAATTTGCATGCGCTCGACCTGAGCAACAACTCCCTGAGCGGTACGCTGCCCTCTGAGTATGGCGAGCTCAGTAATTTGCAAGAGCTCGACCTGTCCTTCAACAGAGACCTGAGCGGTACGCTGCCCTCTGAGTTAGGCTCGCTCAGTAATTTGCATACGCTCGAACTGCGGGAGAACAACCCCCTGAGCGGTACGATCCCCTCTGAGTTAGGCTCCCTCAGTAATTTGCAAGCGCTCGACCTGTCCTTCAACAACTCCCTGAGCGGTACGCTGCCCTCTGAGTTAGGCTCGCTCAGTAATTTGCATACGCTCGAACTGTACTTCAACAACTCCCTGAGCGGTACGCTGCCCTCTGAGTTAGGCTCGCTCAGTAATTTGTCGTACCTCGACCTGTCCAACAACTACTTCTTGAGCGGTACGCTGCCCTCTGAGTTAGGCTCCCTCAGTAATTTGCAAAAGCTCGACCTGTATAACAACTCCCTGAGCGGTACCCTGCCCTCTGAGTTAGGCTCGCTCAGTAATTTGGGACGCCTCGACCTGGGCGGAAACTCCCTGAGCGGTACCCTGCCCTATGAGTTAGGCTCGCTCAGCAATTTGCAAAAGTTCGACCTGCGCGGAAACTCCCTTCGCGGTACCCTGCCCTCTGAGTATGGCGAGCTCAGTAATTTGCGATACTTCTACCTGCGCGGAAACTCCCTGAGCGGTACCCTGCCCTCTGAGTATGGCGAGCTCAGCGATTTGCGAGGCCTCGACCTGCGCGGAAACTCCCTGAGCGGTACGCTGCCCTCTGAGTATGGCGAGCTCAGTAATTTGTCGTACCTCGACCTGGGCGGAAACTCCCTTCGCGGTACGCTGCCCTCTGAGTATGGCGATCTCAGTAATTTGGAAGCGCTCGACCTGTCGGAGAACGACCTTCGCGGTACGCTCCTTTCTGAGTTAAATGAGCTCGGCAACTTGCAAAAACTCCGCCTGCAAAGCAACTCCCTGAGCGGTACGATCCCCTCTGAGTTAGGCTCCCTCAGTAATTTGCAAGCGCTCGACCTGTCGGAGAACGACCTTCGCGGTACGCTGCCCTCTGAGTATGGCGATCTCAGTAATTTGCAAGAGCTGCACCTAAACAACAATCACCTGTCCGGTACGCTGCCCTTCTCGTATAATGATCTCAGTAATTTGGGATCGCTCGATCTGTCCGGAAACTCCCTGAGCGGTACGATCCCATCTTCGTATGGCTTCCTGGGAAGTAGACGACAAAACATTAAACTCAATTTATCACACAACCGCCTGCGCGGTACGATCCCCGACAGTATCAACGCTTTGTCAGGAAACAAACAATTGGAGAACCCACCCTATGTGGAAACTCCAATTCTCGACTACAAAGTGGTTTCCGGTGAGAGCGTCGAATTTGATATCAGCAATCACTTTTCCGACATCAACGACAACATCACTAGCTACGGCGCCGAGGGTTTGCCAAACGGTTTAACCATTGACTCTAGTAGTGGGGCGATCGGCGGCACTCTTACTGTTGCTGAGGGTACTTTTACCGTGACGGTAACTGCATCGGATGATGCGGGAGGCGAGGTAGAAGATGAATTTAATATTGAGGTTCGACCGCTTCTCGATGCCAGTGATTATGCAGCCCTGAAGGCTCTCTATACCAGTACGGGTGGGGAGAGTTGGCAGACGCATACAGGCTGGGACTTCAGCAGCGATACTCCCCCCCCCGCTGATGTTGTCTCAAACTGGCATGGAGTGACGGTAGCGGGCTCACAGGTGACGAAAATCGACCTGAACGACAACTCCCTGAGCGGTACGCTCCCGGAGGAGTTAGGTTCGCTCGGCAATTTGCAAGACCTCGAACTGTACAAGAACAAGCTGAGCGGTACGCTCCCGGAGGAGTTAGGTTCGCTCGGCAATTTGCAAGACCTCGAACTGTACAAGAACAAGCTGAGCGGTACCATCCCCTCGGAGTTAGGTTCGCTCGGCAATTTGCATGCGCTCGAACTGAGCGACAACCGCCTGGACGGTACGCTCCCCTCGGAGTTAGGTGAGCTCGGCAATTTGCATGCGCTCGAACTGAGCAACAACCGCCTGAACGGTACGCTCCCCTCGGAGTTAGGTTCGCTCGGCAAATTGCAAGAGCTGTACCTGTACAACAACCGCCTGAACGGTACCATCCCCTCTGAGTATGGCAACCTCAGCAATTTGCAAGAGCTGTACCTGTATAACAACAACTCCCTGAGCGGTACGATCCCCTCTGAGTTAATCTCCCTCAGCAATTTGCAAGAGATCTGGCTGGACAACTCCCTGGGAGATCCGGGTGACTACGAATTTCAAGGGGGGCCAGGAAACGATACAATCCATGGAGGTAATGGAGGCGATCGGCTTTACGGAAACGGGGGAGACGATCGCCTCTATGGCGGAAGTGGAGAAGATACCCTCACAGGCGGTGCCGGAGACGACATCCTCAACGGGGGTCAGGGAAACGACTCGCTTTACGGAAACGAGGGTGCCGATACTTTTGTCCTGGCCCGGGGCATGGGCACGGATACCATCCGGGACTTTAAGATTGGCACGGACAAAATCCATCTAGAAGGTTTGGATTTTCCTGATTTAGAATTTGCCTATGATGAGGTACGTGGTGGGGCTTCCATTAAGGCTCCAAGTGAGGAAGTATTGGCAGTTTTGTCGGGAATTGCTGAGGCTCAAATTGAGAACGATCCGACTAACTTTGTTTAATTACAGCAAGGTTCTCCCTGTAACGCATCATAACTAATTTCTTAAGCAGATTAGTTGTAAAAAAATCCAATTTTAGGATTAGCATTGAGACAATTGATAAGTAGTAAATTATTCGTCGAGGAATTCAGAAATGATTAATTATCATCAAGTACCCAGTACTTCATCGGAGAATGACTTGCTTGATGTCAATGATTATGCAGCCCTTCGGGCTCTCTATACCAGTACTTCTGGGGAGAATTGGAAAAACAATTTTGGCTGGGACTTTAGCAACGAAACTCCCCCCCCTGCCTCCGTTGTCTCAAACTGGCATGGAGTAACGGTAGAAGACGGTCGGGTGACGAAAATCGAGCTGAACGGGAACAACCTGAGCGGCATGCTCCCTTCTGAGTTAGGCGACCTCAGCAACTTGCAAAAACTCCGCCTGCAAAGCAACTCCATAAGCGGTTCCATCCCGGAGGAGTTAGGCTCGCTCGGCAACTTGCAAGACCTCGGCCTGTACAACAACTCCCTGAGCGGTACGCTCCCCTCTTGGATCGTCTCCATCAGCGACTTGCAGTTCCTCGGCCTATCCAAGAACTCCTTTCACGGCACCCTCCCCTCCGAGTATAGCGAGCTCGGCAATTTGCGACAGCTCGGCCTGGCCCAGAATTCCCTGAGCGGTACATTACCCTCTGAGTATGGTGAGCTCGGCAATTTGCAATACCTATACCTGCACGAGAGTTCCCTGAGCGGCACGCTTCCCTCGGAGTATGGCGAACTCAACAATTTGCGAAACTTCTGGCTGCACGGAAACTCCATGAGTGGTATGGTCCCCGAGAGTATCAAGGATTTATCGGCAACAATCAAAGGATTGGAAGAATTTGATGATACTCTGAATGCCGATGATTATGCAGCCCTGAAAGCTCTCTATACCAGTACTTCTGGGGAGAATTGGAAGAACAATTTTGGCTGGGACTTTAGCAGCGAAACTCCCCCCCCTGCTGAGGTTGTCTCAGACTGGCATGGGGTCACGGTAGAAGAAGATCGGGTGACGAAAATCGAGCTGAACGGGAACAACCTGAGCGGCATGCTCCCGGAGGAGTTAGGCGACCTTAGCAACTTGCAAAAACTCCGCCTGCAAAGCAACTCCATAAGCGGTACCATCCCCTCGGAATTAGGCTCGCTCGGCAATTTGCAAGACCTCGGCCTGTACAACAACTCCCTGAGCGGTACGCTCCCCTCTTGGATCGTCTCCATCAGCGACTTGCAGTTCCTCGGCCTATCCAAGAACTCCTTTCACGGCACCCTCCCCTCCGAGTATAGCGAGCTCGGCAATTTGCGACAGCTCGGCCTGGCCCAGAACGACCTGAGCGGTACATTACCCTCGGAGTATGGTGACCTCAGCAATTTGCAACACCTATACTTGCACGAGAACGACCTGAGCGGCACGCTTCCCTCTGAATATGGCGAGTTCGACAATTTGCGAAACCTCTGGTTGCACGGAAACTCCTTGAGCGGTACGCTCCCCGAGAGTATCAAGGATTTATCGGCAAACAAACGATTGGAAAACCATCCCTATATGGAAACTCCAATTCTCGACTACGAAGTAGTTCCCGGTGAAAGCCTCGAATTTGATATCAGCGGTCACTTCTCCGACATCAACGACAACATTGCTAGTTACAGCGCCGAGGGTTTGCCAGAAGGTTTAACCATTGACTCCAGTAGTGGAGCGATCGGCGGCATTCCTACTACTGAAGGCAGTTTTCTCGTAACAGTAACGGCATCGGATGATGCGGGAAACAAGGTATCCGATGAATTTAATATTGACGTCCGATCGACTCCTGATGAGGTAGCCTCAGATGAAGTTCTGAATGCCAATGATTATGCAGCTCTTCTGGCTCTCTATCACAGCATGAATGGAGAGAATTGGCAGACGAAGTGGGATATCAGCAGCGAAACTCCCCCCAAGGCTTCTGTTGTCTCAGACTGGCATGGGGTAACGGTAGTCGGCGAGCGGGTGACAAAAATCGAGTTGATCGAGAACTCCCTGAGCGGTACGCTCCCCTCTGAGCTCGGCAACCTCAGCAATTTGCAAGTCCTCAACCTGAACGACAACTTGGACATTTACGGTACCATCCCCTCGGAGTTAGGCTCGCTCGGCAATTTGCATGCGCTCGAACTGTCCGGCTATAGCGACGAGAACTCGCACCGAAACTTCGAGGACGAGAAGCACCTGAGCGGTACCATCCCCTCTGAGTTAGGCTCCCTCAGCAATTTGCAAGTCCTCAACCTGGAGCACAACTACTCCCTGATCGGTACGATCCCCTCAGAGTTAGGCTCCCTCAGCAATTTGCAAGTCCTCGATCTGGAGTGGAGCAAAATGAGCGGTACGATCCCCTCAGAGTTAGGCTCCCTCGGCAATTTGCAAGTCCTCGATCTGCGAGTGAGCGGCATGAGCGGTACGATCCCCTCTGAGTTAGGCTCGCTCGGCAATTTGCAAGTCCTCGATCTGGACACCAACTATCGCCTGAGCGGTACCATCCCCTCGGAGTTAGGCTCGCTCGGCAACTTGCAATACCTCGACCTGCACCGTCTCGGCCACCTGAGCGGTACGCTCCCCTCCGAGTTAGGCTCGCTCGGCAATTTGCAAAAACTCCGCCTGTCCAACAACTCCTCCCTGAGCGGTACGATCCCCTCGGAGTTAGGCTCGCTCGGCAATTTGCAAGAGCTGTACCTGCGCCAAAACAGGAGACTGAGCGGTACGCTCCCTTCGGAGTTAGGTTCTCTAAGCAATTTGCAAGTCCTCGATCTGGACCACTTAATGGAAGTGAGCGGTACGCTCCCCTCGGAGTTAGGCTCGCTCGGCAATTTGCAAGTCCTCGACCTGACGTCCTTGGACCTGAGCGGTACGATCCCCTCGGAGTTAGGCTCGCTCGGCAATTTGCAAGACCTCGAACTGGAAAACAACTACCTGAGCGGTACGCTCCCCTCAGAGTTAGGCTCCCTCAGCAATTTGCAAGATCTCGAACTGAACCACAACTCCCTGAGCGGTACGATCCCCTCCGAGTTAGGCTCGCTCGGCAATTTGCAAGTCCTCGAACTGTACAACAACCCCCTGAGCGGTACGTACCCCTCAGAGTTAGGTGAGCTCGGCAGTTTGCAAGTCCTCTTGTTGGACAAATCCCTGAGCAGTACGATAGGGATCGATGACCATAACTTAGAGGAGAAAGGAAACGGGGGCAACGATTGGTTGCAGGCCCTTAATTTCCTCGATATCGACGCTATCTTATATGGCCGCGATGGAGACGATACCCTCGATGGCGAGAAGGGAGACGATATCCTCTATGGCGGATCTGGGGACGATCGCCTCGATGGCGATCGGGGAGACGATATCCTCTATGGCGGACCTGGTGACGATATCCTCAAGGGATTTCTCGGAATCGACTCGTTTTACGGAAACGAGGGTGCGGATACTTTTGTCGTGAGCAGCGGGCGAAATGGCAACAGCAAGAATACCATCCACGACTTTGAGGATGGCACGGACAAAATCCAGGTACGTGGTTTGAGTTTTGAGAAATTAGAAATTGTCAAGATGGGCAGTTCGACTGCCATTAAGGTAAAGGGGGATGATGAGGAGTTTGCAATTTTGCCGGGAATCGATCCTGGGTCGATCTCAGAGAATGATTTTCTCAGCCATGATTTGGTTTTGTAACGTTCTGTAACGTTCTTCCTAATGAGGTTTGTAGTGCGGAGTGCTACGAACCTCGGGGGGAATGTTAATATTAATTTTTGTTGGAGGGCACCCACCCGATCGTGTGGCGATCGGGTGGGTGTTTTCTGTGGAGGTGACTGTTGGGGAGGGGAGGTGGGATGTGTCCTGATGGGCATATCTGCCGAAGTTTGAAACGTAAGCTATAAGCCACTTTCAGTTGTGTGCAGAAAATGGCATCATCCCAAAAATGTGCAACGCCAATAATCAAATTGTTCATGGTTCATTGTTAATAGTTAATAACAATGAACCATTGGCAATTCGCAATTCACAATTATCTACAGCTTAGTACCGCACTCGGGGCAGAACTTATTAGTTACCTGGTTTTCGGCACCGCAACTGGGGCAAGAAATTAGATCCGCTGCTGCTTCTGACTGGGGAGGTTCTGGCAAACCTGCCATTTGAGCATTGTTCTTACCCGGGGCTATCATTGGATAGCAGTTTTCATCCTTCCTGACATGAACATCCATCAACACGGGACCGTCGTGGGCTAGCATTTCGGCGATCGCCCCTTGCAACTCTTCTCGGGACCGCACCACCATACCTTTGACACCAAAAGCATTTGCCAGCATCACAAAGTCAGGCATTCCCGCTTCCATATTAGAAGCCGAGTAACGCTCTCCAAAGAAAGTCTGCTGCCACTGACGCACCATTCCCTGCCAGCCATTATTGATAATCACAGTTTTGACCTTGATGTTATACTGTGCCAGGGTTGCCAATTCCTGAATATTCATCAGGATACTAGCATCCCCAGCCACACAGATCGCTTCTTCATCGGGCAAAGCCACCTTCACGCCCATCGCCGCTGGCATCCCGTAACCCATCGTACCTAGGCCAGAACTGGACATCCACCGACGGGGACCATTCTTCAGAAATTGCGCTGCCCACATCTGATGCTGACCCACATCTGTAGTGTAATAAGCATTAGGTGCTTGCCGCCCCAGTTCCACGATCGCCTCTTGGGGAGACAGACTATCTTCATATTGGGGCACCACTAAGGGATAATCCGAACGCCAGCGATCGATTCGTTTCAACCACCCAGTCGTCCGATCCGGTTTTCCTGACAGACCCAACTTCTGACAGCGACGCAACATATCGATTAACACCTGACGCACGTCCCCCACAATAGGTACTTGCGGGGCGCGGTTTTTGCCCACTTCTGCTGGATCGATGTCGAGGTGGATTACTTTGGCATGGGAGGCGAACTCATCTAACTTGCCCGTCACCCGATCGTCAAACCTGGCCCCCACAGCGATCAGCAAGTCGCACTCGCTGACAGCAAAATTAGCATAGGCCGTGCCGTGCATTCCCAACATCCCCACGGACAGAGGATGGTGAGTATCAAAAGCACCCTTACCCATCAATGTCGTTGTCACTGGTATTTGGAAATGTTCTGCCAGTTCCAAAACTTCTGCATGAGCGCCAGCAGAGATCGCTCCGCCACCGACATACAGCAAAGGACAGTTAGCTTGCCCGATTAAATTTAACGCTTGGTCGATCTGCCGAGGGTTGCCTTTGACTGTGGGACGATACCCGGACAGCTTCACCGTACCCGGTTCCACTGGCACGTAGTCAAATTCTTCTAACCCCACATCTTTGGGCACGTCAATCAACACTGGCCCGGGACGCCCGGTGCTGGCAATGTGAAAAGCCTCTGCCACAATTAGGGCCATGTCCTTGGCGTGACGCACTACATAGGAATGCTTGACGATCGGCAGAGTAATGCCATAAATATCTGTTTCCTGAAATGCATCAGAGCCAATGGCGGGCCGAGGCACCTGACCTGTGACTACTACCATAGGTATCGAGTCCATATGGGCTGTCGCAATCCCCGTTACCAAATTCGTGGCACCCGGACCTGAAGTCGCAAAGCAGACTCCCACCTTCCCCGTGGCCCGGGCGTAGCCATCCGCTGCATGGGACGCCCCTTGTTCGTGTCTGACCAGAATATGTTGAACATCGCCCCGCGCTTCCGCCCGGTATACTTCGTCGTATATCGGCAAGATCGCTCCCCCGGGATAGCCAAATATATGTCTGACTCCATGACGCTTCAAGCTGTCCATCAGGGCAAATGCCCCCGTTTGTCGGGTTGGGGCCATCTTGCTCGTGGTCGTCACCGGCGTCGCGTTCTCTGTCGCCTTGTCTACTGTTAGCTTGCTCATTGATTTCCTCCCCTAGGACGAGTCGGTATTGTACATATGCTACATTTAATTACCCGTTTTGAGCCTGCCATTTACCTTATCTTTATTTCTCCTTTTTCTCCGTACATATCGCCCGCGCCTCGGCGATCGCTTTTTCGATTTCTTGCTCCAGGACTACGTGAGAATATCAGTCACTGATAATACCCAGCAGTTCCCCCTCGATTTTTCGGTCGTTTCCGACACAACGGGTGCTCCCGGAAACGACCGAAAAATCGGGAAGAACGGAAAAGCTAAACTGCGATCGCTCTGTTCGTATTTACCCGCAATAAGCATATAAACTTGAAGGGTTGACCGGCGATCTCTCCAGAGTTCGGGAACCCCTAGGGATGCGTATATTTCCAATTTGTTCAAAGAATATCTCGTGTAGTCCGACTCTACTACCAGGTCTGGTGGCGGGTCAATATTCAAGTCTATTTCTGCCTTACCTCTGACCAAAGATTCATTCTGAATGTAGAAACAAGTATCTGGTTCTACCATCCGGGTTAAGTCCGATCGTTCCAGAGTCAGGGAACCGAGTCGTCTGACTTCTATACCGAGTTCATCTGCAACTGCTGCGATCGAATCTTCTATCAGTGCTACTGGTTCTTCATGTCCTGCATAAGGAGTCATAATCTCTAATATTCCCCGATCGTAAGCAATTCTACAATTCCGGTCTTCTCCAATCTCTGCCAGCAATGCCTTAAAGGTTTGCCAACTGACACCTGTTAACACAGTTCGCGATTCTCTGATTGTTGCTGTCGGCACGGTCATTAGTTAATAACTCCTGTCTCTACTTGACGAATAAATATTCTGGCACCCAGAAGCGATCGCACGACATGACGATCGCTTCTGGCATAAAGATATCTACTTCTTGGCCGCCCATGTTCTCGATCGGCAGGATCCCAAAAACTTCGTTTTCGTACCGCACTGCTGCTATAATATCATCAAAAGCGGCTACGATCTCATCAGGGTACATGCAGTGGATGGCTATATCGTCCTCGTAATATGCTTCCTCTTCGGGACTGTACTGAGAAGGTTTGAGTTTCCCCATCAGGTTACATAGCTTTTCAAACTCCCTATCTGGGACGATCGCCCCTACATCCGTCCCTGCTTCCTGTAAAACAAATCGCGTTCCTTGTACCATCACTTCAGTTGTGACCTCAAGTAAATTGGACCGCACAGCAGCGGTAGTTATGCGGGTAAATCCCTCATCTTTCATATCAAATTCTTTCGCTACGTTGTCATCCCGCCGGGGGTTCAAACCCCCGGCTAATAGCTAAAGTCGGTTTTAACCGACTAATAGCATTTTCCTTAATAATACACATGTATTATTAATAATTTAGCTGTCGTCGCGGGACAGAACTATCTTCCGGTGTCACCCATCCAGGCATTATTATATGTTCCATTGTCTTGCTCCTTTGTCAAACTTGCATTGGCGGCGATCGCCTGTTTTCGTGTAAGTTACTTTAGCACCTTATAAACCAAGGGCTTCCTTCAGTTCTGCCCCTGTGATCTTGGGTGCGGCTTCTTTTTTCCCAGCACGGATAGCTTCTAAATCTATTCTATCTGAAAACTTTTCCATCACGCGCGCTAGCAGCAAATATTCCTCTATATTGACGATCGCGGCTACGTCCTTGCCATCTTGGTTCAAAATCACTTGATTTTCGCCGTCGGCCACTCGGTCAACGGTTTCCGCAAAGTTATCTATCGTTTCCTTTGTGGTCATGCGCAGGACCGAACTATCTTCCGGTCTCACGCACCCGGACATCATTACATGTTCCATTGTCTTGCTCCTTTGTTCAACTTTAATTATATGCGATCGCCTGGGAGTGATGTTGTCCGCAGAAAGGCGATCGTCCTGCGGACATAATTATCTGCGGCGATATATTTTGCTGCGATGTCCAACTTTTACAATCACTACCATAATCTGGTCATCATCGACTCGGTAAATTACCCGATAATCTCCCACTCGCAGCCGCAAAAGCCCCCTACTATAACCTTGCATTGCTCTAGTTCCTGGCGGACGCGGATCCTCTGCCAAAGCCATAATTTGAGCATTGATGCGTTGTCTAATGTTGGAGGGAAGGGATCTCAATGACCGTCGAGCCTGGGAAGAGAAAATTATACTGTAATTGTTATCTTCATCCATTACTCCAACCCGAGTTCTTTTCTGACTTGCTCATAGGGAATATAGTCTTCAGGTTTCGTCTCGGCCAAAATTTTCTCAGCCTCCTCTGCATAAAAATCGTCTTCCAACTGTTCGATCAAATTCTCTAGCAGCCAAAATTCCTCTATATGGATGATAGCTGCTACGTCCTTCCCGTCTTGGCTCAAAATCACTTGCCGATCGCCGGAGGCCACGCCGTTAACGGTCTGGGCAAAGTTATTTCTCGCTTCAGTTGCGGTCAGGCGCAGGACCGAACTAGAAGGCGCTGACGCGCACTTCGTATCCGGTGTCACGCATTCGGGCATCATTACAGACTCCATTGTCTTGCTCCTTTGTTCAACGCCAAGTGTAAGTCACGTTAGCACCTTATAAACCAAGCTCTTTCTTCAGTTCTGCCAATTTAATCGCGGGTATGCTTGCTGTTTCTTCCCTAGCAGCACGGATAGCTTCTAAATCCATTTCGTCTTCCAACTGTTCGATCGAACGCTCTAGCAGCCAAAATTCCTCTATATGAATGATAGCTGCTACGTCCTTCCCGTCTTGGCTCAGAATCACGTGATTATCGCCGGAGGCCACGCCGTTAACGGTCTGGGCAAAGTTATCTCTCGCTGCCGTTGCGGCCAGGCGCAGCACCGAACTATCTGCGGGTCTCACCCATCCGGGCATCATTACAGACTCCATGGCATCGCTCCTCTATCTGGCAAAATTGTATTATATTATAACTTAACGATGATTTAATGTGAGATCGCAGTATCCATGAACAGTCCCTTTTTGAAACACCTCCACAGTCCCGATCGCCCCGTAATCGTCTTCGATGGGGCGATGGGAACCAACATCCAATCCCAAAACCTGACCGCCGCTGACTTCGGTGGCCCCGAGTACGAAGGCTGTAACGAGTACCTCGTCCATACCAAACCGGAGGCGATCGCCAAGGTGCATCGGGACTTCCTGGCGGCGGGTGCAGATGCGATCGAGACCGATACCTTTGGCAATACGTCGATCGTGCTGGCAGAATATGACTTGGCAGATAAAGCCTATTATCTCAATAAAACTGCTGCCCAACTGGCAAAGAAAGTCACGGCAGAATTCTCGACCCCGGAAAAACCCCGCTTTGTGGCCGGATCTATGGGACCGGGTACGAAGCTTCCCACCCTGGGACATATTGATTTTGATACTCTCCGGACTGCTTACGTGGAACAGGCGGAAGGACTCTACGATGGCGGCGCGGACTTGTTGATTATCGAAACCTGTCAAGATGTCTTGCAAATTAAAGCGGCCCTGAATGCAGTCGAAGAAGTATTCCAGAAAAAAGGATCCCGCCTGCCCCTGATGGTCTCGGTCACCATTGAAAATTTCGGCACCATGCTGGTGGGATCGGAAATTGAGGCGGCCTTGACAATTATGCAACCATACCCCATTGACATCATGGGTCTCAACTGTGCCACAGGTCCAGACTTGATGGCAGACCACATAAAATATCTGTGCGAACATTCCCCCTTTGTGGTGTCCTGTATTCCCAATGCGGGTTTACCGGAAAACATCGGCGGCCATGCCCATTATAAACTGACGCCCATGGAATTGCGGATCGCCTTGCACAAGTTTGTGGAAGATTGGGGCGTACAGGTGATTGGCGGTTGTTGCGGCACTCGCCCGGACCACATTCAACAATTAGCAGAAATTTCTGCTACCCTCAAGCCCAAAGCACGCCATCCCCAGTTTGAACCAGCAGCGGCATCTATATATAGTACCCAAGCTTACGACCAGGATAACTCTTTCCTGATTGTGGGGGAACGGCTGAATGCTAGCGGTTCTAAAAAATGCCGCAATATGTTAAATGCGGAAGACTGGGATGGGTTGGTTTCCCTGGCGAAAAGTCAGGTCAAGGAAGGTGCCCATGTCCTGGATGTGAACGTTGATTATGTGGGACGGGACGGCGAACGGGATATGCATGAATTAGCATCTCGTCTCGTCACTAATGTCACTTTGCCTCTGATGCTGGACTCGACGGAATGGGAAAAGATGGAGGCTGGTTTGAAGGTTGCTGGGGGAAAATGCATCCTCAATTCTACTAACTATGAAGATGGGGAACCTCGCTTTTTGAAAGTATTGGAACTGGCGAAGAAATATGGCGCTGGGGTGGTTGTGGGCACCATTGATGAAGATGGTATGGCCCGGACTGCTGACAAGAAATTCGCGATCGCGCAACGGGCCTACAACCAAGCTTTGGAATACGGCATCCCCGCCCACGAAATATTATTTGATACTCTGGCTTTACCTGTTTCTACGGGTATAGAAGAGGACAGGGAGAACGGCAAAGCGACGATAGAAGCGATTCGGCGCATTCGGGAAGAATTGCCAGGGTGTCATATTTTACTCGGAGTATCGAACGTGTCCTTCGGCTTAAACCCCGCAGCGCGGATCGTGTTGAATTCCATGTTTCTGCACGAAGCAATGGCCGCAGGGTTAGATGGTGCTATTGTTAGCGCCAGCAAGATTTTGCCCCTGGCTAAAATCGAACCGGAACATCAAGAAGTCTGTCGCAAGTTAATCTACGATCGCCGCACATTTGACGGGGATATCTGCACCTACGACCCCTTGGCAGAACTGACCACCATGTTTGCCGGCAAGACCGCTAAGCGCGATCGCAGCGTAGACGAAAACCTGCCAGTAGAAGAACGGCTGAAGCAGCACATCATCGACGGCGAACGCATCGGTTTAGACGAACAGTTGGCAAAAGCGCTAGAGAAACATCCCCCCTTGGATATTATCAACATCTTCCTGCTGGACGGGATGAAAGTGGTGGGAGAATTGTTCGGTTCGGGACAAATGCAACTGCCCTTCGTGTTACAATCAGCGGAAACCATGAAAGCAGCGGTGGCCTATCTGGAACCATTCATGGAAAAGGACGAAGCGGGGGATAATGCTAAAGGAACTTTTGTCATTGCCACGGTGAAAGGGGATGTCCACGATATCGGCAAGAACCTGGTGGATATCATCCTCTCCAATAACGGCTACAGGGTGATCAACCTGGGGATTAAACAGCCCGTGGATAACATTATCAACGCCTACGAAGAACATAAGGCAGATTGTATCGCCATGAGTGGCCTGCTGGTGAAGTCTACCGCCTTTATGAAGGATAACTTGGAAGTGTTCAACGAACGGGGCATCACCGTACCAGTGATTCTGGGGGGTGCCGCCTTAACGCCCAAGTTCGTCCATCAAGATTGCCAGAACACCTATAATGGGAAAGTGATTTACGGCAAGGATGCGTTTTCTGACTTGCACTTCATGGACAAACTGATGCCCGCGAAAGTGGCCGGAAATTGGGACGACATCCAGGGATTTTTGGATGAAGTAGATGAAAATGGAAATGGAAACGGAAATGGTAAGGTCGCCGATACTTCCAGTCCGGCAAAAGAGGAGAGTAAGGGCGATGTCCCACCTGTAGAGATCGATACCCGGCGTTCCGAGGCAGTGGCGGTCGATATAGAACGTCCGACGCCACCTTTCTGGGGCACGAAAGTATTGCAACCAGAGGATATTTCCCTAGAAGAGGTATTCTGGTATATGGACTTGCAAGCATTGATGGCAGGGCAATGGCAATTCCGCAAACCGAAGGAACAGTCCCGGGAAGAGTACGATGAGTTTCTGCAAGAGAAGGTGTACCCGATCCTTTCGGAGTGGAAGCAGCGGATCGTCGAACAAAACCTGTTGCATCCCCAGGCAGTTTACGGATATTTCCCCTGTCTGGCAGAGGGGAATTCCCTGTTAGTCTACGATCCTCAGGCGGTCATGGAAGGACAATACATTGCTTCGGATGCCCAACCCATCCAGACCTTTGAGTTTCCCCGGCAGAAGTCGATGCGCCGTATGTGCATTGCAGATTTCTTTTTGCCCAAGGAGTTAGCTGTGGAAAATGGCAAGATGCGGGTTGATGTTTGGCCCATGCATGCCGTGACTGTGGGACAAGTTGCTACCGAGTTTGCCCAAAAGCTATTTGCTGAAGACCTCTATACTGATTATCTCTATTTCCACGGCATGGCAGTCCAGACCGCTGAGGCGATCGCGGAATGGTTGCATGCAAAAATTCGCTGCGAGTTAGGGTTTGGCAGTGAAGAACCCGATAACATTCGGGAAATGTTGCAGCAGCGTTATCAGGGTTCGCGCTATAGTTTTGGCTATCCTGCCTGTCCCAATATGCAGGACCAGTACAAGCAGTTGGACCTCTTGGCAAGCGATCGCATTAACCTGCACATGGATGAAAGCGAACAGCTTTATCCCGAACAGTCTACTACCGCGATCGTCACTTATCATCCTGTTGCTAAATATTTTAGCGCTTAATATTGGGTGCATTCCGACTCCGACCACGCGCCCCGATAAAGGGTCCGGCTACAGGAACAAAGCCCACGCTCCGGGCCCCCTCCGCTGCGCAGGGGCTAGATTGTAGGGTGGGCACCGCCCACCTCTATGGGGCTATAATTAAAATATAGATAGATCGTCAAAACCTTCGATCTAACGTTAACGAACGCAATAGAAACCCGGTTGAGGGCAAGACTCGATCGATGTTATAGTGAGTAAAGGAAAATAAATCCCATGACCTGCCCACAAGTAATCGACATTAAGCAAGCTGTACTAGAGAATATGGGAGTCCTGCCGCCTGAGAAGCAACAGGAGGTACTAGACTTTGTGGAATTTCTGCGGCAAAAGGTCAAGCAGAAAGTACAGTTGACTCGGGAACAACCAGACTCTAGCATAGGAGAAAAGCTATCTCTCCAAGAAATTGCGAGGCTACCTGTGGCAGAACGTCACAAATTGCTAGCTGCATCTATAGCTGCAACCGCTGAGGATTTCTTGCAGGATCCAGAGTTAACAGAGTTTTCGGTTTTAGATGGAGAAGATTGGGACTTGGAAAATGACTAATCCTATTGATGTTAAACCTTATCCGAAACGAGGGGAAGTCTGGTTGGTACAACTCGATCCAACCAGGGGACAAGAGATGCAGAAAACTCGCCCTGCTGTGGTAATCAGTTCAGAACTGTTTAGTAACATCTCTCTGCGGATTATCATCCCTGTCACCAGATGGCAACCGAAATTCCAAGATCGTCCTTTCATGATTTCCATAAAGCGGACTGATGAAAATGGTTTAGATATAGACTCTGCGGGCAATGTTCTACAAGTGCGCAGCATTACGACTGAGAGGTTCGTGAGATGTTTGGGAAAGGTTTCCGAAGCAGTTGTTCGAGAACTTCTAGCAGGCTTGGTTATCTCTGTTGATTATCAAGGCTGAGAAGGCTGGCGATCGCCTCCACCTGTACATGGATGCAAGCGAACAGCTCGATCCCGAACAGCTTAAGATTGTAGGGTGGGCACCGCCCACCTTCACCTATGAGGCTATAATTAAAATCTAGATAGCGTTGGTTGTAATCATTCATTCGAGAACATGGAAGAACTGAAGCTGATATCCAAGCATCCAGGTAGTTTAAGACCGCTGGTCGAGGGCGCCCTGGCAGCGGCCTTGCGAACGACGGAAGAGGGCATTCGGCAAACGGAAAAGCGCCTCCAGGAATTTGAAGCTAAATATCAATTATCAACAGCAGAGTTTTTGCATCGATTTAACAATGATGAATTTCAGCATACATTAGATTTCGACGAATGGATAGGAGAACAGCGAATGCTGGCGAGTCTGCTGGTAGAAAAAGATCAAATCAAGGGGATAGAGTTTGTTAATTGAAGATTATTTCCAACAAATTCGCTTTTTAGCTGTACGGGAGTGCAGTCCTTCGATATAAACTGCGAAAACCGGGGCATTTATCAAGGTTTTGTTCGGGACAATCTCTACTTTGAAGATGGTTCAATTCTTCATATTCGGGAGTTTGTCGATGTGAAAAAGACGATCGACCGGAAAATGTACTCATATCAGTACATGGATGCTGCCAAAAGTCTAATTTTTCGCTATGATGACACTGAACATCATCAGAAACTAAATCTCCCGAACTTTCCCCATCACAAGCATGCAGGCAGTGAAGACAATATCTTAAGCTCAAATGTTCCCATGTTAGCAGAAGTGTTGCACGAAATTGAGCAATTGTTGCCATAGCGCGGGCGATCGCGAACGCTTAATTGTAGGGTGGGCACCGCCCACCAGATCGTCAAAACCTTCGATATAACCTTAACCAACGCAATAGAAACCCGGTTGAGGGCAAGACTCGATCTCATTATAGTGAGTAAAGGAAAATCAATCCCTGGCCTGCCCACAAGCGATCGACATTAAGCTTGCTGGGGTGTGGTCAAAAGTAGTTGCATCCGATTCCCTCCGGCGACTGGGAGGGCCTATGTTAGATCGACGGGTTTTGACCACACCCGCGTGAAAGTCATGTGACGAGCCAATAAAGTCACGTACTTCTGTTTTAAAGTCACGTGACTCTGCGTTAAAGTCACGTGACTTTGCCATAGAGTCATATCATAATTTTTGTGCTGCTTGATTTCCTGCGAGATTTAGCGAAGATGGTGCATGGTAGGTAGGTCGTGGACCGGTAGATAAACCTCATCTTCTGCTACGCCGATGAGTGACGACAGGGAACCCGCATACTTTCACGCTGGGCGATCGCTTTCGATGTGCTCTGGACTACGTTAAGTACATGGACAAAATTAATTTCACACACTCTCTCGCGCTAGTCTCCATATCCGGAGCATGTCGCCCATGGCTATGTGCAATTATTTTTGTCTAACTACTTAGCATATTATAATCTGTCGGACGCGAAGGCGGGCGCACCGCTACGGGACTCGGACCGTGCAGAGATCGATCGGCTAGAGATGTTGACATCCTATGCTAGGGTGTGGTCAAAAGTAGTTGCATCCGATCCCCCCGGGGGCTCCGGCGACTGGGAGGGCCTATGTTAGATCGACGGGTTTTGACCACATCCAGCAAGCTGTACTAGAGAATATGGGAGTCCTGCCGCCTGAGAAGCAACAGGAGGTACTAGACTTTGTGGAATTTCTGCGGCAAAAGGTCAAGCAGAAAGTAAAGTTGGCATGGCTGCGCCCCCAGCGCAGCGCTATCGGGAACAACCAGACTCTAGCATAGGCGCTCTCTCTCCAAGAAATTGCGAGGCAACAATAGGCAGAACGTCACAAATTGCTAGCTGCATCTATAGCTGCAACCGCCGATGTGCAGCCATGGATTTCTTGCACGCTCCAGAGTTAACAGAGTTCTCTGTTTTAGATGGAGAAGATTGGGACTTGGAAAATGACTAATCCTATTGATGTTAAACCAAATCCAAAACGAGGGGAAGTATGGGCGGCATTTCCCCAGTCTTCTGCGAGGGAGCCGCTCCTATGGGAACGGCGCTCGGGCCGTAAAATAAACCAATAGAGCCTGAACTCGCAATGGATGGGGTCGGGGTCGAGCTGGGAATCGCTTCCCAACCCTCCCTTTCAAAACCGTGCTTGCGATTTTCACCGCACACGGCTCCTGGGTAATAGGTCCATTGTCATGGACAGGGCTTTATCCGGATTGCTCCTTTATCCCCTTGCAACCTGTTCTTCATTCTTATCCCGTGGCGTACAACGGGAGATTAATCCTCTACCAGTAGCCTTCATGGTTCCGTGGTGACGAGTGGTTATTCTGCCAACCGAGGGCGTTGCCCCCTTCTCGCGCTTTTAGAAGCAGTTTTACCAGTAACCAGCATGCTGGCGGGCATTTAACGCATCGAACTACAGTTCCTGTTGCCTCCTATTATCTCCGTCCCACGTCAGCATATTCCGAGCATTACCCCGGACGTTGGCTTCTTAGGACATCCCTCCCCAGTGAGGCGCTTGTTATCTAACTTATTCACCCGATGGACATACCAGGCAAATAGCACCACTGAGGTTATAACGTTCCATGGAATCAATACGATGCTTTTAGGTCGCTGCACTGCCCCGAGAGGGTTGTTGTAATACGAGATATCCATCAATCACGGATATCCACACCTACTATTGCCTTTTGGCTCCAGCGCATAAAGCCTTATTTCGCTGGTTATACATTACGAGGTTTATACAGCTTCACTTATCGTTAACCATGAGCACCTTTCCTAGCGGCTTTTCCGGCTTAGGCTGCCAGATATCCTACATTTGAGTCCCTGCTCTCCACCGCCGGTGATAACACTCCGCAGCAGTTGGGACCGGTGTACCTCTCGTATCTAGAGGGTGGGGTTTGGACCCACAATGATTCCACAGTTCCCCGGCTTATGTAACCGGTTTGGGTTGTCTCAGGGCATTATTGCCCTAGATTACACCCGAACGTCTCGCACAATAGAATAGTATATAGCAGTATGCAGTCGAGGGCTGAAAACCCTTATGCTGTCTGCATGTTGTCCTACCACATCTTGAAAGAGAAACCCTATCCACTTTTGACACAGAGTAAAAGAAAATGGTCCAGACAACATTCAAAAAAGTACAACCGGAATTACTACCGGATCACACCCAACTGCCAGAGTCAGACGGTACATTTGTGAAAAACTTCCAAGAACATCCTCAAAGCATAATTCTCACAGATTCCCTCTTGCCAATATTAGAGCAGTTGCACCCGGACGGACAATACGCGATCGGACAAGACTGCGGCATATACTGGAAAGAAACGGATCCGCCAGAAAGCGGTGCCGAAGCACCAGACTGGTTTTACGTGCCAGGAGTGCCTCCCAGATTAGAAAAAGAGATTCGGCGTTCCTATGTCCTCTGGAAAGAACACGTAAGACCCTTAGTAGCCTTAGAGTTTGCCAGTAGTAATGGGAAACCGGAACGGGACAACACGCCCATGTCGCTCGAAGAAGATGGGACAGTCATCAAACCGGGAAAATTCTGGGTTTACGAGCAAATGATCTCCATTCCCTACTACGGGATATATATTGTCAAAAATGGCACATTGGAATTTTACCATTTGCAAGGAGGGACTTACCTTCGACAAGTACCCAATGAACGAGGACATTATCCCATACCACCTTTAGGAGTAGAGCTGGGAGTATGGCATGGCGTCTATCTGAATCAAAATCAGCCGTGGATGCGGTGGTGGGACGCTCGGGGAAATCTGTTACTCCTAGGCAATGAGCGAGCCGAACTGGAGCGCCAACGTGCCGAACTGGAGCGCCAACGTGCTGAACAAGAACAGGCACGGGCCGAACAAGAACGGGCACGGGCTCAAAAAGCTGAACAGTCACAACAGGAGGCAATTCCCCGATTATTGGCTCTCGGTTTGAGCACCGAGCAAGTAGCAGAAGCGCTCTCAATCACTGTTGAAGTTGTCCAGCAGTTTTCCGAGTAAGGCATATCCCTAATATTTGAGAATGCCATCAATAGATCGGTACCAATAAACAAGTGGGCGGTGCTCACCAAAAGGTTTCGCTCGACCGAGCGCATCCCGAGCGCGCAGCAGCGAAGCGTGCGCAGCGCTAGCCTGAGCGCATTAGCGAAGGCGGAGAGGAGAGCAGGCACCGCCCACCTGACTCCTATGGGATTAAACTAAGCCAGCCCGTCGCCGGGCCGACTCGTCTTCAAAACCGGACGTGAGACTTTCACCTCATCCGGCTCCTCAACTTCGCCATCCAGGTTCAACCTGGCGCGGCTGCTACGACTCCCATCTTCAGCAGACTTGGCGTCGTGGCAATAATCGTGTAGCAACTGGAGGTTGGTGTACCAATCCTTTCCGCCTAATGATTTCGGGAGAATATGGTCCACTTCCCATCGGTCACCACTCTTAAACGTGAGTCCGCATCTTGCACATTTACCCTTCTGCCTGTCTAACAGCTTCAGTACTCGTGTACTTACATCGGGGCTTTTCCTTAACCTTTTGCTCCAATATACAAGGTCGCCGTCGAATGGGCTTCTTACTCCCTGTACCTTCACATGCCTAACTATTTCAGTTTCGGGGTGTCGATATAGTTTGATTTCACCCTTGCCTTTTTCCTTGGCCAGAAAATTCCATTGCCTGTCCTTCTCTGGCTTCCAGTATTTCTCGGTTACCCATTTGCCTGCTTTGTTGGGGTGTCTTTTTCTTGCCCATTGCCATGTTAGGGTCCACAAGTAGTTTTCCATTTCCGAGTAAGTTTCCTTACTTACCACAGTCTTGAAATAGTTGGACCATCCCCGTATTACCGGGTTTAGTTTGGCTATTAGTGTTGGGGTGCATCCCAGTTTCGCAATGAGTAGAAATGCTTAGTCGAACGGGTTCCGAGATGGTGTTAAGCTGAGACAGTCGGTAAACGCTCCCTCTAAAACTATGAATCCTGAAAATTTAGCTCAAATTAAAACCTATGCTTTGGGAATAGCCGCCTTGTTGTATGAGGAGGCCCAAGGGACTGTTCCAGAGCAATTGAAAACACTCTCAGGACTCGAAGCTACAGTCCGTGGGCAGTTGCTTCAATACGTCAGTCCAGAGATTGCCCTTTTTTTATCGAAAGCACCAGTGGCACCACCGCAGGGCGAACCCGAATTTTAAACAGCATTTTGGGCGAGCTCCTCATCACGGAGAAGCAAGCGACTTATTTTGATGTGAGAGCCTATAGCCAGTGGAGTCCCTATCTGGAAAAA
>RFFC02000038.1 GCA_005518205.2 Hormoscilla sp. GUM202
ATGAAACCGGATTGAGCTGTCACGAGATGTGCAGGCTCATGCCTCACTTCTCTCATTTACACTCGAACGTCTCGCACGACTTCAAAGATAATACGCCAAGCCCTTGCTCCTTTAGGGGTAGCTCCTCGCGGTCAGCATAATCGCCTCACAAAGTTGATTAGGCAAAAGGCTTTTCCAATGGATACTACTTCGGCAAGGGGACAACAATTTTTGTCCAGGGATGCTGCTGTCTTTCTGCTGGCTGGTTTTGATTTAAATCCTGCGAGCCCTTTTGACTCAATTTTTTCTGGAAAGGTCGCGATCGATGAATCTGGGGTTGGTCTGAAGAATCTTCTGGGAAATAATTTTAGAGGGGAAGATCTTAAAGCCCCTATGGGAGCTACTCATGCTCTAATTATAACTGTTGTCGCGGGTATTACTACTACAGCAGATGATATTTACATTACTACAGATCTTGCAATTGGGGCTTCGGCTGAGGTGCCTTTGGATGCTACTGAATTTACCTTTTCTAGCAATCCTGGCGTTTCGGCTACGGATACTAACGGTAATGCTTTTAATATCACTGGTATATCCTTTAAGTTTTACCAGCAGGTGGCTAACAAATATTACCGTTTGGAAAATGTAATTTCCGATGTGGGTAAGATTATTTTTGTGGGATAATAGCATCTGAGATCTTGCACCATTGTCAATTAGTCTCATAGCCCGCAGGAGGTTAAAACCCCCGGAGTTACCAGGCGGAGGAGCTAGGGAACTCGGTAGGAGCCCGCTGCCAGGGCAGGGCTCTGTTGGACAGGAACGGGGAGGCGAGATGGGTGCGGGTATCGAGATTAATCTTATATAGGTAGTGGTCCAGATGTAGAGATTTGGCCATGGCCGGGTTTCAGGCACTAAAATCACTACTTGTGACCCACTACCCTCATAGAAACCTTGACACCGCTGCAAAAGATGGTTATTATATTATAGAGACCCGACCAAACCCTCAACACCCTGCTGGATTTAGTTTTGGTGGGAACGAGCGGGCGGCTCGTCGCTCGACAGAGCACGAACTGTATCAATCTGATTTTAGATCCTATGGGTGTATCTCATATTTGTAAAAAGATTAGTAATAATTGAACGGAACGTTACGTTCCGGACAAACTAGAATAATTCTCAATTAGCGCGGGACCATTGTTGCAAGATGGGAAAAGTGAATGCGCGCATCTATCTGAAAAATGCTATAGTAGAATAAGGACAGAGGTTGCTAAGGATAGATTGCCATGACTCAAGAACTCACAGACATCAGAACATGCATCCTGTCAGGTCGATATGATGAGGCATTAATGTTAGTAGACGAACTGGAAGGGATGAGTAAGAAAGCTATTTTGCAAAATATCGAGAGTTTTCTGGTCAGAATGCTGGTTCATTTAATTAATCATGTAGTTGAAGAAAGGATGAATAATTAATGGTATGCTTCGATCGGAGATCCAATGTCTAAATCTGAAAGAGAATAAAACTTCTTACTATATTAAGCAGGATGAATGGGGTGACTACTTGTAAATGGCTTTTGCTGATGCAATAGCAATAGGAAGTGGGGAAGTTTTGGATGGGCAGTTGACGCCATTTCAACTCGAATATCTGGTAGATAAGACGGCAGTATTTCGGGGTGCGACTCAACTGCTAAATTTAACTTATGAACATTCTGCGAAAACAATACGTAGTGTGATTATGGAGGAAGTCAGCAAACTACCGGGTGGTGAAAATTGGAAATTGGGTAAGTAGAGTTGAACTGAGATTTTGCACCATTTTCAATTAGTCTCATGGCCCGCCGTGGGTTGCAAACCCCCGCGTTCCCCAGGGAACGAGGCTAAAGTCGGTACCGACTAAAAAACTTGTAGAGAAAGTGTTTAGTTCACAGGGTGATTAACGATGGTATCATGTCAAACGTCCCAAAAACCAAGGGCAGCGCAGGCACAATAAGGCGATCGCCTTTGATGTGCTGTCACTGGCGCCCTGCTATGATTCTTTACTCTCTACTCCCTGAAGAGGAGCCGCTCCTATAGAAATTAGTTGGATTTGGCGAGGAAATGCCGTTAAGTGCAATGAATCATCATCAAAAGACCACCAAGCGTTTTTGACCGCCTCATCCAGCCACCATTCCCAAAACTCGCGTCGTTTGCGCCCATCGTGACTGGGATCCCAGAGGGATCCCGAGTGGGCGATCGCCGCCCAGAAAGATGCATCGCTAGAGTAAGAATCTACCTCATCATCAGTTAAAGTATAGTCAATCTGCTCGCTATCAAACTGTTCGTCATCTAAAACAGCTCCAAGAGCGCTAATACTGCTGAGTCCGACGCTAACTGCTTTTTGATATTCCCAGTCTTGGCATGATGGAGCGCAAGCCAATCTTTCCAACTTTTGCCAGTTATCATCTCGGTAAGAGCGAGCAATGTTTGCATCTAACAATCCCTTCAATAAGAGGCGGGCCGTAGCTATAATACATTGTGGAGTATCATCAATTGACCAGATTCTTTCCCATATAGGTATAACCCGCTCCGCTGCTATAATTGCCAGCAAAGCGCGTCTTTTGTGTCCGATCTCCGCCCGGGTCAACTGAGCATCCATATTATAATTTAACCCAGCCCAAATTCCCTGACGGTAGCCTAAATTCAAATCCGAGTTAGGATGCTGCGCGAGCGCCGCTTTTGCTTCTGCGATCCTTGAGAGTAAAATTTTGGGGAGCGACATGGCACCTCCGCTTCTCTTATATTGACAGTTCTGTTTGTAGCACGGAGACGGCTCCGTCAGGGTGAAATATCCGCGTCACCTTCGGATCGGCAACAATTTGATATCTGCCAGTGTAGCTTGCTAATGCTTGGAAATATTCTTGACAATCTAAACACATTTCGCTCGATACTCCAATTGGTTTATGGGGTTCTGCTACAGACAATTGCTTTTCAGCATGTGAAGCATTATATCTTCCGGGAACGCCTTTATCTAAAGGACCAGCAGGTCTCAGTTGATATCCAATCTCCTCGCAGTACGACATTACACGTTCCGTTGTTTGTAGATAGCCAGGCTCTTGTTTCCAACCACTGAGAGTTCGAGGTCCACCTTCAACGCCAGCAATTGTTTTATTTCGGGGAGGACTGCCCAAATTTGCCCTCGCTGACTGGGCAGAAATAATAGCAGCGACTTGCTCGGAATTGATTTCATCCACAACTAAGGCTACTCCTCCAGTATAGTATATAATTAACTCAAGTTGCTACCTATAAAAATTTATACGTCTGAAACCGCCATTTTTTGGCAAATTTATCCACCCAAATGCTATTTGGGGGGTAAATCACAAGG
Organism: Hormoscilla sp. GUM202; assembly: GCA_005518205.2. Classification (GTDB taxonomy): domain Bacteria; phylum Cyanobacteriota; class Cyanobacteriia; order Cyanobacteriales; family Desertifilaceae; genus Hormoscilla. The sequence goes on from RFFC02000038.1 coordinate 3,328, forward strand.
CTTCGACGCCTTCGGGATGCTTCGCAAAAACCCCTCAGGCATCGATGTGGGATAATTGGGGTTGATTTTGACCTTAGTTTTATATAGCTAGCAACTTAGGTTATATAATTAAGATAGCATACATTTTTAGCACCATATCGAATGTGAAGAGGAAAAAAAATACATCATAATTCGGACAATTTGTAACTAAAATTTATCCATTTAACAGAACCTTGCCTAATGCTTCTCGGTTTGGGAGTAGGGAGTAGGTGGAGATGCCTTCGATGGTGCAGGAGATCGCCTCTTGATGGGGCACGACTGAAAACATGGTTAGAGTAACAAATTTTGGCTGAAGTCTCTAGAGGCTGGTTGAGAAACCCGGTTTCTGACCGCCAGGCGATCGCCTTTGGTGTCTTGTCACCGGTGTTACAGCATTATCTGTCTGTTGGACTCCGAACGGGGGCGAGTGCTGGTGTGAGATTACTCCGGGATCGAGATTAATCTCATAGAAACCTTGACACCGCTGGAAAAGTTGAGTACGATTATATAAACGCCGCCGCCCGAACCCTTCAGGGTCCGGCTACAGTTCCAAAGCCCGCCTGCGCGGGCTTTTACAAAAGTGAGATGCAACACCTTGCCCTCATTGGTTTTGGTGGGAACGATCGGGCCCAGAAACGGACGCTCATATCTTGAGCGAGTTGTTCGTAAAGGTAATGAGCATTCATTTTATTTCCCACTAGATTACCACAAACATAATGTATATGTACAATGCAAATACAAGACTACTTCAACTTCCTAGCTGATGACGACATCCGGATAAAAGGCAGCCGTATTGGTATCGAAAGCGTCCTCTATGAATATATATATCGCGCTAGAACTCCGGAATAAATTGCCCAAAAATTTGAGACAATTACCTTAGAACAGGTCTACGCAACCATCCTTTACTATCTACAGAAAAAAGAAGATGTCGGCGCTTACTTGGCTGACTGGTTAGAGTTTTGTCGCCAACAACGAGAGGAGCAAAAACATAATCCTTCTCCTGCACGGCAGAGGTTTCGCAAATTGAAAGCAGAAGCAGATATTCGGCGGCGAGAGTTATCTGAGTCGGCGGGTGCTGTATGACGATCCAATATTGGCTCGATGAGCATATAGCCTCGCTTTACCGCACCCAACTCTTGCGCAAAGCTCCATATCTGATAGTCAGGAGGATCTCCGATCCAGATGCGCCTCCCAGGGGAACTCTCGATCCAGATATTTTAATCTGGTGTGAGAGGCATGATTTTATCTTGGTGACAAACAATAGGAAATCTATGCCTAAACACTTAGCAGACTATCTCGCAGAAAACCGTCATGTCCCGGGTATTTTTGTGATAGATCCATCTAACAATATTGGTGAAATTCTCACAGAGCTGATCCTTATTGCTGGAGCTTCCTTTCCCAAGGAATATCAAGACAGAATTGAATACTTACCGTTGAGTGAATAAACGGACAGTGTCAAGAGAACTCCCAGAGAAATATTGACTTCATTCCTGGTGCAGGTTTGGTCTTGCACGAGTTGGGTTTTGACATGTTATGGGGCGATCGCATCGGCAACATGTTATGGGGCGATCGCCCATTCTGACGGCATGGGGCCGGGGCACGGCGGTAGATAAGTTGCAGGTTATTTCCCTAAATTAATTGATGCCGTCGATGTCTGGAGGGAGCGCTAGTCGCACTACCCTCCAGACATCGCCCCTACATGTACTGGTGTGTCTGGTAAAGGTGGCGTCTGCTGGGCGATCGCGTGGGGGGCCAGAAACTGGGTTTCTTAATAAAAGCTGGCTTTGTGCGCCTGATTTGGTCGCAGAAACCCGGTTTCAGAGGCTGTCTGACTACTACCGGTGAAACCCATTCAGAGGGACAAGGGAGACAAGGGAGACAAGGGAGACAAGACGCCGATCCTGCCGACATTTTCTAGAACAGGGGGCGATCGCGCGTAGTCCAGAAACCCGTCCAGAAACCCGGTTTTTTGGAAAAACCGGGTTTCTTAATTTGCTGAATTTGGGAATGCGCCCCCCGACGCTTATGGGTAATTATTGGGGTTATCAGTCACCAAGCCTTCAGTCTGGGCAATATTCAGGAGGCGATCGTCCGCCGAAACAAAAACCAGTTGAGTATCTGGCATCAGAGCGACGATCGATCGAACGCGCATTGCCGCTGCCAGTTGCATAGCATCATAAGCGCGTAGGGAATATTGAACAACCAATTCACCTGCTTTTTCAAATAGTGCTTGGTCAACTTCTATCACTCTATACTGACTATTCAGTTCAGAGCGGAACTTGTCCATAGTCTCAACAACTTCAGTAGCAGTTTGGTTGTTCTCGATCTCGAGCCATTTCAACCTCCTGAGTTGTCCAAGGACTTCGGGTATGCTGCTTATTTGGTTGTGGTCGAGGTGAAGCTTTTGCAACCCAGTGAGTTGTCCGAGGACTTCGGGATGCTGCTTATTTGGTTTCTTGAGAGGTTAAGCTCTTGTAACCCAGTGAGTTGTCCGAGCACTTCCGATATGCTGCTTATTTGGTTTTTTGAGAGGTAAAGCTCTTGCAACCCTGCTGCTTATTTGGTTGGATGAGAGGTAAAGCACTTGCAACCCAGTCAGTTGTCCGAGCACTGAGGGTATGCTGCTTATTTGGTTGGATGAGAGGTAAAGCACTTGCAACCCAGTCAGTTGTCCGAGCACTGAGGGTACTTCGGTCAGACCCATACCGCTAATATCTAGTTCTGTTACCCCATCTTGCCGTGCTCGATCGATTTCGAGAAATACTATATCAGCAAAAGCCCTATCGTCTTCGATGTCTCCGGAGAGCGCAACTCGCACTACTCCGGAGACATCAAGCTATGATGGAATCCTATGGTGCCTCTGTTATTGCCAGCCTCAGCAGCACAACTCAGGCGGGACGGCAAATTCTCTCACAAGATCCTGACAGTACTGGTAGCTTGGGCATCGCGATCGGGGAGGCGATCGAAATGGCAGTCCAAGACCGAGAAACTAAGTATGCCCTGGGTAGCGTTCTCAAGTGGTCAGGAGACAAGAATGCAACTGGAAATGGCAGGGGATTATCCTGATATTATTATTGGTTGCACTGGGGCGGCAGCAACTTCGCTGGTATTGCCTTTCCGTTCCTGGGTACAGAATTGCGAGGCGAACAACAGCGATCGATTAAATTTATCGCCGTAGAACCCGCAGCTTGTCCCACCTTAACCCAAGGGAAATATAGTTATGATTTTATAAAAACAAGTTACAACAGCCTTCGCCTCGTTATTTATCGCTTTACTCGCTATCTCTTCGTCGGGAATCTTCATCCGATTGAGTGAAGGAGAAATCAGCTTCAATGCGACAATATTTCACAGAGTGGCGATCGCTACTGTTATTTTAGGGTTGTAGAACGGACTTAATGCTGTATGCTACCGACTTTTCGACCAGAAACCCGTAGCACAAAAGTTTGACATCAGTCGAGATTTCTGGCTGTTGTTGGTAATGGCTAGTTTTTATATTGCTAGAGCGTCGGTCCATTAATAAATCTTGACAAATTTAACAATCTGTGATTGCATGTAAAATACGTATATTATCGGATCTAATTCAGACCTTCACTCCCTCATGAACTTCGTATTTTTACTCAAAATTTGTTCGACAGTGACCGACGAGCGAGTAGATACACATTGGGTGCATCCCAGTTTGGCAATGAGTAAAAATACTTCATTGCGCAACTGTCACCTTGAGAATACTCCATTAAGATAAGCGCAGCGATGCAGCAGAACCTGGGGAACATTGACGGCTTTCCATTGCGATCCTGAAAGCTTTAGCCGTGCCGCCTTCTGTGTACCGTTGATTCCACCTCTCCCGAACCAATGGAAATCCCCTCGGCTTGATAATAGCTATAGTTCACAATGCGATGGCGATGCTTAGTAACATAGGCCCTAAAATTGTCCACCCGTGGATGGTCCCAGTCGTCAAATTCCTTGAGGGCCTCTGGCACCTTGCCAGACCAGAAAAGGGCTTTCACTCGTGCCAGTCGCTGGCCGGACCCGCCGATTTTTTCCAGATTTTCCATTAAGTGATACCAATCGAGGATTTCTTGACGAAAGATGGTCGGACCAATCTCGACAAACAGGTTCCAGATGCCATCATGGCCATCNGTAGTTAGACAAAAATAATTGCACATAGCCATGGGCGACATGCTCCGGATATGGAGACTAGCGCGAGAGAGTGTGTGAAATTAATTTTGTCCATGTACTTAGCTACTCGTACATGTAGCAGATTTTTGTCAAACTAACGGGGAGTCGGTTTTCATGCTCATCCCCGGCCAGATATATTTGACATAATATGACGATAAATTAGGAGAAATTAAGAAGGATTTTAATGCGCGAAATAAATGAGCTTTCTGCAAAATTGCTCTTACGAATTTATCATCAAAGTCGCCATCATCAAGTTCGTCAAAGAGCACATTGTTTACTTTTGCGAGATCGAGAACATAAAAAAGTTAAAGAACTTATGGAAATCTTTGATGTTAGTTATAGAACTATCTACAATTGGATTAAAAATTGGGATTCCGAGGGAATGGTCGGACTATATAATAAGTCTGGAAGAGGTCGTAAGCAAACCTTTAGTCTCGAACAAAAAGAAAAAATTAAAGCCTGGACTGAAGAAGAACCGAGGCAATTAAAAAAAGTGGTGGCTAAAATCAAAGAAGAATGGGGAATTGAAACAAGTGTTAAAACTGTTCAGAGAATATTGAAAACAATGAATATGAGTTGGCATCGGATGCGTAAAGGGGTAGCTGTCAGCCCCCCAGCTCAAGAGTATGAGGAAAAAAAAGCACAACTTGAACAACTGAAACTGTTAGACAATTTGGGGGAAATTAATTTGTATTATTTAGATGAAAGTGGGTTTTATTTAATCCCTTGTGTCCCTTATGGATGGCAAAATATTGGGGAATATATAGAAGTACCTAGTCGGAGTAGCCGCAGATTAAATGTATTAGGAATAATGAATCGCCACAATCATTTAGAAGCGTATGTATCTACTCAAAATATTAATTCAGATGTAGTCATAGCTTGTATCGATGCATTTTTTCCCACGAGAATGGAAAAGCAAACAGTAATTGTAGTAGACCAAGCATCTGTCCATACTAGTGATGCTATTCAAGATAAGATTGAAGAATGGAAAGAACGCAATATTACTATATTCCATCTCCCCACTTATTCACCTCATTTGAATTTGATTGAAATCTTGTGGCGGTTTATTAAATACGAATGGATTGAAATCGATGCTTATTCTTGCTGGAAAAACTTAGTTGATTCCGTTGAAACAATCATAAAAAATTTTGGAGAAAAATATGTAATTAATTTTGTCTGACTACTTATCTAGCCTTGGGTGTTCTACCGAGATTGGCAAGGGATTCTGGCAAATGAGTCAACTCAAAGGAAGGAGTGCGCTCTTTGTCCTGGTCGATGCTGATTTCTTCAATGGCCTCGGAGACCGTCGGCCACTCTTGCTCTGGGCCAGACTCTTTCTCTTGTGAATGCCTGATTTCTTCAATGGCCTCGGAGACCGTCGGGAACTCAAAATCATGGCGCTGCACCAGCCGTTGCTGAGTTCCCCGGGAGACGCTAATCCCCGTGAGCACCTTAAGATCTTCCGAGGCGTGCTCATAGGAAGAGTTTGCACTTAGCAATAAGCAACATTTCTCCAGATAGGGGCTCCACTGGCTATAGGGCTTTACCTCAAAATAGGCCGCTTGTTTGGAGGTGATTGAAATCTTGCCCACAATGCTATTTAAAGCTCTGGCTCGTCCGGCAGTGGTACCACTGCTACTTTGGATAAAAAAAGGGCAATCTCTGGACCGACGTATTGAAGCCACTGCCTGCGGATGGTGCCTTCTATCCCTGAGAGCGTTTTCAATTCCTCTGGAACAGTCGCTTGAGCCTCCTCGTACAACAAGGCGGCCATGGCCAAGGCATAAGTTTGTATTTGAGCCAACTTCTCTCTATTCATCGTTTCAGGGGGAACGTTTGTCTGGTATCTCAGCCTAACATCATCTCGTCAGTTGCTCGACTAAGCAAAAATACTCATTACCAAACTGGGATGCACCCTACACATTTTTGTTTTTTTGTCAACTACTTCTACTGGACCGACGTTCTAGCCAATCTTTATGGGCTTGGTCTCTAAGTCAAATCACTGTCGCCATCTCTACCGTACTGGTTAGTCTGAAGCCATTATTCACTTGCCTGTTTGCTTGGCTTATTTGGGGTCAGCGCTTTGACAACAAATTCCTGATAGGAATGGTAATTGCAATCGGAGGTGCGGGCGCTATTGGACTAGACGATCTGGCAATTTTAAAGGTGACATTGCAGTGCTGCGTATCTGCTGACTGTAGAACAACTGAGAACTAAATTGAGATCGACACTTATCTGGTGTTGCGGATTGGGAACTTTGTTGATATTGCCTAGAATTTTATTCTCGGAAGATATAGTTTTATCTTATTCAGTAAGGGGGTGGGAGTTTGTAATTTCTATAGCTTTAGTTTGCCAAATTTTAGGTCAGGGACTTCTCACTTATAGCCTCTCACTTATAGCCTCAAAAAATTTTCCTCTGGATTTGTAACGTTAGTCCTTCTGCTTGAGTCTATTTTGGTTGCTATAGCAGCTTGGGTAATTTTTGGTGAAAGGTTAAGATTATTTGACTGGGTAGCTTTTTTGGCAATCTTACTAGGTCTGTATCTAACCGTATCCAGCAAATCTGCTATTAAGGAATAGTTGGGAACAGAGCAACGTAATTTGAGCGAGTGGTCTCAATACCTATGGGCCCATGGTTGGCGCCATTAGGATCGATATGCGGATGCAAATGAAGAAGAGATCGAGCTCGGAGTTGGGAGCAGGGGAGCCCTTGAGAACTCCGTTTTGTGGAGAGATATCCTCACTCCTCACTCCCCACAAAATCTACGAGGTATTGCCCGAGGATGTACATCCTTAACTTGACCTTCAAGGCACTGCCAGTGATGGTAGCCAATTTTTCTGTCCCTGATTGAAAAACGCTATATTTATAGGTAACCTAAGTTGCGACCTATTTAAAAAAATATGAATTACCCACTTAGACTTTACAGATATTTGGAATTTTTTGTAGTTTTTGATACAAAAATATTTTTTTTTGTGCTAGGCGGCGGGTTGGCTGTTTATAGGTTATAATGTACTAAAATAATAGTTAATTGCTGAGGATGTAGATTATGGAAGATCTGATTACAACAATTTTGGTTCTTTGTGACGCGCTCTTAAAAGCGTTAAATATAAAAGAAGATCCACAAGTGAAAATGAACAATGCCGAAGTGATGACAGTCGGATTAGTTGCTGCATATTTTTTCCGAGGACGAGCGCTCTTGTAAATTTATGGTCGAACACAATTATCTAAAAAATCTGTTAAGTAAAAGTAGATTTAATCGTCGATTACATAATATTGGTGAACCAATTTGGATGTTTTTATTCCAAGTCATAGCTCAAACATTTAAAGAACTCAATCCGGGTCAAGAATATATTCTTGATAGTTTCCCCGTGCCAGTCTGTGATCATATTAGGATTGATAGATGCAAAATTTATAACAAGGAAGAATATCGAGGGTATATTGCCAGTAAAAAACGTTATTTTTATGGATTAAGGGTTCATATGTTAGTAAATAAACATGGAAAGCCAATAGAATTTTATCCAGCTGCTGGTAGTTATAATGATGTTAAAGTTCTGCAATCTTTTTGCTTTTACTTACCATCAAATTCGATAGTTTATGGAGATAAAGCTTATAAGGATTATCAATTAGAAGATTTCCTAAAAGAGTCATCAAGGATCATGTTAAAACCTTGGCGAAAAAATAACTCAAAAAGAAAAGAATCATCTGGTTTTGAGTATATACAAAAATTCACAAGAAAACAAGTTGAAACCTGTTTTAGTCGAATCACAAATTTGTTTCCCAAGTCAATTCATGCTGTTACATCTAAGGGATTCGAGTTGAAAATGATTCTCTTTATAATTGCTTTTTGTATCCAATTTTTATAGGTCGCAACTTGAGTTAGGTAATAAATTTGGCTCTTCGGTACTTGGTTTGCTATTTAGAGGGTGAAAAATCGCTGAAAGCTATGCTATGTAAGGCTTTGGCGGATCGAGAAACCCAATTGTTATCAACAACTGTCAGTTGATCGCATCAAAGCTTTGCCCAGCAAGGCTTACACCCTTGATTGGTTGCCAAAATACCATACTAACTACCGAAGAGCCATAAATTTTTGGCTCCTCACCTCCCTGCTTGAGCGTAATCCAGAGTAGCTTCGTAGGCAGTCAGTCCCGAAGCTATCGATCTGGCCTTGATTTCACCCACCAAAAACTGGACGACTGTTCGCACAACCAAGTGAGCGAGAGATTTGTCAAAGGGAGTGCCAGCAAGAGACTGTCGCCAGAACCATTCGATCCGCGAGGTCAGTGCTCCTCCTAATGTCAGCACTTGACCGGGTAAGGCAAAAACACCGTGTTGCTGAAGGCGCCGCATCAAGTCGATGCCCGCATCCCCCGCCGGAATTGCCATGTTGTGCGCTAATAGCAGGATCGTTCCGGCAGGCATGGTATCCCAGAAGGAGTTTTCCAATTCCTGACCGACTGTGGTAGCTACGATCACCCCGCCCCGTTCCAAGCATTCGACGGTAAATGCTTTCTGGCGAGAAGGTAATTTCTTCACGCCTTTAGGGGGAGCAATTTCCAAGGCAGGATCGTCGTAGACTAAATCGCAGATTGCCAGATTCGGATACTTCTGCTTGAGAAAATACTGGAGCACGTCCGAACCCATCGCGCCCGCCGAACCTATCAGCGTCACTGGAGTCACTGGATCGTTTTTGCGATCGGGGATCCCAACTGCTTCAATGGCAGCAATAATCCCCGTTGCTGCGTAGGAGGACTTGCCGCCGCAGCCGCCATCGTCACAGCGAATGCCTAATGAGTGGGGCGTGAACTGATTCAGGATGTCTGCCAATCCCGCAAACCGACCGAAGTCGGGGGTCAGCTTAATTTTTCCATCGGTTTGGTTGAGAAAATTGCCGATCTCTTTGAAGATGGGCGAAATCGAATTTTCCCATTGGGGGTGTTGAGGATTGGTGAGGATGGAAAATATTTCTGGATTTTTGGGTTTTATGACGCAACGAGATCCACCAACTTTGCTGTTGAGGAAACCTGCAGGAAGGCGATCTCTATAGCAGTCTACTACCCCTTTATGGAGGGCTGCGTTAATCAAATAATTTTTGAAAGCACTTTCGTCTCGCATCAAGGAAATGCAGACTTGTTGAGCTTGGTTAGACTCCATCTTCGGACTCACCATCCTGGTTCCTCCATAGGAGTAGTCAGCATTCGGCTCCTTGTCGCAGGCAATAAATATCTCTGCCAAGGAATGTTCCAGTTTTTCTACAGTTTGAACCATTATCTACTTACTCGATTGTGCCATCACTACATATTTATAGCATTTCTCGAAATTCTGAGGTACAGCCGCCAGCCATGAAAACCACTGATAGCAATGCTTTCACTGTACCTCACCTTATTGAAAAATGCTATATCACCGCCAATGCTTCCAACGTTATACTTACAATTAATTCTGTTTACCTGTGATGGCTTCATACATCCGATCCGCCGTGAATGATTTAAACATCTGCTTGGGATCCTTAAACGCTTTAAACTCCAAAACGTTACCGCAAGGATCGTTGAAATAAATTGTTCCCTGCTCGCCTATTTTTCCCACAAAACGAACTCGCGGTCCGATACTAAACTCGATCCCTTTGCTTTTCAAACGCTCGATCAATTCTTCCCATTCATCCCACTCCAGAATCACCCCAAAATGGCGCACGGGAATATTAAGTGGGCTTTGGTCGCGATCGACGTGATTGGAGGGAATGTTTCTCGTGGCCTCTTCGGGATGCAAGTAAGCAGAAATGGAATTGCCGTAAAGATTGAAGTCTATCCAGAGATCTGTACTTCGTCCTTCTTTGCAACCAATTACATTACAATAGAAGTCACGAGTTTCTTCTATATCTGCTACGGGAAAAGCTAAATGAAAAGGCTTTTTGTCCATTATATCAACTGCTAACAACTTTTGTTCTATACTACTTTAACGTGCTAATTTTTCACTCACCTAATAGGACCTAGTCTAAAAGCTGAAACTCTTGCGATCGAGTAGCTTACAGCTCAATAAAGCTCGCTTATGGTCTCAAGGAGATCGATCAGCCCGTGCTATATCTAAATCCCCAATTCAGGGCTTTCTTATCCTGTAAGCCAGTCCCAGTAATCGTTTTAGTCCTTATACTAGGTCGTTTTTCAGGATAACTTCGCAGGTCGGAGTCGAGCTGTCCCTCGCGGGACAACCCTCCCTTTCGGAACCGTGCATGCGATTTTCACCGCATCGTGTCCGAGAGCGCCTGCTCGTGTCCGAGAGCACCACCCTATAGGGTGGTGTCTCTGGACACGACCCCATGACACCGCACGACAGCGTGTCAGGGCAGGCGTCTCTGGACACGATCGGCTACTGGTTGATAAGCCCAAGTCATGGGTAGCACTATCAGGATTACTCCCTACCGGCCTTGTCTCTTGCAATTTCACCCTTTATCAGTGGTCTTTTTTCGACTAAGTTAATGCCTGGGACCGGGCGGTTTGTGGCGGGTGAGTAGTTTAACCCTTGTTGAGCCACTCTTTACTAACATGAGCCTGTGTAGATTCAGGAATCACTACTTCTTACCTGCCCAGGGCTTTAGTCTGACGTACCGACTTTCGGATTTCTCCTTAAGTTCTTGGGTTCTTTGGGGTTACTTTCTCCAAAGACTTCTTATCATATCCGTCCTACGTCTGCGTGTCCTCAGTCATTTGAGGTGGTATCCGCCAGCGTTACCCGGGGCATTAGCTTCTTAGGACATCCTTCCTACTCGTGGCTTGCGCTTCACATCTGACTGGTCTCGATAGACAGCTCACGAGAGGTGAATTCGTTCCCTGATGTCATTTCACGATACCTTTAGGTCCATAATCTACCCCGGCAGCTTTTTGAATACGATGTTAGTCAAGAGAGACAACTAACACTAGCTACATTTCCCTTTTGGGCCAGCGCTTTAAGCCTTATTTCGCTGGTTTATAGTAACGAGGCTTACTTATGTTCGCTTGTTCTAACCTTGAGTATCTTTCCTAGCGGCGTCACCGGTTTAGGCTACCAGCTATCCTACATTTAAGTCCTCGCTTGGCACCACGGCGATGTTGCTCCGTAGCACTTCACGCGGTCACCCCCGTATTTGGGGGAGGGGAATTTAACCCCCATGAACATCAGAGTTACTGGCTAATGGAACCAGTCAGGCTTTCACCAAGTTTTTTTGGTTTACGCCGGAACGAATCGCACCTCTCCAGCTATAATATACAGATTTTCAGCCCCATCGTCAAGTATGTTAACAAAAATTTACATTTATTTCTCGGCGTGACACCTGCGATCGCTTCCGGGCGAGGCGATCGCAGGCGGTTTTCGGTTGGGTGGGACACAGATAAAAGTAAAAGGGTGGTGATAAACATGTAGTGATGCAACATCTATCCCGACAGGTGGTGATAAAAAAGTAGTGATGAAGTGCATAATAATTGATTATGCACTGGCAGAGTATTTTTCTGCACCAGTCCGGCATTTTTCTGCACCAGTCCAGCATGCGTTAGAATAATTCTATCAGATGGAATCAACTTCGTTGACTAGCAGGAGGTGGAACCGGTGCTTTACCTAGCCTTAAGTTGTTTGCAGGGACGACCGATGCAAGGGTGTAATTAAAAGTGACACTTGGGTCTTATCAACCGGTGCCAGACAGAGCGAGTGAAATTTAGATCTAGGGAGTCAAGTCAGTCTCGAACCGGCAATACTTCACTTTATAACCGGTGACAAATCTCTTCATCCGGTGATAAGTACATAGGCTTGCATGCATCCGGATTGATATTTTCCTCCGCCGTCAATTTAGGAGAATTTAAATCCCTGAATCCCTGAAAGCCTGATGGGATAGGACTGAAGAGCCAGAATTTAGGTGTGCGTTCGCGACAGCTTATGACCTCAAGAAGCTGTTGAGCGCCTCAAGATCTGTTCAAAAGTTTGGGCCCTGACCGACTAAGTCGATTGATAATAATTGGACCAATAAGTTTGCCAATCATTATTAACTCTTAAGATCCTTAAAGCTAACATCTCATCAGCCTTCTCAATTGTCCACCAAGCACCGGGCAATTTCAATCGTTCTTGAATTACATAACGATGCGCACTTTCAATTTCTCCAGAACCAATTGGTAAATCAGCCTCGATCGCCCCTTGATAGTCCAAGTATTCAAGCCGGTTTTTTATGTAGCGTGTACAAACTCGAACGGGAGCTAATTTATCAGCTATATGCTCCAGTTCCATATGGGGCGATAAATTATTTAATACCTTGAGTACTTGATTCTTTTTCAGGGCTTTTTTTTGTTGTTTTAACCAAGTTTTTCGTGACTGAGAATTCGCTCCTGGAGCCGCTGCGGCCAAATATTCACACAAATGATAAAAATCTATTAGATAAGTAGCACTTTCTCCAAACAAGCGCCTCACCTGATTGACAATCCAAGTGGCTCCATCTCCGATGGCATGAACCTTAGTCTTGCGACCTATACCAGCCCTAATAGCACTATTTAATAATTGTTTTCCTGTATCATCTACAGTACCTACAGTACCGGCAATTATCGGATTTTTCTCCTCGGGAATGCGCACGAGTGATAGACGAGCTTCTTTCCAACCCAGTTCCCGAGTTTTTCGGCGATCGATAATTCTTTCTTCATCGGTAGCTGGCGTAGTTTTAACAGTTGGAATCATCGTGCCATCCATTTCTGTAATTATAAGCTCTACTCCATCTATATCCGGGATTTCTTCTACTGTTATTTGAGATTTTTTAACCGTATGTGCATGTTTTTGGGTAATTGCTTGTGCTGAACTAACTGGAACAGTTATACCATAATGTTCTTGTAGCTTTTCAGGAATGCGTCCAAATGATACATCGGCTCCAAAATCTGTAATTGCTCGTTGTAATGGTAAAGAATAACCCCGACAATGTATTTGAGCCGATGATGAAAAAGGTCGAATCACCTTTCCCGTTTTTACGCAGGTAAAAATTTGTTCTATCACTTCTATTGTTCCAAACATTGTATGCCAATATAGTCGTTTTTCTCTATGGCTGAGATTGTTCACACGCTTTAGCTTTTTTTTTCTCTTGAGTCTTGCCCCAATCTTCAAGAGCCTCTTTTCCCATCTTTTGGAACTCGACGATAAGTTTTGACTCCGTACAGCTCGCTGTTTCACAAGTATCATCGATATTTTCAACAATATCCAACACTGATGAAAAACGCATCAATAAATGGGGATGTTCTTGTAATCGTTCTACTAAGCTGCTAATCAATTGTTTTTTTTCTTCAGGGTTCATAAATGCCGTCATTATCTGCTAAAGGGCTAAAGGAACAACAACTTGAATGTGCTTCGGAGGCTAGTCTAAATCATAAGTGGTTACCCTCATAGAGATGAAACCCTTATCCACTCAGGGTTTTATCAACTCCGGGTTGCACAAGTACGCTCCGGCTTGCGAGGGTAAATTATATAACATAATTAACATAATGGTAAACTAACGAGTGGAAAAAAATCCAGTTTTTATTATCCATTTGATTTGCCCCATTCACGCCCGAGGCCATCACGAGATGAATTTATCTGTCACCGGTCTTACCGTGGCGTCCTGCCGGTCCGAGACTGACTTGACTCCCTAGAGCGATAAGTAGTTAGACAAAAATAATTGCACATAGCCATGGGCGACATGCTCCGGATATGGAGACTAGCGCGAGAGAGTGTGTGAAATTAATTTTGTCCATGTACTTATTTCGCTCACTCTGTCAGGCACCGGTTGATAAGGCCAAAGTGTCACTTTTAATTACACCCCCGATGCAAGGGGCGGCAGAAGAATTGCTAGAATTGGGGGCTGCTGGTCTACAGTTAACTCCTGGGAACGTGCCTACACCTAATTTTTGGCAATGGCTGCAAGACTACCAGGTTGACAGTAGAACTCACCACGGCTTTCACTATCGAGCCCTGAAGTGCAAAGTTTGGAAAGAAAACGCAGAATGTCTGCCCAAAAGCCACTCAGTCCATCCGCCTCGCTTGACAGACAGCATGGTTGAGGTTTGGAGAAAAAAATTGGCAGCAGGAGCCTACTCCCATCTATTATTAGAGACTATGTATCCTGGCTACTGCCTCGGTGATGGTGAAGAAATTGCTCGGGCAATGGCAATGTCTCTCACATCTATATGCAACTGTGCCAGGGTAGTCTGTCACCCCAGATCTGGCGGCGACTCCAGGACTACGAACAGATCGGAGAACTTCACCTGTCGGCGAATAACGGACAGGCGGATATTCACCAACCCCTGACCGATCGCAGCTTTGGGTTAGACTGGGTACGGGAACGAGCCGCAGATGGAACGCCAGTTATCCTGGAATGTTACATGCACCGACTCTGCGATCGCCAAAGAAAGCAACAACTGGACCTGGTTGTGGGATAATTTTTACGGTTGTGGAGACTTATTCGAGAGGGCGATCGCCATGAAATACATGTACACCGCAGAAGAAACAGCCCAATTACGGGCAAAGCTAATAGAAGATTGGGTCAAGCCCTTTGCCGCCGCTTGCTTTGAAAAGTCTAGTCAGCTTCAATCTATTATGTTGCTAGTAGTTCAGCCGGAGAATGAGTTTATCTGTGACGCAGTTTATGACAAATACATCTTCTCAATACTGAAAAATCCTGACTTGTCCGCTGCTAGGGCATCAGAATATAAATTAAGCAAGGACTTAGTTAATCTGCCAGGATTTTACTGAGAAATCAACGAAGTGATGCGCAGTTGGCGGAAAATAAAAAAGTCAAATTACCGCACAACTACAAATTAATTTGGGATGAAGCGGGGATTGCAGTTTCTGCTTTCGCTGCATTTTGCAAAAATGAGTCTCCATCTAAAAATAATGTCAACGAAGACTATGCACCCTATGCCATTCTCCGTCGCCAGGGTGAGGACATTGAAGTTGAAATTATTGGTAAAATGTGGCGTCCTCATCAGGATGGAATCACGCCACAATCTCTGAGGAACTTTAAAGAATATGAAATTAAACAAATAGCTAAAGATTGTCTAGAGGGAGATATTTATGGAGACTACCTATACAGTGAAGAGGAAGCAGCACAACTAAGAGCGCGAATTATAGATTCCTATGTCAAATTGGGGGTTAAAGCTTGTTTTGAAAAATACCCCCAACTTAACTCAGCAACATTCCTCATCGCCCAGTACTGGAACGATGAGGCTCGCGATGAGGTCCCAGACCAGAAGTTCGTATAGGGACCCAGACCAGAAGTTCGTATAGGGACCCAGACCAGAAGTTCGTGAATCACCAGACAGTTATGAAGGCTTTCTGGGAGTGGCGGGAGAAGAGCGAAATTTATTGGGATTCTCAGGGAGCGGCTATTCCTGCCTTTGCCGCCTTTTGCAAGGAAGGCTCACACCAATGTATGGATCTCAGCGAAGCCTACAGTCCCTACGCGATTTTCCGGCGCAAAGGACAAGAAATTGAGGTGGAAGTTGTTGGGTCTTGGCTCCGCTGGTGGCTTAATGGCATTAAACCTGGAAACTGGTATTACTATTATTAGAGTGGGTTGGAGAAGTCTGCCCGATCGCGCAGGTGCAAGCCGTGTAGCGTGCAGCCATGTACAAAGCATTAAGAAACCAGGTTTTTCCCATCTACCTGGTTTCTGGGCAAAAGAATATGGCCGCAGCAAAAGGGCGATCGCAGTAGGTTGGGTAACGTTGCCAAACCCAACCTACTGTGACTGGTGGGCGTGAGAAGGTGCCTAGGACATCGGTCCATTAATAATACTTGACAAATTACAACATCTGTGCATCAACGGAAAATCAACATCTTCTCGTCTGGCCCTCTCCCTGGACCTCCCAAGGAGCCAGAATCACTTTACCCAAAATTTGTGCTACTGGACCGATGTTCTAGATCCGGAAGCCTTTGGCAGTAAGCGTTCGGGAATAATATAAGTATAAATACTCGCGCTAGCCCGACGTTAGGAGGGCCGCTGCGCTAGCGTGCAGGCAGCGCAATCGCCATTTTCTTGTTTGTGATTTTGAGGTAGAGTGATCCCGTTGGGATCGCTCTGCTTTCTAGGGATAGACAGTTCTCAGTCTTGTCCCCATATGACAAGAAAATCTTTAAAATATCGTAAAGCTTTACCGATCCTGCTGTATTGCAAATTCATCCATCATTACCGAATTACTATGGCTATTGGCTACGTTGCCCTTGTCCTCCACGCCCACCTACCCTTTGTCCGGCACCCCGAAAGCGACTACGTGCTGGAAGAAGAATGGCTGTATGAGGCAATCACAGAAACCTACATCCCTCTGCTGCATGTATTTGAAGGCTTAAAGCGGGATGGTGTGGACTTCAAAATGACCATGAGCATGACACCGCCTCTGGTGTCGATGCTGCGGGATCCGCTGTTGCAAGAACGATACGACGCGCACCTGGCCCTGTTAGAGGAATTAGTCCAAAAAGAGATCGATCGTAACCAGCATAACGGTCACCTGCGCTATCTAGCCGAGTATTATGCCAAAGAGTTGAAGGAGATTCGCGATACCTGGGAACGTTATGACTGCGACTTGGTAACCGCTTTCAAGCAATTCCTGGATAGCAACAACCTGGAGATCGTCTCCTGCGGCGCTACCCACGGCTATCTGCCGCTGATGAAGATGTATCCCGAGGCCGTGTGGGCCCAAATTCAGGTAGCCTGCGAACATTACGAGCAGAATTTCGGGCGTAAGCCCAAGGGCATCTGGTTGCCAGAATGTGCCTATTATGAAGGGGTAGAGCGGATGCTGGCGGATGCTGGTTTGCGCTATTTCCTCACCGACGGACACGGGATTCTTTACGCCCGTCCCCGCCCCCGCTATGGCAGCTATGCGCCGATTTTTACCGAAACTGGCGTAGCGGCTTTTGGACGGGATCACGAGTCTTCCCAACAGGTGTGGTCCTCGGAGGTAGGCTATCCCGGTGCAGCAGAATACCGGGAATTTTACAAGGATTTGGGCTGGGAGGCTGACTACGAGTACATCAAGCCTTACATTATGCCCAACGGACAGCGGAAAAATACTGGCATCAAATACCACAAGATTACGGGTCGGGGTCTGGGTTTATCAGACAAGGCCCTGTATGACCCTTATTGGGCGCGGGAAAAGGCAGCCGAACATGCAGGTAATTTTATGTTCAATCGCCAGCAGCAAACCGAGCACCTGCACGGGATTATGCAGCGTCCTCCCATGATCGTCTCGCCCTACGATGCGGAGTTATTTGGCCATTGGTGGTACGAGGGGCCTTGGTTCATCGATTACCTGTTCCGTAAGTCCTGGTATGACCAAGACATTTATGAGATGACCCATTTGGCAGATTATCTACGAGGTAATCCAACTCAGCAAGTCTGTCGTCCCTCTCAGTCTAGTTGGGGGTATAAGGGTTTCCACGAGTATTGGCTGAATGAGACGAATGCCTGGGTTTATCCCCATTTGCACAAAGCAGCGGAACGGATGATTTCCGTGGCCAGTCGAGAACCTGCTGATGAGTTGGAGTGGAAGGCCCTTAACCAGGCCGCACGAGAACTTTTGCTGGCTCAATCTTCAGACTGGGCGTTTATTATGCGCACGGGTACGATGGTGCCTTATGCCGTGCGGCGGACCCGATCGCACTTAATGCGGTTCAACAAACTCTACGATGACATTAATCACGGCAAAATCGATAGCGGTTGGCTGGAGAAAGTAGAGACGATCGACAATATCTTCCCCGAAATCAACTATCGCGTCTATCGCCCCTTGCAGTAGAGCTAAAATCGGGGAGATGGGAACTGTGTTATACTTCCATCTCCCCCAAATCTTCTCGATCGCATTCTCCCCTCAAGTGACGCGAGAGTTACTCTATGCCTGAAAGCGGATAAAAATTAAGATATTCTGATTTTTCCGGAACGGTAGCTGAGACATTGACTCCAGTTGTAGCTAGCACAATATCCATCTGCCAAACGGGAGTTTGCAGTGTGTTTCCGCGATGTACGATGCGATCTGCGCGCACATCGCACATCGCAACCAGGACAAGGAACGGAGTTTGTAATTACCCTTCCTATCCACCAGGGTTAAAGAGCCATATTGTTCAATCCCTTATCGATTTTATATTTGATATTTTCGATTATGGATCTCCCGATCGGATATCATCTATCTCCTTCCATTTGTAGCATACATGGAGCCTGTCAACCTTCCCTTTCGATGTCTCTACCAGAGCTCTTGTCCCAGGGGACATAGGGCACACAGGAGAGTCGTGCTATTAAATTGCATAGGTCTAAAAGCTGAGATCCTTATTCTTAATTTGTTTCAGAATTTCAAATTTTTTATTGGTAATTTTGGATTGCTTATAGAGTCTGCTGCTGGCTACTAAAAATTCTCTATTCTCAATGAACAATTCTCAATCCTCAATTCTCTACTGACTACTGACTAAGGGACAGGCAATTTGCCCATCCCAGACAGAAATAAAGATGAGACGATCGACTTAGAAATTCATCTCAGCAGCTTGAACTTTTTCAATTTGCTTCTTCTTCAGAATCAGCAATATTTGAGACAGTATGGTAGCAGCAATGAAAGCCATTAACCATTTAATTCGACTAGCGCTTTGCAAGACTATTTCCGTATCAGCCTGACCAAAACCACCCACATTTGGGTTGTTAGTCAAAGGATCCCCAGCGGCAACTTCCTGTCCTTCCGAGACAATCAACTGCGGTCCTAACGGAATCTCCTCTACCACGGCTTCACCGTCAGCAGGCTGAATAGTCACTTCATAACCCTCCTCCTCATCATCGGAATCTACCAGTTTGGTAATCTGAGCGATCGTGCCAGCGGTAGAAGCCTTGTAGACATTGTTGTTGCTATTTTCCCCTGTGGGATAAACCTGACCGCGACCCCGGTTCCCGCCTACATGTATGGCATACTTCCCGAAGTGGATATTTTTATCCGTCCGCGGATCGGGGGAAAGAACTGGGAAGATAATTTCCTGATATTCCTCGCCCGGTAGCGGTCCGATAATAATGACGTTTTCGTCGTCCTCGGTATAGGTTTCGTAATCGTCTAGATCTATTTCTTCGAGTAATTCTTCAGGAATGCGTTCCTCTGGTGCAATCTTGAAGCCTTCGGGTAACATTAACACCGCACCCACCTGTAAGGAATCAAGTTCGCCATCGGACGACACTTGCTGCACGCTCAGGTCGTAGGGGACTTTCACCACAGCAGAAAACACCGTGTCGGGCAGCACCGACTGGGGTACTTCAATTTCCGTCACTTTAGAAGCCAAGTGACAGTTGGCACAAACAATCCGCCCAGTCGCTTCCCGGGGAGTTTCCGGGGCCGTTTGCTGGGCCCAGAAGGGATAGGCCGCCGCCGTTTGGGGGTGGGCTATATCTAGCCCTACAAAACAGACAAGGGTAGCGATCGCCAGCACTATAGTTTGAGTCAGTACCCGCTTGCAGCTATGGGCTCTCGCCAATACATCAACTTTTTTCATCAGTTCCAACAATGCTCTGAAATACAATTAGTCCATTGTTAATCGTTCATTGTTGATTGTTCATTGTTCATTGCCATGAACGTTCTCCATCAACCATCAACCATCAACATCCTATACTGCGAAGGGTCCCTTTGCTCTTAGGGCCATATCTTGCTAACAAAAGCGCTAAGCAAATGTCCGGAGCGAGGGGGGGGTCCGAGAGAGCCTTGTGCAAAAGAAGTAACTCCCCCCCGTAGCGCTACGGGGGGTCAAAAGTTGAAGCATACCACAGTTACTGGTTTGCTCGCCCCCCTCGCAATGACACCAACTTCAACATTTTTGCGCAAGTCGTTCGCGTAGGCGTAGCCCGGTGCGCACGCTCCGGGCCCCCGGAGCTGCGCGAATCCCTTTCAAAGTATAGGTTCTCGTGCAGCATTAGGTCCACCAGGGGTCTTCACCGGTGCGGAAGTCAGTTTCGGTCCAGGTGGTAAACACGACTTTATCATCCTCTGTGACATCAGCATGGACTAATGCCAAAGACAGGGGAGCTGGTCCCCGCACTACTTTGCCAGCGTCATTATACTGAGAACCGTGACAGGGACAAATGAACTTGTTCTCGCTGGCATTCCAGGGAACCACACAGCCCAAGTGAGTACAAACAGCGTTTAAGCCATACTCTGCCAGGCTTTCGTCTTTCTTTACTATCAGGTAGGTCGGATCCCCCTTCAGCCCCTGAGCCAGGGCCCGTTCCCCTGAATTATGATTGGACAAAAACTCACTGACGATCACGTCATTCCCCAGAGAGTCCTTCGCTGTGACCCCACCGCCTGCACCACCACTAGAGGGTGGGATAAAATACTTGACAACCGGATATAGTGCTCCTAGGGCCGTGCCCGTGACCGCACCAAAGGTCAGAAGATTCATGAATTGACGACGTCCCATATCCGGGACATCCGCTGAGCCTGAAATTTGTGTCATGACCTCTGCTTGAGATATTGTTAATTTATCTGTCTATAGACAAAAGTGACCTCCACCTACCTTACTACGATGTCTCCTGTGTGCCGTATGTCCCCTGGGACAAGAGCACAATAGGAGATATCGGAGACAGGCACCAGGGACTTCGGTGTCTCCCGACCTCTAGGAGCACATTCATAGGAGACACCGAGTATATGCTGACAAGATTGCGGTTCGACTCCGCTCCTGTGTCCCCCCTGCCCTGTCAAGGGACACAGCCCCCTCGTTCCCACCCCGATGTACTCCGGGCAGTATGAATAGTGCGCCCTTTAGACATCGAAGAAGTCTGGGAACGTGCTTAAGGCGCTCTCGGGGGACACAGCCACCGCAAGCCCCGCGAGGCAGTTTCCCGTCTTTCTGAGAGTATTATTACATTTTTTTAACTGCTCGCAGATATTTTTCATAAATAAATGTAAACAAAAGACCTAAGGGGGAGTGCTATGATACCATACATAAAAAAGATCAGGTGGCAATCCCGATAATCACTCGCCGATGTCTCCTGTGTGCCGTCCATGTCCCCTGGGACAAGAGCAAGGCGCAGAGATATCGGACTAGATTGCAATCTAAAATCTAAAATGGTATGACAGGAGCAGACTTACATCAGTTATTGTTGAACAAATGGGGACGCTCTTACGACCTGAAGCTGCGGCGGACTCAGGGCAAGATATTTGTGCAGGTGATGTGGAAATATCTGGAACAGGCGTCTTTCCCGCTAGAGGAGGCAGAGTATAGATCCCATCTCAATCAGATTGCTCTGTGCCTGCATGACTGGGGCGCTGACGAACAGATCAAGTCGTATATTGAAAACACCCGCAATCGCCCCCGACTGGGTAAAGTGGTCAGCATTCCCATAGAATTGGGAGCGCGGGCTTCTGAATGGATGCTCGACAAGTTTTAAGGGACCACCCATCCAATCGCAGTCCGGTGCAGTATTACTTGACATGGGTGATAATACTTTATATCACGGTATGTCAAGTTTCGATGTCCCCCAGAGGGGACGCGCTACATCGCGCAGCTCCGGGTTCCCGGAGCGTGCGCACCGACAGGCTACCGGTCCTGCGCGATCGCACTACCCCAGAGACATTGATGATGGGTCTGGCATTTTTCGCGCTCGACGCTGGTTGACAGAATACAGATTGGAGGATATAGACATCATTGGTCGCTCTCACTACGAAGTGTTTCCAGAAATCCCCTCACGCTGGAAGGAAATCCACTAGCGTTGTTTAGCGCGGTCCAATGCGGTATGGAGAGCGACTGCTTGTGTGTTCCCAAATAGGGCTACAAATATTATGTAAAATAAAGACCTGATTTAGTCATGCGAATTGCCAGTCGTCCTCCCCAACCAGAAGCTCAGACGCGAACCCGCATCTTACAAGTGGCGCAGCGGTTGTTTGCCCATAAGGGATATGACGGGACCACCACCCGGGATTTGGCACAAGCATCTGGTGTGGCTGAAGGAACCATATTTAGGCATTTTGACAGTAAAAAAGCAATTTTAATTGAAATTGCTAGCGCTGGCTGGATTGAAATTCTGACGGATCTACTGACGGACTTGAGTGAGATGGCAAGCTATCGGGCTGTGGCTCAAATGATGCGTCGGCGGATGGTGAATATGCAGAAAAATAACGATCTACTCAGGATCTGCTTTATGGAAGCCCAGTTTCACCCGGATTTGCGCGATCGCATCCAGTCGGAAGTGATCGTGAAAATGACGGATGTGACGGAAGCTTTCATCCAAACGGGAATCGATCGGGGGATCTACCGCCCCATGAACCCGAGAATTGTGGCTCAGGTATTTTTGGGCATGTTTACGATCGCTGGGTTCAGCCAAAATACCCTTGTGGAACCGAACTCTTCTCCCCAAGACATGAAGGAAATGGCGGAATCGCTTGCTGATATATTCCTAAATGGAGTTTTAGCTGATTCAGAAAAATTGAAAATTGAGAATGGAGCATCTAAAATTGAGAATTGAGAGTCGCGATCGCACCGGGCTACCGGTCCTGCGCTGTCCGCAGATCGCCAAACATCAGCTATCAACATGTGGGTTCAAGGGCTAGACTCATGGGGTAGTGCGGATATCCTCTGTTAATCTTCCGGGAGTAGTGCCCGCACCCGATCGATAAACCATTGACGATCGACTATTATCAGTATACTTCTAATTCTTGCCACCTCTCTTATGAGAATCTTACGGAAAGGACGAACTCCAATGGAAACGTTTTCCACCATCAGGAATGTTTTTATACAAAAATATCCTGATAGAATAAGTAGGAAATTAATTGCGATCGCCCCCAGATGTCCTCTTCCCCAATGTATCACAGGCAGACTTGTTAACCGCCCAAACTTGGAGATCGAGGCGTTAGGGTCAGAGGAAGAAGGTAGGAGATGTTGTATGATAGAAGGTGCTCGCCTGCAACTCGCATTCGGGCAAGCTGTCGGGTTTCGATATCTTCTGGGAGCGCTACCCGCACGTTCCCACGGCGGAGCCTGGGAACGAGGGAGAAGATATCGAGGCAAGTCAGATGTGACAGAAATTGGTTAAAATAAATAAAGTGAGGGAAATTAAGTATAATCGGAGAATACAATAACAGAAATCGTATGAATCTAGTAATTACAGCACCTCAATCCCAAGAACTGTCGGCCCGTGAGTACAGTTCGACCAAAAATCGCTTCGACGCTTCGTGGGAGGCAATGATTTCCACCCTGCTGGGATGGGGACGGGCCGCAGGGGCGGATTTGATCGAATTCTTCCTAGAACGGGTAAACTATATTAGCTGTCTGGCAGAAGACGACGCGATCACCAGTATCTCCCCCCGCCTCTCAACTGGCGCTGGGGTGAGAGTATTTCGTGGCAAAGCGGACTGCTATGTCAGCACCAACGACTTGACATTTTGGGGACTGAAAACTGCTCTGGAAAAAGGACTCTCGATCCTGGGACTGCAATTGCCTCTTGCCAATTCCTACATCCCGGAAGTCACCCTGGAACCGCTCAGAGACTATGCTACCAGCAAAGGTAAGGAAGTATGGCTGTCTGAATGTAGCTCGATGCGGGAAATGTCAGAGGTGCTGCTGGACGCTAATGCTAAACTGGCACTCAAAGCTAGTCACGTACAGTCGAGGCGATCGATCTATTTCCGAGATTGGCAAGAAGTCCTAGTTGCTGCCAGTGATGGCACCTTCGCCCGGGACATCCGCCTGACTCAATCTGTGGGTTACAATCTGTTGTGCGCTGATGGTACCCATCGGTCCGCCATCAACAAACGGGATGGCAGCACCAGTCAAGCAGATTTCTTGAAAACCTGGGACTATGAAACTACCGCCTCGGAAGTGGCGGAAGCGGCAGGAAAAATGCTCTATGCTGATTACGTTGAGTCGGGAACTTATCCCATTATCATGGCGAATAAGTTTGGCGGGGTAATCTTCCACGAAGCCTGCGGACACCTGCTGGAAACTACTCAGATCGAAAAGAAAACTACTCCCTTCATCGATAAAAAAGGCGAAAAAATTGCTCGCGAAAATCTGACGGCCTGGGATGAGGGCCGATCGGGCAATGCTTTTGGCACGATCGACATGGATGATGAAGGGATGCCCGCTCAAAAAACCCTATTGATTGAAAATGGCATCCTGAAAAACTTCATTGCTGACAGGGCAGGTTCCATGCGCACTGGACATCCCCGAACCGGGAGTGGACGGCGGCAAAGCTATACCTTTGCGGCAGCTTCGCGGATGCGGAATACTTACATCGCCCCCGGAGACTACTCCATTGATGACCTATTTGCCTCGATCGACAAAGGCATTTATTGTAAAAAGATGGGCGGCGGCAGCGTTGGGGCTACAGGTGAGTTTAACTTTGCTGTAGATGAAGCCTACCTGATTGAAAATGGTAAAATCACTAAGCCGCTAAAGGGTGCTACATTGATTGGTGAAGCTGGCGAAATCATGAACAAGATTTCTATGAGTTCCCAAGATTTGGGACTAGCATCTGGTTTCTGCGGCTCCGTTAGTGGTAGTATCTACGTGACAGTGGGACAGCCTCATCTAAAGGTGGATTCTATTACCGTTGGGGGACGTTAGTGTCAGACCAAGAATGGTAGATTTGGTAGGTTGGGTTTCCTTTCCAGACCCAACCTACGGATCTGGTCAGCAATTAGCAATTAGCAATTAGCAAAAAAAGGAGAATGGTTGTGCCAAACATTAAGGAAGTTACAAGTTCGGCCAAAGAGAGTGCCGAGAAGCTAGGCATCAAGAAATACGATATATTTGGCTCTTCTGTGGATGAAACCAGCGTGCAAATATATCAAGGCGAACCCAAACAGGTGAAAGCATCCCAGCGATCGGGCGTGACAGTCCGGGTCTGGAACGAGGATAACACAATGGGGGTGACTAGCACCACAGATGTTGACCCCGAGGGTTTGGAATTGGCATTGAAAACCGCTTATGAGGCGAGTTTTTTCGGTGTTAAGGAACATGTTCCTGATTTTAGTCCCGAGGCGACAGCAACTCTGGCAACTGCCGAACCGTTCCGGAAAAATCGCAAAAGCCCCCAAGCGCCTGCCGATCGGTTGCTTTCGGAATTGATAGGCGCGGAAAAAGAATTATTGGGAGCATCGGAGGCGATCGCCAGCGTGCCTTACAATGGATTAGCTCAAGAAGATATTGACCGATTTTATCTGAACAGCGACGGTGCAGCCAGGGCTGAAGGTAACTCCTACAGCTCTATTTTCCTTTACAGCAAAACCGAACAGCCCGGGAAAAAGCCTCGCGGTGCTGGTGCTTTCAGAATTAGCCATTCCCTGGATGATTTAGATGTCAAGGGTTGTCTGCAAGAGGCGGCAGAAAAAACTATCAGTCACTTGAACTATGAAAAGGTCAAGTCGGGTAAATATCTGGTAGTTTTCTCAGCCGAGGCATTCATTAGTTTGCTGAATGCTTTTTCCAATATCTTCAATGCTCAGAACATTCTTGACAAGCAAAGTCTCTCGACTCCTGAGTCTTTGGGAACTCAAATTGCTTCTCCCTTGCTTTCTGTCTGCGACGACGCCCTGCATCCAGACAACGTGGCCGCGATCGCCTTTGATGGAGAAGGAACGCCAACCCGTCGAGTCCCCATAATTACCGAAGGCATTTTGACTAGCTTCCTGCACAGTGCTGGGACTGCAAAACGACTCAATGCTCAACCTACCGGTCATGCCGGTATTGGCGCTAAAGTCAGGGTCAGCCCGAATTTTTATCATGTCTTTCCAGGAGTTCCCGCCGAGCAAGAATACAATCTTGCTGAGGCTAAAAATGTAATTTTCATCGATGAACTTCAGGCTCTCCATGCAGGAGTACAACCTTTACAAGGATCCTTTTCCTTGCCCTTTGATGGTTGGCTTATGGATGGCAAAAAGATAAGTGTTGATTCCGCTACCGTTGCTGGAGACTTTTTGCAGCTCTTGAAATCGATCGTTTTTGTCGAAAAGGAACCGCAAGTTACTCCCAATGGAGTCTCTCCCAGAATCTGGGTTGAGGGCTTGTCAATTACTGGAGAGTAATGGTAATTGTCAATTGAGAATGGAAAATTGAACAATGGACAATTTTCTCTTCTCCATAGTCGCTGCTGAATCACTTTTCTGGAACTTAAATTTTTGAGTTTAATCACCTCTTCAGGACTAGCGGGTTGATATCCAAATTACCCAGACAAGCGATTAGTAATAGAGACGATCGCATCTAGTGTATTGGCCAGAGTACCATCAAAATCAAAAATAATTACAGTCATTTATCTAACTCAGCAGACGCCTTATCTGCTTCCAGGTTAGCACGAGCATTCCGCCGCAGCATCTCTGGTTTAATCCGCCGCAGGGCCGAAGCCCGGAACCGCCGGTTCCACTCCGCATCGGAAATTTTTGCCAATTCACTTAACTTGGGAGCCACATTCTCGGGATAGGGGTTAAACTCAGTAATGTCGGTTATGGAGGCAAATCGCTGATTCCAGGGACAGACATCTTGGCAAATGTCGCAACCAGCAACCCAACCCTCTAGATCTCCCGCGATCTCCTCTGGTAAACTAGAGACCCGATTCTCGATCGTATGATAGGCAATACAGCGATTAGCGTCTACTACAAAGGGCTGGGCGATCGCCCCCGTAGGACAAGCGTCTATACAGCGAGTACAAGTGCCACAATGTTCAGTATGGGGCCCATCTGGGGTTAAAACTATATTCGTCAACACTTCTCCCAAAAATACCCAAGACCCATACTCCCGCGTAATTACATTACCATTCTTGGCAATCCAGCCAATCCCCGCCGCCTGGGCCCATACCTTATCCTGAACAGGTCCCGTATCAGCATAGTAACGCACTTCCACTCCACAAGAGTGCGATTTTTCGGTCGTTTCCGGGAGCACCCACCCGGTTGTGTCGCATCCTGCGCACAACATAGGTGGGTGCTCCGGAAACGAAAGTCCGCGGGCCGATCGCAGCCAGTTTGCTAACAGTTTCAGCTTTTTGTCCATCACCCGATGATAGTCCCGTCCCCAGCCATAGCGAGAGATTTTTCCGTACTGACTCCCTTCAGGACGCTGATGAGCAGTATAGTAATTGAGAGCCACCGTAATAATAGACTGAACTGAAGGCATTACCTGACGGATATCTTGACGCTTAGGATTTGCCATCCATTCCATATTTGCCTGGTAGCCATTTCCTAGCCATACCTGTAAACGTTCAACTGATTTACTGACAATGTTAGCATCTACAGCCGCTATGCCCACCTTATGGAAGCCCAATTCTAGCGCTTTTTGCTTTACCTGAGAGCTGCTCAGAGAAACATCCATTTTTTATTTCGTAGACTTGTCCCGCCTGTTAGAGACGCCTAATAGCGTCTCTGTTAGTATTAAAAATATATTTTACTGAACTACTTGGTGACCTCTGGTAAACTTGCTTCCAACTTCAGGCAGTTGCGACCATCTATCTGTAACCGGTACTCCACCCGATCCATCAGACGATTCACGATCAGCCAGCCATAGCCACCTTCTTGCTTTTGTTTTGGGTCCGGTGGCAGATAAGTAGCCAGGTTGTATCCTTGACCGTGGTCCCAAACTTCCAAAGCAATATCGCGGCTTTTTAGTTCTAAACGCATCTGCACTGGCAATTCCTGTTGTTCTTTGTGGGCGTGACGCACCACATTCGAGAATGCTTCTACTAAAGCCAAGCGTACCCGATTCGATTGTCGAGGCCAATCGACCGATTCTCCTAGCTCAACTTCCAAACAACCTAGTAGCCAGGATTCTACAATATTCAAAAACCTTAAGTCGCTTGGGACATTAAGCTCAGTTCTCATTAACTACAGAACCTCCAAAGAGAGTATAGTTTGGTCGTCTTCCTGAATAGTATTATCTGCCCGAATATCGTCTAATAAAGTTGTTAGGCTTAGAGGTCCATCCTGCTTAGTTAGCAGCCGCCACAGACCATCCTCGTTCAGCATCCTGCCATCATCAAGATGTTCGGGGTCTTTGGCTTCGGTGATCCCATCGCTGATCAGCAGCAAAACATCTCCTGGATGAAGTTGGACTTGCCCAGGTTTTCCTTTCCATACTGGCAGAATTCCCACTGGGATGCCCCGAGCCTTCAGTAGGTTAGGCTCAATGGTAACTTTACCTTTAGGAGACGCTAACTGTTCTATCACAGTTTTGTGGGACCAGACGATCGGGTAAACATGCCCCGCACTGGTGTATACCAGATCGCCAGTTGAGGGCCTGTAACGAGCCAAAGCCATAGTAATGAAGCGGTTATTGCTAGCGAGGTCTTCGATCAGAGAACTGTTGAGGTTCCCCATCACCACATCCGGTTCCAGGGAGTCTTCTTGAGAGAGTTCTCGTCGCAGAACCGAAATTGCGCTGGCCATAAACAGAGCAGCAGGCACCCCTTTGCCGGAGACATCGCCCACCGCCACCCAAAGATCGCCTTGGGGTTGTACGTAGACCTCAAAGAAATCGCCACCCACTTCTCTCGCAGGATAACAGCAGGCTTGCACCTTGACACCTTCAATTTCGGGCCAACTCTGGCGCAACAGACCCATCTGGACCTTGCGAGCCACTTCTAGCTCCAAGCGTAACTGTTGGGCTAACTCCGTGGCCCGCTTGTATAGTTTAGCTTGTGAAAGGGCCAGAGCTGCTTGTCCCACCAGATTTTCTATCAGCTGGATGTCTTCCTTTTCCCAGGGACTGCGATCGGCCTGCGGACTTTCGTTTCCGGAGCACCCACCCATGTTGTGCGCAGGATGCGACACAACCGGGTGGGTGCTCCCGGAAACGACCGAAAAATCGCCGTATTGGCACAGACTGAGAATAGCGAGAACATCCTTCTGGTAGGTAAGGGGCACTATTAGTTGTTGATAGGGGTTTTTCTCATCCTGGGAGTCCCTGACTTTTGTCTGACCGGTTTCTAGGACTTCTTGCACCAGATCATTGCTCGATTTTACGCCCTGCGGGCGGGAGGTACTATTCTGGTTTTGGTTAGCCTCCTCGTCCGGTGCCTGATAGGAGAAATCTTCCTGGGTCAGGTTGTTTTCCTCTACTGGTCGCAATTGAGCATAGCTAGCATCAAAGTTCGAGCCGATCGTCTCCACGATCGTTTGCAGCATACTACCATAGTCCAGGGATTCCCTGAGCGCACTCATCACCCCATTCATGAGGGACTCCCGCCGCAGCGAGCGTCCCAATTCGTTCGTTCTTTTCTTGATTACATTGTAGGTTTCAGCCGCCTGTTCCACCACCGCTTTCAGGTCCGTGGGGGTCCAAGGTTTGACTATATACTTAAAAACCTTACCAGCGTTAATCGCATCTACCAAGTCTTCCACATCAGTGTAGCCTGTTAGGAGAATCCGGATCGTATCGGGAAACTGTTCGACCGTCTTTTCCAAAAATTCGGTACCATTCATTTCCGGCATCCGCTGGTCGGAAATTATGATCGCCATTTCTCCTTGCTGTTCTAGAACCTCCAAAGCCTTGATGCCACTGTCTGCTATGTGGACTTGAAACTCTCTTCTAAACGTCCGGTACAGCAAATCCAGGTTGTCGTGCTCGTCGTCAACCACCATCAATTTGAGTTTGCGCCCAGATCCCTGACTCATGCCGTACTCCACTTAATATTAATTTAAAGCCAATGGCTTGAGTGTAAGTCTATTTATACTCTCATTTCCCCGCCGATCGCGCATATCCATCGTGCGACCCTGGAGCGCTAGCCCAATTGATGTCTCCTGTCTGCAGTCCATGTCCCCTGGGACAAGAGCTCTGGCAGAGACATCTCTGCTGATATCAGTTTACGGGTTATATCTTAACTGAGCCATCTGGCGAAATTGGTTTGTCGCCTTCCCGATGGTGTGTGAGCCAGTCCTTGGCACTGCCTCTTGACTTTTGCCCCCAACCATTGCTTTTTCGCCACCTGTTACGCTGGTGAACAATTTCTATATTTGTTGGTAAATGAAGTTGAAGCATTTCTTCGGACTGAGTTTATTCTGAGCGTCCTACTAGGTAGGGTTTTTTGACCGTTCTCGCAGCGGAGGGGGCCCGGAGCGTGCGAACGGGCAGGTCCAGTCTACATGCTTTTGTCAGTTGCTCCGGACTGGCCATCGTCTGGGAGTTGTCAGGCCGTCTCGCAGTGTCTCCCGACGATGCCCCCTAGTCGCACTACCCAGGAGACACCTTCGATGTTTCCTGGTCTGGAGATGTCTCTGACAGGGCGAGGTGTCTCCTGGGAGCGCTAGAGCGTCGGTCCAGTAGAGGGGGTTGACAAAAAAATGAAACTGTGTATATGCCCGATCGCCAGTTCAGTAGAACAGATTTTGGATAAAATCATGATGTCCAGAGGGAGTGAAGGCCAGATATTTTTACGATAATATACGTAGTTTTCGTGCATGCACAGTAGTTGAAATTTGTCAAGTATTATTAATGGACCGACGCTCTAGAAGCACTACCCAGGAGACCGCTCGCGTGTCTAGTCGCACGTTCCCAGGCAGAGCCGTGGGAACGAGAGAGAAGACATCGTATTCGCACTACCCAGGAAACATCGACTGGTCAGGGTGCATCTCATATTTGCGTCGCCGCCCGAACCCTAAAGGGTCCGGCTACACGAACAAAGCCCACGCTCCAGGCCCCTTCCTCGCAGCGGAGGGGGCCCGGAGCGTGCAGGGGCTAGATTACAAAAGTGAGATGCACCCACTGGTCATCCTACTAAGCCACTGCGTAGAGCCCGCACCGCTGCTTGGGTGCGGTCATCAGCACAGAGCTTGTTGAGAATATTCCGGACGTGGGTTTTGACTGTCCCTACAGTAATATACAGCCGATCGGAGATCGCGGCATTACTGCATCCTGCCACAATTAGTTCTAGCACTTGCAATTCCCTTTCTGTCAGGGATGTTTGCTGCTGCGGGTTATATTCTGGAGAGGTATTCATCTGAGGAGCCACTTTTGGTCGTGCTGCACCAGCGAATCCTGGCGATCGTCCGCTGGTCGAACTGTGGCGTGCTTGCTGTAGCACTATCCTGGCGATCGTCGGGTCCACCCAATTGTTGCCTTCTTGGGTCACGATTAGGGCCTCGATCAACTTTTCTAGGTTGACATCCTTCATGCAGTACGAGTCCGCACCGGCTGCAAATGCCGCTAGCACTGTCTCCTCATTGTCCTGCATGGTTAAAATCAAGACTTTTTGTTTGGAATCTCTGGATCCAGACCCGTTCTTCTTCAGCCGGCGAGTCAGCTCTATTCCATCTATGTCTGGCAAGCCTATATCTACTATGGCTATATCTGGCTTCATGTCTGTCACCAATTCCAGACCTTCCTTGCCATTAGCTGCTTCCCCTATCACTTTTACCTCGCGCCGCTGTTGAAATGCTGTCCGCAAACCCACGCGAGTAAGGTCATGATCCTCAATCAAGACAACGCTAATTTGGCTCATCGTCTACTTCCACTACATGATTAATGATAATTTTGTCAAGGCTTAAATGTAAATCAAAAACAATTTACATTTTGCAATAACCAGAAGCTATTTGCATTTTTGCCGAGCGGCAAGTCGCCCGGGAGGACTATCTAAAATTTTTTATGGTTTAATTGACTCAGTATACCATTACAGATGCAAAAGTGTCATCCTTCGGTGGCTGTCTGACCTCGGCTCACAGGGGTAGGTTTTTGATTTTTGCTTAATTTTTGCTTGCCGAAAGTAGGAAAGTGGGTGATTGGTGGCAACAAAAGTATACATATGTCTATATTTAAGCGGCAATTTACTACTATGAACTATGAACTACGAACTACGAACTACGAACTACGAACTACCCCTGTAAGGCTAGACTAGGGGAGGACTGTTGAGAATGAACGATACCACGAATATTTAGCAAATGGCAGAAGGTGCATTTTGGTTGGCCTGGTCCCAAATTAAGGGCATTGGACCGATTCTGCTATTGCGTCTGCAACGGCATTTTGGTACCCTGGCAGCTGCTTGGCATGCGGATGCTGCGGCTTTGGGGCAAGTGGAGGGGTTTGGGCCTAAGACGGTGGCCGCAGTGTTGGGGGCGCGAAAGGCGATCGACCCGGAAAAACTCGCCGCAGCGCATCTTAAAGACAATCCTCATTTTTGGACTCCTGCTGATGATGACTATCCTCGCCTGCTGCGGGAAATTCCCAATCCTCCTGCGGTGCTTTATTACCGGGGGGTGGTGCGACCAGAGGAAAATCAAGGCATGACACCGGCAGTGGCGATCGTCGGGACGCGGGAACCTACTGACTATGGTAAACGCTGGACTCGCCGCATTAGTCGCCTTCTTTCCCAAAAAGGTTTTACGATCGTTTCTGGTATGGCACAGGGTATTGACAGTGAAGCCCATCGGGGTTGTCTGGAAGCCGGCGGACGGACGATCGCGGTCTTGGGTACGGGGGTGGATATGGTTTATCCGCCTCGAAATCAACAGCTTTACGAACAAATTCTCCAGCAGGGGTTGGTGGTCAGTGAGTATCCGGCGGGTACTCAACCCGATCGGGCTCACTTTCCCCAACGCAATCGGATTATTGTCGGTTTATGTCGTGCCGTACTGATCGTGGAAGCGCCTGTGAATTCGGGTGCATTGATTAGCGCCCGCTTGGCCAATGATTTTGGGCGAGATGTCTATGTTTTACCCGGGCGTCTGGACGATCGGAAGTCTCAGGGCTGTTTGGGGCTACTGAGTAAGGGGGCCCAATTGATTATTAGTGAGGGTTATCTGCTGGAAATGTTGGGTGCTATTCCCCAACTGGATCCTGCACCAGTCTCGACAAAGGAACAGAAGGCCGAACAGCTGGAGTTGTTTGCGCCTGCGCCTTCAACAGCTTCTGTACCGGATCTAGCGCCAGACCTGGCAAAGGTGTTGGAGGCTGTACCGTCAGAAGCGATATTGTTTGATTTAATTGTTTCCGAAGCTGCCATGGAGGCTAGTTCTGTTTCTAGTGCTTTGTTGCAGTTGGAGTTGTTGGGTTTGGTGTCCCAACTGCCGGGAATGCGCTATCAGAGAAGTTAACACGATCGAATTGAGCAATGGTTAATTGATAATTTGGACCCCCCGCGAACTCTGTCAACCATATTCTTTAATTCCAAATACGAGAACATACAAATTGATATCAGACAAGTGTGAAGAGAGTAGCTTCTGAAATTTTTGATTCCAGAAGCTGGATTATCTGTTCTAGTTCAACATTGGCTTCAGCTTGCAGATCTAGACATTTAGCAATTCCAACTGCATCAGTGCTCAGTCGTTCTTCTAAAGTTAGCTTGTAGGAGTGTTCTGCTTGCATCACCATCTGATAAGAGTGCATGTGCATTGAGTCTCCGATCCTAGCTTGCTTGACGTGGGCAAAATTAAACTGGCGCTGCATATAGCTAAGAAAGCAGTCTTGAACCACCAATACCAACTTTTTCTGTAACTTTTCAAAAGTATCTATTTTATGATGTAACTGAACTAGGCTTGTCTTTGCCGTCATCTTCCAGTTAATTCCAAAAGATTTGCGAGACTCATTACCACTTACATTTGTTTCAACGCCAAGATCCTCAAGCAATCGTTTGCGTTCTGGCCAAACGGTTCCAGTCGTATCCAGGGCCTGTAATTCAATTCCTACAAAATCTCTTACCTTGCTTTGATTGACTGACAGTAAAAAGTAATCTACGTTGCCTCCTGGGAGTGATACTTCTGTCACAACGTGCAATTCATTTCCAGGTTGATGCGTGGTTAACAAGTGCAGACAGTCTGTAAAGATTTGCTTTCGTTCCAGCAGGCGATGAGGACAGATGATTGTGGGAACTTTTTGCTTCCCATACATTACCGTACAGGTGCCTATGGAAACTTCGGGTTGACTCTTGCGAATTTTAATGCAGCGTTTTTGTAGATAGGGACAAGGCTGTTCTTCTACAACTTTTGACCAGTCTACATTTGCTTCTGTCTTTGATATTCCAAACAATTCAACAACTTTGCTCATAAAATTGTTTCGCTTCTTTCTTGGGCTACTTCTAGGTATCGGCGGCAAATATCAATACCGATGGATTTTTTCATCTGTAGTCGGGCTGCTACCATTGTCGTGCCAGTTCCTGCAAATGGATCGAGAACTATTCCGTTAGGGGGACAAGTTGCTGATATGGGAATTTTACAGAGATCGACTGGGTAAGGGGCAAAATGAACCTTGCGCTTCTGACTATCTTCTGGTAAAATTTCCCAAACGTCACTCGGCTTTGAGCCTTTTGGGTGGTACTTGAGAAAGTAAAAGCCTTTCTCTTTAAGTTCTTTTGCTCGTCCCGAAACTGAGGTAGAATTGGAGTGCGTCGTGCGCTGTTGACCCCGGATAATCATCCGGAAATCAGCCAAATTGCCATTTTTGATTTCTTGCAGCATGGCTTCTAAAGCAGCCCTAGCATTGGTTTTCTCTGTTTCTGTAAGTTCTGTAGATAGTTCGATCTGACGTTGATAGCGAATACCTGTCACCCCTGTTGCTGATACAATTGCTCCATTGACCACTTTGGCTTTTCCGGGAGTTGATCGTATTGCATCCTCATTATAGTAGTAACCTTTCGGCGACTTCACGAAGTGGAAAACATGTTCGTGGATGTTTCGCAGCCGGTCTTTGGCCCGATCGGGGCCGCCTTTAACTTTATTCCAGATGGCGCTGTTTCTCAGGGTCCATCCTTGGGAGTCGGTGAGGGCGATCGCCACCCGCCAGGGAATACCTAGAAGCTGCTTATTAGCGTAACTGTCCCCAATATTCAACCAAAACGATCCTGTTGACTTCAATACGCGCTTGACTTCTGCAAAGACTGCACATAAATTATTAATGTAATCCTGGAAATCTTTTTCTAGACCAATTCCTCCGGCTTCGTACTCCCGCTTCCCCCAGTAAGGAGGACTGGTCATGCAGCAGTCGATCGACTCACTTGGTAGTGAGTTTAAGAGTTCTACAGCATCCCCTAGCACGAACAGGGGGGAGATACTGGAACCGGAACAGTAGGTTTGGAACTGCGATCCAAAGTTCTCGCTAACGATCGCGCAACTTCCCGATAGTGGGATGGTAAGTATTTTTACATTGCTTGTCATGGTTAATGGTTATTCGAGATTCGGCTAGGACTTCCGGATAATTAACAATCTCTGTATGATTCCAGAAGTTCGTCTGGTTTGTCGGTTTGTCCCGTTGTCGGCGGCGGGTAGATCGCCGTCACCCGTGAATGGTGCGGCTACATGAACTTTCGCCCACCTGTGCTTTCGCCCGTCTGCGCGGGATAATCGTTATGGCGACTGAAACCTGGATAGTTTACAAGACAGAGAGTATGAGCGATCGGGGTTGGGAAGAGCGCATGCTGATGCCTGACAAAAGTATTACTAACATTCTAGAGGAAAACTGGAGCGTTTCCGATTTTTCCGGAACGGTAAAGCCAGCGATTCCCCAACCGGGCGATCGCACCCGTGCTTACAAGTCTTCTGAATCATCTGACGACATTACCTATGCCCGAGAAGGAGATTGGGTTGTCACAAGAGTCGAACGATTCGCTAGCTTTGACACAGACAATCGCATCGTGGTCTGTTACTGTAAGTATGACCCGCCGAGCCGTAAATGGGAACAAGTTCGTCGGGGTGCTAGTGCTAATGAATTATTGCAGACTGAAACAATTGCTTTTTGACTCCAAAGAAGATAACTCCTACGTTACTTCCTTTTTTTTGCTATATGATGCAAGTAGTAAGGTGGGCGGTGCCCACCCTACTTTATTATTAGCCACATCAGCTGAAAATTGCAATCCTGCTTGTTAAAAAACACAAGAGCTATTTTTTGTCCTGTAGTTACAATTAATTTGTAGATTTCTACCATAAGTTATCGCCGATCTACTGAGAGCCTACATGTATACTTGCACAAATGAGATGTTCCCATTAGCATTTTATTGGAGACAAGGTGCGATCGCATCTGCTACTGCTACTGTAAGTTTTTTATCAGTCTCTCCAAGTCTCCGTAGTCATATGGCGGGCGTTTACGCACAGCAACTACGCCTACTACCATATCCGCTTCTGCAATCGCATACAAGATCCGCCAACTATCCAGCCGCAGTCGCCATAACTCGTTTTCAAAGTCAGGCACGTTAAGCATTTTACTGCGAGACGGGCGAGGATTTACCGTTCCGGAAAAATCGCTTGTCTGACGCGCTGTCCTATGTTCCCTATTATGACTACAATACCACAAACAGAAATATACTGCAAGTAATACCCTAGTGTGGATTTTGGTCGTAGAAAGCAAAAACAGCGCAGCAGCGGAATCTACCGGTTTGTCCCAATTACTCACCGATGCTTTCCAAAGCCTCGAAAGTCAAGCATCGGTTTGGGGCTTGACTACTAATGGTCGTACCTATCAGTTTGTCTATATTCAACAGGGAAATCCCCCTACTTATCAATTTATGCCAATACTGGACTTTTTTGCAGGCGATCTGCTGGGTACAGCCGAAAAATCGCACCCGGCAACTGCTGCAAGTTCTGAAGGCGATCTGCTTGCTGTAGCAGTAGAGTGCAGTAGAAGCTAGAAACCGGGTTTTCCGATAAACAAAAAGATCCTTGACCATCCAAACCCGGTTTCTTGACCGACTACCGGGGCGTCTGTACTTCAAACTGACTGACGATCGCGGGTACCCGTTCGAGAATAGCCCCAGGATTTGCTAACAACTGGTCTTCGCTATAGGAGTCTATCCCGTAGGTGGTGACTAGCAGGTTTTGACTGATGGGGTCGATCGCAAACTCTGTCCAGCCGTAACTGTGAGCAGCCACATAGTCACCTTGAAGTAAGGTAGCATCAATCCCGGAATCTTGCAATCCCACGGGGTCGTAACCAAAGGGGAGTAGCTGTTGATTGGTCAGATTCTTGAAAAAGTCATCCTTGTCATCGACAACATCATCCCCATCGTTGGCAACGGGAAGGGAATTGTAAAATTCTAGTTGTTCGGGAGTGATAAAACCACTCGCCGCAGCTATTCCCACCACCGTAGGTCCTAAAGTCGGCTCGACGGCGACAGCACCTGTGATGATTTCCCAGGCACCTGTGGGTATTTGGGGCCCTAGAGGGTCGGTCTGATAGGTGAGATTATTGACGATCGTCCCATGGGCATCCGCTGCTACGAAGACGACATTCTCGATATTGTTCTCGTCGATGAATTGCAAAATCTCCGTCCGTTCCGCTGCATATCCTTCAAAGCGATCCGCTGCTAGACCTAAACCCAGGTTTTGGATGGCTTCGGGCACCATTACGAATTTCCAGGTGATGCCATTCTCCTCTGCTTGCAGCAAGTCTGCTTTTAAGTCTGCTAGCTGCTGGGCCCCCAGCAGCGTGCGATCGGGGTCGAAGGAACCCGCCAAAAATGCAGCAACTTGTTCGGTATCGGTAAAATCGGTTACGTTTGGCAACTGCGGGTCGCGGAAAGAACGGTTGTTCAGGATGATGACGGCGGCATCATCACCGTAGGTATTAAACCGATAGAGTTTCCGTTCGCCAGCGGTGCGAGGATCTCCCGTTTCTCCATAAAATTCATCCCGGATGGGGTTATATTCCTGGAATGCTTGCAGACCATTTTCATACAGTTCGGTGTCGTTGATTAAACCCACCGTTCCGGAAAAATCAGAGGTGCCAAAGCGAGGATCTGTTTCTGCTGCTGCACCCCCGGCGAAGTCGTCGGTGACTTCTTGGTCGTCTATGGTCGCTAACACGGATGTAGAGGCCCGCAGGTCGCCCCAGGCATTCAAACCAAAGCGGGTATCGTAGACTTCGCTATGTTTGTCCCGAAACTCTGCTAGAGTTGTGGCCTGTTCTAAGGGAACGGCGGGAGAGGGAGAGTCGGCGTTGATGGTGTCCCCATGCAACACGAAGAAATCTAAATCCTTTTCTGGGGCGTTGCCGATCGCGGGATAGGGACTCAACTCGCCCCGCCAGTCTCCAGAGACGCCAAAGGTCAACCCTGCTTGGGTTCCCAGTTCGTTAGCAGTTGTGAACCTTCCAGTCTCCGAGTCTCCGGCGGCGTCAGTCACGCGATAATAATAGTCGGTTCCCGGACTCAAACCCGTCAGTTCTACCTTAACTGGCAGGTCGGGGTTCGTGACCGTAGCATTCTCGCGGTGCAGACAATAGTCAGGAAGTTGGGGTCAGTAGCATATTCAAAGGTAACATCCCCTAGTGCCGTGCTGCGAGTCCACAATACCGTTCCATTCTGAGTCGTGTCGCCGCTAGCAACCCCATTTACTAGGGTAGGTCGAGGACCCGATCTCCCCCGAACTCAAATAGTAGTTGTGGCGCTGATTTCATTGCCGACAACTAACAGGGGATTATTTGTGGGACTATTTGTCTGGGAGATGAAGGTTAGACCTTCCGGGGCAATGTCTCCCGTGGGCAAAAACATGGCTGCCCCCACGGGGGCGCGATCGGGATTATTATTCAGATACTGGACGAACGTGGGATTAAACGGATCTGTGACATCATAGGTCATGATACCCCCAATCCGTTCTAAGCCGATGAAGGCATAGGTGCGATCGCCCACTTGTCCGACGGCAACCCCTTCTGGTTCCGGTCCTTTGTTGTCGCTGCGACCGTCAAATTCAAAAACTTCCTCGTCGTCATCGAAGTCGGAATTGAAAAATTCGGGGAATACCTCTGCGGTAATCTTCTCGAAGTCATTCCCGCTGTCGAACACCAACTCCAAACCTGTATCTGTCGCCTCAAAGATGGAGAACGATCGCCCGCCATAGGCATAGATTTCATCATAGTCTCCATCTCCATCCCTGTCGCCCAAGGTTGTGGTCACTTGCAGGCGACCTAATGCCTCATCTGCTTGCAGTTCGGCGGCATTGGGAAATGCTGTGGGATCGAGAGTCAGGTCTTTAACTCGTTCCTCTTCGCTGAAACCATCATAGTCCCGACTGTCTCCTTCGTTGGCCGTGACGATGTAGGTTTTGCCGTGTACTTCATAGGAGGCGATCGAGTCTGGTTGGTACATTCCCAGGACCGGCCAGTTCTGAATGTTAATCTCCCCATCCCGATCGGATGCATCTAGGGAGTTGTCCCCATTTCGATCGACGATCGACCCCGAACCTATAGGAACTTCCCCAAAGTCATTGTCATTCAGAACTGCAACGATGTTCTCGTCTACCAAGGCCAACCCTTCTGGTTTATCAGTGAAACTGTAACCCAAGGCCGTCAAGTCGGCGTAGACCGACTTGCTGACAGGATTAATCCCTCGATCTGTTAACTCTTCTGGTGTTAAACTTTCAAAGGTGGCATCTGGGTCTGCTGTCAATTCTTGGATATTGGTAGCGTCATTGATGCTGATGCGGAAGTTTTTCTTCTGGGACTCGGGACCGAAACCCGATCGCGTTCCGTTACCAAAAACTCCCCATTCCCCAAGGATACGGCATCGCCAGTTTTATCGCTGCCACCTCCCATATCTTCCTGAATATAGAGATATTCTCCGGTAGTAGTGGCCGTTTCTGTATCGAATTCCAGTATGCGAATGATTTGGGACTTCTCCGAGGTAGGATTGTAATATGATTTGGTGGCCTAGAATAGATAAGATAAGTCCCAGGAGTGAACTGATGATGACTTCCGACGGAAAGTCTTTGCCAGGTATTTTTACTGCCGAAGATGCACCTGAGTCACTCTACCAGGGGACAACAGAAGGTAGGACTTTCAACTTCTATGTTCGTGAGACTGCCTTGGAGTTGCTAGGCGGATCTCCAGTAAATGCCGTTCTCCGTTCCCCGTTCCTCGTTCCTCGTTCCTCGTTCCCCGTTCCCCGTTCCCCGTTCCCCGTTCCCCGTTCCCTAAATAGCCTTTGCTGACAAGTCGTTTTGGAACTTGAGCCTAGAAGAAATCGAATAGCCAGACAACCTGCAAGGGGATGGACGGTATTCGTCTACTAACCAGAAGGTTTCGTCCGGCGCTACCACAATTCCCTCGGCGTCTATTCCCAGGGGGTCGAACTCCAACGGGTTACGGTAGTGGGTCGCGAGTAGTGATGTTAGCAGGAGAAAGCTCGGACGGAGTTCGCAATGGTGGCATCCAACGGCAAGTCAATTAACGATATTTCAGGCATTTCAGCTCCCAGCCGAAATGTTGAAAATGCTACATCCTTACACCTATGGGGACAGACTAGCCATCACGTCACTAGATGTCGATCGCTACCCAGGTTACCATCTCCATCTACGGGACGGTCTGGATCTATTTCTGGCAGGTTGGGTAAACTTGTCAGGGGGGTGCCATCTTGACGTTTCAGACGGATGCGATCGACAATGTCTAATGTGCCCGACTCCCGATCCAGTTCAAAGCGAACTAATTCTGGTTGGAACTCGGGTAAGAGAAATATCCGATTGCCATTTTCATCTGTGCCGCGATCGGGTTCCCGATCGGGATGGTGCTATGGCTGGCGCTACGCTGTGCGATTTGGTTCCCGATCGGGATGGCGCTATGGCTGGCGCTACGTTGCGCGATCGGGTTCCCGATCGGGATGGCGCTATGGCTGGCGCTAGGCTGCGCGATCGGGTGGTTCCCAGTCTGGGTAACTCGGCAGGGAACAGGGAACGGGGGACAGGGAACGCGGGGAACAGGGAACGCGGGGAACAGGGAACGGGGAACGGGGAACAGCGGTAGTAACGTTATCCTGACTCGGGTTAGCAATCCGATCGGTTAGTTCGATTGTGCTGACAGAACTTTCTGGGTCTATGGTATGATCATCGTTAGGTTCTCTCTCTTTCGCTATGAGAACTTTTTGTCTATCGGGGGTGAAGGCGATCGTATCTGGCGCGAGGAAAGGGAACGGGGAACAGGGAACGGGGAACGGGGAACGGGGGACGGGGTAGGGTAGAGGGGACGGGGTAGGGTAGAGGGGACGGGGAAGAGGGTATCAGTTAGAAGGTGAGGTTGTGCTTCCCGTCTAGTGCGCGAGAGCTGGCGGTGCGATGTCTGTGGTGAGGTTCGAACGGGCTATCGCTTCTAGTCTTTTGGTCGGCGAAGGTGAGGTTGCGCTTCTTGTCTGGTGCGCGAGATTTGGAGTGGACGCGAGGGCTGGCGATTGCGCGAGGAAAGGGAAGAGGGAACGGGGAACGGGGAACGGGGAACGGGGAACGGGGAACGGGGGACGGGGAAGAGGGTACCAGTTAGAAGGTGAGGTTGCGCTTCTCGTCTGGTGCGCGAGAGCTGGCGGTGCGATGTCTGTGGTGAGGTTCGAACGGGCGATTGCTTTCCGGACTTCCCTCCAAGTTATCGTCTCTTTCGTTCCAGGGCGAGTAGGCTTGGAGGGAGTTCGCAATAGTGGCGTCCGGCGGCGGCAAGTCAAATTACATCCCGGTTGAAGGGTTCTCAAAGACAAGTTCGGTAATCAATGCGCTTTCTATGAATCCTTTGATCTGAAGTTCTCGCCCTGCTTCAAACTTGTGTGTGGTAGCCGCACCTCCAATGGCCTGGATGTAGGCTTCTCCAATCCGCTGTGTCCCCAAGGAAAATATTGCCTTGTAAGGGACATCTCCAGAGTAAGCGCTATCACTGGGGAGAGCAACAACTTCTATCTCAAAACGATTTACATCTATGTCTGGGATGTATATCGTATCGTAGATCTCCGGCTCGGTACTCTCGAAGCTCTTTAGAGAAATTGTGAAGTCTTGAATCGTCGTAAAGTCGCCTCGATCGGCAGTAAGACCAAAGATGTCTTGACCGCTACCGCCGGTCAGAACGTCTTGACCTCCTCGACCTATCAGACAGTCATTTCCGTCCCCACCATAGAGGTAATCACGGTTCTCTTGTTCTGACTGTGATATTACGGGCACTGCTGGTTGGGACGAGTTCGTGATGTTGCGTTCGTCGATGATGTCGTTTCCCTCTCCGCCAAAGATAGTATCGTCGCCACCAAAACCGTGAATCGTATCATTTCCGGCCAGGGCATAGATGACCTCTTTTGAGTGACTTCCTATAATGTCGTCAGCCTCGTTAGTCCCGCGCAAGGAGGGAATTCCGTGCAGAGAAGAGTGAATCCAAGCTGACAATTCATCGGTCAGTTCGACGTCCTTCAAGGTTACTGAGAAAGAGTGCTTGGGATTGCTTTCCGTCGTGCCGACAAACTCAACAACTATATCAGTGTCTACTTGTTTAAGTGATGTCTGGCTCGGCCAGGGAGCAAAAAGGGGGAGCTTTATTTGGTCTTTGTAGATCTGGAAGTTTTCAATAAAGTCGTTTCCAAGGTCGGATAGGATGAACGTGTCGTATCCGGTTCCACCGTCAATCGTGTCATTGCCATTTCCAAAGATGAGGAAATCGTCTCCACTGCCGCCGGTTATGCTATCGTTGCCCAGACCAATGCCTCCATGGATAGTGTCGTTCCCTTCATCTCCGCTGAGGGTGTCCTTCCCATAACCCCCACTAAGTAGATCGTTGCCTGCCTTTCCCGCCACGTAATCGTGACCACCTTCAGCATAAAGAGTGTCGCTCCCATCACTCCCCGAGATATGGCTGCTCGCACCTCCAAAACGGTTGGTAGG
The DNA here is from genome assembly GCA_005518205.2 of Hormoscilla sp. GUM202. GTDB lineage: Bacteria > Cyanobacteriota > Cyanobacteriia > Cyanobacteriales > Desertifilaceae > Hormoscilla. The sequence goes on from RFFC02000038.1 coordinate 46,012, forward strand.
GGTCGAGCTGAGAGTCTCCTCTCAACCCTCCCATTCGGAACCGGACTTGCGACTTTCACCGCATCCGGCTACTGGTTGGTAAGCCGATGTCACTGGTAGCCGTTGATTGGATTACTCCTTTCTGGCCTTGTCCCATGAAATTTCTCCCCTTCTGGTGGTCGTAATTGACTAAATTTATGCCTAACCCGGGCGGTTCGTGACGGGAGAACTGCCAAACCCATGAGTGCCACTCTTTATTAACATGAATCCCTATAAAATAGGAATGCGCTAGTTTTTACCTGGTCAGGGCTTTAGTCCATTATATTTACCTTTCGGATTTCTCCTCCGGCTCTGTATCATGTTTAGGGTTACTTTCTCCCAAGACTTCTTACCATATCCGTCCTATGTCAGCATATCCTCGAGCGTTACCTCGGGCATTGGCTTTTTAGGACATCCCCCCCCCTGTGGCTTTCGCTTATCATCTAACTTGTCTCCCTCCCTTCCTACCCACCCGGAGACAGCACACAGGAGGTTATTTCGTTCCTTGATACCATTATTGATGCTTTTAGGCCCCTACAATACCCCGGGAGTTCTTTGAGCACGTTGTTAGCCAGAAGACAAGACTAACACTAACTACCATTTCCCTTTTGGGCCAGCGATACAGCCTTATTGCGCTGGTTCATCTTAACGAGGCTTAAATAGGTTCGCTTTTCTAGCCATGAGCATCTTTCCTTAGCGGATTTACCGGCGATAGCTGCCAGTTCTCCTACATTTGAGTCCTTGCTTCACACCGCAGTGATGTCACTCCGCAGCATTAAGGACCGGTGTCTCTCCCGTACTTGGAGGGGGGGATTTGGACCCCCATGGTACCAAAGTTACTGGCTAATGGGACCAGCCAGGCTTTCACTGGTTTTTCAGCTTATACCTGAACGAATCGCACGCCTTTCTTTCTGTCGATATTCCTGGGGTCGATTTCGCCCAAGACTTGGGAACTCCAGTACAATGGCCAGTTACTCTGTGCTGCTTTATACATTTTTATTTTTGATTTTCAGACATTAATCAATACACCTTAAATATAAGTTAAAAAAACAATCGTTCTTTGATAGGGAAAACCGTACTGAAATGTAGGGTTAACCGTACAGTATAAATCACCAGTACCAGTACGGTAGTGGGTTGCGAGTGGTGATGGAATGTGCTCTGGTAGAGGGGACGGGGGACGGGGGACGGGAAAGAGGGTATGGGGTACGGTTTGGGCTCTAGGCATGGGGCTGCAATCTGGCGATTGCGGTGAGGCGTGGGGAAGGGAAGGGAACGGGGGACGAGGAAGAGGGTACGGGACTTGGGGAAGGAGTCTACGCGAACGATCTTGTGCTGGACGTTCAGCTCTGTCAGGTGCCGGTCATTCTCAAGTTCCTCGATGAGGATATCTCTGAAGGGAAGGGAAGGGAAGAGGGAACGGGGGACGGGGGTGTGTCGGGATCTCCTCGACAAGTTCTAACCTGCTTGGCGAATGCTCTTCTGGGGACCCCTTGGCAGAAACTTCCTTCATTTGGGAGCCCGCCAAAGCCTTTTGCTCCCCTGCGCTATTCTTAGCTTCGGATTTTTCTGCTACCGCTACCGGCCCACAGTCCCTCGCCGCCGATACAGTTGCCGTCTTCCTTGGGGACTTCCCATCAGACCCGATCTTCTGCTTTTCCACTCGGGCTTTTCTCCTTCGCGAGTTGGAACCCACCGGTTTCAACTCATTTTCTAATTCTTCCTCATCCCGGAAATAGCCCTTCAACTTCCCCCGCTTGCAGACGCTATTGTAGGTTAACCCAAGCTACTCTGCTATTTCTGTATACTCAAGCTCTTCATAATAATGTAAAGCAAAAGTATCGCGCATCCCTGGGGATAACGAAGCCACTGCTTGTCCGATCGCGACATCCCTTTCCTCGGACTCCAGTACCATCTGGGGCGATGCCTGGGAAGACACCGTACACAGAACCCCTGTTTCCCCCACCAATTCAATATTTTCTACCGCCACCGGGCCCCGAGAGTCTTTTTTGAGAAGATCTTTGCAGAGGTTGCTCGTCAACTGCATCAGCCAAGCCGTTAAATTTCTGATGTCGGACCCCAACTCTTGCACCTTTTCCCAAGCCTTGATCCTTGCTTGACCCAGAGCATCTTCAGCCTCCGTTGGGTTAAAATTCATCAACCTGAGGCAGCGGTGATAAAGCTTGTCCTCTTCTTCCAGCCATACCTGCCAAAACCGAGATACTATCTCTGACGGGCCCGTCTCTGTCCAGGCCGCCCCGTCCCGAAAGTCCTTCCCTCTTGCACTCGCTGTGGCCATCATCATAAATACCTATCTATATAAATTATTTGCAAAACATCAATGTTTCATATTATTACAACACTAAAACATCAAGTTGTTTCGCCCAACCCAGACTACTATACAGACGCTCCTTTCCTCCCATTTTTAACCAATCCGGAGCAATATTTTCCGATTTCGGGGCGACTACAGACTGAAATTATTTTCTAGGGTGCATATCATATTTGCAAATATATCTGTAGGGGCGCTAGCGCAGCGGCTGCGCAGCAGCTAGCATTTGGGCGACAATATAAGTCAGAAATTGACAAATTGACAATTCCAAATGCTTCGCCCGTGCGCAAGTCAGATGCACCCGTTTTCTATTGTGGGTTAACTGCACTGATTCTGACAGTTGTTGACATCGCTCTCGGTAACATAGATAGCCTCAGCATCCGCACTCGTAGAGCAACAATTGCGATTATTCAGACGCACAACTCTGAGAGTATATGGATAAATTCCACTATCTTCGTTGCCGAGAACAATATCACGTATGGGTCGTTGTACATCAATCTCTGTCTGCAAATTAGCAGGGGATAAACCCGCCGAATTTTGTCCAAAATCCAGAGCCAGGGCTTGGACTCGCTCATCCCCATTATCCGGCGGATCGAAAATGGAAGGAAAGGTGATCGCCTCTAAGGTTTTGCTGTAGGTTGTATCAGTCCCCGGATCGATAATCGAATCGTAATACTCATCCATATCTAATGGATCTAATCGCCCATTCATGTCGATACTTTCAAAGGATTGCCCGTCATTGATTGACACAGATACAAAGCCTGTAAATAGATTATTCCCCGGCTCTGTACTAAAAATCGCATCCCATAGTGCCCGGAATTCTGAGAATGACAAGTCCAATTCATCCTGCACCCCTTCTTTGAGATCGATTCGAGCATTCTCCCGAATTAGAAGTTCGTTGCTTTCTTCATTCGGTAAGCGCAGGTAAAGTTTGGTGGCAACACTTTGATATCCCTGGAGGACAACCAGTTCTATGGGATCTTCTTCACGAATAAAACATACCTCTAAGGGTTCCGTGCTTTGTTAGGGGTACTCATTGCCGTGGCTTCCAACTATCACCGTCCTATGTCAGCATATCCGCAGGCATTACCCCGGGCATTGGCTTTTTAGGACATCCCTCTCCTCGTGGCTTGCGCAAAACATCTAACTTGTCCTACTTCCTACTGAGTAGGACAGCACACGAGAAGTTATTTCGTTCCTTGGTCTCATTTCTCGATGCTTTTAGGTCCCTACTATACCCCGGGAGTTATTCGAGTACGATGCTAACCAGGAGTGACGGTTAACACTAACTACCATTTCCCTTTTGGGCCAGCGTAATAGCCTTATTCCGCTGGTTCTGGATGACGAGGCTTACATAAGTTTGCTTGTTCTAACCATGAGCATCTGTCCTAGTGGCGTCACCGGTTCAGGCTACCAGCTATCCTACATTTAAGTCCTTGCGGAGCACCGAGGTGATGTTACTCCTCAGCACTAAGGACCGGTGTCACCCCCGTACCTGGGGGAGGGGAATTAAACCCCCATGAGTACCAAAGTTATCCGGCTAATGGAACCGGACCCGACTTTTACCATTGCTGATTTACGCCGGAACGAATCGCACCACTCCATGCCAGCCACTAGCAACATTAGCAGAGGGGGGAATTTCGCTGCTGAAATTCCAGCCTGTCTGGTTGCTCCAATTATCCCCAGAAGTACTGCTATAGAAAGCCTTCAGGGCTGCATAATCATTGGCGTCGAGCAGCGGGTTGTTTTCGTAGGCGATTGTTAAATCGCCGAGCTCGCCTAACTCAGAGGGGACGGTACCGCTCAGGGAGTTGAAGCGCAGGTCGAGCGCATGCAAATTGCTGAGCTTACCATACGAGGAGGGGATCGTACCGCTCAGAGAGTTGTTGTCCAGAAATAATTGTCGCAAATTGCCGAGCTTACCCAACGAGGAGGGCAGGGAACCGCTCAGGTCGTTGCTTTGCAGGCGGAGGACTTGCAAGTTGCTGAGGTCGCCTAACGAGGAGGGGAGCGTACCGCTCAAGTCGTTGTTGGGCAGCCGGAGTTCTTGCAAATTGCTGAGGTCGCCTAACTCAGGGGGGAGGGTACCGCTCAGGTCGGTCCAGGACAGCTGGAACACTCGCAAATTGCCGAGGCTGCCGAACGCAGAGGGGAGCGTACCCCAAAGGTCGGTCCAGTACAGCTGGAGCTCTCGCAAATTGCCGAGGTTGCCGAGCGCAGAGGGGAGCGTACCGCTCAGGGAGTTGTTGCTGCTGAGGTCGAGGACTTGCAAATTGCCGAGGTCACCGAGCTCGGAGGGGAGCGTACCGCTCAGGTCGTTCTGGCTCAGCTGGATTTTCGTCACCCGATCGCCGACTACCGTGACCCCATGCCAGCGAGAAACAACATTAGCGTCGGGGGGAGTTTCGCTGGTGAAGTCCCAGCCTGTCTTGTTTTTCCAGCGCCTCCCAGAAGTACTGGTATAGAGAGCCTTTAGGGCTTGATAATCATCGGGATTTAAAGTCATTTTTTTTGTCGGACTATTTTTTCTCGGTTCGGTCCAGGAGCGCCGCTTCATCGCGACCTCTCTAGAGAGCTGTTATCTAATCTAATAACTAGATTTCCCAGTGTCAACCCTGTTTTCGATTTTTTGGGAAACTTTTTGGGGAAGGGAACAGGGAACAGGGAACAGGGAACAGGGAACAGGGGGAAGGGAACAGGGGAACAGGGAACAGGGGGAGACAAAGTCTGAAAAGCTTTCTGGGAAAGGGTTTGAGCGATATATATTTTTTTTTATAGGCTTTAAGGGAACAGGGAACAGGGAACAGGGAACAGGGAACAGGGGGAAGGGAACAGGGAACAGGGAACAGGGAACAGGGGGAAGGGAACAGGGGAACAGGGAACAGGGGGAGACAAAGTCTGAAAAGCTTTTTGGGGAAGGGTTTGAGCCGATAAAATTTTTTTGAAAAAAACCGAAAAAAGTAGGCTGTGGTTGAAATGCTGGATTTATCGCTGGCGCTCGCACTGAGGGAAAATCCAAAAAAAGCGCTCACACCGAAAGAAGCGCGAGCGCATTAGGGCGATCGCCTCACAGACTGCGAGAGCATCGTTCAGTACGCCGGTGCCAGCAGGTGACAACTGCGAGTCATAACCTCCCAGGGAAGGAGCCTGTATACGCCGGTGCTAGCAGGTGGCGATCGCCATCAATAAGGTGCCACGAGAGCATCTCAAGAATGCATGAAGAAACCCGGTTTTGTGGAAAAACTGGGTTTCTGGGCTAGTATAGCTGGTAACAGCATGTTCAGATCCCCGCAGCCAAGAAGCAAAACTGGGATGCACCCATCATCATCTTGAGCTGGCGTCGTTTTTACGATGGGAATCATCGTGCCATCCATTTCTGTAATTATCTGTTCTACTCCATCTATATTGGGAATTAATGGTTCTTCTTTTTTTTGAGATATATTAACCTCACGTGCATGTTTTTGAGTAATAGCTTGCGCCGAACTAATCGGTACAGTTATACCGTAATGTTCTTGTAGTTTTTCGGGAATTCTTCCAAATGATACATCAGCGCCAAAATCGGTAATGGCTCGTTGTAATGGTAAAGAATAACCCCGGCAATGGATTTGGGCTGATGATGAAAAAGGTCGAAATACTTTACCATTTTCAACCCCAAGAAAAGTTTGTTCTATCACCTGTATCGTTCCGAACAGACTAGGCCAAGATAGTAGCTTTTTTCTATGACGACGCCAGGAGTTAGATTTTTCACAAGCCTGAGCTTTTTTTTTCTGTTGGGAATTGCCCCAATCTTGAAGAGCCTCATTCCCCATTTTTTGTAGTTCGGAGATGATTTTTAACTCCGTCCCGCTCGCCGTTTCACAATTGTTATCCTGATTTTCAATAATATCCAGTATAGATGAAACACGAGCTAATACATTTGGATGAGCTTGCAATCTTTCTGCTAATTCGGCAGAGCTACTATTTTGGGCAGTAACACTGTCCTTTATTAATTCAGACATCGTCGGCTTTGGCTTCCTCGAAAAATTGTAAATACAATTATATCACATCAGGATTAAATTTACAATTTGGGTGGGTCTCCTGGGTTTTGGGTGATAAGTAAATCTTATAGTCAAGCAAAATCAAGGGTTTCAGCCTTTTTTCCCTGGTGAAAATGTATTGTGCTATACTTTTTACCAGATAAACCCAGGAGAACCAAAATGGCTTTCCCATCCACTGTACGGACATAACCGGCTCAAAATTGGGGTTCCACCGGTTATACTCCAGATGTAACTTCCAGTTCCAGACGAACTATTTCACGCATTTCACGCACTCTTTCATGCACTGGCTAATAATGCCTAAGTATCACTTTTAATTACACCCGTATCTTGCTAGAACCTGTTCTTCCGTTGCATAAGACTTACCCAAAGTTACCCACCACTGGACATCTTTGGAACTTACTTCCTGCTTCACTCTGGTAGTGTCGGCACTCATCCAGTCCACAGGCTAACACCACCTAACTGGCGGCTATCTCCAAATTAATGGAGGCATTGAAATCCCGATCAATTTCCAGACCACAGTTGTTACACCGGAAAACTCTTTCTGATAAGGGCATTGAGTCTTTTTCGGTGTGACATATTGCAGGTCTTGGTTGAGGGATACCATCGGTCAACCACAATTAAGGTCAAACTCGGGGCGAGTTAGGATATCTCCGTTTCTAGGGGAGCAATCTTCATCCCCTTTGTTTCCGTTGGTGCGATCGCTGTCATATTTACCTCTTCCTAATATTCGAGCACTTCTAATTATTGTAAATGTTGGCGATCGATCGCTCGATGCTCGATCGCGGGTTACGTTTATACAGTGAGCACTCACACCACACAGCAATTGTTATTTTTTATCCTAGTTTATTTTTCCGGAACGTTGCCTCGCAAACCCATTCCAGCGATCACTCACCGGCAGCAGCAGGACTAAAGTCCTGACTACGAACCTTTAATAACATTAATTCTCAATTATACATCTTTGTTGCCAATTTGCTGAAGAAAGAATTATAATTATCAACAAATATAATTTATTGAGAAGGTTAGTTAAGATGTCTCTGTACACGGCCGCATCTCTGAAAGCAGAGTTAAATTCCAAGGGTTGGCGTTTGACGCCGCAACGGGAAACGATTCTGCATGTCTTCCAAAATCTCCCCAGAGGCAACCATCTGAGTGCTGAAGAACTTTACGAAATGTTGCAACAGCGGGGAGAACAGATATCTCTGTCCACGATCTACCGGACGGTGAAGTTGATGACCCGCATGGGCATCCTGCGAGAACTGGAGTTGGCAGAAGGCCATAAGCATTACGAACTCAACCATCCTTACCCCCATCACCACCATCACATCGTCTGCGTGCAGTGCAACCAAACCCTGGAGTTCAAAAATGACACGATCTTGAAACAAGGTCTCAAGCAGGCGGAAAAATCGGGATTGCAGCTAATTGACTGCCAGTTGACAATTCATACCATCTGTCCCGAGGCCCTACGCCGGGGATGGCCGGCGATGCTGCCCACCAATTGGGCCTGTCCGAGGGCGATCGCCGCTAGTCCATCGCCGGATCGGCAGTTAACCATTTCCGAAGATGCTAGGGAAATAGTATCAGGGAATAGCTGAATGCTACAGGCCCGTTCGCGTAGCGTGCGCGCGCAGCGCAATCGCCCCTATCGTGGGTCATGGGGCTGGACATGTATGATGTTAGACATGTTTTCAAAGGTGTCGTCGTGGCTGATCGCGAACAACTGCCGGAAGGTTTTGATGTTGGCGATCGCATCTGCTAGTTGTCGGCGACGGGACCGGTCCATATTGGTAGTCGGTTCGTCAAAGAAGGCGACATCAATATTAGCTAAAATCTTCAGCAAGGCTAAGCGGACAGCTAAGGCGGCACACATCTGTTCGCCGCCGGAGAGACTTTTGAAGCCCCGCCGATATCCGGCCTCTTGCACCATAATTTCATAATCTTCCGTCCATTCCAAGGCGACATTTTGGCGGTCGAGCAGTTCGCGAAATAGCCGATCTGCTTCTCGGGAAATCTCATCTAAATAGTACTTGGTAATGCGCGGCGATGCCTGGTTATATACCTGACGGGAATGGCGGATGAATTGATTGACTTTTTGGCGTTCGGCTAGTTCGGTTTTGGCCCGATCGCGTTTTGATGCTACTTGCTGCCGAGTGGCTAACTGTGCCAGGAGTACCGTTAACTGCTGGCCCTTGGGAGGCAAGCTGCCTTCCAGTTGGGCCAGGCGATGCCTTTTGGTATTATAGTCCTGTTCGATTTCCCGTAACCGCTGCGGATTGTAGCTTTGGGCCAATTGGTCCTGTTTTGCTTGCGCAGCCACCCGCTGCGCTGATAGGGTTTCTAGTTGGGCGATCGCCTCCTGAAATTCTCGCTCTAGAGTCGGCAGTTTTTTGGCCCGATCCTCATGCTTAATATAGCTCCAATAACCAGAACGGTGCAACTGTTGGAGTTGCTTTTGGGAGGACATGCCTGTTTCCAAGTCAGCAAAATTGGCCAATTCCCCATCGATCCGAGCGATTTTTTCTCTAATTTCCCTGTCCCCCTCCTGAAGTCGATCGTACTTGGCCCGGATGGCAGCTGCTGTTTGCAATTGAGCTGCCAATAGTTTACTCTGACTGCGGGGGTCGTTCAAAGCTTGCAGATGCTGTTCTATTTCCCCTTGCTCTGTTTTCAGCTTTGAGTCAGCTTTCAGGGATTTATTTAGTTCTAAGATCCGATCGCGCAGCTGTTGAATTTCCTGCCGCAGTTGATTTGACTCCCGCTGCTTCCCTTCTAGGGTAGCAAAGAACGCCTTAGATTGATAAGCTCGATCCAGTTGACCTTGCAATGCTTGCAGTTGCCGCTGTAACTGTGGGACTGATACTTGCCCTGAGATATCTTGCAAAATCTGTCCTAAAGACGCCAGCATTTCCCCATGCAGACTCGCACCCATCTGAAGTATCTCACGTATTACCTTTACCTGCTCTCCATTATGCAGCATGAAGAGCAATTTCTGAGCTTGGGCCAGGTAGCGATCGCGCTTTTCCTCTCCGGACTTGACAATTTGCCGCAAATCGGCTTCAAACTGTTTAGCTGCTTCTATGCGACTCAGTTGTTCCCGATAGCGGTTGCGATGGCGTTCCAGTTCCGGAATCCGATCGATTACAGGTGCTAAACTCTGTAGATGCTTTATCTCTCCCGATAGGGGTTGCAGCTTTTGTTGAAGTTTCGTCACCTGCTTGCCCAAACTTTGCTGTTCCAGTCGATCGGCCTGTAGTTGCTGTAACTGTGCTGCGATCTTTTTCTGTTGTGACTCTAGGGCCTCTTGCTGGGCGATCGCCGGTCTTAGCTGCTCAATTTTTACCTCATCATCCTGCAACTTCTCCAGTTTAAGCTGCAACTGAGTGAGTTCAGCTTGACTTTTAATTATCCTCTGTTGATAACCCTCCCGTTCCCGCAAAAGTTTCTGTTTTGCCGCACCAAGGGCATCAAGTTCTTGGAGTACAGACTCCGCCTGTTGATAGGCGCGATAGCTTTCTAGATTACTCTCGCACAAACTAGCTGCTGACTGAGCAGTTTGGAGGGATTGTTGCAGAAAATTCTTGGCCTGTTCTTGCCTGTTAATCTCATTTTCCAGCTTTTGTAACTGGTCCCTTTGCTGTTGAATTTGCTCTGCTGTTGCCGTCAGTTGGTCTTTGAGTCCCTGTATCTCCTCCAATTTTACAGTCAGCAGCTCCAACTCGGCTGACTCTTCCTTAATTTTATCCTGGAGTCGATCCTGTTGCTGTTGTAACTCTTGCCAGTCTTGCAGCCGTGTGTCATATATTGCTATTTCCCGTTCGAGCTGTGTTACTTGAGACTGGGCATAATTTTCCAGATCCAAAGACTGGCTGAATGCTTGCCTGTACTCCTCTACTCTTAAAACTGGGTCAAAGACCTTCTTGCGATCGCCTGCCCGTTTTAAGAAGTCCGTCGTAAAGCTGCCTTGGGGGATCCCGATCGTTTCCGCAAACAGCTTCGGCAGGTCCGTATCGGCAGCTAGGCGCATATGCGATCGCAGCCAGCATTGTACGTCATCCAGCTTAGTGCAGTCCAGCTTTTGATTCAGCTGAGGGTCATAGAGTTTGTAACCCTGGCGGGTGCAGCGTTGTACTTGATAGGTGCGTCCGTCCAAGCTAGAGATAAACTGTACTGTCACTTGAGCCGTCTTGGCCCCTTTGCGCACCAAATCATCCTTGCTGTAGTCGCTGTAGGCGAACAAAGTCCAGGCGATCGCCTCTAAGATACTCGTCTTCCCGGCACCGTTTTCGCCACAAATAGCATTCGTGCCCGATTCGAATTCAAAACACCTATCCTGGTGAGACTTAAAGTTCTTCAGACTAACCGAGAGTATTTCCATTTTCAGCTACTGTAGATGGCTATCTATAATACCATACCCGCCCCGCAGTCTTTTGATATTAGTTCAGGGGCCTACACGAACTTCCGGTCTCCATTTTCAATTCGCCATTCGCAATTCGCCATTGTGTCATTTTCCTCTTCTGAGAATTATTACCTCATAGATATTACTCTCAAAGTATCCCTTTGTCAATCCGTTGCATAGGATGTTTCGCCTGTCCGTCCGTCGGGCGACAAAAGCTGTCCGTGGCGAAAGCTCAACCGCTTCCTGCCCTGAAGTACGCGGCATTTTCCAGGCACTGCCGCGTACTCCCTCTGGGAATCAAGGTATCAACTAGCAACTATCAACTTCATGCATTGGTAGCTCGATCGCGAACTCTGCCCCCTGTCCGGGTGCGGAAGTACAGCTCAACTTGCCCCCATGTTTTTCCTCGACAATTTGATGAGAGATAGACAACCCCAACCCGGTGCCTTTTCCGGGAGGTTTAGTGGTGAACAAGTGGTCAAACAGCCGCTGTAGCACTTCTGCTGACATGCCGGGACCGTTATCTTTAATCTTAACAATAACACTCCTTTTGGACGAGGGAAATTCCGTGCGAATGGTAATTTGATCTGGCAAATCTCGCTCTCGATCGTCCTCATCAAAGGCGTCAATGGCATTAGCAATCAGATTCATAAACACCTGGTTGAGTTGTCCGGGGTAGCACTTGATCTGTGGCAATTCACCATATTCTTTGACAATCTCAATGCCAGGACGCTTGGCTTTGGCTTTCAGCCGGTGTTTCAAAATCAGCAAGGTGCTGTAGATGCCATCATGAATATTGAATTTTACCATTTTTGCAGTATCCGCACGGGAGAAAGTCCTCATAGAGGCGCTAATATCGCGAATGCGGTCAGTCCCCTCTTGCATGGACGAGATGAGTTTGGGTAAATCTGCGAGCACGTACTCCAAATCAATCTGGTCGGCATGGTCGGAAATTTTCTCTCCCGGATCTGCCAACTGCTGCTGATAGAGTTGCAAGTGGTCAATCAAGTCTTGGATATATGTTTGGGCGTGGCTCAAATTGCCAGCAATAAAACCAACGGGGTTGTTGATTTCATGGGCAACACCAGCTACTAACTGACCGAGACTGGACATTTTTTCACTCTGCACCAGTTGCAGTTGGGCCTGTTGTAACTGCTGCAAGGACTGCTGGAGTTGCTGGGCGGACTCTTGCGACTGCTGGTAGAGGCGGGCATTTTCCATCGAGATCGCAGCTTGGGAACATAGCAGGTTTAATAGTTCCAGGCGATCGCGCGTAAAGGCCCCTTCCGTCAGATTATTTTCCAGGTACAGGAGCCCGATCTGCTTGCCTTGATTGACGATCGGCATACACAATAGAGACTTAGGCTGATGCAATTGTATATAAGAGTCAGTAGCAAATTTTTCCGAACCCGTAGCATTATTTAAGACGACATTTTCTAAAGTTCTGGCTACATAATTAATCACCGATACTGGCAACTGGTCGCTATTTTCTACCGGAGTTGATAATTCCACATCTGCATAATTGATATTACCCGCGTTTTCTATTACCAATTTGCCGTCACGGTTGACAATGAGAGCGCCATATTGGGCCCCAGCATTCTCCAGCATAATTTTCCTTAACTTATTCAGCAATTCTGCCAGGACAATTTCACCAGAAATGGCTTGAGATGCTTTCATCACTGTGGCAATATCCAGAGCCCTAGTCCCAGGCATGTTCTGGGTGTCAGTGGTGTTAGACATGATTAAAGTAGCTGTCATGCTACTTGTTGTTGATGATTTGACAATTAACAGTGGATATAAAGTCTGTAAATCGGACAGTTTTCGTTTCGCGCCCCAAAGTCTATAGCCAGAGTAAGCTTTAGACATGTAGATTTTGGCAAACTCCTCTTTACCCACAGAAAGCCAAAACTTACCGGCCAGTTCGTTAGCCAAGGCTTCATTCTGGATAAACTCCTGCTCTCTGGCCTCTGTAATGGCCCGATCGTACAGCTCCATTGCCTCTAACCGGTCTCCAGAAATCCGGGCCATTTCTGCTGCCACCAACAGATGCATGTGTCGGAAATTTTCCGGCGCGTTATCCGCCCAGATCTGCATCTGCTGTTGATTGGCCAGTAATTGCTGCCAGGATTGCTTTTGCCTTGCCGGCGTTGCTGATGGATAGAGAGCCGTGAGGATGAGCGAGTAGTAAAAATTATGTTCGGCCACCGCGAACTGACCGCGAATATACCCGAGCAGATTTTGGGCTGCAAAAGCACAGTTAAGGGCTGATTCTGGCTGGTCATACAGATAGAAAACTTGGGATTTCCGAATCTGATAATGGCAGATGACCGCATAATTTCTATGGGCATAACAATTTGACAGATATTGCTCTTCGCCCATTTCGTCATTGTGGAAATATTTCTTTTCTTGCGTCATGCCACTCAAGTTCCAGACGATTATTTGACAGCCCCAAACTGCCTCCGTCACCTGAATATTTTGAGTTTTTTGGCTGAACCGCAATATATCTAAACTTTCTGCCAAAATTTCCGCCAAATTTGCCCCCATAGAGTAACGCCCGAATAGCTTCTGAAACAGGATGTATCCCGCAAATTGTAATTCTCCCGACTCTAAACCGGCTTGATACCCTTCATCGCTAATATCAGAAAACCCTTTGAGCGGTTTCACCCAATGATTTAAGTAACCAGCAAGGATATAACAATTTTTACATTTCTGCGTCAGATTATTAAACTTTTCACTTAGTCTTAAAGCCATCAGGCTCAACTCATACCCCGATTGATAATCCCCAAACAATGAACCCAGCAGCATGCCATAAGCCGAGTAGCCCAAGCTCGATTCGGGAGTATTACCGTATTCTAGAGAAAGATTAACGATTTTGACGACAATCCAATCAAATAACTCTGGATATGATTGGTAAGCAGTGGCGATCGGGTTCTCCAACAATTGCACCGCTACTTTTTTCGACGGATCTGTCATCTCCGGTCGATCGAGCAAATCAGCGATCGCCCGGGGGGACAAAGAAGCTCTGGCTGCGGCCAGTTCTACCTCCAGGGCCTCTTGCCAGTCATCAGATGGCAACTGAACTCCCAGAGAAGAAAGGGCCTGGCTACTGGTGGCGATCGCCTCTGCATGTTGCATCAGCAGAGTATATTGCACAGTCAGCAGCTTGTAAACCTCTGCCACCTCCAGCACCGATTTGGCCTTCATCAGAATTATGTTAATCAAGGCTAAGGACTGCTCAAAATTGCCATTTAAGTACTCCACCTCAGCCCTTTGTCTGTAGAGTGCCAAAGTCAAGTCATAATCGGCATCCCAGCTGTTGTCCGGCAAACTTGCCATACCTGCCATTAAATAGGAGTGGGCGGCGCTATAGGCAGTTGCCTCCGTCGCTTTGCGACTGGCTGCTAAATTCAACTGTGCCAACTGCATTAGTTCTTGGGAATCTGTAATCAAGGCCCGACCTAGATTCAGATGCGCGACCAACTCAAAGATTCTTTCTGTCCGCGCCCGCCCATCTAGATGCTGTCCCAGTCGTCTGCCAATCTTGAGATGCACTGCTGTTTTTTCCAACTCTTCAATCAGATCGTAAGCCGCCTGTTGCACCCGATCGTGCCGGAATTGATAATTAAGGATTAACAGGGGCACCTCCAGCAAGTCCGTTTGGATATTGTCTAAATCGGAAATGGGGATAATCAGTCCTGACTGAATGGCCGGCACCAGGTCACCGAAGGTTTCCGGAGCAAATTTTTCCGATATAATTGACAGAGTAGTTAAATCGAATTTATTCCCCAAGCAAGCTGCCAAGCATAAAGCCTGCCTTGTCCCTGCTGGCAGCTGCTGTAACTTGGCGATCGTCAAATCAATCACATTATCGGTGATGCTCTTGGCCTCAATTTTAGCATAATCCCATTGCCACTCTCCTGGAGAGCCTTCCGACTGAGGCTGGTTAAAGGTCAGCAAGTTTTCCGAGTACAGGAGCCTGAGAAATTGATGCACGAAGAAGGGGTTGCCGTTGGTTTTCTGCCGCACCAGTTCAGCTAAGGGTTTTACTGTTTGGGCGTCCCTATGTAAGCTGTCGGCAATTAGTTGGGTAATATGCTCGATCCCGAGAGGAGATAGGGTAACATGGTTAACAATCGCTCCATTAGAGAGGATGGCCTTAAGGGCGATCGCCAGGGGATGGTTAGAGTTAACCTCGTTATCTGGATAGGCACCAATCACCAAACAATATTGCCCAGAGCCCGGAGCGAGCAGCAATTCTATTAATTTCAGAGTCGCCCCGTCAGCCCATTGTAAATCATCCAGAAAGATAACTAAGGGATGTTCCCGAGAGCAAAATACCCGGATAAAGTTTGACAAGACTAGATTAAAGCGGTTTTCCGATGACCCTGGGGTGTCTCCTATGAAGTGCGACCTAGGGCTCCCAGGAGGCACCGGTGCCAAGGACTGTACGGTCGGCTGGGGGCCCACAATCAGTTCCACTTCCGGAATCAGATCGATTATCGCCTGTCCGTCGGGACCCAAAGCTGCGAGGAGTTTTTCTTTCCAGCGGTTGAGTACAGCTTCCGTTTGGCCGAGCAACTGCCGCACCAATTCCTGAAAGGATCTGACTACAGCCGAGTAGGGCATCTTACCCTGAAAATGATCGAATTTGCCAGTAATAAAATACCCCCCCCTCTCTGGCAATCTGTTTGGAGATTTCCTGCACTAGGGTTGACTTACCGATGCCCGAATAGCCCTTAACTAGCATCATCTCGCAACTCCCCTGACGCACGCGCTGAAATGCTGTCAGCAAGGTTTCCACTTCGGCGGACCGGCCATAGAGTCGATCGGGAATTTGAAATTGGGATGAAATATCCTGGCGACCCAGAATAAAATCCGCAATTTCTCCTGTCTCTTGCAGCTGATGCAGACAGGTTTCTAAATCTGCTTTGATTCCCCAAGCACTTTGATATCGCTCCTCTGGTGTTTTCGCTAACAATTTCATGATTATGTTTGAGATTGTTTGGGGAATCTCACTGTTCCTAATATGAGGTGGCACGGGGGATATCGCGATCTGAGAGTGGATTAACTCCATCACATCGTTACCTGTAAACGGTGGCTGATGGGCGAGCAATTCATAAAAGGTTGCTCCCAGGGAGTAAAAATCCGTCCGGTAATCCAGCGATCGATTCATTCTTCCCGTTTGTTCCGGTGATATATAGGCCGGCGTGCCTTCTAATGCATTCGGATTGGCCAGGGCCTGGTTTGACTGCGATAATACCGTAGCTATACCAAAGTCGATGAATTTTAATTCCCCCGTTTCTGAGTTAAACACGATATTTGCCGGGTTCACATCCTTATGGATGACGCCTTCTGCGTGGATTCCCTGTAATCCCGCCGTAATCTTAATGGCAATGATGAGAAACTCTGCTATACTTAACTGCCGATCGCCCAGCCATTGTTTCAATGATTCCCCGCCAAAATCCTCCACCACTAGCACCAGAGTATTCTGATATTTTTCCAACTCATAGGCTGCGATCGCGCCTGTTATCTTCAGGGAGCGAATTATTTCATATTCTTGTCTTAAGCGAGTCAGTTCCGCACTTGTCGGATACTCATCTTTGAGCATCTTGAGGATAACTGCTTGGTTATCCGACTGCCTGGAGCCCCTATACACCACCGAGTTGGCACTTTCATATATTTTTTCCCTTATCTCATATCCGGCGATCGCCATCATCAGAATTCCTTTTTTAATGCATTATTTCTGTCATCCGTCTCACTGGAGATGCCTAAATCCCGAACTTGACCAACTGGACTCTCCCATTCATCGGTCACCTCTCTGCTTCTAATGCTCTTGTGATAATACTTTCTAACTGCTTAAAATCTATTGGCTTGTTTAAAAAATCAAAAGCACCAAGATTCAGTGCCGTTGTCATATTTTCCACATCTCCGTATGCTGATAGCACTACCGTTTTTATGTTTATCTTTTTTTCATTCAGCTTACCTAGCAACGTAATCCCATCCATTTCCGGCATATTTATATCCGTCAGCATCATATCTATCTCGCTGTCTGCTTGGAGTCTCTCTAGGGCTTCTTTGCCATTGCTCGCAAAAATAAACTCATATTCCTTGCCTTTGATCTTTTCTCGAAAATACATCTTAAACAGCTTGACTATCAGCCGTTCGTCATCTACTACTAGGATTTTCGCTGGCCTTTTTTCCACTTTTTCTGGCTCTTCGGTACTTACTATGGTATTTTCGCAACCAATTAAAGCTGAAAGCTTTGCTGCGCAAGGCTTTCATGCCCA
>RFFC02000039.1 GCA_005518205.2 Hormoscilla sp. GUM202
CCTTGACAGACCAAGGGTCTATTAGTGACAGTTTAACAATGAAGTATTTTTGCTCATTGCCAAATTGGGATGCACCCCCGAAAGGTTGATTCTGGCCAAGGATGGAGAACAGCTGGATCTCAAAGAAGTGGGTGCGGTTTGGTATCGGCGAGTGGCGATCGCGGAATCTATTCCAATGACAATGGACGTGCAACTGCGAGATGCTTCCATTCAGGAATCATGCGCTACCATTCAGGGGATGATTGCCAGTCTGAACGCATTTCACCTCGATCTGGTACATCTCATCCGCCATGCTAGCAATAAGCAGCTACAATTACAAGTGGCGCGATCGTTGGGGATCGAGACGCCGCAAACCTTGACCACCAATAATCCTCTTGCCGTGGGCGAGTTCGTGGGAGAATGCCCCCAGGGGGCGATCGTGAAGATGCTTTCTTCCTTTGCTATCTATGAGGAAGAGGAAGAAAAAGTGGTGTTTACGAATTTGGTGAAACCAGAGGATCTAGAAGATTTAGAAGGGTTGCGCTTTTGCCCGATGACCTTTCAGGAATTAATTCCTAAGGCCCTGGAATTGCGGACGACGATCGCGGGCCAGCAAATATTTACTGCTGCCATTGATTCCCAGAAATCCCAGAAGGCCCGTTACGACTGGCGACGGCGGGGACTTGCCTTGATTAATGATTGGCAACCCTATGATTTGCCTCAGGAACTGTCCGAAAAACTGCTGCAATTGATGGATTATTTTGGCTTGCATTACGGGGCGATCGATATTATTCTCACCCCGGACGATCGGCATGTTTTTCTGGAAATTAACCCCGTAGGAGAGTTTTTCTGGCTCGATCGTTGTCCCGGTTTACCCATTTCCCAGGCGATCGCCGATACTCTCCTGAGTCATTCGTCCTGGTAAATATGGCGATCGCCTATGTTATCTGTGTCCAAATTATATGCGATCGCCCCCCGATGCCCGATCGCCAATTTTATGTCACCCAACAGATCGCTTCTGTCGGGGCATAGATATTTGTTGTTTATATCTTGATTTTATGTCACCCATCCTTACGCGAATGTCGGGCCGGGGCACGGCAATAGATACTTGACGGTTTAGATCGCTGATTTATGGATACCTGTGCCCCTACCATACATGTCAGGAATAGGATGCGATCGCCAATGAAATCTGCGTCCCGACCACAGGCGATCGCATTTATTGTCTGCATCCGGGCACCATTTCCTGTAGGGGCACAGCTTACCCTCGCGACCCTCGGCAGCATCTCCATAATAAATTAATTATCTCACTCATACCCTACTTGGGGCGATCGCCAGCGCCACCCAACATCGATCGTGGTAGGGAACCCCACTTTTAGCAAGCAAGGTGGGCGATCGCCCACCCGTTCTTAGCTTACATCTGCCGTTCCCGTAACCAATTCACCAAATTTGTTACGGAAGAGAAATCCAACAATTCCTCTGCCAAATCCTGCAACTGAGTAGTGGGTAGCTGTTGAAGGCGCTGTTGCAAATTCTCCTCAAGCGTACCGAAACGCCGAGTCAGTAGGCGCGTAACTGTCTCTAGTACCCCTTTCTGCATTCCTTTTTGGATGATGTCCTGGTAAATCACTGATTCCTGCATAATTTCCTCCCGGAAAAAATTCCGAATTACATCCTTCTTAAACCTCAATCCTGCTAGAATCTGAGTACAAGCTGAAATCTCGTCTCGTTCCGCAGGTTCTTCTATCTTACTCACCTGCTGGGCTACCTGACCGAGCAATGCGGAACTATTCTCCGTCGCGGCCAATGTCGCCAGTGGCAATAACGCCGGCTCTTGCAAGAAGATTTCCGGTGATTCCTCCCAAATGCGGATGACCTTATACTCGTGTTGAGTCGATTCTAGCTTGAACTGAGTCTCAAAAACCGCCGGATTGGTTGTTGGTTTCAGCCAAATTACCACCTGGGTAACGGGCAACTCGTAGTCCCAATGCAGCCTTACAAAATAGTTTAGCATCCGCAGTGGCATGGGTTTCCTTTGCGGCAACTGGAGCTGAAATTCCAGATGCAATATCCGCTCGGTGGTGCGTAAAAATGTCACCGAGTCGGCCCGAATTGGCTCCATAGTCAATTCCGTTTTCAACACTTCTACATTCCTTGTCCGCTGTCCGTATATCCAACTGGAAAAGGCCTCCGGGTATTTCTCGCACAGATATTTGCATAAATTATCGTAGGGCATTGGATTGTTTTTGTTCCTCATATTTCCTCATCAAGTTCTGCTATATTAATATGATAACAGATAATTTACTGTATATCAAATGTTCGACGAATCTCATCCCCAATTTCTTCACCCGGCTACCCCAGAGGAATTCTTACCTCCTCTTAGCAACTGGACTACTCTCGGAGGAATAGTCCTGCTCGCTGGCTTTGGATCGGCGATCGCCCTCTCGGCCATCCTCAAATACAAAGTCACCATTAAAGCCCCAGGAACCATTCGTCCGGCGGGGGAACTGCGCCTCGTCCAGTCCCCGATCGCGGGGACAATTAAAAGTATCGAAGTTGAGGGCGATCGGGGAGTAAAAAAAGATGAGATCGTCGCCTATATCGATGACGGACGCCTGCAAACTCAAAAGAGTCAGTTGCAAGGAAATATCGGTCAACTGACAGCGCAACTGGCTTCTGTAGATGCCCAGATAAAGGCGATCGCCCAGCAAATTGCCGCAGAAAGCGATCGCAGCAACCGGGCGATCGCCTCAGCATCAGCGGAACTACTACGGGCCCAACGGGAGTTTCAAGACAGAGAAATAACCTCGGCAGCGGAGGTGAAGGAAGCAGAAGCGAATTTAGGGCTTGCCCAAAAGCAATTGCAACAGCAAAGGGCAGAGTTAAAATCGGCAGAGGCGAACTTGCGGTCCACAGCAGCATCCTGGCAGGCGGCCCGGAAAAAGCGCGATCGCTATCAGCCCTTAGTGGAGTCTGGATCTATTGCCCTAGACCAATTTGAAGAGGTACAATTAGCAGTAGAGCAGCAAGCTCAAGCTACAGCATCCCAAACAGCCCTCGTAGAAGCACGTTCGCAGGCGATCTCCCAACAAGAAAGAGCCATAGAAGCGGCCCTGGCGAGACTGCAACGGGCTTCGGCTGCCCAAAATCCCACCGATGCCACCGTGGCCATAGCAAAGGAAAGAGTTGCCCAAGAAAAAGCCGCAGGTGCAGCCACTTCGGCCAGATTAAACCAAGAACTGCAAGCCCTCATGCAGCGGCAAGTGGAACTGCAAAATCAACTCAGTCGGGACGGCAAAGAACTCCAACAAACGGAAACAGAACTCCAACAAACAGCGATCCGGGCCTCCGCATCGGGCATCATCCAGGAACTGCATCTCCGCAACAGCGGCCAAGTGGTAAGTCCCGGAGAGACGATCGCCCAAATTGCCCCCAGCGAAGCCCCCTTAGCAATCAAAGCTTTGGTCTCATCCGTTGATATTAGCAAAGTCGCCAGGGGACAAACAGTGCAAATGCGCGTCTCCGCCTGTCCCTATCCCGATTTTGGCACCCTCCCAGGCACCGTCACCGCTATTTCTCCAGATGCGATCGCCCCTGAAGGTAACGACAAGACTGTCGCTGCGGGCAATTTTCAGGTGACGATCGCCCCTGAAAGCCTGAAATTGACTGCCCCTGGACGAGAATGTAAAATTCAATCTGGGATGGAAGGTCGGGCTGATATAATTTCCCGAGAAGAGACTGTACTCGCCTTTATTCTCAGAAAAGCCAGGCTGTTAACAGACTTGTAAAATCAGAGGCGATGTCAAATTATTCTATGTCACCGAAAGCCATGAAAGTGAAAGCACAATCAAATGGCAATTCCGGTGTTGTGGTGAAGCAGATGAATTTTTTCAGATATCTGACAATTGCCATGCTTTGACTCCTGTTAGATAGAATCGATTCTGTTTTCATTACCTCATATAATAACATTAAGCGGACGGAGGCGATCTCCTTTCGTTCGTAGTAATGATTTCAGTTCTCGGGGTATGGGGGGAATTGTTTTGGACCTCCTCTTGTCGGGCCAGAACCTCGCTCTGGGCTCTGGACGAGGGCCAAACAAAATATTTGTTGTTGACATGAGAATGAAAAGGAGCTATCTTAGAGAAGTATCCAGTTTTCTCTCACCAGGGAGGAGGCTGGAGAGGGGATTGGCACTACCGGCTAAAGCACGGTGGTTCTGGAAAGAGTCCAGCCCTGTTCCAGCGAAGCTGGCGACGGCTTCCAAAAATAAACCCTCCTCAGATATCTTGGTAGGTGGCGACATCGAAGAGTTGTCTGACTCTACTATTAGAGAAGGATCTTCCTCGATAAACAATGAACATCACCCTAAAACCACAACAGGAAAAGTTCCTTAGAGAAAAACTCGACAGCGGCAAATATGGTACTATCGATGAAGTCATCGCCGAAGCGTTTAAACTGCTGGAGGAACGCGACAAACATTACCAACAATGGTTAGATGAAACCAGAAAAAAAGTGGCGATCGGTATAGAACAAGCAAACCGGGGACAGCTAACTGATGGTAAAATTGCGATGGCGAGACTGCGAGAAAAACTAAGTCAAGCAAGGGACTCCCAGAAAGGATGAGTACCTATAAGTTAACAGATGAAGCTCTACAGGACTTGGATGAGATTTTTAACTATTTGTCCGGTTACAGTCTCGATGCTGTCGATCGCTTTTTGGATGCCTTGGAAAAAAAATACCAAAATTTGGTCAACTTTCCCCAGATGGGCAAAAGCTATGAAGAGTTAGCCCCCCAGTTACGCGGAGTTCCTATAGACGGTTATATTCTTCTCTACCGTTTGGTGGGAGAAGACATTGAAATCCTCAGAGTTGTCAGTGGATATCGAAATTTGAAGTCATTGTTTTTGGATACAGATGGAAGCTAAATACGATGCTGAAGTGGATGTATTAAGGATTAATTGGAGTCAAGCAGAAATTGAAGAAAGCGATGCAGTAAGTCCTGGTGTTATTATAGATTACGATGCCGAAGGTAATGCTATTGGCATTGAAATACTCAATGCTTCTCAAAAAATCCAGAACTTTAATCCCGCCTTAAGCGAAACGATGTCTCCCGTCACGGTATAATCGAAGTGGCGATCGCTCTCCGGCGAGCAAAATTCAGCAAGTCGTAGTTGGGGGCGATCGCACCGCCACCCAACAGGCGACTACCCGGACAAATGTGATTATTTTTGCCCTGCTGCCCGTCTAACATCAGCCAGACGACGTTCGTATTTTATGGCAAACGCCTCTATCATTTCTGATAATTGTTTGGCTTGAACTTCGATAGTTTTGGCAAGTTCGAGACTATCTGCCAATTGTGCCACTTGTTCTTCCCTTAAGAGCTGCTGTTTTTCATTCCCATCTTCAGGATTATGATTAATCATCCGCACTCTCAGAGTAAACTTGACTAGACAGAAAGGCTATGAAAGCGGGTGGGTAAATTTCCGGGTGACCCAGAAACCCGGTTTTTTGGAAAAACCGGGTTTCTTAATTCCCAAACCTTGAAGGACGTTCGTCCTTACTACGAACCTTTTAGGACGCCATCTTTAGTTCCGCATCTTCTTCGCGCAGAGTCAGAATTTCTACTCCATCTTCCGTGACAACTACTGTATGCTCGAACTGCGCTGAAAGCTTACGATCTTTTGTAATTGCCGTCCATTTATCCGCCAACACCTCAGCTTCGTGGGTGCCCTCATTAATCATCGGTTCGATCGTAAACACCATGCCCTTGCGCAGACGCTTGCCCTTACCCCGCGTACCGTAGTGAGGAATTTGGGGCGGTGCGTGGAACACCTTGTGGACCCCATGTCCGACAAAATCTCGCACTACCGAAAAGCCATTTGCCTCTGCATACTCTTGAATTGCCGCACCAATATCCCCAATGCGGCCTCCGGGCCTCACTGCCCCTATCCCCCTTCTCAAACATTCTTCCGTTACCTCCACCAGCTTTTTCGCTACGGGAGAAGGAGTACCCACAAAGAATGTCCTGGAACTGTCCCCGTGGTAACCGTCCAGAATCGGCGTCACATCTATATTGATGATGTCACCATCTTTGAGAATCTGCTTGCCATTGGGAATGCCGTGACAGATCACGTGATTGACACTGGTGCAGATAGACTTGGGAAACTCGTGATAATTGAGGGGGGCGCTTTTGGCCCCATGGGCCTGGGTCCAGCGTTCCGCTTCGTCATTCAACTCCAGAGTGCTGACTCCGGGCTGCACCATTGGTGCTAGATGGTCTAACAGTTTCGCTGCCAAGCGCCCTGCCCGACGCATCTTCTCTATTTCTCTACGCGATAAAAGAACTATTTTTTCGTTTCCCATTTTCTCCGATTCCTGCGATTTCCTCAATCTCTAGGGTGGTTTATATATTAATTATCTTTACAGAAAACTGACGCAGACGCCGTGTGCAACTTTTTCCAACCAACGAGATTTAGGGAGTTTTGAGAACAACATTTTCAGCCAAAGACCACCAAACCGTTATTCTTCCGTAGAAAGTTGCACATCGCGTGACGCAGGTGCCCAGATTACCTGCGTCGGACTCTCTAACCCGGTTTCTGGGTGTTGTTTATGCCTACCCCTCTACCTGCTCTAAGTATAGATTCAGATCCTCAATCACCCGAGTCAGTTCCGCTTCCGTTGACACCCGGATGCGATCGTCCCGCAGTGTAATCAGCACTTTAGCCGCAAAGGGACTGGCGTAGATATTGGGGTTGCAGAAAATCTCTAGGAACACGTCGCCTGCGTACCGATATTCCATCGGCGGCTGGGGAGTCACTCTGCCACCGCTAGCCGGTTTGGCCGCCGCTACCGCTTTCAGGCTTTGCATCAGTTCCCCGATCGCCCCCTGTAAGTCCCGGGCCGCCGAGGCTGTAAAGCCAAAGGTCACCGAACCGTCCGTCAAATTTAGTTTCAGTTGATTCATATTTGAGCAATTACAATTAATTCCTACATCATCCTAAAATATCATAAAAATTAGTTAGCTCGGGAAGCATATTTAATCTCTTGTCTCTAAAAATAAATCTCAATAACCTGAAATTTGATGATATTATAAAAGCTAAAAGTTTCGCTAAAATCATAGGAGATAAATTTATGTTTAATCAGGGGAAAATCTATGGCTGTAGATAACCGTTCTGAAGTTCGGAAAGTTTTACTGACTACTCTAATGCTGAATTTGGTGGTGATGGCAATCAAAGGCGTTGTGGGTTGGCATACGGGGGCCCTGAGTTTGTTAGCGGACGCCTTACACAGTATCACAGATAGTGCTAACAATGTTTTGGGACTGGTAACGATTCGCTTGGCCTCGCCGCAACCCGATCGGCAACATCCCTACGGACATCAGAAGTTTGAAGCGGTGGGTGCTTTGGGAATTTCCGCCTTCTTAGGTATCGCTTGCTTTGAAATTCTCAGCGGTGCAGTCGAGAGGATGTTCGCAGGCAGCGAAACCATCGCCATCTCGGCAGCGGAACTGTCGATCCTCCTGATTGTACTGGTCATTAACATCTTCGTCGCTTTCTACGAAAGCCGTGTAGGTCAGCGCCTGGGTAGCAATATTTTAATCGCTGATGTCCAGCATACCATGAGCGATGTCTGGGTGACAATTACTGTCATGGGGGGGTTGTGCGGGGTGTGGCTGGGTTATCAATTGCTAGACGTGATTTTGGCCTTTCCCGTGGCGGTTTTGGTGTTTGCCAGCGCCTGGAAAGTGCTGAAGGCTAATCTCCCCTGGCTGGTGGACGAGATGGCGATCGCCCCGGAAGCCATTCACGCGATCGTCATCTCTGTGCCCGGTGTCGTCAACTGTCATAACATCGCTTCCCGGGGAGTAGTAGGGCGTCAAGCTTTCATTGAAATGCACCTGATAGTCGATGCCACTGATGTGGAAAAGTCCCATCAGATTACCGACAAAGTCGAAGCCCAGCTAGCGGCCAAGTACGACCCCGTCCGGGTTTTAATTCACGTCGAACCCCCAGAATACAAGTCAGATCGTATCACCTATGAACCCGCGGTGTCTGAAGACGCCGAGACAGGTAGGTTTTCCACAGAGGATCGGGCTTTTCCACAAAGAATTAGCTGTTTTCCACAAAAATTCAAGGAATGGTTAAGGTACGCTTGCCAATTGGCGATCGCCCGCTTTTCCCGTGACTTCTTGGTGCGAGTTGCCCAGAAACCCGGTTTTTACAGAAAACCGGGTTTCTTAATCGATCTCAAGTTGGAGATGTGCTATTCCCACTCAATGGTGCCAGGGGGTTTGGAGGTAATGTCGTAAGCGACGCGGTTAACGCCTTTGACTTCGTTGACGATGCGATTAGAAATCGCCTCCAACAAGTCGTAAGGAACCCGAGACCAATCAGCAGTCATGCCATCTTCACTGGAAATCAAGCGTAGGACGATCGGGTGGGCATAGGTACGTTGGTCTCCCATGACGCCGACACTGCGGATGGGCAGCAAGACAGCAAAGGCTTGCCAAAAGTCATTGTAGATCCCCCGCTTCTTAATTTCCTGGCGGACGATGTAATCTGCATTACGCAGAATCTTCAGCCTTTCCGCTGTCACCTCGCCGATGATGCGAATGGCCAGTCCGGGACCCGGGAAGGGATGGCGCTGGACAATCTCTTCCGGCAGACCGATCGATCGCCCCAGCTGGCGGACTTCATCCTTAAACAGTTTCCGCAGGGGTTCGACTAACTTAAATCGCAAGTCTTTTGGCAGACCGCCCACGTTGTGATGGCTTTTGATTTTCACCGCTACTCGTTCCCCTGTCTGGGGGTCAACGTTGGTGTCAGCAGATTCGATCACGTCTGGATAAAGGGTGCCTTGGGCGAGATAATCAAATGGTCCGAGTCGCTTTGATTCTTCTTCAAAGACCTTGATGAATTCGTGACCGATGCGCTTGCGCTTCACTTCCGGGTCCGTGACCCCTTCGATCTGCTTCAGGAAGCGATCGCGTGCCATCACATGTTCTACTTTAATGTGGAATTTCTCACCGAACAGTTGCACCAAATTTTCCGGTTCGTATTTGCGCATGAACCCTTGGTCGATAAACATGCAGGTGAGTTGGTCGCCAATGGCTTTGTGCAGCAAGAATCCCAGGGTTGAAGAGTCTACACCCCCTGAGAGGGCCAGCAACACCCGCTTGTCACCAACTTTAGCGCGGATTTCTCGGATGGCTTCTTCCACGAATGCTTCTGTCGTCCAGGTGGGTTGGCACTCACAGATATGGTAAACAAAGTTACGAATTAGGGCGATTCCACCGATGGAGTGAACCACTTCCGGATGGAACTGTACGCCATACAGCTTTTGCCCGTGGTGGGCGATCGCCGCGCCGGGAGTATTGGACGTGTGAGCCAGAATTTCAAATCCGGAGGGTAATTTGATACAAGAGTCTCCATGGCTCATCCACATGGTAGTGGGATCTTCCACATTAGTAAGCAAGTCCGTGGGGTCATCAATGGAGAGTAATGCTTTGCCATACTCACCTCTTTGAGCCCTTGCCACCTCTCCACCCAGTTGCTGTACCATGAGTTGCATGCCGTAGCATACACCTAGGATGGGAATGCCCAGTTGCCAAATTTCCGGGTCGCATTGGGGTGCATTGGCATCATAGACGGAATTGGGGCCGCCGGAGAAAATAATTCCTTGGGGATTGAGTAGCCGTAGTTTTTCAGCGCTAGTGCGGTAAGATAGGACTTCTGAATAAACTTTCGTTTCGCGGATGCGACGAGCAATCAGTTCAGAATACTGGGAACCGAAGTCCAGAATCACAATCATCTGGCGGTTCAGTTCCCCCAAGGTTGTTTTTGGAGACGCTTGTACGGTCTGGAGAGTCACTGGATTTGTCCGGTAGCTAACTTTTGTAGAATTTAGATGAATCCTTAAGGATATTCAGGCTAGGATAGCACATGGAACTGCTACCCAAAGGCAGATTGATTCCTTAAGAAAAGTCAAAGCGTTGGGAGGGGGCGTTGGTGCTGATGAACAAAGTCGATTATCTCCGCATTAGTCTGATCGATCGCTGTAACTTCCGCTGTCAATATTGCATGCCGGAAGGGGCAGAACTAGAATATATCTGGCAACAGCAGTTACTGACTCATGCCGAAATCCTGACTCTGCTGAAGGAAGTGTTTATCCCCTTGGGGTTTACCCGGTTTCGCCTGACGGGTGGGGAACCGCTGCTGCGCCCAGGAGTGGTAGATTTAGTCGGGGATATAGCGGCGCTGCCGGAAACGGAAGACTTGGCAATGACGACCAATGGGTTTCTGCTGGCAAGTCTGGCCCAGGATTTGTACGATGCGGGGTTGCGGCGGATTAATATTAGCCTAGATTCCCTGGATCCGGAGACTTTTGACAAAATTATCGGAAATCGGGGTAGAAGCAGGTGGGAGAGGACCTGGGAGGGGATTCAAGCGGCATATCAGGTGGGGTTCGACCCGCTAAAACTGAATGTGGTGGTGATTCCCGGGGTAAATGACAGCGAGGTACTGGATTTGGCGGCCCTGACGATGGACCGTCAGTGGCACGTGCGCTTTATTGAGTTTATGCCGATCGGGAATATGCAGTTATTTGACGATTGCGCTGCGCGCACGCTACGCGGACGGGCGTGGATACCCTCGTCCGAGTTGCGAGAATGGATAGGCGATCGCTGGGGGTTAATATCCTCGGAAGTACGGGGTAATGGTCCTGCGGATGTATTCCAAATACCCGGTGCTAAAGGGACGATCGGGTTCATCAGTCAGATGTCAGAATGTTTTTGCGATCGCTGTAACCGGATGCGGCTATCAGCGGATGGATGGTTGCGACCCTGTCTGCTGAATGAAACAGGTCAAATTGATTTAAAAACGGGTCTGCGTCAGGGGGTAGATACTGCTGAGTTAAGGGAGAGAGTGAGTCAGTTGCTGAGGATAAAACCAGAGATTAACTACAAGCAGCGAGATTCTGGGACGACGGGAAGTTACGGGCGCACCATGTCTCAGATTGGCGGATAAGTTTAATTCACGATTAATCCCCGTTCCCCGGTTCGTAGTAAAGGCTTTAGCGTTTACTCTAGGTTCGTAGTAAAGGCTTTAGCGTTTACTCTAGGTTCGTAGTAAAGGCTTTAGCGTTTACTCTAGGTTCGTAGTAAAGGCTTTAGCGTTTCCCCTAGGTTCGTAGTAAACGCTTTAGCGTTTGCCCTAGGTTCGTAGTAAAGGCTTTAGCGTTTCCCCTAGGTTCGTAGTAAGAATGGAAACCTAGGATATTAAAGTCAATTACGCGGATACGATCTAACAGGTCTTAGGTAGATTAGGTAGATTAGATTGAGGACAGCGAATTTCTGCTTCTGCAACAGAGATAACTGCGCGACAACGGGTGAGAAAGTCCATCCCCAATAGACCATCTGTAAAATTCGTCGCTGGTAAAGTGTAAGCGACGATCGGGAAGTTTTCAACAAATTGACCCCGACAGTTAAACCAAGGTAAAATTACCACTGAGGCTGTAATAATGCCACCACCTGTTGGTATCCGGAGGCGACGTAGAGGATTTTGCAGATCGCAACCCAGAGACTCTAATATACTTACCCTTAATATAGTGTAGCTGGATCCTGTATCTACCAACAACCTCACTTTTCTGACAGTACCATCACCTCCATCCGCAGCTTGTAGTAGTAATAAGTTTCCGTAGCGCGATAGCCGATAAATTCTCTGTGATGTCATATTAATTCCGGTGGTATCTGTACGATCGTGTCAGCAGTAGGGGCAAAGCATTGACAAAGATATTATTCGGTAAATTCTGCGCCAATGCTTCACCCGGGATTTCATGGCATTCTAATTTCAATGCAGTTGGAATCGATGTTACAACAAAACCGCGTAGTCTTCAGGAAGAGGACCGGTGTATTCTATGGCGATCGAGGTGATGTGTTTAAACTGCTTCAGTCCTTTGTCTATTTCATCTCGATCGGGTGAATGAACCAACACTTCACCTCGAATTACGTTCCAATCTTGATCTGATTCGGTGTCAGCAATTAGTACCCACTCGCGCGGGTAGCGACTGCGAATTTCTGCAATAGTCAAGATTTCTCCCGTTGGTTGGTAGTCTGGGTTATGATTAACTATCTTTTTCGGAGGTGACTCTAACTGGGGTTCTTCTCCTTGGGCAATTTCTGACTCTAGAAGTTCCCACAGCTTCTGCTTGTCCTCCAGACTGAGGGATGATATCGCCTTAACTAGGGATTCCATGGTAATTGACAATGTTACGGTTTATTGGGTCATAATTTTCCTCACAGTTTTTTAGAGTCCGATCTTTATTATCGGTTGACATCGTGCTTTGTTTGCTGCTTTCAGCAAAGTCCTCAGTTTCTATATACATCCCTCCGGTGCTGACAATGAAGTAAGACAACGACAGACTCTTCGTCGTCGATTTCGTAGCGCACCCGATAGTCACCAATTCGGATGCGATATTCACGATCGTAGCCTTTTAACTTAATTACTCCCTGGGGACGGGGATTTTCAGCTAAGGCCACGATTTTCTCAATAATCCGATCGCGGACATCATCTGGTAACCTGTCCAGTTGTTTTTGTACAGGTTTGGGAACAATTACAGTATAACTCATGAAGTTTTTCCAGAACGATTAGCGATGTACTCATCAATGGTTTGATAGTCTCCTTTTTGGTAGGCGATCCGCGCTGATGAAATTTCTGCTTGGACAGTTGGATTTGCTTCTAATAAATCTTCTTCCACTTGGGCAATTTCTGACTCTAGAAGTTCCCACAGCTTCTGCTTGTCCTCCAGACTGAGGGATGATATCGCCTTAACTAGGGATTCTAGGGTAATTGACAATGTTACGGTTTCTTGGGTCATAATTTTCCTCACAGTTTATATAGACCGTTCGTAGTAAACGCTTTAGCGTTTCTCCTGAGAGTAAGGGAAAAAGGTTGTTCGCGGGGCGATCGCCCTATTCTAGCACCACAGAGTATTGTCTCCCCGCTACAACCTTGCTACATTAAAATCTTATATTATGATAACATATAATTTGTAAATACCGATATTTTTTTGCTAAAAAAATATTGAGAAGGGGTTGACAATGCCAAAAATTATGTCATAATAAATATGGCGTCATTGGCGATTACAAGTAGGGATGCAACCGTTCAGCACCCCTACGTTTCTTGTGGACATTGTTATGGTTAAAACAAGGCTCGCCCTTACTTGATGGGATATAAGATCCGAACGCGGTCCAGTTGTCTCCCCAGACGATCTCCTGGGGAAGTTGTATATCTCGGAATAGTTTATTGAGATTCGGACTCGGCGGCGATCGCCTGTAAAGCGCGATCGATGATGTCTTCTCTGTTAACCATAGTTTCCAGGGTAGCAGCATCATAAGCACCTTCATCAACTTCCAGGGCTGCTTTCTTGATAGCTTTTGGGTAAGCTTCTAGGAGAGTTTGGCGTAACTCTTCCGGAGTGAGGTAATAACCACCTGATTTCCGGCGCTTATTCTTCTTCTGAATTTCCCAGGCGGTATTTTCAATTGATACCTCCCAGGAACGAGTCGTGGGATTTGCTGCTTGCTGCTTAATTAGATGCATGAGCAGAATCACGCCATAGCTGGTAATGTTACTAATTTTATCGTCACGACTCATTTCTTCCAGTTCTTCAACGATAACTAATGCCCCGGGAATATCGCCTTTGATTAGCAAGTCTTTCAGGGTGAATAGTTCTTCCATGACATTTATAGCAATTGGGCTACTATGATTGTAGCTTAAGCATAAATTTGGGACAATAGGAGTATGGATGAAAGGGCGATCGCACCGGTTGTAGATGGCAGGTAAGCAAAAGCTACGGCGAATGTCAAGCTGGCTGAATGGAAACAACTGTGATACCTGTGGCCCGATGAATGGGTTTCTCTGTCGTTATTAGTTCTTCCGCACCGACTGATATTGCC
This sequence comes from Hormoscilla sp. GUM202, assembly GCA_005518205.2. Taxonomy (GTDB): domain Bacteria; phylum Cyanobacteriota; class Cyanobacteriia; order Cyanobacteriales; family Desertifilaceae; genus Hormoscilla. The sequence continues at coordinate 13,931 of RFFC02000039.1, forward strand.
GCAGCGACGTGGAGTGCGTCGATCGCAGCCATGCCAAAATCGCAAGCATGCTGATATGCTGCTTGCATGAGGCGATCGTCTGGATGAGCCCAATGTACTACTAAGTTGAAAAACCTTTCGTACAAAACAATTTCATCAGCATTTTTGTAGTAAGTTGCTTTAGGGATAACTTCTAGCTTGACAAAAATGCTTGACGCAAACTCTCTATTGGGTTCAAAAATAATGCTTTGCGCTATACTGGCAATAGCACTCCTAGCTTGTGCTGCTTCTATCAGCACTCCTGAATCTAGATAGGTTCGTTTCATCTGCTAATTTAACTCCTAATGCCTCGCCGTTCGTTTAGTTCTTGTGCGACTTCTTCCCTTGTCAGCAAACGAACGCCGCTAGCGACTATTCTCTGGCGACACCTCCAGATATCTATTCCAATTTCCGTTCCACATCGTAATCCGATCAAGCTGGGTTCTGGGATATTTTCAAAAGCATATCCAAATTCTTTCGTCATGTCTTCTGCTTGAGTAAAGGCTGCTAATACTTCTTCTAGCTTACCATACTTCTCGTAAGTAACCCCTAGATCCCACAGCAATCTCCATTCTGCTTCTTTATTGCCCTGTTCCCGCGCAATGGCTAGACTCTGTTCTAAGCAGGCGATCGCAAGGGCATACTCTGAGCGCCAACCGTATGCTGTCCCTAAGTCTGCCAGGGCTTTTGCTTCTGCGGGGCGATCGCCTCTCGACCGGGCGCGAGATAATTCTTGCTGGAGGTCATCTATTTTAGTTTCTGCGGTGATGTTATCCTTTACCGCCGTTTGGGTTCCATGAGTTTCCATACTGTCTACCTCAATTTTCTTGTCCTGGTGCTCGTCTAGCACAGTTTAACTCCGAATACCACAGAGATCGCGCCCGTTCTTGTGCTATCTCTTCTGATGTCAGTAAGCAGAGTCACGTGACGGCGTTGCCGAGTCACGGACTTGATGACAGGGGTACGTGACGATCGCCTCGAAGGCAGCACCGATGTTAAGCTGGCTGGATAGAAACAACTGTGATACCAGTGGCCCGATGAATTGGCTTGCTAAGCTTCTCAGTTGTTATTAGTTCTTCCGCACCGACTGATATTGCCGCAGCGACGTGGAGTGCGTCAAGAGCAGCGATGCCAAAATCGCAAGCATGCTTATATGCTGCTTGCATGAGGCGATCGTCTGGATGAGCCCAATGTACCACAGAGTTGAAAAACTTTTCGTAAAAAGCAATTTCATCAGCATTCTTGTAGTAAGTTGCTTTGGGGATGACTTCCAGCTTGACAAAAATGCTTGAGGCAAATTCTCTATTGGGTTCAGCAAGAATTGTTGGTGCTATACTAGCACTACCACTTCTAGCTTGCGCTGCTTCAATCAGCACTCCTGAATCTATATAGGTTCGTTTCATCTGCTAACTTAACTCCGAATGCCACGCCGTTCGTTTAGTTCTTGTATGACTTCTTCCCTTGTCAGTAAAGGAACGCCGCTGGCAACTATTCTCTGGCGACACCTCCACAGATCTATTCCCAGTTCGCTCACATATCGTAATCTGATTAAGCTGGGTTCTGGGATATTTTCAAAAGCATATCCAAATTCTTTCGTCATGTCTTCTGCTTGAGTAAAGGCGGCTAATACTTCTTCGGGCTTACCATACTTCTCGTAAGTAACCCCTAGATCCCACAGCAATCTCCATTCTGCTTCTTTATTGCCCAGTTCCCGCGCAATGACTAAACTCTGTTCCAGGCAGGAGATCGCCTCTGCATACTCTGAGTGCCAACCGTATGCTGTCCCTAAGTCTGCCAGGGCTTTTGCTTCTGCGGGGCGATCGCCTCTCGACCGGGCGCGAGATAATTCTTGCTGGAGGTCATCTATTTTAGTTTCTGCGGTGATGTTATCCTTTACCGCCGTTTGGGTTCCATGAGTTTCCATACTGTCTACCTCAATTTTCTTGTCCTGGTGCTCGTCTAGCACAGTTTAACTCCGAATACCACAGAGATCGCGCCCGTTCTTGTGCTATCTCTTCTGATGTCAGTAAGCAGAGTCACGTGACGGCGTTGCCGAGTCACGGACTTGATGACAGGGGTACGTGACGATCGCCTCGAAGGCAGCACCGATGTCAAGCTAGCCGGATGGAAACGACTGTGATGCCCGTGGCCCGATGAATGGGCTTATTGGGTTTCTCTGTTGTTATCAGTTCTTCAGCGCCGACTGATATTGCCGCAGCGACGTGGAGTGCGTCAAGATCGGCGATGCCAAAATCGCAAGCTAGCTGATATGCTGCTTCCATGAGGCGATCGTCTGGATGAGCCCAATGTACCACAGAGTTGAAAAAATCCTCGTAAAAAGCGACTTCAGCAACATTTTTGTAGTAAGTTGCTTTGGGGAGAACTTCCAGCTTGACAAAAATACTGGAAGCAAATTCCCTGTCGGTGTCGGAAATTATTTCTCGTGATTTAACAGAAACATCATTCGTCCCTCGCGCCGCTTCGATCAGCACTCCCGAATCAATAAATGTGCGTTTCATTTTAGTTTAACCCCGAATGCCTCGCCGTTCGTTTAGTTCTTGTGCGACTTCTTCCGATGTTAATAAAGGAATACCGCTGACTATAATTTTCTGGCGACTTCTCCACAGTTTGCTTCCCAGTTCGCTAGGAAATTGGATTTTGAGCAAACTGGGTTCGGGGATAGTATCAACTGCATCTCCCAGTCCTTTAGTAATCTCTTCTGCTTCAGTAAACAAAGCTACTTCCTTTTCTCGCTGACCGCACCGATCGTAAGCAACCCCGAGATTCCACAGCGCCGTCCATTCTGCTTCTTTATTGCCCAGTTCCCGTGCAATTGCTATACTTTCTTCAAGGCAGGAGATCGCAAGGGCATACTCTCCGCCCCAACCGTATGCTGTCCCTAAGTCTGCTAGGGCTTTGGCTTCAGCGGGGCGATCGCCTCTCGACCGGGCGTCAGCCAATTCTTGCTGGAGGTCATTTATTTTAGTTTCTGCGGTGATGTTATCCTTTACCGCCGTTTGGGTTCCATGAGTTTCCATACTGTCTACCTCAATTTTCTTGTCCTGGTGCTCGTCTAGCACAGTTTAACTCCGAATACCACAGAGATCGCGCCCGTTCTTGTGCTATCTCTTCTGATGTCAGTAAGCAGAGTCACGTGACGGCGTTGCCGAGTCACGGACTTGATGACAGGGGTACGTGACGATCGCCTCGAAGGCAGCACCGATGTTAAGCTGGCTGGATAGAAACGACTGTGATACCAGTGGCCCGATGAATTGGCTTGCTAAGCTTCTCAGTTGTTATTAGTTCTTCCGCACCGACTGCTCTTGCCGCAGCGACGTGGAGTGCGTCAAGAGCAGCGATGCCAAAATCGCAAGCATGCTGATATGCTGCTTGCATGAGGCGATCGTCTGGATGAGCCCAATGTACCACTAAGTTGAAAAAATCCTCGTAAAAAGCGACTTCAGCAGCATTTTTGTAGTAAGTTGCTTTGGGGAGAACTTCCAGCTTGACAAAAATACTGGAAGCAAATTCTCGATCGGGTTCGAGCAGGACCCTTTGCGCTTGGAAGGAAACAGCAGTCCCACTATTACCTTGCATCGCCTCAATCAGCACTCCCGAATCAATATAGGTGCGTTTCATTTTCGTTTAACCCCGAATACCACGTCGCTCGTTTAGTTCTTGTGCTATCTCTTCCGATGTCAGTAAGGGCATACCGCTGGCAATAAATTTCTGGCGATTTATCCACATTTTGCGTCCGAATTCACTTGAATACCGTAATGTTAGCAAGCTGGGTTCTGGGATATTTTCAAAAGCATATCCAAATTCTTTCGTCATGTCTTCTGCTTGAGTAAAGGCTGCTAATACTTCTTCTAGCTTACCATACTTCTCGTAAGTAACCCCTAGATCCCACAGCAATCTCCATTCTGCTTCTTTATTGCCCTGTTCCCGCGCAATGGCTAGACTCTGTTCTAAGCAGGCGATCGCAAGGGCATACTCTGAGCGCCAACCGTATGCTGTCCCTAAGTCTGCCAGGGCTTTTGCTTCTGCGGGGCGATCGCCTCTCGACCGGGCGCGAGATAATTCTTGCTGGAGGTCATCTATTTTAGTTTCTGCGGTGATGTTATCCTTTACCGCCGTTTGGGTTCCATGAGTTTCCATACTGTCTACCTCAATTTTCTTGTCCTGGTGCTCGTCTAGCACAGTTTAACTCCGAATACCACGTCGATCGCCCGTTCTTGTGCTATCTCTATCGTCTGGATGAGCCCAATGTACCACAGAGTTGAAAAACCTTTCGTAAAAAGCTACTTCAGCAGCATTTTTGTAGTAAGTTGCTTTGGGGATAACTTCCAGCTTGACAAAAATGCTAGAAGCAAACTCTCTGTTGGTGTCGGTGATAATTCGCCGCGCTTTAAGGGCAACAGCATTCGTTCCTCTCACTGCTTCGATCAGCACTCCCGAATCAATATAGGTACGTTTCATTTTAGTTTAACCCCGAATACCACGTCGCTCGTTTAGTTCTTGTGCCACCTCTTCCGATGTCAGTAAAGGGAGCCCGTTGGCAATAACTTGCTGGCGAATTTTCCACAAGTCTTCTCCGAGTTGGCTGGGCACGTGTAATTTTATCAAGCTTGGTTCCGGGATAGTCTTAACTGCATCTGCGAGTTCTTTAGTAATCTCTTCTGCTCGCGTAAATGCAGCTAATTCTTCTTCAAAGCGATCGCACTGCTCGTAAGCTGCGCCGATATTCCACAACCCTGTCCATTCTGCTTCTTTATTGCCCATTTCCCGCGCAATGGCTAGACTCTGTTCTAAGCAGGCGATCGCAAGGGCATACTCTGAGCGCCAACCGTATGCTGTCCCTAAGTCTGCCAGAGCTTTGGCTTCAGCGGGGCGATCGCCTCTCGACCGGGCGTCAGCCAATTCTTGCTGGAGATCATTTATTTGAGTTTCTGCGGTGATGTTATCCTTTACGGGTGCATCTCAGTTAGGCGATGAGTATATATACTCATCGCCAGTAGATTGACTGAGGATGATTAGGCAACTAATGCGCCATTCAGGTAGGCACAGCGATGCTTCAACACCTTCGGCACATTCTCTGCTCGCCATTGTGCCCCCGGTAATTTCACCCTTAACCCAATTTGTTTCACCAGGGACTCAACCCGACCAGATCCAATGGAGTTCCCAGCTGCTTGCCAAGCCTGGTAGTCAATGATGCGCGTCTGATGGTGCAACAAGATGTTGATCAACCCTGTGGCTCCCCGACATTGCTGTTGGCGCAGATAACTAATCGCCCTCTGGGTCTCCCCTCGCCACAGGAGTGCTCGGATCTGCTCTCCTTGAGCCGGTGTCCCTTGCACCTTATTGGCATTTTCCATTAGGTGATACCAATCGAGCACTTCGATACGTTGTTCTGGTGTCCCGATATCACTAAAAATATTCCACACCCCATCATGACCATCTCCGAGACAGGTAAACTGCGCCCCTAGGGGCTGAACATTCACCCACTTAAGCAGCCCTTGATTATCCTTGAAGAAAGCCACACAGCCTTGCTCATGAACATTTAACCCACATTCCGCACGACAAATTGTAATATATGGTGTATTACGGGCTAAGTCATTTTGTGCGACAAATGTAGTACGTAGCCAAGCCCAAAGCTGAGTATAAATACCCAGGAATTTATCCCGAGAAAATCGGCCCCAAAATCCCTGGCATTGAGTTATAATGGAACGTGTTTGAAGTTCAGATACAGCAGGATGGAAATTACCAATCTAGATCATCTCGGATTAGTGGCTGGAATCATCGATGAAATAGAAATAGAATCGATAATTGACCGGCTATTGCCAAAACATTTATCAGAGAAAATTAGCTCTGGTCAAGTTGTTAAAGCAATGATAATAAATGCAAAGCGGGTTAGTGTCAGCACCATTATACCTGTTTGCCAGATTTTTTGAAGGAAAAGCAATAGAACACTTAATTGGGGTTGGAGTCAAACCGGAATATTTGAATGATGATAAATTGGGAAGAGTTATGGATGAGCTATATGAAATAGGAATTGGAGAAGTTGAGATAGCGTTATCAGTATTAAAAAAATATCAAATCAAAAGGGAAACAGCACATAGAGATTCAAGTTCATTTCATGTTCATGGAGAGTACAAAACATCATCTGTAGTCGAACCTAGGCCAATAAAAATAACTCATGGATATTCAAGAGACCATAGACCAGATTTGAAACAATATACAATGCAGTTAATTTGTTCAGGAGATGGAGGCATTCCTTTATGGATAAAGATGGGAGATGGAAATGCTTCAGATCAAAAAGAAATTCCTTTAGCAATAACAGAGTTCAAAAAAAGTTTTGAATTTTCAGGGTTAATGGTAGCCGATGCAGCATTATATACGCAAGACAATTGGCAAATTTTAGGTGATATCAAGTGGTTATCGCGAGTCCCACTTACTATTAAAGCAGCCAAGAAGTTGGTCACGGAGGCGAAGACAGAGAATTTTATCTCTTGCGAGCAGGCAGGATATCGTTACCTAGAAGTAACGCAAAACTATGGAGATATAGAACAAAGATGGCTAGTGATTGAAAGTCAGGAGCGTCGGGAATCAGACCTCAAAAAATTCTCGGATAAAATTGACAAAGATTTACGTGTTGTCCAAAAGAAATTAAAAGCATTAAGTGATCGAGAATTGGCTTGTGCCCCGGATGCTATAGTAGCGGCAAAGAAGCTATTAAAAAAATCATTGTATCATGAACTAACGGACATAAAAACTCAATCAATTTCCACCAAATCTGAGAATGGAGAATCTTATTGCCACTATCAAGTCCAAGCAACGATTAGTCAATGTATCCAGCAAGTGCAAGATAAAAAAAATCGGGACGATTTATTTTAGCAACTAATCAACTAGATAACTTAGCACTAAATCCCGAAAAAATGATCTCTACATATAAAAACGAGCAGCAGAAAGTGGAGCGTTGTTTTAAATTTGTTAAAGACCCAATGTTTTTTGCGGATCGTGTGTTTATTAAATCTCCCAAACGGATTGAAGCTTTAGGTTTAATTATGGCGTTATCTTTGTTAGTGTATAAAGTTGCAGAGCGACAGATAAGGCAGACAATCAAACGGACAGGTTCAGGAGTAAAAAATCAGTTAGGTCGCCTGACTGATAAACCGACTATTCGTTGGATATTTCAATGTTTTCAGTCAATCCATATTTATATCGATCGCGGAATAAAACAGATTTCAAATATTAATGATGAGCGTTTGCACTTTCTAAAATTCTTTCCTCCAGCCTGTCAGCGGTACTATTTGCTAGCGGAAAATTAAAGAGCGTAAATTATGTAAAAATACACATTTAATAATAAGTATAACTTAGGAGCTTTCACCTCTGAGTAGAGCCCTTGTGACCAATAATAGGAAAATTTGATGAATTTTCTGTCAAGTATTTTGTTGTTGTTGGTTGGTATAATTTTGGGGATATTTTCATGTATAAAACCTGTGATATTTGCCTATATTTGTGACAGGATAATAGTTGAAAAAACACGTATCATTTATGTAGTACACTTGTCGTGCGGAATGTAGGTTTAAGGCTTTGTATTCTCGCCACTCACCAGGTTGACCCTCCTCGGTACGAAGGCGAATCATGCCGCCATCCAAGCATAGTTCCTGAATCGGTTCAGCTATCTCTACCTCAGACCAGTCCTCTCGTTGAACAAGGCGTTGAAGCGTACTGTGGGAGATGCTCACCCCAGTCAGCATCGCGATATCTTGTTCGGCTCTCTGGTAAGAGGCATTGGCACTGACGACCCAACAACATTTTTCCATATACGGACTCCAACGAGTTCCCGGTTTAACTTGCAGTTGTTGGGCTTGAGCAGTGGTGAGGGTTAGTTTGCCCAGGATACTGGTCAGGGTGCGCTGTTTTCCGGTGCGGCGGGAAGTCGCCGTGTTGATAAAAAAATTCCGGCGTTGAGGCAAGACGTGTTCTTGGGCAAGCGCACGAACGTTTTTCTCAATGCCTTCAAGGGTGGTGAGTTCAGTGGGGTCGGCTTCCTGGTAGAGAATCGCGGCAATCGCGTCAAGATGTTGCTGGAGTTCAGCCTGAAGAGGGAGTTCATGGGTCAAGGGTGGTCAACAGTCCCTAAATTATGTACCGTTTTGAGGGAGACTTGCACTAAGTATAATTACTCATCGCCTAACTGAGATGTACCCTCCTTTACCGCCGTTTGGGTTCCATGAGTTTCCATACTGTCTACCTCAATTTTCTTGTCCTGGTGCTCGTCTAGCACAGTTTCCCCCCGAATACCACAGAGATCGCGCCCGTTCTTGTGCTATCTCTTCTGATGTCAGTAAGCCGAGTCACGTGACTTTATTGTCGAGTCACGGACTTGATGACAGGGTACGTGACGATCGCCTCGAAGGTAGGAGGCCTCCCCTTCTGTGCGCCCCGGGAGCGCTAACCGCACTACTCGGGGCGCACTGCCCAACCCTAAAGGATTCTGTTGGCGAATTAACTGGGGGGGGTATGACCCCCCAGTTAATCCAGCATCAGTTAGGTCAGTTAGGTTTTGGCAGCATGCAATAGAGCCGCAAATGGAGTTAGGCGACGACTGACCACAGGGCGCCCGGCCCACCACTGCGCGGAGTACATCGATGCCAAAGCATTTAGGCCATCCAGACGGCGATCGCCTCTGAACCTGGCGCGAGCAAGCTTGAGCTGGAGGTCATCTATTTGAGTTTCTGGGGTGAGGCTATGGGAAGATGCTGTTTGGGTCCGATGAGTTTCCATAGTGTTTAGCTCAATGCTGCTGTCCTGGATCTAGTATATAGCCTACACAATCTTGCGCCCGCCTGCACCGGTTTAGTTAGCCCCAAGGCCACCCGCTAGTGTCTTCCTCACTACATCCTAGATCTGACCGCCATCCGATCGCTCCCATCTCTCTTCCCTACCCCTACTTAACGACCCTCATGTCGCTGGTGCCCTTTGAGCTACTGAGGGAGTTGTTAAGAAATGTTAAAGATCCAGACAGCCCCCTTGTCAAGTTACGGAAAATTCAGCTATCATCAGAAAAATGCTTTCGGGAGTAATGATTGCTTTTGGAGCAAGGTAAGAAGCCACGATCCGACTGATGATTATTTCAGCCGCGCGGCACTAGGGGCTGAGATTAGATATTAGATTTCAGCCTATACTCGGAAGTTGGCGTGATAGAGTGGTAGAGAAAAATTGGGAGAAGCTCGCTAATTGATAAAAATGAAAATGCATGAAGCAAGTGCAGTAGAAGCAGATTACCTAGATAGCTCTGTTTGCCTGCACCAGTTATTTGAACGGCAGGTAAAACGAACCCCAAAGGCTGTAGCAGTAATGTTTGAGGGGGAAAAACTAAGCTATGGGGAGTTGAACTCCGGAGCAAATAAATTTGCCCACTACTTGCAAACATTGGGTTTGGAGACAGAGGCTCTAGTGGGACTTTGTATAGATCGTTCCTTAGGAATGGTGGTGGCCATGCTGGGAATCATGAAAGCGGGGGGCGCTTACGTGCCATTAGACCCAGCTTATCCTAAAGAGCGTTTGGCTTTCATGGTCGAAGATTCGGGTTTGTCGATCGTAGTCACCGAGGAGAAACTGGTGACAGAAATGCGAGATTTGACAACTAGCTCTACCAAAAATATAGTATTGGTTGACTTGGACAATGATTGGGAGAAAATATCGCCACAAAGTTCTGAAAATGCCAAGAGTGCGGTTGATGCTGACAACCTAGCCTATGTTATATACACTTCAGGCTCTACAGGGAAGCCCAAAGGGGTAAAGATTTGCCATAGGACTGTAGTTTGCTCGATCGACTACAGTTGCAAGTATTTTGAAATCACAGAGCGAGATAGGTTAGTTGCAGTCGCCAGCATTGGCTTCGATACTTCAGTGATGGAAATTTACTCTCCCCTAAATGTCGGCGCAGGTCTGGTAATTGCCAGTAGCGAAGCGACCAAAGATGGAAAGGAATTAGCACGGTTACTGACCTTATCTGGCTCGACCATCATGGTCAGCACTCCCTCGACTTGGCATATGGTGCTAGAAGCTGGTTGGGATGGGGACAAGCAGTTCAAAATTCTCTGTGGTGGGGAAGCCCTGTCGCGAAATATAGCCAATCGGTTGCTAGAGAAAAGTCCTCATGTATGGAATTGCTACGGCCCGACAGAAGCGACGATCTATTCAACTGTATGCAAAGTCTCCAGAGGAGAAGGAACAGTACCCATTGGGAAACCGATTGATGGTGCAGATGCGTATCTATTGCTAGAATCGGGAAAGCTCCCTCCGACAGGAGTTCCAGGAGAGTTGCACATTGGCGGTGCTGGCCGTTTGGCACGAGGTTATCTGAACAGACCGGAACTGACGGAGGAAAAATTTATTCCCAACCCATTTTCCCAAAAATCGGGCGATCGCCTTTACAAAACAGGGGACTTGGCTCGCTACTTACCGGATGGCAACATAGAGTACCTGGGTCGGATCGATAACCAAGTGAAAATTCGCGGTCTCCGGATCGAACTCGGGGAAATAGAAGCTTTGTTGAGCCAACATCCGGGAGTAAAAGAAACAACTGTCATGGTCCGGGAGGATGTGGCCAACGACAAGCGTTTGGTGGCCTATGTCATCCCGCGCTCGCCGGAGGAATCCCCAGGCAAGGTCCAGGAAGAACGGGTGCGACAATGGGAAGAAATCTGGGATGAAGCTTACAAAAAACCATCCCAAGAATGGGATGCGAGCCTGCATGTTGGCGGCTGGAACGACAGCTACACGGGGAAAGAACTGCCAAGGGATCAAATAGAAGAGTGGGTAGAACATACCGTGGCGAGAATAGGGGATTTACAGCCGCAACGGGTCCTAGAAATAGGTTGTGGGACGGGAATGTTGCTGTTCCGCATCGCCCCTAAATGCGATCGCTATATCGGAACGGATCTCTCCTCAGAAGCCATTCGTTACATTGAAGGTCAAATAAGTGGCAGGGATTTAGCCTCAAAAGTGGCACTGATGGCCGCCCCAGCCCACGAAATCGGGGATATAGAAACGGGTGCATCCCAGTTTCGCAATGAGTAGAAATGCTTAGTCGAACGGGTTCCGAGATGGTGTTAAGCTGAGACAGTCGGTAAACGCTCCCTCTAAAACTATGAATCCTGAAAATTTAGCTCAAATTAAAACCTATGCTTTGGGAATAGCCGCCTTGTTGTATGAGGAGGCCCAAGGGACTGTTCCAGAGCAATTGAAAACACTCTCAGGACTCGAAGCTACAGTCCGTGGGCAGTTGCTTCAATACGTCAGTCCAGAGATTGCCCTTTTTTTATCGAAAGCACCAGTGGCACCACCGCAGGGCGAACCCGAATTTTAAACAGCATTTTGGGCGAGCTCCTCATCACGGAGAAGCAAGCGACTTATTTTGATGTGAGAGCCTATAGCCAGTGGAGTCCCTATCTGGAAAAATGTTGCTTGTTACTGAGTGCGAACTCTTCTTATGAGCACGCCTCGGAAGATCTTAAGCAGCTCACGGGGATGAGCGTTTCCCGGGGAACTCAGCAACGACTGGTGCAACGTTATGAGTTTGAATTACTGACAGTTAAAGAAGCCGTTTCCTCAACGAGCGCTCAAGAACCGAAACTGCCCCTTCAGGAGTTTGAGTTGCCCACAGCTAAAGAAGCCGTTTCCTCAACGGGCCCTCAAGGACCGAAACTGCCCCCTCAGGAGTTTGAGTTGCCGACGGCTAAAAAAGCTGTTTCCGAAATCAGCCCTCAAGAACCGAAAGTGCTCGCCCATGAGTTGAAGTTGCCGACTGTCAAGGAAGTTGTTGAGGAAATGAGCATTGATGGGGGGAAAGTACGCTTACGGACCCCGCAAGGGAGACCCTGTGAGTGGCGCGATTACAAGGGCGTTAATCTACATGACCTCGGGGTAGCGGCCTTCTTTCGGGACAATGCAGGACTGGTCAAATGGGTCAACCAGCAGCCCTTGGCGAATCCACTTGTGAGTATCGGAGACGGTCATGATGGCGTTTGGAATTTGTTTGCCGAGATTGGCCCAACCATCTTCCGTCTGGAAATCCTCGATTGGTATCACTTGATGGAAAACCTCGAGAAAGTCGGTGGGTCCAGCTCTAGACTGGCACGAGTGAAAGCTCTCCTATGGTCAGGCAAGGTAGATGCAGCCCTCAAAGAATTTGACGACTGGGAGCATCCACGGGTTGATAACTTCAGGGCCTATGTTACTAAGCATCGTCACCGCATTGTGAACTATGGCTATTACCAAGCCGAGGGAATTTCAATCGGTTCGGGAGAGGTGGAATCAACGATTAAGCAGGTTGCGGCACGGGTGAAGCTCTCAGGAGCGCAGTGGAAAGCTGCCAATGTTCCCCAAGTTCTGCGGCATCTCGCAGCGTAGGGGGCCCGGAGCGTGCTTATCTCAATGGAGTATTCTCAAGGTGAGTCAATCTTGACATTCTCATCATCTCGTGGTCTGTCAAGATAAAATTGACGAATTTTACGGAGATAACCGCTTCCGAGCCTTCCCTTCTCTTATCCGTCATCATTTCCTTGACAGACCAAGGGTCTATTAGTGACAGTTTAACAATGAAGTATTTTTGCTCATTGCCAAATTGGGATGCACCCTATAGAAACGGGCTCCTTCGACACGGCAGTGATTAATTCCGTGATTCCGATGTTCCCGAGCATGAAGTATCTCGTAGATGTCCTAGAAAAACTCGCTCGGTCGATCGCCCCTGGAGGAAGTATTTTTCTGGGAGATTTGGAAAGCCTGCCATTCTTAGAGGTTTTTCATACCTCCGTGCAACTTTATCAAGCACCTGCTTCCCTATCTACAGCCGCATTGCGCCAACGAATCACACAACGGATTGCCGAAGAAAAGAAACTTCTCATCGAACCGGCATTTTTTGTGGCCCTATCCCAGTATTTACCGCAAATTAGCGATGTAGAAATCCAAATCAAACGGGGACGGGCTCGCAACGAACTGACCAAGTTTCGTTATGATGTCGTTCTCCATATTGGGAAAAAGGTCCCAGAGCAAACTGTTCAGCCATTGCAGTTAGATTGGCAGCAGGATAAGTTGACTTTAGACTCGGTGCGATCGCGACTGCAGGGCTCGGATATTGACCTGCTGAAAATTACTCGCGTCCCCAACGCCCGCATTTGGCAGGATATACAGGCGGTGTCGTTGCTATCGAATCCCGAATGTCGGAAAACCGCCGGGGAATTGCGTCAAAGTCTCCCCTCAGGAGGAATAGAACCGGAAGATTGGTGGGATTTAGAATCTCAATTGCCTTATACCGTGAAAATCACCTGGTCGGGAGACGGGGGCGATGGCTACTACGACGTGGCGTGCGTTCGCAAAGGGTTAACTGCAACTCTAATGGTGCCCTCCTCCAGCCAACACGGGGATCTCAGACATTGGAGTACCTATGCCAATAATCCCATGAAGAGTCAGGAAGCCCTGGGTCCCAAACTGCGGAACTTCTTAAAACAAAAGCTACCCGATTATATGATTCCCTCCGCTTTTGTGTTCTTGGATGTGTTTCCCCTCACCCCTAGCGGTAAAATAGAGCGGCGATCGCTTCCGGCCCCCCAAAAAACTCGCCCCCTTCTAGAACAAGAATTCGTCGCCCCCCGATCGCGGGTAGAGTCGGAATTGGCCGGGATCTGGGCTGAAGCGATCGACATCTCCCCGATTGGCGTGTGGGATAACTTTTCTGAATTGGGAGGACATTCCCTGACGATCGTGCAGTTGCTTTCTCAGGTACAAGACCGTTTTGGGGTAAAATTCCCCCTACATACCTTCTTTGAAAATCCCACTGTGGCCGGAATGGCAGGAGCCTTAGAAACCCTCCGTCATTCCAACTCCACCAGTCCCCTGGATGGGATGAGGGTCCGAGATATGCTGTCGGAAGCAACGTTGGAACCGAGCATTCGAGCGATCGCCACCTTGGAGGTGGCATCGAGGGAGCCAAAGGGGGTTTTATTAACCGGAGCAACGGGATTTCTGGGAGCGTTTTTACTGGCAGAACTATTAGAGCAGACGAAAGCTAATATTTATTGCCTGGTGCGTAATTGTAACAGCCAGGCTGAGGCGAAGGAAAAGATTGAAAAGAACCTGAAGCGTCGCCTGGTCAAATCCGTACTAGATAACGAAGACTTTCTCTCTCGGATCCTGCCGGTAATAGGGGATTTATCTCAACCCTTGTTGGGATTAGACGAAGAACAATTCTACCAGTTAGGAGAGCAGATCGATGGGATCTATCACGCTGGGGCTTGGGTCAATATCATCTATCCTTACATGGCCCTGCGAGATGCCAACTTGCGCGGAACTCACGAAATTTTGAGATTAGCCAGTACCATTAAAGTCAAACCGGTCCATTACATTTCTACAGTGGGGGTATTTGAATCGCCACGTTATTGCGGAACGAAGCAACCGGTTCGAGAAGATGACGATATTCTGGAGTGTGAAGTGGTTTATGGGGGCTACTGTCAAACCAAGTGGATTGCCGAAAAAATGATCGAAACGGCGATCGAGCGAGGGATTCCCGCGAGTATCTACCGTCCGGGATTTATCGCCGGTCACTCTCAAACTGGAGCCTCTAATACCGAAGATTTGTTCTCGCGGCTCGTCAAATACTTTACTCAAATCGGTCGCGCTCCCAAACTTGATGATGACGTTGTCATGGATGTGACTCCCGTAGATTATATGAGTCGGGCCATTGTCCATCTTTCGAGGCAGGAAGAATCTAACGGGCAAATATTTCATATGGTGAATCCCGAGCCTTTATCTTGGAATGGAATCTTTGAAAAAATTGCCGCTTTGGGATACCCACTCGATCTGATTGCATACGACTGCTGGCTAGACCAGCTCAAGGAGGTCAGTGGCAATTCTCCAGACAACGTATTGGGGCCAGTTTTGCCCATTCTCACTGAAAATATGCCCGGGAGCGATCGCACTTATTTAGAGATGTCATCGGTGGTCATGCCATTTAACTGCGAGAATACTCTGCGGGGGTTAGCTGGTACTGCGATCGCCTGTCCGTCAGTAGATTCAAACATCCTGAAAAGTTACTTGTCCTACTACCACGAAAGTGGTTTCTTAGAGCCTAGGGAGGCGATGGGGAACTCGTAAAGCTACGGTCAAATTCTCCAGGGTTGTAAGTCGATTCTGAATTAAGAAACCAGGTATAGTGAATTACCTGGTTTCCACCATCCTACCGGGGATGCTAGATATCTAGACAAACTTTTATCAGTCGATTGGGAGACTTTTCGGTCTATGGTCATGCAAAAAAATGTTGAACGGTTAGGAGGAACTAAACCCAAAATAGTGGTATTATGGGGAGTTCCTAGAAGCATATCTACTGCTTTTGAAAAGACTTTTTCACAACGAGACGATACTGAAATCGTTCACGAGCCGTTTGCGGATGTTTACTTCTTCAGTAAATGGCGGCGATCGGATCTGTTTGGCGATTGTCCGGAACATTACGAATATAGTGCTTCAATGGCGATGGAAGCGATTATGTCTAAGGTGGCTCCCTTAGTATTCTGCAAAGATATGGCATTCCAAGCATTACCCTATATCAGCAAAGATTTTATAGGTTCTGCGATTAATACCTTTATCATACGCCATCCTCTGGAGACAATAGCTTCAATTTATAAGCAAAATGTTTCCGTGACAGAGGAAGAGTTCGGCTTTACAGCCTTAGATCGAATCTTTTCCATCGTCACAAATGAGTTAGGGAAACAACCAATTGTTGTCGAAGCTAATCGTTTCCGTCGCGATTCACAACAAGTTCTAAGTCAATATTGTCAAAGTATTGGGGTTGATTTTGAGCCACAAATGCTTCAGTGGGAAACGGGTAGCTTGAAGCAGTGGAAACCTCACGAAATAGAATTTCAAGCTCAATGGCATCAGACTCTAGAAAATAGCACGACCATATTGGCACCAACTGAAGTAAAAGTCGAGCTTCATACTGAAGATGTAGAAATGGTAGAGCGAGCTATCAAAATTTACGATCGGCTTTCTGCTTTTGCTTTGTAATTGAGGAAGTAGATGACCATTTAATTAAGCACTGTACCCTCCATTAATATTGAGGCTTGCCCGTCGGTATCGTCCACCGAACCCACTTCTCGGGAGGCCACTGGCCACTTCACTCTCCCCACTCCCCGAGGAATTTATTGCTATCCCTTGAAGTATTGGGGGGAGGGGCAATACTTCTCGGTTAGGGAGAAGGGAGAAGGGAGAAGGGAGAAGGGAGACCGTCGGTGTCTTCACCGAAGCGCACTTCTCTCTGGCCACTCCCCACTCTCCACTTCTCTCTGGCCACTCCCCACTCCCCACTCCCCACTCGCCCCCCGAGGAATTTCCTGCTTAACCGAGAAGTATTGGGGGGAGGGGGGTGTGGGAGGTGTGGCGGGATCGACCCTTAACCATCTCGGAAGTTTATAAACCAAGCAAAAATACTCATTGCCGCACCTGTTTAAGAACACAACTCTAGCACAATTATAGCATTTCTCATAACAATAGTGCGGACAGTTTTTATACCCCAGAACCACGATATAGCAAGGGTTACGGCATACTGGCATCATTTTTTTCAAGGTCAGCCCCAGGGCTAACTTGTAAAAAATGGCGAGATCTCCCAAAGGCTGACGCTGTAAGCCTTACAGCGTCGTTCCCCAAAGTGTCCGGAGTATTGTCATAAAGATGAGGTACAATAGTGAGGTCAGCAGTAGCAACCCCTCAAAAATCATGAAGCCCTATTCAGTTGAGCTCCGTCAGAAAATCATAGAAACCTATGAAAATGAGGTGATATCACAAAGACAACTAGCGAAAAGATTCCGGGTAGCATTCAGTTTCGTCATCAAAATCCTCAAGCAGTACCGGTCCACCGGCAACTTGGATCCAAAAAAAAGCACCGGTCGTCCCCTCAAGCTCAACCAGTCCCAACAGGAAAAGCTCAAAGTTTTAGTAGAGGAAAATAATGATTGGACATTAGAAGAATATCGGTCAGAATTAGAAAAAAAGACGGGGGGAAAAGTCAGGAGTTCTACAATAGACAGGATGACTAAGCGGTGGGGATTGACGATCAAAAAAAAGGCATTACATCCGACGGAAAAAAAAAGCTCCCGAGTGCAACAATTAAGGTTTGACTACTGGAAAGAGATAGAAGGTATAGAGGCTAAAGACCTCATCTTTCTGGATGAAGGAGGCTGTAACCTGGCAATAACACGTGGGATGTATGCCCGCTCGCAATGTGGTCTGAGAGCTTATGGAAGTAAACCCAGTAAGCGCGGACAAAATGTTTCAATTGTTGGGGCAGTTAGTCTCAATGGGATAGTGAGTTCATTTAATATATTAGGTGCTTATGATAGCTTAACATTTGAGGCATTTATAATCCGTCACTTAGTTCCTAAACTTTGTCAAGGAGCTTGCGTTGTAATGGACAACTGTAAAATTCATCAAGGAGATGTAATCCGGCAAGCAATTGAAAAAGTGGGGGCACGGTTAGTTTATCTTCCTCCTTATTCGCCAGACTTCTCCCCTATTGAAAATCTTTGGTCAAAGTTGAAGAGTTATCTCAAGAAGCTGGAAGCTAGAAATTATCGGGACCTAGTAGATGCTATTCAGGAGGGATTTGCTACTATCAGCAAGCAAGATATCTACAACTGGTTCACCCACTGCTGCTACTGTACCTCACCATTTTGAGAAAGGCTGTATACCCGTTATTATCATACCAATTGAAATGACTGTTTTAATACTTATCGATTCGTTAAATTTGACAATTCCTATGATGACAACAGCAGTCGTTCCTAAACCGGACCAAACTGCATAAGCAACACTAATATCGATTGTTTTCACAGCTAGGGCTAAAAAAGAAAAACACAATCCATAAAATCAAAATAATCCAATGGATGGCAATACTTTGGTAAAGCCATCTGAGAGCTTTAGACAAGTGGTAGCTGCTAACTCAAAACCAACTGACAACATTAAATAAATCCAGCCCAACATAATTTTCTATTGCTTTTATATTCGTCAACTGCTGTATCTTTTTCTGACTCAGACTGTTGGTCAGCTAACTGTTTTTCAGTTACATTAGTCAAGTTTAATGAAACTACTCCGATCGCGATTAAAGCAATCCCTACTACTTTTCCCCAACTCAGTTCCTCGTGCAACCACATAATCCCTATCAATGTTATTCCTGCCGTTCCCACTCCCGACCAAATGGCATAAGCCAAGGCCAAATTTATTTTTTTCAGAGCCACTGCGAATAAAATTATACAACCAGCATAGAATACGAAGACCATAATCGAAGGGACTAACTCCGTCAATCCATGGGACAACTTTATGCAAGTCGCACCTGCCAATCCCAGAATAATAGCTAAACACATATAGATCCAACCGATAGTCATTTGCCTTTTTCCTTTTTCCTTGCTATTAAGCTGTCGCGCATTTAAATTATAGGCTATCAACGTAAAGCGGGACAACGTTGCCATAGAGATCGGCCTAGATGCCTGTGGGCTGGAAGCCTAGCCATCTAGGGCTGTCCCGCCTTAAGTTGCTAGCCATAGGAGCAACTTAGGTTACCAATTAAGTACCGTACCCTCCATCTATATTGAGGCAAGCCCCCGTAATATAGCTGCTATCGTCACTGGCCAAAAAGGCAACGAGTTGGGCAACTTCTTCCGGTTTTCCATAGCGTTTCAAGCCAGTTATATCTCGGTAAATGTCGGCAATATCGCCCTCCTCGGGGGTCATATCTGTAGCGATCGGCCCCGGTTGTACGCAGTTGACAGTGATACCTTTAGTTCCCAAATCTCGCGCCCACGCACGGGTAAATCCCACTACAGCACACTTGCTCATGGTATACAAGCTCTCATTCGGAAACCGGATGCTGTGGGCAGAACCGCTACCGATGTTGATAATCCGACCGCCAGAGGGCATTATTTTAGCTGCTGCCCTCGCTGTCAGAAAAACCGCGCGAATGTTGATATCGATTATGTTTTGAAAATCTTCGTCGCTACATTCTTCTAAGGGGGCAACGCTAAAAATAGCGGCATTGTTGACTAAAATATCTAACTGTCCGAAGCCATCGACCACGCGATCGACCAACCCTTTCATTACGTCGATATCGGCGGCGTTGGCACAGATGGCCTCGGCTTGAACTCCCAAACCACGGCACTCGGTGGTGACTTGTTGCGCTTTGGCTTCCGAACTCGAGTAGGTCAGGGCGACGTTGGCTCCTTCTGCTGCCAGTTTACGGGCGATCGCCGCTCCGATCCCCCGGCTTCCACCTGTTACTAATGCTGTTTTCTGTGACAATTTCGGCATGATCTCGCAAGTATGATGGTTGTCTTTCGGTTAACGTGGGTTCGACGGACTGGAGAAAGCCAAAAGAAAGGCCGATCGGATTATAGTCCGTCGAAGTTGCTGTCGGATTTGCTATTAAAATGCATCTTTGCAGTCCCCCCGACAGTTGGTTGGAACGAGGGCAACAATTGCGCGAAGGGGTTGATGAACCCGATATATTTTGTAATGACGAGAAAAAAGCCCCCCTGAGAGAGGGGGGTGGGGCGGTGCAACAAAAGAAAGAGTTAAATCTTCCGGGAATAGTATTCCACCACCAGCAGCTCGTTAATTTGCATAGCTATCCATTCCCGCTGGATGACACCATTGACCTTACCGATCATCTTATTTTTATCAAACTCCAGATGAGAAGGCATGTTCGCCAAACCAGGGTATTGCAGATTAGTTTCCACCAGCTGGCGAGAGCGATCGCGGTCTCTGACCCCAATTTCATCCCCAGGTTTACACTGATAAGAGGGGATACTCAGCACCCGACCATTAACGGTCACGTGACCGTGATTGACCAACTGGCGAGCACCGGGAATAGTCGGGGCCATTCCCAGACGAAAGACAGTGTTATCCAAACGCATTTCCAGCAGTTGCAGCAGCACTTGTCCAGTAGAACCGGTGATGCGACGAGCCTTTTTCACGTAGCGCATCAACTGCTTTTCACTCAGGCCGTAGTTAAAACGGAGCTTCTGCTTCTCCTCCAGACGAATAGCATACTCTGACTTCTTCTTCCGGGCCTGACCGTGTTGACCAGGGGGGTATGCTCGTCGAGGAGTCTTGCGAGTTAAACCAGGTAAGTCCCCCAAGCGCCGAACAATTCTCAGGCGCGGGCCTCGGTATCGCGACATTTATTTTCCTCTTGCTCAAATTTCATACAGATTTATCATTGTAGGATATTTTGGGTGAAATGCCAAAATTTTCGGTTTGAGATCGTGCTAGAGAGAACCAGATTAGAGGCCCAACTGACGAAGAAGCTGATTCTGCGGTTGATTAGGGCCTATCGTACAGCCATCTCACCCCTGTTACCGGCCAGTTGCCGATATTATCCCAGCTGTTCCCAGTATGCCCTGACGGCGGTGGAGCGGTTTGGAGCGTGGCGGGGTTCTCAGATGGCCGTGGCGCGGATATTGCGCTGTCATCCCTTCCATCCGGGGGGTTACGACCCGGTCCCCCCAGAGGGGGCAAAAGGCGATCGAGATGCAGGTTCGTAGTAAGGACTTTAGTCCTTCGGCAGGTTCGTAGTAAGGACTTTAGTCCTTCGGCAGGTTCGTAGTAAGGAGGTTATACAATTTGTAAAAAAGTTGCTACAATTATGTGGAAGAGATTCCCTCAATTCGCACTTCTGCGAGCCATGAGACATCAATTAATGTGCATTACCCGCCAAGCTCATGATAGCATTAGATTACCAAACCAGAAAGCGTCTTCCCACGATGGAAGAGTTGCCATACAAAGACGATAAGCCAGTGGAGAGTGAAGTTCAAGATTTAATAACTCACCTATTAAAGTCAATTATTGCCTACATTTGGGCGGACCGCAACGATTGGTTTTTTGGGAATGATATAGGGTGGTACTACGATCCCGAAGAAAGTGCGATCGCGCCAGATGGATTTTTGTGTCTGGGAGTAGAGCGAATCAAGGATAAAGATCTGCGATTGAGCTACGTCACCTGGGAAGAAAACGGAGTGATTCCTTCTTTCGCATTAGAGGTAGTATCGAAAACCCCAGGAGGCGAGTATAAAAAGAAAAAAAAGAAATACGCCCAATACGGAGTGTTGTACTATGTAATATACGCTCCTCGGCGGGTACGCAAGCCAAAATTGACTATTTACCGTCTCAACGGACAAGGAGAATATGAGTTGCAAAATGGCAACCCACTCTGGATGCCGGAAATAGGCTTGGGAATAGGTACAGAGATAGGAACTTTTGAGGGAGTTACCCGGGAATGGTTGTATTGGTACAATCGATTTGGCAACCGATATTCTACTCCCGAGGAGGGCGAGCGAGAAGCCCAACTCCGGCGACAGCTCGCCGAACAACAGCGAGAGCAAGAGCGGCTTGCCCGACAGCTCGCCGAACAACAGCGAGAGCAAGAACGACAGCAAGCCCAAATTGAGCGGCAAGCCCGACAGCTCGCCGAACGGCAAGCCCAAATTGAGCGGCTTGCCCGAGAGCAAGCCGAACGGCAAGCCCAAATTGAGCGGCAACGAGCCGAACAATTGGCGGCGCGTTTGCAGGAATTGGGCATCGATCCCGATCGATTGAATTAAAAGTTGCACATTTTTACCGATGATAGCAACCAATTGTTGAAAATTGCAACTCTTATCATCGGTGTCATTGTGCAACGACTTTGGGGTTTAGCTAGCCCAAAGTTATCATTATTTTGAGTCAATAGTTGTTGCCGAAAAGCGATCGCTTTGCACCTGACGTAACTGTCTCTGACTTCTTCTTCCGGGCCTGACCTTTTCGATCGGCGTTGTTATCATATTTTCGCAGAATTACGCCCGAAATTAATGGCCGAACATTATAATTGGTTTATTCTGATTGAACCGGAGAGTGGGGAATATTTTATGGATGAAGATGAACTGGTTGCCTTCCAAAAAGCGCGTGAGAAGCACCCACAAGGCAAATTTTTCTTTGATCGTCTGAATGAAACAGGAGTCTTTGGCAGGATATGAACCCAGGTTCGTAGTAAGGACTTTAGTCCTTCCGCCAGGTTCGTATTAAGGACTAAAGTCCTTCCACCAGGTTTGTAGTAAGGACTTTAGTCCTTTCACCAGGTTCGTAGCAAGGACGTTATACCATTTGTAAAAAAGTTGCTACAATTATGTGGGATAAATTCCCTCAATTCGCACTTCTACGAGCCATGAGACATCAATTAATGTGCATTACCCGCCAAGCTCATGATAGCATTAGATTACCAAACCAGAAAGCGTCTTCCCACGATGGAAGAGTTGCCATACAAAGACGATAAGCCAGTGGAGAGTGAAGTTCAAGATTTAATAACTCACCTATTAAAGTCAATTATTGCCTACATTTGGGCGGACCGCAACGATTGGTTTTTTGGGAATGATATAGGGTGGTACTACGATCCCGAAGAAAGTGCGATCGCGCCAGATGGATTTTTGTGTCTGGGAGTAGAGCGAATCAAGGATAAAGATCTGCGATTGAGCTACGTCACCTGGGAAGAAAACGGAGTGATTCCTTCTTTCGCATTAGAGGTAGTATCGAAAACCCCAGGAGGCGAGTATAAAAAGAAAAAAAAGAAATACGCCCAATACGGAGTGTTGTACTATGTAATATACGCTCCTCGGCGGGTACGCAAGCCAAAATTGACTATTTACCGTCTCAACGGACAAGGAGAATATGAGTTGCAAAATGGCAACCCACTCTGGATGCCGGAAATAGGCTTGGGAATAGGTACAGAGATAGGAACTTTTGAGGGAGTTACCCGGGAATGGTTGTATTGGTACAATCGATTTGGCAACCGATATTCTACTCCCGAGGAGGGCGAGCGAGAAGCCCAACTCCGGCGACAGCTCGCCGAACAACAGCGAGAGCAAGAGCGGCTTGCCCGACAGCTCGCCGAACAACAGCGAGAGCAAGAACGACAGCAAGCCCAAATTGAGCGGCAAGCCCGACAGCTCGCCGAACGGCAAGCCCAAATTGAGCGGCTTGCCCGAGAGCAAGCCGAACGGCAAGCCCAAATTGAGCGGCAACGAGCCGAACAATTGGCGGCGCGTTTGCAGGAATTGGGCATCGATCCCGATCGATTGAATTAAAAGTTGCACATTTTTACCGATGATAGCAACCAATTGTTGAAAATTGCAACTCTTATCATCGGTGTCATTGTGCAACGACTTTGGGGTTTAGCTAGCCCAAAGTTATCATTATTTTGAGTCAATAGTTGTTGCCGAAAAGCGATCGCTTTGCACCTGACGGAACTGTTGAACAAATGCCCCACGATCCGATGTCCCTAACCCCTCTTGCAAAACTGCCAGCACCCCAGCAAAATCTTCCTCTAGCAATGCCGGTACTGCTAACCACAAACCTGGAAAAATCTCACTGCGCAGGACTCCCTCTGCATCTGCTTGTAAAGGCACATATTCCCCTTCTGTTAACGTCAACCAATCTAGACGCCGATCGCGCACTTGCCAAACGAGATATTCCTGCACGCGGCGGTAAACCCTTAACTTATCCCGCATTGAAATTGCAGAGACAGAAACCCTGAAACCATTGTTATCAGCAGTTTCCGGAATTTTGAATTTTGAATTTTGAATTGTTTATGGGCATGTCAAAAAAACCCTATCAGCAAGTTCCCATCATCGACTGCCAAGAACCACTGGTCCCCATACCTCTGGATATATTTGCCGTATCTTCACCCCATCCTTATCAAAACCTGGGAGCACCTTATGGAGACAAGTCTCCCTATTATCTGCGTCAAGGGGCGATCGATCGCCTGATAGCGGCCCAAACGGAACTGCAACAGCGTCAACCAGGTTGGCGGATCCAGATTTACGACGCCTACCGCCCGATCGCAGTGCAGCAATTTATGGTAGATTACACCTTTAGGGAAATAGCACAAAAGCAGGGATTAAACCCAGGAGAACTAACCCCTCAACAGCGGGAAAATATTCTAGATATAGTATATAAATTTTGGGCATTGCCTTCCCAGGATCCCAGCAAACCGCCGCCCCACAGTACGGGTGGTGCTGTAGATGTTACCTTGGTAGACGCGGCAAATAGAACTGTTAACATGGGTTCCCCGATCGATGAAATTTCCCCTCGTTCTTATCCAGAACATTTTGCCAAAAGTGCCGATCCTGTGGAACAGCAGTACGATCGACATCGCCAGCTATTGTGGGAAATAATGATAGCAGCAGGGTTTGAACGTCATCCCAATGAGTGGTGGCATTTCTCCCTGGGCGATCAAATGTGGGCCTGGTTGCGCGATCGACAAAATCGCGATCGTCAGGTTATTGCTCGATACGGTGGGGTAACATGATAGGATAAATACTCAATCGATCGGGGGACAACAAGATGCTGGAAATTATCGCTATTATCATTTTCTCGATCGCCACCTTTGCCATAGCCTTCATCTTAGGATTGATTGGCATGGCCCTAACTGGTGTTTTTATTCTCTTGGAAGACATCCCCAGTTGGTTGTGGACGGTTGTGCTGCTGACACTGACGATCGCCACCTATAGAGGTTTGCGTTACTAAGCATCTATAGGATTGAGGTGCATCATCTCCCAAGTAGCATAAGTCCCAATAGGACTCCAAATCAAGTATGGTAGCAGCAACAAAGCCCCCCAGTTGGAAACGGGCCAGACCGTTACGGCCAGAAGGGCACCCAGAACAGTCCCCGTGGCACCGATAATTGTTCCAACTTTAAGACTGCGGAGTCGGCACATCACTGGCGTATAGGCAATGATAGCAATTTCCACTAGCAGGTAGAAGCCCATCAGTAACCATGCGTTCGTAGTGCCAGGGTCAGTCTCCCAGACAAGGTAAGCGGACCAAGCACCGCAAATAAAAATGAAACTCCAAATGAAAGGAATAGCCCATTCAAAGGTTAACCATGCCGGGCGTCGCAGGCGTCGGAACCATCTGATGCCTTCGGGAGTGATGAAGTTAGCGCCGGACGCCACCAAACAAACAACCACCGCAATTACCATCCAAGATTTAATCATAGCTTTACCTTCTGTGCGCTAGTTCTCAGACTAGCACCCTGAGTCCAGCCCATTTGATAAAATAGTTTGCAAACATCTTTGAAGTGACTTACGAAGAGTATCACCATGCCTACCTACGACTATTTCTGTCCCAGCAACAATCAGAAGGTCGAAGTCATGCACAGCATCCACGATAAACTAGAGACCTGGGGCGAACTGTGCCAGTTAGCCCAGATCGATCGGGGGGACACTCCTACCGATGCACCGGTGCGTCGGATGCTGGGAGTCCCCAGACTGATGGTGCCTGCATCTAACAACGATTACAAAAATGCAGGCTTCACGAAACTGGTGAAGCGCGATCGGGGGGTGTATGAGAATGTCACCGCCAAGGATGGAGAGGATCCCATAATCTATCGGTAGCAGAATTTCTCTATCTTCAGGCAGGACGGTCAGCATTGTCGGGAATCTGCCCGATCGTCCCTTATGAGAGATAAAATTAGTCTGGGAGATTTATGTAAATACTATCAGATGGGGCTAAAGATGGATTTTGGGGGTGTCCCAGAAGAATTGTGTTTTTACCGAAAAATGGGTTATAGTAAAAATCAGGAGTTCCGGTGCATCTACTTATTATATTACTCCAATAAGGGTGGGTCTGTGGAGACCCACCCTTATTGGCATAGACCTAGGTCGCTGATGGTGCTTGCCAAAAAAATCAACACAGCTCCTCAGCAGTTAAAATTGAGAAGCAATGGCACAAGATATCTATTGAAGACCGTGAAAAGCTGGAAAACTTAGCTGACAAACTTACTGAACCCAGCAGGGGGATGAGGAGTTGGTTTTTAAGCTTTTTGCATAGCATCCGCGCGATATTCGTAGTGGCAACGGGACAAGCGGACGCTCTAATTGCTTATTATCAGGCAGTAGATCTGCTAATCAACAACATATTTGATGCAGTAGAGCGTGACGATCCTGAATATCAAGCAGTTTTATCAGACACCCTACAGGAGTTAATCTCCGATCCTCACTCGGGGAAAGTATTAAAAAAGGAGGAAACTCGTGGATGGCTGCGAAGTTTATCAGATAAAGCCATTAGGGAGGTTTGAAACTAGCTTCTTGACCAAGACTTAAAAAGTGATACTGTACAGGAGATTCGATCGGCCATGCTAGAGCAGATAGAAGTACGAGTGGAAATTTTCCGAGAGGGCGACTTATATGTAGGAGTATGCCCACAGCTTAATGTTTCCAGTTTTGGAGAAACTATCTCGGGAGCAAAACATTCTGTCCGAGAAGCTTTAGAAGCTTTCATTTCTGAATGTGAGGCAATGGGAACTCTGCAAGCAGTTCTCGAAGAAGCAGGCTTTGTTTGACAAGATGGTATCTGGCGATCGCCCCTAGAAGTAGTAATGTTTGTAGTAAGCGCTAAAGCGCTTTCGGAGTTAAGAGCGTCTCGTAGGGAACGGAATTGGGAGGCGATCGGGACTGTGGTCGTTATAGAGAGTCAGTACCGTAAAACTTATAGCTAAAATGATAATGTTTTTAGTCGGTTTTAACCGACTTCAGCTATTAGCCGGGGGTTTTAACCCCCGGCGGGCTGACAGCGAAGCAAGAGAATTCCTGGTTAGAGAGTGTAGCAACCTTTTTGACAAATTCTATTACTCGGAATACCGATTCTGCACGTACTGCTTCCACAGGGCATTCAGCGCAAACAAAGTTACCTTTTCCCGCTTTTCTTCCTGCAAAAGTAACCGCATTTTCAGCGATTGCATGGCATTCAAAAACTCTGACGGATCTAAGGACGTCTTCTGGGAAAGTTGTGGCAAAGCAATGGGTTCAGCTTCCTTGGCCAGATGAGTTAAAATCGCCCGTTCTGGCTCTGTTAACCGCTGAAATTGTTGCGATAATTCCGCTAAAAGTGATTCGCATAATATCGGCGCGTCATATTCACAAAACTCGGAAACACTTCCAGCAAATAACTCTCTAATCATGGTTGCAGTTAGTTCTAACCACAGAGGATTTCCTTGATAAGCATTAATCAATGTTTCCCAGGTTTCTGCATCTGCTAGCTGTTCTGCTTGCAACAGTTCTTTGGCGGCAACCCCTAAACTACCCAAGACTAAGGACCGAACCGGGTGATTTCCCTTTGATAATTTGGCAACTTCTTGCAGGCGATCGCAACTGTTCAACAGGAAACAACTATGATGAGGGGTTTCGGCTATGAGTTTAACAAAGTGATGATAATCTTCATAGCCTGGTTTATATTGTCCTGCAAGTTGTCCTGACCAAAGCATCTGCACGTCATCCAGGACTATGAGACAGCGATACTGGCGTAGGTAGTCTAAGAGTTGCGATCGCAGGGTTTCGATGTTGTGGGAAATGTCTGGTTCCGAGGAGAAGACTTGCAGCAAGTTGGTTAAAGTGAGCGCTAGAGTTGGGGAAAAGCGCAGACTCCGATAGATGATATAATCGAAGTGGGTTTTGATTTGCTCTATGAGGCGGATGGTTAGGGCCGTTTTGCCAATACCGCTGACTCCTAGCAGTGCTACCAGACGACATCGATCGCCTATTATCCAGCGTTCGAGAGTGGAAAGTTCTGCGGTGCGTCCGTAAAAGCTGAAGATTTCTGGTGCGGACCCTAAGTCGAGATGGGGTCGAGATGAATTTTGCTGGGGTTGTTGCGGGACAGTTTGGGGTTTGGAAGTTTCTGGACAGATGTTTACATTATTAACTGTTACACTCTGCATACATATAGCTGATGAAAAACTGTAAAATTGCCCCTTGGTCAATATAGATCTAAGAGTTACTTTAGTAATATTTTCTCCCAATATTTCTGAGAGGAGGTTCCATAGTTTATAACCGACATCCCTGACGTGACCCTCGCTGACATGATGATTTTCGGCAATTTCGGAGTATTTTTTACCTTGCAATGCACCCTGTAGGACTGTTTTTTGCAGATAGTCTAAAGGTTTTCCTGTTTGCTCTAACACGAGTTGGTCAGCGAGTTTCAAGACTTCCCTGATGTCCATAGCTTCTGGATATGCTAGCGTTTCTCCCCATCATATCCGATATTTCCGACACTTCCGACATTCCCGATCGGGTTTTCCGACAAGTTTCCCGACATATACGATATTTCCGGCACTTCCGACATTCCCGACAAGTCTTCCGACAAATTCCCCGACATTTCCAACTGACAGGGTTTCGGTGTTGAGCGCAAAATAGGATCGGAAGGCTACAGGTGATAGTCTTGATGAGAGGGGTCTTGCCAAAAACCCAGACTGGCGACGGTGCAAATGCGCCTGACTCCCAACCGGCGCTATCTAAAAGAGATAGGCCCGAATCTCTGCAACTCCCATGTCGAGTGGGTGGCGCCTGTAGTGAAACTCGATCGCGTAGGAGGGTACTCAATTATGACTGACTGGGTGAAGAATGTTATTAAGACTTACAGAACGTATAAAACATGTAAGTGGATTGCAATCACTGGGGGGTTGCTCTTTACAGGTGGGGGTTTGGCAATTCCAATGATAGCAGCGGAAATGGCTGAACAGCTTGCCGAAGAAGGACTTGAAGATTTGATTGCTGGAGCGGCAGCAAATATTTTTGGTGTAACCGTTGAAAAGATAGGAGAGGAGACGGTTTATAAATTGGCTGACGACGTTATCACAAGTGGGAAAGCACTGGAACTTCTGGAGAGCGGATATGAGGGTCAAGTTATAAAGGAGTTAGGGGCTGTAGATTTATTGGGTCTATGTGCTTCTAGAAAATTATTTATTTCAACTCAAGCAGCTGAAGATGAAGATAAAGATGAGGCAGAAAACAGCAATACCCGTCTAGCTAATAACTGCTTGATACTTATCGGTTCGTTCCACCTTTCCACAGATGAAAGAAAGGAATTGAATGAGTTACTTGGAACAGTCATGGAAATTTCAGATCCCATTCAGAAGAATAAGGAGCTTGAGCGATTGTTGAGCCGGTTGAGAAAGAGTAATGATGAAAAAAAATATGGACGTGACTTATTCGACGATCAAACTGGACAGCTCAAGCTCAGTCTAGGATTTTCTTGATGACAGTAGAGGAGGCGGGACTTAATACCGTAGGTTGGGTTTCGCGCTTTGATCAACCCAACCTACTGTCCTCAATCAATGATTTGATCCGCCCGATCGCACCATGAACCATTTACATGTTAGCGATTTGCTGGGCAAACCAGATGGCGGCTGCAAAATTATCCGACTCCAACAGGTGTGGTCACAATACTTCTCGGTTAGGGAGCAGGGAGCACCCGACAGGCAGCAGGGAGATTGCTAGCTGCTGCGCAGCCGCTGCGCTAACGGGGGGGTTACTAAGTTGAGCATAATTTCTCTGTATTATGGGATAATATCGAGTAATGGGTTCGACATAAAAGGAGTAAATCAATCGTAGATCGTGACAATGGTGCATCTTCTCAAGAGGATGTGGAAATCATACAACAGGATATAATAGATATATCCATCTCAGTAGGCAGTGGTTGTGAATGGAGAGGTAGGGGAGTAGAACCACAGTGGAACAATTATAAATCTCAGAAAGCCTACGATCGTATTGAGCGTCATCATGGTCCGAAAAAGAAGCCTAGCACAATTCAGGGGCGCGCTGGTAGCACTCAAGACGAGCAAGGGCAGTGGTTCAAAACCGAAAACTGGGTGGAGGCTGAAAAAGTGACACCAAAACATCCGGGTCGGTATATAATCGATTTCAAGCGTCCTATCGGTCGAGTTTATCATCCTGATGGCAAAATAACTGAAGATGTAACGAGAGCAGTTGTTGTCAGAAATGCTGATGGAACGCTGAAGTCAGCCTATCCGGTAACTGATGGTGTTGTTTTGAAATAATTAAATAGGAGGAAAACAAGTGAATAATTATCAAAAGTTTGAGCTGCAATTAGCAGAACCTTGGGTATGGCCAGGTCTCGAACCCCCGGATGACCCATTAGGAGAACTTGATGATTTAGAAATCAGCTTGCGAAAATTCTGCTTTGAATGCAACCATAAAGTAGCAATCAGAATCGCTGGAGAAGTAAAATATATCTTTTTAGACCCCGATATTATTCTGATTCTCAATGAACTCCCGGAAAAAATATCCCAATTAGCTAGCGGGGAAAAAATTGAGCTTGACTTTCCAGAAAGTTGGATGATTATCGAGTTTGTGCCTGCGGAAGGTGAAGTTAGCTGCACTCTCAGAAAGTTTGGCGATCGCTGCCAACAGATACAATTTATTCTCGATCTTCCTCAAGTATTAGGAGTGTTAAAGAGTTTTCTAGATACTGTCATCCAAATGGCACGAGATCGGGGTTATATCTCCCATCCTGCACCTTTGGCGATTAGTCTCATGGCCCGCCCTTCAAACCCAAAGGCTTTTAGCTAAAGTCGGTTGAAATTATATTCTACGTTTCAATGTTTTGCAAATATGCTCATCATGTTGAAGGAAAACTCTGCTATACTTAACAAGTCACCGATTCAAGATGCATGGTTAATCCCAGCACAGTAGGCGATCGCCATCAAATCACTGCTCGTGCCATGAATACAAAACTCGTTAAAATCCTAGAAGAGTTAGGTATTATGGAATGCGATCGCGGCTTTGATAGTTTTGCACGGCAGGGGCTTCTCAACTAAATTTCTGCAGATCCTCTAAATGTAGGGTGGAATGTCACTGACTTAAGGTTGGTGGGCGGTGCCCACCCTACGAGTTTTCAAGACTTTCAGCGCTCAACTCCGGCTTATCAGTGCCATTCAATGTAGGGTAGGTAAAGCTCACCCTACCAACATGACTGCTATGATAGTAGATCATGCTTCAAAAAAGTTAAGACATAACCTGGTAAAGTTGACTTGACTTTGTTATCTTAATTAAGGATTAGCGTCCTTGTAACCCATCATTAGCGAAATTAGATGAAAGCTATGAAACAGGCTATTGCTATCAGACACGTTTCCTTCGAGGATCTGGGTAACTTAACTGAAGCTCTCGATCTCCAAGGTTATACCATAACCTATATCGAAGCGGGTCCTGGTTTTCTAGATAAGATTAATCCTTACGATCCGGACTCGATCGTGGTGTTAGGTGGACCGATTGGAGCCTACGACGAACATCATTACCCTTTTGTCAAGGATGAGTTAGACTTGCTGGAGAAGCGTTTAGCAGCGGATTTACCTACGTTGGGGATCTGCTTGGGTGCTCAATTGATGGCACGGGCACTTGGCGCTAAGGTATATCCAGGTGATGAAAAAGAAATTGGTTGGTCGCCGATAGAGCTTAGCGATGCAGGCCAGCAATCACCTTTAAGCTATTTGGCACCAGAGCATACTGCTGTACTGCACTGGCATGGAGATACTTTCGATCTGCCTCCAGGTTCTACTCATCTAGCCTCCAGCAATAAGTACAGAAACCAAGCTTTTGCGTCAGGAAAATGTGGTCTGGCATTGCAGTTTCATCCAGAGGTAACAGCGCGGGGACTAGAACGTTGGTTTATTGGTCATGCCTGTGAAATTAGTTCGACCCCCAATATTACTATTGCTGGATTGCGTAAAGATACAGTCCGTTATAGCAAAAGCTTAGAAGTGCAAGCGCGTCAATTCTGGCAAGCCTGGTTAAAAGAGGTGGCTGCGTAAGACAACTAATAGACCTCTTGCATAAATACCAAAATGGATCCGAAATGGGCACCTTTGTCGAATCATAAAGGTAGCGGTTGCCTCCAATACCAGGTAGCTGTAGGGTAGATGCAACCAATGCGATCGCCCTCTGGCTACACCACACGGCTGCGGATGCGATCCGACCTTCTGATGCGTGGAAGAGGCAATGCTCGCTAAATGTGGCTACCAACGTAAAGCGGGACAAAGAGGCCGATCGCCCCTTTTGCCTGTGGGCTGAAAGTCTTGCATCATCGGCTGTCCCGGCTTAAGTTGGTAGCTGAGATTATTCGATCGCTCTCAGAAGCAGAGCGAACCTTACTATTTGCAGAACTGCAACCCTTACCAGACTGGCGAGAGACCCTAAAAAAGATGCGAGAACTAGGAAACAAAATCAGCGCCCGTCATGGAGGAAAACCTCTAGAACCGTCAGTGGAGCTCATGCAGGCTTGCTTTCCAGATGATCGAGAGAAAAGACAACCGACTTAATTTGTGTTATGGGAATTTTTATTTATGCCACACTGGGTTAACTAGATGTTCTCGACGCCGCTAGGGCGATCGCCCGTGGCAGGATCCGATGTTCCATTACCTGAACCCTAGCATGTAGAGATTCCGGGGTATCATCAGGCATAACTGGCACAGCAGCTTGCATCAAGATCGGTCCCGCGTCCACCTCTGGAACCACCAAATGCACCGTACAGCCAGTAATTTTCACGCCGGCAGCCAGGGCTTGTTCAATAGCCCGCACGCCTGGGAAACTCGGTAACAAACTGGGATGAATATTGATCGCCCGGTTCTCAAAAGCATCCAACAGTACCGGTGTCACAATGCGCATCCACCCAGCCATCACCACCCATTCCACCTCATATCTCTGCAATACCTCCACTATGGCAGCATCTAAATACTCGCGACGATCGTATTCCCGGTGGTTCAGCAGAATAGCAGGCACCCCCCAGCGTTCCGCCCGGGCGGCCACCTTCGCTCCCGGATTATTGTAAATCACCACCTGCACTTGGGCATGCAGTTGCCCCGACGCGATCGCCTCAATCATGACCTCAAAATTACTACCATTACCAGAAGCCAGCACTCCCAGCTTCAGGGGACCGGTTGTCCTCGATTGGTAAGGCAACATATCCGGTGAAATCAAGCTAGGAGTGCGATCGGTTGCTAGGGAGTCAGACATATACAATGAACGGTTAAATCTGTCATGGCCAGGCAGCTTGCGAGCAATAACCTCGCAGCTTGCGAGCAATAACCTCGCAGACTGCGAGCAATACCCGGATTTGAACCAGCAACGCCAGTTGCTCCTCTTCTTAAGGAAGGCTGGGGGGGGAGATCCCTTACTATCGTCTCACAATTTCAATCAAGGCGACACCCGGATTTGAACCGGGGAATGGAGGTTTTGCAGACCTCTGCCTTACCGCTTGGCTATGTCGCCATATTCGACTATATCACATTCTCATCCTAATTGCCAAATCCGATCGCCATTTTTTTACCAATTTTTGCAGTCGGGTACTCAACCAACCATCGTACTGAGGATAAACCGGTAACCGGGGCCGCAACTTCCAGCCTCCTGGAGCTAAAATCTCTACCAGTGACCGGTAGTAGGGATGGGGATAATCGGGATTAACCTCATCTTTTGGTCCGATGCCGCCCAAATCTCTGGCACCGGCTTCTACACAATCCCTTAACAGACTGGGTGTACCGAGTACCAGGTTGGGAGGAATTTGTAAGGCGATCTCCGGTGGTAGCAGGCGACGCGCCGTGGAAATCACCTCCGGTAGTTGCTGGAGATTAAAACCAGGGGCCTCCCAACTCTGTCGATGTCCTGGACTATAAGGTTGCAGGATGACTTCTTGTATGTGACCCCACCGGTTATGCACCCGGGCGATCGCCTGCAAGGTTTCCCACCGATCGGCTTGAGTCTCTCCAATTCCCAATAATAGCCCAGTCGTGAAGGGAATTTGCAATAGTCCTGCCCACTCCAGTTGTTGTAGTCTCACCCCAGGAACTTTACTCGGGGCATGTTTGTGAACCGGCAGATGGTCGTGGAGTTGCTCCAGCATCAACCCCATCGACACATTTACTTCTTTTAATCGTACCATCTCTGGCCAACTGAGTGGGCCAGCATTACTGTGGGGCAAAAATCCCATAGACAATGCCAACTCACAGATATCGTAGATGCGCTGGAACCAGTCTGGTCTGCGCCTACTAGCCGGATGTACCTCTCCGCTGAGAACCAAAATCTCGATCGCCTGTCCCTGAAAGTGCTGGAGTTGCGCTTTAGCATCAGCCAGTGTCATCCAGGGACTTTGGCCAGGATCCGTTCTCAAATTGCAGTAAGTACACCGGTTAAAGCATTCATAGGTCGGCACCAGAGTATAGAAGGGGCTGTACGTTACAAACTTTAACATTTTTTTTTCCGAGCCGAAACTATTGATATACATGGGTTGAGCGCATTTTTATCTCTAAGAAACAAAAAAAATTTCTCAAAACCCTTGACAAAACGTAATAAAGTTAGTTATGCTTTATTCAGGTAGGAAAAACAACCTACCAACGTACCTCGAAAAATAAATAGCAATCATCATAACATGACTACGACCTTACAACAGCGTGAAAACGCTAACGTTTGGGATCGGTTCTGCAACTGGGTGACCAGCACCGACAACCGGCTGTATGTGGGCTGGTTCGGCGTCCTGATGATCCCAACCCTGCT
Source organism: Hormoscilla sp. GUM202 (assembly GCA_005518205.2). Lineage (GTDB taxonomy): Bacteria > Cyanobacteriota > Cyanobacteriia > Cyanobacteriales > Desertifilaceae > Hormoscilla. The sequence continues at coordinate 48,364 of RFFC02000039.1, forward strand.
GACCGCTACCACCTGCTACATCATCGCTTTCATCGCTGCTCCTCCTGTGGACATTGATGGTATCCGCGAACCGGTTGCAGGTTCTCTGCTGTACGGTAACAACATCATCTCTGGTGCGGTTGTACCCAGCTCAAATGCGATCGGGCTGCACTTTTACCCCATCTGGGAAGCAGCATCCTTGGATGAGTGGCTGTACAACGGCGGTCCTTACCAGCTGATCGTCTTCCACTTCTTCATTGGCATCTGCTGCTACATGGGTCGTCAGTGGGAACTCTCCTACCGCTTGGGTATGCGTCCTTGGATCTGCGTAGCATACAGCGCACCTGTGAGCGCCGCTACTGCAGTGTTCCTGATCTACCCGATCGGGCAAGGTTCCTTCTCTGATGGTATGCCCTTGGGGATCTCTGGTACATTCAACTTCATGCTTGTGTTCCAAGCAGAGCACAACATCCTCATGCACCCCTTCCATATGCTGGGTGTAGCTGGCGTGTTCGGCGGAGCGCTGTTCTCCGCCATGCATGGTTCTCTGGTGACTTCTTCTCTGGTGCGTGAAACCACCGAAGTAGAATCTCAAAACTACGGTTACAAGTTCGGTCAAGAGGAAGAAACCTACAACATCGTCGCAGCCCACGGCTACTTCGGTCGTTTGATCTTCCAATACGCTTCTTTCAACAACAGCCGTTCCTTGCACTTCTTCTTGGGTGCCTGGCCGGTGATCGGCATCTGGTTCACCGCTCTGGGCGTGAGCACGATGGCCTTCAACCTGAACGGTTTCAACTTCAACCAGTCCATCATTGACTCTCAAGGTCGGGTGATCGGTACCTGGGCAGACGTGCTGAACCGCGCTAACCTGGGGATGGAAGTAATGCACGAGCGCAATGCTCATAACTTCCCCTTAGACTTGGCCTCCGGTGAAGCTGCTCCCGTTGCTTTGACCGCTCCGGCTATCAATGGCTAATAATTAGCTTCTAACAAAAAGCGCTCTCCTTTGCTGGGGGGCGCTTTTTGTTTGGCTGCTAGTCGGCCAGATCCCAAAGCATGAGTTCTGCTTATATAAGGTATAACTACAAAAAAATTAACAGGGGTTTACAAAACGCAATAAAGTTAGCTATGCTGTATTCAGGTAGGGAAAACAACCTGCCGACGAACCTCGAAAAATAAATAGCAATCATCAAATACATGACTACGACCTTACAACAGCGTGAAAACGCTAACGTTTGGGATCGGTTCTGCAACTGGGTGACCAGCACCGACAACCGCCTGTATGTGGGTTGGTTTGGTGTCCTGATGATCCCAACCCTGCTGACCGCCACCACCTGCTACATCATCGCTTTCATCGCTGCTCCTCCTGTGGACATTGATGGTATCCGCGAACCCGTCGCAGGTTCTCTGCTGTACGGCAACAACATCATCTCCGGTGCAGTTGTGCCCAGCTCAAATGCGATCGGGCTGCACTTCTACCCCATCTGGGAAGCAGCATCCTTGGATGAGTGGCTGTACAACGGTGGCCCTTACCAGCTGATTATCTTCCACTTCTTCATTGGCATTTGCTGCTACATGGGTCGTCAGTGGGAACTCAGCTACCGTTTGGGTATGCGTCCTTGGATCTGCGTAGCATACAGCGCCCCAGTGAGCGCCGCTACCGCCGTGTTCCTGATCTACCCGATCGGCCAAGGTTCCTTCTCCGATGGTATGCCTTTAGGGATCTCCGGTACATTCAACTTCATGTTGGTGTTCCAAGCAGAGCACAACATCCTGATGCACCCCTTCCACATGCTGGGTGTAGCTGGCGTGTTCGGCGGTTCTCTGTTCTGCGCCATGCACGGTTCTTTGGTAACTTCTTCCTTGGTGCGTGAAACAACCGAAGTAGAATCACAAAACTACGGTTACAAGTTCGGTCAAGAAGAAGAAACCTACAACATCGTGGCAGCTCACGGCTACTTCGGTCGTTTGATCTTCCAATACGCTTCTTTCAACAACAGCCGTTCCTTGCACTTCTTCTTGGGTGCCTGGCCGGTGATTGGCATTTGGTTCACAGCTTTGGGCGTGAGCACGATGGCCTTCAACCTGAACGGTTTCAACTTCAACCAGTCCATCATTGACTCTCAAGGTCGCGTGATCGGTACCTGGGCAGACGTGCTGAACCGCGCTAACCTGGGGATGGAAGTAATGCACGAGCGGAATGCTCACAACTTCCCCTTAGACTTGGCCTCCGGTGAAGCTGCTCCCGTTGCTTTGACCGCTCCGGCTATCAATGGCTAATAATTAGCTAAAATAACAAAAAGCGCTCTCCTTTGATGGGGGGCGCTTTTTGTTTTGACTACTTATGATATATTAGACCGTGCGGAATGTTCGAGCGTAAGCAAAGATAGCGTGGTTTCAATGACCCGCTAAACTCGTGACAGCTCAAACTGGTGAGATTAGCCAGGGAACTGTGGAATTATTGTGGGTCCTAACCCCATCCTCCAGATACGGGAGGTACACCGGTCCCAACTGCCTCGGAGTGTTATCGCCGGGGGTGGAAAGCAGGGACTTAAATGAAGGCTATCTGGCAGCCTAAGCCGGAAACGCCACTAGGAAAGGTGCTCATGGTTAACGATAAGTGAAGTTGTACAAGCCTCGTGATCATCAACCAGCGGAATAAGGCTTTTACGCTGGGCCAAAAGGCAATGGTAGGTGTAGATATCCTTGGTCTGTGGATATCTCGTATTACTACAATCCTCCCGGGGTATTGCAACGACCTAAAAGCATCGTATTGATTCCACGGAACGTTATAACCTCAGTGATGCTATCTGCCTCCGGTAGATAAGTTAGATAATAAGCGCAAGCCCACTGGGGAGGGATGTCCTAAAAAGCCAACGCTTGGGGTAATGCCTAGGATATGCCGACATAGGACGGTGATAGTAGAATGCGATTGGAACTGTAGTCTGATGAACTAAAAGCCCGCCGATAGCTGGTTACTGGTAAAACTACTTCTAAAAGAGCGAGCAGAGAGAAATCTCTCGGTTGGTAGGCAATCCACTCGCCACCACGGAATCACACAAGGCTGACGGTAGAGGATTAGTCTCCTGTTGTACGCCACAGGATAAAGATGAAGAACAAGTCGCAAGGGGACAAGGGGGTAACCCCGACAAATCCCTACCCATGACAACGGGTCTATTACCCAGGAGCCGTGTGCGGTGAAAGTCGCAAGCACGGTTTTGAAAGGGAGGGTTGGGAAGCGATTCCCAGCTCGACCCCGACCATAACGATAAAAACAAGTTGTGCTTTTGCGAGGGCAAAATGTCAAGCAAAATTATAACAGATTATTTCAACTTCCTGAGGTCAGACGATATTCGCCTGGCAGGAACCAGAATTGGCATTGAAACTATCTTGTACGACTACCTAGAGCGCAGTCGCACTCCTGAAGAAATTGCCCAAACCTATACATCTTTAACCTTAGAACAAGTCTACGCCACAATTCTCTACTACCTGCAAAATACCGAAGAAATCGGCCAATACCTGAGAAACTGGCTCGAACACGGTCACAGAATGAGAGAGCAACAAAGACTCAACCCGCCACCGGTTTCAGAAAAACTGCGGCAACTGAGAGCAGAAAGGAAAGCTAGACAACTAGTGGGGCGATATCTGGCACGCCTACTACTTCGGGCACTTTTACTGTGACGGTAACTGCATCGGATGCGGGAGGCCAGGTAGAAGATGTATTTAATATTGACGTTGACGTTCTCAATGCCAATGATTATGCAGCCCTGAAGGCTCTCTATGAGAGCATTGATTGGAATGGTAAGGCAAGCTGGGATGTCAGCAGCCCAACTTCCCCCTCTGCTTCTGTTGTTGATCAGTGGGATGGGGTGACAGTAGAGGGCTCACGGGTGACGAAAATCGAGCTGTACAACAAATCCCTGAGCGGTAAGCTCCCCTCTGAGTTAGGCGACCTCAGCAGTTTGCAATCGCTCTACCTGGACCACAACTCCCTGAGCGGTACGATCCCCTCTGAGTTAGGCGACCTCAGCAATTTGCAATTCCTCCATCTGAACAACAACGGCCTGAGCGGTACGATCCCCTCTGAGTTAGGCGACCTCAGCAGCAATTTGCAACAACTCTGGCTGTACGACAACTCCCTGAGCGGTACGATACCCGAAAGTATCAAGGATTTGTCAGCAGACAAACGACGATTGGAAAACCCTCCCTATGTGAAAACTGATATTCACGTAGTGGATGCTACTTTCGGTCGGAACTTCAGGCTCAATGTCAGCGAGAACTTCGGCGACATTAACGACAACATTACTAGCTACAGCACCAGCGTTTTGCCAAACGGTTTAACTATTGACTCCACTAATGGGGTGATCAGTGGCACTCCTATTACTTCGGGCGATTTTACCGTGACGGTAACTGCATCGGATGATGCGGGAGGCCAGGTAGAAGATGTATTTAATATTGAGGTATCGTCTTCTCGTACTCGTCAGACTCTCCATGCAGATGATTATGCAGCCCTTCAGGCTCTCTATAACAGCACTGGTGGAAAGAATTGGACGGACAATACAGGCTGGGATGTCAGCAGCCCAATTCCCCCCTTTGCTAATGATGTTAATGACTGGCATGGGGTGACAGTAGATGTGAACTCACGGGTGACGCACCTCTACCTGCCCTCCAACAACCTGAACGGTACGCTCCCCTCTGAGTTAGGCGACCTCAGCAGTTTGCTTGACCTCGAACTGTACTCCAACTCTCTGAGCGGTACGCTCCCCTCTGAGTTAGGCGACCTCAGCAATTTGCAAAAACTCGAACTGTACTCCAACTCCCTGAGCGGTACGCTCCCCTCTGAGTTAGGCTCCCTCAGCAGTTTGCTTGACCTCGAACTGGACGACAACTCCCTGAGCGGTACGCTCCCCTCTGAGTTAGGCTCCCTCAGCAATTTGCAAAAACTCGAACTGTACTCCAACTCTCTGAGCGGTACGCTCCCCTCTGAGTTAGACTCCCTCAGCAATTTGCAAAAACTCGAACTGTACTCCAACTCTCTGAGCGGTACGCTCCCCTCTGAGTTAGACTCCCTCAGCAATTTGCAAAAACTCGAACTGTACTCCAACTCTCTGAGCGGTACGCTCCCCTCTGAGTTAGACTCCCTCAGCAATTTGACAGAGCTCGAACTAAACCACAACTCCCTGAGCGGTACAATCCCCTCTGAGTTGGGCGACCTCAGCCGTTTGACAAAGCTTGACCTGCGCTCCAACTTCCTGACCGGTACGATACCCGAAAGTATCGACACTTTGTCAGGAGTAGACAAACTATTGGAAAACCCTCCCTATGTGGAAACTGGGATTGACGACGTGTCTGTTCCTTCCTTGTGGAACTTCAGCCTCAATGTCAGTGGGAACTTCGGCGACATCAACGACAACATTACTAGCTACAGCGCCAGCGGTTTGCCAAACGGTTTAAGTATTAACTCCACTAGTGGGGAGATCAGTGGCACTCCTACTACTCTGGGCAATTTTACTGTGACGGTAACTGCATCGGATGCGGAAGGCAATGTAGAAGATGAATTTAATATTGAGGTATCGTCTCCCATCACGGGCATTCCCAAAGACTACGAGCTCCAGGGCACTGAAAACGCAGACACACTTTCCGGAGACAGGGGCAACGACAGCCTCTATGGGGTCGAGGGTAGCGATACCCTCTATGGCCAAGAGGGAGACGATCTCCTCGACGGGGGTCAGGGAAACGACACGCTTTACGGAAACTGGGACAACGACAGCCTCTATGGCCAAGATGGAGACGATTTCCTCAACGGGGGTAACGGAAGCGACGTGCTTTACGGAAACGAGGGAGACGATCTCCTCAACGGGGGTAACGGAAGCGACGTGCTTTACGGAAACGAGGGAGACGATCTCCTCAACGGGGGTCAGGGAAACGACACGCTTTACGGAGGCAATGGTGTGGATACTTTTGTCTTAGCCCCGGGCATGGGCCAGGATACCATCTACGACTTTGAGCATCGCACGGAAAAAATCCAGATAGAAGAAGGAGGAGGTTTGGATTTTAATAGTTTAAACATTGTCTATCATCCGGGCAGTTCGACTTCTCAGGACCATTGGACTTCCATTGAGGTCAAGGCTTCTGGGGAAGTGTTGGCAATTTTGCCAGGAATTGATAGTCGTCTTATTGTAGGTGAGAATTTTGATTTTGTTTAGTTAGTTACGGTAACCCCGTTGTTCTCCCTGGACTCTTTGACCGCTATTGTAGGGGTGTGATTTGTTCAGGTAATAATATTCTCTCGTTCCCAGGCCTCGCCAGCCAGCAGAGCCTGGGAACGGGCTCTGCCTCCGGTCACAGTCCGCAGAGCCGCTATAGTTTAGCCTAAGTTGCTACCTATAGAACCTCAAAACCCAAATTGGCCAAAATTGCCTTGTGATTTACCCCAATGACGTGAGAAATTTACCAAAATGTCTGGGACGTAAAATTTTTGAGTGTAAGATAGAGTAAGCGGATAAAATATCTTGATTGCTGGCCATAAGAGCTGGCGAGACCCAAGATAACGAGTAACTGTAACTTTTTTTGAGGTTGTAAGAAATGACTCTCAATGCAAATGATTATGCAGCCCTGAAGGCTCTCTATAACAGCACTTCTGGGGAGAATTGGAATACGAATACAGGCTGGAAAGACTGGGATTTCAGCAACTCCCCCCGATGCTGATGTTGTTAGTGGCTGGCATGGGGTGGTGCGATTCGTTCCGGCGTAAATCAGCAATGGTAAAAGTCGGGTCCGGTTCCATTAGCCGGATAACTTTGGTACTCATGGGGGTTTAATTCCCCTCCCCCAGGTACGGGGGTGACACCGGTCCTTAGTGCTGAGGAGTAACATCACCTCGGTGCTCCGCAAGGACTTAAATGTAGGATAGCTGGTAGCCTGAACCGGTGACGCCACTAGGACAGATGCTCATGGTTAGAACAAGCAAACTTATGTAAGCCTCGTCATCCAGAACCAGCGGAATAAGGCTATTACGCTGGCCCAAAAGGGAAATGGTAGTTAGTGTTAACCGTCACTCCTGGTTAGCATCGTACTCGAATAACTCCCGGGGTATAGTAGGGACCTAAAAGCATCGAGAAATGAGACCAAGGAACGAAATAACTTCTCGTGTGCTGTCCTACTCAGTAGGAAGTAGGACAAGTTAGATGTTTTGCGCAAGCCACGAGGAGAGGGATGTCCTAAAAAGCCAATGCCCGGGGTAATGCCTGCGGATATGCTGACATAGGACGGTGATAAGTAGTTAGACAAAAATAATTGCACATAGCCATGGGCGACATGCTCCGGATATGGAGACTAGCGCGAGAGAGTGTGTGAAATTAATTTTGTCCATGTACTTAGTTGGAAGCCACGGCAATGAGTACCCCTAATAAAGCACGGAACCCTTAGAGGTATGTTTGACCGTCAATCGGCGGGTAAGGGGCGAAAAGAGGAGTGGTTTGGGTCAAGGGGAGAAATCCCTAGTAAACCTACCTATGACAAAGGGCCAACTACCCAGTAGCCGGGTGCGATGAAAGTCGCAAGCACGGTTCCGAAAGGGAGGGTTGACAAGCGATTGTCAGCTCGACCCCGACCACAGTAGTGCGCTCACGGGTGACGAAAATCGATCTAGGGAAAAAATCCCAATTCAAGCTCGCTCGGGGTCAAAATGACCTCTGGACTCGCGGGGGTCTACTATTCTCCTCCTTTCCGCTAATCCTATCAGAGAGTAAGGACAAACCTATGGCGAGATGGAAGTTTCGGTTACTAGCCACCCTGCTTGCTATTGCACCAATAATGGGTTGTGGTAACGAGTTGCGAGAGCAGAAGCAAAGTCGCTTGGATATAGTCAAGAAACGGGGCAAGCTGATCTGTGGCGTCAGCGGCACTTTACCAGGATTTAGCTTTGTAGACTCAAACGGTAAATATTCTGGTATAGATGTGGAGGTCTGTCGGGCAGTGGCGGCGGCCTTGTTCGACAACCCAGAAGCAGTAGAGTACCGCAACCTGGAAGCTAGCGAACGGTTTACTGCCCTCAACGGTGGCGAGGTGGATGTCCTCTCTCGTAATACTACCTGGACTCTCGGTCGAGATAGTTTGGTGGGCATGGAATTTGTGCCCACGACCTTCTACGATGGTCAGGGGATGATGGTCCGCCAAGATAGTGGCATCAGGTCTTTGCCAGATATGCAAGGCGCATCTATCTGCGTGGGTACGGGGACGACCACGGAACTGAATTTAACCGATAAAATGCGCCAAGCAGGAGTGAATTTTACCCCGATCGCATATCAGCAGGCAGATGCTACCTTTGCTGCATACGTAGAAGGTCGCTGTGAGGGAGTGACGGCAGATAAATCAGCATTAGTAGCCCGCCGCAGTAACTTTCCCAATCCCCAAGAGCATATAATTTTGGATGTAACTATGTCCAAGGAACCTCTGGGACCAGCGACAATTAATAATGACTCGGCCTGGTTTGACGTGGTGAAATGGGTGACATACAGTTTGATAGAAGCAGAGGAGTTGGGTATCACAAGTGCTAATGTGGAGATGATGAAAAGATCGGATAACCCCACCATCCGCCGTTTCTTGGGCGTAGAAGGATCTTTGGGAGAGGGTTTGGGTTTGACTAATGACTTTACTGTCAGGATAATCAAGCATGTGGGAAACTATGGGGAAATATACGAGCGGAACCTAGGGGAAAAATCCCAATTCAAGCTCCCACGGGGTCAAAATGACCTCTGGACTCGTGGAGGTCTACTTTATTCTCCTCCTTTCCGCTAAGCTATGAGAGAGTAAGGACAAAACCGATGCCTAGATGGAAACCTATGCTACTAGCCACCCTGCTTGCTATTGTACCAATAATGGGTTGTGGTGGCATAACACAGAAGGCCCAGCAGAGGCAAAGTCGCTTGGATATAGTCAAGAAACGGGGTAAGTTGCTCTGCGGAGTGGACGGTGATATCCCCGGTTTTAGCTTTGTCGATGAAAGCGGTAAATACTCCGGTTTAGAGGTCGATGTATGCAAAGCAGTGGCGGCGGCCCTGTTCGATAACCCAGAAGCGGTAGAGTACCGGAACCTGGACCCGACAGAGAGATTTACGGCCCTCAATGGCGGGGAAGTAGATATGCTCTCATGTACCACTACCTGGACTATCAGTCGAGATACCTCGGTGGGGATGGAATTTGCGCCGACTACCTTCTATGACGGTCAGGGGATGATGGTGCGCAAAGATAGCGGCATCAGGACTTTGCAAGATCTGAGTGGTAAATCAGTTTGCCTGCAAACAGGCACGACCACAGAACTGAATTTAACAGACAAGATGCGCGAAGCTCGGATAAATATCGAGACGGTGACATTTCAAAAGGGGGACCCGGCCTACAAAGCATATGCGGAAGGGCGCTGTGAGGGCATGACATCGGATAAATCTCAATTGATCGCCCGCCGCAGTACCCTGCCCAATGCTTCGGAGCATATCCTGATGGATGTCACCATGTCTAAGGAACCCCTGGGACCGGTGACCGTGAATAATGACTCGGCCTGGTTTGACGTGGTGAAGTGGACGACCTACGCTTTGATAGAAGCGGAAGAGTTAGGCATCACCAGCGCTAATGTAGAACAGATGAAAAAATCGGATAACCCCACCATCCGCCGTTTCTTGGGCGTAGAAGGAGCTTTGGGAGAGGGTTTGGGTTTGACTAATGACTTTACTGCCAGGATAATCAAGCATGTGGGAAACTATGGGGAAATATACGAGCGGAACCTAGGGAAAAAATCCCAATTCAATCTCGATCGGGGTCAAAATGACCTCTGGACTCGCGGGGGTCTACTTTATTCTCCTCCTTTTCGCTAATGCTATTAGAGAGTAAGTACAAACCTATGGCTAGATGGACGTCTCTGTTACTGACTCCTCTGCTTGCTATTGTATCAATAATGGGTTGTGGTGGCATAACAGAGAATGTCCAGCAGAGGCAAAGTCGCTTGGATATAGTAAAAAAACGGGGCACGTCGATCTGTGGGGTTAGCGGTACTTTACCAGGATTTAGCTTTGTAGACGAAAGCGGCAAATATTCTGGTATAGATGTGGAGGTCTGTCGGGCAGTGGCGGCGGCCTTGTTCGACAACCCAGATGCAGTAGAGTACCGCAACCTGGAAGCTAGCGAACGGTTTACTGCTCTCAACGGTGGCGAGGTGGATGTCCTCTCTCGCAATACTACCTGGACTCTCGGTCGCGATAGTTTGGTGGGCATGGAATTTGCCCCCACGACTTTCTACGACGGTCAGGGAATGATGGTCCGCAAAGATAGCAAGATCGGGTCTTTGCAAGATCTGCAAGGGGCATCTATCTGCGTGGGGACGGGGACGACCACGGAACTGAATTTAACAGATACAATGCGTCAAGCAAAAGTAAATTTTACCCCGATCGCATATCAGCAGGCAGATGCTACCTTTGGGGCATACTTAGAAGGACGCTGTGAGGGAGTGACGGCAGATAAATCAGCATTAGTAGCCCGCCGCAGTAACTTTCCCAATCCCCAAGAGCATATAATTTTGGATATCACTATGTCTAAGGAACCCCTAGGACCGGCAACAATTAATAATGACTCGGCCTGGTTTGACGTGGTGAAATGGGTGACCTACGCTTTGATAGAAGCGGAAGAGTTAGGCATCACCAGCGCTAATGTAGAACAGATGAAAAAATCGGATAACCCCACCATCCGCCGTTTCTTGGGCGTAGAAGGAGCTTTGGGAGAGGGTTTGGGTTTGAGTAATGACTTTACTGCGAGAATAGTCAAGCATGTAGGAAACTATGGGGAAGTATACGATCGCAACCTGGGGAAGAATTCCCAAATAAAATTACCACGGGGTGAAAATGACCTGTGGACTCGCGGCGGTCTGCTTTATTCTCCTCCTTTTCGCTAACGTAGGGCAGGCATCTCGCCTGGGGGGTCCAACGTAGGGCGGGCGTCTCGCCTGCCCGGGGAAGAAAGCGTAGGGCGGGCGTCTCGCCTGCCCGGGGAAGAAAACGTATCGCGCGACCCTTGTGTTGGGTTTAGTGTTTTTATTATGGGCATTCGATCGGACATGATATTAGGTGAAAATGCCTCCCATTAGCAATTAAAAATTAGCAATTAGCAATTAGCAATTAGCAATTAGCGATTGGCAATTAACAATTAGCAAGATGACCGGGAACAAAGACGATAAAATTCCTCTATGGCGAGACGAACGGTTCTGGCGGATCGCGTTGCAAGTCCTAGCAGTATTGGTATTTCTGCTGGTAGTAGGGGTGCTGGGAAGCAACTTAAACCAGAATATGCAGCAGTTGGGGATTAAATTTGGGTTTGGTTTTCTGGGAAATGCCGCATCTTTTGATATCAGCGAAAGTTTAATCCCATATGAATCTTCAGACCCCTACAGCAGGGTGTTATTAGCAGGATTGCTAAATTCTCTGCGGGTGATCGTATTGGCGATCGCCCTCACAACAGGGTTGGGAATAGCAGCGGGGATAGCGAGTTTTTCAGACAATTGGTTACTGCGGAAGTTGAGCAGAGTCTATGTAGAAGTAGTCCGGAATACCCCCCTATTGCTGCAATTGTTCTTTTGGTATTTTGCGGTGTTCTTCAGTCTCCCCAAACTGTCAGAAAAAATCGAGTGGCCGGGTCCGATATTCCTGAGTAAGCGGGGAATTTATATTCCTTGGCCTGCTAATAGTCCGGCGGCCTGGATGTGGTTGGCGGTGGTCCTTGTGGGCGCGATCGCGGCAGTATTGCTATGGCGGTGGCGAACCAAAATCATGGTCGAACGAGCAGCATCGGGTCAGCAAGAGTTGATAGTGCTGACAGTTATGGGCATAGCTGGGATAATAATTATTATATTTGGACTGGGTTGGCAAAGACCGGAAGTCACGGAAACAGGATCCATCGAAGGAGGACTGCGGTTAACGATCGAGTATGGAGCGGTGCTAGTAGGATTAATAGTTCACACGGGTGCATTCATAGCAGAAATAGTCCGGGGAGGGATCCAGTCAGTAGCGAAAGGACAATGGGAAGCAGCAAGATCCTTGGGACTAAAATCGGGTTTAGCGATGCGGTTAGTAGTATTTCCCCAGGCATTGCGAGTGATAGTACCATCATTAAACAGTCAATATATCAACCTGGCAAAAAACGCGAGCTTGGCCCTGGCGATCGGCTATCCAGATCTGTACTCAGTAGTGAATACGACCTTCAACCAAACGGGTCGTCCCATAGAAGTGATTCTGCTATTTATGATTACATACCTGATACTGGATCTAATCATTTCTTTGAGCATGAACTTGTTAAATAAAGCGGTGCAGGTAAAAGAAAGGTAAGGGAGAATGGAAAATATAAAATGGAGAATGGAGAATGGAGAATAATGATGATTTATGAAGGATAAGTTGTGCGGGGGATGAAATTATTTGTGTAGGAGATCGTCGTCAATAATGCTAGTGATAGCGTACCCATGAGATCCTGTATGGGCGATCGCCCACAATTAAAAAACAAACTTCACAATGATAAAATGTCTCGCGTTATCGAATTACGGGTTGGGTTTCGTGCCTCAACCCAACCTACAGATAAAGTTTTCTTATGGGCATTTAATCGGACATGAGATTATGTGAGATTATATGAGATTATATGAGATTATATATATGAGAGTAGTCGGTTTTAACCGACTTTAGCTATTAGCCGGGGGTTTGAACCCCCGGCGGGCTGACAACGAAGTCGAAGGATAAAGTATGACGAATATAGAAGCGCCACCACCGGAGATGCAGGTAGGTCCGGGAAAGTGGATACAGAAAAACCTATTTAGTACCTGGTACAACGGTCTGCTGACAGTAATCCTCTGCGGCATATTCTTCCAAACTATCAAAGGATTTCTGGTTTGGGCAACGACGATCGCCCAGTGGCGGGTACTGCAAAGGAACCTGCCCTTATTTTTTGTGGGCAGATATCCCCAGGATGACTATTGGCGCCTCTGGGCGATATTGGCGATCGCAGTCATGTTATCGGGACTATCTTGGGGAGTATTGGCCAGAAACAGCCCGAAACTGTTCGGTGGGAAAATATTAATTGCAGTCGGGGTAACTGCGGCGGCATTAATGCTAGTGCCAGTCCCCATCAATTATCGCCTGTTACTGCTGTTAATGGTGGGGGTCTTAGTGGGTACTGCTTGGGGAGGTCGGCAACTAGGCAGAAAGATACCGGGTTTGGGGCGTTGGCTATCATTGGCCTGGTTTGGGGCCTTCTTTATTGTCCTGTGGCTGATGGCTGGAGGTTTGGGATTAAATGAGGTATCTACCAGTAAATGGGGGGGTCTGATCCTGACTGTTTTCATGGCAGTCACCAGCATAGTATTGTCCTTTCCCATTGGCGTTCTGCTAGCATTAGGAAGACAAAGTAGCCTGCCAGTAGTGCGCGGGTTTTCCGTTCTCTATATTGAATTCGTCCGGGCCGTTCCCCTGATCTCAATTCTGTTTATGGGACAAATTATGATCCCCTTGTTCCTGCCAGAGGGCATGCGACCCGATCGGGTGTTGCGCGCGATCGCGGGTCTGACGATGTTCAGTTCTGCTTATCTGGCGGAAAATGTCCGGGCGGGACTACAATCAGTTCCTAGAGGTCAAACGGAAGCGGCGAAAGCTTTAGGATTAAATACACCCTTGGCCCTAGGACTGATCGTCTTACCCCAGGCCCTCAAAGCGGTCATTCCCGCGATCGTGGGTCAGTTCATCGGATTGTTTCAAGATACAACATTGCTAGCCCTGGTAGGACTGGTAGAATTGCTGGGCATCGGCAATGCAGTTTTAGCCAATCCCAAGTTTTTGGGGCGCTATGCTGAGGTATACTTATTCGTAGGCATACTTTACTGGTGTTTTTGCTATGCTATGTCTCTGGCTAGCCGCCGCTTGGAAAAACAACTCAATACAGGCGATCGCTAGTGTCACCTGCGATCGGGCGGTGGGACGAGAAACCGGGTTTCTTTTTTCCACCTTGGGGAAAACTAAAGGATCTAGTAGAAACCCGGTTTCTGGCGAGGGGACAAGAGGGCGATCGGGCGGTGGGACGAGAAACCGGGTTTCTTTTTTCCACCTGGGGTAAAATTTTTCAATCTAGTAGAAACCCGGTTTCTGGCGAGGGGACAAGAGGGCGATCGCACCCCGGGGTGAGAAACCGGGTTTCTTATTTCCACCTCGGGTGAAGATGAGAGGAGATCTGAGAAACCCGGTTTCTGGCGACAAATGGGCGATCGCACCAACCTCGGGACCATGAGAATGGATCGATCGGGTTTCCCCCTTGCTGGCGGAACCGGAAAGCATACAGGCCAAGAGCGGGGTTGGAGGGGTGGAAAGGGAGCATCCCACTAATGCAATGAGTAAATATACTTAGGAGAGGAGCCAAGTAGTGAGATCATTAGCAAAAGGGTAG
>RFFC02000040.1 GCA_005518205.2 Hormoscilla sp. GUM202
TTAATGAAAACCCCACCGACCTCAATCTCGGCAACAATAACAACAATTTCCTGCAACTGGAATTTGCCAACAGTAGTATAACGCAGGAGTTTCAGCTACAGAACACTCACATAGCCACCGACAGCAATGGTAATGCGTGGATTACAGGAACTTCCAACAACAGCATCGACATCGACCGAGACGGCAAGATTGATTTGATCTCTGTTGGCGGTCGAGATAGCTATGTAGCCAAGTTCGCTCGCGATGGTACTTTGGTCTTTGCCTTAACTTTCGGCGCTAGCCAAGATGATGACTATGGCCGTGGCATAGCCACCGACAGCAATGGTAATGTGTGGGCTACAGGATCTTTCTCGGGCAACATCGACATCGGCAACGATGATTTGACCAGTAATGGCGGTCGAGATAGCTATGTAGTCAAGTTCAACAGCAATGGTACTTTGGCCTTTGCCTTAAATATCGGCGGTGGCAGTGATGACCAGGGCATAGGCATAGCCACCGACAGCAATGGTAATGCGTGGGCTACAGGATCTTTCTCGGGCAACATCGACATCGACCGAGACGGCAAGATTGATTTGATTAGTAATGGCGGTACTGATAGCTATGTAGCCAAGTTCGACAGCAATGGTGATTTCCTCGGTGCCTCAACTTTCGGCAGTGGCAGTGATGACCAGGGCATAGGCATAGCCACCGACAGCAATGGTAATGTGTGGGCTACAGGATCTTTCTCGGGCAACATCGGAGACGGCAATAATGATTTGATTAGTAATGGCGGTACTGATAGCTATGTAGCCAACTTCGACAGCAATGGTACTTTGCTCAAAGCCTTCAATATCGGCAGTAATGTCACTGACGTTGGCTATGACATAGCTACCGACAGCAATGATAATGCGTGGGCTACAGGACGTATCAGCGCCGAGGGGGCAAATAGCCTCGTCTATGTAGCCAAGTTCAACAGCGATGGTGATTTCGTCAAGACCTCAAATATCAATATCGTCGGCCATTCTTTCCATCGCCATGGCATAGCCACCGACAGCAATGGTAATGTGTGGGCTACAGGATCTTTCTCGGGCAACATCGACATCGACGGAGACGGCAACAATGATTTGACCAGTAATGGCCATTTTGATAGCTATGTAGCCAAGCTCAACAGCAATGGTGATTTCCTCGGTGCCTTAGCTCTCGGCGGTAGCAGTAAGGGCTATGGCATAGCCGCCGACAGCAGCGGTAATGTGTGGGTTATAGGAGAGTTCCATGGCAACATCGACATCGACGGAGACGGCAACAATGATTTGACCAATAATCGCAGAGACGGATGGAATACCTATATACTTAAATTTTCTGATGATGTCGTCTTCATTGATGAAAACGTCGCGGACTTGGTTGTCGGCACTTTCTCGACCACCGACCCCGATACAGGGGATACCTCCTTTACCTACCAGTTAGTACCTGGTATGGGAGATACGGATAACACTGCCTTCACCATTGACGGGAACCAACTGCGAATCAAAAGTTCCCCAGACCCAGACTCTGAAACGAAGTCGAGTTACAGCATCCGAGTTCAAACTACCGATGCTGGTGAGCTGAGTTACTCGGAGAATTTCACCATTAACATCAATGACGTTAATGAAAACCCCACCGACCTCGACCTCAACAACAACAGCATCAATGAAAACGTAACGGCCTTAGCTCTTGTCGGCACTTTCTCGACCACCGACCCCGATACAGGGGATACCTCCTTTACCTACCAGTTGGTAGATGGTGTGGGAGGTACGGATAACGCTGCCTTCACCATTCTCGGGGACCAACTGCAAATCAAAAGTTCCCCAGACTTTGAAACTCAGTCGAGTTACAGCATCCGAGTGAGAACAGAAGATGCCGTCGGGCTGAGTTACTCGGAGAATTTCACCATTAACATCAATGACGTTAATGAAAACCCCACCGACCTAGACCTCAGCAACAACAGCATCAATGAAAACGTAACGGCTAACACTCTTGTCGGCACTTTCTCGACCACCGACCCCGATACAGGGGATACCTCCTTTACCTACCAGTTGGTAGATGGTGTGGGAGGTACGGATAACGCTGCCTTCACCATTCTCGGGGACCAACTGCAAATCAAAAGTTCCCCAGACTTTGAAACTCAGTCGAGTTACAGCATCCGAGTGAGAACAGAAGATGCCGTCGGGCTGAGTTACTCGGAGAATTTCACCATTAACATCAATGACGTTAATGAAAACCCCACCGACCTAGACCTCAGCAACAACAGCATCAATGAAAACGTAACGGCTAACACTCTTGTCGGCACTTTCTCGACCACCGACCCCGATACAGGGGATACCTCCTTTACCTACCAGTTGGTAGATGGTGTGGGAGGTACGGATAACGCTGCCTTCACCATTCTCGGGGACCAACTGCAAATCAAAAGTTCCCCAGACTTTGAAACTCAGTCGAGTTACAGCATCCGAGTGAGAACAGAAGATGCCGTCGGGCTGAGTTACTCGGAGAATTTCACCATTAACATCAATGACGTTAATGAAAACCCCACCGACCTAGACCTCAGCAACAACAGCATCAATGAAAACGTAACGGCTAACACTCTTGTCGGCACTTTCTCGACCACCGACCCCGATACAGGGGATACCTCCTTTACCTACCAGTTGGTAGATGGTGTGGGAGGTACGGATAACGCTGCCTTCACCATTCTCGGGGACCAACTGCAAATCAAAAGTTCCCCAGACTTTGAAACTCAGTCGAGTTACAGCATCCGAGTGAGAACAGAAGATGCCGTCGGGCTGAGTTACTCGGAGAATTTCACCATTAACATCAATGACGTTAATGAAAACCCCACCGACCTAGACCTCAGCAACAACAGCATCAATGAAAACGTAACGGCTAACACTCTTGTCGGCACTTTCTCGACCACCGACCCCGATACAGGGGATACCTCCTTTACCTACCAGTTGGTAGATGGTGTGGGAGGTACGGATAACGCTGCCTTCACCATTCTCGGGGACCAACTGCAAATCAACAGTTCCCCAGACTTTGAAGCTCAGTCGAGTTACAGCATCCGAGTGAGAACTACCGATCCTAGTACGCTGAGTTACTCGAAGCTCTTGATCGTTAACATCAACGACGTTAATGAAGACTTCGACCTCAGCAACAACAGCATCGATGAAAACGTCGCGGACTTGGCTCTTGTCGGCACTTTCTCGACCATCGACCCCAATACAGAGGATACCTTTACCTACCAGTTGGTGGATGGTGTGAGAGATAACGCTGCCTTCACCATTGTCGGGAACCAACTGCAAATCAAAAGTTCCCCAGACTTTGAAACTCAGTCGAGTTACAGCATCCGAGTGAGAACTAACGATGGTAATTACTCGGAGAACTTCACCATTAACATCAACGACGTTAATGACGCCCCCACGGACCTCAACCTCAGCAACAACAGCGTCAATGAACCGATCAATGAAAAAGTGCAACTGGAAGTCTTAACAAACAGGATCGGCGGTATCAATAATGACTGGGGCTTAGGCATAGCCACCGACAGCAATGGTAATGCGTGGGCTACAGGATATTTCTCCGGCAGCATCGACATCGACGGAGACGGCAATGATGATTTGACCAGTAATGGCCTTAAAGATGCCTATGTAGCCAAGTTCGACAGCAATGGTACTTTGGCCTTTGCCTTAAATATCGGCGGTGGCAGTGATGACCATGGCAATGGCATAGCCACCGACAGCAATGGTAATGCGTGGGCTACAGGATATTTCTCCGGCAGCATCGACATCGACGGAGACGGCAATGATAATTTGACCAGTAATAGCCTAACCGATGCCTATGTAGCCAAGTTCAACAGCAATGGTACTTTGGCCTTTGCCGAAAATATCGGCGGTAGCAATTTTAGGCAGGGCTATGACATAGCCATTGACAGCAATGGTCATGCGTGGACTACAGGACTGTTCTGGAACAGGAGTAATAGCTCTTATGATAGCTATGTAGCCAAGTTCGACAGCAATGGGGATTTAATCTTTGCCAAAAATATCGGCGGTAGCGCTTTTGACCATGGCTGGGACATAGCCATCGACAGCAATGGTCATGCGTGGACTACAGGAGAGTTCTCCGGCAACATCGACATCGACGGAGACGGCAACATTGATTTGACCAGTAATGGCCTTAAAGATGCCTATGTAGCCAAGTTCGACAGCAATGGGGATTTAATCTTTGCCTTAAATATCGGCGGTAGCGCTTCTGACATTGGCCGTGGCATAGCCACCGACAGCAATGGTAATGTGTGGGCTACAGGATCTTTCTCCGGCAGCATCGACATCAACGGAGATGGCAACAATGATTTGACCAGTAATGGCAATGAAGATGCCTATGTAGCCAAGTTCGACAGCAATGGTACTTTGCTCAAAGCCTTAAGTTTGGGCGGTAGCGGTCTTGACCATGGCAATGGCATAGCCACCGACAGCAATGATAATGCGTGGGCTACAGGACCGTTCCAGGGCAGCATCGACATCGACGGAGACGGCAACATTGATTTGACCAGTAATGGCCTTAAAGATGCCTATGTAGCCAAGTTCGACAGCAATGGTACTTTGGCCTTTGCCTTAAATATCGGCGGTGGCGGTTTTGACGATGGCTGGGACATAGCCACCGACAGCAATGGTAATGCGTGGGCTACAGGATCTTTCCAGGATTTCACCAGTAATGGCGGTCATGATAGCTATGTATTTAAATTTTCTGAGGTTGTAATTGTCGGCACTTTCTCGACCACCGACCCCGATACAGAGGATACCTCCTTTACCTACCAGTTGGTACCTGGTATGGGAGATACGGATAACGCTGCCTTCACCATTGTCGGGGACGAACTGCGAATATACGGTTCTCCAGACTTTGAAACGAAGTCGAGTTACAGCATCCGAGTGAGAACTACCGATGCTGATGGGCAGAGTTACGAGGAGAATTTGACCATTAACATCAACGACGTTAATGAAAACCCCACGGACCTCAACCTCAGCAACAACAGCATCAATGAAAACGTACTGGCCAACACTGTTGTCGGCACTTTCTTGACCACCGACCCCGATACAGAGGATACCTCCTTTACCTACCAGTTGGTAGCTGGTATGGGAGATACGGATAACGCTGCCTTCACCATTGTCGGGTCCGAACTGCGAATCAAAAGTTCCCCAGACTTTGAAACTCAGTCGAGTTACAGCATCCGAGTGAGAACAGAAGATGCTAGTGGGCTGAGTTACTCGGAGAACTTCACCATTAACATCAACGACAGCGACGTTAATGACCCCACCGACCTCAGCCTCAGCAACAACAGCATCGATGAAAACGTCGCGGACTTGGTTGTCGGCACTTTCTCGACCACCGACCCCGATACAGGGGATACCTTTACCTATCAGTTGGTAGCTGGTATGGGAGATACGGATAACGCTGCCTTCACCATTCTCGGGGACCAACTGCAAATCAAAAGTTCCCCAGACTTTGAAACTCAGTCGAGTTACAGCATCCGAGTGAGAACAGAAGATGCCGTCGGGCAGAGTTACTCGGAGAATTTCACCATTAACATCAATGACGTTAATGAGGCACTGGCTCCGATGAACAGGATGGCCCAAAGTCCTGCCCTCGATGCCGTCGGGCAGAGTTACTCGGAGAATTTCACCATTAACATCAACGACGTTAATGAGGCACTGGCTCCGATGAACAGAATGGCCCAAAGTCCTGCCCTCTATGAAATATAGATGATAATAGAGAGGCTGAGACTTTCCCAGATTATTGGAGGTGTGTTATGGAACTATTCTCGCAGTGTTGTCTCTGTTGTGGGAGTAAAGAGGTACACCCTCACCACCATTATGAGACTCAATACAACGGTAGCCGCACCATCTACGATTACGTGCGATTCGTTCAGGTATAAGCTGAAAAACCAGTGAAAGCCTGGCTGGTCCCATTAGCCAGTAACTTTGGTACCATGGGGGTCCAAATCCCCCCCTCCAAGTACGGGAGAGACACCGGTCCTTAATGCTGCGGAGTGACATCACTGCGGTGTGAAGCAAGGACTCAAATGTAGGAGAACTGGCAGCTATCGCCGGTAAATCCGCTAAGGAAAGATGCTCATGGCTAGAAAAGCGAACCTATTTAAGCCTCGTTAAGATGAACCAGCGCAATAAGGCTGTATCGCTGGCCCAAAAGGGAAATGGTAGTTAGTGTTAGTCTTGTCTTCTGGCTAACAACGTGCTCAAAGAACTCCCGGGGTATTGTAGGGGCCTAAAAGCATCAATAATGGTATCAAGGAACGAAATAACCTCCTGTGTGCTGTCTCCGGGTGGGTAGGAAGGGAGGGAGACAAGTTAGATGATAAGCGAAAGCCACAGGGGGGGGGATGTCCTAAAAAGCCAATGCCCGAGGTAACGCTCGAGGATATGCTGACATAGGACGGATATGGTAAGAAGTCTTGGGAGAAAGTAACCCTAAACATGATACAGAGCCGGAGGAGAAATCCGAAAGGTAAATATAATGGACTAAAGCCCTGACCAGGTAAAAACTAGCGCATTCCTATTTTATAGGGATTCATGTTAATAAAGAGTGGCACTCATGGGTTTGGCAGTTCTCCCGTCACGAACCGCCCGGGTTAGGCATAAATTTAGTCAATTACGACCACCAGAAGGGGAGAAATTTCATGGGACAAGGCCAGAAAGGAGTAATCCAATCAACGGCTACCAGTGACATCGGCTTACCAACCAGTAGCCGACTGCGGTGAAAGTCGCAAGTCCGGTTCCGAATGGGAGGGTTGAGAGGAGACTCTCAGCTCGACCCCGACCAAGGCGTGTGACATTTACTACAGTGAAACCTTTGCCACGCTCTTAGCGGGTCTACGAACTCCCTTAAGTCGGATTATCCAAGTTCTCAAAGCCAGTGAAGGGATGGGTCTCAATGCAGTCGCACGAACCTTTAACGTCTCTAAGAAAAGTCTCGGGGATCTCCAACCAGTTCTGATGCTCTATGCCTTGCTCCATCAGTTTATTATTGAAGGAGATCAACTCTATTGCATTGGTGGATAAAAATGAGCCGCCTTGTTACCCTGAGTCAAGGGTAACAAGGCGGGTAAGCTGCTGGACGATCTGTTTGACCCCAAGACGAGAAAGGCGATCGACAAGCGGGTGATTGTTTCCGAGACCGCTGTGGGCGACGGGTGCATCTCATAGAAGCTTAGCCGCCCGAACTCCGCCCTCACCCTAAAGGGCCCGGCTACACAAACAAAGCCCGCCTGCGCGGGCTAGATTGCAGAAGTGAGATGCACCCGTGGGCGACAGCATCTGCATATTTTAATTCTTCTGCGGCCCAGGAATTCATCATTCTCAATTAATGTCGAATTCTTGCCAGCTCTGGCTCTATATAATATTAGCAACGCGCCCAAGCAAGAGTCGTTTTATTTAATCGTTATTTAATTTTTCGGCACCTTGTCCCGACGTCGCAGCGCTACGCGCACGGAGGACTGATAAAAATGTTAACTTAGTGGAAGCATATTGTTAACTTTTTTGAAGCTCTCGTCTCAAATCAAGACAGTCTCCGCCTTACTCAACTGTCTGCTATTGCCTCCGACGCGCAATATGGCACGGGAGTCCACGATCCGTTCCCAGGCAGAGCCGTGGGAACGAGGGCGGCCCATGTTAGGCTCCCTTGATTTCCTTTACACTTTCAAAATATCCTCTAGTTGGCTGCGGCTGTTGGAAATTATCAATATTAATCAGCAATCATATTGTCATGAGAGTTAATCCTTTGCATTTGGGTAACTTGCGGGGCGACCTGTTTGGTGGGGTGACTGCTGCGGTAGTGGCGCTGCCTTTGGCCTTGGCTTTTGGGGTATCCTCCGGTGCTGGGGCAATTACTGGCCTTTATGGCGCGGTCTTTGTCGGTCTGTTTGCGGCCTTGTTTGGCGGCACTCCTGCTCAAATTTCGGGACCGACTGGTTCGATGACGGTGGTGATGACTACGGTGTTTACGGCTTTGCTCGCGAAACACCCGGATACCGGTCTTAATATGGCCTTTACGGTGGTGATGCTGGGGGGGATATTTCAGATCCTCTTCGGGGTGCTGCGGCTGGGAAAATATATTACGATGATACCCTACACGGTGATATCTGGCTTTATGTCCGGTATTGGGGCGATCATAGTTCTCTTACAGATAGGTCCCTTGCTAGGACATCAGGCCTCTGGGAATGTGCTGGACTCCCTGGGCAGCTTGCCGGACTTCTTAAGTAATCTCAATCCGACAGCAACTGGTCTGGGCCTGCTTACCCTGGCGATCGTCTTTCTGTGGCCCCCGAAGCTGACTCGCGTGGTGCCGTCGCCCCTGCTGGCGCTGATCGTCTGCACTCTGATGGCGGTTGTCCTGCTGCCAGACAGGGATCTGAGATTAATTGGCGAGATTCCTACTGGTCTGCCGACCCGGCGTTTACCCCTAATCTCCCCAGGGGAACTCAAGGATATGATTGGCTATGGCCTGATGCTAGCAACCCTGGGTTCCATCGACTCCTTGCTGACTTCCCTGGTGGCTGATAATATTACTCGCACGAACCATGACTCCGATCGGGAATTGATTGGTCAGGGCCTTGGTAACCTGATCGCTGGGTTTTTGGGGGGACTGCCCGGTGCTGGTGCTACCATGCGGACTGTGATTAATGTCCAGGCGGGGGGTAAAACTCCCCTCTCAGGTATCATCCACGCTCTGGTTTTAATGGCGATCGTCTTTGGCGCTGGCAGCCTGACTGCTAATATTCCCCATGCGGTGCTGGCTGGCATATTGATTAAGGTCGGTATTGATATTATTGACTGGGACTTTCTCAAACGCGCACACCGCATCTCCCTGAAGGCAGCAGCTATTATGTACGGGGTGATGTTCCTGACGGTATTTGTTGACCTGATTGCTGCCGTAGCGGTGGGGGTTTTCGTGGCTAACATCTTGACAATCACGACTCTCAGCGATATCCAGGCTGACAAAGTGAAGGCGATCGATACTCCCACTGATGAAATGTCTTTGAACTATGAAGAGAAAGAGATCCTCAAGCTTGCTGGGGGGCGGATCCTGCTGTTACGTCTGGGGGGCCCGATGAGCTTTGGGGCGGCTAAGTCCATCTCTAAACGGATGGCGATCGTGGAAAATTATGAGGTTTTGATCTTGGATCTGTCGGAGGTGCCTTGGTTGGGAGTTACTGCTTCCCTGGCGATCGAGACTATGGTCAAGGAAGCGAGTGAACGGCGTCGTGAGGTGTTTATCGTGGGCGCTACTGGCAAGGTAAAAGCAAGGCTACAGCGATTGGAAGTTATGGATATGCTGCCATTGCGCAACCGCCTTAACCATCGCCTGGATGCCCTCCGCCAAGCTATTATCCTCCTGGATGGACACCTCATCAAGGCTGCATCCAGTAGCACTGCTGGAAAGGAATAGCGCCTGACCCGCCTGACCACACCCTGGTCGGGGTCGAGCTGAGAGTCACCTCTCAACTCTCCCTTACTGAGGTTTGTAGTGAGGACTTCCGTCCTCACTACAAACCTCAGAAAAATCGGAACCGGACTTGCAGCTTTCACCGCAGGAGGCTACTGGTTGGTAAGTCCTTGTCATTGGTAGCCTTTTGCTCAGATTTCTCTTTGCAGGAGCAGGGCAGGGAGGAGCAGGGAGAGGGGTCCAGCTTCACCATCCAGTGAGTCTGGAGACGAGAAATTGTCGATTTTCTTTTGATTCACAGATCAAATAATTTGTCAATGGGTGTGGTCAAAAGTAGTTGATATCCTAGCCAAAAGGATTCGCGCAGCGGAGGGTTCCCGGAGCGTGCGCACCGACAGGCTACCGGTCCTACGCGAAGGACGCCGATCGATTACATTACATCGTAGCGCACGTAATACAGTATTTCTATTACGTATAATTATTTATAATCCAAAGCCAGGCGGGAGCCTTGATGATAGGTTAGATCGTAGCGCATGTAATCCCGATATTGTATTATATAATTATATAATACAAAGCCGGGCGGGAAGAGACTTAGGCGCCATCGATCAATCGTTCGGGTAAGCTAGCCCCCTGAATGCGACCTTGCTTTAATAGCAGCCTGACTCTTGGGGCGGAAATCCTTAAAAGGGCCGCTGCTTCCGTAGTTGGCTGGGGTCGAACTAGGAGTCGCCTCCCAATCCTCCCTTTCGGAACTGGACTTGCGACTTCACCGCAGGAGGCTACTGGTTGATGAGCCGTTGTCACCGGCAGCCTTTGATTGGATTACTCCTTTCTGGCCTTATCTTATGAAATTTCACTCCTTTTTCTGGTGACCATGTCCATTATTCACTCGAGTGGTTTGGAACGGGAAAGCTGCTTAACCCTCGTTGTCCCTCTTTCTTTACGTAAACCCTATGTCCGGCCATCCTTGTAACTAGATGGTTCAATGTTGTGCTCAAGCAACAGATCGGGATGTAAAGCCTCCAGTGCGATTTGTTCCGGTATAAACTGAAACACAGTGAAAGCCGGGTCGGTTCCATAAGCCGACAACTTTGGTATCATGAGGGTCCAAACCCCTCCCTCCAAGTACAGGAGTGACTCCGGTCCTTAGTGCTGCGAAGTGACATCATCGTGGTGCGGAGCAAGGACTTAAGTGTAGGCCATCTGGTAGCTCAAACCGGAAACGCCGCTAGGGAAATGCTCATGGCTAGAAAAAGCGAACCTACTTAAACCTCGTTAATACAGACCAGCGAAAGAGCTGATACGCTGGCCCAAAAGGGATAGGAAGCAAGGTATCAACTGTCGGCAATAGTTGATAATGTACTCCATAAAGCTCCCGGGGGAGTGTAGGGGCCTAAAAGCATAAATAATGATACCAAGGAACAAAGTAATCTCCAGTGTGCTATCCACCTGGTATGTCCATCGGATGGATAAGTTAGATGATAAGCGCAAAGCCACTGGGGAAGGGATGTCCTAAGAAGCCAATGCCTAGGGTAACGCCTATGGATATGCAGACGTGGGACGGTGATGATAGGAAACAATCGGGGACAAGTAATTCTGATTAATATTACGGTGACCAGCTCCCAAGGGAGGTTAGGTTATAACTTCCTGGCAAAACACATCCAGGATAGGGATAAACGAACAGATTGTAAGGCAAACCAGGAGCAATCCTGACAAGCTGCCCAAGGAAAGGGCCTATCACCCAGTAGCCGGATGCATTGAAAGGTGCAAGTCCGGTTCCGAAAGGGAGGGTTGGGAAGTGATTCCTAGCTCGACCCCGACCTATTAGTCAGCAAATTGATCGTGGGTTGTACTTGTTCTGTAACTCGTTGTTTGTGCCTACAGGGAAGTATCAATGGCACCAAGCCGGGATCCTTATCTTTTAACCTACATCATATACTACTTTTGTCGTATATGATGTTTACAAGTGCTTGATGATGAAAGCGAACCGAAAAGCTCATATCAGTATAAATATTTATACGTTATGCTTGACAAATTATCAGATAGATTGTGTATTACAAAATGTAGTGCAATGGCAATCCTGCCGTGCCATTACATATTACTTAGCATATTACGGTGGTGGGTCATAGAGGGTACAGGTAGTGATTTGACTAAGGTCCAGGATTTCAGGTGCTAAAATCACTACTTGTACCCCACCCCCCTATCATCTTTCTGGGCTAGCTCAAAAGGCTGGTAATTCCCGCCTAGGGCTTCCACGATCGCCCGCGTATTCGCCACCATCATGTTAACATAGGAATCCCCCTCACTGCCTGGTGCCCCGATCGAATCAGAATAAAGTTCTTGTGGTGACAATTTTACCCCAGCTTCTGCTGCCACAGTCTTAATCAACTGAGGATTAATCGTTGTTTCGGCAAAAATAGCGGGAACACCCGTATCTTTGACCGCCTGCACCAACTGCTGTAGGGTTTTAGCACTGGGTTGTTCTTCCGTGCTGATCCCAATTAGGGTACCAGAAACTTCTAGCCCATAAGCATTAGCATAATATTGAAAAGCATCATGGGTAGTAATCAATTTGCGCTTACTTACTGGAATGGTTTGAATTTGCTGAGTAATCCAAGTATCCAACTTTTCTAATTCCCCTGTTAGCTGTGCCGCATTTTGGGTAAATTCCTCTCGGTCCTCTGGGGAAAGTTCAATTAATGTATCCCGCATGGCATTTACTATCAGCATGACATTTTTCACATTTCCCCAAACATGAGGATCGGGTACAGTTTCCCCATACTGTTCCAGCTGTAATGGCTGCACTACTTCCCCAACTGCTACCTTACGCGCCTTCTCCCCCACTGCGTTTATCATCTTAATTAACCCAGGCTCTAAATTGTAGCCGTTATATAAAATTAAATCAGCTTCCTCTAAGGCTTTACTATCTTGCGGTACGGGTTCGTAAATATGGGGGTCCGCGCCCGGTTCCAGAATACCCGTCAGTTGAATTTCTTCTCCTGCCAGTTGGGCTGCCAAATCATCAAGGATGGTGCTAGTTGCCACAACTAATGGTCTATCGTCCCCAGATAATGTCTGATTCCCACTCTGTTGGGTGCATGCGAATAAGGCAAAAGGCATCAAGAATCCCAGGCAGATCCGAGACACATAAGCCTTTTTCATTCCTCGTTCCCTGGCGACCCCTGGGAACGTAAGGCCCGGTGCTAAGCCCGCGCTGGCAGGCTTTGTTTGTAGTCGCACCCGTTCTCTGGTTCCCGCCTGGGAACGGGTGCGGGTTATACCCCGCTGAGTAACCGGTGATATCATATACATTCATATTGATTTCATTTTGGTCGGGGTCGAGCTTCCAGTCGCCTCTCAACCCTCCCTTACTGAGGTTTGTAGTGAGGACGGAAGTCCTCACTACAAACCTCAGAAAAATCGGAACCGGACTTGCGACTTTCACCGCAGGAGGCTACTGGGTAAGAGGTCCAAGTCATGGATAGCTTATATCAGGATTACCCCTGTTTAGCCTCTTAACCTGTTCCCTTGTCCCTATTCTGGTTGGTGAGTGGTGCTGCCGGCAAACCTTTAGTATCACCAATTTACAAGACCGTTTTACCAGAAACTCATGACCTAACCTTTTTTTAAGAAGCTGGCCGCCGTGTCGGTCGGGGCGGCGGGGGGTTTGGGGGATCCGGCGACTGGGGTATCCCACGATCGAACGAACCCAACAGCACCATTGTCAGATTATGAGATTTTA
Source organism: Hormoscilla sp. GUM202 (assembly GCA_005518205.2). Taxonomy (GTDB): domain Bacteria; phylum Cyanobacteriota; class Cyanobacteriia; order Cyanobacteriales; family Desertifilaceae; genus Hormoscilla. The sequence goes on from RFFC02000040.1 coordinate 13,202, forward strand.
ATTTTGGGAGTTCCCCCTATGGAAATATATACTTTTGCAGACTTTCAAAAGAGACAGGAATAAGTGTTCGATCTAGCAGCCCAAAACCCGGTTTTATTAACAGATAGATCGCGCCCCAGCCATGTCATAATGTCGGCGGAAACATATCAAAAAATAATAGAAAGAAAAATTGGCATAATTAGAAGAAGATGCTATCTGGGGGAAAGCGGCAGCTTCTGCCCTAACTAATTCCCAAATGGTAGGAGCATATAAGTTCGTATAAACGTTAAAAAAATTAGCAAATGGCGAAGCTTGACGGTCTAGAAATAGTCCGAGATTTTCTTCAGGGATTACAACCTAAAATTGTTGCTCAAATTGCTAAAAAAATAGCGTTGACATTAAATGTGGAGCCTTTGCCTGCTGAGAGCAAAAAACTAGCAGGATATTCTGATTTGTACCGAGTCAGTATTGGGGAATATCGAATTGTTTATCGATTTCTGGTTGATGAGGATCTAGTAGAGGTGATTTTAGTTGGCAAGCGCAATGATGACGAGGTTTATAAACAACTGAAGCGGATGCTGGAATAGTATATTGGTAATTCAAAAATCAGGCTTTTGCTCTTGTCTCCGGTTGGGTCCATCTCATTTGCCATCCCGTGAAGGGATCGGGGGACCTGCTGAGACCTGGAGTGGTAAAATAGACAGAGGAAGCCGAAACAGCGGCGTGTGGAGAGAAAATGGGTGAGAATATGTAATGATTAAAACAGCATCTGAGGTGGAAAACAGGTAAGTTGCATTGTAAGTAAGCTAAGGAGGGCGGATTTATGAGAGCAGTGCTGATGGCTGGCGGGTCGGGAACGCGGCTGAGACCCTTAACCTGCGATCTCCCCAAACCAATGGTACCGATTCTCAATCGCCCCATCGCCGAACATATAGTTAACTTGCTGCGACGGCATCAGATTAGAGAAATCATTGCCACCCTGTATTACATGCCAGATGTGATGCGGGATTACTTCGGTGACGGTGCTGATTTTGGCGTGCGCATTTCCTACGCAGTGGAAGAAGACCAACCCCTGGGAACAGCCGGTTGCGTCAAGAATATCGCCGAACTGCTAGATTCAACTTTCCTGGTGATTAGCGGCGACAGCATTACCGACTTTGACCTGACAGCGGCGATCGCGTTTCACAAGCAAAAGGGCTCAAAAGCAACCATTATCCTAGCTCAAGTCCCCAACCCGCTAGAATTTGGCGTGGTAATCACCGACTCTAACCAGAGAATCAGCCGGTTTCTCGAAAAGCCTTCCACTAGCGAAATCTTCTCCGATACAGTCAATACTGGCACCTATATCCTGGAACCAGAAGTGCTTGACTATCTGCCAGAGGACCAAGAGTCAGACTTTTCCAAAGACCTGTTCCCCCAGCTGCTAGAGAATAATGAGCGCATGTACGGCTACGTTGCCAAAGAGTACTGGTGCGATGTCGGACACCTGGATGCTTACCGAGAAGCCCAATATGATGCCCTATCCCAACAAGTGAAACTCGAAGAAGCCTACGAACAAAAAGATCCAGGAGTCTGGGTAGGCCACAATACTTACATCGATCCGAGCGCGAAAATAGAACCGCCAGTTCTGATTGGGAAAAACTGCCGGATTGGACAGCGAGTGCAGCTGGATGCGGGCACGGTAATTGGGGACAACGTGACGATCGCCAAGGATGCCAACTTGAAACGCCCGATAATCTGGAATGGAGCGATCGTCGGCGAAGAAGCCCAGCTGCGAGGCTGCGCGATCGGTCGTGGCAGTCGTGTAGACCGGAGGGCCCAAATATTGGAAGGAGCCGTAGTCGGTTCTCTGTCGAACGTAGGAGAAGAAGCCAAGATCGCGCCCCAAGTCCGAGTATGGCCCAACAAAGAGATTGAAGCAGGTGCGACATTGAACATTAATCTGATTTGGGGTAACATGGCTCGGCGCAACCTGTTTAGTCAGCGGGGCGTTCAAGGTCTGGCGAATATCGACATCACGCCAGAATTTGCGGTAAAGTTAGGGGTAGCTTACGGCTCAACCTTGAAATCAGGTTCCCAGGTAACTGTCTCGCGAGACCAGCGGACCATCTCCCGCATGGTCAGCCAGTCGTTAATTGCAGGTTTAATGTCTGCGGGCATAAACGTGCAGAACCTGGAAGCAACAGCTCTGCCCATTGTCCGTACCGTGATTCCTACCCTAGCAGTTGCTGGTGGAATTCACGTCCGCGCACACCCAGAACGACCCGATGCCCTTGCGATCGAAATTTTGGACCGCAAGGGCATCAATATCTCTAAAGCTAGAGAGAAAAAAATTGAGGGGGCTTATTTCAAGGAAGACCTCAGGCGATCGCCTCTACAGGAGATCGGCAATGTTGCTTATCCTTCTGATGTGCTTTCTATCTATATGACTGCCTTTGAGAAGCATCTGGATGTGAAGGCGATTAAACGGGTGTACTACGTTCCCAGGGTCTCCCTGGGAACGAGAGTGGTGATAGACTATGCCTATGCAGTTAATGGTGCGGTGCTACCACAGTTGTTAGCCAAGTTTGGCTGTGATGCGGTAGTGCTCAATGCTAGTTTGAACCAGACGCCGCTGTCAGTTGGCTCGCGGGAGGGATTGCTCGATCAGTTGGCTCGTGTGGTGGAGGCACTAAAGGCTACTATGGGAGTGCAGGTGTCGGCAAATGGAGAACAGCTGATTTTAGTCGATGAAACTGGCAGTCCAATTCGGGGTGAAAGCTTGACGGCGCTGATGGTGCAGATAATGCTGACAGCTCACGGTAGCGGCGGAACGATCGTGGTGCCAGTGCATGCGTCGAGTGCGGTGGAACAAATCGCCCTGCGTCACGATGGCAGGATAATTCGCACTAAGGCTAACCCGGGGGCGGTGATGGAGGCAAGTCACGCCAATCCCCATGTGATACTGGGAGGAAGTGGGGATATGGGTTTCATTTTCCCCCAGCTGCATCCGGGGTTTGATGCCATGTTCTGTACCGCTAAGTTGATTGAAATGCTGAAGCTTCAGGATCTGAGTCTGGGAAAAATTCGTTCGGAGTTGCCCCGCGTTTACCATAAGCAGTATACTATTCGCTGCCCCTGGAATATTAAAGGAGCACTGATGCGTTATCTGGTGGGAAAATACCCAGCAACACAGTTGGAATTAGTAGATGGGGTTAAGATTTTTAACCAGCAATCAAAGTCCCGAGGTGGCGGGACAGTAGTGACGCCTACTTGCACTACCCAGGGGATATCGACAGATAATTGGGTATTGATTTTGCCAGATGCGGGTGAACCCCTAGTGCATATTTTTGCTAACAGTAATGACAGGAGAGTGGTCGAAGCGACTTTATGGGAGTCCCGCAATCTGGTAAAAGACTTTGTTGAGTCGGACGTTCCCAGGCAGAGCCGTGGGAACGAGGGGGGAAGGTGCAAGTAGTTCCTAGGCTGAGAATTCAAAATTGGCAAGAATAGTATTAACTATGACAACTGTAATCTGACAAGGGTTGTCAAGTCAAAGGAGGAAAGGAATGTGATAAATAATTGGTAGATAGTGAGAAAATTTGCGAAAAGAAAAGAGTCCCAGAACAGAGAGCAATTTATATGAATAGCTGCATTTTGATAGCGGAGATAATTCAAGAACCGCAACTGCGATACACTCCAGACAATCAAACCGCGATCGCGGAAATGCTAGTGGAGTTCCCAGGGTTGAGGAGTGAAGATCCCACTGGTAAACTCAAGGTGGTGGGATGGGGAAATTTCGCCTCAGAAATCACAGAACATTATCACATAGGCGATCGGGTGGTGCTCCAGGGTCGGTTGAGCATGAACACCATAGAACGACCAGAGGGGTTTAAGGAAAAACGGGCGGAATTAACAGTTTCTAAAATTTACAGCCTGGAAGCTGCTGCGGTCGGTGCATCCAGGCCAATCGTGGCTCCAGTTTCTACCTCTGGGACTAGCAATGTGGTTTCGATCGAGGGACGCAGCACCTCACCAGTGGAATCTAACAGAAGGAACAGCGTATTGGGGGATCCGACGGTGAATAATAGCGTCTCGACTACAGGATATCAATCTTCTTTATCGAAGACAGACTCCAAGATCGCGGATGAAACCGATCAGTATGGAGAAAGTTACAAGGCGCAAACCATTGATGAATCACAAGAGGATGAAATTCCTTTTTAATACGATATTCATGGTTCATGGTAGAGAACATGAACCATGAATAATAGCCCTAGAGATACTCGTGCAAAAAATCAAAAGGATCGTCTACAAAACTGCGGCTCGAAGGCAAGAGCAAAAATAGGTAATGTATAATGTCAGCCTCGATTTCATCTAGATCATCAATGTCAAACAGACAGGAGAGAGCTTTAAGATCTCGCTCCCTCATTAAAGATGGGGCAGATGGGGCGGTAGATGCTCCGATCGCAACTATTATGGTAGTATTGTTAGGCTTGCGGGTGTGCGGTTCTTCTAAAAAGAAGTTGACAGCTATGACTGGGGAACTAATACTGATGAGCGCTCGATCTGCTTCATGGTTTTGGTCAAAAGGTGAAAAAATAGACATCTTATGCAACCTGATGGATAGGCATTCAAGTTTCAAACAACGATGACCCTGAATTGCCTAACTCGATTTCTCGGGCCGTCCGCGGACCGATCGGCTCCATCTGCACTTGGAAAACGCGACTGAAGGCAGCAGAGATCGCCTGGCGTACATCCTCTATGTTAATCTCTGGAAGAAATTCTGTCAAGCTGCCTGGCCGCAGGCTCCCGGCCCTCCCCGCTGTCTCCGAAAAATCGGGAAGGCCGCAGGGGACAATGCGCTCAAATCCTGCTAAGTTGGGAGAAACATTTAAGGCAAAGCCGTGCATGGTGATCCAACGACTGACGAAGATGCCGATCGCGGCCACTTTGCGCCCTTCAAGCCAGACGCCAGTCAAACCAGGGAGGCGATCGCCCTTTAATCCGTAAACGGCCAGGGTTTGGATCGCCACTTCTTCTAACTGCCGCAAGTACCAGTGCAAATCTTGTCGATAATAGCGCAGATTCAAAATCGGATAGCCTACCAGTTGACCAGGGCAATGGTATGTTACCTCACCCCCCCGTTCTACACGATAAACCTCGAAGCTACTGTCAGATGGTGAGAACTTGAGATGTTCCAGACTGGCACCTCGTCCCAGGGTATACACCGGCGGATGGGACAGCAAGATCAGAACATCATCTAGTTCTGGGTTGTCGCGCCGTCTGGCAACTAGCTGCTGCTGCCATTTCCAGGCAACTGCATAAGGCACCACACCTTGATTTAATAGCCAACACCGACGTTGGGGGGTCCATGTCTCTGGGGTCGTGCGAGTGGACCGGTCTCTCGCAGCGGAGGGGTCCCGGAGCGTGGTCTCTTGGGTAGTCATCGGCGGAAATACGTAATACTTGGTTTGCTTGACGTCCCGCTGTCTACTTCGCTGTGATCGGGAACCTATATAAACTTCCGGAATTGGGGTAAGTCGAAACCATGCCAAAATAAGAGGAAATTTTATCTTTATTAAAAGCCAACTTGCTAGTACAAAGATTAATCATTGTCAAGGAATGAAATATATTTTAACAAAGATTGTTTTGTAGAATACATCGTGCTAAGGTAGAAATATAACCCAAACTTCGAGGGGAGGAAGCTTTATGAAGCTTGTTATCCAGGGAAAAAACATAGAAATCACCAAGGCAATTCGCGAGTACGTACAGGAAAAAATTGAAAAGGCAGTGAGCCATTTTGAACAGTTTACCACAGAGGTGGATGTAAATCTGTCGGTAGCCCACAATTCCCGGATAAAGGCCAATCAGACGGCGGAAGTGACGATTTATGCAAACGGTAAAGTTATTCGTTCGGAAGAAAGCAGCGAGGATCTATACGCTAGCATTGATGTAGTCGCAGATAAGATTGCCCGCCGTCTCCGTAAATACAAGGAAAAACGCGAAGACAAACAGAAGAAGACAGTCAAAACCATAGAGGCTGTGGAAGAGACCCCGGTAGTGTCAGATTTGATGGGCTCGCGGACCCCATCTCTGCCCAGCGGAGTAGTGCGGACGAAGTATTTTGCCATGCCGCCGATGACGGTAGAAGAAGCCTTAGAACAGTTGCAGCTAGTGGGTCACGATTTCTTTATGTTCCGCAATGCCGAAACGAGGGAGATCAATGTGATGTACGAACGCAACCACGGCGGATATGGTCTACTGATGCCCCGGGATGGGAATATCCAAAATGGTAAAACTGCCCACCGTGGTAGTGCTAAGTCAGCTCCAACTCAGTCGAAAGTTTGAGTAGATCCCGATCGGTCCGCGGACGGCCCGAAAAATCGGAGTCTGGTCTGCAAGGGTTGGGCCCGGACTGATATCTGAGAACCGGTCTTAAAAGCAGCGTTGTTACCTGGTAGGGTCGAAGCATGAGGGAGATCGCAGATCCGAAAAATGGTTGCCCTTATGCTTCGTCTTTACATTGGGTGTGGCCAAAACCAGTTGGTAGTCAAAAGGGTCTGACTATTTAACCCGTTGATAAGCGGCTCCCGCTCAGTTATATACTACAACTAATTACATATAATACACAAATTTTGTATTACGTGCGCTACGCTGTAATCTGCTAGCTCGGCTCCCGCTCAGTTTTGTCCTACAACCCACATTCCGCACGACAAATTGTAATCTATCATGTATTACGAAAAAAATCATTTTGTGCCACAAATGTAGTACGTAGTGAAGAAGGTATCTGAGTATAAATACTCAGACATGCTCCCGATCTGCCCCAAAATCCCTGGCATTGAGTTATAATGGAACGTGTTTGAAGTTCAGATACAGAATGATGGAAATTACCAATCTAGATCATCTGGGATTAGTGGCCGGAATCATCGATGACATAGGAATAGAATTGATAATTAACCGGCGATTGCCAAAACACTCATCAGAGAAAATTAGTTCTGGTCAAGTTGTTAAAGCAATGATAATAAATGCCTTAGGATTAGTGTCAGCACCATTATACCTGTTTTCCAGATTTTTTGAAGGAAAAGCAATAGAACACTTAATTGGAGTTGGAGTCAAACCGGAATATTTGAATGATGATAAATTGGGAAGAGTTATGGATGAGCTATATGAAATAGGAATTGGAGAAGTTGAGATAGCGTTATCAGTATTAAAAAAATATCAAATCAAAAGGGAAACAGCACATAGAGATTCAAGTTCATTTCATGTTCATGGAGAGTACAAAACATCATCTGTAGTCGAACCTAGGCCAATAAAAATAACTCATGGATATTCAAGAGACCATAGACCAGATTTGAAACAATATACAATGCAGTTAATTTGTTCAGGAGATGGAGGTATTCCTTTATGGATAAAGATGGGAGATGGAAATGCCTCAGACCAAAAAGAAATTCCTTTAGCAATAACAGAGTTCAAAAAAACTTTTGAATTTTCAGGGTTAATGGTAGCCGATGCAGCATTATATACGCAAGACTGCAAATTTTAGGTGATATCAAGTGGTTATCGCGAGTGCCACTTACTATTAAAGCAGCCAAGAAGTTGGTCACGGAGGCGGATACAGAGAATTTTATTTCTTGCGAACAGCCAGGATATCGTTACCTAGAAGTAAGGCAAAACTATGGAGATATAGAACAAAGATGGCTAGTAATTGAAAGTCAGGAGCGTCGGGAATCAGACCTCAAAAAATTGCAGGATAAAATTGACAAAGATTTACGTGTTGCCAAAAATAAATTAAAAGAATTAAGTTGTCGTGAATTTGCTTGTGCCCCGGATGCTATAGTAGCGGCAAATAAGCTATTAAAAAAATCATTGTATCATCAACTAACGGACATAACAACTCAATCGATTTTCACTAAGTCTGAGAGTGGAGAGTCTGATTGCCACTATCAAGTCCAAGCAACTATTAGGGAATGTCTCGAACAAGTGCAAGAGAAAAAAAACCAGGCAGGACGCTTTATTTTAGCAACTAATCAACTCGATGAATTAGCGCTAAATCCCGAAAAAATGCTCTCCATAAAAACGAGCAGCGTGGAGCGTTGTTTTAAGTTTTTTAAATCGCCCATGTTTTTTGCTGATAGTGTATTTATTAAATCGCCAAAACGCATTGAAGTTTTAGGTTTAATTATGGCCTTATCTTTGTTAGTGTATAAGGTAGCAGAGCGACAGATAAGGCAAACACTTAAACGAACAGGTTCAGGAGTAAAAAATCAGTTAGGTCGGCTGACGGATAGACCAACTCTTCGTTGGATATTTCAATGTTTTCAGTCAATTCATATCTATATCGATCGCGGGAGCAAACAGATTTCCAATATTAATGAGGAGCGGTTGCACTTTTTGAAGTTCTTTCCACCAGCATGTCAGCGGTACTATTTGCTGGAGTCAATTATGTAAAAATACACATTCAATAATGAGTAGAACTTAGGGATATTCATCTCTGAGTAGCTCTCTTGTGAGCAATAATAGGGAAATTTTAGGAATTTTATGTCAAGTAAGTTTTTGTTGTTGGTTGGTATAAGCTTTTGGGTATTGTAAGGGACGTTGCGCCGGATATTTGTCTGTATTTGTGATAGTGTAAGAGTTGAAAAAACCAGTGTTTTATTTATGTAGTACACTTGTCGTGCGTAATGTAGGCTACAACTAATTACATATAATACGCAGATTTTGTATTACGTGCGCTACGCTGTAATCTGCTAGCTCGGCTCCCGCTCAGTTTTGTCCTACAAGTGATTACATATAATACGCAGATTTTGTATTACGTGCGCTACGCTGTAATCTGCCAGGGTCGTTCGCACGCTCCGGGCCGGAGCGTGCGATCCTTTTGGCCAGGATCTCAACTACTTTTGACCACGCCCTTTACATCTGGCCTCTTAGGAATGGACCTGATTTTTTGTCTGTTTTCAATAGTGAGTTGTACTTGCCTGGCTGCCTTGCCTGGTGGAAATGCTTCCGCATTTGTGGCTACTACCCGTTTCCGGACTGGGAATGGGTGAAAATGCCTTGAGTGGGACTGAACAGCAATGCTAGCACAAAAAATCCCGATACTACTAAAACTATAGCTGGACCGGAAGGCAAGTTGAAAAAGTAGCTGAGGTACATGCCGCTGACACTGGCAACAACACCAATGACTGCCCCTAAAATCATCATTTGGTGCAGTCGCTTGACCAACAAATAAGCTGTTGCGCCTGGGGTAATCAGCAATGCTAGCACTAACACGACGCCTACAGCTTTGAGACTGGCAACAATGGTGAGGGCGATGAGTACCATTAACCCGAAGTTGAGCAGGTGTACGGGTAACCCAGCTGCTTGGGCCCCCAGAGGGTCAAAGGTGTAAAATAGCAATTCTTTGTATAGCAGCAGCACTACTAATAAGACAAAGGCCCCAATGATGGCGGTATCCCGCAAGTCGGCAGTGGTGACGCCGAGAATGTTGCCGAACAGAAAGTGGTTATTAAACTAAGCCAACCCGTCACCGGGCCGACTCGTCTTCAAAACCGGACGTGATACTTTCGCATCATCCGGCTCCTCAGTTTCATCATCCTTGTCATGGATACGGCCTTTACTGCCATCTCTGGCAGATTTATAATCGTGGCAGTAGTCATGTAGCAATTGCAGGTTAGTGTACCAATCCTTACCACCCCTTGAGGTTGGCACGATATGGTCCAATTCCGGAAGTTCGTATAGGTACTAGACCACAACAAAAAGACTGCCAATAGCCTGTCCGCATATTTCGCACTTGCCCTTTTGGTTCTTTAGCAACTTAAGTACGCGAGTACTTACGTCGGGGATTTTTCGTAACCTCTTGCTCCAGTAGACTTAGGTTCCCATCAAACGGACTTACTTTCCCTTTCACTTTTACGTGTCTGATTATTTCAGTCTTAGAATGGCGGGTGAGCTCGATGTCCTCTTTATGCTTTGTTTTGCCGATGAAGTTCCACCGAACGTCCTTGGTGGGTGTCCAGTATTTCTGAGCTACCCACTCTCTGGACTTATTGGGATGCCGTCGTTTCGCCCATTTCCATAACAGTTCCCACAGGTAATTATCCATATCGCCGTAAGTTTCCTTACTCACCACGGTCTTGAAGTAGTTACACCATCCCCGTATTACCGGGTTTAGCTTGGTTATTAAAGCCTCTTGAGGTGCTGCTTTATGGCCGCGAACTATTTGGGATAGCCGCTCTTTATGTTTCCTGATGGACTTCTCGCTGGGCTTGATTAGTGTTTTGAATCCTAGGGGAGTTCCGTTGTTTAATTTTCCGCTTCTGTTTTTCCCAACCTTGTATTGACGGATATTGAAACCCAGAAAATCAAATCCCGGGTTTTCTCCTTCTAACGTGTGGGATATTCTGGTTTTTTCGGCTTTCAACTCTAGTCCTAACCCTTTTAGCCACTCAGATACCACCCCTTGTGCTTTCTCAATCATTGACCGGTCGTCATGCATGACTACAAAATCGTCGGCGTATCTGACTACTGTCAATTTGTATCTGTCCGCTTTGATTCGTACTAACCCCATCACTTTTTCCTCAAGCCCGTGTAGAGCTATGTTGGCTAGTAATGGAGATATCACTCCACCTTGCGGTGTACCGGCGTCTTTATCCTGCCACGTTCCCTTGTCTATCACCCCGGCTTGTAGCCATGCCCGTATTTGTCTACGAATTGGTGACGTATTATTCAGTTTCTTTAGGAGCGCTGAATGGTTTATCCTGTCAAAACACTTGGCAATATCCGCATCTAGCACCCATTTTGGTTTATACCTGATGTTATTGAATATTGCTTGGATTGCGTCATGGCATCCCCTGCCGGGTCTGAATCCGTAAGAATTGGCCTCCATGTATGCTTCCCATTCGGGTTCCATCGCCTGTTTGACCAATCCCTGAAGTGCGCGGTCGTATATTGTCGGTATACCTAATGGTCGCTTTTCGTCCCGTCCTGGCTTGGGTATCCATACGCGGCGCGTAGGTTTAGCCTTTGCTTTTCCGGTGACTCTGAGCTGACCTACCAGTTCCTGACGACGCTTTGGGGTCAGCGCTGTTACGCCATCCACTCCAGCAGTCTTCTTTCCCTGGTTCTGTTGCGTTACCTGTCGAACCGCTATCATCTTTGCGGACCATGACCGGTTAAGTAGTCCCTGGAGCTTGCGAACTTTCTGTTTGTTGCCTTCTTGTGCCGCTCTGTAAATTCGCTTTTGCAGCTTGAAAACTACCCGCTCTAGCTTGTGCCAAGGGGTGGCTCTCCAGTCATACACTCGCCTATCTGCGATGTTCCGTGACATATGCACTGCTACTTACAACTTTACTATTGACGAAACCGTGAGGGCGTCAGCCTATCCTACCCGTTATGGTAGGCGTTTGCTTCTCCACTCAATCTTTCCCAGTTGCGACCTGCCGTCGGAGAGCAGATGTTGCGCCTTTGATGGCTACTCTACCGTTATCGACCAGTGGTAGAGAGTGCGTCAACTGGTTTACTTCGTTCCTACTGATGATTGGTCGTAACCTTAGAAGGATTCTATACGCCGGGTTTTTTGTCAGTGCTTGTTGGTCGGGACCCTAACCGCCAACGACCTGTATCCTTTCCCTTTTGGGCCAGTGTGTAAGCCTTATTTCACTGGTTCAAGATAACGACGTTTACGAATCTTTGCTTTTGCTCCTCATAGTTACTTGCTTGGCGATGACCGGTTTAGGCTACCAGTTATTGCGCCTTTCTTTCCCGCTTCACGGATTGATGCCATCGCTACCGTGGGGAAAGTGCTGTCACTCCTGCACCTGGAGGGATGGACTTTCACCATCATCATCAGTAATTTCTCGAGGCTAATGGAACCCCGGTAGCGGTCTCCCATCGGTTTATCACCGGTGGTTTACGCTAAACGAATCACACGAGGTCGATCTTGTTGTCTTTCTGGATGATGGTAATGAGAGTAATGCCGAGGGCAAAAAAGGCGGAGAAGACAATGCCCATTGCCGCATCCTCTTTAATGAGCGATCGCTTGGAGATCCAGGCAATAACCGTGGTACTGAAGACCCCGGAAATGAAGGCACCGACAAAAATATTGGCTCCTAACAGAAAGGCGATCGCTAGTCCGGGCAGTACGGAGTGACTGATAGCGTCACCCAACAGGGCCAGTCGCTGCACCATCAGATAACTGCCGACTACAGAACAGATGATGCCGACTAAAATAGCGATCGTAAGCGATCGCTGCATGAAACTATATTGCAAAGGTTCGATTAAACTTTCTAACATTAAGCTGCCCCTCGTGCAAAGAAAAACACTTTACCGTCATAGGCACCGTACAGGTATTCTTCTGTGAGTACCTGCTGGCGGGAACCCGAGGCAATTAATTCTTTATTGAGCAAAATCAAATCATCGAAGTGAGCGATCGATTGTCCCAAGTCGTGGTTGACGACTAGGACTATTTTACCAGCAGCGGCAAGTTCATGAAAAATATCGAAAATTACTGCTTCGGTTTTTTGATCCACGCCCACAAAGGGTTCGTCAAAAAAGAAAATTTCTGCTTCTTGCGCGATCGCCCGGGCAATAAATACCCGCTGCTGCTGTCCTCCCGATAGTTGCCCGATCGGGCGGTGGCGATCGGCACCCATCCCTAGGCGTTCTAAGGCATCAGCAGCAATATGCCGACTCGTGGCAGAAAAGGGACGCAACCAACCAGTTTTCTTCACTCTACCCATCATCACCACATCCCAGACTGTAGCAGGGTAAGTCCAGTCGATTTGCGATCGCTGGGGCACGTAGGCCACTTTTTCCAGTTGGGCGATCAGCGGTTTGTCATCATACAGCACAGTACCGGTGGCCTTAGGAACTAACCCCAGCATCCCCTTGAGTAGGGTACTTTTCCCTGCCCCATTAGGACCGATGATTCCCGTTAGCCGTCTCGATCGTACTACACAGTTGATATCCTGTAGTGCCTGCAACTGGCGATAATTCACCCCCAGATCGCTAATGGTAATCCCTGGCGCCGCCCGAGATCCTGCCCAACTCCCCGATGGCGATCGCACCGTGCCGGAAAAATCGGTAAATAATTTCCGGGTCTTCATGATTTATTTCTCTACTCACCTTGACTATCTTAACTCAAGTTGCGACCTCTAAAAATTTCCACGTCCCCGACAGCCATTTTTGGTAAATTTATCCGCAAAAATGCCATTTTGGGGTAAATCACAAGGCAATTTTGGCCAATTTGGGCTAATTTTGGTTTTGAGGTTTTATAGGTAGCAACTTAGGTTATCTTACCAAAAAAATGAAAAGATGATGATATCGTGCTATGTTTTCAGGTATAAAATGTAACTCAGTGAAATACGGGTTGGTTCCATTAGCCAACAACTGTGGTATTCATGGGGGTCCAAATCCCCCCCTCCAGGTACGGGAGAGACTCTGGTCCTTAATGCTGCTGTCGTGTCCAGAGCTTTACACGCTGGCCCAAAAGGGAAATGGTAGTTAGTGTTAGTTGTGTAATCTGACTAACATCGTACTCAAAGAACTCCTGGGGTATTGTAGGGGTCTAAAAGCATCATAATGATACCATAGAACAAAGTAACCTTCAACATGCTGTCTACCTGGAATGTCTATCGGGTTGACAAGTTAGATGATAAGCGCAAGCTATGTAGTTAAATTTTCTGAGGCAACTAATGCCGCCCCCACGGACCTCAACCTCGACAACAACAGCATCAATGAAAACTCCGTAGCTAACACTGTTGTCGGCACCTTCTCTACCACCGACCCCGATACAGGGGATACCTTTACCTACCAGTTGGTAGCTGGTACGGGAGATGCGGATAACGCTGCCTTCACCATTGTCGGGGACCAACTGCAAATCAACAGTTCCCCAGACTTTGAAACGAAGTCGAGTTACAGCATCCGAGTTCAAACTACCGATGCTGGTGGGCTGAGTTACTCGGAGAATTTTACCATTAACATCAACGACGTTAACGAAGCTTCCACCATAACAGGCACTTCCCAAAACGATATCCTCCGGGGTACTGCCAGTGGTGAAACCATCCAAGGTTTAGCAGGAAACGACAGGCTTTACGGAAACGGTAGCAACGACACTGTCGAAGGAGGCAACGGTAACGATCTCCTTTATGGCAGGAATGGAGACGACCTGCTGGATGGGGGTGCGAAGAAGGACAGGCTTTACGGAGGCGAGGGCAAGGATACTCTCCTGGGAGGAGATGGCCACGACATCCTCTATGGCAATAATGGAGACGACCTGCTGGATGGGGGTGCGGGAAGCGACAGGCTTTACGGCCATGCTGGAAACGACACCCTTGATGGGGGTGCGGGAAGCGACAGGCTTTACGGCCATGCTGGCAGCGATACTTTTGTCTTGGCCCCGGGCATGGGCCGGGATACCATCTACAACTTTGAGGATGGCACGGATAAGATCGGGTTAGGAGGAGGTTTGAGTTTCAGCGATTTAGAGATAGTCGGGAGCGGCAGTTTCACTCGGATTAAAATCCTAGATACGGGAGAAACTCTGGCTACTTTGCGGGGAATTGATGAGGCGCTGATTGTGCGGATGATTTTGTTTAGATTGGTCTCCTGGCCCGCCGTGGGTTTTAATCCACCCGTTACCAGGCAGTCGCCAGGTTTCGAGGCGCCAAGTGGGTTAAAACTGACCGGAATGCACCATTGTCGATTGGCTTCATGGCCCGCAGTGGGCTGGGGTCGAACTGGGAGTCGCCTCCCAATCCTCCCTTTCGAAACCGGACTTGCGACTTTCATCGCAGGAGGCTACTGGGTAATAGGTCCGTGTCATGGATAGCTTATATCAGGGTTATCCCTGTTTAGCCTCTTAACCTGTTCTTTCGTCCCTAATCTGGTTGGTGAGTGGCGCTGCCGGCAAACCAAAAGTGTCACCAATTTACAAGACCGTTTTACCAGAAATCCATAACCTAGTTCCTTTTGGGAAGCTGGTCGCCGTGGCGTAATCAAGACTACTAGTTCCGGTTATTTCCTATTATCACCGTACTACGTTAGCATATCCCGGACATTACTCCAAGCTTTAGCTTCTTAGTACATCCTTCCCTCAATAGCTTGCGCTTATCATCTAACTTGTCTACCCTCAAGACATTCCAGGCGGACAGCATATTGAAGGTTACTTTGTTCCATGGTATCATTATGATGCTTTTAGGCCCCTACTCTTCCCCGGGAGTTCTTTGAGTACGATATTAGCCATTGAACAAGACTAATACTAACTACCATTTCCCTTTTGGGCCAGCGTAAATAGCCTTATTCCGCTGGTTCGTGGTCACGAGGTTTACATAGGTTCGCTTATTCTAACCATGAGCATCTTCCCAAGCGGCGTTGCCGGCTTTAGGCTGCCAGCTTGCCTACATTTAAGTCCTTGCTTCACACCACTGTGATGTCACTCAGCAGCATTAAGGACCGGAGTCTCTCCCGTACCTGGAGGGGGGGATTTGGACCCCCATGAGTACCACAGTTGTTGGCTAATGAAACCAACCAGGATTTCACTGATTTACAGCTTATACCTGAACAAATCGCACGTTCAAACCCACGGCTAATAGCTCAAGTGGGTTAAAACCCACTCTCTAGCATTGTCGATTGGCTTCATGGCCCGCCGTGGGGCTGGGGTCGAACTGGGAGTCGCCTCCCAATCCTCCCTTTCGAAACCGGACTTGCGACTTTCATCGCAGGAGGCTACTGGGTAATAGGTCCGTGTCATGGATAGCTTATATCAGGGTTATCCCTGTTTAGCCTCTTAACCTGTTCTTTCGTCCCTAATCTGGTTGGTGAGTGGCGCTGCCGGCAAACCAAAAGTGTCACCAATTTACAAGACCGTTTTACCAGAAATCCATAACCTAGTTCCTTTTGGGAAGCTGGTCGCCGTGGCGTAATCAAGACTACTAGTTCCGGTTATTTCCTATTATCACCGTACTACGTTAGCATATCCCGGACATTACTCCAAGCTTTAGCTTCTTAGTACATCCTTCCCTCAATAGCTTGCGCTTATCATCTAACTTGTCTACCCTCAAGACATTCCAGGCGGACAGCATATTGAAGGTTACTTTGTTCCATGGTATCATTATGATGCTTTTAGGCCCCTACTCTTCCCCGGGAGTTCTTTGAGTACGATATTAGCCATTGAACAAGACTAATACTAACTACCATTTCCCTTTTGGGCCAGCGTAAATAGCCTTATTCCGCTGGTTCGTGGTCACGAGGTTTACATAGGTTCGCTTATTCTAACCATGAGCATCTTCCCAAGCGGCGTTGCCGGCTTTAGGCTGCCAGCTTGCCTACATTTAAGTCCTTGCTTCACACCACTGTGATGTCACTCAGCAGCATTAAGGACCGGAGTCTCTCCCGTACCTGGAGGGGGGGATTTGGACCCCCATGAGTACCACAGTTGTTGGCTAATGAAACCAACCAGGATTTCACTGATTTACAGCTTATACCTGAACAAATCGCACGTTCAAACCCACGGCTAATAGCTAAAGTGGGTTAAAGCCGGTTAAAGCCAGTTAAAGCCGGTTAAAGCCCACTCTCTAGCATTGTCGATTGGCTTCATGGCCCGCCGTGGGGCTGGGGTCGAACTGGGAGTCGCCTCCCAATCCTCCCTTTCGAAACCGGACTTGCGACTTTCATCGCAGGAGGCTACTGGGTAATAGGTCCGTGTCATGGATAGCTTATATCAGGGTTATCCCTGTTTAGCCTCTTAACCTGTTCTTTCGTCCCTAATCTGGTTGGTGAGTGGCGCTGCCGGCAAACCAAAAGTGTCACCAATTTACAAGACCGTTTTACCAGAAATCCATAACCTAGTTCCTTTTGGGAAGCTGGTCGCCGTGGCGTAATCAAGACTACTAGTTCCGGTTATTTCCTATTATCACCGTACTAAGTACATGGACAAAATTAATTTCACACACTCTCTCGCGCTAGTCTCCATATCCGGAGCATGTCGCCCATGGCTATGTGCAATTATTTTTGTCTAACTACTTAAGTTAGCATATCCCGGACATTACTCCAAGCTTTAGCTTCTTAGTACATCCTTCCCTCAATAGCTTGCGCTTATCATCTAACTTGTCTACCCTCAAGACATTCCAGGCGGACAGCATATTGAAGGTTACTTTGTTCCATGGTATCATTATGATGCTTTTAGGCCCCTACTCTTCCCCGGGAGTTCTTTGAGTACGATATTAGCCATTGAACAAGACTAATACTAACTACCATTTCCCTTTTGGGCCAGCGTAAATAGCCTTATTCCGCTGGTTCGTGGTCACGAGGTTTACATAGGTTCGCTTATTCTAACCATGAGCATCTTCCCAAGCGGCGTTGCCGGCTTTAGGCTGCCAGCTTGCCTACATTTAAGTCCTTGCTTCACACCACTGTGATGTCACTCAGCAGCATTAAGGACCGGAGTCTCTCCCGTACCTGGAGGGGGGGATTTGGACCCCCATGAGTACCACAGTTGTTGGCTAATGAAACCAACCAGGATTTCACTGATTTACAGCTTATACCTGAACAAATCGCACGTTCAAACCCACGGCTAATAGCTAAAGTGGGTTAAAACCCACTCTCTAGCATTGTCGATTGGCTTCATGGCCCGCCGTGGGTTCAAACCCACTCAAGACCTCTGTTTTAACCAGATGCGGCTTATTGCGACAGGTGCAAGATATAAGCGAAACCGACCATTTGGGGCTCGCCGCCCGGATCCCCCCGGAACGCGCAAAAGTCATGCAAGCCCCTCGCTCGGGTTTGGCCCCAGGGTCGATGCAGTGGCCGCCGAGGTGCGTTGTTCCAAATAAGATAGTGCTGTTACTCCAAATAAGATAGTGCTGTTACTCCAAATAAGATAGTGCTGTTACTCTCCATAACCTAGTGCTGTTGCTCCCCATAACCTAGTGCTGCTTTTGGGCCAACCTGGGCGCGAATTACCTGATGGAGGCTATTGGCTCGCGGGGGGTGCGGCTAATTTATGAATGTAGCCGGGGGGATGGCGATAGATAGATATTAGACGATCGCATGATTATTGATGCCGTACCGCTACCCCATACCATACTGGAATCCAGTGATTGCATACGGCCAGCAGATAGATTAGCTTCGTTAGACCAAAGATAAGTAAACTTCTGGAATTGTAACGCGAAATATTGGGTGAGTGTTGGGTGGGTGTGGTCAAAACCCGTTGGTAGGAGACGGAGTAGCCCGAACGCGAAGCCAAGCCCTAAAGGGCCCGGCTACATGAACAAAGCCCACGCGCAGGGCCCCCTCCTCGCAGCGGAAGGGGCCTGGAGTGTGCAGGGGCTATATACATGTATCTGGGCAGCGTCCGGTTCGTTACCCGGGGATCTGGCACCTGGCGATCAACTACTTTTGACCACACCCGTATTGGGTTTCGTGCCTCAACCCAACCTACAGTTGCTATTGCCATCAGCACAGTCATCGCTAGCATCACCTTGTCAACTCCAACTTACGGACAAACCAACCATTCCACATCTGCTGCGGAACTCCAACCAACATCCCCCATTTCCACAACCCCGCAGAACTCCGATTATATTCTGCCGCCCCGAGTCGCCGCCCCAGAAAAACTCCACCCCTTGACCACGACCTTACCTCTCAACGACATCCCCATCAACCACTTCACTCAATGGCAATTTAGCACTCGGAATGCTTTCGCCCAGACCCCAGAGAACCCGATTTTTTTGAACGGCACTCTCAAGCTAGAGGGACGAGTCATAGAAAGCCTCACCCGCAATAATATCTATACCGTGGACCAAGAAGGCAGCTATTGGCAACTGCGCAGCGTTACCCACCAAACGGCGATCGCCACGACCACGGTGGAACCCCAAACTATGAACGGGCTAGAAATGCAAATGAGTTTAATTGCCCCTTGCCTTACCTCTGACTCTTCCACGGACCAGCAATGCACCTTCACTCCCGGTTTGGTCGCGGACAGAAGCAGCATCGACCCCCAACTTTTCGTTCCCACCGGCCTCGAACAAATTTCCAATGTTGGCGATGCGGTCACCCCCGAATCTCTAGCTGCCATCCGACAGCCCGGCTTCCAAGCAGGTGCCAACGGTCAAGAAATCGGGATCAATCTCTATTTTCCTAACGGTGGCACTTTTGCGGGCAACAGCCAATCGGAAGAAACGGCGATCGAGAGAAACGAAAAAACAGAATATGCCTATGCTGGAACCTTTTCTCGCATCAGGCAGATAGTTAAGGCCAACGATACCGAGGCAGTCCTGGGGCGTACCGTTCGAGGTTTTACTGTCTTTGTTGAGGGGGAAAATCCCTCCGTAAATCTGGCCATCCAAGGGGCGGCGCAGTTGTTGCCGGAAGTTGTCCCTAAAATAGAGGGCAGCCAAAATCCAGTTAACACTCGCATCAATAGTATTCTCTACCGTGCCGCTAGCAATGCTCGCTTGCCTGCTGGTAGTTTTACTATCTATTCGGCGGGTGTGGGGCGGGCCAGAAGCTTGACTCCCGATATGACTAGCCTCAAGCAAGTACCCAGGGCTAACTATAACTCAAGTTGCGACCTCTAAAAATTTCTACGTCCCAGACAGCCATTTTTGGTAAATTTCTCCGCAAAAATGCCATTTTGGGGTAAATCACAAGGCAATTTTGGCCAATTTGGGCTAATTTTGGTTTTGAGGTTTTATAGGTAGCAACTTAGGTTAACTATAACAGTATTTGGCTCGGTCTCTCTCCCGTAATCGATCGCAGCTTTGGAGAGGGCCGGATTTTTTATCAAGCTACCGGTCCCCAGAGGGCGATCGCCAGCGGGGGAGAAGGAGGGGAAGAGGGAAATGTCGAGTTTGCTGCCGCCGTCAATGAGGATTTATTTTCCACGGAAAACCTAGATGATTTTTACACCCAGGTTTACTTGACATCTTTAAGCCAAGATGTCAACTTTGTCCGGGAAAGCGTTTATCTGGAAAAAGTTAGCTACTATCCTCACCTCAGCTTGACTAGCAACCGGACTGGATTAGAAGATATGTTCAGATACTATGCTGGGGCGATCGCCTCGGAAGAAGTCAAAGCCTATCTGGGTGCGGACTACACCGCCAAGGCCGCAGGAGGCTGGAATTTTCGCATCGGTGGCCTTGGCTATCTCAACCCAGACCGAGACTATTATAGCCAGCTATGGGGTAACGCTTCTAAAACTATTCGTCTGGGCAAAAAAGCTAATCTAGTTTTAGCTACTGGGTTAAACTACGCCATCGACCGGGAAACCAAGATCGGCGACGTTACTAGAGCATTTCCCCCGCTAGCGAGGTGGCCGCGATCGCCCGTTTTAACTGGGGCCTTGCTTCTGTGGGGGTGACCAACTATTTTGGGGATATTTTACCTAACTCAATTGGCGATCGCCTGGTCATCGAGTTATCGTTCCGTCTGCTAAAAAAACTGCGGGTCTCCGGACACATCACCCCCGTCGATCGAACTACCAGTCGTTCTCCCTATGGTGCGAGTATAGCCTGGCAACTAGGGAATAGATATAATAGTCAGACCCTGTCCTTGAGTTGGCAAAGTCAAGAGTACGACTACGGGGACGATCCTTTCGGTAACAGGTTATTGATAAAGGATAATATTTTTACTGTATCATTTAGGGTAGGTGCCCGACTAGGTCCGAGTGGTTAAGTAGTTCGTAGTTCGTAGTTCGTAGTTCGTAGTTATTTTCAGATCCTCCGATCTCCAGCTAACGAACGGGTTTCAACCTGTATGACGATATTGACAGGAATTGCAGCTTTATTTGCGCGACAAGTTAACAAGGGCTCAGAAACCGGGTTTCTCCTGAGTGCCTCATCTACCTGCCAGACATGGTGGAAGAAACCCGGTTTCTCAATCTTAAACTGCCGGGGCGGAAGGAGGCGATCGCATATCTGTCGGATGCACAGCCGTCACTTCAGCATACCGAGCAAAATCCCTGTTATTAAAAGTCAGGATGTGCGTCAACCCATGCACCTGCATTGCCGCCACTAACCTGGCATCGTGGACATTGACTCCCCTGACCCCATAAGTTACCACCAACCGTTCCCATTCAGAATAAATCGCCAGGGTATCGGGTAAGAGCAAAAAAAGCCTTTTTAACCGATTCACTTCCATTGCTGCTTCATCTGGGGTATGTCCCAACCCATTTTTATCTGCAGGCCGGGTGTAAACATTCCAAAACTCTATTAAATTTTGCGGAACGACACAAAGCTGGTGCCCTTGACTGCGTAAAGTTGTTGTCCCATTGACAGCATCGGCGTACATGGGATGATTGGGGTCGGCACTCCGCAACAGAATATTGGTATCAATCAAAAATGGCATTAACCCCTTTCTCCGTAAATGCTTTCGCGACTAATAGCTTCATCGGACAAATAGGGCATGTTGCGCGGGTGACTCTCCGCCCACTCCCGAAACGCACGAGCCCATTCTTCTGGAGTGGCCGTTTCATAAAAAGGGCGCTCTTGCTCTTCTGCTGAGGTAAGATCGGGCGTCGCTTTCAGTTTTTCCTCCAACAGCGATCGCTCTCCGGTCGAGAGAGATTGGACGATTTGCGCTAATGATTCAACTAATTTAACGTTCATAAAGCCTCCTGGGATTATCATTAGGTCATGGCTATCACCTGTCGGGAAGTTTGGCAACATCAGTATATCATAACTTCAAGCATCATTCAAAATTCATGCAGGGTGAAAGCCATTATCGACCTCGGGCAGGCGATCCAAGCCCTACGCTTCTTCCCCGGGCGGTTTATTGGCTCGATCGCCCCGAATCGGAACCTCTGTTATCCAGCAAAGCCCGCAGAAACAAAGCTGGAGTCAGGATCTGAGTGCCGTGGTAGTATTTTAACCACAGCAAATCCTTATCCACTGACACCAAATAATCCGCTTTAGCTTCGTAGGCTGCTGCTAAAAACTTATTATCATCTGGGTCGATGTCATCAAGGCGAGTGGCTTCATACGCACCAGGTATATGCAGGGCGATCGATCTGATATCCACCAGCAAATCTTCGATATCTGCTGGATCTACTTTCCGCCTCGCTAGCCTGGTGAATAGTTCCTCAAGCAAAGGAGGGGCCGTTACTAAGATAAAACGTCCCTCACGCCACAACCTTAAAATTTGGCGGGGACTGCTGTTGCTTGTTGGACGGAGGAGTGCGGCGATAAATACAGAAGTATCAATGACAACTTTAAGCATCAACATTCGTCCCATTTACAGAGGATTCCGAGTTTTCCAGCTGAGGCGCGATCCGATCGATAGTCGCTTCAAAACTTTTCCAGATTTCTTCTGGTGGACGAGGTGGCATCGCCTCAGCCCGGGCATTTGCCTTTTTAATCATCTCGCGAGCGCGGGCGAGTTCCTCTGCACTGGGAGGACTGGTATCTATTTCCGCTTTGGACCAGTCTAGTGCAAACAAATCGTTGGGGGTGCATTGGAAAAAGGCGCAGAGTTTCCCCAGAGTCGTCAAGGCGATCGCGTTGGCTTCACCGATTTCTAATTCTCTTAATTGCTGGCTGTCTATGCCCGTGGATGCGGCAATCTTTTCGTAACTGACATTCCCGCGCGAGGCTCGCAGCTGCGCGAGTTGAGTTTTGACTTTCATCTTTGAACTAACCTATCTGTTAAATTGCTAATTGCTAATTGCTAATTGCTAATGGTTTATACCAATAGTTGTGCTGCGCAGCAGCTAGTGCCCGTAGCGCCTTATGAGCTACAAGTGCCCGATCTAAATTTTATCACCTGAAATACTAGCCCGATCTCGCAGCGGAGGGGGCCCGGAGCGTATGGTACGGGTATAGAAAAATTTGGGGCTGATATAGCACCCCACCGCGCTCTGAAACCTCATCCAGGTTCCAAGTCCCAGCGAGTGCCGATAGTAACTGGTGCTGCCTCCAAATTATAAATAGTCACCTCTGCCAATGTCTCGATCCAAACGGTCGCCCCGCAATCGTGAGGCTTATTAGGTCTATAGACGACGCGACAGGGCCCGTGAATTTCCGCCTCGTGACCTTTAGCAAAATTACGAACCCCTCGCTTCACGGACATCACTGGTTTTTCCGTCGTTTCGTGCTTCTGGTTGTAACCGATGCTCTCTGGCAGCGGAGGGGGCCCGGAGCGTTGATGTGAACTGTATTGGACGCGCAGTGCTGGCTAGGCTGCCAACCGGGTTTGGGGCCCCGTTTTCCCTTCGCTACTCTCGCAGCGGAGGGGGCCCGGAGCGTATGCCCTTATATAGAGGAATCACCCAAACCCGGGCGATTTTCTGGGCTCCCTGGATGCGACCTTGCTTTAATAGCAGCCTGACTCTTTGAGTGGAAATACCTAAAAGAGTCGCTGCTGCGGTGGTTCCGACAAACATAATCAAACTATTGCGCTAATAGCAACAGTTTATCATAAGAGAGGCGATCGCGGTCATCCCATTTATCCGGTGGCGAACTAAAATAAAATTAGACTGGCCCCTTGTAGCTGCACCGTTAGCCAGACGCAACCTTGACAGTTGAGTATTGTTGACGGTGATGGCCTGCCCGGTCTGGAAGTGTTCTCATGTTACCCTGATGGGAGGAGTTAGTGGCAATGAGTTTAATTGTATTTGGATTGCTAGTAGTTTATATCGGCGGGGCCTGGAAGTTCTGGAAAGGATATAATCGGACTCAATTTAACCGCACAATGTCAGACAAAATCCGTTTATCCCTGTTGTGGCCAGCTTTGTTGGTTGCCAATCAGTCTTACCGCAAGAACTTTAGAAAGGCTCTCAAGGGTTGATTCATCTCCTTAATAGCTTGAATCTTCTCATTCTTTTAATCTTCTGTTTCCTGTTTGCTGTCGGAAGTGGTATGATAGAGTAATGGCGGAAATATACATCAAGTCAAGGTAAATTATAGATGAGGAGATTTAAGTTAGTTGTAACAGCGAATGTCAAAACAAGCTAAGGGCACGAAAAATGGTGAATGGTTCGGTGGGGCTAATGAATTAGATGCCTGGCAGGGGCAGCTAACGGCAGTGGCCTATCGTTTTAACCGGCAATACCGGGGAGATGCTTTCGATCTGCCCTCAGAAGTGGAGGAGATGCCGATTTTTCAGGACTGGACTTCGGGCTCCCTGGCGGCTAAAGTGGCTTCTCCCTTCTGGGAAATGGGAAAGCCTCAAAAGGGCCAGCTCTGTCTAGATCTGGGCTGTGGGGTGAGTTTCTTGATCTATCCCTGGCACGAGTGGGGGGCTTTCTTTTACGGTCGGGAAATTAGCACGGTGGTGCGAGAGGGCCTCAATAGTCGCGGACCACAACTGAATTCTAAGTTATTTAAGGGCGTAGAGTTGGGGGCGGCCCACCAACTTAATTATCAACCCTCTCAATTCGATCTGGCGATCGCGACTGGTTGGAGCTGCTATTACTCCTTAGAATACTGGGAGATAGTGATGTCGGAAGTGAAGCGGGTACTCAAACCCACGGGGATGTTTGTGTTCGATCTCCTAGATCCAGAAACGCCCGAGGCGGAAAATTGGGCGATCTTGGAAACTTATCTGGGGGCGGAGGTATTTTTGTCATCTCTAGGAGATTGGGAGAAAATGATTTTATCAACGGGTGCCAAAATCCTCCAACGCCGACCCGGAGAGTTATTTACCCTGTACAAGGTGAAATTTTGAGTGGTCAGTGGTCAGACGGTTAAAGCCAGAGGCTAAAACCTCAAGTCCACGCAATACTAAACTAAATTCTCCATAAGATTTTCAGTCGGTTACCAATGCGCGATCTTGCACCATTGGAGATTAGCCTCCTGGCCCGCCGTGGGTTAAAACCCACGGCTAAGAGCTGAAGTGGGTTAAAACCCACTAAAAGCATTATCAGAGTTTTACCCTCGTTTGGCCCGCCGTGGGTTAAAACCCACGGCTAAGAGCTGAAGTGGGTTAAAACCCACTAAAAGCATTATCAGAGTTTTATCCTCGTTTAAGCTGTCGCGCATTTAAATTGCATAGGCCAAAAAGCTGAGAGCCTTGTCCTCAAGGGCTTTCCCAATTTTGAATTTTGAAGAAAGAATTTTGAATTGCTTACCCTCTTTCCTAGGCTCCGCCTGGGAACGAGTTATCGAGGCTCTGCCTCTAGTTGCAAATGGTGCAAGATATGAGTTTCAACCGACTTTAGCTTTTAGGCGGGGTAACGGCAAAGATACAAGATGTCAGATACAACCCAATCTTCAAGGGGACGAATTTGGTTGATTGGCGGGACGACTGAAAGTGCTCAACTGGCACAGAAACTCTGCCAATCGCAAATTTTCTGTACCGTGACGGTGACTACTACAGCGGCCCGATCGCTCTATCCCCTGTCCCCTTACCTGCGGGTAGAGGTGGGGCAGATAGATGCTACTCGGATAGGCCACTTCTTGGAGCGAGAGCAAATACTGGGGATTTTGGATGCTACCCATCCTTATGCGGTGGCAATTTCCCAGATGGCGATCGCCGCCAGCGCCCAATATCACCTCCCCTACCTCCGCTACGAACGTCCGGAGTTGGAAGCGCCCGAGGCGATGGTAGCCCGGGTAGAAAGCTTCGAGGAACTGCTAGCAGGAGATTACCTGAAAGGAGAAAGAGTGCTGCTGACGGTGGGCTATAAACCTTTACCACTGTTCGGTTCCTGGCATGAAAAGGCTACTCTCTTTGCCCGCATCCTTCCCTCAGTCACATCCCTAGAAACGGCATTAGGGACTGGCTTTACCTCCGATCGCATTATTACCATCCGTCCTCCGGTCCCCGCTAATCTAGAAAGGGAACTCTGGCGTCATTGGCAAATTTCCCTAGTTGTTACTAAAGCTTCTGGTAAAGCGGGAGGAGAAGATATTAAACACACTGTAGCAGCTGAGTTGGGTATTCCTTTAATTGCGATCGCCCGCCCCCCTGTTAACTATCCCCAACAAACCAGCGACTTATCCGTTGCCATAGCATTTTGCTTGGCTAATTGTTAATTGCTAATTTTTAGCATTTCTCGTTACGCAGTACGCGCAGCGTTGCAGCAGGATCTTGAGTAATTATCTTGCCCTGGCGATCGAACAAAATCGTGCCCACCTTGAGAGACACATCTGCATATTTTTGTACGTAATCCTGGGATTTTTGACTAATTTTTTCTGCCAGGTATCCGAACACAGTTTCAGCAAGTCCCAGCATGAGAAGTTCCCGATAAGCAGCATCAGCAGTTTTAGCATTTAACACCCCTTGCACTGCTAGCATACTGCCCCCCATTTGGACTACAGCAGCGCTGATAATTTCTAATTTAGCATCAGCTAGATGACTGGAAGTATTAAAAATGCCTCCAGCTAGTTTAATTAACTTACCCTGATATCCAATCAAAAGTACAGATTTAGCACCGCGCCACCCAGCTTCTACTAATAAACTACCTATCCAGTTTCCGGTTTGCACGACAGTTGTTTCCGGTATTGCTAACCGCCGGGCAACTTGCAGACCATTGCTACCCAGACAAAATACTAAATGGGACTCTTCTTTAACTTTCTGCTGCAAGTCTTGGCGAAAGGTTTCTAGATGGTCGGCAGCAGAAAGCGGTTGCGAAATGCCGCTGGTTCCTAATAAACTTAATCCTTCTATGATACCAAAAGCTTCATTAGAGGTACGTTGAGCTAGCTGACGACCCTCCGGCAGGATAATACAAACAGTTGCGGTTCGATCTGGGGGAATGAGGGGCAATAAATTAGTCTGAAACAGCAAGCGGGCATAGCTATAAATGGCCGGTTCTCCAGTGGTGGTTTTCCCCAAGCCTTCCCCCGCTTCTAAGACCAAACTTTCCCCGCCCCGGGAGGACAATTTTACCCAGGCCCAGATCTGAGTATTGCGGGTCAAGTCTAAATTATCTCCCGGGTCGCTGATGGCGATCGCCAATGCGGAACTAGCATCCAAACTTGCCACTTGGTGGATAGGAATATCTGCTGTTCCCGGCAGCAAGTCCAGGGATATTGCCTGTTTAGCGTCTGTGGGTTCTATCAAATGAACCAGGGCCGCCTTAGCAGCAGCAACAGCGAATACTGGTAACGTGTAGCCTGTGCGAGCCATTTATAAATCCTAGGACGATGCCTGAGGGGTTTTTGCCATGCATCCCGATTTTTCCGGAACGGTAGGCATCGTAGGGCAACATGAGCTTTCCCTTGTCAGAATAGAGGACGGGGTAATTTTTGTTATAACTCATATCTTGGACAAGAGGCGGAGCCTCTAAAATATCGTGCCAGTCTGAGACTCCGCAGGGTAATATACTGCGGGACAAATAGCTAAAGGTAGTGGTCAAGATGTAGTGATTTAACTACGGTCCTGTGTTTCCCCCCACGTTCCCACGGCGCAGCCTGGGAACGTGCTCCTAAGTGGAGATAGTTCAACTTCACTTGCAGCTTGAAAAATTAATGCTCTGACTGCGTAGTGAGCAATAAGCCAACCATAAGTAACACAGGTTATTGTCATTATTAAGTGAATATGTTTAATTTTAACAGATTTTTATTATACCCCCTCGTTCCCACGGCTCCGCCTGAGAATGTGCTTAACCGAGAAGTATTGCGAGATGTCCCGCCACTGAGGTTTGTCACTACAAACCTCAGAAAAATCGGAGTGCCTGGGACCTGCTGGTCATTAATTAACGCCTAGCTACACTAGCGCGATCGGTTGCCTGGCATCCGCGTTCAAAGGCCACGCGCTCGTGCAGCTCGTATTCTTCAATGGCGCCTGTCCTACTAAACACTGGTCATATCTGGTTCATAACAATTAATAATTAATCATGAACCATGACCAATGACTAACTTCTGAGGCTGACGCGGAATTTGGAGACTAGGGCATCTCGGACATTTTGATGGACCTGTTCCACCTCAGACTCGGTGAGAGTGCGATCGCCCGCCCGATAGATCAACCGAAACGCCAAACTCCGCTGTCCCGCTGGTACATTGTCACCGCGATATTCATCAAACAACTCCGCCGACGCCAGTAAACTGCCGCCAGCTTTACTTATCTCCCTGGAGATATCTGCCACCGATACCTCTAGTGGGACGAACAAAGCAATATCGCGATCGCTTGCGGGGTAGGTGGAATAGCTGGAAAACATCGGTGTGATATGAGAATCACCAGAAAGGTAATCTACCATGAGGTCGAAATCCAACTCAAAGCCGTAGACTGCATCGGGTAACTCCAGCAGGAAGCGCAGTTGGGGATGCAGTTGGCCAAACACGCCCAGGCGTTCGCCTTGTAACCATAATGAAGCAGTACGTCCCGGGTGCAGGCGATCGTCAGACCGGTCCGGTTGATACTCTACCGGACAACCCAACCTTTCAAATACAGTTTCCAAGACCCCCTTGGCCTCGTACCAAGTCATCGGTTGTTCCCGTCCGCCCCTGGGCCACTTGCCAACAGTCCGATCGCCCCCCATAATACCCGCGATCGACTCAGCTTCCATTAACCCATCTTCCGATTTTTCGGGCCGTCCGCGGACCGATCGCCAGAATATCCGACCAATTTCAAAGCCATTGAGCAGGCCATTTCCCTGTTCCAGGTTATACTGGCAGCTTTTAATCAGACCTGACAGCAGTTCTGTCCGCAGGCTGGAGTATTCTGTAAATAGGGGATTGGCAATATTTACCTGGCGATCGTCGGACGACAGATTCGCCGAGTAAGAGTAATGCATTAACTCTGTCAGACCAGCAGCCCGAAAAGCGGCACGAGACCGCCTGATGACCATTTCTTCAATAGGAAGAAAACCCAGTTCCACCTGAGTCGGCAAAGTAGAACAGAAGTTATCGTAGCCGTAGACCCGAGCTATTTCCTCAATCAAATCAATTTCCCGTTCCAAGTCCCGGTAACGATAGGGTGGCACCGTCACCGTCCAGACTCCCTCCGTGTTTGGAGTCAGCTGACATCCCAGCACCTGCAGGATCCGCTCGATTTCCCCTGGCGGAATTTCCCCGATTGTTTCTTCATCAAGTTCTACACCTCCTAAAACCTGGTATACTCTCGACTGGCGCAACTCAATTTTCCGAGACCAGGCTGATTTTTCCGGGCGGCTGTCAGCCATTGCTTGGGCTACCAGTTTTGCCGATGCCAACTCTGTCAACAACTGCACCGCACGGCTACAAGCTACTTCCAACTCCGCCTGGTTCACCCCTCGCTCATATCGGGCCGATGCTTCCGTCCGTAACCCTTGAGTCCGGGCCGAAGAACGGATCGCCGCTGGGTCAAACAGCGCTGCTTCTAATACTATCGACCTAGTTTCGGAATCGACCTCTGTTTCGGAACCACCCATTATCCCAGCCAGGGCAACCGGCTTGTCATTAGCAGTAATCAGTAGATTTTGCGCTTGCAGGGTCCGCTTTTCGGAATCTAAGGTTTGCAGCGCTGTGTCCTTATGAGCATAACGAACCCCAATTGTCAAGTAATCTCCCCCCGCTACTGCTTGCAGGCGGTCGAGATCGAAGGCATGGAGAGGCTGACCCCATTCCAACATAATGTAATTGGTGACATCCACCACATTGTTAATCGGTCGCACCCCGGCGTTCAGCAGGCGCTGCTGCAACCACCTAGGCGCTGGGCCAATTTTAATCCCGGAGAGCACCGTTCCTATGTAGGCCAGGCATGGGTGGGTTTGGGATATTTCGATCTGTAAACTAGATATCTCCTTTGGGATAGAAATATCTGCAGTCGTGTCGTCTGGAGTAGTGCGAATAGCGGAGGGTTCCCGGAGCGTGCTCTCCAGAGACATCGCAGCCGGTAACTTCAAGGTGCCTCCGGTCAGGGCGGCTACTTCCCGGGCCACGCCTACCATACTCAGGGCATCAGCCCGGTTTGCGGTTGAAGTCAGGTCTAGAACTACATCATCCAAGCCCAGCAGCGGTCGCGCATCACTACCCACCTGAAGATGAGGGCGATCGAAAATATGAATTCCAGCTGATTTCTTCTCCAACCCCAGTTCCGCCAAGGAGCAAATCATCCCCTCTGAAGCCACGCCACGCAGTTTAGCGCGTTTAATCTTCAAATCTATTTTCGGCAGATAGGTGCCCACAGTTGCCACTGGTACATAGATATCTGCCTTGGCATTAGCGGCTCCACAGACGATCTGCAACGGTTGGGCCGCTCGTGTCCGAGAGCGCCCACCCACAGGGTGGGCGTCTCTGGACACGAGCCCTATGTCCACCTGACAGACCTGTAGCTTGTCAGCGTTGGGGTGTCGAATGGCGTCAATTATCTTTCCTACCACCACCCCATCAGCCCAACTGCGGCGATCTTCGATCTCTTCGACCTCAAACCCTGCCATTGTCAGGGTTTCGGCCAAGGATTCTGGCTCGCGCGTCAGTTCTACCAGTTCTCCCAGCCAGTTCAGTGATATCCGCATGTTTTTGCCTCTGTCAGTTGTCAGTTGTCAGTATTTTAATGGGCGTTGCGCAAGGTCAGGATGATTTCATACCATGCCGATCGCGCTCCTGCCGAACCTTTGTTTTTTCGCGGTCCCTATTCGAACTGAGGGTCATGCTCCGGGATGCGCTCCTTTTGCGCTCCTGCCGAACCTTTGTTTTTTCGCGGTCCCTATTCGAACTGAGGGTCATGCTCCGGGATGCGCTGCTGAGGCGCGCATGCTCCGGGATGCGCCGTGAAGCGGGAAGGAAAGGCGTAATGACTGGCAGCCTAAACTGGTCATCGCTAAGCAAGTAGCTATGATGAGCATAACGCTCCGATTTGCAACGTCGTTACATGAAACCAGCAGAATAAGGCTAAACACGCTGGCCCAAAAGGGAAAGGATACAGGTCATTGGCGGATTTTGGACCGACCAATAAGCACTGACAACAAACCCGGCGTATGGAATCCATCTAAGGTTAAGTAGTCAGACAAAATTAATTACATATTTTTCTCCAAAATTTTTTATGATTGTTTCAACGGAATCAACTAAGTTTTTCCAGCAAGAATAAGCATCGATTTCAATCCATTCGTATTTAATAAACCGCCACAAGATTTCAATCAAATTCAAATGAGGTGAATAAGTGGGGAGATGGAATATAGTAATATTGCGTTCTTTCCATTCTTCAATCTTATCTTGAATAGCATCACTAGTATGGACAGATGCTTGGTCTACTACAATTACTGTTTGCTTTTCCATTCTCGTGGGAAAAAATGCATCGATACAAGCTATGACTACATCTGAATTAATATTTTGAGTAGATACATACGCTTCTAAATGATTGTGGCGATTCATTATTCCTAATACATTTAATCTGCGGCTACTCCGACTAGGTACTTCTATATATTCCCCAATATTTTGCCATCCATAAGGGACACAAGGGATTAAATAAAACCCACTTTCATCTAAATAATACAAATTAATTTCCCCCAAATTGTCTAACAGTTTCAGTTGTTCAAGTTGTGCTTTTTTTTCCTCATACTCTTGAGCTGGGGGGCTGACAGCTACCCCTTTACGCATCCGATGCCAACTCATATTCATTGTTTTCAATATTCTCTGAACAGTTTTAACACTTGTTTCAATTCCCCATTCTTCTTTGATTTTAGCCACCACTTTTTTTAATTGCCTCGGTTCTTCTTCAGTCCAGGCTTTAATTTTTTCTTTTTGTTCGAGACTAAAGGTTTGCTTACGACCTCTTCCAGACTTATTATATAGTCCGACCATTCCCTCGGAATCCCAATTTTTAATCCAATTGTAGATAGTTCTATAACTAACATCAAAGATTTCCATAAGTTCTTTAACTTTTTTATGTTCTCGATCTCGCAAAAGTAAACAATGTGCTCTTTGACGAACTTGATGATGGCGACTTTGATGATAAATTCGTAAGAGCAATTTTGCAGAAAGCTCATTTATTTCGCGCATTAAAATCCTTCTTAATTTCTCCTAATTTATCGTCATATTATGTCAAATATATCTGGCCGGGGATGAGCATGAAAACCGACTCCCCGTTAGTTTGACAAAAATCTGCTACATGTACGAGTAGCTATATCTAGTATAACAAGTTTTCTCGATTTTGTGCAATTAATTTTGTCCAACTACTTACGACCAATCATCTGTAGGAACGAAGTAAACCGGTTGCATTACTCTCCATCAGAAATCGGCAGAAGTAGTTCAGATTGAGTACAATACAAGTGCTTCCCTTTCGGGTATCTGAGGTGGTCGATCTCGGACGATATAGTCAATAATTTGGCAAGGAGCGTGTATATTAACAAAAAAAAGTAAATTTAACAACTCCTTAGCATCATTTTTACCATGTGCTGACTCTTCGCTATAGTCTAGTATCTCTTTAAACTTCCGCGATTGCAAAGAGCGTAAATCTAGGGTGGCAATATACTGGCGATGTTGAAGCGAGTGATGCATGAGCTACTGCGTAAATCCTGATTGTCCAATTCTGAGTGAAATATTGCCAGTGATAGATTATATCCACTCCCAGGAGGTGATTCACCGGGATATTAAACCAGCTAATATGATTCGCCGTAACCAGGATAATTTGCTGGTTCTGATTGATTTTGGGGCTGTTAAGAACCAGGTAAACCCAACGGTGAGTGCTTCTTCTGACCAGACAGCCCTGACAGCCTTTGCCATTGGCACCCCAGGCTATGCGCCACCAGAACAGATGGCACTGCGACCTGTCTATGCTAGCGATATCTATGCGCTCGGAGTTACCTGCGTATATCTGCTGACCGGTAAATCACCTAAATATCTGGACTATGACCCGTCTACGGGTGAAATGCTGTGGCAGCAAAATGTGAGGGTGAGCGCTCCGGAGCTGGCGTGTTGAAGAAAATGCTGGAGGTTTCTGTCCGTCATCGCTACCAGTCGGCCAGAGAGATCCTCAGGGCTATGGATTTAGAGCCTTATCTAGATAGTTTAGCCCAGAGTATGCTCGCGAATCGGACTACGTCGTCCCAACGGGGGTCTAATCGCCCAGGTAGCGCTAATTCTGGCAGATTTAATCCTGGTTCATCAGGGTCTAAGCAATCAGACCGGATGGCGATGCGGATTCGAGGCAGAAACGCTAAGTTAGAAGGAAGTCATTTAGACACTGGGGGAATGGGAAGGCGCGGCCCGGACTCCAGCTACCTCCGTAAATTCTGGCGACAGCCAGGATCCTGGCCCCAACAACAAGATCAAAATTTCTACTAGACTGAAGTCAGAGGATTTGCTAACTTACTATGGTAAGGGCAGACGGGATTTTGCCGACCACGATCTGAGCAACCTGAACCTGCAACAAGCGGATTTTTCTGAAGCGATTTTCCGCGAGTCGAAGTTCGTGAAAACTGATTTGCGAGGAGCTAATCTATTTCGGACTGACTTTGGTAAGGCGCGGTTAAAGCAGACTAACCTGCGGGATGCTAATTTAAGTCGTGCTTTTTTTAACTATGCCAATTTGGAAGGGGCGGACCTGCGAGGGGCGGATCTGAGCTACGCCTATCTGAGTAATGCTAATCTGCGGGGCGCTCATCTCTGTGGCGCTCATCTCACTGGTGCTAAAATCTCTGAGCAACAGTTGAAGATGGCCCGGACTAATTGGGCGGTCGTTTCCAGAGATGCCCACCCATCTCGTTGCCGGGCAGGCGAACGACAGGGTGGGCACTCTCGGAAACGAGCCGGTGCTACCTAACGGTAAGCGAGGATTTTGGTAAGTTGTTAGTTGTAAGTTGTTAGTTGTTAGTATTTGCATTGGAAGTTGTGCCGTAGCGCTCCTGCTTACGCACGATGGAGTTGTTTCGCGAACTCTCCAGACCTGAAAATGACATTCCCAGGATCTGCCTGGGAACGAGGCTATAGCAATCCTATTTGATTTGTGAACTAAAAGATGCCCAGAAACCCGGTTTCTTAATTTTCACAAAGGGAAATTGCTGACAATGAACAATTTCCCTTTAGCTATTAGCGTGATAGGATTAAACTAAGCCAGTACGTCACCGTACCGAACAGTATTCTAGACATCGTAAGGCTGCTTGCCGCTGAACTTGAGGGTGGCTGGTTCTGGGTTGCTGCCGATATTCCGATCGATCTTGCCGTTATATTCACGCCCTTTGTTCACCTTTTCGGGGAAGACGCCGTCTGCTGGATGCAGGAATTGGGTTTCACCGTTGGGAAAAACGCGGTAAATCTTGTAGTCGTTGATTTTGAATTTGGGGCGCAGCTGCCGGTAGGCGAGGGCGAGGCATTGTTCCTTGCGGGCCAGATACAGCAGATTGTCCCCTTCCCGCATGATCGCAGCGCCACCTGTGGGCATCTCGAATACTTGCTCTTTGGAGCTGTTCCAGGTGATGGCGTACTTTTCTTCAACAAGAGCGCAGGTTAGCAAGCCGCCGGTGCTGCCGCCGAAGATGGGGGGTTGTCCAGTCAGTGTCTCACTCATGAATCTTTAAATGTAAGGGTTTTAGGCATAATATCATTGCGATGACCTTTGGCTAAAGTTTTTGTAACAGTTCTTTAAATTAACGCGCTTGTGTCCGCCGCCCAGAACTGCTTCGATGTACTCTGCGCGCGCTAGGAGCACTGCGCACGCTCCGGGCCCCCTCCGCTGCACGATTGAGTCTTGCTTTGACGAGGCTTATTACTCTTTTGGGTCGGAGTGTTGGAGTTGCGAGTGTGTGTGCCCAAAAACTTACACATCTCTCATATTTGGTCAAATTATCAGTACGAGCGGGCGATTATCGGTATAAAAACATAAAATTTTTCGGGTGCATCCCACTTTCGCAAGGGCGCTCGTCTTACTTCTGACAATACCTGCTAAGTTCGCCCGATCGCCTCATAGCAAGGGTTTGGGGACTTCTGCTTGCTCTCCACGAAATTTAACTTATTGAGAAATAGTCACGAGTTTACAAGGTTTACTTCAGTAAAATCAGAGCGTCAAAATTTTCTTGCAAAAAGATAACGGGAAAAGTCAGGTCTTACTTGAAAGCGGCGCAGGAAAAGAAGTCCACTTGCTTCAAGTGATGCAAGTCCACTAAGCTAGAAAAAAGCAGTGGATGCTGCTAACTATAAGCGCATGGCTGGCACGCTCCGGGACCCCTCCGCTACGCAGTGCGCTATCGCTGGCATTAGCCCCGAGCTGCTGCTGGCTTGCACCTATCTAGTTGTTAGATTTGTGAGGGTTAAACGCCGCACTTGCGATATAAAGAGGTTTCGGCGATGGGAAGGGTGAAATGGAACTGACTGCCTTGGTCTTTGCCAGCCGATCGGGCCCAAAGAAGCCCTCCCCAATTCTGGACCACCTGACGGCAAATGGCTAATCCTAAACCGGTGCCGCCGGTGGTGCGCCGCAATGCGCCTTCTTCCTGGTAGAAGCGATCGAAGACGGCCTCCAAGCGATCGCTTTCAATGCCGCGTCCAGTATCGCAGACGCAGACTTCCACCATCCGGTCGGCCTCCTTCCCAGGCTCTGCCTGGGAAGGCAGGGCGGCAATGGTGACTTGGCCGTCTGGCTGGGTGAACTTAAAAGCATTGTCGATCAGTTTACAGAGCACTTGTACTAACCATTCACCATCGACCTGTACTAGGGGCAGTTCTGCTGGCAGTTTGATGGTAATCTGGGGCAGATGTTTGCTCATCCGACGGCTGCGGGCGTTGCTGATGGCTAAGTCGATGCATTCTTGCAGGAGTAGGGGTTCTGGGTTCCATTCGACGCTACCACTTTCTAAACGGGAAAGGGTGAGGAAGTCGCCGATCGCTTCCCGCAGCCGTTCGGCGTCGCCTAATGCAGTGTCTAGCATGACTTGCCGCATGTCTAGTGGCATGTCGGGTTCGCTGGCCAGACTTTCTAGGCAAACTTGAATGGTGGATAGGGGGGTACGCAGTTCGTGACCTGTGATAGCGATCAGGTTGCGCGTGGTGCGATCGAGGGCTTCTAGTTGCTCGTTGAGATCTTCTAGGTTAGCGTAGGCTTCCGCTTGCATGAGGGCGACTCCTACTTGGGTGGCGATCGCTGCTGCTAATTCTAGTTCATCTTTTTCCCAAGAGTGGGAGTGTTGGTGGTGTAACTCGATCGTGCCCAGCGGCTGGTCTTTATATAGTACGGGTATGAAGAGCCAGGACCGAATTTTCCACTTGGCGATCGCAGATGCTATTTGTTTATTGTTCGCCAGGCGAGGGTCGGTCGAAGTATCTTCTACATATACTGGTTCGAGCTGCTGTAGAGCTTCGGTCAATAGGGGAGAACCTTGCAACTGCCAAGTCTGTCCGACTAGGGAGGGAAGCTTGTCAACGCCGAGATATTCATGGAAGATGGTGGCAACTGGATCCGATGCTTTACAGCGATAAATCAGACAGCGGCTAGTTTTCAGTGCTGTCCCTAGTTCCTTGACGGCGACTTGCAAGATTTCTTCGGGATTGAGCGAGCGTCTAATAGCATCTGTAATCGAGTTGACTAGACGTTCTTTCTGTTCCTGGGCGGCTATAGCATTATAAGCTTGAAGTAATTTGTACTGACCCGCTTGCAGGTAAGTCATCAGACGTTCGGCAAATGGTCCTGGATCGATGTTCGCCCATTCGGATCTCGCCGTTCGATTTTCGAGTATACTTCGCGCCCTCGATATTTTTGCTGCTAATTCTGGTCGGTATGTCAAAATCCGATCGAGCAATAACTCTGCTGCCGTACAACTAACTGCACGGTTAAAGGTCCATACTCCTTCAAAGCGGCGGTATTGGTCGCCATCTAGTCGGGAGACTTTCTCCGGGACAGAAGTTTCTCGTTCCCTGCACAATATACAACTGGCATATTGCTGTCCGACAACTACCAGATGCCACTCTGATGACAGCTCATCTTTGGGGGCAAAAGCTACTGTTTCGCAAGTCACCGAAGCATTCTTAAATTTCGTTTCCGCTGCTGCTAACACGTATACCTGTGGTGTTATCTTCCCAATGCGTCTATAGCGGCTGGCTTCTTGACGATAAAACCGTTCTTGTTGAAAGTTCGCAATTACCAATGGCTGGTCTAACCCCGCAAGCACCTGGTCTTCCATTGCATGGGAAAGTGCGGTTAAGGAAGGTTTAAAGTAAATTTCAGGTCGCATCTGGGGTTGGGCTTGCAACAATTCTGACAAGACAGAAGTATAAATACTCATGTTTTTGGGTTTTCGTCCAGTCTGGACAAGTTCATATATGATTATTTTATTCTATCGGAAACCCTCACCCTCACCCTCAAAGTAGCGCCACCCTAAAGAGCGGCGCTACAAGAATGAAGCCCGCGCAGGTTTCCCTGATGCCAATGCTTTCACTAATTGTAAAGATTTGTAACAATTATCCCACCGGTACGGTTCGATCGGCCTTCCCCTGATTCCCATGCTTTCGCCAATTGTAAAGATTTGTAACAATTATCTCTCTGATTTTTCCGGTACTCCCTTTGATTCCCATGCTTTCACTCTCGTTCCCAGGCTCTGCCTGGGAACGCAAGTTTTGTAAAAATTATGCCTTCCTTGTAACAAAGTGAGGGTTGCTCCCTGAGTAAGGAATAGGAAGGTAAGCATTCCCTAAGTTCACCCGCCTCTGGTGGAGGATTGAAAAGCAAGACGAGAGAGTTAGTGTTTTGGTATTTGGGAGGAATTATATGAAGACAATGAAAAATCTGCGGTGAGCGCTACTCGCACTACCCACCAGACACCGAGGGTTCAAACCCCGAGGCTCAAGTCATTTTAGCTATTTTCCCTCGTTCCCTGGCAGGGAACGACCTCCGGAGGCAGAGCCTCAAGCGTGAACCATACAAATGAATTTAGTGCAACAACGGCAAAGCCGTAAAGTCTGTCTTACTACAAAGGGCAAAGCGGGTGCATCCCAATTTGGCAATGAGCCAAAATACTTCATTGTTAAACTGTCACTAATAGACCCTTGGTCTGTCAAGGAAATGATGACGGATAAGAGAAGGGAAGGCTCGGACCAATTTGGCAATGAGCCAAAATACTTCATTGTTAAACTGTCACTAATAGACTCTTGGTCTGTCAAGGAAATGATGACGGATAAGAGAAGGGAAGGCTCGGAAGCGGTTATCTCCGTAAAATTCGTCAATTTTATCTTGACAGACCACGAGATGATGAGAATGTCAAGATTGACTCACCTTGAGAATACTCCATTGAGATAAGCACGCTCCGGGCCCCCTACGCTGCGAGATGCCGCAGAACTTGGGGAACATTGGCAGCTTTCCACTGCGCTCCTGAGAGCTTCACCCGTGCCGCAACCTGCTTAATCGTTGATTCCACCTCTCCCGAACCGATTGAAATTCCCTCGGCTTGGTAATAGCCATAGTTCACAATGCGGTGACGATGCTTAGTAACATAGGCCCTGAAGTTATCAACCCGTGGATGCTCCCAGTCGTCAAATTCTTTGAGGGCTGCATCTACCTTGCCTGACCATAGGAGAGCTTTCACTCGTGCCAGTCTAGAGCTGGACCCACCGACTTGCTCGAGGTTTTCCATCAAGTGATACCAATCGAGGATTTCCAGACGGAAGATGGTTGGGCCAATCTCGGCAAACAAATTCCAAACGCCATCATGACCGTCTCCGATACTCACAAGTGGATTCGCCAAGGGCTGCTGGTTGACCCATTTGACCAGTCCTGCATTGTCCCGAAAGAAGGCCGCTACCCCGAGGTCATGTAGATTAACGCCCTTGTAATCGCGCCACTCACAGGGTCTCCCTTGCGGGGTCCGTAAGCGTACTTTCCCCCCATCAATGCTCATTTCCTCAACAACTTCCTTGACAGTCGGCAACTTCAACTCATGGGCGAGCACTTTCGGTTCTTGAGGGCTGATTTCGGAAACAGCTTTTTTAGCCGTCGGCAACTCAAACTCCTGAGGGGGCAGTTTCGGTCCTTGAGGGCCCGTTGAGGAAACGGCTTCTTTAGCTGTGGGCAACTCAAACTCCTGAAGGGGCAGTTTCGGTTCTTGAGCGCTCGTTGAGGAAACGGCTTCTTTAACTGTCAGTAATTCAAACTCATAACGTTGCACCAGTCGTTGCTGAGTTCCCCGGGAAACGCTCATCCCCGTGAGCTGCTTAAGATCTTCCGAGGCGTGCTCATAAGAAGAGTTCGCACTCAGTAACAAGCAACATTTTTCCAGATAGGGACTCCACTGGCTATAGGCTCTCACATCAAAATAAGTCGCTTGCTTCTCCGTGATGAGGAGCTGGCCCAAAATGCTGTTTAAGATTCGGGTTCGCCCTGCGGTGGTGCCACTGGTGCTTTCGATAAAAAAAGGGCAATCTCTGGACTGACGTATTGAAGCAACTGCCCACGGACTGTAGCTTCGAGTCCTGAGAGTGTTTTCAATTGCTCTGGAACAGTCCCTTGGGCCTCCTCATACAACAAGGCGGCTATTCCCAAAGCATAGGTTTTAATTTGAGCGGTAGTGATAAATATGTAGTGATTTGATGATGGTCTGTCCCCATGCCTCACCGAATCGCCAGTTTTTTGCCCCATGTCTAGAGCCCAAAAGCTTTCTCATCGGGGTCCGTAGTGCTTGTCGGACAGGGCGGGGTCGAGCTGGGAATCACTTCCCAACCCTCCCCGGGAGTTCTTCGAGTACGTTGTTAGCCAAAACACAAAGCTAACACTAACTACCATTTCCCTTTTGGGCCTTTAAGCCCTATTCCGCTGGTTGTAGGTGACGAGGCTTGAGTAGGTTCGCTTGTTCTAGCCATGAGCATCATGTCCTAGTGGTGTCACCGGCGATAGCTGCCAGTTATCCTACATTTAAGTCCTTGCTTCGCACCACGGTGATGTTACTCCGCAGCACTAAGGACCGGTGTCTCTCCCGTACCTGGGGGGGGGTTAGGACCCCCATGAATACCAAGTTTTACTGGCTAATGGCGCCAGACCAGGCTTTCGCTGTTTTACAGCTTATACCTGAACGAATCGCACGTGCTTTACCTACAAGCATTGTCGTCCACCCACCGGTAGAGAGCGCTCTCCATCACTACTTGTAACCCACTACCAATTTGAGCTAAATTTTCAGGATTCATAGTTTTAGAGGGAGCGTTTACCGACTGTCTCAGCTTAACACCATCTCGGAACCCGTTCGACTAAGCATTTCTACTCATTGCGAAACTGGGATGCACCCGGCAAAGCCCCTTGACAGAAAAGCTGCGATCGCCTATTATGAAAGATAATATCTTTTAAATTGGTTATGGCATCAGAGACTTTACATCAGTTAATCAAACAAGCCCAGACGCTGACCTATGAAGAACAGC
This sequence comes from Hormoscilla sp. GUM202, assembly GCA_005518205.2. GTDB lineage: Bacteria > Cyanobacteriota > Cyanobacteriia > Cyanobacteriales > Desertifilaceae > Hormoscilla. The sequence continues at coordinate 53,338 of RFFC02000040.1, forward strand.
AGCGTCTGGCGGCACATTTGGATAAGATGATTCACCAACAAAATCGATTGAGGACCAACCGCAGTCGCTGGGAGGAAATTCAAGCCTTACGGGAGGAAATCCTGAAGATAGCTGCTAAATATGGAGCCGATAATGTGCGAATTGTTGGCAAGATCATGCAGGAGGAGATACCAGAAGAAGTTAATTTTATAGTCAACCTGGAACCAGGGCGCAGTTTACTAGATCAAGGAGGATTGTTAATGGAGTTGCGAGAATTACTGGGTGATGATTTGTACGTGACAGTTGAGGGAGGCTTAAAGGGTGAATATCGGCAACGAGTTTTGCAAGAGGCAGTGGCACTGTGAGAAGCGATCTGGACCGGTTAAAGGATATCTTGAAGGCGATCGAGGATATTGAACAGTTCACAACGGTGGGAAAGCAAGCTTTTGAGCAAGACAAATTAACTCAAATTGGGGTTTTATACCAAATTATGATTATCGGTGAGTCGGCCCGGGCGATGTCGGCTCAATTGCGAGCACAAAATCCTGAAATACCTTGGTCTTTGATGGTGGGAATGCGAAATATCTTGGTTCATCAACACTTCGAGGTCGATCTAAACACTGTTTGGTCGGTAGTAGAGAGAAGTTTGCCAGACCTCAAGGACAAGATCGAGTCAATTTTGCAGGAGTTGGGGTGAATCATTAGATCTTATCCTTGACATTTATCTATCCCTCCCTTCGATGGGCGCCAGCTCCCCGGGTAACGAACCCTCCGCTACTCGTACTGCCCTTACGACATCGCTGCCAAATCTTCATGGTCATGTCCTGGGCACCACTCACCAAGGTTTTGCCATCGGAACTGAAGGCTATTGTTCTTACTCCCCCTGTATGTCCTGATAATGTATCTACTATTTCCCCTGTCTCTAAATTCCAAATCTTGATCTTCTCGTCACCACTGCCACTCGCTAACAGTTTACCATCCGGACTAATCGCGATCGCATATACGTTTCCAGCATGTCCGCTGAGAGTCTGGACTAATCCACTGGTAGCGGGATTCCAGATTTTAATGGTATTATCGCTACAACCGCCTACTAGCATTTGCCCGTCCGCAGTGATGGCAACGGCGTAAACCGTGACAGCCGGTTCCAAATTACATAAGGGTTTATCACTGTTGACATGCCACAACTGGAGGATGCCCTTTTCCTTCTCGGGATTTCCGCCCCCAACCGCTAGCATCTGTCCGTCCGCACTGAAAGCCAGGGCATAAATCTCCCGTTCCACACAGTAGCTGGTGCGTATTATTTCCCCGGTGGCAAAATTCCACAGTTGCACCGAACCATTTTGATCTACTGGATCTGCACCCCCACTGGCCATCTTCTGGCCATCGGGACCGATCGCGACTACAGTGGTCCAATCTTCCGTTTCTAAGGTCCTCACCCCTTCTCCCGTTCCTAAATCCCAAATCTCGATCTCTCCCGTGGCACCCGCTACTGTCTTGCCATCCGGACTGAGGGCGATCGCGCTTACGGATATGTCTGCGGCATCTAGCTTCAGGGTTTGCTGCAATTGTCCCGTACTGACATCCCAAACCCCGATCGCCTCATAATCACCGCTAACAACTGTATTGCCATCCGGACTGAGGGCAATACTCCTGACGACACTGGCGCTTCCCGTCAGAGTCTGGACGCATTTCCAGTCCCTATTTTCATCTTCAGATATGGGAGTTGCGGGTGCAAGGTCGGGCGCTTCGGATTCTCTAATCTCTTCATCGTCAAAGAAATCATCATCATCATCCCATTCTATTTCTGGGGTTGACTTGCTTGGTTTTCTCCCCTCAATCCCCTGAATCACGTTCCCCAGCCATTTTTCCGCCTTATCTGATAAGCTGCTACTCTCGGGGGTTTTGCTTGCCGGAGTCTGGGCCTGTAAACTTGACACAGATGACTGCAATGCATCATACTGATTTTTCAAGCTCTCCATCTGCGATCGCAGCCATTGGGACTCTTGTTCCCGTTCACTCTCCCCTCGCCCACGGGATTCCCCGGCAGCTAACTGATTTTTTAACTCGGATATTGCTGCTATGATTGGCTCCAGATTAGGATTTTGTGTAACCTCCCGCTGTTGTAAATCTCGATAGAGTTGGTTGATTTTTTTGTCAAGTTTGGCGATCGCACTGGCAAACATTTCTGGGGTAACAGATGATGAGGGAAGGGGCAAATTCTCTAGACGCTGAGTGACATTGACAATGTTCTGCAACAGATTGGCCGATTCTGCTGACAGATGGGAGATCTTCTCTCCCATGGCATCCAATTGGCTAGATGTTGTCTGTAAACTTTCAATATTCAAGTCAGCGAAACGAGTTTGCATCTCTGTCTGGAGGGCGGTAATACTTTCTGCCAGATGACTGAGATCCCCTTGAGGATAATTGCTGCTAGAACTGGTGACATTTTCCAGGGATGACTGTAACCGATCGTATTGCGATCGCAACTGTTCTAGATCCGATCGCATGGCTTCGAGATGCAGCGATTCTGCGGTGGTCATTTCTGTAATCATCCGGGTCAACCTACTTTCGGCAGAGTCGAACTTCTCAGTTGCGGGGACATTTTCCAGGCGCTGGAGGATATTAGCGATCGATTCCAGCAAGTAGCTAGATTGGTTGCGCAGCTGGGAGATTGGTTCTTGAATTTCATTAATATCAATCGCCTCTAAGGCATCCATGCGATCTTGCAATCTGGTTTGGTTAATGGTAATTTCTGCTGACAGTTCTTCGATGGATTCTTCTATTCTATTAAAAGCGACATCAGCTGCCATTGCCAAAATTGAGGAGCGGAGAGCCTCAATATCCTGTGATAGTTGCTGAGTTACCAGAGAAGTTTCAGGACTATTGCTTTTGCTGTATTGCTGCTCTAACTTTTGCCGATTTAACAGATTCAGCAATAGGGCGAGAGAAACCGGTGCTGCTACATAGGCGACATGTTCCAATATTACAGCTAAACCTGCCCCTACAGCGGAGCCAATAATCGATATATATTCAGCAACTTCTAGCCACTTGCGGTTATTTTCCATTGTCAGTTATTATTTTTCAGTTCGTAGGACAAGTCTCACCTGACTACTTTTACATCGCCAAAATCAGCCGTGCAATACTGAAATAAATTAGCACTCCCAACACGTCAACGGCTGTGGTAATAAACGGTGCTGACATCAGCGCCGGATCTAACCCCAGGTAACGAAACAAAAAGGGCAAACTGGAACCGGCAACAGACGCCAGTAGGGAAATTGCCATCAGGGAACTTCCGACCGCGAGGGCAACGGAGAGATTCCCATCCAGCCAATAGGCCCAGATGGTCGCGAGTATACCTAGTGTAGCGCCAAGTAAGGCACCCGCGATCGCCTCTCGCCCAATCACCTGGACTACGCCCAGGGAGCGAATCTCATCGGTATTCAAGCCGCGAATTACCACCGTCGAGGACTGAGCGCCCACATTTCCACCCGTGCCAGTCAGCAAGGGGATAAAGGCCGCCAACACTGCCAAGCGAGTCAGCAGATCCTCTTGAGACTTAATAATTGAGCCGGTCACTGTATTGGTCAGCAGTAAAATCAACAGCCACATCACCCGTCGGCGGGCTACCGTGAGTAAATTTGTCTGAAAATAGTTATCACCGTCCGACTGCACCCCGCTGAGAGCATAAATATCTTCGGTAGCTTCCTGTTCGATAATGTCAATCACGTCATCGACGGTGATAATCCCCACCAGACGCTGTTCTCTGTCGGTGACTGGCACTGCCAGAAAATCATAGCGCTGAATCAGTCGCGCCACTTCTTCCTGGTCGGTGTCAGTATGGACAAATACCGGATCGCGGGTCACGATCTCGCCAATTCGACTCTCGGGCCCGGAAGTGACTAAATCCCGCAAAGAGAGAGTCCCCGTCAGGCGTCGCGCCGTGTCGGTGACGTACAGGTAATAGATGGTTTCGCTGACGTGGGATAAACTGCGAATGCGATCGAGGGTTTGGCTGACTGTAAAGTTTTCTTTGAGCGAGATATACTCTGGAGTCATAATCCGTCCAGCCGTATCCGATTCGTATCCCAACAGCAGGTTGGTCGCTTGGCGTTCTTGGGGACTCAGTTGGGCCAGTAAACGCTTAACGACTTTGGCGGGCAACTCGTCAAATAGCCGGGCCCGGTCATCTGGCGACATTTTCTCGACAATATCGCTCACTTCCCTGAGCTGAAATTTTTCCAGCAGGGTCTGCTGGACTGTCGAGTCGAGATTTTCATATACTTCGATCGCCTCTGCTTTCGAGAGCAAGCGGAAGGCGATCGCTTGCTGGGTTTCGGGCAATCCTTCGATCGCCTCGGCAATATCAGCCGGCTGCACTGGTTTGAGGATCGCCTTAGCGCCCTGGAAGTCTGCGACTTCTAGCAGCGCTTGCAACTGCGATCGGACTAACTCGCACAGTTCGCGGCGCGAGATCGTCTGGAGGGAAGAAGTAGTGTGATGTGTCAAGTTAAACCCTCCTAGTTTCCCATCTATATTATCTGCTGTCCTTAGTCTAGGATGTTGTGTAGCAGCGAGCAACTTTGTAGGACAGGCGTCCCCGCCTGTCTCTTGTAGTAAGCGATAAAGTGCTTATCTTTGGGTAACTTGCCTAGTTGCCGAGCATTATTTTTACCAGGCTGCATCTAATCTAAAATTACGGGGATTTTGCAGCGATGCCTGAGGGGTTTTTGCGCAGCATCCCGAAGGCATCGAAAGCAATTTTTTCTCTTTTTTGATTAAATCCCCATTGCATCTGACTGGCAGGCGTTTGTGGTAAGCTTTCCTCGCTATATTATAGTCGGAAGAGGTTAGGTAAATCTGGATCTGACGCAGCTTACTAATAACAACTGCCATCATCCTGACTCTCCCCGTTCCTTCTCCCAATTCTATCACCATTCCTTGGATATCTATATCGATCGCTTTGGTGAGTAAATCGCTTAAAATATCAAGCTGCGATCGCTTTTCTACTTTTGACAGGGTGGCGATCGCATCTCCTATCCGTGCTGCATAATCTGCCAAATATAATTGACAAGGCCGCAGAATTTCCCACGAGTTTTCCGCCCCCGTGTTTCTTCTCCAAATCGCTCCCTTATCATTATATCCTCTGCCCTTTTCCTGCCAACCTTGTGCAAGCAAATGTGCAGCTATTTCCTGGAAGTCTATGGTCTTGAGAAATTCGCGATCGCGGACTGTAACGTTCACAGGGCATCCTCCTTAAAAAACCTCTGACTTTCACGAATCAACTGTCTCGCCTTACTCAACTGTTGGGTTTCGTGCCTCAACCCAACCTACAGATGGTTACCTCATTTTAGGATCCTAAGCGGGCAACGATCGCCCCCAGCTGCACGCTGAATATTCCCAGTATAGCACTGCCTGCCCAGTACAACAGGGCAGGAATAAAGGGGCGATCGCGCAGCATTACAAATGATTCCAAACCATAGGTAGAGAAAGTCGTGTAAGCACCGAGGAAACCTGTGGTAATCATTAGCTGCACTTCGGGAGGCAGTATCAATACTCTCTCCAAGAGTAGGGTAGTCAATAATCCCATGGCAAAGCAACCGGTAATGTTAATAAAAAAGGTGCCGTAGGGAAAAGCAGTGCCAAAGCGCTGGACAAACCATAAGGTTAGATAATAGCGACAAATGGCACCTGCGATCGCGCCAAAACTGATAGCAATAGGATTGCGAATAGTGGGGTCTTGCAGCATGGGTAATTAATTAAAATTATACTTTATCAAGGGTGGGATAACCCGCACCAGGCCAGGGGAGAAACCCGGATCGCAGACTGAGATAAGGAGCGATATAATGAGGTAAATCGGCAAGAATTCCCATAATGATGTCAGCTATTGCTTAAAGGAGGTCGGGTGCAATGAATCAATTCAAAACTGCCGCCTTGTTGGGTCTGCTGAGTGGTCTGCTGATCGCAGTTAGCTATTGGGCGATCGGGGGCACTTCTGGGGCATTTATTGGCCTGGTAATAGCCGCCGGGATGAACTTGGGTTCCTGGTTTTTCTCGGACAAGATTGCCCTAGGTGCTTATAATGCCCAACCAGTCGATGCCAGTCAAGCCCCAGAATTGTATGGGATGGTGGAACGACTGAGTAACCGCGCTGGTTTACCGATGCCCGGAGTATATATCGTACCGAGTTCGGCAGCGAACGCCTTTGCCACGGGACGGGATCCCCAACATGCAGCAGTTGCAGTCACCGAAGGTATTTTAAGTATTTTACCACCAGATGAAGTGGAAGGGGTCCTCGCTCACGAACTCAGCCATATTGCTAACCGCGATACCTTAACACAAGCTGTGGCCGCTACCGTTGCTAGTGCTATCTCGTTTCTGGCAAATATGGCGAGGTATGCTGTCTGGTTTGGAGGTTCGCGAGATGACGATCGCGGTCCCAACCCCTTGGCCATGCTGTTGATCGTCATCTTAACCCCGATCGCGGCGACGGTCATTCAAATGGCCATTTCCCGGACGCGGGAATTTTCCGCCGATGCGGGTGCGGGGAGACTGACTGGCAACCCTCGCGCTTTGGCAAATGCCCTGCGGCGGTTAGAAGCAAATGCCAGACAGATGCCTATAGCTGCCAACCCAGCTTTTGAACCGCTGTTAATTATGAACTCTTTCTCTGGAGACTTTTTCCAGAATCTGTTTTCCACCCACCCCTCGACGGAGGCACGGATTGAGAAATTGTTAGAGTTAGAACAACAATTGTAGATCGCGAAGGAATAATCAGGAGAAATGAACGTGACTGAACCTAAAATGCCCAAGGAGTCTGCAATGGTAGAAGTGAGTCCAGAAACAGAAGCCCTCGTTAATCAAGAAATGCCGAATGCTTCCGATGTTCTCCAGCAGGAGACCATGAAACTATTTGAAGCGATTAAGATGCGGGCCCAGTCGGAGGCCCAAGCGGCGGGTGAATTTACTCGCGAAGCCTATCTGAAAGCGGTAACGCAAGCTAGAGAAGCGGTGGAAAAAGAGAAATTGTTCGATCCGACAGAAATTGAACGGTCAATTAATCTGCTGCAACAGGATTTAGATAAGAATTGGAATGATATGGTCAAGCAAGTGACTCAATTGGGCGATCGGGTTTCCTCTGCTGCTGACGCGGCCTGGAAAGCCCTCACCGAACCCCTTCCCGGTTCTGATGACCGGAAGTAATGCTGCAATACCCCCCCACCCTAAAGAGTGGGTCTACAGGAACAAAGTGCTCTCTGCTCTCCTCTCAGCAGGCGCTGGGCAGCGCGCCTGCTGCGGGATGCGCTTCCGCACTCGCTTTAGCGCGAGTGCTTCGGGATGCGCTGCCTGCGCGGGCTTTAGCTTTATAATGGATAAGAAGCTTGAAGGCTCTGTAGGTTGGGTTGACGGCAGGAAACCCAACACCCCCACCGTTAGAAATTCCCATTGCATCGAGGAAACCAAACATTCATCATATGAAATGTTGCTCGCACAATATCGCGATCGCCCCCGAATAAGGGCGATCGGGGCAGAACTGGCACTCCTATGCAGAGCGTACCGTTCCGGAAAAATCGGAGTTGAGTTGCTTCCGATTTTGATGATTGAGAAGATATGAAATCCAGATCGCCAGAAGGGTTACATGCTATAATAGCAAATAGAGGATATATGATTAAGCGGAGAACAACGTATGACAGGCGATCAAACAGCCAATATAACCAGCAACTCACCAGGCGGTGATATCATCGGTAATGTCGGGCGCGATTTTAACCAGCATGTTTCCGAGTCTGGACAAAATCTAGCGGAGGCGGCGGCGGAGATCCAAAATCTGCTACAACAGTTGGGGGAGTCCTACTCGACAGAGACTACCACTGGCAGGATGCAGATGGCAACGGAGACGATCGCTCGCATTGACAGGGATCCAGCACTAGCGCAAGGGATACTCAGGGCCCTATGTGCTGGCGGTACCGCAGCTTTAGAGTCGTTCCTCGATCACCCTGCTGCCAGCTTTGCGATCGGGGCTTTGGAAGACTGGAGGAATAGTAAGCAGATCGAGGGGGCAGAGGGAGATTTGGGAGACTGGGATCGACAAATTGAGGCAGATATAGCTGCGGGTAAACTTGATGCGCTAGCTGACAAAGCACTGCGAGATTTGAAAGAAGGGCTTTGTACAGATCTATGAGACATCGAGCGACCCCTGATTTTTGGTATTGCTATCGACAGTTACCGATAGAGATTCAGGGTGTAATTAAAAGTGACACTCAATCATGAACCGGCGATGTCATCAAAACTAATTGGTAGGATCAAGCGTTAATA
>RFFC02000041.1 GCA_005518205.2 Hormoscilla sp. GUM202
GGTCGTGCGATTCGATGGCTAAGAATTAGCTAAAAACAAAAAGCGCTCTCCTTCGAGGGGGGCGCTTTTTTTGTGCTATAGTCATGAGTATATCATCAGAACTATGATTAATTGTTGGAGAAAAATATTTGGCGTTGCACATTTTTGGGATGATGCCATTTTTTGCACATAACTGAAAGTGGCTTATAGCCCGGGTTTCAAACTTCTGCAAATATCCCCATCATCCCGTTATTGTGCAACGCCGAATTAGAACCATGTTTGCCGGGGAAAACCTAGGGCAGATCGCCGAGAATATGCGCTTTAGCACTGCTGTGTGCTAAAGCGCGACAAGGAAGGATTGCTCGATGTCTCTTGCGTTTGATATCTTTTGCTGTGCTCTTGTCCTGAAGGACTCGGCACGCCAAAGATATCACGAGTCCCAGGGACAAGAGCACGACAAGAGATATCGAAATGGTAGCGCTAAATGCAATAAAATTATAGAGCTTGAGGAATAGGTGTGGGGGCACGACATTTGCTAGCCGTGTCTCCTGGTCGCTCGATATCCCCGGGGAGCGCGCACAAAAGCGGGGACATCGTATTCGCACAAAAGATACGGCCCGGTCATATGCTGAAGGTGGTTGCGGCAGCAAAACTAGATCCAGCTCGATAATAGGTAAGGCGTGATATGACATCAATGCAAGCTTGGGGTGTTCTAGCTATATTCATCGTCTGTCCTTTGTTGGGAGGACTTCCTCTGATTGACTGGATTACTGTGGCCCTGACTGGCCGCAGTCTGAAACAAAAGGGTACTGGTAATGTATCAGTTTCGGCGGCTTTTTACCACGGCGGACGCCTCGCCGGCATTCTGGCGGTCCTATCTGAGGCGGCCAAAGGGATTGTAGCTGTCCTACTGGCCCGTTTCTTGTTTCCTGATGCCCCAGCTTGGGAGTTGCTGGCCCTGATGGCCCTGGTTGTGGGCCGCTATGGGATGGCTAAAGGTGCCGGGACTACTAATGTGGTCTGGGGGGCGATCGCCCATGACCCGGAGGTAGCAGGTTTGGTGTTTACGATCGGAACGATCGGCTTTACAATAGTCCGGGAACGCAAGCTGGGACGCTTGGGGGTATTGGTGCTGTTTCCTCTGATTACCATATTGCTGCGCCCGCAACAAAAGGCAGTCGGTGTGGTGGCGATCGCCCTCAGTTTGCTGCTAGCCTGGATCTATCAGCAAATTCCCGATGACTTGAACTTACCAGTGCCGCAGAAACAGGGGGAAACTAGGACTATGTTTCGTTTTTTTAGAGGCGATGGCGGGGCAGTTTCCTTGTCCGATCGACTGGATGCTAGGGTTGTGGGTGAAAAAGCCGCAACTTTATCAGTACTGAAGCGCTGGGGCTATGCTGTACCAGCGGGATGGGTGCTGCTACCTGGTGACGATCCGGAACCGCTAATTGAGTTTCTGCAACCGTCGCCAGAAAATCCCCTGGTGGTGCGATCGACTGCTGTGGGGGAAGATTCACAGCGGGCCACGGCGGCGGGCCAGTATGCCAGCTTCTTAAATATTACTAGCAATTCGTCTTTACAGCAGGCGATCGTCCGCTGCTTTAATTCATACGATCGCCCCTCAGCGGTGGAGTATCGCCGCAGTCGCAATTTGCCAGAAGCATCGATGGCAGTATTAATTCAAGCCCAAGTGCGAGGGGTGTTTTCCGGTGTGGCCTTTAGTCGGGATCCGGTGTTTCGACATAGGGATGAGGTGGTCATTGAAGCTTTACCAGGAGATGCCACTAGTGTAGTGTCCGGACAGGAGACGCCAGAACAATATCGAGTTGTAGTTCTGGATGGCCAGACAACTCAGGTAGAAGACCCCCCAAGCCAGACAGAAGTGCCACCAGGATTAATTCATGATGTTGCGATCTTGGCGCGTCAGCTGGAAAATCAAAATAATGGAATTCCCCAGGATATTGAGTGGAGTTATGACGACAAGCAGCTATGGGTGTTACAATCTCGTCCCATCAGTACGATGCTGCCGATCTGGACCCGCAAGATAGCTGCCGAAGTGATTCCGGGCACGATCCGACCCCTGACTTGGTCGATCAATCGTCCTTTGACTTGCGGCGTGTGGGGAGAAATTTTTACGATCGTCTTGGGTAAAGCTGCTGCTGTTTTGGACTTTGAGGAAACTGCGACTCTGCAATATTCCCGCGCTTACTTCAATGCTTCTTTGCTGGGGGAAATATTTTTGCGCATGGGTTTGCCCCCAGAGAGTCTGGAATTTCTGACTCGCGGGGCTAAGTTTAGCAAACCTCCCCTGATGTCTACGATCGGACAATTGCCGGGTCTGCTGCGCCTGCTGAGGCGGGAATGGAATTTAGAACAGGACTTTGAACGTGATTATTCCCAGGAGTTTGCCCCGAATATAGAGAAGTTACACGAGACTAGCCGAGAATCTGTCAGTGACCCAGAAGAACTGCTGGCACGGATAGATGGCATCCTGTTAGCGCTGAAGCGGGCGACTTACTATAGCATTCTCGCTCCTTTAAGTTTCGCTCTCAAGCAAGCTCTGCTGAAGGTGCCAGATGCCGATCTCGATTATAGTCTGATGCCAGAAGTGGCTGCCGCCCGATCGCTCAATGAAATTGCGATCGCCGCCCGTCATCTGCTACCAGAGTTGGAGACTTTGACGCCGGAAACTATCTTTGGCACCCTGTCTGAGATCCCAGACGGTCAAACCGTGTTAGAGCAATTTCAGCAATTTCTCAGTCGCTACGGATATCTCAGCTCTGCTGCAACTGATATTGCTACTCCCAGATGGCAGGAAGACCCCAAACCCGTTCGCAAACTGTTCGTGCAGCAGATTGGTAATATTCACATGGCACCTATAGAGTCCAGCCCTCAAGGTTTGAAAGCTCAGGTAGTGCAGGCCCGCCTTAATCTTAAAGCTAGAGTAACGAAGGTTTATAATCAACTGCTAGCAGAACTGCGCTGGAGTTTTGTCGCTTTGGAGCAAGTCTGGCTGCGATCGGGTATATTGCAGGAGTCTGGAGATATCTTTTTCCTCCAGTTTTCGGAAATCCGCAGTTTGATTGCTGGTACGGACAACGGCGAGTTGAGTGAGAAATTACCGCAGTTGATTGGGACCAGAAGGAGTCAATTGCAACAGGATAAGAAGCTGACTGCTGTACCCTATGTAGTTTACGGCAATGCCCCCCCAGCAGCTATCCTTAATTATAGCTGGAACCGCCCAACTGCTAGTCAGCAGTTGCGAGGAATTGGTGCTAGTCCCGGACTGGTAGAGGGTGAGGCGAAAATCCTCCGCAGTTGGCAAGAGATGCCAGATATTAACCGCAATCATATTTTAGTTGTACCTTATACTGATGCTGGTTGGTCGCCGCTTTTGGCCCGTGCGGGTGGTTTGGTTGCGGAAGTGGGTGGGCGCTTGTCCCATGGCGCGATCGTGGCCCGTGAGTATGGCATTCCCGCAGTGATGGATGTCCGTGATGCTACAATTCTCTTGCAAGATGGTCAGCGTCTGCGCATTGACGGTCAGTTGGGAACTGTGGAAGCGATCGTTGCTCATGGTTAATGTCCAATTGTGAATTGCTAATTGTCAATTGGGGTGAGGTTCGTGACATCGGAGTTGCAGTGGCCGCACCAAGCTATTGTCAGTGACTGCTATAGCTGAGACATGGCATGGTAGCGTTGGGTTTCGTATGGCTGCGCTCCCGTGAGGGATACGGAAACCCAACCTACATAAAAATGAACTCAGGGAAAAATAATGGCTGCGCTCCCGTGAGGGATATGGCTGGCGCTCCCGTGAGGGACTGTGCGTCATCAGTTTATTCTCCCGCAAATTTCGCTATTATCTAGTGCTTCTGCGTCGCACCGCTGCGCTATAGCACCTGTTTTCTGCTGACGCAATATCTGACGCCAAGTTATAATGCCATTAGTAAAGGGCCTAACTGATCGGCTATTTCATCGATATTTTTCCCATCATCTTCTGTAGGTTTGGTAACGCAACGAAACCCAACCGTTGTGTCACTTGACACTGCCGCTTAACCCAACCTACAGAGTCGGATGAATGGATTTTTGCAAACATCAGGCAATCACTAAATTTCGCCCAGACCAGAAGTTCGTAGAGGGGCCAGAACAAACCACACGACAGCGATCCGGATCCTGTTGCGTATACGAAGTGCGCGACGTAGTCGCGCTAACAATCGTATCAAATTCGTTCTATTGCCTGCGATTCTGCTGCCAACCTATTAAGCGCTCGCCGCGCCCGCTGCAACCGCTGTTGGTGGATATCATGTTCCAAGCGGGCATTAATTTCAGCCAGTTCTAGTCCGAATTCTTCCATTTCGATTCTGGTTCGACGCAGGTTAGCAACTGTTTGCTTAACTTTTTCTGGATCTGGCATATGGTGTTTGTCACTCATGGCATGTTCCAATCTATTTTAACTTCTTCAATACTACGCTCCCAAGCAGGAATCCTGTTTTGGGTTCTGACAATTGCTTGTCCGAGTATCTCCAGCATATCAGAAGCGACAACTGGTTGAGATTCGGCAATGCGGATTTGAAAGTTAGATAGTTGAGAGAACCGGGAGGCTGCTTCTTGCGATACATTTTTCAGTTCATCGAGAACTATAATAGTCCGGTCTGTTTCTCCAAAACGAGCAAACAAAGCAAACTCAGCTGCTGTGGCTTCATCAACGATTTCTAATAGCCGATCTTTTAAGCGATTGACAGTTGCAGTGGTTTCTGGGGATAGTTTTGCCATATTTGCATAGTTGAAATTTATCCCTATATATTTTAGCTATACCTACTTTACCGATACCGATAGTCATTGCCTTGGCGTCATCTCAATTCAAAATTGACTATCTAGTTATACAATAGCAATTATCTCTCTCATAATAGTTTCACGCTATTTATCTGTAGCAGGCTTTTTCTGAATATTTGCTGAGTTATAGAGCGGAAAAGTCATGATATCATGACTTACGCAAATTTAACTTTCTTTGGAAGACCGGTAGTATCTGATGGACAGTGCTAAATAGTACCGATAGGTAAGTCATGGTATAATTCTCTGGGCTGAGGGAATATCGGGGAAAAGTCATGGTATGCTCGCATCAGCAATGGTATGGTAGGCTGATCTTGGAGTTTGCTCAGCGCCACGGCAAAACTCAACTGCTGCCCCATATGGCCACAGCGCCCCTGAAGGTGCTACGTCCATTTTATCCAGAAGGGGCTGATGTTTGTCATGCTGTTATCCTCCATACCGCTGGGGGCGTTGTCGGCGGCGATCGCCTCAGAGTGGATCTTAACCTAAAACCGGCTGCCCACAGTTTAATCACTACACCTGCGGCAACGAAGATTTATCGTAGCAATGGCCTCTATTCTCAACAAACTATCCAGATTCAGGTTGGCACCGGTGCTACTTTGGAGTGGCTGCCCCAGGAAACAATAGTATTTAATGGTGCAGCTTATCGCCAAGACCTGCGGGTAGAATTGGCAGAGGGGGCCAGCTGGTTGGGCTGGGAGATTACCCGCTTTGGGCGTACTGCCAGGGGAGAAAGATTTACAAGGGGCGAGTGGCGAAGTCATGTAGAAATCTGGCAGCAGGGACGCCCCCTCTGGATTGACAGACAATTGGTAAAGGGCGGATCGGGTATGCTAGAGAGTATCAATGGCTTAGCAGGACAACCAGTAGTAGGCACTTTCAGCCTCCTCGGACAACCAGCAACACCAGAGGTTGTAGAAAAGGCCCGGACAAGTATGGGCGCGCAGGTCCATCAAGGACTTGCAGGGGTCACCCGTCTAGCAGATGGGCTATTATGCCGATATCGTGGTGCTTCCACATCTGAGGCCAGACAGTGGTTTACCCAGGTTTGGCACCTAGTTCGTCTGCACTACTACCGACGCCCCGCTCAAAAGCTCAGAGTCTGGTATTAAGTAGTTCGTAGTTCGAGATTGCTTCGTGCCTCGCAACAGGGCTGCGTGTCCTGCGCGGTTCGTAGTTCGTAGTTTGTAAAATAAGGAATGTCAACATGGGTGGTCCTCTTTCTGGAAGGGGGTTTCAGCCAAAGTTAAAAAACTTAACATAGTCAATCTTAATTGTGCGCACCTACTTAATAAACAATGAACAAAATTCTTCCCATTGACATTCCCCTTGACAAGATAGCAGAATTTTGCCAGCTTAACCAAATCCGCAAACTCTCGCTTTTTGGCTCGATTCTGCGTAGCGATTTTCGTCCCGATAGCGACACGACATGCTGGTAGAATTTCTGCCAGGAAAAAGAATCGGTTTTTTGGGGTTAGCAGGTCTGGAAATTGAATTAACCGAAATGCTAGGGCGGAAAGTAGATTTGCGAACGCCAGCTGAGTTGAGTCGCTATTTCCGGGACCGAGTTCTGAAGGAGGCAGAAGAGTTGTATGTTCATAGATGATCCGGTCCGCCTGCATCATATGCTGGATGCGGCAAAAGAAGCTGTCTTATTTGCTGAAAACCGCACCAGAATCGACCTGGAGAGCGATGCTGCTGCGCAGCCGCTACGCGAACGGATGTTAACCCTGTCTCTGGTTAAATGCATTGAAATTAATGGCTGCGCCACGCTGCGCGAACGGTGAGGCTGCTGCATGGCTGCGCCACGCTGCGCGAATGGCTGGCGCCACGCTGCGCGAACGGATGACGAAAGAGCGTCAGCAAGAATTACCACAAATTCCCTGGCCACAAATAATCAGTATGAGAAATCGCCTCATCCACGCTTACTTTGAGATAGATTTAGATGCTGTTTGGGATACGGTAACCGATCGCGCAGCGTGGCGCAGCCATGGATATACCAGTGCTGAAGTCTGAGAGCAAATTATTACTGAGTCGGAATAAAAATGCAACTATCACCTCAAGAAAAAGATAAACTCCTGATTTTTACCGCTTCCTTGTTAGCGGAACGACGGAAGGCCAAAGGCTTAAAATTAAACTATCCCGAAGCGGTTGCCTATATTTCAGCTGCCATATTAGAAGGTGCTCGCGAAGGACGTACTGTAGCTGAGTTAATGAGCTATGGAACTACCTTGCTCACCCGGGATGAGGTCATGGAAGGTATTCCAGAAATGTTGCCGGAGGTACAGGTTGAGGCGACTTTCCCTGATGGCACTAAACTGGTGACCGTTCATAATCCAATTCTTTAGCTAGTTTTACTCCTAAAAGAGCACGCGCTATGATCGAGTTGCAGACAATCATCAAATTCATGGTGCCAGTAGCCTCGATATTAGCTGGGTTTATAGCAGGCTGGTTCTTGGAAAAACGTGTAATTACCAAGCTGCATGCCATTGCTAATCAAACTGGATGGCAAGGCTATGAAATAATCATTAAATCCCTACAGGGCGTCACTCTGCTTTGGTGTATCGTTGCTGGCATATTTGGCGCAACTCTTAGCTTTCCCATCGCTCCGGGACTGCTGGTAACGATCCAAAAAACTCTGCTGGCAACTCTCTTAGGTTCGGCTACCATAGTCGTGGCTCGACTGGCTGTCAAGTTTATCGAACTCTATTATAGCAACACGGTAGAAGTAGAAGGTGCTTCACCTTTAACATCTTTGTTGGAAAACTTGACAAAAATTGCTATCTATACTATAGGATTTTTGATAATTCTTCAGTCGATCGGGGTGGGGATTACACCCTTATTGACGGCCTTGGGGGTGGGTGGTGTTTCCATTGGTCTGGCCCTCCAGAATACTCTATCTAATCTATTTTCGGGTCTGAATATTATTACTTCCAAAAAAGTGAGGCCGGGGGACTATCCAGCTGGAAACTGGTGAGGAAGGTTACGTTATCGATGTGGCATGGCGATACGATCGTCCGGGAAATCCCAGATAATTTCATCGTGATTCCCAATGCCAAGATTGTTTCTTCTACTTTCAAGAACTATAGCTTCCCAGATAGAGAAATGCTGGTCTTGGTGACCGTCGGGGTTAGTTATGATAGCGACTTGGAAACAGTTGAAGCAGTAACCCTAGAGGTAGCTAGTGAGATTATGAATGAAGTTGCTGGTGGGGTATCGGAATATCAACCATTTATGCGCTACGAAGAATTTGATTATTTTAGCATTAACTGTACAGTTTACTTAAGGGTAAAAGAATATTTAGATCGTCTGATAGTTAGACATGAATTTATCAAAAGGTTGCACAAGCGCTATCAAAGAGAAGGAATTAAAATTACCTTCCCCATCAAAACAGTTTATATTCCCGAAACAAGTGGCAAAAATAACAGTTTCAAGCGGGTGTAATTAAAAGTGACACTTAGGCATTATGAACCGGTACCTGACCGAGTGAGTGAAATTTCGACTTAGGGAGTCAAGTTCCTCTTGGACCAGGAGTTACACCTCTGTGGTCTTTTCAAGTTTAACCGGTGATTGCTGCATGGTGGATAGGACAACTCTTATGGCACATTTTTTCCACGATTGCTCGATTTTTTTACCCTGATGTTATATAATTGTATTTAGAAGTTTTCTCCGGAGCAAAAACACGATTGGTATCACTTAATGGAAAATCTGGAAAAAATCGGCGGGTCCGGCCAGCGACTGGCACGAGTGAAAGCCCTTTTCTGGTCTGGCAAGGTGCCAGAGGCCCTCAAGGAATTTGACGACTGGGACCATCCACGGGTGGACAATTTTAGGGCCTATGTTACTAAGCATCGCCATCGCATTGTGAACTATAGCTATTATCAAGCCGAGGGGATTTCCATTGGTTCGGGAGAGGTGGAATCAACGGTACACAGAAGGCGGCACGGCTAAAGCTTTCAGGATCGCAATGGAAAGCCGTCAATGTTCCCCAGGTTCTGCTGCATCGCTGCGCTTATCTTAATGGAGTATTCTCAAGGTGACAGTTGCGCAATGAAGTATTTTTACTCATTGCCAAACTGGGATGCACCCAGTAATTAGTAATTAGACCTTTTTCCTTATCTGCCCAAATACATTGCCGGGGCTATTCTTTACCATTGCAACGAGCAATTACAGATTTTGGAGCCGATGGATCATTTGGCTATCATATAGGAGAAATGGAGAATCAGCAATTGACAATTAGCAATTGATAATTAGCAAGGAGAAAGATATGATTCCAGGAGAAATGATTGTTGAAGCAGGGGAAATTGAACTGAATGCCGGACGGACTACGGTAAGAATGCGGGTGGCATCAACAGGCGATCGGCCCATCCAAGTAGGTTCTCACTTTCACTTTTACGAGGTGAATGCAGCATTGGAGTTTGACAGAGAAGGGGCGCGAGGGATGCGGCTGAATATTCCCGCTGGCACGGCGGTCAGATTTGAACCGGGGGACGATCGGGAGGTAGAATTAGTACCGTTTGTGGGAACTCGTGAGGTTTATGGCTTCAATGGTAAAATAAATGGAGCGCTGGAAACATAACAGAGAATAATTGTTGATGGTTAATGGTTAATTGTTGACAGCGATGCATAATGAACAAGCAAGAAATTAAACTAAGGTGGAAAACGATCGCGGCTTTTGCAGCGCCCGCAGTACCGACTTC
Source organism: Hormoscilla sp. GUM202 (assembly GCA_005518205.2). Lineage (GTDB taxonomy): Bacteria > Cyanobacteriota > Cyanobacteriia > Cyanobacteriales > Desertifilaceae > Hormoscilla. The sequence continues at coordinate 9,513 of RFFC02000041.1, forward strand.
GGCACTGGGTCTGCCCTTAGTGGTGTACCTACCACCGTTCTACGCCGAGGAGATGGGACTGGGTTTGGCAATGGTGGGGACAATTTTCATGATTACTCGGTTCTGGGACGTGTTCACCGATCCGGTTCTGGGTATTCTCAGCGATAAGATTAAAACGCGCTTAGGACGCCGTCGCCATTGGATTATTCTCTCAGTTCCCATTCTCATGCTTTCGGTCTATAGGGTATTTATGCCCCAGAGTTCGGTCATGGGGACCTATCTGTTGGTGTGGATGGTGCTGCTTTATGTAGGTTTCACCCTGTTGAGCATTTCTCACCTGTCCTGGGGCGCAGAACTTTCCCCCGACTATGACGATCGATCGCGCGTGCAGGGTTGGCGGGAGTTCGCCCTGCTGTTCGGGATGTTAGCTGTTTTGGCTTTGCCAGCAGCGATCGAGCATTTCCTGGGGGCAAAAGTAGAAATTAAAATCGCCTCTATGGGTTGGTTCGTGATTATCCTGCTGCCCATTACCGTGGCGATCGCCGTTTGGATGGTGCCAGAACGTCCAGTACCGGATCCGCCCGGGATGCCTTGGCAACAAGCAACCCAGATCCTATTAAAGAACAAACCTCTACAACGGCTGCTGTTGGCGGATCTGCTGCTCGGCCTCGTCCCTGGCATTATTGGCTCACTCTACATCTTCTTTGTCAGCTACGTGATGGATCTGGCCGAAGTAGCCAGTCTGATGCTGTTAGTCTATTTCATAGCTGGTTTACTCAGCGTTCCGGGTTGGATCTGGCTCAGCTGCCGACTGGAGAAGCACCACACCTTTGTCATTGCCATGATTTATGGATCTATAACCCTGCCCATGCTACTATTAGTCGAACCGGGTTCCATAAGGTTCTCTATGCTTGTTCTAGGTCTTTACGGTTTAGCTTCCGGGGCCGGGTCATTCCTGCTGCCATCGATGATGGCGGACGTTACCGATCGGGATAACCTAGAAACAGGAACACAGCGTACAGGTCTATACTTTTCCCTCTTGACCCTGACCAATAAGATCGGTTACGCTGCGGCAGTAGGCATCACCTACCCGATGCTGGACTGGATCGGTTTTATCCCCAGCGGGACCAACACAGCCCAGACCATTGAAGCGCTCAAATATATGTTCATCTTCCTGCCCATACCACTGACGCTGTTAGCAGCGTTACTGATGTGGAACTTTCCCCTCAATAGTAAGCGACAGCAGGAATTGCGTCGCCTGATTGATGAACGGGACTCCGTCAAAGCCCCTGTCAAATAGTTACTGTCCGATTTTTCCGGCACGGTCCGAAACCCAACCCTACCATGCTCGTGTTGGGTTTCGGACCGAATCGCCCAAGATAAATTTTGCCTCAGGCCAAGCCTTCTTGACGTACAAAAAATTTGGAAAATCCCAGGGATTTTTTAGTAATAGGGGTCGATTTTGATTGGAACTGAGTTGATTTTTTTTGCACAACTGCGTGAATAATGCTAGGTTTTCATGATTCATGCGATCCTGATATCCAGCATTTCTGAAAATGAAGCCATACTCTTCTGGTAAATCGGGGGTCGCCACCACATTATCTATACCCCGATCGGTTATCCCCTGGTTTCTAAATAACTCTTCCAACTCCAGCCTTGCCTGATTCTCCGAGTGATTCACATTGCTTCTGGGGCTTCTCGGAGGTGCATCATAGTCTCCCGCTGTAAGAAACTACCGATGGTATATCGCAATGCAGCCAGTCCGTTCAGTTTCCCCAGCTGGGCATCCCTTTCGGCTGCCCACCCGAGTGGAAACTCTTCGACTCCAATTGCCCAGAATTCCAATCCTGCTGCCACTGTCTTTGGTTCCATATCTAGGACTCCAAATAGGGTGACGCGATGACCCCGCTGTTGCAGTTCGTATCCTAATGGGGCCATAGTGTTCATGTGACCAGTTGACCCAGGACATATAATACCAAAATGAGTCATGTGCTTATCTGTGTAAACTAAACTACTAGGGTGTCGGGTTGGGATAGCGGATGTGAACGGCATCCAGTTCTGCTAGCAGGTCTGGATCTAGCTTAACATCTATACTGCTGATATTTTCCTTCAGTTGTGCCATTGTCGTGGCACCGATTATCGTGCTGGTCACGAACCAACGCGATCGCACGAATGCCAAAGCCAACTGAGCTGGACTTATCCCATGTTGGCGGGCAATCTCCACATAGCAATGCACCGCCTCTGTCACATTTTGTTTCTCATAACGCTGACCAAATCCCGGGAATAAAGCCAACCGGGAATTTTCCGGTATCCCGTTCAGATATTTTCCAGTCAACAGGCCAAATGCCAAGGGACTATAAGCCAGCAACCCCACATTATTGAACCGACAAGCTTCTGCCAAGTGAATCTGGAACTGGCGGTTAGTCAAGTTGAAAGCATTCTGAATCGATACTACCTTGGGTAATCCCAGCTGCCCGGCCAGATGACAAAACTCGCATACTCCCCAAGGGGTTTCGTTACTCAGCCCTAGATAACGAATTTTGCCAGCTTTGATCGAGTCGGCAAATACTTCTAGCTGTTCGGCAATAGGAACGGTATCCCGGGAACGGGAGGGGTCGTAGTCCGGGGCCCCAAATAGAGGCACGTAGCGATCGGGCCAGTGAATTTGGTAAAGGTCGATGTAGTCGGTGCGCAGGCGTTTGAGACTATCGGACACTGCTTGTTCAACATTAGCGCGATCGACCCGGCGTTTTTCCCCGCGAATCCATTCCATGCGCGAGGGACCGGCTATCTTCGTTGCAATAATCACTTTGTCTCGCTGCTGCTTGACCAACCACTCGCCTATATATTCCTCAGTTTTCCCTTGAGTTTCTGGTCTTCCAGGCACCGGATACATTTCTGCCCCATCAATGAAATTGATTCCTTGGGCAACGGCATAGTCCAGTTGCTCTCTGGCCTCCTCTATGGTATTCTGCTGACCATAGGTCATGGTGCCCAGACATATTTCCGATACTAATAGGTCGCTATCCCCCAGTTTTTTGTATTCCATCAGCCTGCTTACCCCTTCATACCACTATATTTATCTACCTTGCTCATTTTAATACAAGATTATCCTCGATCGCAAATTTTTCTCCTCGCCGTTATCAACCCTGGGCGGTTTCCACTAGGGGATATCCGGGTAAATACCCGATATCCTTGGGTACATCTCAGTTTTGAGCAATTGTTAATTGAGAATTGTTATAGGTGCTATTTTCCATTCACCATTCACCATTCTCAATTCCCATATTATAATGCAAAAATGCATTGAGATGGGAGCATCTCATTTCTGGCTACCTGACTGAGTATGCTGCACAACAGTATAACAGTTCGTCCACCTTGTCCAAACTGAGATATTGTCGATCTGCTAAGGCTTTAATATGCTTAGCGATCGTCTGAATTTGGGAATTGTCTAAATCCAGCCCCAATTGCCTAGCCCTGGCAGCAATTGCATGTTTGCCTGTCAGCTTGTGATTAATCGACAAGGTGCGCGTCAGATCGAAATCCTGGGGATCGATGATTTCGTAAGTCTTGGAGTGATTGAGCATCGCTTTGGTATGAATGCCAGCTTTATGATTGAAGGCCGCTTCCCCGACAATATAGTGGTTGTAGGGAATCGTAATTCCCACTTTCTCAGCCACCAATCGATGGACTGCTGACAGTTTCTTCAGCCGATATTTCCTATGCAATATTTGCGAATCAACCGTATAAAGGCGGGCAATCAGTCCTGCTAGGGGCGTAATCCCATTCCGTTCGCCAATGCCCAAGACTGTCGTATTGATGTGGGTAGCACCCGCTTCTAGGGCTGCGTAGCTATTAGCGATCGCGCAACCCGTGTCATTATGACCGTGAAACTCGATATCTATGCTAGAACATTGGCGCAAGGCTTGTACCAGATTAAATACCTGATTCGGGGTGGCTACTCCCACTGTATCTGCCAGACCAAAACGATGTACCATCCCTAGTTGCTCGATCGCCTGATAAACCCGCAGCAGATCTGACAGCCCACTGCGGAAAGAATCCTCGGTAGAAAAGCGCAACTCAGTCTGAGGACTTTGCTCGTGAATGAAGGTGATAACTTCCGTTGCCAGATCGATAATTTTCTCGATACTTTTGCCATGACTGTATTGGCGCAGCAACCGAGAGGTGCCAATCACCATATTAATTCCGTCTACGCCAGTATCCAGAGCCACTTTAGCATCTTCCAGATGGCAGCGGATATGAGTGAGCACTTTAGCTTGCAAGCCCAATTGGGCCAATCCCTGGCAATCTAGCCGAGATTGGGGCGAGGCACTAGGAGAAGTAACTTCGATGTATTCAACACCGAAATCATCCAGAACACGAGCAATTTCGATTTTATCCTTCCCGGAGAAATTAGCGCTGAAGAACTGCTCTCCCTCACGTAGGGTAGTTTCGACAATGGCGAACTCAGTTAAAGACATATTGTCCGTGTTTCCTTATCTAGTAAGCGTTTGAGGGATCATGTCGCCCCTGAAGCAAATCTGCTCGATCTTGAATTTGGGCTATAACCAAATGGGCAACTTGCTGCGGGGTATGCTCTGTCGTGTCGATCGCCAAGGTGCGATCGCTCGCTAAGGCCAGCAAGGCAGATCGGGTCGCCACCGGATCGTAATTGTAGCGCTCGGAGACCACAATTTTCAGCTTCGACTGCAAATCTTGCCAACTAAACATGCCTTGGCGGGCCAGGGCTAACAGTTGTCGTTCCTCGGCCAGGGTAAAAATGTCCGATGCTTCGGGAATGCCCAAGGACGCGAAACTACTGAATGCTTCTGTGTCCACCTCTGCCTTAGCTTTGTCCAGCGATGAGAAGGCAATTTTGTCAAAGGCATCATTGCGGGTTAGCAGTCGCAGCAAGCGCACTTGGAAGCTAGCTTCCAAGAGGATAAACTTAGCCTTTGGTAGGGCCTTGGCTGCATAGTTGACTTCATCTTCCCCCCGCAAACCATCGAAAACCAATAAAGATCCAGTTTCCTTGACCATGAGTTGAGCCAAAATATGGGCCATCCCACCAGCAAACTGTTGGCGATATTGACGAGCGTATTTTAGGCGTTCGATCCGACAGGTAGAACTCACCTGCCCCCCATTGGCTTTTGCCATTGCCGGGACGATTAGTTGGTCCGTCAGCACCCGTCGATTGGGCAGTAAGGTGAAATTACAGCCATGTTCGGTTAAGGCTGCGATAGTGGTGCTTTTGCCCGATCCAGTTAAGCCGACCACGATGAGTAAGGGTTGAGTGGCGATCGACTTCCAGCCTGAAGGTGCTGGCGGTGTCTGTCCCATGCCGAGTCCTTCAGGACAAGAGCATGCTCCAGACGCCGAAGATCCCACCAGCAATTCCGGGGTTAACTGTTGCCAGAGAGGAGCCGGTTGAGTCAAGTTTACAGACATATGAAAGGAAATTGTCATCGGGTAGTTATTATGTGATTGCAGGTTATACGGTCACCTGCCTGTCACTATTATAAGTATAGGTACTCAATTTGGCCAGAAATTTATTTAAATCGACGATCTACAGAACTGTTCGAGTAGCTATATGCAGTCTGTTGTTGGCGATGTTTGCGACTCTGCCAAGTCACGCTGCTGGTAAGAACCCAATTTTAGAGGACAATGCCCAGATAGAAACAGTCGCATCGGGCTTTCAGTTTACAGAGGGACCGGTTTGGCATCCTGCGGGCTTCCTCCTGTTTAGCGATATTCCCGCCAATCGGATATATCAATGGAAGGATGAAAAAATAGAAATATTTCGTCAAGATTCTGGGAATGCCGATGGCAATGCTACCGACAGGGAAGGACGTTTACTTTCGGCTGAATATCGGCACCGTCGGATATCGCGCTTAGAGAAAGACGGTACAATAGTCACTCTTGCTAGTCAGTACGAAGGCAAGCGACTCAATAGCCCCAACGATCTGGTCGTTAAGTCTGATGGTAGCATCTACTTTACCGACCCCTCCTATGGTTTGGAGTCCTATGGGCTCAAGAAACAACCGGAAGAATTGGGCTTTTATGGAGTCTATCGCATCTCGCCAGATGGGAAGCTGACCTTACTCGTTAAAGACTTGACCCATCCCAATGGCATTGCCTTTTCGCCAGATGAGCAAAAACTCTACGTGAGCGATTTCCGCCAGGATATAATCTGGGTTTTTGATGTTCAACCTGACGGTACGCTGAGGTCGGGAATGATTTTTGCCCAACTGGAACATCCAGACGGGATAAAGGTAGATTCCCAAGGAAATGTTTACAGTACAGGACTGTCTGGTTTGTGGGTTTTCTCGCCCTCTGGACAGCTACTGGACAGGCTCGAACTGCCAGAGGTTCCTGCTAACCTGACTTGGGGCGACAGGGATTACAAAAGTCTATACATTACGGCCAGAAAGAGCATTTATCGCCTGCGGATGAAAGTTCCGGGTTCCAGACTGTCATTTGATTGGCGATCGAGATCCTCAGAAACCAGTTTTTTTTAATCAACCTGGTTTCTCAACTTTCGCAACATCTTGGTAATTGTTATAGGATGTTGAATCATCCCAATCATTCAGTTGCAACTTTCTCGGCAGATCCACTGGTCTTTGCCAGGTAAATGCCTGCTAAAATTACCGCAAAAGCTAGCCCATTTACGAGAGTTAATTGTTCGGCAAAAATCAGCCAAGCAAAACAAGCAGCGATCGCGGGTTCAAACAGCAGCACTACAGCCACGAAGCCGGAGGAAAATCGATTAAGTGTATGGACTAGCAACCCCTGTCCAAAGGTTTGACAGATGACAGCAAGGGCGATGAGAATTAGCCATCCTTCTATAGTTTTGGGGAAAAACTGGTCTTCTGTCAGCCACACGATCGGCAGCAGAAATAAACTGCCAATGCCACAGCGCCACAGCAGAATGGTAGCAGCAGTAAAATTAGACCGGAGTGCTTCGATAATCAGCAGATTAGCGGCATAGAATAAAGCTGAAAGTAAGGCTACTAAGTCGCCAATCAGGCGATCGCTATCTATTTGGAGGTCGTCCCATTCTAGGGCGATCGCGCCCAAAATTGCCAGCACCATACCTGCCAGAAATCTGCGGTCAAAACGCTGATTGAATAACAGCCATCCCCCTAAACTGGTGAATACCGGAGACATACTCCGCAGTACAGTAGAATTAGCTACGCTTGTCTGAGTCAGGGACCAAGCCCAGCAGATGACTGAGGCAGAACCAACTATTCCGACTAATATAAATAATAAGCCTTCCTGATGACTATCTGGCAATGACTTTACTGTTATCTTTTCCTCTTTTCGGTCCACTACTGCTTTGAGTCCATTCCACAGGCTAAAAGCAAGGGTAGCAATCCACAAGCGATTAAATATTGTAGCATTGGGACCGATTTCCCGTTCGCTCAATTTAATCAAGATAGCGGCCAAGGATACGGCAACTAAGGCTACAGATAATAAAATCAGATCGCCCGTTGGCCTTGTTGGTTGCTGTGGTAGTTCCAGCTCTATTTTACTGCTCATGGCCCAGTTCTCTTCCTCGATAACACTGACAATATACTACCAGAAGTACCACTCGATCCGAATAACAGATAAAAAAGGTTTTGAATGAGGCAAAACGATTGGGACTGCCTCATTTTACCAAAGCGCTACAGGAAGATGTCTATACCATCACGAAGTTACGCATTTTGATTTGGGAGCATCTCACTTTTGCATTTTTGCAACAATTATCGCTAATTGCTAATTGCTAATTGCTAATGGCTAATGGAGAATTGTTTGATTTTACTCACTTTGCCCGCCCAACCCTTCCTTGTCTATTTACAAATATGAGATGCACCCCTTCCAGCTACCTTGTTGTTTGAGTGACAAATTAGTGCATCTGCAAAAGTGACATGCTCCCTTTTGATTTCCTTTCCAGTATACAGGGGAGTCCAACCTTCTGTGCCAGTGAAGTAGCGTAGTGCCTTGAGCCGCCGCTGAGGGGTAAGATAAAACCAATGTTCCGTCCCCGCTGGGACGTTAATGTATGCTTCTGGCTGCACTGTCAACTCCATCTGGCTGGGCAGGCTTGGGGGTAACACAAAACCAAACACTCCTTCCCCATCTATTATATAGCGCACCTCATCATCTGCAGTGCATGCGATCGAACTTAGAGAGGAGCCCATCCAGATTAGGAACATCAGGGTGCAGTACAACTAAATCCCGGGACTAATAACCTGACTTTTGCTGGAGTTGCTGAAAGTAACCATCCAACTCTGTTAGCACTTCGGTTTTTTCCTCTTCACTGAGACTTGCTTGTGCCAATAAACTCTGCAAGCGGGGGCTATCTCGGGCCAGCGGTGCAGCTGAATCTTCAGGGGGGCGAGATGACTGGCAATTTCCGACTGTTCGGTATAGGTGGTCTCGTTTTCTAGGCGCAGAACTGCCATTGCTTGACTCCATTAAACTATCATGTTGATATTAGAGTATATTCGGTGTTCCTGTCAAGGGAGGTGTCCAATGTATAAGCATCCACGGCTCACATCAGTGAAAATTAAAGGTTATCGACCCTTTAGAGATTTTGTCGCGACCCTGTCCCCCCTGGAAGTTATAGTCGGTTCTAATGGTTCGGGGAAGTCTTGCCTGTTTGAATTTTTGAAGTTTTTGCGCGATGGCATGCAGGGGGATATCCCTAGCGAAATTATTCCCGGGTCGATCGGACAACAGATTTTCCACATACCGGGACCAGAAAAGTTTGCCTGGGACTTGGAAATCGATCTGGCAGACCGAGTCCCTGTCCGTTATCAAGGAGAACTGACCGGACCGAGAACTCGTCACGAAGTTTCCACCGAACGAGTCGAGTCGGCCACAGAAGGGGTGAGACCTTTTTTATTCCTGGATCGGCGCGGCGATCGAGGCTTCATTCATCAGCCAGCAGGGGAAGTCCACGCCGAGATTCAACAAGAAATGGTCTCCAGGCGCGATCGCCTTGCCCTCGGCACTATCGCCGACCCCAGAATGAAAATCCTCTTGCAGCTGGGGGATTATATTCGCAGTTGGCGGTTTTACAGCACCTTCAATATCGCCACTGACAAGATTCGCAAACCGGTGCTAGTGGGACCGGAACCCTGGCTGGATGAAGATGGGGGCAATTTGAGTGCCGTATTGCATTATTTGATGACGGAACATCCCGAACTATTTGACCAACTGCAATTACATTTGCGCGGTCAAATTCGCGGCTTCCAGAGTTTGACTGTTAAAGCTAGAAGCGCCCCCGGGGAAGTCATGACTTTCTGGCGCGAACAAGGATGCGATCGGGAATTAAGCCTGGCCGACTTATCGGACGGAAGTCTGCGTTTAATCTGTTGGTTCAGTCTTTGCCTGCACCCCAACCCGCCCTCTCTGATTTGTATCGACGAACCCGAACAGGGCCTTCATCCCCGGACCTTCCCAGTTCTAGCTGCCTTCTTCGATAAAGCATCCTGGAAACATACCCAGATTCTTGTAACTTCCCATGGGTCATTTTTTCTCCTCCAGTTTGATTTTGAACAAATTGCCCTCCTGCGAAAGGAAAATGGGGCAGCTAAGTTCCTGAAGCCAGCTTTATCCCAAATTATAACAGACATGATAAAGGACTTTGGCATCGAGGAAATTGAGTTAATGCATCGTAGCGATGAGTTGGAGGTGCTGCCATTATGAGAGTCGTGATTTATGTGGAAGGTTCCTCTGACGAAAGTGCAATGAAAGCATTGCTAGCACCTTTAATTGCCGATCGCGCAGCGTGGCGCAGCCATAAAATTACAGCAAGGTATCGTAATTCTCTTTGTTTCTGTTAAAGGGAGTGAAAATCAGAGGGGAGGTGATGCTAAAAAGGACTTACTGCTCAAGATTCCTGTCAAGGCAGTCAATATGATCCTTAACGATCCCAATACAGTTGTTGTGGCCATTCCCGACTTATACCCGAAAAATTCCCGACTTATACCCGAAAAATAAGGGGTTCCCTCACGAAACCTTTGCGGAACTGAAGAAAGGAACGATCGATAAGTTTCATGAAACTTTGCAGAGTCGAGGGTTGGGAGACGATCCTCGACTTACAGAGCGTTTTCAGGTATTCTGTTTAAGTACGAGTTGGAGACTCTCATCGTTGCTGCTGAGGCGGAATTAAAAACCTTCCTTGGTGTCAATTTTTTTAAGGTGACATGGCAACTGCCAGTTGAGGATCAAAACCACGATCTCCCCCCCAAACAGGTTGTCAAGAGACTTTTTGCTAGTTGCGGTAGACCCTATAAAGAAGCTGTAGATGCTGCCAATATCTTGAGGAATGCTTCCTATCAAGATATTGCCGATCGCTGTCCTCAATGCTTTGGGCCATTTGTAGAGTTTCTGTCAGGGTTGGCAAATGTTTAGCCTACAGCAGCCGCAGATATCCAAAAACCCGGTAACTCTTAACTTACCGGGTTTCTCAAGCTACCGCTATTTTCCCCGATTTCTATATCCATCATCTCTAACTAGACAATGCGAAGTTCTTTGAAGAACCCTTGTCATAAGAGGCTTTCAGCGATCCAAAGGCCAGAGAACCCAAGTCCGGGCTTATATCTCCTGTAAGCCTCTCCCAGCAAAGCTTTCAGCTTTTATAGTCAGTCCTTTTTTAGGAGAACTTCGCACTCTCCAGATCTCTAATGCTATACTCATTTTAATAACCCTATTTCCCGCAAGCAGCTATAGGTGATGGTCCTGCTTCCCTTTCTGCTTGTTTCACGTACTCCTCTCGCCGTTCTAGATCGGCATCAAGTTCCTCTTTATGTTCCCAGTAATAAGCAAAGGCAGAATGAATCTGACTCATGGTCAGATATGGATGTTGAAAGTTCAACTTTAGCTAGTTCGCTCAACGGCGTTGTATTATAAACAACAATCACTGTTTATATTTCTCCAGCAAGCGAGCAGCTTCGGCTACTTCTTCTTGAAACTCTTCCAATGTCATGCTATCGTCAAAGGGTGAAATGTCATACTCGCTCATTAAGTCTAACACCTGTAAGCGGGAAAGCGAGAGCAGTCTTGCTGCACGTCCGCTACTGATATCCCCTTGTTGCAACAGCGACATTATTAATGCTTCTTTCCCTTTGCGATATGCCTCTAACCAATGGGCTTCTGGTATGCCACTCACCGGAATGCTGAATTCAATTTGCATCGGTGCTTCTCTGATTTCCATAGTTTTTCCCCTCCTATCTGATATAGTAGATTATATCCGGTGAAATGTCAACCCTATGAGTCCCTTGACAAGTATGATATGATTATATAGTATCTGTCAAGGTACTCGGGAAAATTAAGGAGAAAGCATGACTTACCGAATGGATCGCCGCGCCTACGCCCAAACCTACGGCCCCACGGTGGGCGATCGCCTGCGTCTGGCGGACACAGAACTGTTCGTGGAAGTGGAACGTGATTATACTACCTATGGGGATGAAGTCAAGTTTGGCGGCGGCAAGGTGATCCGCGATGGCATGGGACAATCTCCCATTGCTAATGCGGATGGTACGGTTGACATGGTCATCACTAATGGGTTAATCTTAGATTGGTGGGGGATCGTTAAAGCTGATGTGGGCATCAAAGATGGTAAGATTGTTAAGATTGGGAAAGCAGGCAATCCCTATATTCAAGATAATGTCGATATTATCATTGGTCCGGGCACCGAAGCAGTGGCGGGAGAAGGGATGATTCTGACAGCAGGGGCCATAGATGCCCATATTCATTTTATCTGTCCCCAACAGATTGAAACCGCGATCGCCTCCGGGATTACCACGATGCTGGGGGGCGGGACTGGCCCCGCTACGGGCACCAATGCTACTACTTGTACTCCCGGACCTTGGCATATTCACCGCATGTTGCAAGCAGCTGAGGCTTTTCCTGTTAATCTCGGTTTCTTAGGTAAGGGTAACAGCAGTCAACCCCAAGGTTTGGTAGAACAGGTGATGGCTGGGGCCATGGGATTGAAGTTACATGAAGATTGGGGCAGTACCCCAGAGGCGATCGATACTTGCCTCTCCGTTGCTGATGCCTATGACCTGCAAGTTGCTATTCACACTGATACTCTCAATGAAGCGGGATTTGTCGAAACTACCCTTGAGGCTTTCAAAAATCGTGCTATCCATACCTACCACACGGAAGGCGCTGGCGGCGGACATGCCCCCGATATTATTAAGGTTTGCGGCCAAGCAAATGTGCTACCTTCTTCCACAAATCCTACCCGTCCTTATACCCTTAATACTCTGGAAGAACACCTAGATATGCTGATGGTTTGCCACCATTTAGACCCGGGTATCCCCGAAGATGTCGCCTTCGCTGAGTCCCGCATTCGCCGCGAAACCATCGCTGCTGAAGATATCTTACATGACCTGGGGGCTTTCAGCATGATTGCTTCTGACTCCCAAGCTATGGGACGAGTCGGAGAAGTGATTGTCAGAACTTGGCAAACGGCCCATAAAATGAAGCTACAGCGTTCTCACCTCCCCCAAGACCCCGATCGCCATGACAATTTCCGCGCTAAGCGCTATATTGCTAAGTATACTGTTAACCCGGCTATTACCCACGGGATTTCCCAATATGTCGGTTCGGTCGAGGTTGGCAAGTTAGCAGATCTGTGCTTGTGGAAACCCGCATTCTTTGGGGTTAAACCAGAAATGGTGATCAAAGGTGGCGCGGTCGCCTATGCCCAAATGGGAGACAGCAATGCTAGCATTCCTACACCCCAACCGGTGCATATGCGCCCCATGTTTGCTGGCTTTGGCGGGGCGGTCGCTGCTACTTCGGTCACGTTTGTCTCCCAAGCAGCACTCGAGAAGGAGATTCCGACCCAACTCGGTTTACTAAAACCGGCGGTTGCCGTCGGCAACACCCGGAAATTACGCAAGCAAGACATGAAACTAAACGACGCTTTGCCTGCTATAGAAGTAGACCCGGAAACCTACCAAGTCAGGGCCGATGGAGAATTACTTACCTGCGCACCCGCAACCATCCTGCCATTGGCCCAACGCTATTTTCTCTTTTGAGAGGGAAAGACTAAAGTCTTTACTACGAACGTGGGAATTTATGGAAGGAAATTTAAATCTTATAGCTGGATTTCTGGAAACTGCCAGAAGGTCCTGGGACAGATATCCCTCTATTGCCAGCTTTCTGCTTGTCAGTCTGCTGGCCTTCACCCTGACAACGGCACCAGCAGCTGTGGGGCAAATTCCCCGTTTGCCAGCACAAACACCCAGCAGCACCCTCAACCCTACCGCCGATGTCATCCGCGTGGGAAATCTGATTTCCGCTCCCGCGATCCTAGATGGCTATAAACTATTCAGAGTGGCCGCAGTCGCCTCGATCGGGACCGAACAACAAGATGGTCAATTCCCAATTCAAACACGAGTACAAATCATCCAGAACGAATTGAAGGGCATTATCGAAAACCAACTTTATGGAGGACGTTTTCATAGGGGTTTTGACCCCGAGACCCTGGAAGTCACCGTGGGAACTCTGAATAATTCAACCGTAATTTTTGTTGCTGATGGCGATCGATTGGCCAAACGGCAAGTGATGACTGTCACTCCCCAAGATGCTCAACTATACGGACTGTCCGTAGAAACCTGGGCAGAAAACTTGACCGATATCATCCGCTTTGCCCTCATTCGGGCCCAAATCGAGCGCTCGCCTGAATATTTACTGGATCGGGGTTTAATCTCTGGGGGAATAATCCTCGCAGTGATACTCGTCACCAGGATACTGACTTTGTTACAAAAACGCGCCTTAACTCAATGGGAAACTATCCAGGAACTCGAACCCCAAGCAATAGCAGAGTCGCCGCAAGCAACAACTGAGGCTGAATTACCCATCCCCCAGCAGCAGTCAGAGATCGTAGAAGCCAATCAGCAAAGGTATGCTTGGGAAAGACAGCGAAATATCAATACTCTTCAGCGGTGGTTGCTGCAATGGAGTCGGGTGATAATTTGGGCCAGCGCTTTCATCTGGATCCTCCGACTATTTCCTTGGACCCGCTGGCTGCATTTTTTATTGCTCAAACAGCCTATCTGGATTATGCTAATTTTTTTTGGTACTAACTTGGCGATTCGCGGCAGTTCTGTTGCTATCGACCGCTTCTTCAAGACATTGCAAGAAACCGGAACTCTCACCCGCACCGCTTCCCAACGACAGGCTTTGCGCTTTTCTACCTTTACCGTGGTACTCAAAGGCATTGCTACCTTCTTATTTACTAGCACGGGGATTATTTTGATGCTCAATCAGCTACAGATTCCCGTTGGTCCGGTACTAGCTGGTGCGGGAATTTTCGGCATTGCCATATCCTTTGCCTCCCAGAGTTTTGTCAAAGATGTCATTAATGGCTGCTTGATATTGTTGGAAGACCAGTATGCTGTGGGAGATGTGATTGATGTCGGCGGTGCATCTGGTTTGGTGGAGTATATGAACCTGCGGGTCACCCAATTGCGCGGGGCTGGCGGACGTCTCAGTACCATTCCCAATGGCAGTATTTCCATCGTTCATAATCTGACTAAGGATTGGTCCCGGGCTGATTTCACGATCGATGTCTCCTATGACACCGATGTAGATTTGGCCCTGGCAGTGCTCAAACAGGTGGCCGAACTTATGCAAAGCGACCCGGAATGGCAAGAGACGATCCTAGACCCAGTAAACTTATTGGGCGTGAATAGAATCGATCACTCTGGCATCCAGATTGTGATTTGGATCAAAACTCAACCGATAAAGCAGTGGGCTGTGGAACGGGAGTTCCGCCGCCGCCTGAAACTAGCTTTTGCCGAACATGGGATTTCCATTGGCGTACCTCAGCGATCGCTCTTTTTACCCCATTACCCCGAATTACTCATGTTGGCGAAAAACAACAATTTAGATCGTCCCTTATAAAATAGCAATTAACAATGCTCAAATAACAATGTTCTCTAAAATATCTAAAATAGACCATATTATGGTTGTAGATGACTCCAGCAATAATCGCCGTTTAATCGAGTCTATTTTGGCAGGCGAGGGATACAAAATTACTGTCGTGGACAGCGGTGCGTCGGCCATTGCAGAAATCACTAAGTCTCCTCCCGATCTGGTCTTGCTGGATATCATGATGCCAGAAATGGATGGCTATGAGGTGACAAGACGTCTGCGCGAAAATAATGACCTGCCATTTATGCCCATTCTACTGATCACTGCTTTCGATCGCCCTAGCTTGCCCCAGGGATTGGATATCGGTGCTGATGATTTTATCCGCAAACCTTTCGACTGGGATGAATTATTGGCGAGGGTGCGATCGCTTTTACGACTCAAGCACAGTTTGGACGAACGGGACCATATTGCCCGCCAGCGCGAAGATTTTGTTTCCCGTCTGGCCCACGACATGCGCACTCCTTTGGTGGCAGCCGATCGGATGCTACATTTGTTGCACCAGGGCACTTTTGGTGCAGTACCGCCAGGAATGGATGAAGCCTTGGACAGGATAATTTCCAGCAACAAAAACCTCCTGAAAATGGTCAATGAACTGCTGGATGTCTATCGCTATGAGGCGGGTCGCAAAAACCTGGCCTTTTTCCCCATTAACTTACCAGATATGCTCTCTGAAATTTGCGCCGAACTTGAGCCCTTAGCAATGGAAAAACAACTGGATCTCAAGCTTAACCTGCCAGATAAGAGAGACGGCGAGGTAAAAGTGCTGGGCGACGTCCTGGAACTGCGCCGCGCGTTCACCAACCTGATCGGCAATGGGATCAAATTCACAGATACTGGTTTTGTGGAAATTCGCTTCCATACTACTGCGACTCCCTACCTGAAAGTTGAAATTCAAGACACGGGACCTGGCATTTCCACCCAAGATCGAGCTATATTATTTGAAAGGTTTCGTACTGGAAATCATACTCGTGCAGGCAGTGGCTTGGGCCTATACCTGTCTCGCCAGATCCTAGAAGCCCACAAAGGCACCTTGGAACTCCAGTCTCAGCTAGGCGCTGGCAGTCTCTTCACTGTTCGCCTTCCTGTCTATTCATAATTGTCAGTTGTCAGCTGTCAATGCAATAATTTTGAATGAGAGAATATTGAATGAGAGAATTACTTAGGGGAAATATGGTAACTCAACTGCCAGTTAACAAGAACGGTGACATCATCGGTAAACAGCGGCAATTTTTCGCTAGCGGCAAAACTAAAGATGTCAGGTTTCGCATCGCACAACTCCAGAAGCTAAAACAGGCGATCGCCTCTAATCAATCGGCAATTTTTGCTGCATTGCAGGTGGATTTATGCAAACCGGAACAGGAAAGCTATGCATATGAGATTAGGGTGCCAGTAACCAGAGAAATAGATGATGCGATCGAGCAAATTAAGTCTTGGACGAAACCTCGGAAAGTATCTACCCCGATCGAACAATTTCCGGCCACTGCCAAAATTTATCCCGAACCCCTGGGTGTAGTATTAATTATCGCCCCCTGGAATTACCCCTTTTCTCTGATCCTGTCGCCCCTAGTAGGGGCGATCGCCGCTGGGAACTGCGCCATTCTCAAACCTTCAGAAATCTCGGCTCACAGTTCTGGGATTATCGCATCTATAATAGAGAAAACCTTCGACCCAGAATATATTGCCGTTGTGGAAGGGGGCGTGCAAACCAGTCAGCAACTACTAGCCGAAAAATTCGACCACATCTTTTTTACAGGCGGAACCAGCGGTGGCAAAATTGTCATGGCAGCAGCAGCAAAACATCTGACGCCAGTCACCCTAGAACTGGGTGGCAAAAGTCCCTGCATCGTTGATACCGCTATCAACCTGGAATGCGCGGCCAAACGAATTGTCTGGGGGAAATTTCTCAATGCAGGTCAAAGCTGCATTGTCCCTGATTACCTGTTGGTAGACAAAAAAATTAAACCCCAGTTATTAGACCGCATTAAAAGCTGCCTTGTGGAATTTTATGGAGAAGATCCAGCCAAAAGTCCTGATTATGCTAGAATTATTAATAGCAAACAGTTCAACCGTCTAGTCCAATTACTGCAGGATGGCGAAATAATCCTGGGCGGCCAAACAGACCCCGAAGACCTCTACATCGCCCCCACGGTGATGGATAAGGTAGACTGGGATGCACCGGTAATGCAAGAAGAAATCTTTGGACCGATTTTGCCCGTGCTGGAATATACTAGCAGAGAAGAGGCGATCTCCCAAATAAATGCTAGACCAAAACCCCTGGCCCTCTATCTGTTCTCCCGGAATAAAACCTATCAACAAATGGTGTTGCAGCAAACTTCATCGGGCGGTGTTTGTCTGAACGACACGATGATGCAATATGGCGTCTCGGAACTGCCATTTGGCGGCGTCGGGAATAGCGGGTTTGGTAGTTATCACGGTAAGGCCAGTTTTAATACTTTTTCCCATTACAAGACAGTCTTGACTAGGTCTTTCCTGCTAGACTTGGATGTGAGATACCCTCCCTACCAAGGGAAACTGAAACTGCTAAAATGGCTAATTGGTTGAGGTTGAAGTCGGTGTCATTGCTCGGGGGGCTGCCAAAGCAGTAACTGTGGTATGCTTCAACTTTTGACCCCCCGTAGCGCTACCTCAGCAATCCCATTAACTTTACCCCAGATGGGGGTTGATTTTCCAGAAATGTAATAGCCGCTTTTAATGTTTTTTGCATCGCCGATCGGTACATCCCCAAGGCTTGCAGGGCTTGCGCTTGGTTAATCTGAGTGCCGATAACTCCCTGCATGTCCCCTGCTTGGCGGTAATAGCCAGCTGTTTCTTGCCATGTTTCTACCGCCTTTGCCGATTTTCCCAGTCCTAATTCTAGA
Source organism: Hormoscilla sp. GUM202 (assembly GCA_005518205.2). Taxonomy (GTDB): domain Bacteria; phylum Cyanobacteriota; class Cyanobacteriia; order Cyanobacteriales; family Desertifilaceae; genus Hormoscilla. The sequence goes on from RFFC02000041.1 coordinate 27,308, forward strand.
TTGCCTTTAGCATTGAGGACGGCGGCGATAATCTGCGGAGATTTTTTCCCCTGTAATAATGATAGACTATTTGCGATCGCCGATTCCGCACGGACTAGCATTACTAACGCACGGACTAGCTTTGCTAACCTACGGGCCAACCTTGCTAACCCACGGGCCAACCTTGCTAACGCACGGGCCAACCTTGCTAACGCACGACTGCTTCGGGGAAACTAATTTACAATCGGATAGCTGTACGGCTGCACCTTACCGAAGCACGAACGAGGGCGATGGAAGCACGACTGCATATTTTAGTCGTCACCACACTGTTTAACAAAGCCAAGATGAACCTTGCTTGCGCAACCATGAACTTTGCCGCAGCAAAATTGCTTTTGGAGAAAGCAAAAATCATTCTGGCCACTAAAAACCCGATCTTACAGAAGCAAAAACCATGATTTGGCAGGCACCCCCGCTTTTGGCTTCTCACAAAACGACTTTGGCAGTGGCACGGTTCCCTCGTTAAGCTCCCCGAACCCATCGGGGAACTAAAAAAAGATGTCGGATGTCTGCAAAATTAAACCTGTGGGGCTCTCTGGGCATCAGCTCTTCCCCCCATCTGGCAGGCGATACAGCCTTGTCGCCCCGTTCAGCAGATCTCGCTGACAGCTATGACCTGATAATTGACCGTTAAACCATATTACAGACCAAATGCATTGTTATATGCGAAGTATCACTAAGACCAGGACAACGTTCTCCTCCTGCATGGAGCGTCTTAGTTATGACACATGACTTTGGGTCTCCCGTCGCGCAGTTTTTTCGGATTTCGGCTGAGTTAACCCCTCGTTCTCTACCGAGATAATCTATTGCAGTAATCCTTGTCGGCATTGTTTCCTACATAGTTAATCTCATGTCCCATGTGAGCGCCTCCTCCGTGGGTATCTCTGTCTATATATCCACGAGAGGTCAAGTACATGTCTAGGGGCCAATAAGTTCTTGACGGGTGCTTATTTAGTTTATATTTTTCTACAACTCCATCTACCTGTTTTCCATTTTCTATCTCCCTCAATGCATCCTTTTGACGCCCTCCTGTCGAAGCGAAATATATATTCTTGGGACCACTATGGGTAGTGTTATCTGATGCTTTTTCCCGCAGGACATTTGTCGCAGTTACATGATAGTAACTTCCACGATCTGTACAAAATTTAGAAGGCGTGTTTGTTCCGTACATTGCCAGGGCTGGGGATATGCTACCTATGCTGGCAATCAGCACTATTATTAACACTAAAATACTTTTCCTCATGTATTTATACATTTTGGCTTCCCTAATTCTTCATAATTAAGACGGGGATGATGGCATATTTCTGAAGATTCCTCCTTATTTTCTACTTTGGGAACCTTAACAAGACCATATAGTGCGTCCTATACATTTGTGCAAATTTCTCCGATGGGATATGATGGCACCAAACCCTTACAGGGTAAGGTTTTCAACAAAAACGCCAGTTGCACAACTCATGAACGGCTCGCGGCTATCACCTTAAATGTCTTATCCCGTGTCGAACTCGGCAACAAAACTTGGGGTGATCGGAGTCGAACCGCAAACTGTATCGACCAAAGCGTTGGCTCTCCACAAATGCTGTTCTGCTTTTTCTGGATGAACAAGCACTGCTTGCGATGAGCGAAGTCGAACTGCCACTGGTACCCACTCCCTTGTTGTCGATAAAGCATGTGTCTCCTCTGAGGAATGTATCGTCGGCTTTTCTACTATAGCTAGTGGGGTTGGTGATGGCGATCGCACCGACACTTTCGCACAAATTTCCTTGATTTTCTCGCCCACTAGAGCCAATTGAGCGACTGCACACCAGACAAAGGACGCTTTTTCTTTCTCTGCTACTGACGCACACTCCCTTGCTGCCGATACAGTCAGTGTCTCCTTCCCTATAGAATCATCCGACTGTATCTTCGGCTTTTCTACTTGGGCCACTGGGGTTGACGATTTCTTCCCTGCTGGCTCCAAGGCAGTTGCTAGATCCTCCTCATCTCGGAAATAGCCCCTCAACTTCGTCTCCAACTGTTTGCGTGCCAAAGATATCCGCTTGCAGACGCTATCGTAGGATATCCCTTGCTGCTCGGCAATTTCAAAATGCTTCAGCCCTTCATAATAATGTAAAACAAATGTATCCCGCATTTTTTGGGGTAAGGAGGCTACTGCCCGTCGGATCGCGACATACTTCTCCTCCATCTCCAGTACCATCTGGGGCGATGCCACCGCAGAGGCCGTAGACATTGCCGACCTATCGCTCATCCATTCAATATTTTCTACCCCGACAGGGCCCCGAGAGCGTTTTCTGATGATATCGATGCAGACGTTGCGAGTCAACTTCATCAGCCAAGCTTGGAAGTTAGCAATTTCGGCCCCGAACTGTTGCACCTTTTTCCAAGCTTTGAGACTGACCGTACTCAGAGCATCTTCGGCCTCCGTTGGGTTCCAGTTCATCAACTTGAGACAGCAGCGATAAAGCATGCCTTCATGTTTCAGCCATTGCTGCCAAAACACCGAGACGATCTCAGACTGGCCACTCTGTGTCAATGCTCTGTCCCTCTTATCTGTCCGTCCGGCGCTTGCTGTGGCAATCATCATCATTTGCGCGTATTATATCAAGTCTTAAATAGTAGTACATAACAATACTCCGGACAGTTTTTCGACCCCAGAACCACTGCAGAGCAAGGGTTGCAGCCTAATGGCATCAATACGGATGCAAGTTAGCCCTGGGGCTGACTTGCATCCGTATTGCTCATCCAGCCAAGACTGACGCTGCAAGCCTTACAGCTACGTACACCCAAAGCGGTTCGGAGTATTGACATAAGTACCATGGGGATGTCAAGTTTGGCTTGCGGCTACGGGTTTCTTGGCCTTTCCCGCCCCGATACAGAACAGACGCTCTTCCCCTCCCATTGCTGACAAATTCTGAGCAAGATTGGGAAACTGGGGGGCGACATGCCTGCTAAAATCCTTACTGGGTAATGATTTCAGCATTCGCTTTTGCCTCAAGGACAATCCACCTTTATCCACCATATCCTTAGGTTGGGTAAGGGACAACGTCGAACTCAATTGACCCCCATACCCGTTGCCGCAAAATAGATTCGTTATGTCGATCGGTCTAGAGTATCGGACTGTAATGAAACAGCCCTGCCCCTACCCCCTCACCTGACTTTTCCTGCTAAGTTCTACAATCACCTCATAGCAAGGGTTTGGGAACTTATGTTCTTTATCAAGAAATTTAACTTATTGAGAAGACACGAGTTTACAAGGTTTTCAGAGCGTCAAAATTTTCTTGCAAAAAGATAACGGGAAAAGTCAGGTAGCGCTACGGGGGGGTTACTTCCTTTCGCACAAGGATCTCTCAATTGGATCCCCCCCCTCGCAATGACATATTGGCTGCTGGAGATCGCGCAGTTCCCGATCTTTCGCAGTATAACCGCTGACTACTATCCTCTGACTACTATCCTCTGACAAAATTTACTATGTCATACGATCGCGAAAAACAAGTTGCCATCTCCGCAGCAATAGTAGCTGCAAGATTATGCCAGCAAGTGCGCCGGGATATTCCCGTAGCGATGGAAAAGAAGGACAAAAGCCCGGTCACTGTAGCTGATTATGGCTCCCAAGCAGTAATCTGCAAAGCCCTAGGAGAGGCGTTTCCCCATGACCCAGTCGTGGGTGAAGAAGATGCTACGGAACTGCGGCAACTGGAAATGGTAGAAACCTCTATCTCGGTCGCAAACTACGTGCAGGAATTGATACCCGAGGCAACCCCAGAACAGATCGCAGCCTGGATCGATCGCGGCAATGGCACGGTTTCCCCCCGCTATTGGACCTTGGACCCGATCGATGGTACAAAAGGTTTTCTGCGTCAAGACCAATATGCAGTCGCGATCGCCCTCGTGGAAGATGGCCAGGTGAAGGTGGGAGTCATGGCCTGTCCGGCCCTGCCCGGGTCGGGCCCAGAACCCGGGATGCTATTTGTAGCAGTGCGCGGCCAGGGGGCGACGATGATGCCCCTTGCTGGCGGCCAAGAACAAAAAATTCGCGTTGTCCAGGCGGACGATCTGGCTTCTTTACGCTTTGTCGAAAGTGTAGAATCAGCCCATGGAGACCAGTCCCGACAAAATCGGGTCGCCCAGGCCGCAGGCATTACCCAGCCTTCTGTGCGGGTTGACTCCCAGGCTAAGTATGGTATAGTTGCATCCGGACAAGCTGCCCTCTATCTGCGCCTGCCCTCCCCCAAGCATCCCGACTACCGGGAGAATATTTGGGACCATGCCGCTGGCGCGATCGTGGTCGAAGAAGCGGGTGGCCGCGTCACCGATATGCTTGGGTTACCCCTAAATTTTGCTGATGGAGTCAAGATGATGCATAACCGGGGCGTGGTGGTCAGCAATGGCACGATTCACGATCGGGTGTTGGCAGCCTTGCAATAGTAGCAGATATCCACAAGTCAACCGGTGACCGCATGTTGTCCTGAGTCTTGCAATGCCTGTTATCTTTGCATGCCCGCCTCCGATGTGCTCCCGATGCCTTCGGGGGTTTTTGCGAAGCATAAAGAAGGCATCGCAGCGGGCGATCGCCCCCCCGGACCATCTCGGACAGAAACTCCCGTAAGCCCAGCAGAGATCGTCCCTGCCCACGAGGTGGTCACGCTGCCCGATGGCCAGGTACAGTTAGTAGCTTATCTTACTCCAGGTACAACCCCAAGAGATGATTTCTGGGAAATAACCCGCTGGTATACCATGAATTAAATTATTTGTCAACCGTAGTGATGGAGGTAGCAAAAAAAGCTTGTGCTTCGACTAGGGTGTTTGAGAAAGATTTGAGTCCCGAAAAGACATAAGCGTCCGCGAAAATCTACCCTTTCAGGCGATGGCAGGGGGTTTCAAGCATAAATACACAGATTTATGGCAATGATATCACTGTATCCAGTCTATACCAAATCGTTGAAATAACGCAAGTAGGCGTGATAAAAAAGAAAGATTAGCAATAAGATCGGAGAAGAAAAGAGGGAAAGATTAGAATATTAAAAGGAGAAGGCAATTGGGTAAAAGTTGTACTTATATGTAAGAGAGGAGATAGGTGAGTAATGGCGCGAAAGGGAAAGGGGGAGAGATGTTGACAAAAAAGAGATATGCTGTCGCCCATTTAAATTGCATAAAGAGAAAAGCTGAAAGCCTTGTCATTAATGGGTTTAGCAATTTTGAATGAGAAAGAAAGAATTTGGAATTGCTTATGATGTGAGAGTAGAAAAAAGATGCTCTGCCATTGAGATCGATATCCAGAACCAGAGGCGCTTCACCATTATTAGTAAGCTTTAGATCCAAAGGTGCGATCGCCAGCGTTCGTAGTAAATACTTTAGTGTTTGCCAGCGTTCGTAGTAAACACTAAAGTGTTTGCCCGGAATAGATTAGGGCACGGCCATGCCCCGCTGCACCGCTGGACGCTGCTGAACCGCTTCCATCCAGCGTTTCAAATTTCGATGATTATCCAGAGTTAAACCCACAAACTCATAGACAGCAACCCAAGGATAAATCGCAATATCCGCGATCGAATAATCCCCGCCACAGACAAACTCATGTCCAGATAACTGCGTATCCAAGACAGCATAGAGTCGCAGAGTCTCCTTTTCATAGCGGGCGATCGCATAAGGAATCTGTTCAGTAGCAAAGCGCTTAAAATGACTAAGCTGACCAAACATCGGGCCCACACCTCCCATCTGCAACATCAACCATTCTATCACATGAAAGCGATCTTTTTGGTCAGTGGGGAGTAATTTTCCCGTTTTTTCCGCCAGATAGATCGGGATCGCACCCGACTCAAACACAGTTATCCCCGTATCCCGGTCGATTATCGCCGGAATCTTGCTATTGGGATTAATCGCCACGAACTCCGGAGTAAACTGATCGCCTTTGGTGATGTCAACGTTGTGGACGTTGTAAGGAAGTTCCACTTCCTCTAGCATAATCGAAGCTTTGCGCCCGTTCGGTGTCCCGAAGGTATAAAGGTCAATCATCTTCAGTGACTTCTCCTGGTGAATGTGCTAACTGCTGACTCGGCGGCCATTAAAGAGGCGATCGGGCCAGCTTGGGCATATAGCAATAATAAATCATTTCTGGTATCCGATTTTTCTGAAGTGCAACCCGTTTTCTCCATAAATCTCCTTTCTGGGCAACTGGTGGGCGGTGCCCACCCTACATTGTCTCTCTTTTTCCGGATCCCGAGAAGCCCCCCCTGAAAAAGCTTACCAGTAGATGCACCCTGATGATACTCCTCCAGTCCCTTGGGCTGGGGGATTTTTTTTCTGTCACAGTCGCCATCCCATCGGACCATATTGCCAGATAAAATCATCAGCCCTTTTTCCGGATCCTCATCATCCCCTGAAGAAAATGATTGCCAGATACACCTGATACTCCTCCAGCCCTTTGGTTGGGGGAGTTTTTTTGGCCACAAGAGAAACCCTTAGTCCAGAAAACCGGTTTTCCCCTATAGGCAGTGCAGGAGTGCTAACAACCGGCTTTCTGATCGCGCAGCGTGGCGCAGCCATGCATCGCCTATTTTACAGCATGAATATTTACCCGATCGCGTCCGCAACCACCCACCTACCTCAAGCCCGATCGCTTCCCATCAATCTACTGGCCTTTTTGTTCGGTCATGACTTTAGTTACATCTTCTCTCTTGATTTGTATTTTCATCTATTAACGATATGAAGATCGAGGGGTTTTTTATCCTTGCCCCCAAATCGGCATTCACCGATGGACCCGGTTTCTCGCTAATACTTTTAATCTTACCTCTTGCCCGTCGGTCTAGAAACGGGGTTTCTGTCCTCCGATCGTTTATATAACCTCGCGCTTAACCAGCATATTTTTCTCGGATTTTTGAAATCTGTTGATTACAGTAGTTTGCAGGAAAGTTTAATACAGGGCCCTTAACAGCAGCAGTAGACAGCAGACTCTCTAGGAGGATATATGGCGCTGTAAATATATCATTGATAATTCAGATTATATAATCTCAAAATATCGCCAAAGAGACCTAATAATCTTAGGTGCTCTAATCCAGAGCCAAAAATTAAACAAAAACCGGCGGATGATTATTGCCCTGGTTGGCACTCATCAAAAGATTGAAGAGATCGCAAACGCCATTCACACCTTGCATAACTTGCATTTGGCTGCCTCTTCAACCTAGCTGGCCCGGTAATAATGGCGAATTGAGCGCTATTCTGAACCGTCAGATGCAGTAATAACTGGACAAGGATTCAGCGCACGCGGAGAGGAGAGCAGGGCGGTTGGAAACTCCCGCCCGTGAGTCAGGAATTTTCTGGCTGCTTTGCTTAGGGTTATGGCCCTTCGGTGTCTCGTGGGTAGTGCGAATAGCGCTCCCACGAGACACCGAAAGAACGCGATCTGTTGTGAACATGACATTTGTTCTCTCCTAATCCCAAGCCTGCCCGTTTCTGCCTTGGGGATTTTTCCAGATATGCAAAATCCCTCCAGAAAAAGATTAACAGATGCACCCTGATGCTTTCCCTTAGCGCCACCGCCTGCTAGAGGATTTTTTTGCCAAATTGATTTACCCTTGAGACAGATTAAACTGCAAGCAGCTTGAAGAACTCTCACTCGTTAAGCTGTTATGCATTATATTTTCATCAAGAGAAAAGCCCAGAGCAATGTTCATAAATTGCTTTGGCAATTGGGAATGAGAGAATTTTGAATCGCTTATGACCGAAGAACCGCCCGACCCGAAAAACAACCAGACCCTTGACCAGTTAATGATGCACCGGTGTATCGAACTCGCTCGTCGGGCTTGGGGACGGACAGCTCCCAATCCCTTGGTGGGTTGTGTAATATGTAAAGATGATCGGATAATCTCAGAAGGCTTTCATCCCCAGGCAGGGGAACCTCATGCCGAAGTGTTTGCCTTACGGGATGCTGGAGAACATGCCCGGGAGGCAACAGTCTATGTGAACCTGGAACCTTGCAATCACTACGGACGCACGCCTCCCTGTACGGAAGCTTTGATTGCTGCTGGAGTCAGTAAAGTGGTAGTGGGCATGGTTGACCCCGATCGCCGGGTATCTGGAACTGGCATAGAAAGGTTACGTGCCGCTGGCATTCAGGTCCTAGTGGGTGTAGAAGAGGATGCTTGCCAGCAGCTGAATGAGGCATTTATCCATCGGATTCTTTACCAGCGTCCCTTTGGGATTCTAAAATATGCCATGACCCTGGACGGCAAGATTGCGACAACCCAGGGTCACAGTACCTGGGTGACAGAGGTGGAAGCGAGAAAATGGGTGCATCAGTTGCGATCGGCTAGCGATGCGGTTATAGTTGGTGGCAATACGGTGCGTCAGGATAACCCCCAACTGACAACCCATGGGGTGAGCGATCGCAATCCTTTGCGGGTAGTAATGTCTCGGCAGCTAGACTTGCCCGCAGCAGCGCAGCTGTGGGATACGGCAGGAGCTGCGACTGTAGTCTTTACTACATTAGGGGCCAATCGGGATATGCAGCAGAAGCTACAAAAACAGGGAGTCGAAGTTGTAGAACTTTCCGATCTCAGCCCAACTCAGGTAATGGCCCATCTCTATGAACGGAATTTCCTCTCAGTTTTGTGGGAATGTGGGGGTGCCCTGGCCGCCCAGGCGATCGCGGACGGTGCAGTGCAAAAGATTGCCGCCTTCATCGCCCCGAAAATCATTGGCGGCACAGGGGCCCCCTCGCCAGTAGGAGATTTGGGGTTCACGGCCATGACTCAAGCTTTACCCTTAAGGAGACTGCAACTCACCCAGCTAGGGAACGATTTTTTGCTTACAGGCTACTTACAATTAAAACAATGAAGAAAGACTAACAACAGTTTTATGCTTGAATTCGTGGTATACAGCTTATTTATCGGTAGCCTGGGTCTAGAAGCTCTGTTAACTAGCAACTGGTTATATAGGCGGCAACTATTACTTGCCAAGCAAAATCAGGTGGAGGAGGAAGAAGTTTTGAAGGAATATGAATCTAATAGGGCCCAAAAACCGCAGCCGCAAGTCAACGGCTCCGCCAAGAAGGCCCATTATACGGCTCCCCAAACCGGAGACTGGGAATATAAAATTGTCCGCGCCAGCAGCGACCTATTTCGAGACCCCAAGGTTTTTCGCAAGTTATGTCGAGAAGAGGAAAATGCGGGCTGGGTATTGCTAGAAAAACTCGATAATCAGCGGGTACGCTTTCAGCGGTATCGGGCCTCCCGTCAGGCGATCGCACCTGGATATCTCCGCATCGATCCCTATCGCTGTCACTACGGCCCGAGTATGAAACTGCCTCAATGGGTAGGCCCGATCGCCATAGCGACTTGTATAATTATTCCCGCCTACGTGGGTTACAGTATCATGTTAGGGATCATAGAATCGCGCAGGCAGCCTAGCATCCCATCTGGCGATACACCCCAGTCCCTTCCGGAAGCGCCACCCACGGTTGAAGGCAGTCCCCAGTCGGACAGCAGCTTAGTGACTGGTGCGGATGGAAGATCGGGCAGCGTTTCTCCTAGTCTGCACTGATTAATCAAGAATTTGGGACAGGAACTTCTGGGTGCGCTCCTCCTTGGGGTTGTTGAAAAATTCATCTGGCGTCCCATCTTCTACTAACAGACCATCCGCCATCAGCACGATCCGATCGGCCACTTCCCGAGCAAACCCTACTTCATGGGTGACGACTACCATTGTCATCCCTGAAGTGGCCAGGGTGCGCATCACGTCCAATACTTCCCGCACCATCTCTGGGTCCAGTGCTGAGGTGGGTTCGTCAAATAGCATGATCTTCGGTTCCATTGCTAAGGCCCGGGCGATCGCCACCCGTTGCTGCTGACCCCCCGACAGTTGACCCGGATACTTCTGCGCCTGCTCCAGGATCCCAACCCTTTCCAACAGCTGCATGGCCTTCTCTTCGGCCTTGGCCTTGGGCCAGCGACGCACCCAGATCGGAGCCAAGGTGACATTTTGCAGGATCGTCAGGTGCGGAAACAGGTTAAACTGCTGAAACACCATCCCTACTTCCCGCCTAATCTCTTCAATATTCTTCAGGTCGTGGGATAGGTTAATCCCATCTATAACTATAGAACCCTTCTGGAATTCCTCCAAAGTATTAAAGGTGCGGATAAAGGTCGATTTCCCAGAACCACTCGGTCCCATGATTACTACTACTTCCCCCCGCCGCACCGATAAACTGACACCCCTCAGGGCGTGAAATTTATTACTGTACCATTTGTGAACATCTGTGGCGACGATCGCCTGGTAAGATGAGTCATTCTGTAATTTTGTCTGCACTTGGTTTGTTGTTCGTGTCATACCCATAAGTAGTTCGTAGTTCGTAGTTCGTAGTTCGTAGTTTGTGAAGTTGGAATGTCAACTGTGCTGTACCTCTTTATGGAAGAGGGTTTCAGCCATTTCACAAATTTTTACAAAAGTTTACATGATTCAGTTTACCAATGCATTTCCTGGGCTAAGGTCTCATGGTGAGTACCCATAAGGGCGATCGCCTCGTCTAGCCGATCGGGCTCGCTACATAATATAGCATTTTCCAACTCGGCGAGCAATTCTGGTGGCAACAGCAAAAGGTCCGACGGGGTAACCCTGCTAGGGAGATCTAGAACTGATATGGTAGTAGGTTCAGCCATTACATAGCGCAGTCCCATATGCTTACTCATGGTCTCAAATATTTCTGCTTCTCGAAAGGGTTTGCGAATAAAATCATCGCAACCCGCCACCAGCTCTTCAGGATTTCCTTCCTTATCGGTGACGTATTCCTGGTAGGTGTAATTGGTTGATTTTCCCGATCTGCCCAGGACTAATCTGGTATCAACCATTTGTCGCGCGGCGAGTCGTGCCGCGCCGAGGGCTTCTCTTTGCTCGTTGCCATAATAAATGTAACTGACCGAGTCGAATTGCTTAATTTGTTGCCACAAGTAATGGGGTGTGGTCAAAAGTAGTTGATAGAGCAAAGGATAAATTTTGGAGTCCCCCAATTTATGATAATCATTATCATTCTCGCGAACTCAGGACAACTTGGGATTACAAGACATGTATTCAGGAGATAGTATTTCGTAAGATCCGTACAAGCAAGGAGGGCAATTTATAACGTCTAATTTGCCAGCAGTGTACGTGGCAATGCACTCGTGCGGCTCCTTCCGAGTGCGCATGGTGACTAGGTTTCTTGCTGCACTCGTGTGATGTGCGCTGCGATCTGGAGTACCCTCATTATCCACTCTATAAGCTTATTCCCTGTCAAGTAGATGTCTTGAAACAGTCAAACTTTTTAACACCGAAGGTATGGTTATTACTACGCTGGTATTTGGGCTCCGAGGGTTTCTTTTTGCCAAAAATCTGACCACCAATTATTAGCTTGTAGAATGAGCAACCCTAACAGAGGATTAATATTGTCAGGATGCCAAGTTGCTCCAGGAATCTTTAACCTCTTTTGAGGAATATAGCGATGCGCACTTTCAATTTCTCCTGAGCCTATGGGTAAGCCGTTTGAGATAAAATGGTTATAATTAATGCAATTACTATACCGTTTAAGATACTTATACAGACGGGATAAACGCTCTTTACCTTTGGCGCTTCCCATCATCGCGTTCCAGACATTCTTTGAAGTTTGTCAACACTTCCTGTACTTTTCCGGCGTCAATACGCGATAGTTCTTCATTTACCAAATTTTGTTTTTGGCTTCCTTCTACCCCCAGAGCTTCAGCGGTTTCATAAAGATGTTGTTTGAGATGACAACGATCTAGGATAAATTGCAAGTTGAAAAATTGTTCTTCTAGTTCTGAGCATAGCCCCTGAGCACCATCTCCGACTGCATAGACGTTACTAAGTAGCGACATCCCTTGATCTATTGCTGCACTTACCAATTGATTTACAACTTGAGGATACTTACTCATCTTAGCCACAAAAGTGCGTTTTTCTTTGTTTTCAAGTGGGCGAGCCAAACCAACTCTGACTTCGCGCCACTCGATAGTCCGCTTTTTTTCAGGAATTTGCCGTTTTTTTGTTAACTGTTGATTTTGAGCTGATTGGAAAATACCAGTACGAATATGACTACCATCAAGTTCCACTAAAATTCGATCGACTCCAGGTCTAACTGAGAGGGGTTTATCATATTCTGCCCTTGAAAGCTCTAGTCGTTGAGAAACATACTCCTCTGCAAGGGGAGCGATTTTGGCTACCGCTCTTCTGATTCGATAGCGATCTATATTCCATCCATAGTGTTGTTCAAATTGTTTAGCCGCTTGTTGATAAGATTGATTGATTCCCAAAGATACCAAAGCTTTTTCTAACGCTGGAGAACGTCCTCCCTCAGTAATGCTTAATTGGTTTTTGACCGGACGATTTCCCGGTTTTTTGTCGCGGTTCCACATATAGGGTGATTCTACTTCTATAGGACCAAACAGCACGAAATAGTTTACTCTTATGTGACGATGAACATGATACCCTTTTTCCAAGTCATCTGTCGTCAGTTGAGAACTTAAGTAGCTCAAAATCATCGACATTAGTTGCAAGCCAATCTTGCGTAATAGTTGAAAAATTTCTCCGTCTAGTATATGGCTCTTATTCACCAAAGAAGATTCTCGCTCGCAAATAGCATTGAACAACTTAGGACAAATGTGATAACAGAAGTATAATCTTGATTCATGGCAGTGTTGATAATTAATTTCATCCCTATTATCAATACTGCCATCTTTTTTCGGCGAATGCAAGTACGGATATTACGAAAATGCTTAATGCGTCAACTCTAGATTCTTGTACATATATCAAGGGCTACCAAGGATTTTTGGGTAAAAGAGAATGATAATGATTATCATAATTGACGGACAAAATTTATCCTCTGCTCTATCAACTACTTTTGACCACACCCCAAGTAATGTTGTGTACTCAACCTTTTATCTATGGGAGTATCTAAATTCAGATAGCCTTGACGAATAGCATCCAGGTTTATTTGGTTGATTAACTGGGGCGTTTCTAAATATTCATGCACGTGATTCTCAAGGCGATCGCTCACTTCCTCCATCAATTGATATGCCAAGTTGTTGACGGCTTTTTGTCCGTTCTTAAATGACAGATAACCCACTATCCCCACTGCGGCAAATATTTGCACCACGAAGGGTACTATCAAAACTGTTCCCAGGGACATCTTCCCGGCATTTTTACCAGTTCTTTTTCTCCCTATCCCTTTGACTGATTTGATTGACATAGCTACTTTTTGTCGTGCGATCGGGCTTCCCAGCTTTCTGTTTTAATATAGCACAAAAGCATCGAGTCAGCAATTCAAAATTCCCAATTATGCAATTAAAAGGCGCGAAGCTTATCTAACTATTGAGGTATAATTACTATATAATCATGCTTAAAACATCTTAAGTAAGATATTTTACATAATTTTCAGTGTATTTTACTGCTTTAGCGAAGTATGCTAATTATATTTTCAGGTTAAATACCAGAAAAAAGAGGCGTAAGACCTGCATAGTTCAGGTTCAAAACCGGAATAGCGAGGGATAAGACCTGCATAGTTCAGGTTCAAAACCAGGATAGCCAGCTCGACAAGCATGGTTAATTATGTTTTTTTTGCGACCAGACCTGCAAAAAGCGCCAGGGGTGCATCTCATATTTGCGTCGCCGCCCGAACCCTAAAGGGTCCGGCTACAGGAACAAAGCCCGCCTGCGCGGGCTAAATTACAAAACTGAGATGCTCCCTAGCGATCTGCATTTTACATGGAGAGGTGGCTGTCGTGTTAAGCCGTGCCTCAGAAGTACATCCAACCTCCCTTTCCTCGCTGCTGATAAACAGGTTAGCGTCAGCCGCGATCGCACTCAAGATGTCGCAGATCGTTCCTCTTGCCACGCTTTGAACGCACAAGCAGCAGCTTTATCTTTTTCGTCAAGTCCTCGACGTAAGATTTCCCGAAAGGCTGCTTCATCTTGTGTTTCTCGAAAGTATGCTCGTAGTTGTTGGTTGGTCATCGACCGAATGCCGGATTTAGGATTAATCATTTGATAGTACCTCTCCTTCCATAGTAATCAAAAAAAATCGTTCGTCTTCAATACCAAACTGGATGTATAAGTAGTGTGGTGGTCTTTCGTCTATTCTAACAATGGTAATTGGTACTTTGAGATATTCTGTAAGCCAATGGGCTACTTCATAAAGTTGCTTGGTTTGTTCGGTTGTTGGCTTCATCCTGGTGCAAACAGATCCTTAGTATACAAGAGTATCATAGCCTTGAAGGCAAAATATATCGCTCAAACGGTTTGGTGATTTAGGCGATATATTTTCATCAAAAAGTAATTTCATGCGGATAATGGGGCAGTCATAAACCGACGCTCACGGTCAGCAGCATAAGCAATGCAGGCTTTTAAATCTTCTCGCGTCAGATCGGGAAAATCGCCCTTGAATTTCTGCTTCAGTCATCTCGGAAGCTAGGTACTCAAGCACTTCATAAACTGTAATACGCAAGCCACGGACGCAAGGCTTACCACCACGTTTTTCAGGCTCAATTATAATGATGTCTCGGTAGTTCATAAACTGGCATGAGGGAAAAATGTCTACTTAGCATTATATCGAAAACTTTTTTAGATATAATTATTGATAAATTTGAAACATTTTGATGGAAGTATAGCAAGGGATCGCAAGAAAATTATGTGTCCAAACGCTGTAGTGTCATCACACTACAGCAGCGCGGCGGAAATAAGGCACCAGCCCGATAGTGGCTCAAAGCCTTGCTCCCAAAGCATTTTGAATTTTGAATTTTGAATTTTGAATTCCGCGCAGCGGTGCTACCTTTTTTCACCCCCTTCATCCTCCAACTCTAAAACAACATCTTCATAAATAGCATTTAGCGATAACGTGATTCCCAAACTCATCAACTCAATCGTATCACCTTCACTGTAAGGAATGAATCGCCACTCTCCAACAGCATCCCGCCGAAAAATCTCAACCGTTTTGGTTTCAGAACTCACTAAAACATATTCTTGTAGCGTTGATAGACGACGGTACAGGGCGAACTTATTACCGCGATCGTAAGCCGACCTACTCGGAGAAAGCACCTCAATAATGACGCAGGGATAGCGGATGAATTGTCGGGCGGTACGATCGCGCTCATCGCAGCTAATACTAAGGTCTGGATAGGTAAACGGTCCGGAGTCAGTAATGCCCACCTTGGCATCAGAGTTACGCACCTTGCAGCGCCCCCGTAACGGTTCTCGTAATAGGATTGCCAAATTTAGGGCAATATCTGCATGGGGCAACGTTCCCCCTGCCATTGCAAACAGTTCCCCATTAAAATATTCGTAGCGTAGTGGCTGTTGGACTTCCCATTCCAAATATTCTTGTGGTGTTAAGGGGGGGACAACTCTGGCAGTACCTTGCTTCATGGCATATTACCCAAAAAATATGTTTATATTTTAGGCGATCGGTTACAATAATTGCGATCGTCAATACTCAGTGCTTTGGCTTGTAGTAGGGCTGTCTATCTATCCATGGCTATACTCCTGCAATAAAAAAGACCAGCGATCTGCATTTTACATTAAAGGGTTTTGGTGCGTTACGCAGGAACAGAGATTATCTATATTATTGATATATTGCTCCCCTGCTAACGCACCCTACGCGATCGGCGATCGTACTACACTACGCTAATACACTTTTTTAGTCATGTCATGCCACTACGCAATCGGCGATCGCACTAAAAAGGATGATAAAAGCGATCCCCATGTACCTCTATCTCCAATTTTTCTAACATCCATATTAGCTACTTGAACCCTTAGATCTTTATAAATAGATTTGATTTTTTCATCAGTAGACTCACTTTTTGAAATTTCTAAGCCTTGTTCAAGATAATTCTGAACCACTATTAACATAGCCGCATAGTATGGGATTGTAAGGATAATACCCGCAGTATCTAATATCCCATTTGGTGGGAGAAAGGAGACGAAAAACTCATAGGCTACGACCCCTAATCCACCAATTCCTTCAGTTACAAATATGCCCATAATATTTTTGGCTTCACTTTTACTAGCAAAGGAACCTGTATACAAATATTTTAGAGAGGAAATTGCTCCTGCTATTGTTGCTCCAATTATCGCAATAGTTCCAGGAATGAACTGTGCTGCAACGCATGTAACACAAGCTGTAGATATAATGGCTAAA
Source organism: Hormoscilla sp. GUM202 (assembly GCA_005518205.2). Classification (GTDB taxonomy): domain Bacteria; phylum Cyanobacteriota; class Cyanobacteriia; order Cyanobacteriales; family Desertifilaceae; genus Hormoscilla. The sequence goes on from RFFC02000041.1 coordinate 43,506, forward strand.
GCTTGTTTCCTTTTACCATTTAGTTCTCTTGCCAAAAAAACAGACTTACCTATCTTAAACATTTCTGCGATCACATCATTTTGCAACTCATTAACACCTTTAATTGTTTTTGGAACTCCATATTCATTCAATGGAATTTCGTGCTCTTCTCCGCTTATTGGATCGATTATTCGATCTTCTGGATCGTAACCTCTACATGAAACCCCATAGATTCTTTGATCCTTACGAAGATTTAAGTGTTGCCTCCACTGATTATCAAGTTGTTCTCGAATCTTCTTGGACTCTTGGTCAATAAAATTTCTGACTAAAAATACTGATTGCGCCCCTGACTTAACTTGTTCATAAATTTCTTTTTGCGACAAATCTGTTACACCATGAAGAAGCAAAATCCCTACATCTACTCCACCTTTTAGAACTTTCTCTGTCACCTTAGAATTTTCTTCAACAACATCAACTAACCCTGGAGTATCAATTATCTGGATGTGCTCACCAAAATAATGATAAACAATTTCAGTGGTAACACCAGCACGAGCAGCAACATCAAACTTTTTCTCATGAACAGCACGGTCGAGGAAAGCATTGAGAAAGGAACTCTTACCCGAACTAACTCTTCCAAAAACTGCAATTTGAAGCAGTCCATGTGTCCCACGTTCAAACTCGGAGAAAACTTCATCAAACTTTTTTTCGATTTTTACATCCATTTCAATGCTCCAGTAAGTGAACCTGCTAACGTTTGGGTTCAGCGGCGCTCCAACCAACCCTTGGTAAAATAGTGTGACTTAAAGAATTGTCGATCGCCCCTCACCCAATCCACAATCGTTACAAAAATCTACAAACTTCTGATGACTGGATTGGGCATCTCTCTGGCGGACCGTTTGAGATCGGCCCCTTGAGTTCGCCGGTCTCTCAATCCGCTGCTGGGAATCCAAAGTTTGGGGTTTGGGAAGCCGGACTGGGGGTTGGCCCCGTGGGGGACTGTTGGTCGAGCAACTGGTAATACTATAACTCAAATAATTGTCGATCGCACCTCAAATCCACAATCGTTACAAAAATCTACAAACTTTCGATGGCTGGATTGGGCATCTCTCTGCCGGAACATTTAAGATAGGCCCCTTGCCCCAGATGCCCCAGATTGGGATAACAACTGCGGTGTGAGACCATTTTACAACGAAACCTGATGCTTTCGCCTTCACATCCGCTCCGACGCCAGGTTAGGTACGCCAATACCTAGGATTGTTGGGTTACGCTATTGCTAACCCAAACTACCACTCAACGATTCGGACTATTGAATCAAACCGTCAATTCGTCGGTCTGTACGGGAGTGCTGAATGGTGGACATTGATCAAGAGATTGCCGTCGGCACCACGAACATACCCAAATGTGTACTCCACCTTCACATCCTTACCGGTCTTTGCATCCTTAAAATAGTAGTTGCCCATGGCAACAGCCGAGTCGGCGTCAATGATAATGTCGGCATTTTCAAAGCGGACCGCACTCCATGGCTGCAACGCGAAGCCCTTGTCTTCATCCACGCTCCCGCCAACGAAATAGGAGAGGGCTTCGTCCTCAGTGAGGCGAAACTGATCGGTCGCAGCCTTAGTCGGCTTGAAGAGGACGGTGCCTTCGTCGTAGCCGTAGAGCGTATCTACGTGCTCTGCTGCCAACGCCTTATAGTCGCCACTATTTGAATAGGCTGTGCCGATCGCAACGATGCCGTCAGCCCACACTTTCTGCGCCTCCTTGACCTCGGCTTCTGTGATTGGCTGGGGACCACCCGGACCACCCGGACCACCCGGATCACCCTGACAACCCATAAGAAGAACCCCGACCACGCTGGCTGTAAGAACTCCTTTAATCATAGTAGTTTATCCTCTGGTTATTGAAAAACACCGAAATTGTTAACCGGATTCAGCGATGACAGACAGCATAACATAGAACAGTGATGTGCTTCACCCAATCCACACTTGTTACAAGAATATACAAACTTCACATGACTCGCATCTCTCTGGCGGAATATTTAAGATAAGCCCCTTGCCCCAGATGCTGTAGATTTGGATAACAACTCCGGTAATGCGCCTCGCTCACAAACAACCACAGAATACGAGTACGCCGATTCTGGGGCGGCGCGGGGCAAGGAGCATAACCATCAGTGTAAACGATCAGGCCATCGTAATCCCGATGTTCCTCCAGATAGGCCAAAACCGGGCCAAAATTCGTCCCGCCTCGTCCGGTTAACTGGACTTCACGCTGGGCCCGACGGAAGGTCATCACGTCAGTTGTAATCGAGCGCATCAAATTGAATCACATCGATCGCCGGCACGCCGTAGTACTTCAATCTAGCATATTTTACCTGCGAAGTCTCAGTCAACTTTAGGGAATCTAACGGCCTTGAGCTAAGCGGTGCGGTGCCAATGGCAGCGATCGGCCCGTGCTTTCTCCTTCGCATCCGCTTCAGGGAAGGGTTAGCCACACCCTGTGGCTTGAACCACTAAACCCACTAAAACAGAACAGAACGATGCTAAAACTGCCAAGCCATTTGGACTTTAACACAAGGGAGATTTGGTTACCTGATTTGTGATTTAAGTTTAAATCTTAGGATATTGAGGGGACAATGGATGAGAGGATTAGGTTTTGCACCGGGTAGAAGGCTAACATTAAAGTTGAGCGGTGAGACCATTATTACGACGAAGCTCAACATTGAGCTTCACATCCGCTCTAACGCCATGTTAGGCATACAACAATTTTTAGGTTAGTGATTTTCAATATAGCATTTCTCAAATTAGCGTAACATGCGTCGATAGCTGAAATCCTTATGCTGTCTGCAATTTGCCGTGCCACATCTATTTGATAAACGCTATATGGCGTTGCACATTTTTGGGATGATAGCAGCCAATGAGAGTAAATTTGCTAATGGCTAATTGCTAATTGAAAAGAGTAAATATATCTATTTATCACTACAAATGACGATCTCAATTAACCATTGACAATTAGCAATTAGCAGCCTTCATCATCCCGTCGTTGTGCAACGCCCGCTATATAACTGGTGCGGCGTTACGCTAATCGCTAACGCACCCTACGAGATCAAAGATTGAGCTAGATAGAAAAACTCTTGCATTTTGTGGTTCCTAGCTCTAACTCCTCCGGTTTTTTTGGTTCAAAGTGCTTGGTTATCATCACTACATTTACTTGTACATACCATTTGTTGTTTCCTGCATAACATGCTTGAATATTTGCCATCCAATATTTAGGATTTAACTGTCCATATTCAGTACTATTGTACTTTTCTAGTTCTTGCTGTTTTTCCTCTGTCACGAGATCTTTTGATGATATGCTGAATAATTCTTTGTAGCCTTGAGTCAACGTTTTAACTTTACTGAGGTATTTCCCATCTGCATCATGACAAAACAGAAGTTTAGCGTCTCGATCATGCAAATAAACCTTCATTACGCATCCATTCATTGGTGGAGTAAGTACTAGCGTACCTTTTGGAAGTTGTGTTGTTGGTACACAGCAGTATCCTACACCACCATCTTTGAGCCATGGATAGTAGTAGCTCGCTCCGGCATCATTGTATTTACAATCTACATGATAGAGTGGGAGACCTCCTTCCACATCTGATTTCTTCACCACTTGTGCAGTGACTTTTCCTCCTTCAGAAACCTTTACGTCTAAATCTTTAGTGGTAGTAGATCCGTTCGATGGATTTACCTGTATAATACCCTCCTGCGGACTGCAAATTAATTGAGGATTAGTTTCGTATTTTGACAGAACCTCTTTGGTACACATCGCTTTCTACCTCCTTAGCTTTTTTATTAACCAACAGTTTCGCTCACCAGCGCAGGCACTGGTGTAGTCTGATCCCACTGGATCGATTCAGACAATTCCGATTCAGCAGCGGGGGACAGGGGGGCCACAACGCCTGTCTCTCAACCCGCTGCTGGGAATTCAACGTTTGGGGTTTCAGAGCTGGACTGGGGGTTGGCCCCGTGGGGGACTGTTGGTCGAGCAACTGATAATAGTATAACTTAAAGAATTGTCGATCGCACCTCAAATCCACAATCGTTACAAAAATATACAAACTTCACATGACTCGCATCTCTCTGGCAGAACATTTAAGATAAGCCCCTTGCCCCAGATGCTGTAGATTGGGATAACAACTCCGGTAATGCGCCTCGCTCACAAACAACCACAGAATGCGAGTCCGCCGATTCTGGGGCGCTGCGGGGCAGGGAGCATAACCATCAGTGTAAACGATCAGGCCATCGTAATCCCGATGTTCCTCCAGATAGGCCAAAACAGGGCTAAAATTCGTCCCGCCTCGTCCCGTTAACTGGACTTCCCGCTGGGCGCGACGGAAGGTCATCACATCAGTTGTAATCTCAGCATCAAATTGAATCACATCGATCGCGGGCACGCCGTAGTTAAAAAAGCGATTCACCACCGAAAACCCCTGCCGCAGCTCCTCTGTTCCCATGGAGCCGCTCACATCAATGGCAAAGAGCAATCGGGTGGTAAAGTCACGACGACTGCCCATGTAGGCGAACCCATAGCGGCGATTCGGTTTCATCCGGGTTAGCCGGCGCTGTTGGCTGAGGATAGACGTGCGAAACTTGCGCAAAACCGCCCGATAGTCCAGCTTGGGGTGCAGATTCGCTAAAATCTGTTCCCGCAACTTGCCCCCAATGCTGCCCCAACTGTCATTCGCTTGGGCCATTCTCACCAGCTCGTCCAGGCGATCGCTCAACAATTCATCTCGATCCCACTGGTTAGTATTTTCAACACCGCTCTTGCTTGGGTCGGTATAGACTTCTAGGAGATCTGGGGGGCGATCGCCCTTGTCTGAAGTCGGCTCAGAGTCCTCTGCCAATGGGGGTGCAAATGATTCAGATTGAGCAGATCCAGAGGATCCGGACCCAGGTGCGGCATCAGCTGCCCCCGTCCCCGGTCCCGGCGATCCAGAGACTGCCCCCTCCGGACTGGGGGACTGTTGGTCGAGCAGCTTGTGGTAGTATAACTCGAAGAATTGTTGGTCATAGCTGCGATCGCCAAAGACATCCCGCGCCCGAGGAAACGGCAGATCCGTTTGCAAATATTCCTGGAGCGTTAAATTGCTGGCAGCATAGCTAATCGCGGAGTGAGCTTGGCGGCGACTGTAGGGGTGTTTCAGAAGAATCCGTAGTGCTTCAAAACGCAGGGTAGCTTCCAGGTGGCGATCGCTCAACTGCTCGATAAAATCCGGATTGTACTCAATCCGGCCCCGTTGAACGCGAATCGTTTGAATGCGTGGCTCAGAGACCAAAGCGTGACTGGTCCAGGTGGCCAGCAACAGTGGCTCAACGAGCAGCCACTTTTCCACAATCCGAGCAATGCGGTGACGGGCGATCGGTTTTATCTTCATCTCGCATTTAAATAGTTTTTGCGGCAAAAATATCTGCGGCGCTCAGTTGCAATTCCGGGAAAGCCAAAGACTCAATCCTCTCGTTTCCGGTAAACAGCGTTACCTGATACTCCCCATCCACCAGTTGGTAAACAGAGAGAGTCGGCTGTTTGGGATTGCCGATCAACCGCCTGCCCCCTAGACCCAGATAATCCACAATCCAGTATTCGGGTATACCCATCAGTTCGTATTCCCCGACCTTCCTCAGATAATCATCTTGCCACTTTGTACTGACAACCTCTATAGCGAGTCGCACGGAATCTCCCTTAGTAATAACCGATTTTTTCTGCCAACGGGGTTCGGAGGCCAGTTGTGCTTTATTGAGGACAATAATGTCAGGTTGGTAGCCGGACTTGTCATCGATCGCTTTCAGCAAGCAATCCCCCGGAATTGCATAGGGTAATTCGTAACGCTCGATTTTAATTCCTAGTTTTATGGTTAAAAAACCGATAATAGCAGAATGTTCCCCAGTTGCTAAAGGCATTTTAACGATCGCTCCATTGCGTAATTCGTATTTATCGATCGCGTTTTCCGGATACCAGTCAACAAATTCATCGAATGATAGGGGTGTGGTTAGAGTCGCAATCATAGTTCTTCCGCACGAGAGATTAAGACAAGAGAGGGATTTTCTGGTTTACACCTCGATCGCCTCCAAATACTCCGACAAGAAATCAATCAGATCCATCGATTCAGCGACAAACGCCATGGCATCGCTAAACTTGGGACTTTGAACCAGGGAGGAAAAATGGGCGATCGCCTCCTGTTGTTTTGCTTTCTGGAGATACTGGAGATATTTCAACAGATTCTTGCGGGCATTCTCCGCTTTATTTTCGGGGCAATGCCCGCTATTGAGCCAGAGTAAAACCCGTTCGTTCAAACTGGCAAAATCCTGAATCTCCAAATCTTTGAGTTGCTTGGAATGCTTAGAATATTGCAACAGGAGTTGCTCGGGACTCAGACCCCGTTGGGTCGCGAGGCTTTGGCGAAAGGCGATACTGGCACGACTCCCCACCATACCTGCAATCAGTTTAAAGTGAATATCCTCCAACTCTGTATGGTTGCGAACAAAATCCGCGACTTTGACCCAAGCGCGGCGATCGGGGGTTTTGATCAGGCCAGCGGTGGCGATCGCCGCATCCGCATCCGGATTGTCACCATCAAGATACTCCGGATGCTGTTGGATAAATGTCAGCACCCGGGAATCTATATCCTGCCCGGCAGCCCAAAGCAGCCAATCTTCCACCGTCGGCACAAACTCGTAGAGATTGAACCGCGACACCAGAGCCGGATCCAGCTCCGTCAGTTGATATTCTTCCCCCGCATTCACCGCAGCAATCACAATACTGCCAGGGGGTAGGGGTTTACCCGCCAAGGTTTTGTTGAGGGTCAGGTCTTGAACCGCCTGCAAAATTTCGGGGCGGGCCCGGTTAAGCTCGTCCAGAAAGAGCACCACCGCGCGATCGGGGGCGGGCCACCAGTAGGGGGGTAAAAAAACCGAACGGCCCGTTGTCTCATCTTTATGCAACAAGCCAATCAAATCCCCCGGATCGCTCATCTGACCCAAAAAGAACGGGATGACGGGCAGGTTCTGGCGCTGACGGTAGAAATGGCTAATAATTTCTGATTTGCCAATACCATGCTTGCCCACCAGGAGGATATTTTGCTCCGGTGGGGTCAGTTCCAGAACTTGATAGAGTTCGCGGGCATCAATACGAATCATTTTCTTCTACCTGCTTCGCACGGGGCAAAGCCCTACTACCTTGCTGCATTTTAACTACAAATCCTGATGACGAATCCAGTCAGAACGGCGATAGCCCCGCTTGAGATTGGTTTTAAAGCGAACGCCGCTGTTGTAAGTCTCCCGGAGAGCCTGAATTGCCGTGCGCAATTTGGGTAGCACCTCCTTGAACTGGTTAAAGGGAATCAAAATAGCAAAGTAGTCGTCCTCAGACAGGCGAATAATCAGCTTCAGCTTAACAGTATCCACTTCGGTGGCAAAGTCAAATCGATCTTCCTTGGCAATTTTACGCACCTGAGCCAAGATGGCTTGCACTTTCAAGTCTTTCTGTTTTTGGCGCTTGGCAGCCTGGGCTTTTTGCCGGTCAACCCGCTGCAAAAATGCTTGCACCAGGGCCACCACCTCACCAATGTCGGAAACGGGGGCCGATCGCTCGTACCCTAAATCTACCCACAGCTGTCCATCCGGACTCCTGAGCAAATGTAAATGGGTCTCCGAGCGATACCAGCGATCGCTTGATCCTTCGAGCAGAATAGAGCAACAGAGGGTGTTGGTGGGGGCCTGGTCTGCGCTTGACCCCCCTTGGAAACGATGGTAATGGTAACTGTTATCATTCCGCTTTGCGCCAGCGATCGGCTCAATTCGCGCCAACAATTCTTCCGCCAGCTCTCGGGCCCGATCGGGGTCAACGCTGAGGGGTTTCTTCCCCGAGATATTGTCCCGGAGGAGCTTTTGCAAACTTCGTGATGTGATAGACATAATATCGGCGTTGCACAACGACGGGATGATTCCGGCTGCTAATTGCTAATTGTCAATGGCTAATTGAGATAGTCATTTGTAGTCATAAATATCTATTTACTCTTTTCAATTAGCAATTAGCCATTAGCCAATTTTAACAATTGGCTGCTATCATCGGCAAAAATGTGCAACGCCATAATATCAATTCGCAATTCGCAGTTATCAAACTGCTGTTATTTTATCGATCCACCGATCTAGGGCAATCAGTTCCACCGCAAGTTGGATAAATCCTTTGCCAAGATCGGCATTTTTGGCTTCAATAATGACCAGATTTTGAGGCGTGGGGATAAAATAATCCACATTCGGTATTTGCGTAAGTCCTGTTTTTTTTGTGTAATCTACTGAAAATGTCTCAAGCAAATCGACCATCGGGAAAACCCAGTGCCATAAATATTGTCTTTGTCGGTTTCATTGCTGTCGCCATTCTCTTTGCCGGTTATACAGGCAAAATGGAAGCGGTTACTAAAGCCAGTTTTGACTCCGCCAAAACCGCAGTCAATCTGGCGATTGATTTAATTGGCGTGATGGCACTTTGGCTAGGTTTAGTGCGGGTACTAGAAGCCGGAGGACTCATGTACAGTCTGGCTAATATCCTTAAACCCTTGATGGTTAAGCTGTTTCCTGATGTACCACCCACCCATCCAGCAATGGGGGCAATGATCCTCAATATTTCTGCTAATATGCTAGGACTCGGAAATGCTGCGACTCCTTTTGGCATCAAGGCAATGGTTGAACTCAACAAGCTTAATCCCCTGAAGGGGACTGCTACCAACGCCATGTGCTTGTTTCTAGCGATCAATACCTCCAGTGTTGCTTTGTTTCCCTTGGGAGTCATCGGTGTCAGAGCCGCCGCCAATAGTAGTAATCCGGCTGCTATTTTCCTTCCTACCTTATTAGCTACCATTTGTTCTACTGTTGTAGGAGTTTCAGTTGCTTCTTGGTTGGGTAGAAGAGATAAGCTATGGCTCAAATCTGGCTCACAGGAGGTTGAGTCTGTCGAGGAATTCGAGATAAATAGCAGCGACGATCGAGTTGAAGAATCTGATTATTCTCACCTTCTCTATCCCACTGGTAGAGCTTCTCAAATTATTGCTTGGTTATTTACGATCGCTTTTGGTGGCACTATAGTCTATGGTATTATTCGCAGCGACAATCTAGGGGATTTCTTTAACCAAGATTTCATTTCTCATTGGCTGATGCCGATCTTGATACTTCTAATTATTACTTACGGAGTCGGGCGAGGGGTAAAAGTTTATGAAGCCGTCACCGAAGGAGCCAAGCAGGGTTTTGATATTGCGATTCGGATGATTCCCTTTTTAGTTGCCATTCTGGTTGCTATTGGAATGTTTCGCGCTTCTGGTGCGATGGAAACAGTCTCTAACTTACTCAGTCCCTTAACTAATTTAATCGGAATGCCTGCGGAAGTCTTACCTATGGCACTACTTCGCCCCCTTTCTGGTGGTGGCGCTTTTGGAATTATGAGTGAGTTAATTGAGCGATCGCCTGATTCATATAGTGCCTTTCTTGCTTCTACGATGATGGGGAGTACGGAAACAACTTTTTATGTTCTTGCAGTGTATTTTGGGGCGGTTGGCATTACGCGCATTCGCCATGCTCTTGTAGCAGGGCTTCTTGCTGATGCTACAGGACTTCTAGCTGCTTGTATCTTTTCCAGTTTATTCTGGATGGGTTAACATTTTCCGCCTGTTAAAAAAGCTGAATTATTTGAGCAATAATTTACGACTAAAGGAGTAGGCAAAGGTACAGGTTTAGGAATGGCGATCGCTTATCAAATTATTACAGAAAAACACGGGGGTGCGATCGCTTGTCATTCGGAACTCGGGAAAGGGACAGAATTTATTATTTTTCTGCCGATCAATTAAAACCCACATTCCGCACGACAAACAGTAGTATATTATGTATTACGCAAAAGATCGTTTTGTGCGACAAATGTAGTACGTAGCGAAGAAAATATCTGAGTATAAATACTCAGCAATTATCCCGAAAAAATCTGCCCCAAAATCCCTGGCATTGAGTTATAATGGAACGTGTTTGAAGTTCACCCTACAGAAAGATGGAAATTACCAATCTAGATCATCTCGGATTAGTGGCTGGAATCATCGATGAAATAGGAATAGAATCGATAATTAACCGGCGATTGCCAAAACACTCATCAGAGAAAATCAGCTCTGGTCAAGTTGTTAAAGCAATGATAATAAATGCTTTAGGGTTGGTGTCAGCACCATTATACCTGTTTGCCAGATTTTTTGATGGGAAAGCAATAGAACACTTAATTGGAGTTGGAGTCAAACCGGAATATTTAAATGATGATAAATTAGGTAGAGTTATGGATGAGTTATATGCGATAGGGATTGGAGAAATATTTGTGTTCTGTGGTGTTAGAGGTATTAAAAAAATATCAAATCAAAAGGTAAACAGCACATATAGATTTAAGTTCATTTCATGTTCATGGAGAATACAAAACATCAGAAGTAGAGGGGGAAGTTGTCTCACCTAGACCGATAAAAATAACACATGGATATTCAAGAGACCATAGACCAGACTTGAAACAATATACAATGCAGTTGATTTGTTCAGGAGATGGGGGTATTCCCTTATGGATGAAGATGGGAGATGGAAATGCATCAGACCAAAAAGAAATTCCGTCTTCTATAACAGAGTTCAAAAAAACCTTTGAATTTTCAGGATTAATGGTAGCTGATGCAGCATTATATACGCAGGAAAATTTGCAAATATTAGGTGATGTCAAGTGGTTAGCGCGAGTGCCACTTACTATTAAAGCAGCCAAGAAGTTAGTCACGGAGGCGGATGCAAAGAATTTTATCTCTTGCGAGCAGGTAGGATATCGTTACCTAGAAGTAAAGCAAAATTATGGAGATATAGAGCAAAGATGGCTAGTGATTGAAAGTCAGGAGCGTCGGGAATCAGACCTCAAAAAATTATCGGATAAAATCGACAAAGATTTACGTGTTGCCCAAAAGAAATTAAAACAATTAAGTTCTCGGAAATTTGCTTGTGCCCCGGATGCTATAATAGCGGCAAAGAAGCTATTAAAAAAATCATCGTATCATGAACTAACCGAAATAAAAACTCAATCCATTTTCACAAAATCTGAAATTTGTTCTCCTTCTTGCCACTATCAAGTCCAAGCAACTATTAGTGAATGTATCGAGCAAGTGCAACATAAAAAGAACCAGGCAGGACGCTTTATTTTAGCAACTAATCAACTCGATAAATTAGCGCTCTCTTCAGAAAAAATGCTCTCTACATATAAAAACGAGCAGCAGGAAGTGGAGCGTTGTTTTAAGTTTGTTAAAGATCCCATGTTTTTTGCAGATAGTGTCTTTATTAAATCACCAAAACGGATTGAAGTTTTAGGTTTAATTATGGCTTTATCTTTGTTAGTGTATAAAGTAGCAGAGCGACAGATAAGGCAAACACTTAAACGAACAGGTTCAGGAGTAAAAAATCAGTTAGGTCGGCTGACGGATAGACCAACTCTTCGTTGGATATTTCAATGTTTTCAGTCAATTCATATCTATATCGATCGCGGGAGCAAACAGATTTCCAATATTAATGAGGAGCGGTTGCACTTTTTGAAGTTCTTTCCACCAGCATGTCAGCGGTACTATTTGCTGGAGTCAATTATGTAAAAATACACATTCAATAATGAGTAGAACTTAGGGATATTCATCTCTGAGTAGCTCTCTTGTGAGCAATAATAGGGAAATTTTAGGAATTTTATGTCAAGTAAGTTTTTGTTGTTGGTTGGTATAAGCTTTTGGGTATTGTAAGGGACGTTGCGCCGGATATTTGTCTGTATTTGTGATAGTGTAAGAGTTGAAAAAACCAGTGTTTTATTTATGTAGTACACTTGTCGTGCGGAATGTAGGTTAAAACTGGCCGCTTGTCTCAGTAATCAGTTCGAGTTTTCTCTACCCTGGGTTAAGGCGATCGGCCCCTTGCTGCCAGAAACCGGGTTTCTCAGAGATACTCTCATCTTTACCCGAGGTGGAAAAAAGAAACCCGGTTTCTCACCCCGGGAGTGGGTGCGATCGTTTGAGATGATGGTGCGATCGCGCAGCAGTTGGCAAGAAACCGGGTTTCTACCAGATCTTGAATGTTTTACCCAAGGTGGAAAAAAGAAACCCGGTTTCTGTACCCGAGGTGGGTGTGGTCAAAACCAGTCGATCTAACATGGGCCTTCTCAGTCGTGGGATCCCCCCAAACCCCCCTTTTTAAGGGGGGTTTGGGGGGGATCGGGCTACAACAAATGCATGACCACACCCACCCGAGGTTGGTGCGATCGCCAGTAAAACTAGCGATCGCCCGTATTGAGTTGTTTTTCCAAGCGGCGGCTAGCCAGAGACATAGCATAGCAAAAACACCCGTAAAGTATGCCTACGAATAAGTATACCTCAGCATAGCGCCCCAAAAACTTGGGATTGGCTAAAACTGCATTGCCGATGCCCAGCAATGGGTGTGGTCATGCATTTGTTGCAGCGGGATCTCCCCTTCTTCACTTCAAAATTATTTAAAAATGCGCAGGAGAACCCTGCCACAGGGCTCTCCTTGTGGAGTCGAAGTGAGCGATAAAGAGATTTACCTGACCCGGAGTTACGCTTCTTCCACGCCTGTTTCCGTTGCTTAACCCAAAGGCTGTGCTTTTTGCGCAGTCCGGGCCGGGCATCCCTGGTTTCGCTTGGGCTTGTTGATTTTCCAAGCCCCCATGAACCTTCATTGCTGAATAAAGTATAGCTAACAAGAGTGGAACTTGTCAAGGGTTTAATAATTTTTTTCCCTCTCATGGGATATTTATTTAATTTTCATATCCCTTTTCTACCGTCACACAACCCGTGTACACGGCGGGTGTGGTCAAAAACGGTTGGTAGGAGGCTGCGCCGCCCGAACCCTAAAGGGTCCGGCTACACCGAACAAAAGCCCGCCTGCGCGGGCTGCGCGGGCTATATATATCATCAGATGCACACCCGGCTATCAACTACTTATGACCACACCCCCCAGCAATTCTACCAGTCCTACCAGGGCTAGCAATGTTGTATCTTGAAACAATCCGATGAACTGACCCACGATCGCGGGAATGACTGCTTTGAGGGCCTGGGGTAAACGTGAGTTCGTAGTTCGTAGTTCGAGATTGCTTCGTGCCTCGCAACGCTGCGCGGTTCGTAGTTGGGGATCTCCCGAACGCAATCATGCGGGTTTGAGGCATTTTCAACCCGACGTGAAATAAGGGTTATCGCGGCTGTCGAACTCACGTAGGGCCAAGGGTGTATTTAATCCCAATGCTTTCGCCGCTTCCGTTTGACCTCTAGGAACTGATTGTAGTCCCCCCCGGACATTTTCCGCCAGATATGCCGAACTGAACATCGTCAGACCCGCGATCGCGCGCAACACCCGATCGGGTCCCATGCCCTCTGGCAGGAACACAAGTCTTCCGCCAGCTCTCGGGACGTGAGTTCGACAGCTACTTAAACTTTGATTTGGAGTCAGCAACCAAATGCCTCAAACCCTCATGATTGCGTTCGATAGCTCCCTAACTACGAACTACGAACTACGAACTACACCCCTCACGTTCTCGGGCCTGTTCGGGGTCAACGCTGAGGGGTTTCCCCCCCGAGATATTGTCCCGGAGGAGCTTTTGCAAACTTCGTGATGTGATAGACATAATAAGCTGTGATGCATTTAAATTGCATCGTCCAAAATTGCCATCATAACCGAAACGCTTATGGCAAATGGCCGCCAGGATTTTACGCTCAGCTCAAATGTGCATTTTAGATGCGCGACAGCTTATCAATGCGATCTCCTCGATCGCTCTATAGGAGAGTCTAAATTAAGATATCCTTGACCCATGGGATCCAGGTTTATTTGATTGATTAAATGGGGGATTTATAAATATTCCTGCACGTGATTCTCTATGCGATCGCTCACTTCCTCCATCAATTGATATGCCAAGTTTTTGACTGCTTTTTGTCCGTTCTTAAATGACAGATAACCCACTATCCCCACGGCGGCAAATATTTGCACCACGAAGGGTACTATCAAAACTGTTCCCACCGGACTATTCCCGGCATTTTTACCAGTTAATTTTCTCATTATCCCCTTGGCTGATTTGATTTACATAGCTAGTTGCGGTCGTGCGATCGGGCTTCCAAGCTTTCTGTTTTAATATAGCACAAAAGCATTCAGTAAGCAATTCTAAATTAACAATTAAAAATTAGGCAATTTCAATGCGCGAAGCTTATCTAACTATTGAGGTAGAATACATATAAATTTATGCCTAAAACATCTTAAATGAGATATTTGACATCTAAAAACATGTTTTAAACTCGAGAGATTAGGTATTAAATTATACATCAAGGTCAATACCTAGAAAAAAGAGGCGTAAGACCTGCAATCTACAGGTATTTTACCAGAATGGCGGGATAATCGACTACTTTTGGCCAGGGCTGAAAAATCAGGTTTTTTTCCTCAAGATGGTGGTATATTGGGGTATATTGGGTACCATATACATAGAGATTTGACAGTTGGCAGCTATGAGCAGAGAAGCTTTGGTGGTGGGGATTAATCGCTATCCCTTGCTGAAAGACCCAAAAACGAAGAAACCCCAAAATCTATCTTTACCGGCGGCGGATGCAGAAGCGGTGGCTCGGGTTTTGGAAAGCTATGGGAATTTTCGGGTAAGGCGGATGCCAGAAACCTATATCGATGGGGCCAGGGGAGTGGATGACGACCCCAGTCCCATGAAACTGCCAAAGCTAACGGATCTGCAAGAGGAAATTGCTCTGTTATTTAACCCCCCCAGCAACGTACCGGATACGGCATTGTTATATTTTGCCGGTCACGGCCTGCGATCGGACCAAAGGGAAAAAGGAAAGTCAGAAAACCAGAATTTTAGCGCTTTACAATTGAAAGAAGAACTAGGGAATAAAAACATGGGAAACATCAGCACAATTCCTGTAATTGATACCTCCAACAGCATGAGTTTCAACGGATATGTCAATATTACCCGTCGCGCTAGCAAGGCGTACATGTCCTATCCGATTCCAGGGGATAAAATCGCAGTCGTTAATTACGACACGCGAGGTGTTGTAGCTTACTCAGATAACAACAAACTAGCCACTGTTAACGCAAATTTAGATCGGAATCGAGCAGCCGCAAATGTTATTGAAGGTCTGACTTTTACTGGGAGTTCGACAAACATTGGAGATGGCATTATAAAGGCGAAAAATCTGCTTGACCCTGCTTCTGGTCCGCGCGGCATAGTTCTACTCACTGATGGATATAAGAATGCAGGACCTGATGTACTCAGCACTTTGCCATCAGGGTATCCAGTTTATGCTTGTGCGATGGGAGATGATGCCGACCACGATCTGTTGAAGGAAGTTGCCAAGCAAACTGATGGCAAATACTATCTAGCTCCCTTCCCCTCAACGATGATGCATATCTACAACGATATTCATGGACAAGCCAGTTTCATCAACACGGTAGAAAACAAATTGAATACTCTTACGGCAGAAGATTTCCGTCTGCTTCCAGGGATAATTTCACCAAATAATTTGATGCTTCAGATCGGTGTTGTTTGGGATGATGACTCTTTCAAATACACTAACACTCCCGCTCCCAATAAAAAAGAGATCAGCATTACACTGGTGAACCCCAAAGGAGAAACCCTCACTAATTCACCTACCATTATAGGTGAAGGTTATGTCGTATTCAATTTTGACAAACCAGCAGATGGGAAATGGCAAGTACAGCTAATTTGTGGGGGTGATGTCGATGGCAAGGGATTTACCGTTACGACTGGCATATTTGAGTATGCTGACAGCTCTTCTTCGGCTATAAAGTTAAGTGTTAATGCTTTAACCGGCAGTTCCAACTTGACTGATACTGGCAGTTCTTATAAATATAACGTGCGCGTTACTCAAAATGAGGCACCGATTGAAGATTTGGAGATCCAGGCGTCTGTCATACAACCAGCCCTCAGCATTCCCCAAGCACTTGAGAAGTTTCAGAGTGAATTAAAGACTGTAGAACCAGAACAAACTGATATCGCTCGGGGTATCTCTGAAGATGTTGCCCGTCTCAAAGCACTCCGGAAGCGGAAATTGCCAGACGGTGATATCCTACCTGTCCGAAGATATCCAGTGCTGCAACACACTCCAGACGGAAATGGCTCCTTTGTAGGCAAGATACAAGATACGGGAGCGCGAGAAGGTTCTCTCGTGACAGTGACGGTTACAGGAAAATCTCCGATTACTGGCAAACTGTTTCAGCGAACAGAATTGGTTGCTTATTAGTTATTAGGACTGCTAGCTGGGTGCGGTCAAAAGTAGTTGTAAGTTGCGACACCCCAAGAAACCCGGTAAGAGAGGAGTTCCCGGGTTTCTTGCCCGCCAAGATCGCCCCCTCTACCAACTGGTTTTGACCACACCCGAGAACAAGCGCTCGGTTGGATAGATGCTCTTCGTACAGGGGAAAATCCCTTCACGGAGGAAGTCCTCAAAGAGTTGAGATAGGTTGCTGGCGCTTGAGATAGGGCTTTATGGATATAGCCATCCTTTGAAGATGCGGGTGATTTGGGGCATGACCAGATATGTCAATAATCCCACTGTTATGGCACTTCTCATAGCTAGCTATAGCCAATAACCCGGGGAGATTTGGCAGCAAAGGATCCAGAAGAGGTTGCTGCAGCAGCGTGACTACCATGACTCCCACCCAAGCTAAAATCGCCTGCTTATATCGCTTGGGGGAAGATCGATCGGGTTTGACTGGGAGTTCAAACCACCGGGAGCATCCCAGTTTTGCAGTAGGTAAAAAGACTTAAGCAGTATTGAGGTCAAGGTTGAGATAAGCACAACGTTGC
>RFFC02000042.1 GCA_005518205.2 Hormoscilla sp. GUM202
GCTGCCTTCACCATTCTCGGGGACCAACTGCAAATCAAAAGTTCCCCAGACTTTGAAACTCAGTCGAGTTACAGCATCCGAGTGAGAACAGAAGATGGTGGGCTGAGTTACTCGGAGAATTTCACCATTAACATCAACGACGTTAATGAAAACCCCACCGACCTCAACCTCAGCAACAATAACAACAATTTCCTGCAACTGGAATTTGCCAACAGTAGTATAACGCAGGAGTTTCAGCTACAGAACACTCACATAGCCACCGACAGCAATGGTAATGCGTGGATTACAGGAACTTCCAACAACAGCATCGACATCGACCGAGACGGCAACAATGATTTGACCAGTAATGGCAATCAAGATAGCTATGTAGCCAAGTTCGACCGCAATGGGGATTTGGTCAAAGCCTTAAATATCGGTGGTAGCAGTCGTGACTATGGCAGTGGCATAGCCACCGACAGCAATGGTAATGTGTGGGCTACAGGATATTTCAACGGCAACATCGACATCGACGGCGACGGCAACAATGATTTGACCAGTAATGGCGGTAATGATAGCTATGTAGCCAAGTTCGACCGCAATGGTGATTTGGTCAAAGCCTTAAATATCGGCGGTAGCAGTCGTGACATTGGCTATAGCATAGCCACCGACAGCAATGGTAATGCGTGGGCTACAGGAGAGTTCCAGGGCAACATCGACATCGACGGCGACGGCAATAATGATTTAACCAGTAATGGCTTTTATGAGAGCAAGTTCAGGATGCTAGGTATATTAGAGAATTGGCAGAAAATTTAGTCAAAAATCAAGGTGCTGGTCAAGCTCAGCTGGCAATTGAGACTAGAAAAAAACATCTTGATTCTTTCCTGGAAAAACTTGCAGTGTCAAATCATGGCGATATTGTTGTGATTCCAGATGACAGAAAAGCCAACATATCTGATAGACAACAGCATCAGCCTTTATCTAAAACAACAGTGGCAAATTATTGGAAAGTAACGACTGTTGATGGTCAAACTCTGTATATCACCAAGCTGTCACGCCAGAAAAATGAAATGAAGGATGAATCTCATGCGGTCAGCGAATTCCCGCATGAGATAGATATAAAACCGGTTAATGTCTGTCAAATGACGGTTAAATTACCGGTTGTTAACCTAGAAAAAGCACGGTTTTTTTATGAAAGGGTTTTAGGACTAAAAGTTGAAAAGGAATCAAAGGCTTTGGTGAGATGCGATCGCATTGTCTTAAAGCAATTAAATAATCTCAAAAGCAGCGAAGTACCGAGTAATACTCCAGAGAGGAATGCTACTATCTGCTTGGAAATCAAATTATTAGAGCCAGCTTACAATAATGCGGTCCAATTTGGAGTAAAAATTTTGCAGCAGATTTCTTCTAAACAGGGAAGGCGATTTTTTAGATGCCTCGATCCAGATGGTAACCCAGTTGAGATCTATCAGGCAAAAATGGATTTTTAGGCGTGGTCAGTGGTCTGTTCCGGAGAGGGTGCCGAGGATGATGGAGTCAGAAGGGGGACCGAAAGGCGTGTCAACTTGTACTTCTTCTACATCCTGGAGTCCATTTTGTACAGACCGCTACCGCCGATAATCCCAATCTTTGCCATGAGTTTTACCTGTTGCAACATCTAGTCATTTTACCCGATCCTTTACCACATTTTTTAAAATTTGTCAATGACGATCGTCATAGGATTTTTAAGTAAGTATTACCAAGTGGATCTGCGCTCCATCACTCACAAATAGGAAAAATCACTGATACTAGAGTCATGCAGTTTTGTTATAGATAGGGTGGTTGATGAAAATGCTAGCTAAACTTGATGCACCGAAAATTGAAGTCGAAAAGCTAATTGAGCGCATATTTAAGTTTCGCCAGATTACTCGCCTTGACCAAGAGTTACTGATGTCAAATCTGTTAGCGAAGGATGCTCTTAGCGATGCGGAATATCAGCTTGTTAATCGCGTGTTTGATGCTCTGCAACAGGGTCGGCTTAATGTGGTAGATTAAAAAACAAGTGTTATGGACTATAGAGGCGATCGCACTAACTCCCCTCATGTGCGATCGCAGTTTTGTTTAATGGGAAATATGGGAAATGTAAAATTGCGATATGAACGTGAATAAATAATCAACAATTCTCAATTCCCAATTCCCAATTCTCATCTCGCAGCAACCAAAAACCACTGTAAGTCATCCCGGAATTATCTGGTTGCACTAGCAAAAAGTGCAATCCTCGAGTTTGCGATTGTAGACGCTGTTGGAACGCTTTACCCGCTGCTGCTACATCTGCATCCTCAAAGGTAACCATTACCCAGCGATCGACTAACCCCGCTTCTAATATTAACCCATCAGGGGCTCCAGAAATATAATTCAGCGCTACAGGTCGGACATTTTTTATCCAACGGGCTAATTTCATTGACTGACGCCCTCCATCTATTATTACTCCTGGTACCGGAATTGTCGATCGCAAGCCTAAGGCGATCGGGTGCATAAATTCGGGCATCTCTAGTATGGGAATGGGACGTGAAGCAAAGGCATCTACTAAGTCTCCTGCTGGTAGGGTAGCAAAACGCCAGGCTTCCCCCCAAAGTTTTTCTGGCAATGGCAATGGTGGCGGTTTATCTATTGCTAAAGGATTATATCCCGGTTCGAGAGACGATCGAGCTTGCAACCATTGCTTTAATGCGGTAGTGCGTCGAGTCGCTTCCACCTTGATTCCCAACTGCTGTCCCGCTGTTGCCAACAAATTCAGAGTCTGAGGACGGAACACCTGGATTATATCTGGCAACCCGGTTTTTTGCAACTGTTCTATTAGCCAGTTCGCGCTTACTTCTGATTGCGGACAGGTCGCTTCATAGGTGAAACTTAACGTGCGATCGCACATCAGTAACTGCCACAGGGGTTGGGCCGCTGCATCCTGCTTTGGGACTCGATAAAAATCTGCCTGCCAGACGATCATTGCTTTAATTTTCACTCAGATGGGTTCATTACTTCGTGTTTTACCCTCGTTCCTTGGCTCTGCCAGGGAACGCGCTCTTGAGGCGGAGCCTCTAGTTGAGAATGGTGCAAGATATGAGTTTTAACCGACTAATATAGCGTTTCTCAAATTAATGTGGTACAGCACAATCGCCTAGAAGTCATTGCGAGGGGGGGGAGACTAGCGAGTAACTTATGCGAAATAGAGTTACCCCCCCGAAGCAATCTCCGACAGCAGATCGCACTAATCTGAGAAGTGCTAGATAGCGTTTCTCAAATTGATGTAGTACAAAAAAATCGCCTACCGATGTCTCCACGATATCTCTTGTGTGCCGAGTCCCCTGGGACAAGAGCACAACAAGAGATATCGAAGAACACAGCCCCCCCCTCGCAATGACAAATAAAATGCAAAACCTTGAAGTATTGTCTCGGCACCCGGCTATCAACTACAAGTGAGCGCGGTTCAGCGCGGTTCTACCTGGTAATGGCCTTCGCGAGGCGATCGCCCATCTGACTGGAGGCGAATGTAATCTTACATTGGGGTAAAGTAATTTTACATTGGGGTAAAGTAATCTTACATTGGGGTAAAGTAATTTTACATTGGGGTAAAGTAATTTTACATTGGGGTAAAGTAATCTTACATTGGGGTAAAGTAATTTTACATTGGGGTAAAGTAATCTTACATTGGGGTAAAGTAATCTTACATTGTAGTAAATATGACTAGATATGAACATCAGGAGTGACAGTTACTCTCTCCTGATGTCTTTGTTCTCACGTTCGATCTTGCGCCATTGTCGAGAACGCCTCATGGCCTGTCTTCCGTGGATCGTGGGAGCGCTACTCGCACAAAAGACGAGACACATAGGGTTCAAACCCTAAAGGCTAGAGGCTCAAGTCGGTTGAAAACCGACAAGGGGCGCATCGCTCGCTTTGGGGGAGTACTAAAAATAAGGCACGACGCTGCGGGTTAAAAATAGTTTCGGAGCGGGGTCTACCAGACCGTATGGGGATACAACTGAGTCAACTTGAGCATACTGTCTTCACCAGTCCCCTTGTTTTTCTTTTCCCCCTCCCCCAACCTCACCGATACGTCATTCCTAACACAGGATCGGCAATACAATAGGCAAACTATGCGGATCGGTCCAGAGCCCTTGGGGCGGTTATGGTTCGTCGAGGGGCGAGGCGATCGTCCCAAAGAAAAAATCAAGCATCGCACGTCGAAGTTTGTGCTAGCATCAAGGAACGCGGTTACCATCACAGAAATGAATATCCTCACAACTCCTACTCCGACAACCAGCGAGACCGTGACGATCGCGGTGACGGAAATCATGGGCCACAATTTATGTATTGCAAATGTTGATGGCCAAAAAGTATGCGAAGCGATCGCTGGGGCTTTGCGGTCTGGTAAGAGAGTCATTGTTTCCTTCAAAGATGGCGAAGATATTACCTCCGCTTTCTTGGCAGATGCGATCGGTCATCTGTACGCTTTATTTCCCGAAGACTTTCTCGAAGCTAACCTCAGGGCGATCGACATGGAGCCAGATGACGCGGCAGACCTATTAGATACGATTGAAGATGTCAAGGAATACCTGCAAGACCCAAAGGCATGGGAAGCAGCGGCGCGAGCCACCTTCGGAGATGACTACTATGAGTAACCAAGTCATCGACATCAACAATTACAAATTTACCTCTGCTGATGCTGTATTATTTGATGCCAATGTATGGCTATACATTTATGGTCGCCAGGAAGATGTATCTCCTCGCAACCGGGCTACATACACCTTGGCACTGAGGCGGATTCGCAGCGCGAGGGGGCAGATATTCTTGGATGGTTTCGTGCTATCTGAATTCATTAATGCCTACGCTAGATTTGTTTATAACAAATTGCCAGCAGAGAGCAGACCCGCAGAGTTCAAGATATTTCGCAATAGTGCAGGCTTCAAACCAATTGCCAGAAAGATTGCCAGACAAGTTCGGAAAATTCTTCAGAAGTGCCAGCTCACAGAAACTGGGTTGGAGACCGTAGATTGGGAACCGATTTTAACTGAGTATGCCATAGGAGGTGCTGATTTTAATGATATGATGTTGGCCGAACTTTGCAAAAAAAAGGTCTGAAGCTGGTAACGCACGATTCTGATTTTAAGGACGACAATTTGACAATTATTACCGCTAATCGCAAGTTACTGAACTGAGATTGCGGTCGGGGTTTGGGAGATCGCTCTCCAAAGGCGATCTCCACAGTCATTCCTAACACAGGATCGGCAATACAATGGGCAAACTATGCGGATCCGTCCAGATCCCTTGGGGCGGTTCTGGTTCGTCGAGGGGCGAGGCGATCGTCCCAAAGGAAAAAATCAAGCATCGCACGTCGAAGTTTGTGCTAGCATCAAGGAGCGCGGTTACCATCACAGAAATGAATATCCTCACAACTCCTACTCCGACAACCAGCGAGACCGTGACGATCGCGGTGACGGAAATCATGGGCCACAATTTATGTATTGCAAATGTTGATGGCCAAAAAGTATGCGAAGCGATCGCTGGGGCTTTGCGGTCTGGTAAGAGAGTCATTGTTTCCTTCAAAGATGGCGAAGATATTACCTCCGCTTTCTTGGCAGATGCGATCGGTCATCTGTACGCTTTATTTCCCGAAGACTTTCTGGAAGCTAACCTCAGGGCAATCGACATGGAGCCAGATGACGCGGCAGACCTTACATACACGGTTCGCTGGGTGAAAAAGTACCTCAAAGACCCAGAGAGATTCATCGCAGCAGCACGGGATGCTTTCGGGGATGACTATGAGTAACCACGTTTATCGGATCGAAGATTACAAATTTAGCAACAGTGATGAGGTGTTATTTGATGCCAATGTCTGGCTGTATATTTATGGACCAACCGGGAATAGATATCCTCGATTAAGAGCCAAATATACTTTTGCTCTGCGACAAATTCGTAGCGTCGGGGGGCAGATATTCTTAGATGGTTTCGTGCTGTCTGAATTCATTAACGCTTATGCTCGATTTGTTTACAACGAATGGCCATTAGCAACGAAGCCAGAGCAATTCAAGTCCTTTCGTAACAGCGATGAGTTTAAGCCAGTTGCTAAAGAAATTGTCACCAAATCCCGAAGGCTTCTCAAAAAGTGCCAGCAAACGGGCAGCGGTTTTGAATCAATTAATCTGGATCCAATTTTTAGTAAGTATGCTACAGGAGGTGCTGATTTTAATGACATGATGTTGGCCGAACTTTGCCAAACAAAAGGTCTGAAGCTGGTAACGCACGATTCTGATTTTAAGGACGACAATTTGACAATTATTACCGCTAATCGCAAGTTACTGAACTGAGGTTGCGGTCGTGGTTTGGGCGATCGCTCTCCAAAGGCGATCTCCACAGTCATTCCTAACACAGGATCGGCAATACAATGGGCAAACTATGCGGAGCCGTCCAGAGCCCTTGGGGTGGTTATGGTTCGTAGAGGGGCGAGGCGATCGTCCCAAAGGAAAAAATCAAGCATCGCACGTTGAAGTTTGTGCTAGCATCAAGGAACGCGGTTACCATCACAGAAATGAATATCCTCACAACTCCTACTCCGACAACCAGCGAGACCGTGACGATCGCGGTGACGGAAATCATGGGCCACAATTTATGTATTGCAAATGTTGATGGCCAAAAAGTATGCGAAGCGATCGCTGGGGCTTTGCGGTCTGGTAAGAGAGTCATTGTTTCCTTCAAAGATGGCGAAGATATTACCTCCGCTTTCTTGGCAGATGCGATCGGTCATCTGTACGCTTTATTTCCCGAAGACTTTCTCGAAGCTAACCTCAGGGCGATCGACATGGAGCCAGATGACGCGGCAGACCTATTAGATACGATTGAAGATGTCAAGGAATACCTGCAAGACCCAAAGGCATGGGAAGCAGCGGCGCGAGCCACCTTCGGAGATGACTACTATGAGTAACCAAGTCATCGACATCAACAATTACAAATTTACCTCTGCTGATGCTGTATTATTTGATGCCAATGTATGGCTATACATTTATGGTCGCCAGGAAGATGTATCTCCTCGCAACCGGGCTACATACACCTTGGCACTGAGGCGGATTCGCAGCGCGAGGGGGCAGATATTCTTGGATGGTTTCGTGCTATCTGAATTCATTAATGCCTACGCTAGATTTGTTTATAACAAATTGCCAGCAGAGAGCAGACCCGCAGAGTTCAAGATATTTCGCAATAGTGCAGGCTTCAAACCAATTGCCAGAAAGATTGCCAGACAAGTTCGGAAAATTCTTCAGAAGTGCCAGCTCACAGAAACTGGGTTGGAGACCGTAGATTGGGAACCGATTTTAACTGAGTATGCCATAGGAGGTGCTGATTTTAATGATATGATGTTGGCCGAACTTTGCAAAAAAAAGGTCTGAAGCTGGTAACGCACGATTCTGATTTTAAGGACGACAATTTGACAATTATTACCGCTAATCGCAAGTTACTGAACTGAGATTGCGGTCGGGGTTTGGGCGATCGCCACAGTCATTCCTAACACAGAATCGGCAATACAATGGGCAAACTATTATGTAGCACGGTGCCATAATGGAATATAATCTCTATGCTAGAGGTTGTGTACTGGTTCACAGAAGGATAGGTATAACTTGACTGAACTAGGGAGCTAATCTGATGTTATCTATTGATTTTGATAGTTATCTCAAGTCGATTCAAAAAAATCTAGAAAAAGGAAGCGAACGCACCCACTATCCGGCGTTAAAGGATTTGCTGGACGCGGGGGCGTCGGGGATTGATGCGGCGATCGAGGAAAAGGGCAATAAGGCAGGGATTCCCGATTTTACAGTGAAGCGGCGGGAGTTGCTGGTGGGTTATGTGGAGGCGAAGGATGTGAAATTGGATTTGGATGTGGTGGAGAAGACGGAACAGCTTAAACGCTATCAAGAGGCTTTCTATAATTTGGTTTTGACTAATTATTTGGAGTTTCGCTGGTATGTGGATGGTAAGTGCAGACTTAAGGAGGTTTTGGCCGATCGCGGGAATAAGTTAGAACCCTTAGATGTAGATAAGGTTGCGGCGCTGTTAGAGCAGTTTCTCAATTTCACGGGGGAGGTGGTGAGAAACCCCGAGGAGTTGGCGCGGCAGATGGCGAGGTTAACAAAAGCGATCCGGTTGGCAACGGTGACAGCCTTGGAAGAGGAGTCCTCCGATGGGGAGTTGCGTCAACTCAAGCAGGGTTTTAGCGAGGTGTTGCTGCCGAATATCGCCGATGAGGAGTTTGCGGATATGTACGCTCAGACTATTTCTTATGGGTTGTTTGCGGCGAGGGTGGGTCACGCGCAAGCTGCGGGGGGCGATCGCTTTACTCGGCGGACGGCGGGGACTTATATTCCGGCGACTAATCCTTTTTTGCGGCGGTTGTTTAATACGATTGTGGAAACTGACGCGATTAGTCAAATTGATTGGGCGGTTGATGACTTGGTGCAGTTGCTTTCCCAGGTGGATATGGGGGGCATCTTGGAGAACTTCGGACAGCGGACTCGCCAGGAAGATCCGGTAGTGCATTTTTACGAGACGTTTTTGGGGGCTTATAATGCGGCTTTGCGCAAGAGTCGGGGAGTTTATTATACGCCGGAACCGGTGGTGTCCTTTATCGTGCGATCGGTGGATGCTATTTTAAGGGAGCGTTTCGACCTGCCGTTGGGTTTGGCGGATAATGCTAAGGACTCTACCACTCAAAAGCCAAGGGTACAAATTCTGGATCCGGCTACGGGAACGGGGACTTTTCTTTATGAAGTGGTTAAGCAGATTTATGGTAATTTGGAAAAGATGGGTTTGGCGAACCAGTGGGATAGTTATGTTGAGGAGCATTTGTTGGGGCGGTTGTTTGGGTTTGAGTTGTTGATGGCTCCTTATGCGATCGCTCACTTGAAATTAGGTCTCCAGTTGCAGGAGTTGGGCTATAGGTTTAAGGGGAAGCAGCGTTTGGGAGTTTATCTGACTAATACTCTGGATGAGGCGATGAAAAAGTCGGAAGTTTTGTTCGGTCAGTTTGTGGCCCAGGAGGCTAACGAGGCGGCGGCAATAAAACGTGATGTGCCAGTGATGGTGGTTTTGGGTAATCCTCCTTATTCCGGGCATTCGGCAAATAAGAGCGAGTGGATTGAAAATTTAGTGAAAGATTATTATTTTGTCGATGGAAAAGCCTTAAATGAAAAAAATACGAAGTGGTTGCAAGATGATTATGTAAAATTTATCAGGTTTGGGCAATGGCGGATCGATCGCACAGGTTGTGGTATTCTGGCATTGATCGCAAATCATGGCTATTTGGATAACCCCACGTTTCCAGGAATGCGCCAGAGTTTAGAGAAAAGCTTTGATGAAATATATCTGTTAGATTTGCATGGCAATAGCAAGAAAAAAGAAGTGGCTCCCGATGGTTCCCCAGATAAAAATGTGTTTGATATTCAGCAGGGAGTTGCCGTGGCTATAATGGTTAAATATCCCAGATGAATTTATCGCATCAGGTAAATGAAATTTTTGTAACTATTTTAACTGAGATCATGACTAAAGCTAAAATTTATCACGCTCATCTTTGGGGTTCACGGGAAGATAAGTATCGCTATCTTCTCGAACATGATGTGACGACAGTTCCCTGGACAGAACTTAATCCCACGTCTCCATTTTATCTATTTATTCCGCAAGATACAGATCTATTAGCTGAATATAATCAGGGATGGAAAATCACTGACATCATGCCTGTAAATTCTGTGGGGATTGTGACCGCTAGGGATAGTTTAACTATCAAATGGTCATCTCAGGAAGTAATGGATACAGTTACAGACTTTGCGGCGCTGCCTGTTGAAGATGCCCGAATCAAATATAATCTTGGTAAAGATGCACGGGACTGGAAGGTTGCGCTCGCTCAAAAAGATTTAAACAGTAGTAAAATAGAAAATGCTCGAATATGTTCTGTCTTATATCGACCATTTGATGTGAGATTTACTTACTATACAGGACAGACAAGGGGGTTTATTTGTAGGCCACGTCCTAAAGTTATGCAGCATATGTTGTATATAAATAATATTGCTTTGATAACATCTCGTTTAACAAAAGGGGAAACTTTTGCTCATGTACAAGTTGCTTCTAGTATTGTAGAAGTGATATGTATGTCACCTAAAACATCTAATAATGGTTTTGTTTTTCCTCTCTACCTTTACCCCGACACGCAAAACCAACAAGGTAATCTATTTGTTGAAAGATATCCTAACCTCTCTTCATATTTCCTGACAGCCATTCGAGAAAAACTCGGCTACATTCCCACTCCAGAAGCAATCTTCTATTATATTTATGCCATTTTCCACAGTCCCACCTATCGTCAACGTTACGCCGAATTTCTCAAAATCGACTTTCCCCGCGTACCCTTAACCGCTAACAACAAACTATTTAAAGCCTTGGAAGCAAAAGGCGAGGAATTAGTAGAGTTACACTTGATGAAATCGAAAAAACTCAACAAACTAATTACCAAAATCGGCGGGGAGGGCGATAATGCCGTTACTAAGATCGCTGATCAACCAAAATCACAGCGAGTTTACATCAACAAAACCCGCTATTTTGAAGGCATCGCCCCGGAAGTTTGGGAATTTACAATTGGTGGTTATCAGGTTTTATCTAAATGGTTGACAGACCGCAAAAAGGCTCAACGCACTTTATCCTTTGACGATGTGTTACACTATCAAAGGGTTGTAGTCGCCCTTAAGGAAACTAGGGAATTGATGTTAGAAATAGATGGACTGATTCCCGGTTTTCCTCTTGAGTAGGATTTCTCTAGCAATCCTAAATGATTTGTGGTAAGTTTCATAGAACAAGCGAGTCTCTAATTAGTATGAGAGAAGTCAGCCTTCGAGAAGTCAGCCTCACTGAAATTAACCCCACGCAAATTGCTGCCCGCTAGATCGGCTGCCATCAAGCTGTCAATTAGGTTAGCATCTTGCAATATCGCCTCAGACAGGTTAGCGCCAGTCAGGTTAGCTTCCCGCAGGTTCACCCCTTTCAGGTTAGCACCAGTCAGGTTGACTTTCATCATCTCCGCTTCCCGCAGGTTGACCTCCACTAGGTTAATCCCCCCCAGAAATGCCTCAGAAAGTTTTACCTTGCGAAAATCTCTTTCCCCTGCATCATATCGCTTCTTGAGTTCATTCGCGTTCATAATCATCTCTGTCATAATCATAGATGCACTTCCCTGATTTATGTTAGTTTGCAGTTGCTGCCTACGGGCGGTACTGGTCGGAGGTTGTCAGTGGTTAGTTGTCAGTGGTTAGTTGTCAGTGGTTAGTTGTCAGTGGTCAATGCTTTCATTTTTAATTTATGTCTGACACGGGTGCGGGTGTAAAATGAATGGCAAAAGTCATGGCTATCAATATCAATATCTCTACTTTGACATTAAAGAGTTATAGTGATAAAATTGTCATGTTTGGGCCGCCGACTTACGGCTGATGGCATTTAAAGGATATCACTAATGGAGTTGAACAAAAGAAGCAAAGTCGTAACCCAGGGAGTGCAGCGATCGCCCAACAGGGCCATGCTACGGGCAGTAGGGTTTGGGGATGACGATTTCACGAAGCCGATCGTAGGCATTGCCAATGGTTATAGCACAATTACGCCTTGCAATATGGGGCTAAACGATCTGGCAGTCCGGGCAGAAGCGGGTGCGCGATCTGCCGGTGCTATGCCGCAGATGTTCGGTACGATCACGGTCAGCGACGGGATCTCGATGGGGACTGAGGGGATGAAATATTCCCTGGTGTCCCGGGAGGTGATCGCAGATGCGATCGAAACGGCCTGCAATGGCCAGAGTATGGATGGGGTACTGGCGATCGGGGGTTGCGATAAGAATATGCCGGGGGCGATGATCGCGATCGCCAGGATGAACATTCCGGCGATCTTCGTTTACGGCGGTACGATCAAACCGGGAAATTACGAAGGACGGGACTTAACCGTTGTCAGCGCCTTTGAAGCAGTCGGAGCATACAGCGGTGGTAAGATCGATATGGCGGAACTGACGGGAGTGGAACAGAATGCCTGTCCCGGTGCCGGGGCCTGTGGGGGCATGTTTACAGCTAATACCATGTCTTCGGCCTTTGAAGCAATGGGGATGAGTTTGCCCTATTCTTCGACAATGGCCGCTGTGGATGCGGAAAAAGCTGATAGTACGGAAAAATCGGCCTTTGCCCTGGTCGAAGCGATTCGCAACCAGATTCTACCAAGTCAGATTCTCACCCGCAAGGCATTTGAGAATGCTATTTCTGTAATTATGGCCGTGGGCGGATCCACAAATGCGGTGCTGCACCTGCTGGCGATCGCCTCAGCAGCGGGGGTAGACTTAACCCTGTCGGACTTTGAAACCATTCGCGATCGAGTCCCAGTGCTGTGTGACTTAAAACCCTCGGGTCGATACGTGACTGTTAACTTGCACCAAGCAGGCGGCATTCCCCAGGTAATGAAAATGCTGCTAGCACATGACCTGTTACATGGTGACGCCCTAAGGATTACAGGCAAGACTATTGCTGAAGTTTTAGCAGATGTACCCGCAGAACCTCCAGGGAACCAAGATGTGATTCGTCCCTGGGATAATCCGATGTACGATCGAGGACATTTGGTGATTCTGCGAGGAAATTTAGCTACTGAAGGTGGGGTGGCGAAAATCAGTGGGGTCAAGAAGCCCAAAATTACCGGTCCAGCGCGGGTATTTGAATCGGAGGAAGCTTGTTTAGAAGCAATTCTAGCAAAGAAAATTAAAGCAGGAGACGTGATTGTCGTCCGCTATGAAGGGCCCAAGGGCGGTCCGGGAATGCGGGAAATGCTAGCTCCCACTTCCGCTATTATTGGAGCTGGATTGGGTGATTCTGTGGGATTAATTACCGATGGACGTTTCTCTGGCGGCACTTACGGTATGGTCGTGGGTCACGTGGCACCAGAAGCAGCAGTCGGAGGGGCGATCGCCCTTGTAGAAGAAGGGGACAGCATTACAATTGACGCCCCAGGAAGGTTATTGCAACTGGAAGTATCTGACGAAGAATTAGCACGACGCCGTGCCAACTGGCAACCAAAACCACCCCGTTACACGAAAGGAGTACTGGCAAAATATGCTAAGTTAGTATCTTCTAGCAGTGTCGGCGCGGTGACAGACAGTTAACAGCGAACGGTAACAAAAAGCCCGCCCGGGCGGGCTTTGCGATCGCCACCATTTTGTCCGATATATCGGAGCGATCGTAACATAATTAACTCAAGTATTGAAAATGCAGTCAATTTAGGAAAACAAACAATGACTACAGAACCTGGGAATGATGAAAGATTAGATAGTCCGGCAGACATAGTGAGCGGCATAGCCCAAACTATAGATGAGACGAACAAGATTGTCAATAGTAACGAGCGTCTGATAGAAAGTCTGGGCCAGAAAATAGACGAGACGGCCAAGATTGCCGATCGGAACGAGCGTAGGATAAAAAGTCTGGGCCAGAAAATAGACGAGACGGCTAAGATTGTCAATAGGAATGAGCGTGTCGTTCAAGCTCTAGTTGATGCTATGGCAGAAGCAGCAGCAGAACGGCGAGAAAACATCCGGCTGATTCTTCAACAACAGTCAGAGGTTCGCGACCTGCAAATAAAAAATTACCGCATGTGGGAGATTCTGATTTTTCCGGAACGGTGGGACCGACGAAACCAAGACGATAACCCAGATGCATAATACCATTTTATTAAAGATATGATAAACTGGAATTTGAACTCCTGCGCTTATTGGATAGGAGGCGGGAGCCTCAGAAGACCGTTCCCAGGTAGAACCTGGGAACGAGGTTGTAGGTTTGGTTTCCACAGGAAACCAAACCTACAGTCAGAGGTTCGCGACCTGCAAATAAAAAATTACCGCATGTGGGAGATTCTGATTTTTCCGGAACGGTGGGACCGACGAAACCAAGACGATAACCCAGATGCATAATACCATTTTATTAAAGATATGATAAACTGGAATTTGAACTCCTGCGCTTATTGGATAGGAGGCGGGAGCCTCAGAAGACCGTTCCCAGGTAGAACCTGGGAACGAGGTTGTAGGTTTGGTTTCCACAGGAAACCAAACCTACAGTCAGAGGTTCGCGACCTGCAAATAAAAAATTACCGCATGTGGGAGATTCTGATTTTTCCGGAACGGTGGGACCGACGAAACCAAGACGATAACCCAGATGCATAATACCATTTTATTAAAGATATGATAAACTGGAATTTGAACTCCTGCGCTTATTGGATAGGAGGCGGGAGCCTCAGAAGACCGTTCCCAGGTAGAACCTGGGAACGAGGTTGTAGGTTTGGTTTCCACAGGAAACCAAACCTACAGTCAGAGGTTCGCGACCTGCAAATAAAAAATTACCGCATGTGGGAGATTCTGATTTTTCCGGAACGGTGGGACCGACGAAACCAAGACGATAACCCAGATGCATAATACCATTTTATTAAAGATATGATAAACTGGAATTTGAACTCCTGCGCTTATTGGATAGGAGGCGGGAGCCTCAGAAGACCGTTCCCAGGTAGAACCTGGGAACGAGGTTAGATGTCCAGGTAAGTCAGTACAGCAATGCATGTACCAATTACTCCTGCGATCGCACCAATTATGCCTGCGATCGCCCCGATCGGAAAGATAGGATGAGAGTTGCGGTTATTTTGGGACATAGTTGGCACCGAGTAGAGAGTAGGCTCTGGTCAGAGTGGATAGAGCCCAAAGCTATTATATTATATCCTTGCGTGGATTGCCCGATCGCGATCGCCCTTTGGCATGATTTAAAATAACATGCGATGGTGAATGTTGGGTTTCGTTCCTCAACCCAACCTACGCTGTAACTTTTGTAATTAAGCCCGCGCAGGCGGGCTTTGTTCTTGTAGCCGGACCCTTTAGGGTTCGGGCAGCAACGCAAATATGCAGTGTACCCCCCGATCTTCCCGATCGCCCATTTAGAGGTAATCTAAAAACTGCGACGGTACGACATACAACTCACCCGACTTTAACTTATCTATCTCCACCCATAGGCCCAGCTTTTGCCGATTTTTCTTCTCCACAAAAGCGATCTGTTGCAGTTGGTAAAACTTGGGGTCAACAAAATCGCCTTCATAGAGTTGGATAATTTCGTGACCGGGCTTTCCCTTGAAGACAAAGATGCTTTCTAGACAGCCTAAATAACGAATATTAGTTAATTCTGCCTGAATTTCTTCTTGAAATTCCCGTTTCAAAGCCTCCAGACTCGTTTCCCCAAACTTCACCCCCCCTCCCATGGCCCGATAGAAGGGTTTTTTCCGCTCGGGATCGTAGCTTTGGCCGATAAAAATGCGATCGCCATCTCTAATCAACCCCAAAGCGATCGCCCTAATTTTCTCTGATTTAGACATAATAACCATCCTCAACCAAATCCTGCTGACGACGAATGGGCCAATCTTCATTTTCGCCGCCCACGATCAGGGTTTCGATATTGACATAATCCTTGCTAAATTGTAACAGCGCATTCACCAGAACGTCAAGGGCGATCGCATCACTGGTGCCCAGATCGAACCAACAACGACCCCAAACACCCTCATACTCAAAATCTCCCATATTATGCATCAGGGCCATCATCGCATCATCACCCGCCTCAGCATCATAATCCATGTAACTCAGGTCTAGTCCTTCCTCCTGCACCTGAAGATTTTCCGCATTAAACCCTCCCAATTTTCCCAAGTAAAACCAGGAGTTGAATACTTCTTCAACGTACATCCTTTCCATCTCGCTGGGCACCGTACTGAACTCTACCCATATCCATAAATCAAAAGTATCTATCTCGCGAAACTGTACTTGCATAATTGCCAATTGTTAATTGTGAATGGAGAATTGTGAATGGAGAATTGCGAATGGAGAATTGTTGATGGTTATCTGAACAATTCTCAATTTTAAATTCTCAGAAAAGTTGAGGTAAATTTTCTGGACCCCACCAGGTATCATTATCCTCCTTTATCGGGTCTCTAAGGTCGGAGCAATCGCGATTTATCCCATCAATCTTCCTTTTATTTTTGCAGTATTCATAAAACATTTGGGCCACAATCATCTTGGGGAGTTGCGGCGCTCGGGCGCAGTCTGGAAATATTCCTGGGCTAATTCCCGCTGGCCCAGCAACACTAAAATTTGGGCTTTCAGATAATGTAACTCAGGATGTTTCGGGACTGACGCCTTGGCGATGTCAGCATACTCGTTCGCCTTCTCGTAATCGGACAAATCTCGGTAGGCGATCGCAATTCCCCAGTCAGCGAAACTAGAGGGGGCAGCATACTTGTCCAAACGGGCGATCGCGTCAGCAGGGTTAGCAAAGGGCAAAGCCATAGCCAGCATTAAATCCATATATCCCTTAATTAAGTTTAGTTCTGGATCGGACGAATCAATAGCGGACGCCTTATCCAGAAAATTATACACCAGTTGCAGTTTCCTCAAGGCTTGGGGGAGACCTCGGACGAGACCTTGCTGTTGCAGATTATCAGCCCCTTCTAATAAATGACCGACAGCAATATAGAGATTGCCCCGCAAAGGTTGAGAAGCAAGGATATTCTCAGCCATCTCGCGAGTTTTGGTAGCATAGGGACCGAGGGATTGCCAATCTTGTTTGACATAGGCCATAGATGCAATCATGGCCTATGTCAGGGGCTCCTGGGACTCCCGAGTTTCGGCCTGGCGCAGAAACTCAGCAGCTTGGGGATAGTTCCCCAACTCAAAAAACGATCTGAAAGCAGCTTCCGTCTCCTCTCCCATATCATAGGGACTGTTAGGGCGAAAAAAAGGTTAAAAGTCAGGACCAGAGTGGCTACAGCGGCACCAAACAACCGCCGGGGGGCAAAAAACCATTCTCTCATTTGGGGCTGCATCGGAGCTCTCTCACTGGCTTTATCAATCCTAGTGTAATCACGATCGTATGGGAAGACATCTATCCCCCGATCGAATGGTACTGACTTAAGGGAAAAAGTTGTTAATGTCATTGCGAGGGGGGGGTGCCAAAGCTAAGAATCATCATCTTACACTAGCATCCCCCCCCCGAAGCAATCTCAACCGAGAGCTGTTGGTGGGAAGATTGGCGTCGGGCCGCTGCGCGAACGGGGGGGGCTGTTGGTCGAGTTCCCCACACTCGGTTTGGACTCCCCCCCACGCGCAGCGTGGGGGGGTCGGAGGGATTAAACTTATGCTGTAAGTACATGGACAAAATTAATTTCACACACTCTCTCGCGCTAGTCTCCATATCCGGAGCATGTCGCCCATGGCTATGTGCAATTATTTTTGTCTAACTACTTAGATGAGTTGACCCCCCGGCCTTCGCAGCGGCGCGACGTTAGGAGCGCTAGCAATCTCCGGCTGGACGACGACACAAGCAAATATATGTAGGGGCGAATGTCACTGACTGAAGTCCAAAAAATCCTATTTGTCATTATGCTCTATCTGAGAAACCTAGTTTATCACCCCGCTGCAAGTCCCACCGCGATCTTGAAGTCGATCTACCTGGAGTTAAGTCCCCAACAATTGGGACTAATTATCGGACCGAGTGGCTCTGGCAAAACCACCTTAATGGAAATTTTAGCAGGGTTGGCCACCCAAACCGCTGGTCAAATCAAATGGCGCGATCGGCAACTCACCCCCGAAGAATTGCAACAGCTAGCAGGATTGGTATTTCAGTTTCCAGAGCGGCATTTCTGTGGAAGTACCATTTTAGAAGAATTGCGCCTCGGTCATCCCGAGTTAGGGTACGAGCGAGTTCGCCAAGCTCTAGCGGAAGTGGGACTGGAAGATATACCTCTGCACCGTCCCCCCCACGCTCTCAGTGGCGGTCAGCAGCGACGCATCGCTCTGGCCGTGCAGCTAATTCGTCAGCCTCATATCCTCATGTTGGATGAACCTACCGCTGGGTTGGACTTCTCTATCCGCCAGCAGTTGGTGAATCTCTTGGCCAGGCTGAAAAGTTCTTGGACTATGTTGATTGTGACTCACGATCCGAGTGAATTAGTCAGCATCGCCGACCGCTGTTGGAGCCTTAACCACGGCGAACTGCGCTCCGTGGAACCAGCAACTCTCACAGCCGCGCCGGAAGCTTGTTCCCCCTAGGCGCGAAGCGCCCCCGAAGCACTAAAGTGCTTACTACGAACCCCCGAAGCACTTTGGTGCTTACTACGAACCCCCGAAGCACTAAAGTGCTTACTACGAACCCCCGAAGCACTAAAGTGCTTACTACTAACGGAACGACGAACCTTACTAAGAACATGACAGAACCGCATCCACCGCAAGTGCTGCCCCAGATGACCGATGTTTGGCAGCAAACTCTCCATTGGCAACCTACTGCTACACAACAACAACTGTTTCAATCCCTTTATCAACTGATTCTGACCGGTAATGCTAAACTCAATTTAACTCGCATTACCGACCCGATCGCCTTTTGGGAGAAGCACCTCTGGGATTCTTTGCGGCCCATCGCCCCTCTGTTAACCGATGATGCCGGAACTCCTAATAATGCACGGATGATCGATATTGGTACGGGTGCGGGGTTTCCGGGGTTGCCAGTGGCGATCGCCCTTACTCACTCCTCAGTCACCCTCCTCGATGCCACCGGCAAAAAGATTGCATTTCTGCAAACCCTCTTAGCACAGATGGCCATCGATAATGCCACCACTGCGATCGGCAGAGCCGAAACAATTGGTCAACAACCCCGGGATCGAGCAAAATACGACTTTGCTCTTCTGCGTGCTGTAGCAACGGCTACCGTTTGTCTAGAATATGCCCTGCCATTTCTCAAAGTTGGCGGTTTAGCCATTCTCTATCGGGGTCACTGGACGCCGGCAGAAGCAGAGGCTTTGGCTGGCACCGCTGAAGCTTTAGGTGCCTGCATTGAGTCTACTGTTACCTTTACTACTCCCATCAGTCACGCCACCCGCCACTGCCTCTATGTACGTAAGTGTGATTAATGTCACTCCTGTTCCCGTGTCAAGTCACCCTAACAGAACTTTACAAGTTGTTACATTTGTTTACAGAAGTCAGAAGCAGGAGAAACAACCATGTACACCACAACCAACGAAAACGGTATCCTTAACAACTATCCCGTCGCTCCTCTAAGTATGCCAGGGTGATGAACATCACAAGCACTTCCGAGTCAAGTCACCCTAACAGAACTTTACAAGTTGTTACATTTGTTTACAGAAGTCAGAAGCAGGAGAAACAACCATGTACACCACAACCAACGAAAACGGTATCCTTAACAACTATCCCGTCGCTCCGAAAATGTACTATAGCTCCTATCCCGACGGGCTGCAACAACGCCGTTACCTGATGCAAGGCTTGCTAGCGACGACCTTCGTCGGTTCCTTGCTGTTGACGGCATTGGCCTGTAGCTAACTCCACCTCTAAGTATGCCAGGGTGATGAACATCACAAGCACTTCCGAGTCAAGTCACCCTAACAGAACTTTACAAGTTGTTACATTTGTTTACAGAAGTCAGAAGCAGGAGAAACAACCATGTACACCACAACCAACGAAAACGGTATCCTTAACAACTATCCCGTCGCTCCGAAAATGTACTATAGCTCCTATCCCGACGGGCTGCAACAACGCCGTTACCTGATGCAAGGCTTGCTAGCGACGACCTTCGTCGGTTCCTTGCTGTTGACGGCATTAGTTATCAGCTAACCCATTGGCATCGGACATAATTTCAAGGAGAAAAACTATGATGACCATCGTAATTTCTGTATTGATCGTCGGTTGGCTTGCAGGCTCCATTATCGGTACTCAAGCCTACTTCCGGGGCGAACAGTCTAAGCCCATCCACGAACGGAACTGGAACTCTCAGGAATTTGAACAGCTAGCTAAGTCTGTCACGGGCACGGAGACTGACTACAACCAACGTACCCCAGCCTACGGGATGGATGCTTATGCTAGCAACAACCTGTAGAACTATACTCCCATCAGTCACGCCACCCGTCACTGACTCTATGTATGCAAGGGTGACAAACATCACAAACAGTTACCCGTTTAGTCACCCTGACATAACTTGAAAACTTGTTACATTTGTTTACAGAAGGCAGAACCAGGAGAAAAACAATGATGACCATCGTAATTTCTGTATTGATCGTCGGTTGGCTTGCAGGCTCCATTATCGGTACTCAAGCCTACTTCCGGGGCGAACAGTCCAAGCCCATCCACGAACGGAACTGGAACTCTCAGGAATTTGAACAGCTGGCCTCCTCTGTCACAGGCACTGAGACCGACTACAACCAACGTACCCCTGCCTACGGGATAGATGCTTATGCCAGCAACAACCTGTCGAACTAGAGTATCCGTCAAGTATTCGGTAGGGTAGTGGGTCACAAGTAGTGATGTTAGCACAAGAAAGCTCAGACGGAGATCGCAATAGTGGCATCCAACGGCAAGTCAAATAACGATATTTCAGGCATTGACGTCCCAGCCGAAAAATTGAAAATGCCACATCCCCACACCTATTGGGACAGACTAGCCATCACATCACTACATGTTTATCACTACCTTCGGTAGAAACCGGGTTTAGCCTGCGGTTAAGACGATGTCCAGCCCTACAAAAACCCGGTGACCGTGAGCCCGACTTATCAAGTCAAAAGTTAAAAAAAATTAAATATAGTTTGGCTTTTGACCTTTAACCTGAGAAAGGAGACGGTACTTGATTTTCATATTTTATACTTCATAGCTTGTGCGTGACTGTTAAGTTACGTGCTTGACTTTTATTTTTTAGTATCAGTGGTTACAACTGGGGTGGTCATAAGTAGTTGATAGCCAGGTACATCTGGTGATACATGTATATAGCCCGCGCAGCCCCTGCGCAGCGGAGGGGGCGTTACCCGGGGAGCTGGGGCTTTGTTCATGTAGCCGGGCCCTTTAGGGTTCGGGCGGCGAGGTCTCCTACCAACAGGTTTTGACCACACCCGTTTACAACAACCCATCGACCGGTTTTCGGGTCTCGATAGGTTGTGAAGGGGTTGGGTTTTAATGGTGCGCTGCAAGTTTTAGCCATTTCATTGTCCGGCTCTTCGGTACTTGAGTTGCTAAACTATCAGATAAACACTCGTTTGCATTGAGCTAAAATTGTTACTAAATAATAGTAAAACTATTGCGGGGCTTGACTTGTAGCAGTTTTTATGCTTTAATTAAATTACGTACAGCATTGTTTAGTGAGGTAAAATTTATTATGGCTTCCAATGCACAACTAAAACTACTCACAGATTTTCTGAATATCCCGGATGTTAAAGTTACTCATTTCAAACAGGATCCATCTCTAGGAATAATCCTCTCCATATCTAGTTTAAATTCTGAAGTAACTTGCCCTCACTGCGGTCAAAAGAGTCATAAACTTCACCACAATTATTCACATCTCATTAAAGACTTGCCTATGCATGGTCAAAATGTTTATTTACAGGTCAATAAACGACAAATGAAATGTGAAAAATGTTTGACAACTTTTAGTGAGCCTTTGGAGTTTTGTGAACCAAAACGCAACTATACTAAAAGACTTGCCGACGATATATTGAGTCAGGTCAAACATAGTAATATTAAAAGTGTTGCTGAAAGAACCGGGGTAAGTGAATCAGAAATTGAAACTATGTTAAAGGATTTAAGAAAAAGTTTGGTAGGTCAAAAACCTCAAGATTTAAAAAGATTGGGCATTGATGAAATTAGTCTGAGAAAAGGGCAAGGTAATTATTGTGCAGTATTAGTAGATTTGGACAATAGTCAACTTCTAGCTTTAGTCCCCGATCGCACCCAATCAGCCATTAAAAAAGTGTTGATGTCTTGGGGAATAGACGTGTTATCAGGCATAGAAGAGGTAAGTATTGATTTATGGCGTCCTTATAAAAGTTTGGTAGAAAAATTAATGCCTAATGGGTCGGTTGTCGCTGATAGATTTCATGTAATGCACCAGGTTCAAGAAGAATTAGACAATAGTCGTAAGCAAGCAAAAAAAGAAGTCAATAACATGAAAGACTCGGAGAAAAAAACTGCAAAAATTCAAGCAATTACACACGGGAAATATGTCCTTCTTGCTAATTCAGATAATTTAACGGAAGCTCAAAAAAGGAAATTAGAAGAAATCAATAAAGAATTTCCTAAGCTGCAAAAAATGCATGGATTAAAAGAGCAACTTAGAGAAATATTTGAGAATGACATAAATTGGTTTGATGGTTTATTGGATTTAGCAGAATGGTTGAAAAAATCAGCAGATTTGTTTCCAAAAAGTCAAGGGACAATCCGTCGCTGGTTAGTGGAGATAACAGCATATTTTGAGCAAAGAACAACTAATGGTATCGTCGAAGGAATTAACCAAAAAATTAAGTTAGTTAAACGGTGCGGATTTGGTTTTCGTAACATAGACAATTTTGAGCTAAGATGTTTATTAGCTTTTCAAGATTAGCAATAGTTTAGCAAACCAAGTACCGAAGAGCCCATTGTCCTTTTCTTTCATAGATCTTGATTCCTGTTGCGGCAAGTTAATTTACAATTACCACAAGTCCATTGGGTTGTGTAAGTACATGGACAAAATTAATTTCACACACACTCTCGCGCTAGTCTCCATATTCGGAGCATGTCGCCCATGGCTATGTGCAATTATTTTTGTCTAACTACTTATATTGGTGATACCCTCCACCGCTTCGATGTCTTCGGAGAGCTCGATGTCCCCGGGGATCGCTCTTGCGCACTACCTGGGGGACATCGTATTCGCACTACTCCGAAGACATCGCCGGATGACTCATAGTTGCTCAACAATTTCTCTCCAATAAAGTATAGGGTTATTCTGGCAGATTTCCTCATCGCTGGTAACAGCGCTTTTTTTTCATATCTAGCCTTTTTAAGTCAAATTCCCTCACTACATTGTAGATATGAGAAAACTGCTCGGCGATCGCCTGATAGGACCAAAGGTATGAATTATCTCATCTCATATTGCTCTTGGCTTGGGGTTCGATCATCTAGATTGAATAATACAACCGCTCGCAAAATAATCGAAACCGCGCTGGTGGGGGTTACGTACCTCTGGATCCCGCCTATCCCCAAGAACGTTTGACCTACATGTTGGAGGAGATTGTCACGATATCGGTGCGGCCTTTCCTCCAGATATACTGTCGGGACTCCCTCATCCTTGGTTGCTTATACAGCATTTATCATAAAGATGAGGTACAATAGTGAGGTCAGCAGTAGAACCCTCGAAAACCATGAAGCCCTATTCAGTCGATCTCCGCCAGAAAATTATAGAAACCTATGAAAATGAGGAGATATCACAAAGACAACTAGCCAAAAGATTCCGAGTAGCATTCAGTTTCGTTATCAAAATTCTCAAGCAGTACCGGTCCACTGGCAACTTGAAGCCGGGTATTAGCACCGGTCGTCCCCTCAAGCTCAACCAGTCCCAACAGGAAAAGCTCAAAGTTTTAGTAGAGGAAAATAATGATTGGACATTGTCAGAATATCAGTCAGAATTAGAAAAACAGACGGAGGTAAAAGTCAGCCGTTCCACAATAGACAGAATGATTAAACGGTCGGGATTGACCGTAAAAAAAAAGGCATTACATCCGACGGAAAAGAGAAGTTCTCGAGTTCAGCAGTTAAGGTTAGACTACTGGAAAGAGATAGAAGGAATTGAGCCTACTGACCTCATTTTTCTGGATGAATCGGGCTGCAACCTGGCTTTAACACGGATGTATGCCCGCTCACAATGTGGTCTGAGAGCTTATGGAAGTAAACCCAGTAAGCGAGGACAAAATGTTTCAATAGTTGGGGCAGTTAGTCTCAATGGGATAGTGAGTTCATTGAATATTTTAGGTGCTTATGATAGCTTAACATTTGAGGCATTTGTGATTCGACACTTAGTGCCAAAGCTGTGGAAAGGAGCTTGTGTTGTGATGGACAACTGTACAATTCATAAGGGAGATGTAATCCGACAAGCTATTGAAAAAGTGGGGGCGCGGTTAGTCTATCTTCCTCCTTATTCGCCAGACTTCTCTCCAATTGAAAATATTTGGTCAAAGCTGAAGAGTTATCTCAAGAAACTAGAAGCCAGAACCTATCGGGCCTTAGTAGATGGCATTCAGGAGGGCTTTGCTACCATCAACCTGCAAGATATCCACAACTGGTTCACCCACTGTTGCTACTGTACCTCACCATTTTGATAAATGCTATAGAAGATGCCCACATTAATCTAGCATAAAAAAATAAAAAAAAATAAAAATATATCAGAGACTACAAAAAAGTCTAAGCGGATAGTCTAGTCTTGAGTAAGTCGGAAATATGCTGATAATCGGGCTGGTATTACACCAGCACCTCAAAAATCAATGAGAGAACAACAAGCGATTGATAAATTAGTTCGCGGCGGAAATGGACACGACCACCTTTACGGCGATATTGGGAACGACTCTCTCATCGGCGGAGATGGAACAGACTGTGCGGAATGTTCGAGCGTAAGCAAAGATAGCGTGGTTTCAATGACCCGCTAAAATTGTGACAGCTCAAACTGGTTACATTAGCCAGGGAACTGTGGAATTATTGTGGGTCCTAACCCCATCCTCCAGATACGGGAGGTACACCGGTCCCAACTGCCTCGGAGTGTTATCGCCGGGGGTGGAAAGCAGGGACTTAAATGAAGGCTATCTGGCAGCCTAAGCCGGAAACGCCACTAGGAAAGGTGCTCATGGTTAACGATAAGTGAAGTTGTACAAGCCTCGTGATCATCAACCAGCGGAATAAGGCTTTTACGCTGGGCCAAAAGGCAATGGTAGGTGTAGATATCCTTGGTCTGTGGATATCTCGTATTACTACAATCCTCCCGGGGTATTGCAACGACCTAAAAGCATCGTATTGATTCCACGGAACGTTATAACCTCAGTGATGCTATCTGCCTCCGGTAGATAAGTTAGATAATAAGCGCAAGCCCACTGGGGAGGGATGTCCTAAAAAGCCAACGCTTGGGGTAATGCCTAGGATATGCCGACATAGGACGGTGATAGTAGAATGCGATTGGAACTGTAGTCTGATGAACTAAAAGCCCGCCGATAGCTGGTTACTGGTAAAACTACTTCTAAAAGAGCGAGCAGAGAGAAATCTCTCGGTTGGTAGGCAATCCACTCGCCACCACGGAATCACACAAGGCTGACGGTAGAGGATTAGTCTCCTGTTGTACGCCACAGGATAAAGATGAAGAACAAGTCGCAAGGGGACAAGGGGGTAACCCCGACAAATCCCTACCCATGACAACGGGTCTATTACCCAGGAGCCGTGTGCGGTGAAAGTCGCAAGCACGGTTTTGAAAGGGAGGGTTGGGAAGCGATTCCCAGCTCGACCCCGACCACCTCTACGGCAGAGATGGGAACGACACTCTCGTCGGCGGAAATGGAAAAGGCTACCTTCACGGTGAAGTGGGGAACGACTCTCTCATCGGCGGAAGTGGAAAAGACTACCTCCACGGTGGAGATGGAAAAGACTACCTCCACGGCGGAGATGAAACAG
Organism: Hormoscilla sp. GUM202; assembly: GCA_005518205.2. Lineage (GTDB taxonomy): Bacteria > Cyanobacteriota > Cyanobacteriia > Cyanobacteriales > Desertifilaceae > Hormoscilla. The sequence goes on from RFFC02000042.1 coordinate 25,532, forward strand.
ACTACCTCCACGGTGACAATGGGAAAGACTCTCTCTTCGGCGGAAGAGGAAACGACGTCCTCTACGGCGGTCATGGGGACGACTCTCTCGTCGGCGGAGATGGACACGACGAACTCCGAGGAGGATGGGAACGACTCTGTCACTGGCGGATATGGAAAGGACGACCTCATCGGCGGACAGGGACACGACTCTCTCAGCGGCGGTCATGGGGACGACTCTCTCAGCGGCGGTCATGGAGACGACACCCTCAGCGGTGGATATGGACAGGATCGCCTCAGCGGTGGAGATGGACAGGATAACCTCAGCGGTGGATATGGACACGACCACCTCAGCGGAGGAGATGAGGCCGACACTCTCACCGGCGGAAATGGACACGACCACCTTTACGGCGATATTGGGAACGACTCTCTCATCGGCGGAAATGGACACGACCACCTTTACGGCGATATTGGGAACGACTCTCTCATCGGCGGAGATGGGGAAGACCACCTTTACGGCGGAAATGGGGAGGACTCTCTCGTCGGCGGATATAAGAAAGATTACCTCATCGGAGGAGATGGGAACGACTACCTCAACGGTAACCATGGGGACGACTATCTCACTGGAGGAGAGGGCGCCGATACATTCGTTATCCAGAAGCATCACCGTGGCAAGGATACCATCATAGACTTTACTGATGACACGGACATAATCATGCTAAAAGGTTTGAGTTTAGATGATGTAAGGATCGGCTCTCGCTCTCTGGAAGGAAATGTCGTGATTGAAATCAAAGGAGGATACTCTGTCACCCTACTTGACCTTGATGATTCGACCGTAATTAATGCCGAGGATTTCACTGTTTCCAGGTAACTGCTAACTGTGTTTACAACGGCACTCGTTCAACCAGACGCTATTCAGACACCAGCCTTTCCTCTAGGGCGTGTCATCAGTTAAGCCAGATAACTGTAGCAGCGAGATAGATGGCCCGATTTTTCGGACCGATCGCGTTATCGAATGCATTCCCTGACCTGTACGCACAAATTGCGCCCCGCGGGGGACCAGGCAGCTATCCAAGTGTTTGAGAAGAAGCCAAAACCGCCCAAGGAAGAGGTACCAGAACCAGCAGCAGCGCCAGAACCAGCAGCTTGCTGATGAAGAAAGGCGATCGCCCCAAGCTTGACTAAAGGGCGATCGCCGTTTTTCTTTTACTCGCACAAGACAGCAGCATGGTGGCGGATGTGGTCTGCGACGAAGGTGGAGACAAAGTAGTAGCCGTGGTCGTAACCTGCTTGCATGCGTAAGGTTAGGGGTTGACCGACCTTTTGACAAGCTTCGGAAAATACTTCTGGTAGCAGTTGGGGGAGATATTCATCCGCCGTTCCTTGATCGATCAGAATGGGACGACTATATTTAGCCGTAAGGATTAATTCGCTGGCATCGTAAACCCGCCAGGTTTCCTGCTTGGTACCCAGGTAATTGGTAAATACCTTCTGTCCCAAATCACTGCGCATCGGTGCCGCGATCGGGGCGAAAGCGGAAAGTGACTGATATTGTTCTGGGTTCCTCAAGGCACAGACTAGGGCCCCATGTCCGCCCATAGAATGACCGAAAATTCCCTGTTTTTCCGGTATCGCTGGAAAGTTTTCGGCTATGATTGCAGGTAATTCGCGGACCACATAGCTGTACATTTGATAGTGGGACGCCCAGGGTGCCATTGTCGCATCAACGTAGAAGCCTGCACCCGTACCGAGATCCCACTCGTCGTTTTCACCCTGTATGCCAGTATCCCGCGGACTGGTATCTGGCATAACTAACATTAACCCCTGTTCTGCGGCGTACCGCTGCGCCCCGGCTTTCATGATAAAGTTCTCTTCTGTAGAGGTTAAACCAGAGAGAAAATAGAGGACTGGCACTGGTTTTGATTTTGCTTGGGGTGGTTGATAAACTGCAAAGTGCATTTCGCAGTTACAGGTCTCCGAATGATGGCTGTGAAAACTGACTTGGCCGCCGAAACAGGCATGTTCGGAAATAATGTTGACTGATGTAGACATAATTTGCTAATGGGGAATAACAGGGCCGTAAATTATTCGCGATCGCGATCGCCGTCACCCGTTCCCAGGCAGAGCCGTGGGAACGAGGGGTGCGGCTACAGGGACAAAGCCCGCCTGCGCGGGCTAAAGATAGGAATTGCCTACCTTTGCGCCCAAGCGCAACAACGAACCAATGTTCAGTTAAAATGTTAAAACGGTGCGGATAGACTCGCCTTTGTGCATTAATTCAAAGGCGTCATTAATTTGGTCGATCGGCATGACGTGGGTAATCAAGTCATCGATGTTAATTTTACCTTCCATGTACCAATCAACAATTTTCGGTACGTCGGTGCGCCCTCTGGCACCTCCGAAGGCTGTACCTTTCCACACTCGACCAGTGACTAGCTGAAAGGGACGAGTGTTGATTTCTTCCCCTGCACCTGCTACGCCGATAATCACGCTCACGCCCCAGCCTTTATGACATGATTCTAAGGCTTGACGCATGACCTTGACATTGCCAATGCACTCGAATGTGTAGTCAGCACCACCTTTGGTTAAGTCTACCAAATATGAAACCAGATCGCCTTCGATTTCCTGGGGGTTGACAAAGTGCGTCATGCCGAATTTTTCTGCTAGAGGGCATTTTTTGGGGTTGAGATCGACGCCGACTATCATGTTAGCACCTACCAGGCGGGCTCCCTGAATGACGTTCAAACCAATTCCGCCTAAACCGAATACAATCACATTAGCGCCTGCTTCGACTTTAGCGGTGTTAATTACCGCCCCGATGCCAGTAGTGACGCCGCAGCCAATATAACATACTTTGTCAAAGGGAGCGTCTTCTCGAATCTTGGCAAGGGATATTTCTGGCAATATGGTGTAGTTGGCAAAGGTGGATGTGCCCATATAATGATTGATGGTCCTGCCATCGATGGAGAACCGACTTGTCCCATCAGGCATGACTCCCTGTCCCTGAGTAGTCCGAATTGCTTGACAAAGATTCGTTTTCATGCTCAAGCAATATTCGCATTGGCGACATTCTGGGATGTACAGGGGAATGACCCGATCGCCCGGTTTGAGGCTAGTGACGCCGGGGCCGACTTCGAGAACTATACCTGCGCCTTCATGTCCGAGAATGGCGGGGAAGAGTCCTTCGGGATCGGCACCGGAAAGGGTATAGGCGTCGGTATGACAAACTCCCGTGGCTTTAATTTCCACGAGGACTTCTCCTGCTTTCGGACCATCTAGCTGCACTGTTTCTATGGATAAGGGTTGGCCTGCTGCAAAGGCGACTGCTGCTTTTACGTCCATACTTCCTGTTGAGAGAACTTCGGGTTATAATAGACTCAAATGGTGAATTGGAAAAGTGCTATGGAAACTACAATCAGAGAAGCGATCGTCGATGCTACCAGTCAAGGTCGTTTTCTGGACGATCGGGAACTGGAACTGGTTGCCCAAAGGCTGGAACGGGCAGCGGCTTACTTTGCTGGGGCTAAGTATTTGGCAGAAAATGCCTCGGTTCTGATGGAGGGTGCAGTGCAAGCGGCCTCATCTATTTTGCCCGAGGATGCTTGTGGACCGGACGCCAAGGAAAAGTACCTGCGTGAGGTGGCATTTTATCTGCGCCAGCTACAATACCGTTTAGTTGCTCAGGCGACGAGTATCCAGCCGAATTCGACCGGGAGTTGGCAGACGATCGGCTATAGTTTTTTTGATTTGCCGATTGATGGGGCGATCGCGGCCCTCAAGTATCTGAAAGGCGATCGGGGTTTGCCGACCTGGGCGGCTAAACTTGTTAACGCCTACATTGACGCCAGCTTGGAGATCCTGAGCGCACTCCAAGAGAAGCACCTGCTGATTGATGAGACTGACAACGGTAAGGTAATTTCCCTTGAGCCGGAAGAGAAACCTCTCTGGAAACGACTCATGGAAATAGGTGCGCGGGTTCCCGACGAAGAATGGGCTAAACTCCCGAGGGATTTGGCTCGCAATTTTGAACATTATATGTATGGAGCACCGAAAGAAGAATGAGGCGTATTTTTCTCTATACCTCCTATCTCGTCGCACTCGCCAATCGAGGTGGTGACTTATATTAGCATGTAGAACCATTATCGCTTTATAATAGATGGACATGATGAATACCGAAAGTGCTATGGAAAATCAAATCAGAGAGGGCCTCGTAGATGCTACAATTCAAGGTCGTTTTTTGAATGCTAGCGAACTGGAACTGGTGGCCCAGAGGCTGGAACAGACGGCGGCTTACTTTGCTGGTGCTAAGTATTTGGCAGAAAATGCCCCAAATTTGATCGAGGGGGCTGTGCAAAGGGCCTGCGCAATTTTGCCCGACTCCGCTTGTGGGCCGGAAATGAAAGAGAAATACCTGCACGATCTAGCTGGTTATCTGCACCATTTGCAATACTACTTAGTTGCTGAGGCGACGAGTGTTCAGTCCAATTCCCTGGGTAGTTGGCAGATGATCGACTATAATTTTTCTTTGCCGACTGATGGGGCGATCGCGGCCCTCAAGTATCTGAAAGGCGATCGGGGTTTGCCGACTTGGGCGGCCAAACTTGTTAACGCCTACATTGACGCCAGCTTGAAGAGCCTGAACGCACTCCAAGAGAAGCACAAGATGATTGGCGAGACTGACAACGGTAAGGTAATTTCCCTTGAGCCGGAAGAGAAACCTTTCTGGAAACGAATTATAGAGATTGGTGCGCAGGTTCCTCCGGAGGAATGGGCTAAAATACCGAAAGATTTGGCTCGCAATTTTGAACATTATATGTATGGAGGACCGAAAGAAGAATGAGGGGTATTTTCCTCGATACTTCCTATCTCGTCGCACTCGCAGATCGAGATAGTGACTTACATCAGCGTGCAGAAGCATTCTCCCAGCAGTTAGGTGCTTTTGCAGTAGTAACCAGTGAGATGGTTCTGACGGAGTTACTCAACTATTTTTGTGAAAGGGGAGCTTATTTCCGTCAGATAGCTGTCAAACTTACTTCAGATCTACGAGACGATCGCCTTATAGAAATTGTCCCACAAACTCCCGAACTGTTCGAGCAAGCATTTAAATTCTATAAGGAAAGGATGGACAAGGGTTACAGTCTCACCGACTGCGCCTCAATGCTGATTATGGAGGAGCGTAAAATTAAGGATGTTCTGACCCACGATAAACATTTTATTCAGGAAGGTTTCAATGCTTTATTGAGATCGCTTTGAGAATGACCAATAGACCTCTTGCATAAATGCTAAAATTGCTGATGAATTGCTATTGCGGAGCAAAAATTTACTTTTGCCAGAGGTCTATTGCTCAATAATCTCCGATCTTGTTTTAAGATAATGTCTGGGGAATCACCCACAATTAAAAAAACTTCACCATTGAAAATGTCCCGCGTTGCCCAGCCCCCGGTTGGGTTGAGGCACGAAACCCAACCTACAGATGATGAAAGTTTGAGCGTGGGCATTTAATCTGACATCATATAAAATAGTATCAGACCCAGATTTTTTGATGACCCTGCATTGAACGTGATGAAACTTCCAGAAATTGCCAATCGCAACTTGCGCAAGCGTGCCTTGACCCATGAATCGTTCGCCAACGAAAATAACTGTCCCGATAATGAACGGCTGGAATTTCTCGGGGATGCTGTCCTTGGCTTCATCGTCAGCGATCTGCTGTATCGCACCTATCCCAATATGAACGAAGGTGATATGACGCGCCTGCGCTCAAAACTGGTGGACGAGTCCAAGTTGGCTACCTTTGCCCGTCAGTTTCACTTGGGAGATCGTCTGTACCTCGGTCACGGCGAGAAACTATTCGGCGGGCGTGATAAGGACAAGATCCTCGGCGATGCCTTTGAGGCGTATCTCGGTGCATTGTATCTCGATTCTGGATTGGAAACAGTACGCCGCTTTATTGAACCCCTGATACAAGAAATTATCAATGATGGCGATGGAATTGCTGTGCAAGTCGTGGATGAGAAAAACCAGTTTCAGCAACTAACTCTCGCCCGTTTTGGCATAACGCCAACCTACAGAATTGTGAATGAATCGGGCCCAGATCATGCACGTCTATTTACGGCTGTGGCCTGCGTCAATGGTAAGGAATATGGACAGGGTACGGGTAAACGGAAGCGAGATGCTGAGAAGGCCGCTGCCCGTGATGCGTATCAAAAACTCAGTGGCGATCCGTGAGAGTATCCGTGGGAGGATGAGTGGGAGGATGAGGATGAGGATGAGTGGGAGGATGAGTGGGAGGATGAATAGGGCCACAGGCATCACAGTTGTTTCCATGGGACCAGCAAGACATCGGTGCTGCCTTCGAGACGATTGTCGCGTGACTCTGCAATCAAGTCGCGTGACTCTGCAATCAAGTCGCGTAACTCTGCAATCAAGTCGCGTAACTCTGCAATCAAGTCGCGTGACTCTGCAATCAAGTCGCGTGACTCTGCAATCAAGTCGCGTGACTCTGCAATAGAGTCGCGTGACTCTGCAATAGAGTCGCGGGACTCTGCAATAGAGTCGCGGGACTTTGCCATAGAGTCACGTGACTTTGCCATAGAGTCACGTGACGCAAGCCCTTAATCTCCATTCTCGGGCCTAGCGAATTTGTTCAGGATATGCTGTTTATCTGAGGTTGCTTAGGGAGCATCTCCTGCATTGTAATATAGCCCGCGCAGGCCAGCGTTGTTTGTGTAGCCCCACCCAATGGGAGTTCCCAGTCTCTGGCTGGGAACGAACCGGAGGGAGGCAGAGCCTCCAGTAATCGAGTTTTACATTCGCAAAATTAATGCCCAGCGAGTTTCGATGGATTCTCTGGGAGCGATTTTTAGCCACCTGGCAGATAGCGCCCAAGTCCGCAGCGATCTGTTTAGTATCTCCTGCGTGTTAAGGAAAATCGGGGTAATCGTGCGGAATGTGCTAGCAGATGAGAAGCGCCGCCGCGCAGCGCAATCGCGTGCGCGCAGTTGTTCGAGAGTCCAAACAGCACCGCCACCAAAGTTGTGAGTTTGCTCAACGCAAAGCAGTCCTGGAGGAGGCGAATAGGGCGATGGCACAGTTGTCACCCTGTTAATTGCTTCATCTAGCGCCTCCGGAGTAGAGATTCCCCGATCGCTGAAAATTGGCTCGATTGCGCTGCGCGCACGCTACGCGATCGAAACCCCCGAACCGAATGCCGCACCCCCAGACTCGGCGCGGATAATATGTGTCATGCGATCGGCGAATACAACATCACCGGGTCGCGTATGCACCTTGATGGCGATTAAATTGCACATTGTACCGCTGGGAAGCAAAAGTGCTGCCTCCTTTCCCAGCAGATCGGCCACCCGTTCGGTGAGTTTGTTCACCGTGGGATCTTCGCCTTTTTGCTCGTCCCCGACTTCTGCGATCGCCATAGCTTGTCGCATTGCTGGGGTAGGTTTCGTTGACCTATCGCTAGCAAGAATAATCATGTTAGTTTTTTTGTTACTTACTGTCAAATAACTAATATTTGTCTATGCTAACAGCCAACCAAATAATTCTCCTACAGTCAGTTGGATATCCCTAGCAAAGGATGGCACGGGAAGCTGCTGGGCTGATTCGTCAAATACTTCCGGACGCTGCTGCGGACGATCAACTGATACTGTTTGCTCCTTAGGATCGATCGACCAGCCCATCTGAGTGTCAAACTCTAGGCTATACATAATTTTGTCTGTAATTTGTGTCTGACTTTGCTCGGGGGATCGGATCTCAATATTCCAGTCAGGGGCTAAGGAGAAAACATTGGCAATTTCACCACGATCGTCGCGAGGAATTCTTTCCCACACAAACACAGATATATCCGGAACAATCGACCGTCCGCCAAAGGTACATCGCAGTTCGCAAAAAGCTCGTCCGATCCGCTGACGCTTCAGAACTGCATTGATAGTAGCGGACAGTTCTGTCTGAATTGTACTGTGCTTTCCTTGCGGCATTTGTTTCTGGATAATCTCTCCATCAATGTACTCCCTAGCAGGTTCCGTTTCTGGTAGCTTCAGAAACTCTGCCAGTGTTAAAGGTTTAGAAACGATCTGTACCATTAGGAATGTCTCCAAATCAACTGGTGACTGGTGATTTGCGATACGGGGGCACCACCATCTATATTGTAGCCTGAATTAGGCGATCGCCCCCTCTAAAAAGCTGGCCAATTCCGACTTGCTCAGAGTTCCTCTGGCCACCTGCATCACCAGGTCATAAGCCTGGTCATCGGTAATATTGAGATCATAGCCATTCATCCGCAAAAAGGCATCCATTGCCGCAAACGCCGTCCGTTTGTTGCCATCAATAAAGGGATGGTTCATTGCCAGGTGATAAAGGTACGCTGCTGCTTGCTCGTAGATCGTTGGGTGCAGGAGTTCCCCAGCAAATGTAGCTTGGGGTTGAGCCAAGGCCGACTCCAGCAAACCCCGATCGCGGATGCCCGCAGTACCCCCAAACTTCTCAATTTGTCTGGCATGAATCTTGACAACCATAGTTTCGTTGATAAAATCAGGAATTAGCAAGGCGACGATAAACCTCCTCTCTCTCACGTTCTGAGTCCAGGTATGCCTGCCATACCCGGTCGTCTATGTTCAATTGCTGCTCATTTTTTAGAGAACGCACAAACTCCAATACCTCCAGCAAGGCTGACTCTGGCACCTTGTCAATTTCCTCAAGGATTTGTTCTTTGATTGTCATCACCACTTAGTTTGATTCTACTCTTTCTTTATTCTACCGTAAATCTGTACCTTGTGCAACTGGGTTTGTTAAGATTTGTTAAAGTTCAGCAACCAGGTTTCTGGCAAGCCGATCGCAAATCAAATTTTACTGCTATAATGTAGCCAAACTTTGGTCGCTGAAGAAGTTGAACATGACAGTATCCCGAACCATAACAACTGGTCGCTCCAGTCTTTACGATCGAGACTACTATCTTTGGCTGCAAGGGACGGTTAAGCAGTTGCAGCAAGGTAAATTTGCTGAGTTAGATATTGCCAATCTCATTGAAGAACTCACAGATATGGGAAAAAGAGAACGACGGGCGCTAGAAAGCAATTTGGTTGTGATCTTGATGCACCTCCTTAAGTATCAATATCAGGTCGAGAAACGTTCAAAGAGCTGGCTGGCAACTATTTTTGAACATCGTCGGCGCTTGAGAAAAGCCTTTCAAGATAGTCCTAGTCTGAAAAAATACTTCCTGGAAGTCTTTGATGAATGCTATCTTGATGCTAGACAGTTAGCGGCTTTAGAGACTGGTTTACCCCTGGATACTTTGCCAAGGTCGGCGACATTTTCCCCAGAAGAAAGTCTCGACCCTGAGTTTTTGCCTGATTAAATATTATCGCTCATCTGCTGACGAATTGCAGCTATGATTTTGGCATCAAAGTCGGGGTCGTTCGCGGTTGTTATGACTTCAGTCGATCGCTGATGGCGGCGATCGAGGTAAGCTTTGAGTGCCGCTTCATCCTGACGATGTTCGAGAAAATATTGTCTTAACTGCTGGTCAGACATTGTCACATACTCAATTTTACTCATTACAGTACCTCCCCGTCTGGAGTGACTTCAAATTCAATTTTTTCGTTGTTACCTGCCAGGATGAATAGATTTTGAGTGCGATCATCAACACAAATAAGGTGAATCGGCTGAAACATCACATATGTTAGTTGATAGCCAATTCGGTACAAACACTTTAACTGCATGTCAGTAGGCATCTACCTTTTCCTTTTAACCTTCTCGGTAATCCGCTGCATCGCCAATAGTCGATCGCAGCAGATCGTTAACCAATTGACTAACCCCCACACCTCACTTTTATCAAGTCAGCATCCACCTCAACTTCAAACTGTCGCAGTTTCATATCCACTGTTTCTAGAGATACGGTTTCCAAGCTATCTAAATAATCGGTCGTGTCGTGGGTATCCCAAAAGTCTGCCGCTTCTTCATAGCTAGCAAATTCTATGGCTGCGCCACGCTACGCGATCGGGTATCGGCGAAATCTGGCTATGTTTGTCGTTCATAATACCTCCGTTCCGATTTGGTCATACTACGATGTTTCATCGCCAAGGTTAACTCGTTAGCGATAGATGACTTAAGCCGAGTTCAGCCATGAGTTGCTCGTGGGAGATGTTGTTTTTGCCCTCATGCTTCTGATAACTTCGATCGGTCGGAATATCAGCTAGAGTTAATACGGGCAGCATTAATGCTTCCTGGAAGGACTCAATATCTTTGGCTAATTCTTCTGGCGATCGCCCCCAGGGTTCAACTGCATTCTCAGTGCATCCGATAATTGCGCCATTCTCTGCATAGAATACTTCCCGAATGATGTAATCGCCGTTGGCTTCTTGAAATACACGATAGTTACAGGTTAACATCACACATCCTCCTGTTTTCCACGAAATAAAAAAGCGTTCCTTTGTTTTTCACCAATGCGCTGGATGTCTACAATCATGATTTGTTCATCAATATCGTAGAGAACCCGAAACTCGCTTAGACGTAATTCCCATGTTGCTATTTTATTGGGTCGCATTCGCTTACGATTGCGATTTTAGACATTTGGTTAGTAGCGCAGATGTACCTCAATCCCGTCGAGAATTTGTTTTTGCTCATGCTTTAAGAAGCACTTTAGGTCTGCTACCGCTTGTGGTGTGTACTCAACGCCATACATAAAATTGCCTGCCAATGGATGGGTGGGCGATGCCCACCCCAATCTCTACACTTTAAACTTCTCGGTAATCCGCTGCGTCGCCTCTTCTACATTCTCCCGACTATTAAACGCCGAAATGCGGAAGTAACCTTCCCCTGCGGCACCAAACCCCGAACCGGGCGTTCCTACCACATTGCAGTTATGCAACAGCTTATCGAAGAAATCCCAACTGGACAAACCAGCAGGGGTCTGCACCCAGACGTAAGGTGCATTCACGCCGCCATAAACTTTCAATCCTGCTGCTGTTAATTTAGCACAAATAATCTTAGCATTCTCCAGATAGAAGCTGACTAATGCTTTGGTTTGTGCCTGTCCTGCTTCAGTATAGACCGCTTCTGCCCCCCGTTGCACGATGTATGATACGCCATTGAACTTGGTGCAATGACGGCGGTTCCACAGCTTCCACAATTCTACATCAGAACCATCCGCTGCTTTCGCCGTGAGGGTCTTGGGTACTACCGTTAGGGCACAGCGGGTACCCGTAAACCCGGCATTTTTGGAGAAGGAACGAAACTCGATCGCGCATGATTTGGCCCCGTCAATTTCATAGATAGAATGGGGCAGATCTGAATCTGTTATGAAAGCTTCGTAGGCGGCATCGAAGAAAATGATAGAACCATTAGCGTTAGCATAGTCTACCCACGCTTTCAGATCTGATTTGGTCGCAGTTGCCCCAGTAGGGTTATTGGGGAAGCACAGGTAAATCAGATCGACTTTCTCTGAGGGAATCTCTGCCGTAAAGTTGTTGTCTGCGGTAATGGGCAGATACCGTACACCCTCATACTTGCCTGCATCGTTGCCGGGTCCAGTATTGCCTGCCATTACATTAGTGTCTAGGTATACTGGATATACGGGGTCAGTAATGGCGATCGCATTATCATGGCCGAAGATATCGAGAATGTTGCCCGTGTCGCACTTGGAACCGTCGGAGATGAAGATTTCCTCTGCATTGATGTCGCATCCCCGGGCTTGGAAGTCACTGGCGGCAATTTTTTCCCGCAGCCAGGAGTAGCCCTGTTCGGGACCGTAGCCTTTGAAGGTGGCCCGATCGCCCATGTCTTGAACTGCCTTCATCATGGCGGTGCAGCAGGCTTCTGGTAGGGGTTCAGTCACGTCGCCAATGCCCAGCTTGATAATCTGAGCATCAGGATTGGCCTGAGCAAAGGCATTTACCCGGCGAGCAATTTCGGGAAACAGGTAGCCAGCTTTGAGCTTCAGGTAGTTATCGTTGATCTTTGCCATAGTCCGATTGTTACAAAACTCCTCAACTAGCTTACCACTGTTTGCAGTAAGCGCAAAGCGCGCTTATTTTATCAATTATGTCAGAGTGATATAATATGTTAAGGAAATGGCGAACCGAGTTTTTTGGTAGGACAGCGGTAACCAAAATGATAAAAACAACAGACATTCAGCAAGCAGTATTGGAAAAACTACTACAATTGCCCCCAGACAAACAACAGCAATTGTTGGACTTTGCGGAGTTTCTCGTGCAAAAGAGTAAATCTTCGGGTCCGCGTCGCAGCATTAAAGGGTGCTGACTTGGGAATTATGGCGTCACTAAGCCCCAACCGACGATGGTTCCTAGGTGAGATGGATAACCTGACTTTGGGCGCGTCGGGTTCAACTGCACGGTGAGACGAGTGCAGTCGAGTAGAATTACTGTCAGGGGGCGTGAGCGATCGCTCACCTGTCCCCATTCGTCCCAATAATAGTTCAAATGCAGGAGGTAATCGCCAGGGAGTTGCCAACCCATGTTTAACAACTCAGCTTCGGTAAAGTCATACTGCTGCCAAATCTGTTTAACATTCATAAGTGCCGTGATGTGTTAAGCTAGACTAGATCCTAAACATCTATGGGCCATGAGCTATCGCGACCTGATTACAATTGAGCCGGATAAGCGAGGCGGTAAGCCTTGTATCAGGCGTATGCGTATCACTGTTTATGACGTGCTTGGCTGGTTGGCAGCCGGAATGTCTCATGCTGAGATTTTAGAGGACTTTCCCGAACTCACAGAGCAAGACATTCTCGCCTGCCTTGAATTTGCAGCCGATCGCGAACATCGTTTAGTTGCAATGGGAAGTGCTTCTTGAAATTACTATTCGATCAAAACTCAGCCGCCGGTTAGTTGTGCGTTTGGCGGACATTTTCCCTGGCGCTAGCCATGTTCAGTTTCACGGACTGGCAGAGGCCAGCGATTCCGAAATCTGGGAGTTTGCCAGATTGCATGATTTTTGCATTGTCACCCAGGACGTAGACTTTGCCGAAAGAAGCCGCTTGTATGGTTCACCTCCCAAAGTCCTATGGTTACGCTGTGGCAACACAAGCATAAATCAAGTAGAAGCTATTATTCGCTCTGGTTCAGAAGCTATTCGGGAGCTTTTGAATAATTCAATCTTGGATTGTCTTGAATTGTTTTAAATAACAAGCAATGGCGATAATATTAAAATCCAGATGCCCAGTTTGTAGTAAGCGCTTTAGCGCTTTCCGGGGAGTCGTGCGTTCGCCATCGTGCCAAGGCGAACTATATCTATTTTGCACGATCCTGTCTTGCCCGAACAGTCATAATCTCAAAATCGATCGTGACTGTTTCCCTCGACGATCGAGCTTCTGCCGAATTTCTCGAATTGCCGTCTCTCCATCTACTACCTCACCCAGCGAGGATGCTTCTATACCAATCATCACCTCCCTTTTCAGTTCTTCAAAGCGCCCTGGGTAAATGCGATCGCCCTCTCGTTCTGGCTTCATGGCTCCCTTCATAACCGGTTACTCCTTTCTTACATTAACATGGGTCCTAATTATCATATCCTGATTCCTGCTTCAGCGCGTCCAATGTCTTCCGAGGCAACTCAGCCTGCTGTAGCCCGACCCTTTAGGGTTGGGGCGGCGGGGTTGGGGCGGCGGGGCGGGGGCGGCGGGGCAGGCGGCTATTCTACGGTCACGGACTTGGCCAAATTCCTCGGCTGATCCACGTCCAATCCCCGCAGCGCCGCAATGTGATATGCTAATAATTGTAGCGGAATTACTGTCAAGATTGGTGACAATATTTCCTCTACCATCGGCACCGCTAACAAGTCGTCAAATATCTCTGCTGCGTATTCGTCCTTCGGCGTTACTCCAATTAAACGGGCATCCCGCGCCTTCGCTTCCTGGGCATTCGAGAGCACTTTCTCGTAAATGCTTCCCGGCATCGCGATCGCCACCACCGGCACCTTCGCATCCAACAGGGCGATCGGGCCATGTTTCATCTCCCCAGCGGGATAGCCTTCGGCGTGAAGATAACTAATTTCCTTCAATTTCAGCGCCCCTTCCAGGGCAATGGGGAAATTAATCCCTCGCCCCACAAAGATGAAATCCTTGGTTTCGTTAAACTGATGAGCTAACTCCTCAATGTAGCCCGACTGAGTCTCCAAAATTAATTCAATTTCCCTGGGCAACTGGCGCAAACCATCGATAATTTCTTCCAACTGCGAGGCCGATCGCACTTGACGCCGATAGGCCAAATCCATAGCCAGACAGTAAAATGCCATCAACTGGGCCACAAAGGTTTTTGTCGCCGCCACCCCAATTTCAATTCCCGCATGGGTGTTAATAATATGAGACACCATCTGGGCGAGGGAACTTTCCGATCGATTGGTAATTCCCAAGATGCGCGACTGATATTTTGCTTCTCCACCCGCACGCCGCTGTTGTTCCATTGCTAAAGCTGCCAAAGTATCGGCTGTTTCCCCAGACTGGGTCACCCCAATTGTCAGGGTATTTGCCGTTATCGGCGGGGGCGCGTAACGAAACTCGGAAGCATATTGCACTTGCGTCGGTATCCCCGCCAACTGTTCCAGCAAGTATTTGCCCACGAGACCCGCGTGCCAACTCGTCCCACAGGCCAGAATTTGAATCATCTTTAAATCCTGGAATAACTCTTCTGGTAAACCCAGATTTACGGGATTGCCAATGGATGAATTATCCTTTGCTTGGGAGTGCTTCTCCGTCTGCAAATAAGCCTCCAAACAGGTGCGCACTACCCCCGGTTGCTCGTGAATTTCCTTGAGCATGAAATGCTTGAAGCCCTGTTTTTCCACCTGCACGGGGTTCCAGCTCAGAGTAAAGGGATATTTTTTCAGCCTGTCCCCGGCAAAGTTATATACCTCTACTCCCAAAGGCGTTAGACGCGCCATTTCCCCATTTTCTAGGGGCAACACCGCCCGGGTATGGGGCACCAAAGCTGGCGTATCCGAGGCACAGAAAAATTCCCCTTGCCCAAATCCAATCACTAATGGAGCCTGTTGTCGCGCTAAGATTAATTCGTCCGGATAGTCCCCAGACAGAACCGCGATCGCGAAGGCTCCTGACAGTCTATTTACCGCCTGTCGTAACGCATCTAAAAGCGATGAAGAGTTCGTTGATAAAATTTCGGCGATTAAGTTCGGGATAACTTCCGTGTCTGTTTCAGAACGAAACTCGTATCCCTTTTCCTTGAGTTCTTCGCGCAACGATGCATAGTTTTCTACAATTCCATTCTGCACCACCGCCACTTGTCTGGCCATGTCCGTATGGGGATGGGCATTGTGTTCGGCAGGTTTGCCGTGGGTTGCCCAGCGAGTATGTCCAATGCCTATCTGGGCCGGGTTTTCCACATTAGTCAGTTTATCTCGCAGATTCTGCAATTTGCCTTTCGCCCGCACGCAGTCAATTTTCCCTTCCCAGACTGTGGCAATGCCAGCGGAATCATAACCCCGATATTCCAGTTTTTCCAATCCTGTCAGCAAAATTTCTGTTGCCCTTTGGGTGCCAATATAGCCCACTATTCCGCACATTTTACTTTAACTCCTACTTGGCTATTCCTATCGATCTTAACAATGGTTTTTGACTGCCTTCCGGATAATTTAATTGTTTCTTAATTATCTCATATTCTACCATTTGTCAAAAAACTAATTCTTTCACTTCGCTGTCAGCCCGCCTCTGGTTCAAACCAGAGGCGTTACCAGGCGGGAGCCAGGTTTCGAGGCGCCAAGTCGGTTAAAACCGACTAATAGGATGACTCTTAAACTAATAGTAGCATTTTTTTATAAAATGGTATCCGTCACTTCTATTATTTGTCCGTCCCCTGAAAAACGGCGATCGCATCTTTACCCTGGGTTATTTTACCTAAGAAGCAGAGGTAACTCGATTTTTCTTGGCTTCCAAAAACTGAGCGACGATAGCGTTTGTGCGCATGTCCGCACAGCACTAATTTTGGCTGTAATTCTTCTACTATGATTTATGACTAAAAAGCTTGGATATGGCAAAAAAGCGATCGATAACTCGTACAAGAGCGCATCCCGGAGCACGAGCTTTTCAAGTTCCTCTCCTAAATTATCCAAACATACACTAGCCCAGAAACCCTGTTTTTGGTAAAAACAGGGTTTCTTTATACGCAGTGCGGATTGCTTCATTCTTCGCAACACGGGCGACCGTATCCCTCACGGGAGCGCCAGCCGTTCGCGCAGCGCGGCGCCAGCCATGCGCCTCGTTCCCGGGCTCCTGCCTGGGAACGCTGCATTGAGATGCTCTCGCACAAAACAGGGGAGCGAATGCTCCCCCAACCGATGTCAGTGCGCTGGATTCTAGTACGCCAGGCCCATGCTGCGGGTGGTTTCCGCTCCCAAGTACACCCGGATGCTCAGAAAGTCCGTGGGACAGGCAGTTTCACACCGCTTGCAACCGATACAGTCTTCGGTGCGCGGAGAGGCAGCGATCTGACTGGCTTTGCAGCCGTCCCAGGGAACCATCTCGAGAACGTCCAGGGGGCAGGCGCGGACGCATTGGGTGCAACCGATGCAGGTATCGTAGATTTTGACTGAATGAGACATAGAAAAATAACTCCCAAACTTGAGACACAACAATAGTGTCGATTCGACAGGGTCTAAGTTAGTTTACCGCAGCCCGCGATCGGTCCATCCCATTAGGAGAGAAAAGTTTAAATAACTTGACATTTGCGCTGGCGGTCGCTACAGTCAGCTGCGGTCCAGTGTCTCCTATGAAGTGCTCAAGGCGCTCCCATGAGACACTGGAAAGCGCATCCCGGAGCTTCTCCTGACGTCGAAGCGGCGCATCCCGCAGCTCTCGCAGCGAAGGGGTCGTTACCCGGGGATCTGGCAGCAAGAGCGGAGAGGAGAGCAGAAGAGAGCACAGGCATGCTTGTATAGAGAAGCAATATAGTCGGTGACTGGTGGAGCAGCAATGGTAGCAGTAGCAATTCTAGCGGCTGGACGGGGGACGCGCATGAAGTCCCAACTGCCGAAGGTTTTACATTCCCTGGCGGGCCGTACCCTCATTGCCCGGGTACTCGACAGTAGTCGTTTGCTGTCGGTCCAGCGCCGTCTGGTCATTGTCGGTTATCGAGGAGATTGGGTGAAACAGTCCCTTTCTGACTATCGGGACTTGGAGTTTGTCGAACAGACTCAGCAGTTGGGGACGGGTCATGCCATTCAACAATTATTACCCCACCTACGGGACTTCACCGGCGATCTGGTGGTTCTGAACGGGGACGTGCCTTTATTGCGACCGGAAACGATTCAGCAGCTGATGGCAACCCATAAGGCACGTCAGAATGCAGCTACTATTCTAACTGCTCAGATTCCCAATCCCAAAGGATACGGTCGGGTGTTTTGCGACCAGGACAATTTTCTGCAACACATTGTTGAAGACCGAGATTGCACGACGGCCCAGCGGCAAAATCGCCGAGTTAATGCTGGAGTCTACTGTTTCAACTGGCAACAGCTAGCACGGGTGCTACCTCAGCTACAGTCGGAAAATGACCAGCATGAGTATTATCTGACGGATGCTTGTAGCTTGATGCATCCAGTCATGGCGATGGATGTGGAAGATTATCGAGAGATTTTCGGCATCAATGACCGCAAGCAGTTGGCGACAGCCTATGATATTTTGCAAGACCGGGTGAAGGATGATTGGATGGCCCAGGGCGTGACCCTGATTAACCCCGATAGCATTACCATTGATGATACTGTGCGCATCGGGTCAGATGTGATTATCGAACCGCAAACCCATCTGCGCGGCGATACAGTGATTCAGTCGGGGAGTCGCATTGGACCGGGTAGCTCGATCGAGAATAGTCAGATTGGTGAAAATGTCACGGTGCTGTACTCGGTGGTGACTGATAGCGCGGTCAAGGCTGGGACTCGTGTCGGTCCTTATACTCACCTGCGGGGTCACGCGGAGGTGGGAGAGTCCTGTCGGGTGGGGAATTTTGTCGAGATTAAGAATACTAAAGTGGGCGATCGCACCAATGTGGCCCACCTTGCTTATCTAGGGGATGCCGAGTTAGGGGAAAGAGTTAATATCGGTGCTGGCACGATTACTGCTAACTACGATGGGGTGAAAAAGCATCGGACTGCAATAGGCGATCGCTCTAAAACCGGTTCCAATAGCGTTTTGGTTGCGCCCGTGACCCTGGGGAAAGATGTGACGGTAGCAGCGGGATCTGTAGTGACAGACGATGTCGGAGATGATGCTTTAGTCATTGCCCGATCTCGTCAAGTAGTGAAACCGGGTTGGCGGTTGCAGAGAGAAGATGAAAGCAAATAGTTGTCGATTTTTCCGGAACGGTGCGGATGGAAGAACTGCTATAATTTAGGCAACTCCTTCATCAAGGCAAAGTATATCTGGAAGCAATCATATCCCAAGGAATTGAGTTGTTGAAGCACCCAGTGGCCATAATGATTAAAAAGGAAGGTAAACAATGACCACACAATTGTTAGAAAAACCAGCTATTCAGCCAGTCGATTCAAATATTCTCACATTAAATGGCATCACTTGGGAGCAGTTCCAAGGAATAGCAGCACAGTTGGAGAACAACCGAAATGTCAGACTGACATATTTAGGAGGAGTGCTGGAAATAATGTCACCAATTGGCCCTGAACATGAGGACATTAAAAGGACTCTAAACCTGCTGATAGAAGCATACATGAGAGAGAAAGGCATTCAGTTTTATGCTCTCGGGGGCTTTACCATTTCTGAACCTGGGTATGCATCTGGGATACCAGATGATGCTTACAGTTTTGGCAGTCGCAAGCAAGTTCCAGATATCGTCCTTGAAGTCATAGTCACGAGTGGTACAATTGACAAACGGGAGTTATATAAGCCGATCGCGCACTGCGCAGCGGAGGGGGCCCGGAGCGTGCCAGCCGTAGCAAGTACCGGAAGTCTGGTTCTGGAAATCAGACCAACTCAGGGTCTTTTGTTTGAGAGAGGGCGAGTATGAAGAAGTATCTCGCAGTACCTTGCTGCCAGATTTAGATTTATCTCTGTTGCAACGCTATTATCTCGAAAGACATCCCGACCAGTACAAGGCGGTGAACGAATTCCTACAGGCGATCCGATCGCGCAGCGCGGCGCCAGCCGTAAAGGTTAATGGCAATTAACCATTAACCATAGCGTTACGCGCACTGCGTAAAAGCAATTACCCGAAGTTTGTCGATGCCCACAGAACGAAAGGGAGAGTGAAAAAACTCATCAGCGTCGAAACAACAACAGTGCGGGCGGCACGGGGAGCATCTCCCCCAAACTCGGTAACTAACACAACTGTATTCACTGCCGTAGGCATGGCCAAATCCAACACCAATACTTGCACATCTAACCCATCCATGTCCAGCAAATAGCGACCGACAAAATAGGCAATTAAAGGTGATACCAGCAAACGCAGGACAGCAGCACTTGCTTCATAAATTCCCACAGCAAAGCGGGTGCTAGCTAATTGCATGCCCAGAATAACCAAGGCAATGGGGATAGATGCATTTCCTAGCATTTCAACGCCTTTATCCAGCTGCCAGGGGAGTTCAATAGCGAAAAGTCGCAGGATTAATCCGGCCAGCATTGCCCAAATTAGAGGCAGCTTGAGTGTTAAGCGCACCCCAGCAAGAAAACCACCTCCCTCGATCGAGGCTGGACCTGCAGAAAATAATATTATAGCGGCTGCTATCAGACAGACAATGGCTCTTTCCAGTCCGGCTTCTCCTAAAGCAAAGGTAATGAAAGGAAGACCGAAATTTCCTGTATTGGGAAACAGAGTGCTAGCAATCAGGCTTTTTTGGACGGGTGGCGATAATTTGCAGAGTTTGCCCAATCCCTGAGTCGCCAGGTAAACTAGCCAAGAGGTAATGGCAAATCCAGCAATCAAAAGGACAGTACTTTCGGCAGACAAGGTGGTCCGGTACAAGCTGGAGGCAATTAAAGCTGGTGAGAGGATGTAGATGGCTAGTTGAGAAAGGGTTTGCTTTTCTAGGGTCAAGGTGCGAGCAGCGATGAAACCAATGATAATGATAAAGCCGACAGGAACTAGAGCAGGTAAAACAGCAGTCATGCGATCGCGCCCCAATGAAAAGGTCTTGTAGATATTAAACTAGAATATCTCACCCATTCACATTCACCGCAGCGATCGCAGTATCCCATTGATGCGATCGCCCCTACAGTTCTTTCTTTTGGCCTTGTCTGTCGGTGCCATGGCCGATCGCCACAACTGCCACCCCCGCAAGCAAGAGGACAGCACCAGCAAATACCTGTATAGTAGGAATCTCGCCAAAGAGGAGGTAGGCGAGGAAACTAGCGCCAACGGGTTCAAAGAGGGCGGAGAGGGCAACGGAGGTGGGGGAAATCCAGAGAAGCGCCCAGTTTAATCCAGTGTGGCCGACCAACTGGGGCAAAATCGCCATTAATAGAATATAGAGGTAAACAGGGGGAGGATGACCTGCATAGCTGCCGCCGAATAAGAACGGCATTGGTAAGAGAACTAAAGCGGCAGTGCTGTAGGCAACGGCGATATAGCCCCCCAGACTGATGCCTTGACGCTGGGCCTCCCGACCGAGAAGCATGTAAAAGCTAGCTGCCCAAGCCCCGATTAAAGCTAGAAAATTCCCTAGGAGGGGATTGCTTCCCGGGTCGCCGCTGCCAGCATCCCCAAAGCCAATCAGGATACCCCCAGCAATGGCGATCGCAATTCCAGTGGCACTCGTCGAGGTAATTTTTTCCCGAAACCAAATCCAAGCAAGAAGAGAAACCCAAATTGGAATAGTAGTCACCAGAGTCGTGGAAGCGGCAATGGAAGTATAACCCAGGGAGGTAATCCAGGCGGGAAAATGGATCGCCATAAACAGGCCAGCGGCTATAGCATAGAGTATCGCCCGGGGGGATTGCTGGCCTAGTTGGACTTTACCCCAAGTGGGCAGCAAAATTAGGGCTGCTAGGGTTAAGCGGGAGGCTGCCAGCACCAGGCTAAACCCGAGGGCCCGGGTGCCCGCAGCTTCAAAAGCCAAGCGGCTGAAAATAGCGGAGGTGGAAATCGCTAAAACTGCGATCGCCAAGACCAGGGTAATTTTCCAAACTGGAGGTTTCATGTTGTCCGGGTGTTGTCTGGTACAAGTTGGAGGCAATTAAAGCTGTCCAGAGGATGTAGATCTTTAGTTGAGAAAGGGTTTGCTTCTCTAGGGTCAAGGTGCCAGCAGCGATGAAACCAACGATCGTGATAAAGCCGACAGGAACGAGAGCAGGTAAAATAGCAGTCATGCGATCGCGCCCCAATGAAAACATCTTGTATATCTTAAACTAGAATCATCGATCGCATTCACATTCACTGAGACAATGACAGCATCCCAAGCTTCTACGGATGTCTCCGGAGTAGTGCTATTAGCGCTCTCCGGAGACATCGAAGTAATTGTCGGAGCAGGATTTGGCGGTCTGGTGGCCGCCCGATCGCTTGCTAGTGCTGGGGTCTAGGTCTGGCTAGTTGACCGCCACAACTACCACACTTTCACGCCTCTAATCTATCAGGTAGCGGCGGGGAAACTGCCACCAGAGCTGATTGCCTATCCCATTCGTCGGATATTGCGGCGACAGAATAATGTCCATTTTCTCATGTCAGAGGTGAAGCAGATTGATTTTGCCGATCGGGTTCTGGAAACCGACGGGCGGGTATAGTATCGGTGGGTCTACTGCTGGCTGCGGATTTCGGATCTCCCCAGTTACGGCGTCGGTTGTTCTTTCTCGGTTGCCGCCAGGATCTGGGAATGATTCATTTACCGCTACCTACTCATGGTTCTGAGTCAGAACTGTTTCAGCTTAAGCCCTATGTAACGGTTGGCGAAGTATTTGCTGGCTTACCAGAAATTGTGGGGATAAATTAGTAAAGATGAAAAGATACTTCATAGGACTGCAATCCCTGACTCAGTCGCAACTGGATGCTTGGGTGATTCAAGCCCAAATCCCTGCCCGATCGGGGGGGAAACTACCAGATTATATCCCGGGGCTAGCTGAAGCTCAGCCGGACTGGTTGGCCGTGCATATCCGCAATGTTAATGGTGATATTTATGCCTCTGGAGACATGACCCTGTCTTTCCCGTTAATGAGTGCGGTCAAGCCCTTTGTTTTGCTATACTTGTTAGAGCAGTTGGGTGCAGAAAGGGTATTTGACCAGGTGGGCATGTTACCGAGCGATCGCCCCTTCAATTCCCTGGCCCAACTGCGTGCAGATGAGGGGTTCCCGCGCAACCCGATGCTTAATAGTGGGGCGATCGCCCTCATGTCCCTACTCCCGGGCACAGATGGTTTGTCTCGCTGCGAAAACCTGCGCCAGTGGCTGAATGAAAAGGCGGATTGCCATCTAGTTTTAGATGAGTTAATATTAGAATCGGTGCGCAGCCTCCGGAATGAAACCAATATCGCGATCGCCCGCGAAATAGCTGATGCTGGTTATCTGCAAGCATCAGTAGCGGTTACTATAGATACCTATAATCAGCTATGTTGTCTGGCTGGAACTGTTGGGGACTTAGCCAGTTTGGGGATGCTGCTAGTACCATTTGGAGATCGAGTATTACCAGAAAACTGCCGCATTGTCAAGGCATTAATGACTACCTGCGGTTTGTATGAAAGTTCTGGAAGCTTTGCAGTGCAGGTGGGACTTCCCACTAAGTCAGGAGTGAGTGGGGCGCTATTGTCAGTTGTGCCAGGAGAGGGAGCGATCGCTTGTTACAGTCCCCCGATCGATGCAGCAGGAAACTCTGTCGCGGGTTTGTTTCTGTTAGAACAACTGGCACGAAATTTGCATCTGAGCGTGTTTTAAGGCTTAAACAGGAACAGGAATAACATGGAAAACACGGGCCAATTTCGTTGCTGTGGTCAGATCGCCTTGACGAAGTGCCTCGCGGACTTCATCCAACTTTTGAGCATCCTCTAAAGATAAGTAGGGCGACCATCCTTCAGGGGTTTCGATCGCGCTGCGCGATCGTAAAGATGTCAACTTCAGCTAGATATTCTCCTTCATAGACAAGTTTGGTTTGATGCTTTTTATTCATCTTTTTCTCCTTCTAAAATCCCTTGAACATCGCTCTGGATATGGTAGGTACATTTTCGGGTGCGTTAGATTTTGCATAAGGCAGTATCCTTAGACAAATTGCTGATAAGAATCATGATTGCCAATCCCAAACCAAGTAACAGTATCATCTTCAAGAATACCAAGCGCTCGATAACCCAATGTGATTCTAACAGACCAGATGTTTTCGGCACGATTGATACACTTAAAACGCCAAGATGGATGAAAATGATTTTGTCTCCATAAGCGATAAGCTTTTCTGGCTTGTTGTCGAATCTTGAAATCTAGAGACCGGTAATTTTCCCAAAAGGATGGTAAGGTTGCAGATTTCATAATTGGTCATAGTCCATTGGTTGTGCTTTTCCTGCCGCTATGTCTTGTCGTGCTTGTTGAGCAGCATTAATTAATTGACTTTGGGTTTTCTCGAATAAATTATCCCACTCAAGCTCGTCACGCAAATTTTTGATATATTCTCGGAGATGATCTATTAGTTGCGCTTGAGCAGCTTCCGGTAAAGATTCCATCATTTGAATGACTGTGGTAATGTTTTCTGACGACATATTCAGCAATCTCCGCTTAACTTAACCGATCTGATTATACGTGCGATCGGCCATTGCCTGGGTTCCCATATATTATCACAGAGCTTGCAAAAATTGCTTGAGGCGATTAAACCCAGGGCTATCCCAGGGCAAATAACCAGCCTTCGCGGCTTCTCCCAGACGTTTGTCCGGCTCCACCTGTGAGGACAACCATGCATGTACCCGTGCCTTTGCCATATTTTTCGGTTGTTGTCGTTCCGCTATATTATTAACACACTGGAAATACTCATCTATACATTGCAGAACTGGATCGGTACGAACTGCTTCTAGACAAAGATCTTCCAACATGCCGGGGTTTTCATCATCTGGAAGAATTATTACGCTGATTTGGGGACTGTTTCCAGTAAGTTCTCCAGACTTACTCGGCACAGCTAGTTCAGCACGGTCTAATGCTCCACATACACTCTGGAATGCATTATGAGCAGAATCATCTGCGTCCCGCGCGATCCCTAGGGACACAACTTCCTGATAACCCGATCGCACCTTGAGGGTTTTAAGATAACTACCAAGCGCGTCTTTACCGCCGTACTGTTCGACTTGCACGTCGCTGATGTGAAGATGGGTCAGCAATGCATTAAAAAATAGCACTTCTTCCCTTCCTTCACCAATAAGTAGTTTCGGTTTAGAGAGATGTTTTGAACTGCTAGTCATCAGCGCATCTCCAAGTCCATTTCATCAGAGGTAGCCAAGGTTTCCCGGTCGTAAGTAACTGCTTGAATTTCATCCTTGACCAGTTCGAGTCTGTGGTAGCGAAAATCATAGGTTTCGCTACTATCAAATGCTCTGTGCGCTGCGCGAATGCATTCTTGACTGTGGGTGGTAGCAAATATCTGCGCATCCGCGCGGCGTGCAGCATCGGCGATCGCCTTCCAAACATCAGTCATCACTGAGTAATGCAAACCATTTTCAATCTCGTCAATGAGAATTGTACCACCTTGAGCCTCGGCGATCGCTAATATAATTGAGAGCAAACGTACCAGACCTTCTCCCATTAGCGGTAGGGGCACGAGTTCGCTCATCCCGATATCACCGTGGATAATGGGTTCGTCATCGAAAAACAGTAAGCTCAGTCGCTGTAGGCGAGGTTCCAGTAAGCGTAGAGTTTCTAAAATTTCTGTTTGTCGCCCTACTCGTTCCAGCTTACTAAAACGCTCTGCATCTGCTTTTGGAGAGCGGGTGCTACTCGTAATATATATCCCTAAAGGAAATTTTTCGCGTCGATTCCGGGCTGAGTATTTTACTCGCCAGTATCCTGCTTGCCAATATACGAACGATGTGTTTTCTTTACCAGTTTGGTCTTGATACTCTAGCACTAACCGATCGTATAACATGACTTCGGTGGTTAGTGATTGATTTGCTGGAAAATTACCAGAAATCTCTTCATCAAATAAACTGGAATCCTCTTCAACTAAAAAAATCCGTAGAGAACTTGTCTTGTCTTTCTCGTCTACCGTGCTAAGTTCAATAGTTTCGTTTCCATCTTGGTTGAAGAAAAATCCTCTCGTTGCTTCAAGAGCTTCCAATGACTCTTCACCTGGTATCCTCCGTAGGCGATTCAGATAAAATAGCACTTTGGGATTGGTTGGGTTGATGGAAATAAAAATCGCCTCTAGCAGTGATGTTTTGCCAAGGTTATTCTTGCCCCCAATTAAGTTCACCCGTTCCAGGGGAGTGACCGTTAATTGCTGAAAGCAACGGAAATTATTGATTGTAAACGATCCCAACATAATTTTGGACTCTATCTGTAGTATAGTCGGAATAGGTTTGCCGATCCAGAAGCAAGTGATCCGGCTGCATGGTCCGGTTAATTTACCCATATTCGGTAGATGGGGCATCAATGATCGCCGCGCGCGCAGCCAGATCGCGACTACATCGTCCACTTGCTCAAAGAATCCCTATATCTAATACTATTTAGATATAGTGTTGTACAAATTGTCAAGCAGAAAGTCCTGCACAGAGCAAGTTTACCCAAATCTCTCAAACATGGCTAAACTCGAAGACCTCACCCAGGGAGCAACTGTTAAAGGTATCCTCCCAAACCACAATATCACCGTCATTGATGCCAAGTGGCACGGTAGTGATGTGGTTGAGCTCACTTATAAGGATACGATCGGACAGCCCCACACGGAAATTCTCTATCGCGATCGCGAACCGGATCTGGAAGTAGTAGTAGTCGGACGACCTTGGAGTTTTGACGGTGATGGGGCTTTGTTACGACTGGTAATGGAAGCCCACCGCATTCGCTTGGCCCACCTCTTCGACCCGCTGCTGGCCGTCCATACATCCCTCGTGGAACCCCTCCCTCACCAAATTACCGCAGTTTACGAGGAAATGCTGACCCGTCAGCCCCTCCGCTTTCTGCTGGCAGATGACCCCGGTGCCGGGAAAACGATTATGGCCGGGCTATTTATCCGCGAGTTGCTGATCCGGGGAGATCTGCTACTAGGCGAATCTGAGATGGGGGCGCAAGTAGCAGAAGCCTATAAACAAGAACTAACTCTGGTGGAAGACCAAGCTGTTGTAGACTATGTGAATGAGTTAGGACAGCGCATTGCTAAATTCATGGGGCGAGATGAATTCGACTACGAGTTTTATGTCGTTCAAGACGATTCTCTCAATGCTTTTGCTCTTCCCGGTGGCAAAGTATTTGTACATACTGGCGCTATTCTAGGCTGCAACTCTGAAGCAGAGTTGGCAGGTTTACTGGGTCATGAAGTTGCCCATGCTGTCCTCTCTCACGGGTTTCAGCGGATCGTGAAGAACAATTTGCTAGTCAACTTGAGTCAAACTATCTCTTTAGGAAGCTTGATTCCCACTCTCGTAAGTCTAAAATACAGTCGCGACAATGAGCATCAGGCGGACATTTTAGGCACTCGCGTCTTAGCAAATACTGGCTTTGCTGCCGATGGTTTACGCAACTTTATGGCAACGATCGACCGGCAATCCCGATCGCGTTCTCCATCCTATCTGTCAACCCATCCCGCCCCAAATGAGCGAGTGCGCTATCTGGAAGAGTTGATCGAACGCAATGGCTACAACCGTTATGCCTTTGAAGGAGTAGAGAAACACGCTGCAATTCAGAAACGGATAAGAGAGTCTGTAGAATCATAGTCGCCCAATAAACAAGCGATCGCCTATCCCGTGAAACTGGAAAAACGTCGTGGCGATCGCCCCCAATAGGGGCAACTCAAAGGGCGCTCGGTCGATATCTCGCACAACCATAATTCCCTTGTTCCTCAGTCTTGCACATCATCTGGATGCACAGCGGTAACCTCTGAGTAACGAGTAAAATCTCTGAAATTGAAGGTAAGGATGTGAGTCAAACCATGAACCAGCATGGAGGCTACCAACTTAGCATCATGGACCTTAACTCCTTTGACCGCATAATTAGCAACAAGCCTTCGCCACTCTTGATACATCTGGGCCTGATCGAGCCGCATAGAAAAAATGCGCTCAATTTCTCTTACTTCCGCCTCTGCTTGTGCTGCGGTCATCCCTAAGCCATTACTCTCTACAGGACGAGTACAGACATTCCAAAATTCAATTATGTTTTGCGGCACAATACAAAGATCCTCATCCCTTGCCAATAAAATCCTAATTGCACTGACCCTAGAAGAGTGCATTGGGTGATGAGGTTGAACATTCCTGAGCAAAACATTCGTATCGATAAGAAACGGGCAGGCTCGGGCCCCGCTCCAAGTATATACTCTCCCGACTCACCGCCGCATCGTCTAGAAGCGGTGTACTATGACTGTGGCTTTCTACCCAGTTAGTAAAAACTACTGCTTTCTCTACAGAAGTTAAGCTTTCTGTTTCCTGGCTTTCTGAATATAGCAGCCTCATTTTAATGGCTTCGGTTACCCACTCTTGAATAGATTTACCATCCCTAGCTGCGATCGCCTCACTTCTGACCTGTAGCTCTTTCGGTATTCTCACTTGGAGCAATGTTATCTCTTCTGCCATTTCATTTCCGTCCTTTTTGTACTCAGCGCTGCTGACGAGGTGGGCGGCGCCCACCCTACTGTTTACTTCTACTTGAAGTATTTAATAATCGCGTCAGCAAACTCAGAACATTTCAGGGGTTCCACAGGGGGTTCCATTAACCGGGCCAAGTCATAGGTTACCTCACCATTAGAGATGGCCTTACCGATGCCTTCTTCGATCAGATCGGCGGCTTCCTGCCAACCCATAAATTCTAGCATCATCACCCCTGAGAGAATCAGAGAACCAGGGTTAACTCGATCCAAACCAGCATGTTTGGGGGCCGTGCCGTGGGTAGCCTCAAAAATAGCGCATTCATCGCCAATATTAGCCCCCGGTCCCATGCCCAAACCCCCGACAATGGCCGCCCCCGCATCCGAGAGATAATCTCCATTCAGGTTCATGGTCGCCAGGATGGAATATTCTCCCGGGCGCGTCTGGATCTGCTGGAAGATACTGTCCGCAATGCGATCGTTCACCATGATCTTATCCTTCCACTTGCCATTCCCGTGGGTATCCCAGATTTGATCGAGAACGCTTTCCACTTCCGATCGCGCTTCGGCCTGCTTTTCTGGGGTCAGGGCGTCGTATCCGGGTTCCACCTTGCGGGCATTTTCCTCCAGAGTAATGGTTGGGTTATCTTCTTTATTACCGAGAATCCAAGATTCCCGTTCCGTAACGCATGAGGCCCGAAATTCCGTCGTCGCCAGTTCGTAACCCCAATCCCGGAAGGCCCCTTCAGTATACTTCATGATGTTGCCTTTATGCACCAAGGTCACCATTTGCTTGGATTTGGGCAGTCGCAAAGCATTCTGGATGGCGCGGCGCACCAGACGTTGACTTCCCGTTTTACTAATGGGTTTGATGCCAATTCCAGAGTCGAGGCGGATCTGCTTTTTTCCATGTTCGGGAGTAGCGGGTATCAGTTCGCTGTTGAGTAGTTTAATCAACTTATCAGCCATTTCCGTACCCTGACGCCATTCTATCCCCAGGTAAATATCTTCGGTGTTTTCCCGATAGACAATCACGTCCAGTTTCTCCGGAGTTTTGTGAGGAGAGGGGGTGCCCGGGTAGTAGCGACAAGGACGGACGCAGGCGTAGAGGTCGTTAATTTGACGCAATGCTACGTTTAAAGAACGGATACCGCCCCCGATCGGGGTTGTCAGGGGGCCCTTGATGGCAATCCCATATTCGGCGATCGCATTAAGAGTATCTTGGGGCAAATATTGAAACTGGCCGTACTTGTCGCAAGCTTCGTCCCCAGCATAGATCTTAAACCAGGTAATCTGGCGCTTACCGCCGTAGGCAGCTTTCACAGCAGCATCAAACACCTTTTGGGAAGCAGGCCACAGGTCCACCCCCGTGCCGTCGCCGCGAATGAAAGGCACGATCGGGTTGTCAGGGACGATCGGTTGACCATCTTGGAAGGTAATTTTTGCACCCGTGTTGGGGGGAGTAATTTTTTCGTACATAACTCTAGCTAAGCTGCTTTTCTAGGCTATCAGATCCCAGAGTGATTATTTTGTAGCTAGCTTTAGCTTTTTGTCGGACTTCTACTATTTCTTAAGGTTTGTCCTTGCCCTTCGAGGTGTTACGGGACCACTGCGGCGGGCGATTGCGCTGCGCGCACGCTACGCGATCTGCCTGTCCTACTCTTTTGGGGCGAGTATAATTCCAGAAACTCTGGCACAGAGTATACAGTCGATAAAGTATCCACCACACAGGGCCATATCTTGTCAAAATGCTTGACAAATTCCGCTGCCAACATCTCACTTTGGACATTTTTCCCGATATCCAGGAGAATTTCTGTCTGGGGCGAACTTCCCAGTTTCGGGATAATGTTTTTTATTTTCGCTTCTAGTTCCGAACCTGACAACTCTTCTTCTGGGTTATATATCACCCATAGAACCCCAGCATCATTATTGTACAAATATCCGTCATAGATCCCGTCGTCAGATTTTTCCGCACCGCAGGTCTGGAGAAACTGTATAAATTCTGACCGCGTTATCTTCTCCTTGGATACTAAAACAACTGGTCTTGGCATTTAATTACTCCTTAATTTTTGCATTTATTTCAGCAGTTGTGACTGGTCTCTCACAACAATTCCCCCAATTATAGTCACCGCCTCTCCTGCACCCAATGTAATGTTAGGTGCGTAGAGGATAACCGGTTTTCCGGTTGGGTTCAATGTCGGGTAAGTTATTAATTTTTGCACTTGCCCCGCCTTCCTCCCTGTTTTATTTGTTACCTCCAGAATTGCTTCATTTACTTCCACGTCAATTTCCCCAATCGGATTTTGACCACCGGTTCTAGGATTTATGCTGTAAAATAAGGCGTTAAACCTGATTACTGTACATCCCTCTTGTTGGAGATATCTGGCAACTGTTGCTTCTAACTGCTTATCGGGATCCGGCGATGCAGTAGCATTTTCAATTGCCTCATTGATATCAACGGGGGAAGTGACATAAATCTCCCAACCCTTGGCATCCACGCCTATGTTAATAGTTTCTGTGGGCCAGTCGCCCTCAAAATATGAATTATTCAGACCCTCGTCTCCTCTGTTCAGATTTTTTCATTATAACTTTTTTTTCCAGTCTGTCAAGCGATCGTCCCGGTCGGGCAGCGTAGGGGTCGTTACCCGGGGAGCTGGCCCACCCTACAATTACGCTAGCAACATTTATTACAATCGTGCTAGCTACTCCCACCAACCATCGATTACATCTCCCACCCATGAACCGGTGCGATCGCCTCAGCACTGGCAGGCTTAGTGGAATTGATTATCAATAATTCCTCGGAAAACCGCAATTAATCTTAAGAAACTTTAATACAAACCGCCAGGTCTGATTAACTATACTCATCCAGTTAGATGACTCGCCATGAGCATATTTTTTTAAGATCGAGTCCTATCTGGAAGCGACCAAAGAGGTTTGAATCCATCTCTCCGGAAACCGAACAGCTAAAGCAGGAACCAGAGTCTCAATTGGGTTATGGACCGACAGCATGGGTACGGGGGTGTGGTCAAAACCAGTTGGTACAAGGCTGGCACGCTCCGGGCCCCCTCCTCGCAGCGGAGGGTTCGTTACCCGGGGAGCTGGCAGTGCGCGATCGGCCTCCCCGCCCTCACCCGTTCCCAGGCAGAGCCGTGGGAACGAGGGGCCCGGCTACAGGAACAAAGCAATGTCCGGAGCGATTTTTCGCGCAGGACACGCAGCCCTGTGCCAGCTCCCCAACGCCCCCTCCGCTGCGAGGGCAACCTTCCTGCGCGGGCTAGATTACATGCATCGCGTCTCGGCACCTGGCTATCAACTACTTGTGACCGTACCCCGCGTTACCCAATCGGGGGTTGAGTTTCGTGGGTCAACCCAACCTACAGGTGATGCAATTTTTATGTTAGGGCATTCGATCGGACATGATATTACAACTGTTCGGGATCGATGCCCATTTCTTGCAGTCGTTCCTCAAGTAATTTAATTTTCGCTTCGGCACGTTG
>RFFC02000043.1 GCA_005518205.2 Hormoscilla sp. GUM202
GTCAAGGCTAATGAAACCCTGCTAGCGGTCACCATTATTGACTTGTGTCAATTCAGTTTACGCTAAACGAATCGCACCCAAGGCTTTAAATCCACTTTAACATCGGGAAACTCATACTTAAAGAGATTCACCACAGCGGCCACTTTACCAGCAACTTCAAAATTATTTACCTGTTCGGCTGCGTTCATCGATCTCGCTCCTAATAGTGAAGGATTGTTAGATTCTAGAGTTTGGGTAAAAAACTATCGTTTACCTTCTCACAAACTCAATTACAATAATCTATTTTAAATGAGACTGACAGCATCAAAGGTAACAAAACTGGGCGATCGCCGATATAATTTAACCTTGTTATAATCGGTAGCCCAATTCCTCTCTTGCTACCAAAACAATAGTAAATTAGCTTCAAATAACCTTCCACCGTAGTTTTCAGCTATAGTGAAGGGCGAATGTACGTCCAACATTTACCTGAAATCCTGTAAACTCTAACGGGAGAGTCAGTCCGAAAAAACATCGCTAAAACTTTACTTTTTTTTGAGATTTTCTAACTTAAAAAATGCGAATAGCCAAGAAACAATTGTCAGAATAATTTAACAATTAACAATGGCTAGTTGTAGGTTGTGGGTTGTTAGTTGTAGGTTGATAAATGACAACTGACCTGATGACTTACTAGGACACCACTAAGGCGAATAAGACAGCAACGCAGGCCCCGATCGCGGTATTGAGAATATTTACCACCTCATTGGTGAGCCAGGTAAATCGCGATTGTAGGGTAGCACCGATCAGACTCTCCAAGTTGGTGGCGATAAAAGCAGATATAACACATAAAAGGACGCCTGTCAAGTTCATCAGACCGACGCCCCAACCCAAAAGGGCGATCGCCACCGAAGCGACTATTCCGGCCAAAGTTCCTTCCAGACTGACAGCCCCTTCCGTGCCCCGGGCCACTGGCTGTAAAGTGGTAATCAGAAAGGTGCGCTGACCGTAGGCTTTTCCCACCTCGCTGGCGCAGGTGTCGGAGAGTTTAGTGCTGAAACTGGCCACATAGGCTAATAATAGTAAAGACACGGCAGCCTGTGGTTGTCCGAGAAAGTCTACAACCAGGACTCCCACAGCACAGATAGCAGCAGTCAGGGCCGAACCCCAGACATTTTCCGGTCCTCTGGCGCCGGAACGTTTTTCAGCAATTCCCGCTGCTTCCTTTTCGGCCATGCCGATGCGGGTGACGCCAGAACCTACCAGAAAATAGAAAGCAACGATGACATAGCCTTGCCAACCCAGAGTCCCCCAGATCAGCACTCCCAGCACCCAGGCATGTAAGATGCCAGCTAGGGTAAGCAACTTCTTAGGGGCAAACCAGACAATAGCTAGTAAAACTGTGTTTAATGCAACGGCAACGATCCAAGGATTGAAGATAGTATCAAGCATGATTAATATTATTCGCTGATGAATGTTTTACCATTAGCCATTAGCCATGAACCCAGTATTATTCCATCTTGCCTTCCCAGTCACGGACATTGCCAAAACCAAAGAATTCTATGTCGAGGGCTTGGGGTGCCAAGTCGGTCGCGAAACCCGCCAGGCGGTGATTATGAATTTGTACGGACATCAAATTGTAGCTCATATGACATATGAACCCCTGACCCCTCAACGGGGAATTTATCCCAGACATTTTGGCTTGATTTTCACTGCTTTGGAAGACTGGGAAGCTTTGTTGGAGAGGGCGCAACAGCAGCATTTACAATTATACGAGCAGCCAAAGCACCGCTTTCCCGGTCAGTTGACAGAACATCGTACCTTCTTTTTAGCCGATCCCTTCGGTAATTTGATGGAGTTCAAGTATTACAGTCATGCAGAAGCGATTTTTGGCGCTCGCCAGTTGACCGCCATAGGCGATCGCACGCCCTCCGAATAAGTCAGGTAAGGACTTTAGTCCTTACTACAAACGGCTTTGTAGCTTCTTTTTAGCCGCTCCCTTCGGTAATTTGATGGAGTTCAAGTATTATAGTCATGCAGAAGCGATTTTTGGCGCTCGCCAGTCGCCATAGGCGATCGCACTTAGGAATAATGGAACAATAGTCCGGACAGTTTTGAGACTCACCTACACTAGCTAGTAACCTTCAAGTAATACGTATTTGGTGGTAGGCGCGACCCTCGTCATATGTTCGTAGTTCGTAGTTCGTAGTTCGTAGTTCGTAGTTTGTTGAATTTGGAATGTAAAATGGCTGAACCTCTTTCTGGGAGAGGATTTCAGCGATTTTATCAAAACTTACAAAAATTTACATAATTCAGTTTACCAATGCACACCTACTTACTCACATAATTCTTGACAATCTTGAAAGCCAATTGGCGCAAGGGTTTCGATGCTTTACGTTAGCTTGGGGCTTGACTTTTACCGCGATCTCTGCTGCCGACGTGCTCCCCAAAGTTGACTTTGGTCTCGATGTATGCTAAACTAAGGTATCTTGCTAAAATGAAAAACTAGCTAAATCCACTAGGAGGAAATGAAAAAATTGGCAATTATCGGTGGTGGCCCGGGAGGACTGATGGCTGCCTACTTACTCGATCGGAAAAGTTCCTACTCTCTCGAAATTACCCTATTTGAAGCGAGCGATCGCCTGGGAGGAAAAATTATTTCCCAACAATTTAAAAAGGTTCCCCTCCTCTTTGAAGCCGGTGTAGCAGAACTGTACGATTATTCCCAAAACGGGTTCGATCCCTTACGAGAATTAATCGAAACACTGGGTTTACCTGTCATACCCATGTCAGGAAAAACGATCGCATTCGGCGATCACTTCATTACGACGGAAACCGATATCAACCGCTATTTAGGCGAAACTACGCGAGGGGCGATCGATCGTTTTTACGATCGCATCTACTCCCTTATAAGTCCGACTGAATTTGCCAAGCCAAAGGAGCCTCGCAACAATGATTTTATCTGGGCAAAACGCTCTTTTCAATCCGTACTCGACGAGATTACCGACGCGAAAGCCCGACATTACTTTAAGGTTCTCTCTCGCAGCGATCTCGCCACCGAACCCCATTTAACAAACGGTCTCTATGGTTTGGAAAACATTTTTATTAGCGAGCCCAACTACGTTCGGTTGTACTCTATTGAAGGCGGAATCCAACGTTTAGCTCAAGTGCTCGCTAAAGAAATTTCTGCTGGGGTCGAACTCAACTCTCCCGTAGTGCGGATCGAGAAAGGCGACCGCGACACATATCGCGTTTTCTATCGTCGCGATCGAGCCATCGAACTGCAAGAATTTGACGGAGTTATTGTCGCCTTACCTATTTATTGGTTTCCCAGTATTGAATGGGGAGAAGCTCAATTGAATATGGCCATACAAAAACACTACGAATATTACGATCGTCCCGCTCACTATCTGCGGATATCAATGCTATTTGAATCCCGTTTCTGGCAAGATACGATCGCAGATTCATACTTCACATCAGATGCTTTTGGGGGCTGTTGCATCTATGACGATAGTTCTCGTTACAATGCGGGAGGATATGGCGTTCTCAGTTACTTATTAGCTGGAAACGATGCCCTCGTGCTGAACAATTTTCAGGATAGCAAACTTATTGAAAAAGCCCTTGCTAACCTGCCAAAATCATTTCTATCCGGTCAAAAACAGTTCTTAGAAGGTCAGGTGCATCGTTGGGTGGGAACCATAAACGCTTTACCCGGCGGTCGCCCAATTAAAAGTTTAGAGGAGCGACATTTACCAGAACCCAAAAATCATCCATTCTTGTTCGTTGTTGGGGATTATCTATTCGATTCGACAATGACTGGTCTGATGCACTCAAGCAATTTTGTCACTACTGAAATTCTCAAGCAATTAGGTATGCGATCTAGTTTGACAAAAGAAGAATAGATATGGCAATACTCCGGACAGTTTTTCAGGGGAGCTTGGCTTCCAGGGCCTCTATCACAGCCTCCAGAGCCCGAGCATCTCTCACCATCATAGCATGAGCAAATACAGGCAGCTTGACATTTTTGCCCAAGGGCATTTGCGAACTTCGTCCCGGTACAATGATAAAATCGTAGGGAGTCCAAATCGAAGTAAAATTCACCTGCTGCAAAACCTCAACATCCCCATTCAGATCCTCCAAGAATATACTTGATGGACGCATCTGCACGCCGCCCCGACAAGGGAGCAAGTAAGCCATCCAAGTGCCATGATGGGGTGCGGATATTGTCATATAACGCTCAACGCGATCGATTCCTCCCAGGCGCTGCATGTAATAGCGAGTCACCAAACCCCCCATGCTCAAACCTACCAAATCTATCTTCTCATCTGGGGGAAAGTTGCTATCCACATAATCAGCCACCTGAAGCGCCAACTCATCTAATCCTAAGGTAGCATTATTCGGTTGCAGATTAAAGCGGTGAACCTGCCAACCCCGCCCGGTGAGATGGGCTGACATTTTGTTAAACACGCCCAATTTTCTAAAGATACCGTGAATCAACAATACTTGATTACGCTTCATATTTATTCCTTAAAGGTTCCATCAACTCCTGGGCCACCAACCTCAAACTCTGGGAGTCTCTCACCATCCAGGAATGGACCAAGATCGGCACCGTTATCTCCTTACCTACTGGCATAGAGGAACTATTAGCTGACAAGATCATCAAATCAAAAGGCGTCCAGATGGAGGTAAAATTTAACCTTGCCAACATAGCCGCATCTCGATTCAAATCTTGGAGAAAATCACTGTTAGGACGCAGCTGCCTGCAACCTGGGTTTTGGCGTGCATATCCCAACCAACTGCCGTGATGGGGAGAAGATATAGTAATGAAGCGTTCTACCCGCGAGATTCCTCCCAGGCGCTGGACGTAGTAGCGACTGATAATGCCTCCCATACTAAAGCCAACCAAGTCAAAAAGCTCATCTGGCCGAAAAGTTTTCGTCACATAATCAGCCACTTGCCGTGCCAACAGGTCCAGACCACAATCGCCATTACAGGGAATCAAGTTGAGACTGTAGACATCCCAACCCCGCTGCTTCAGGTATGCAGACATTGTATCGAAGACAACTACCGTGTCGTCAATGCCGTGGATCAGCAACACTCGATTGCGCTTCATAGAAGAGTTTACCGTTTTTCTCGTGCCATCTCATAGCGCTACCCTCGTTCCCAGGCTCTGCCTGGGAACGAACTTCTAGAGGCTCCTGCCTCTAATGCCATATCTCAGTCTAACTGATGTCGGACGCGAAAACCGACCGATCTAGGAGGACTGAAGTCCTCACTACAAACAGCATTTTCAGCACATATGTCAGTATAATCAACAGTGACAGCAGTTTCAAGCCCAGAGCATTATCTAAGTATTTATACTATAGCTGAGATAAAAGTAAAGTTTTATAAAGAAGTATCAACTTTTCTTGTCTGCGTTCCCGGTCGGGCTTGATAATTGAATGAGTCTGCCACCGCAGTCACCAACTCAATGAGAAAAAGCCATAGGAGCATTTGTAATCATGGGACCGTTAAAAAATCTGTTTGGTGGAAAAAAGGGAAAATCTGGTAAAGACACCAAGTTCTCCGTTAAATTCGGCGACCAGGGGCAGTCAGCTGAACCGGCAGCGCCAGCCACAGCAGAAACAACCCCAGCAGTGTCACTAGCTACAGCCAAAGCGGAGGCTCTCCAGGCGAAGAAAGCCAAAATGGCGGCGATCGAAGCTGAAAAGGCCGTCGCCAAGAAAGGCAAAACTGTTGCACCAAAGCAGCCTCAGCCAACTGCTGCCAAGACGGCGACGAAGGCTCCCGAACCGGAGAGCGCCAATTTTGCTCCCACATACTTAAACCCGGCTAATGCTCTGAATGCTGGACGCCGACGCCCGGGTCCCAGCATGAACTCGTTTATGACCATGGCACGTCAGGCAAAAATCCCCAAGGTAACACCCAAGCTACCCAAAACCAAAAAATAACTGGCAAGTGGTCAGTTGACAGCGATGTTCCTCTCGTTCCCTGACGAAGGCTCATGTACTCTAGAGGATCTCGCCCTAGCTCGTCTGGGCTAAAATGGTCGGGCCAAATGTTTTTCTGAAGATAGAGCATATTGGCTCGAAATGTTTGCTAACCATTTTAAGCTAGACGAGCTACTGCGCTTGGTTAACGATGCTGTAGAGTTTTGAGAAAGACCAGAGCGCTGTATAACTGAAAGGCAGGATCCCAATCAGTTTCCGATGGAATAAACTGGATCTTCGGGATAAGTACATCAGTTCCGCAAAAGCCTTGTTTATTAGAAGTGGGTGATTCGCCCGCATCGAATTGTTGCGAGAGAGAAACTGATTGGGACTCATTGCAATAGGATGTTCAAATACCCTGACAGTTAAGACCGTTGTGTCCACTGAAGACAAGCAAGGAGTGTTCGTTATGAAACCCAAAAAAGCCTTTGCATTAGCCTTCTTAGTTAGCTCATGTTTGTTGTATGCTAACAGACATGCCCAAGCAGATTGTACAAGGTGGCATCCTCATCACTGTGGCGTCAATGATATAAGAAGAGAAATTGATAATTGCATCAATGGCGGTGGGTGTTCTCTACCTGCTGATGAAGCTTGGGGTGAAGCTGGCAGGATTGCATATAGAGCTGCTCAAGAGGCAATAGCAGCTAATAATTTTAGACTGCCCGCTGAGTCTCTTGATTCTTTTCAGAAAAGACGTCTCCGACCCCACTACGGAGACTTAGTCGATCGAGTCAGGGTTAAATATGGAGCCACTACTTTAGATAATTGGAGAGCTGGTGTTTACAGGATAAGTACTCCTTCTGATGGACAAACCTTTTGTAACGATATTTATATTACAAGACGTTATCGTCCCAATGATTTTGACCTCCTGGAGTTAATTGCTCATGAAATGATGCATAGCTTACAGTGCCAGAGATTCGGTGGAGCATCTAATTTTGGGTACCACTACTTCAAAGAATATAAGAGGGCCAATCAAAATTATAGAAACAATAAACTTGAGAGAGAAGCATATGATTTTGTGGCGAGTATTGACTTGCGTACCGAGCCTGCATCTGGACGTCATGTAGATTGGACACATAATTTTGGAGACCGAATTGGAAGTCATCGAGAAATGCCAGAAGGTTCTTTTCTACAGTCAGGTGATGGGCGATGGAAAATGGTTATTCAGGGTGACGGAAACTTGGTTATTTATGGCCCTGGCAATCGTCCGATTTGGGCAAGTAACACTGATGGAAGAGGGGTACCTTCATTTAGACTTGCTATGCAGTCAGACGGGAATTTAGTCATTTATGGAAGAAATAGTGCAACTTGGGCCAGCAATACTGATGGAAAAGGGGTTGGCCCCTTCACATTAGTCATGCAAAACGATGCGAATCTAGTGATTTACGATTCCAGAGGTACTCCAACTTGGGTTTCAAACACATGCTGCCGCTAAGTATCCTATCGGAGTTATAGCAGTTCTCAGATTAGTGTGATATGCTGTTGGGGAGATTGCTAACCCTCCTGGCGTCGGGCCGCTGCGCTAGCGGGGGGGGGTAGTGATAAACATGTAGTGATGCCATGCCTGCCCTAGTCTGTCCCAATAGGTGTGGGGATGTGGCATTTTCAATTTTTAGGCTGGGAGCTGAAATGCCTGAAATATCGTTATTTGACTTGCCGTTGGATGCCACTATTGCGATCACCGTCTGAGCTTTCTTGTGCTAACATCACTACTTGTGACCCACTACCGGTAACTCTATAAAAGCATAAGTTACTCGCTAGTCTCCCCCCCCCCTCATAATGACAAATAGGCTATTGTGCTATACCACATCAATTTGAGAAATGCTATACTCGCAAGAAAACAATAAAAATGTATTAGTCCGTAGATTGGGTTGACGTTACCCAACGCAACCTTAGCTATTGGTTGGGTTTCGTGCCTCAACCCAACCTACAGTTTACCAAACGATGTTCCCGAACGGCAGCAAATTCAAGGCAGGCCAGAATGTCTTGCTCTGTCAGTTCAGGAAAGTCCTCTAAAATTTCAGCATAAGACATTCCGGCTGCCAACTAGCCAAGCACGTCATAAACAGTGATACGCATACACGGGCTTACCACCCCCGCTTATCCCGCTCAATTGTAATCAGGTCGCGATAGCTCATGGTCCATGGATATTGAGGATCTAGTCTAGCTTAACACATGACGGTACTGACTCTCCATGTCTCATTATACATCTCGAATAAATTGCTATACAATAGAGCCAAGGTAACAGATTAAGATTATGGCAACTCAACTCCAAGCCCGCCAAAAGAGTCTCTATGAAACTGATTTTGTCCGTTGGGTTGAAACCACAGTAACACAACTTCGTGCCCAAAACTACTCAAGGGTAGACTGGGCCAACTTAATCGAAGAAATTGAGGATATGTCGAGAAGGGAACGGAAAAGCCTGAAAAGTAACCTGATAGTGATTCTGCTGCACCTGCTCAAATGGCAATATGAACCAGATTATCGCAGTGGTAGTTGGCGAGGCAGTATTCGGGAACATCGCAGACGCATTCAGGATGACTTAAAAGATTCACCAAGCTTGAGATCCTACCTACAGGAAATATTTGAGGAGTGTTATGAAAATGCCCGATCGCGGGCAGCAGATGAGACAGGCTTGGCCTTATCAACTTTCCCTGCTGATTGTCATTATACCTCAGAACATTGCCTGGATTATGACTTTTTACCAGAGTAAATAAATCCACGCATTCCCTTACTTAATTTCTCGTTCCCTGCCTCTGGCAGGGAACGTCAAGATTGAGGCTCTGCCTCCTCTTTCAATTCTCAAGTTTAGACTCCCAGGCGGCTGCTACAATGGATTTTGCCACGATCGGGGCTGTAACGGCTCTGAGAATGCGCAGTCCCAAGGACACTGGTTGGAAACCAGAGTCGATCGCCCTTGCAACTTCTGCTTCCGTCCATCCCCCTTCCGGTCCCGTCGCAATGACAATTTTCTCTTGCGAACAGTCCTGCAAGCTATCCAATAAATGGGGAGATTCGCCCCGCGCCACGCAAATATATTTTCCCTCGTTCCCTGGCTCTGCCTGGGAACGCAAGAGATTATTTTCTAACTTGGCTGAAGTAAAATCTGACAAAGCTGTAGCGAATGCCACAGGTTCTAAGAGCCCGGGCAGGATCTGACGTTCGGATTGTTCGGCGGCTTCATCAGCGATCCGCCGCCAGCGGGAGAGCTTTTGGGAACTGGGTTTGAGTAAAGTCCGATCGCTCACCACTGGGATAATGGAACTGACTCCTAACTCCGTACAGCAGCGCACCACATCGTCAAATCCGTTACCTTTGGGCAAGGCAACCATCAGGGTTACTGCTACTGGCAACTCAGTTTGCACGGGAATGGATTCTAGAATCTTAGCAGTTGCTGCTGCTAGGAGTTCGCACAGCCACCAAGTCCCCTGTCCGTTCATTGCAATAAAGCGATCGCCCGCCTGCAAGCGCAAGACTCGCCCCAGGTAATGCTGTTGCTGACCGGTCAAGCAAACCAGATCGTCTTGTATCTGTGTCGGCGCGATCGCCAACCGTTGCAGTCGATCGTGATTCATGACTAATGGCTAACTCGCAATAATACTCTCCTTTTCCATTCTTCATTAATCATTTTCCCGCAAATAAGCCTCGATCGCCTCTGTTGCCAACTGAGTCATGGACTTACCTTGCTGAGTAGCAAGATCCTTGAGACGCTTATATGTGGTATCGCGCACTCCCACTCGATACCGCGCCTTACTAGCAGTA
This sequence comes from Hormoscilla sp. GUM202, assembly GCA_005518205.2. GTDB lineage: Bacteria > Cyanobacteriota > Cyanobacteriia > Cyanobacteriales > Desertifilaceae > Hormoscilla. The sequence goes on from RFFC02000043.1 coordinate 9,726, forward strand.
GCGGTCTTGCCATTCACAGGAGTTTCCCCTGGTTGATAGCTAGCAGCAAAGCTGCGCAGGGCCTCTAACCCCACGCGATGACAAAAATCTCCAAAGCTTTCTGGTACTAGCCCTGGTTGGCGTGACTGCTTAAAATAGACAAACAAAGGTTCTAAAGTCGCTTCTAGAGTTGACTGGTGCATCTTATCGAGATATACTTGAGCCAAACGGTTCTGATTTGGGTCAGCACCCAGCCAAACCTGATAGGACTCTGGTGCTTGACCGACAAACGCTAATTCTGCCATATAAGGTCTCGCACAACCATTCGGACAGCCCGTCATCCGCACCACAAAATGCTCTTGTTCTAACCCTAACTTATTCAGCAGCGATCGGATGCGATCTAAAATACCAGGTAGCGCCCGTTCTGATTCCGTAATCGCCAAACCACAGGTGGGCATAGCTGGGCAAGCCATGGAGTAACGGACTAAGCTATCAATTTTACCTGGATCGACTTCAACACCATTTAAGATCAAAATTTCGTTGATTTCCAACTGCTGTTGGGGTTCAATCTCATACAAGATGATATTGTGGTTAGGCGTCAGCCGCATGGGCAGGTCAAATTTTTGCACGATATCGCGCAAAGCCGTTTTCAGATTAAACGTTCCTTCATCTTTGATCCGACCATTTTCAATCGAGATGCCCAGGAAAAGGTTCCCATCTCCCTGTTCGTGCCAGCCCAGATAGTCCAGATATTTAAATTCTGGCAGCGGTTGGAATGGTGCTAACGGTTTACCGAAGTATTCGGACACCTTGCTGCGGAATTTATCTACTCCCCAGTCGCCGAGGAGATATTTCATTCTCGCATGACGCCGATTCACCCGATCGCCATAGTCCCGCTGAGTTGCTACAATTGCCTTCACCAGATCGTAAACATCTTCTTTGGCCACATACCCGATCGGGTCAGCTGTTCTAGGGAATGTCTCCTCTTTCCCGTGAGTGCGGCCCATACCGCCCCCAGCATAGATATTAAACCCTTCCAATTGACCGCTGTCATCTGTCAGGACCACCAAACTTATATCTTGGGTGAGCAGATCGACTGAATTATCCCCGGGCACCGTCACCGAGATCTTAAACTTGCGGGGCATATAATGTTCCCCGTAAATCGGTTCTTCCTTATCAGAGAATATAGTACCGTTACCATTCCGCTGCCGCGCCGCTTTCACTTCTGGGGCTTCCGAAGCCCCGATCGCCTTTTCGCCATCCAACCATATTTCATAGTAAGCTCCTGTTTGGGGCGTCAGCAAGTCAGCAATATTATTAGCGTACTCCCAAGCATACTGATACTCGGGGCGATCTTTATATGGTGCCGCTGGGGCCATGACATTGCGATTCAGGTCGCCACAGGCTCCCAGAGTTGACCCCATACTGTTGATAATCGAGGCGAATACCGTCTTGAGATTTTGCTTGAGCACCCCGTGGAGTTGAAAACCTTGCCTGGTGGTTGCCCTGATTGTCCCGTTGCCATACTCCTCCGACAGGCGATCTAGAGTAATATACAACTCTGGGGGAATAAAGCCCCCCGGAGAGCGAGTGCGCAGCATCATTTGGTAGTCTTTCGACTGTCCCATCTGGCGGTTATCCCGGTTATCCTGCTGATAGGAGCCGTGAAATTTGAGAATCTGGATGCCGTCTGCCGAGAAATGATTTGTGTCCTCTAGCAGTTCCGAGGCTACTGGTTCCCGCAGATAATTACTGCGTTCCTTTATGCCTTCTAACTTGGAAGATTTTTTAGCTGTGGGGGGATTTGTCAAAGATGAAACCATTGTCACTACCATGCAACCATAATATTTAAAACCCACTCACCGTACTGGCAGTTGGGTGTGATTAGACTGGTTATAACCTAGTCATCCAGTCTTAATTTCGGTCAATTCTCCTATTTTATCAGCCAGGATCCAGCGCTCGTCAACACTTAGATTTTCTTAATAAGTCGTCATACATAAGTTTTTGTACCTAGGTACGATACGATTTTAAGTAGCTGAAACCCTTTAGCTGTGAGGATTTCGGGCATACAGACAACAGACAACAGAGTTGTGACTAAGTGCCCAAAAACCTACACATCTCTCATATTTGGGCGAAAACTCAGTACGCTAGGGTTGGTAAGCAGTAACAAAAATATTCTCTAATTCCCGGATTTTTGCTAAACACAGCCTAATTTGGTTGTAGCTATAGTTAGAAAATCAAGCTAATGAAACTAATGCAATCGAACAAGAAACGAGCATTGACTGCTCGCAAATAAATGAAACATGAGTATTATACCCCAGCCCAAGCAGCTAACCTTTTGGGAGTACATCCAGAGTCCCTCAGAAGGTGGGAACGAGAAGGTAAAATCACATCGTACCGAACGCCAGGTGGGCAGCTACGATGTCCCCCGGGAGCTTTCAACTGTTTGTTATGCAAGGGTCTCAAGTTATTCCCAACGTGACGATGCAAGAGCTGACAACTTGAATATCTGCGCCTCCACTATCCAGAGGCGGAATTCATTTCAGAAATTGGAGTCCAGCTTAATTTTAGACTGCGTAAGGGCTACGAACTGGTTAAGTGGCATTGCTTATAGAATGCAGTCCAACTCGTGGTTCTCAATCTCACATAACTCAGTCCGGCTAGCAATCTCCGACAGTAGTACCTGAGTTCAGCGCTCGGGCTCTCCTGGGTTTATAGTGTAAACTGTATACCACAATACATTTTGCACCGAAAGAAAAGGCTGAAACCATTTACTTTGCGGGGATGGTAGCTATATATGTGGTTGTCACTGCTATTACCGTGGGCGTAGGGTCTCTATTGCTAAACAGGGCTTGGCCGGACGAGGTAGGGCAGGCAACTCCCGAGTATCGAGTGAAAAGTTGGGTACGATCTGCCTTACCCATGATGTTCATGGGAGGGATGCAGATTATTAATAATCGCACTGATATCTTGATGCTGGGCGCTCTCAAGGGTGCTGCCGCCGTGGGAGTTTACGTAGTAGTTAACAGGTGTACGCAACCGATTACTTTTATGTTGGGCGCGGTTAATAGTGTCATGGCTCCTAATATTGCCAGTCTGTATGTCGAGGGGAAGAGCGAGCAAATTCAACGGGTAGTTACTAAAATAACCCGGCTGATAACGCTGATCTCTCTTACCTGTGCTACAATACTAATTATATTTGGCGAATCAGTTTTATCACTTTTTGGTTCGGACTTTATCCAAGGCAGAACGGCGCTGGTAATTTTGAGTATGGGACAGGTTATCCATGGGGCTACAGGTTCAAATGGTTTGTTGCTGACTATGACTGGGTACGAACATTATTCAGCTATGATTATGGCTACGAGTGCCCTCTTGAATGTAATTGGCAATGCTATATTGATTCCAAACTGGAGGATTGAAGGGGCGGCAATTGCTACGGCAAGCAGTACCATAATAGTGAATATATTAAGAGTAATCTGGGTGCGCAAAAAGTTAGGAATTGACTCGACGTTTTTGGGTAAACTAATATGAAGAAGATGTTAAAAAGATTTTGGCGCTGGCACGGTTCCATAGGACGAATCATTGTTATTGCAGGTAGTCTGGTGATAGTGGCCTGTGAACCCATAGCTATAGAAAGGGTGGAGTCCCTAGAATCACAACAGAAAATGAACTTGACTCGGGACGATCGGCAGCACGGGGAGCAAGCTTATCAATTACCAGCTTGGTTTGAAGAGAATCGCGTGCAGGGACATACACGCTTGTCTGTGAAAAAATGGTTGGGTACGCCAGAGTTTGCCAATGGGGCCACAGGGTTTGCCCAGCTAGGGGCAGTGGTTTTTTCTCGTCATGTGAAAACTGGCCAGGAAGACCCCTGGTGGCCGAGTAAAGTCCCGGTGGTGAATGGGCGGCCCTTGTTGATAAATCAACCCAATCATATTAAACAGATGATCGAAGAGGGACGTGCCAAAGGAATGAGGATGCTCGCCTATTACTTTCACTCCACGGATAAAACGATCGCGATCCTACATCCAGAATGGGTCTGCAAACAACCTGATGGGAAGGTGGTTGCTCACCGTCGGCGGGGAGACTACTTGGATATTACCTCACCCTATCGGGAAATTGTCCTGCAGCGACTGTTGGAACTGGCGGAAATGGGGGTGGATGGTTTCTTTTTTGATGAGGTGCATATGCCCTATGATGGGTGCTGGGGTACGCCTTTGCAAGAGGCTTTTCGCCAAGAAACAGGTCGAGAAGCACCCACAGTTATAGACGATCGCGATCCCGATTACCGACGGTATTTGCAGTTTACAGCCTCTCAGGTGGAGGAAACTTTCGCTTACTGGCGCGATAGCGTCCACCGGCAGTATCCGGAAGTGGTATTTGAGGTGAGTACCACGACAGTACCGGCTTTGATTAATCCTCGGATGACAACTAATTTGGTGCGTTTGGCAGACTCGTCGAAGAATGAGTTCTTTCTGGCAACCGCGAAGCGGTTGAATATGAGGGTATTTGAGCAAAATTCATCCTTAGCACAGCCGGCAGATGATATACGCATGGCCTTGGGGTGGACGCTGTTGCGAGATGCAGCAGATGGCAGACCTCCCCGGATTTATGGAGGGGGAATGCCAAATCAGGAACAGGCCCTGGCCTTTGCCTCGGCCTTAGTAAGTAGTTAGACAAAAATAATTGCACATAGCCATGGGCGACATGCTCCGGATATGGAGACTAGCGCGAGAGAGTGTGTGAAATTAATTTTGTCCATGTACTTAACCTATGGGGCGATCGCCAATATGGGTGTATCGGAAGTGAATTTACTCAGTCAGAAAAGCTCTGACCAAGGCACGCCCAGAGAAGCGCTCAAATCAGCTTTTGCCCTGGGCCGTCTCCCCCTATCTGAGTCAGAGTCGCCCTGTCCGCTGGGCGGCAGTTCACTATAGCGAACGATCGCGCGATCGCCGTGGAGTAGATCTGGTAGCTGCCTGGCGGCAGGTACTCTGGCCATTGACGGGAGCTTTTCAGGTCTTGGTCCGAGATCGGGTGCCGGTGGGCGTAGTGGATGACTACCAGCTGCAAAAAGGACAGTTAGATGGCTACAAGCTGTTGTTTCTACCCAACCCAGATGAATTAACTACCGCTCAACGTCGAGAAGTCGATCGGTTTCAAGCAAAAGGTGGTATAGTGATAGAAAATGACCCCCGCTGGACTTGGAGCCAGCCCGGGAAGACTGGCAAGGCGATCGCGGCTTTCCGCCAGGTATATTCTGAGTATAGAGATACTGGCCCAGTGCGTGTGACCGGCGGTCCGGAAAAAATGCACGCGGTGGCTTTTCAAAACCCAGACAAAAACAGACTAATGGTTGCGATTACGAATGATTTTACTTGGATTCAGTTTAGGAAGAATATCGGCAAGGGCAAGCAGAGTCTAAAATCACCGCCCCCGCAGATTAGGGATGTAGAGCCCAATTCCCTCTCCCCAGGTGTGGGGGTAACACCGGTCGGAGGTGCTGCGGAATTACATCGCTGTGGTGCTTCCCGAGGACTTAAATGTAGGATAAGGTCTCAGCCCGGAGACCGACACGCTTCGCTGCTAGGAAAGAGGCTCATGGTTAGAACAGGCAAATCTCTGTAGTGCGATTCGTTCCGGCGTAACCCATAAAAGGGGAAAGTCGGGTCCGGTTCCATTAGCCAGATAACTTTGGTATCCATGGGGGTTCGATTCCCTCTCCTCAGGCGTGGGGGTAACACCGGTCCTTAGTGCTTCGGAGCGATATCACCGAGGTGCAGAGCAAGGACTTAAATGTAGGAGAGCTGGCAGCCTAAAGCCAGTGACACCACTAGGAAAGACGCTCATGGTCAGAACAAGCAAACCTATTTAACCCTTGTCATTCCCACATTTTCTGTTAAGCTAGAAATATAGTGGTTTTTACCCAGGTATGTGGGCTCTCACCCCCCTCACAGGGCACGAAAGCATGATAGGCGATTTGTAAAGCGCTATATCACTTTTGTACCTTCCGTACCATATGCAAATATAATGTAGCCAAAAATACACAGTAACTTAGACCTGCAGGAGTTAACAGACGTTAAGAAATCAGGGTAAGCGCAAGAATCATGCTTGGGGCATCTATTATCAACTATCATGAGAATGATTGCCGGCGTTGCACAACTCCGGGATGATAAGGATTGCTAATTGCTAATACTCAAAGGTTAATCCAGATAGTCATTTTTAGTCATGAATAGATGTATTTACTCTTGGCAATTAGCAATTAGCAATCAGCAATTTTCAACAATTGGCTGCTATCATCCCAAAAATGTACAACGATTGCCTTCAAGGAGTGCGAATATGGCACAGTCGCAATTTTCGTGGATCCATACCACATGCACAATTTTTCTTGCGCTTGCCCTGGTTAAGAAATGGGCCGCCGACCAATGGTCAACCTGTAATTTGGGAGATGCCCGTCGCACACAAAGAGCTATTAAAGTAGGAGCAGCAATAGCATGATTACCGGCCGCAAGTCTCCCCGCTACGCCAGAGCTGATGTAGTCAAATAACAATTCAAAATTCTGGCATTGACAACTGACCACTGACAACTCACTTTTCCAGGCGCACAGCATACCACTGTAAAAACTCTCCAGGACCCAGGTCTAATTCGCAGTAAGTTTCCAGTAAATACTGGGCTTGGGATGCGATAGATGTAAATTTTTGTAGCGATATGGGCAAATATTGCTGCCGATGTGCTATAATTAATTTTAACTTTTCTAGCAGCTCATCGGCGGTGAGGTATTGTTCGGGAAGGTCAGGCTCTAAAACCACAAAGGCATCCTGTTGGTACATTAAGGGGTCAGGCATTTGGTCTCCTTGTCTGGGTAAGTTTAGCAACTGCTGGCTGAGTGGCATTCTCTGGTAGGAACTGGGATTGCATTGTCTCTGATTATGGGCGATATTGATTTCTTCAAGGCTTATAACAACAATTATGGTGTGCGATTCGTTCTAGTCTAGGAAACTAGAAACTCTGGTTATCATGGGGGTTCAATTCCCCTCCCCCAGGTACGGGGGTGACCGCGTGAGGTGCTGCGGAATAACATCACTGTGGTGCTAAGTAATAGCACAAAATTAATTACACATAAATAACGCTGAAAGCCAGTTCCTGCAAGAAAGCAATGTGTAAATAAGTATGTCCACATATTTATACCCCGAACGGTCAGGAACTGCGCTTTGTTCTCACAGGTTGTTTTAAAAGTCAGAGTTGCTGCTTTGACCATACTTATATTCAACGCAATAATTAGGCTTTCAGCAACTCTGCATAGGTGCTCCAGGTCGCCTTGAGGTACCAAAAAGTACTCTTAAAACGGCCTCTCCGACTCCCCTGCGTCCTCCTCCCGGTCGCGAGAAGACTCCTGGCCGGGTTGATTCTCGGATTTCCGCATCCCCACCCGAGCTAGAGCGTCGGTCCATTAATAATACTTGACAAATTTCAACTACTGTGTATGTCCGAAAAATAAGTATATTCTCGTAAAAATATCTGGCCTTCACTCCCTCTGGACATCATGATTTTATCCAAAATCTGTTCTACTGAACGGGCGATCGGGCATATACACATTTCTTTTTTTTTGTCAATCCCCTCTACTGGACCGACGCTCTAGGGTGTGGTCAAAAACAGTTGGTACGGGGAGATCCTCGCGGGGTGCAGGGCGAAGCCTGAGGAGATTACATATGTCAATTTATGTCATAATTCGCGGAAGAATGCTTCGCCCCTACAGGGGTAACCGACAGCTGGGAGGGCCCATAAACGATCAACGGGTTTTGACCACACCCCCCGAGCTATTCAAAGAAGCCTGGTTTCTAAACTCTCACCCGAAAAAAGCGCAAGTCGATCCCGTTCGAGGCATAGGTTCTCGTCCATAGTGCCCGAAGATTCGTTGTGCTGCCATAGTGTCATCCGCTAGCCAAAGGGCAAAGGGCAAACGCTAAAGCGTTTACTACGAACCGCAAACGCTAAAGCGTTTACTACGAACCGCAAACGCTAAAGCGTCTACTACGAACCGCAAACGCTAAAGCGTTTACTACGAACCGGGCCCGGAAGCACTTTAGTGCTTACTAGGAACAATGTAACCGATCTGCCCTAGATATGCAATCTTTAACTGCTGTTAACCCTCCAGGCAGAGCCTATCTGACTCGATTGGCGGTAAACTAAAAGGGGCGTGATGCAAGGCAGAGATTTTATGGCAGTCCACTCACAAAATCCAATCGAATTCGGCACCGATGGCTGGCGAGGCCTAATTGCCGCAGATTTTACATTCGATCGGGTAGCATTAGTCGTGCCCATAGCCGCTCAAGTGCTAGCCCAAGTTTATGGTGACACCGTCGCTAACAATACCGTGATTGTTGGTCACGACCGGCGCTTCATGGCCGAAGACTTTGCCCGCACGGCAGCAGAGGCAATTGCAGCGGCGGGGTTTGATGTATTACTGACTCAAACCTATGCCCCTACGCCGGCTTTTAGCTGGGCCGCTAAGGAAATTAATGCCTTGGGGGCGATCGTCATCACGGCTTCTCACAATCCGGGAACGTATTTGGGCTTAAAAGTCAAGGGTGCTTTTGGCGGATCGGTTCCTCCAGAAGTAACTCAACAGATTGAAGCCCGGTTGCACGAAGAACCACCAGTAGCCGCCCAAGCTGGAACGATCGCCAAGTTCAATCCCTGGTCCAGTTACTGCGAAGTGCTGAAGTCAAAAGTAGACATTGGATTGCTCAAATCTGCCATTACGGAGGGGAAACTGACGGTGTTTGCAGATGTGATGCATGGTGCAGCTACCGGTGGGCTAAGCCAGATAATCGGGGCGCCAATTCGGGAAATAAATAGCGATCGGGATCCGCTGTTCGGTGGCGGTGCGCCGGAACCTCTACCCCGTTACCTGTCTGGGTTGTTTAGCTTGATACAAAATCACGAGCGTGAGAGAGATTTAGTAGTAGGATTAGTATTTGATGGAGATTGCGATCGCATCGCTGCTGTAGATGGGCAAGGAAACTTTCTCAGTTCCCAGTTTTTAATCCCCATCCTCATCGGACACCTAGCAGCAAGAAGGGGATTTACCGGGGAAGTAATCAAAACTATCAGCGGTTCTGACTTGATTCCCCGGGTAGCGAGTCTCTACGATCTGCCAGTACATGAGACAGCAATTGGTTTCAAATACATCGCCGATCGCATGTTATCAACCCAAGTCTTAATTGGCGGCGAAGAGTCCGGGGGCATAGGTTATAGCACTCATATTCCCGAACGAGACGCCCTGTTGTCGGCGCTTTATGTGATTGAAGCAGTTCTTCAATCTGGTCAAGATTTGAGCGATATTTATCGCCAGTTGCAACAGAAAACGGGTTATACTTCCGCCTACGATCGGATTGACTTGCCTCTGGCCAGTATGGAAGTGCGATCGCGCATCTTCGCCCAACTGCAAGCAAACCCCTTAACGGAAATTGCAGGTAAATCTGTGGTAGATTGTAACGGAGTGGATGGCTACAAATTTCGCTTAGCCGATGGCAGCTGGTTGCTAGTGCGCTTCAGTGGCACCGAACCCTTGCTGCGGTTATACTGTGAAGCAGCTACCCTCCCACAGGTACAGCAAACTTTAGAATGGGCAAAACGGTGGGCAAATTCGATCGGATAAAAACAGTATAGTTATGAGTGCCAAACCAGAGATTGACAGACTCACAAAAGTTTTGCTAATGGAGTGGCGATCGCTGCCCAATGCAGGGGGCATCTACCTAGCAATTGATGGAGCAGAACGAGTATGGTATGTAGAACAAGCTGCTGACATTCAGGAGCGATTTCAGTATCGCGATCGCCTGTTGCAGTTTCAGGATAATGGCGTGACTCATATAAAGTGGAAAGAGTGCGAAGATGTCTGGGAACGCCAGCAGGTAGAGCAAGAGTTGATCGCCTACTACAACCCCCCATTAAACGACGAACATCACCCCAACCGACTGCCAACAATTAACCTGGGGCTAACGCCTCAGCAAGAAATCGATCGTTATGTGGAAATCAAGCAAATGCTGACAATGCTGAATAGGGAAATGAATGAGTTGAAGTATAACATTGTCTCGCGACTAGAATACCACGATGGCAAGCTGGAAACAGCAGCAGCAAAAATATCTCTGCAACGACGAAAATATTGGCAGTATTCTCCCGCCGTAGAGGAACTCAAGCAGCAACTCGCAGAACTCAAGAAACGAGAGGAGAAAGACGGGAAGGCGATCTGCTCCCACGATAGCTTGTATCCAGTTGTACGGTTGTTATGATTGACGTAGAATCGCTCAACTGGAAGCAAATCTTTTAACCCACATTCCGCAGTCAGTGGAGCGAGGCTTTAGGTTTATGAAAGATCCGATGTTTTTTGACAGATATTGTTTTTATAAAATCTCCCATCACAATTAACCATTCACAAAATCTCAAATGACAGTATTAGTAGTAGCTACCAGTAATCCGGGTAAAGTCAAAGAAATGCAGGCATATTTAGCTGATTTAGGCTACAAATTGCAGCTCAAACCAAAGGATTTGGAAATAGAAGAGACGGGCGATACCTTTATGGCCAATGCTTGCCTGAAAGCCTCGGAGGTGGCAAAGGTGACTGGCCAATGGGCGATCGCCGATGACTCGGGTTTAGCAGTAGAAGCCCTGAATGGAGCTCCTGGCATTTATTCTGCCCGTTATGGTAGCACCGATGACGAGCGGATTAGCAGGTTGCTAAAGGAATTGTCAGATGCTGCCAATCGTCGAGCCCAGTTTGTCTGCGCGATCGCGATCGCCCGTCCGGACGGTAAAATTGCCCTGCAATCTGAGGGCGTCTGTGATGGAGAAATTCTCCACCTTGGGCGTGGGACTAGCGGTTTCGGCTACGACCCAATTTTTTACCTGAAAGAGCAGCAGCTCACCTTTGCCGAAATGACCACTTCACAGAAGCAGCGCTACTCTCATCGCGGGAAAGCTTTGTCGGCGCTGCGGTCAAAGCTGCCGCTTTGAGATGCCTAAGTCAGGGTCCCATCTGGAATCCTTAGATTGCTTCGAGATTTTTTTCCCCAGTCCGAATCCGGACAACCTGCTCAACGGGACTAACGAATATCTTGCCGTCGCCAATCTCCCCCGTGCGGGCAGCGGAGATAATTTTATCTATCACCGTATCAACTTGGTCGTCGTTGACTACAATCTCCACCTTGAGTTTTTGCAGAAACTCAACGGTGTACTCCGAACCGCGATAGCGTTCGGTTTGACCCTTCTGACGCCCAAATCCGCGGACTTCAGAAACGGTCATCCCCACAATTCCGGCATTAACTAACGCGATTTTGATTTCGTCTAGCTTAAAGGGCCGAATGATCGCTTCTATCCTTTTCATTTTTTTAACTCCTCAACTCAACTTGTCCTGTAACTTTTTTTAGCATGGTGTTATTACCATCGCTAGTGCTGCATTTAAGCCTCACAAAGCTAATATTAGCCTTGAGCCGCTACAACATCGGCATCAGAAATGATAATGACACCAACCCTAACATCGAAGGCTACAGCCTGCAAAGCTCTCAACATTATGTTGAAAGCGCCAACCCAATCCTCGCAGCGGAGTCAGCTTGTAGGAGCTTGCTTTATGACCGCAAGTCGGGCAAAAGTGAACTTTGGAGCCGCCAAGTTTCTTGTGGACGTGACCACATTTGGGGCAAGTTTTGCTAGTGTAAGCCTCGTTACAGCGTACTACTAACACTCCTTTCCGCTTTGCAGCCTGCTCCAAATGAGAAGCGAACCGCCCCATAGCCCAAGTGAGCATATTTCTAACGGACAACCGAAACATCTTACGGTTGGCTTTGACAACCATTTGCGAAGTCTGGTAAGTAGGTAGAAATATCAGCAGATAGCTATTGACAAGTAGACTAGCTGCCTTCCGATGCAGGTCATCCACCAGTGAGCGAATCTTGAATCTGAGCAGATCGATTGCCTTGTTCAATTTGTACCGCAGTCGTTTGTTTACTTTTCGACTAGCTTTGACTTTCCTGCCGATGAGTTTGTCTAGGTGCAGGCACAGCCTCGTCAGCCGCCCTTCGATGTGCGAGGGGCGCGCTACTCGCCGTACCCCTTGTCGCACATCGATATCTCCCTTACCAATCTCTAAGATATTCTCGCCATCGTAGCCAGTTATAAAAGTGCGGTTTCCAGGGTCAAGCGCTATTACCCGATCGGAGTCTGTCGTTACCTCCCGAATGTATTGGGGAAAGCAGGCAAACCACTGTCCCCGCTGATAAAGTAGTTCAGTCCCGTATACAGAGTTCATAGGTAGTTCATAGCCTTTAGCAACCACAAATTGGAAATTACCAATTTTTGAGGGGAACCACGTTCCATTTCTGTATGCGCTATTTTTGAACTGAATAGCTTGAGACTTATTTCTACAAGACCTAAATCGCAGGGAACACTTGCCACCATTGGCTTTGCGAGATTGACGACTAGCATTTTCAGCCTCACAAACAGCTTCATGCCGGGTGTTACCTAAGCATTTTGTCCATTCATTAGCTGGTAGATTTTGTAACTGCTGTATGTACTGGTCTAAAGACTGACCGTCGGATAAAGAGCGATTGTTGTTGTAAAACTCTACACATTGATTGTAAACCCAGCGATACGCTGCCAGCCATTTTTTCCAAATAGCATGTAAACCCGGCTCGGGAAATAGCGGTATTTTTAGAACGCTGTTCGGCGGAATGTTCTGGCTACGTTTAAACCGATTCTTGCCGTAACTCCTGGATTTCTTCTTTTCTGTATTTTTTTTTACCGTACAGCCTATAACTGAAGCAGTCGATGATGGACAGCATATCTTGTATAAGCTCTCGTTCTGGGCCCAGTTGCTGCGAGTTGAGAACCACGAGTTAGACTGCATTGTCTTGGCATAACTACTCAACCTGTTCAAATTACAATCAGCAGAGTCTGGAGTGGTAGGCAACGACAACCCGCTGGATATCCTATCGGACAACTCGTCCCCAAATGGCTCATTTTTATCGCCATCTAAAGTTAAGCCGGACGACAATTTTTCAAATAAATCTTTTTTCTGAATATTGTCGGCACAACGGCGCAAATTGTCACTTAATATCGTCACCTTGGGGATAATTTTAGATCCGCGCGTAACAAACAGTTGTAGTTGGCAATTCGATTCCTGGTTTATTTGAGATCTTCTTTTTAATGAACTGCTGTTGCCTGCCCGTCCAGTACTCCGAGATATTGCCTTTTTACTCCCATCTTCGTTTGGATTGTGGATATACTCCCAGAATGTTAGCTGCCTGTGCGGCTGCGCTCTAGTATTCATGTCATTAATTTGTGAACAGTTATCGCTCCTTTTTTGGCTTGATATCATTAGTTGAATTAACTTTCTATTTTACACTATACCCGACCCAAAGCCCTGCCAGCGCGAAAATGCGTAAATTATAGAAGACTTTAACTACAACTCCCTCGAATATGAGAGATATGTAAGTTTCGGGGCACTTAGTCGCTGCTCACTGACATTTATTCTCGTTCGCGTAGCGAAGCGTGTGCGCGCAGCGCAATCCGTTACCAAAAATTCCAATTCTTTAGCGCCGTTCTAAGAGGGGGCGGACAATCAAAAAGCTTGCACCAAAGGCAAAGATGGCAATTAAAAAGATCGCGACAGCTAACCATATGCCACTCACCGCCCGAGAAGGCGGTTCCGGGCGACGATACCGACCCTCTTCCTGTTCGGCCAACAGAATTTTGTCCTTTGGTGCGGACGCTAGCGTTCCGGAAAAATCAGAGGTAACCGGTGGTGGCACCGGTTCCCTTTTGAGTGCTATTGGCCGGCTAGTAACTGGTTTAAAGGAGTTAGCTACCTGTTGCAGGTAGATAGCTGATTCGACAAGCTTTTGTATTTCCTGTCGCAACTGCTGATTTTGTCTGATTAACTGCTGATTTTCGGCTTTGAGTAACTCCACCGTTGTCTGGCTAGCTTGCATTTCTGTGGCTAACTCTCGGTAGACTGAAATCGGCACCGAAGGAGCGTAGCCAGCCGATAGGTTTGGCGTTATTTGACTATGTGCGGTCAGATTGGACATATGCTGCTTACATAGTAAGGGATTGTTTATGGGAACTCGAGAATTTTTCTAGCACAATTTTTGCAGTAGACGACCCATGGATCGCAATATTGAATTAAAGCATCTATTATCCCATCGCAACAGTGCCATGAATAGCCCGACCAGACCGATAGATTCAGATCTCCAGGGCGATCGCACCCTGGAGATGAAGTATGGCGAGCGCCAGATAGCCGCAGTCAAGTTGATTACCTTCGACAATCCTCGCATCGGACGCCGCTATGATATCCACATTACCTTGCCAGAGTTTACTTGTAAATGTCCGTTTTCTGGCTATCCTGACTTTGCTACGATTTATCTCACCTATGTGCCGGACGAGCTGGTGGTGGAGCTGAAGGCCCTGAAGCTCTATATTAACGGCTTTCGCGATCGCCACATCTCCCACGAAGAGGCAGTCAATCTGATCCTGGATGACTTCGTCGCGGCCTGCGACCCCCTAGAAGCCACCGTCAAGGCCGATTTTAACCCCCGGGGCAATGTCCATACGGTGATTGAGGTCCATCACAGTAAATCTACTGAGGACTAGCACTGTCTGGAGCCTGTTGTCGGCAGCTGGTCCAAAATGGACATCAGTTCGCCCTCGAAGGCGACTTGGGCGCGGTTGGTTCTGCCACCGACGTAAAAGCGATCGCCCTGTTGCAGGGCCCAAACCTGGGAGTGAGAGACATAGCTCATCAGTACCCCCAGCATCAGCAGACCAAAGCCAGTATAAACGATCGGGATGCCCGGATCTGCTTTAATTTGCAAGCCAGTGCTGCCAATCACATCGATAATTTTCAGGGTAACGCCGTTGACTTCTAGGGACATGCCATTGCGGACCGTATTTAGCAGTTGACCGGCGTCGTCATAAACTAAGAGGGTTCCTTGTAAGTCTGCCGTCAACAGGACGACGCCAGCAGTTAACTCTGGTTTAGTGGGAATCCAAGTACCCCAGAGACGACCAACGCCTGAAGTATCCAGCCGGGCCATCGGTAGTTGCAAGATGGGGCTGTTGTTGACCTGGATTTTGACAGCTGCAATTCCCCAATCTGCTTGATACAGTGTAACTCCCCGATAACGCAGGGGCTTGTTAACGTGAATTGTCCTGTGTTCGACTTCCTCTCCCTGGGAGTCCAAGACTGACAGGTCCGAGTAAAATTGGTCGATCGCCCCTTCGGTAGTATAGTCAATCCAGAAGCGATTTACCCGCACTGACCAATCTTGGGGAATTTGCGATGGGGCCAAAGGACCGGCATCGACAATACGATCGATCTCAAAGGTTTCGCCACTGGGTATCATTTCCTGGGCCACAAAGCCTGTCATCTGGCCGACGATCGCCCCTGCTAGAATTATCAGCATACTAGCATGGACGATAATGGGACCGATCTTGCCGACGATGCCTTTGCGGGCATAGAGGGAATCTCCTTCTCGGAAGATCCGATAACGCTGCTGTTGCAATAATGCTTCTAGGTCATCAAGGCGTACTGGATCTAATGACCTACTCAGGGCTAATTTTTCAAACTGGCTGGGTTTGTTGTAATATTTCCACCGTCGCGCTACTTTTAATGCGGGAAATTGGCGGGTGAAGGTGCAGGCCGTCAGACTGCTGCCAAACAGAATGAGAAGGGATAAAAACCACCAGGTCCGATAGACATGGTCTAGTCCCAGCAAGAGGATTACTTTCCAAGTTAGGAAGCCAAATAGGGCCGGATTTTCTGGATAGTTTTGCTGGTAAAATCCTATGCTTTCCCCCTGTTCTATCACCGTCCCCGAAATGCTGAATATGGCGATCGCCAGCAACAGGACGATCGCCAGTCGCAAGTCAGCCAGGACTGGCAATAACTCTTGCTGCAACCACTTCTGGGGTATTTCCCACCATCTTTCATCTCTGGGCAAGTTTTCTGAAGTCATTTGCTAATTGTTCATTGAGAATTGTTCATCGAGCGGTAAGGTGGGCAATGCCCACCTTACCGCTTGTTTTTCCATGATAATTACCCATTTTTAAGTTGCTGGAATTAAGCGGAAGAGGAGGGAGAAAACGCCAAATCCTACCAATAATACCCCGCTAGCGGGTGTAATCCAACCGGACCAGCGCCGCAATTCTAACAGCTTTTTAATCGAGGCGGTGAAGGTTCCCGCTAAAACTAAGGGCCCGACGTAGCCAGCGGCGTAGGATAGCAGCAATACCGTCCCCAGTATCGGGTTTTTGGTGGTGGAGATCCAAGCTAACAAGGTGGCTAATACGGGGGTACTGCAAGGAGAGGCTACTAGGCCAAAGGTTAAACCCAGGAGATAGGATCGGACCCCTGAGGGCAAGTCTTTGGAAATCCATTCGGTGCCCCCAAAGGACGGTAGTTGCAGGGGTAAGGCTTCTAGCAGATGCAACCCCATGACGATCGCGATCGGGCTAACGACGATCGGTAAGCCAATGCCGATTTGTCCGTAGACTTTACCCAGGACTGCTGCTATCATGCCCAAGCTAGCCAGAGTTGTGGCTAATCCTAGGGCAAACCAGGTAGACGCTTGCGCAGCTTGGATACGACTTTTGGCTTCGTAGCCGCCGATGTAGCCGATCGCGATCGGCAGCATAGATAGCATACAGGGTGTGAGACTCGTGAGCAACCCGGCGGCGAATATGACGCCGATACTCAGCCAGCTGAGGTGTGTCAGTTGCTGGGAAACTAGGTTTTCTCCTAGTTGTTGCAGTTGGTACAGCCCGATCGATAGTTTTTCTAGCATTTCTTGTCAGTTGTCAGTGGTCATTCGCGTCCGACGGGTGTCTCGCCTGTGCGGAGGTTGTTCGTTCTCAATTCTCAATTCTCAAGAGTTCGCCCTATATAAGTACATGGACAAAATTAATTTCACACACTCTCTCGCGCTAGTCTCCATATCCGGAGCATGTCGCCCATGGCTATGTGCAATTATTTTTGTCTAACTACTTAGTTCCTCAAGCCAAGCTGCTACGACTGGTGGTTTGGCTGTGAACCGGATGTAAAAACTGCCCGGTGCCGCAGGTCTTTCTAATACTTTAGCATAGATATCTTCTCTCACATCAGTGGGAGTGTTGGGCGCGAGCAAATTCAGCTTAATATTGCTCAACCCACTGGGCAGATTTTCGGGATCGCAGTACACCTCTGCTTCTTTAGCAGAAAGCTTAACAATCCTCCCCGACAATATGCGCTCGTCAATATGCTTGCCATCCAAAACCCTATATTGGATCTCGATTCCTGCCGTCAGGGGTTTGAATATCTCTGCTTTTGAAGACAAAAACAGGTTGTATTCCCCCCTTATCCCCTCAAGTTCGTAAATATTAATCGGTTCGTTAAATCCTTTCGGTTGTACCTGCTTTTGCCCCGAAACATTCACGCTCTCTCCCGCTGCTTTTAATGTCTGTTCTGAAATTAATATCTGACCTCCTGTTGTATAGGATTCAATCCGATATGTCAAGTTGACATTACTGCCAACTATTCCATATTTGGTGCGCTTCTCGGAACCGATATTTCCTACCACCACTTCCCCCGTATTAATCCCAATCCCCATTTCTAGGGGCGCTAACCCCCATGCTTTCATCTTGGCGTTAACAGGTTCCATTGCCAACTGCATCTCCACGGCACAGGCGATCGCCCTTTGAGCATCGTCTTCTCGGGCAGTCGGTGCCCCAAATAGCACTAATATCCCATCTCCCAGAAACTCATCGATCGTTCCTTGGTACTTGGTAATCGCATCTGCCATGTATTCAAAATAGAAATTGAGGATTTTTACCACTTCTTCGGGGGACAAGCGTTCTGATATGGCTGTAAACCCCCTCAGATCGGAGGTCAGGATCGTGATTTTCCGCTTTTCGCCCCCCAGTTTCAATCCTGACGGACTTGACAGTAAATTTTCTACTACTTCATCGGTCAAGTAACGCCCAAACACTTGCCGAATCAGTCTGTTACTTTTTTCTAATTCTCTATTAGTGCTAGCCAAATTCGCTTCCGCCCGCTTGCGATCGCTTATCGCCTCGGTGATTTGACGAAACATTTGATTGAAGGCAGCGATAACGTCTCCCAACTCATCTTGGCGTTGCACTGAAGCTGAATAAAAATTAGGATGTTCTTTGTCATTGCTGATGGCTTCACCCGCCCCAATTAAGTCATTTCTCAGACGGATAATTGGAGTAATTACCAGAGGATTTAATGCTATCCAAGTTCCCGCCGTGACAAACACTGATATGATCGCGACTAGACCCGCAATCCGGAAAATAAAAGCCTTTAACTCTAGCTTGACCGAACTCGTATCCTGACGCAGAATTAAAGTGTAACTCTTCTGCATCATATCTGGAGTCCAGGCCGAGTCATAGCGATCGCCATCTGGGCTTCTCAAATTTAGGACCTTAGCGCCTTTGACATCATCAAATGATAGTTCTGGTTTTTCCCCAAAAGTACCCACAAGCGAGCCGTCATATTTGTAAAGTACACCTCCTACAATTATATGCTGAAGCTTCCCGCTCAGGTTAATCGGTTCTAGTTCCTGAAGTTTTTTGACTTCTGCCAATAATTCTTCATCATAGATTTGTTTTTCGGTGATTTTCTTAATTACAGCCACTTTGCCAGCTGACACCTCCGATATCTGCGATAAAAACTCTCGTTCTCTTCGCCATACTGAAGGAATTAGCAGAATTGCTTCGATCGCCACTACACCGGTGAAAACCCAGAACACCACCTTCTTGGACAAGCGCCCCGTACTCAGCTGCCACCTACCTTTCTGTTGGGCCGACATGACCTTTTCCTCCTACATATTTTATCCCATTTTATAGCGTAGGAGGGATGGCCTGTCAGTCAATTTTTAATTTTAATGGGGTTCCGCCGCACGGCTAGTAGGGTAATATCGTCAAACTGATCGGCTGCGCCAGTATGTTCTAGCACGGCTTTTGAGATTTGTTCTAGTAAGGTAGTGACATTCTCCACAGGCTGTTCTAACATCGACAGCAATCCTTTAGTGGTGAAGAACTCGCCTCCAGCAGCCCGGGCCTCGGGAACGCCGTCGGTGTAACCTAATAGGGTCTCCCCCGGTTCTAAGCGGGTCTGCTGAACCTTAAATTTCAGGTCGGGCAACATTCCCACCGCTGGTCCAGTAGATTTAAGCTGCTGCTTCACCCCTCCATCCGGGTTGACGATCAATAGATCCTCGTGTCCGCCATTAATGTAGGTCAGCAAACCGGTCGCCGGGTCCAACACGCCAAAGAAGAGGGTGGCAAACATACCCAATTCGCCGTGATTTTCGGCGATGTAGTTATTGGTCACCTTCACAGCTTGTAGAGCATTCACGTGCGCTACATTAATTAATTCCGACTCTCCAATCCAGCCGTCAGCAGGACTATTAGCCTCCAGAATACCTGATGCATTTCCTTTCAGTCGGATTTGCTGAGAAAAGATCCTGATTAAGCTGCGGAACAGACCCATAAACAGGGCCGCCCCTACCCCTTTGTCGCAGACATCCGCAATTACTAAGCCCACATAGTCATCTAGCTCAAAAGTGTCGTAGAAGTCCCCTGCTACTTGACGTGCTGGTTTGAAAAAGGCGGCCATTTCCCAACCCGGTTTTTGCATCACTTGAACCGGTTTTTCAATCACGTGTACTGGCAGGAAGTTGGTCTGCATCTCCCGACCTTTATCTAATTCTTCGTCGAGCTTTTGCGAATATTCTTCAACTTTTTTTAAGCTCTCTTGTAGGGCCGCTTCCGCCTGCTTGCGATCGCTGATTGCCTCGGTGATTTTACGAAACATTTGATTGAAGGCCGAAATCACATCTCCCAATTCATCTTTTCTTTTGACGTTAGCTGAATAGAACTCTGGTGGTTCTTCGTCCTTACTAATAGCTTCCCCCGCCCCAATCAAATCATTTCTCAGGCGGAGAATCGGAGTAATCGCGATCGGGTCTAAGGCGATCCAAGTTCCCGCCGTGACCACAACCGAGATAATCAGCACCAGACCGGCAATCCGTAAAATGAAGGCATTTAATTCTGGCTGTACTGAACTTGTATCGTGACGCACAATTAACGTGAAACTATTCGGCATCATCTGAGGTATCCATACCGCTTCATAGCGATCGCCCTTTTTGTTCCGGAAATCAATCGCAGATTTACTGTTAACATCATCAAATGATAGCTCTGGTTTTTCACCAAAAGTACCTACTAGGGATCCATCCGACTTGTAAAGCGCCCCTCCGATAATTTTATGTTGAAGCTTCCCGCTCAGATTAATCGGCTCCAGATCCTGGAGTTTTTTTACCTCTTCCAGGAATTTTTCATCATACATTTGCGGTTGGATTACCTGCTTAATTACAGCTACCTTTCCTGCTGACACCTCCTCTATTTGCGATATGAACTCTCGTTCTCTTCGCCATACTGAAGGAATCAGCAGAATTGCTTCGATCGCCACCACACTGGTAAACACCCAAAACACCACCTTTCTTGATAAGCGGCCTGTGGGCAGTTTGAAACCACCTTTAGCTTGAACAGACATGACTTTTTCTCCTGTCTATTTTATCTTCTAGCAGTTAACTGCTAGGTCGATTGACAACAAATATATTACGATTGCGGTCTCCCACCCGTTCGTAGAGGAACTTATCCACTCCCTCCATCGCCAGATACACTCCCAAACCCCCGATCGGTCGCTCTTCTAAAGGCTTATTCAACATTTCCTCTTCCACCGCTTCCTTCTGGGTCGGATCGTAGGCTACACCTGTATCTTCAATCCAGATCGTCAAGGTTCGATCGTCTATCTTTGCCTGCAATTCTACTTCTCCTTCTCGTCCAGCGTCCTCATATCCGTGAGTAATGATATTGGTCGCGATTTCATCTACTGCTAGCCGTAGTTTATAGGATGCTTTTTTCTCCAATCCTGCTAATGACGCTGCGGCAATCACGTATTTAGCGATCGCGCTTAAAGATTCCAAAGTTCCCGATACTTTTAAGCTTTCCATCAAGCTCACATCCTCTTCTTTGATTTTTTTAACTAGATCTAATCTCCTGTATTGCCTGCTATTCATTTTTCCTCTGTTGTCAAGCTACAGGTAGCGATGCACCGCTAGCATGGTAATGTCATCAAACTGTGGTGCGTCATCCATGTAAGCGAACAAACTGTCTGTGACCCGCTTCAACAATTCCGATGCTGAGGCCGCTGGCTGTTCGAGGATCTGGCGCAGTCGCTTGTCAGTAAATAACTTCCCATCAGGGGATTTTGCTTCAGTCACCCCGTCTGTATAGCCAATTAATATGTCTCCCGGTTCTAGCTTAATCTGCTGAATGCCAAACTTCATATTTGGCATCATGCCTACAGCAGGTCCAGTAGATTTGAGCATTAACTTCACGCCCTTGTCGGAGACGATCGCAACAGGTTCGTGTCCGCCATTAATGTAGCTCAGCAAGCCAGTAGCTGAATCTAGCACTGCAAAAAATACTGTGGCAAACATGCTCATTTGCCAGTGACGTTCGGCCACGTAGTCGTTCGTCATGGCGATCGCGCTCAAGGCATTGATATGAGCTAAATTAATTGATTCCCGATCGCATATCCAGCCCTGACTGGGCTGATATTCCCGAAGAATATCCGATGGGGATCCTCCCAGTTTACTTTGCTCGGAAAAGATGCGGATTAAGCTGCGGAATAGAGCCATAAACAGGGCTGCACCCACCCCCTTGTCGCACACGTCCGCAATTACCAGTCCTACATTACCATCGGGAAGCTGGAAAACATCGTAGAAGTCCCCTGCTACCTGCTTGGCGGGCTGGAAACAGGTGACAATCTCCCAGTTGGGTAGTTGTGGGATTTCATAGGGGAGAAAATCTTTTTGAATCTGCCTGCCTTTTTCTAGTTCGTCGTCCAGGGCTTTTGCATACTGGTTTAGTTGAGAATATAGCCGGGCATTTTCCAGCACTAGAGCTATCTGGTTGGTAGTTGCCTGCATCAGAGCGGCGTTTTTATTGGTAAAATGATTGGGAGCTGAGTGCAAAAGTGTGAGAATTCCCAGCAACTCCGCACCTCTGAGAATGGGAATGCCTAAGGCCGATCGCACCTGGTAAGGCTGATCTGGCAGGGTTACCCAACGATCGTCGGTCTCCGTGTCCGCGATCGATCCTATCTGGCGGTGGCGCGAAACCCAACCTGCTAGCCCTTTGTCCAATACCTTGCCGATCAGGCGATCGCGCATTTCTCGGGCCACCTCGGGGCGGGTCAGAATCGCATCTGCGATCTTTCCGGCAGGATCCAGAATAAACAAACTGCCTTTCTCCGAACCTGTTATATTAGCCGATATTTCTAAAGTTTCCTGCAATGCTTGTTTTAGCACCCCTTCTGACGATGGTTTGCTGGCCATCGTCACCAAACTCTCCAGCAGCATCGTTTGAGCCTCTAAAGCCGTTCTTTCATTTTTTAGTTTTGCCACTTCTTCGCGCAGCGCTGCTAATTCGGAGCGATCATTGGATTGATTTTGACTATCCATATTCCCCAGTCCTATGCAGTTCCCTTACCCCAGTTTGGAGTCCCTTGTTTTGGGGGGGGGCACCCGCCTGCTTGGTAATCTCATCCTATTATAGCACGTAGGTCAGCGAAATTGGGAGTCAGTTGTCAGTTGGTAGGGTGGGCCGTGCCCACAGTCAGTCAGTTGTCAGTAGGGTGGGCCGTGCCCACAGTCAGTTAGTTGTCAGTTGTCATTTCTCCATTTTTCATTCTCCATTTCTCATTCTGCTTCTGGCCTTCAAAAACTCGATCGAATAATCCCTCCTTCTACACGTTGGGCGGCACCATTGATCGCTGAAGCCTTTGCCGAACTCAAGAACACTATTGTATCCGCTACCTCTTCCACCCTGGCAAAACGCTGAATCAACGAACTTGGTTGACCTGTTTTGAAGAAACTCTCAGTTAATTCAGAAATTGACTGACCTGTAGATTGAGAGATTCCTCCAAAATATTTCTCCACCCCCTCTGTCCAAGTGGGACCAGGCAGGATACTATTGACCGTGACATTAGTACCTTTGGTCAGTTCTGCCATCCCCCGTGCCAAACCAATTAATGCCGTTTTCGTCATTGAGTAATGGATCATGTCTGGGTAAGGTTTCACTCCCGTCTCGCTCGCGATTAGCATAATTCTGCCGCTATTTCGTTCTACCATGGGCGGCAAAAAACTACGCGACAGGCGCACCGCACTCATCACGTTGACATTAAAGTAATGCAGCCATTCTTCATCGGTAATTTGCACAAATTCCTTAGCTCCAAAAATGCCCACATTATTAATTAGGACATCTAATGAGTCCTGTTTAATGATTTCTTCATATATTTTATCCGTTCCGACAGCTGTTCCCACATCCGCAACGATGCCGACTACTTCACCCTGTTGACTGAGTTCCTTGACTGTCGCCTCTACTGTTTCGGAGGAGCGACCATTGACAAATACTTTCGCACCTTCTCGAAGAAAAGCTCTAGCTGTCGCATTGCCAATTCCCGCTGTCGATCCCGTGACCAATACCTTTTTTCCTGCCAAGCCTAAATCCATAATTCTCTCCTTCTCTGGGTGAAGGTTTAATCTGCTTCACCCTCGATATTTCTACAGGTTTTCTATCTGATCCGCGTCGTACTCATCGAGGATATACACGCTCTGATCGAAGCCAGTCTTCTTAATGGTATCCAATACTAGCTCCTGAACGCCCACCATATAGATGTCAACAGATGGACCCATCTTTTGCTTGGAGAAAATCAGCACCCGCAGACCGGCACTGGCCATAAATTCTAGGTCTTGCATTAGCAAAACCAGGCGTTTGGGATTTGCTGCTGCTGCTTCTTGTACCTTATCCTTGAACGCTCCTGCTGTCGAACCATCCAGTTCTCCTGATAAAGTGATTTTCGCGATGCCGCTGCTTGTTGTTTCTAGAGTTGCGTCAAAAGCCATAATTTTCTGCTATTTATGTTTGTAGTAAGCGCAAAGAGCGCTTAGCGCTCTGGCAGGCGAGACGCCTGCCCTACGAGCCCACGAGGATGACCACAGATCGATCGCCCAGCAGGATGCCGTGCTGTTCTGAGAGCGCCGGTTCCGTACCCGGTTGCCAACTCCCCTGGGGGTCACCGGTGTTAGCGAAGACATGCCACTGCATTCCGTCTCCCAGTCCTGGGATGTCAAACCAGTGAGCTTCCCAGTGCATGTTTATCGCTACATAGATGTAATTATCTGGTACTGTTCCTTCTTTAGCATGCTTTCCGCATAGCATAAAGGCCAGGGTACTGCTAGAGTCCGACCAGTCGGCGTTCCATGCCTGGGTGCCATGCCAGGTAATATCAGCATAGCCGCTGCCGACGTAGTCCCGATTCTGAAAATGATAGCGATTTCTCAGCACTGGGTGGGCTTTGCGAAAGGCTATGCAGTGCTTGACAAAGTTAAATATGTCGGTATTGCGTTCCAATAGGGTCCAGTCCAGCCAGTTCAGCTCGTTATCGTGGCAATAGGTATTGTTATTGCCATGCTTGGTGCGCCCCATCTCATCTCCCATCAGCATCATCGGCACCCCCTGACTCACCATCAACATGGCGATCGCATTCTTTACCTGCCGGTGCCGCAAGGCATTGATGCCCCCATCTGCCGTCGGGCCTTCCCAACCGCAGTTCCAACTATCATTATCATTACTGCCGTCATTATTGTTTTCGCCGTTGGCTTCATTATGCTTGCCGTTATAGGAAACCATATCCATCAGGGTAAAACCGTCGTGGGCCGTAATGAAGTTTATCGATGTTGCCGGTCCCCGTCCCTCCCAAGCATAGAGGTCTGGCGAACCTTGCAAGCACTGGGCCAGACTCCCTACTGTCCCATCTCCCTTCAGAAACTTGCGGATGCCATCCCGATACTTGCCATTCCACTCCGCCCAGCGTCCAAAGGCGGGAAAAGAACCCACCTGGTAAAGTCCGCCCGCATCCCATGCTTCAGCTATCAGTTTGCATTTGGCTAAGATCGGATCGAAAGCTAGGGTTTCTAACAGGGGCGGGTTCGCTAAAGGTGCCCCCCAAGGATCCCGTCCTAAAATCGATGCCAGGTCAAAACGAAAGCCATCAATGTGATATTCACTCGCCCAGTAGCGCAGGCAATCTAGTACGATATTACGGACGATCGGGTTATTGCAGTTGAGGGTATTGCCACAGCCCGAGAAGTTATAGTAGTAACCTTCGGGCGTCAGCATATAGTATGTTTTATTGTCAATGCCCCGGAAAGAGATATAGGGACCATTTTCATTGCCTTCCGCCGTGTGGTTGAACACCACATCCAGAATTACTTCTATGCCATTTTTGTGCAATGCTTTGACTAGGGTTTTTAGTTCGTCCACCTGCATCCCTAGCTTTCCCGTCGCCGCGTACCCTGCCTTGGGGGCAAAGAAACCTACCGTACTGTATCCCCAGTAGTTGTAAAGCGTTTCCCCCGTTTCCGGGTTGGGGCGGGAATTTTCAAACTCGTCAAATTCATATATGGGCATCAGTTCTACAGCATTGACCCCCAACTCCTTCAGGTAGGGGATTTTGTTCCGCAGTCCTGCAAATGTGCCTTGATGATTCTCTTTGACCCCTGAAGATGGGTGGCGGGTAAAGCTGCGGACGTGCATCTCATATATTATATTATCCTCTGACGGGATTTCCAAAGGCCGATCGTCCTCCCAGTCAAAATCATCGAAGGCTACTCTGGCCCGATGATGGTAAATATCATTCCAGTCTGGCGTTACTCCCCAAACATCCCGACCCCCGATAATCTTAGCGTAGGGGTCCATCAGTATTTTGCTCTTATCAAACCAGTGACCTTCATGAAAATTGTTCGGCCCATCCATTCTATAGCCGTATTCTATATTTTCGTAATCTAGATCGAATACCACCATGCAGTACACATTTCCGATCCGGAATTCCTCGGGAAAGGGTATTTCTGCTATGGGGGCTTCGGCGTCCTTCTTAAACAGCACTAACGTGCAGGATGTAGCATGGCTTGAGAAAATCGAGAAGTTAATGCCCGACGGCACTATTGTCGCACCAAAAGGAAATGGCTTCCCACAGCGCAGTTTGTACTCCCCGTAACTATGTGTCGGATGAATGTCTATTCTTTCCATTATCTTGTGATATTTTTTGGTCTTTATTGCTGCTAATTGTTAATTGCTAATTGCTAATTTTCAAGTCTCCATTAGGGCAGGTGTGGGCCATTAGCCATTAGCCATTAGCCATTCGCCATTATCATTTGAGTGCTGCTATTCCGTCCTCTCGTTTTTCGCAGGTTGTGAAAAAGTCCAGAAATCCCGTTACGGACATCGTATCTTGCAACTCTTCGGACAGCCCCACCAATACCAATTTTCCTTCCTTTGCTTGGGTCTGCCGGTACATAGACAGCAACATCCGCAACCCGGCACTGGACATGTACGGCACTTGGGTCATATCCATCAGAATTTTACTCCCGGGTTTCGCTAGGGGTAAAACTTGCTTTTGCACGTCCGGTGCCGTGCTAGCATCCACGTCACCACTCAGTTCTACTACCTCGATCTCTTCAACTGTCTTAATATCGATCTCTATTGCCATGATTCCAGTTTTTATGATTACTCTTGCGGTCATGGGTTATTCATGACCGCTATTGCAAACGGACAAACGCTAAAGCGTTTACTACAAACGGGCAAACGCTTTAGCGTTTATTACAAACGGGCAAACGCTTTAGCGTTTACTACAAACGGACGATTAAACGGGCACAATCTCCACCTTGACTTTAACCCTTTCCTTGCTATCGGGCAACTTGACTGTCAAGCCATCGGCGTCGAAGTCGCTGTAGGCTTTGCCGTCAATTTCACAGGAGCCAATTTTGATGCTTCCTGGAGGCAGAATATCGGGCGACACCCGCAGGATATTGTCGGGGAAGCCTCCCGGTATCGGTTTGAAGTAAAAGGTCATCGGCTGTTTGGTTATCAGCAGGTTGGTATAAACTGCCGCTAGATAGCACAACTCCGTGGAGTGATAACCACTCATGGAGTGAGAACCCTTGCCCCGTTCGTTTCCACCGGCGAGGAAGGGGATGCCGTTAGCCAAAACGTTGAAGTATACCCCCCCATCTTCTGTGTCCAGGAACCAGGCATTGTAAAAGGCCGCTGATTCCCGAGCTAAACGGTGATATTCTGGGTTTTTCAAGGAGCCTGCTAGGATGTAGTAGGCCAGGATGCCCTGTTCTTGCTGCCACCAGGCTTTGCGATCGTGCCAGACATGGCGGTAATGGCTTTCGCCTTCCCCCAGTACCCGCTCCACTACATCGTACCATCCGCCGCGCTGTTGGTCGCCCCCTGTAGCTGGCATGATGTCTGCTATTTTTTTCGCCAGGTTTACATACCGATCTTTGGGTTTCAGATGCTGCATCCGCATCAAGTTCCAGGCGATCTTCAGGTTGTGACCGACTACGGCCCGGTTTTGCTGCCACCCCCAGGTATGGTCGGGACTCCAGTCCTGGTAAAACTTCTCATTGACAAAGGGACTGTTGGCGTAATCTGGAAAACGCTCCTCGATCGTGTCAAAGGTGTATTCCAGCATATCAGCGTATTCCTGCTTGCCAGTGGCCAACCACAGGTTAATCAGATAAGCTGGGGCATGGTCCCCCACCGAGTTCCAATTCTTTGTTCCTTTGTTGCGACCCAAGGACTCGCTGAGGGGGTCTAGCATCACTGGTTCCAGGTGGGAGAAGTACCCGCCATAGTCGCTTTTGTCCAGGAAAAACTCCTGAAATAGCTTGATGGTCTTCTCCGTGTCGTCCATGATCTGGGGATCTCCAGTGGCGCGATAGGTTTGGATCGGACCTGCTAGGGCGTATATTTGCTCGTAGGCGGACTGTGTCTCCCGGGAGACATAGGATAGATTCTTCGGAAGATGCTATCTGTAGCAAATGCCTGAGCAAGTCTGTCCAGGATGTGCGACAAGGGGTACGGCGAGTAGCGCGAGCACATCGTAAAGATCTTGTGCTGGCAGTTCCCCGATGATTGAGTTATCATCGGAATAGAGGGAATGGTTGGTTGCCAATACCCGATCGGTCCGACCCCGGGCGATCGCCCCCATGAAAATTGGCCATGAGAGCTATTATCCTACTGGGGCCGAGGGGGCAGCGATCGCAGTCACAACAACAGATGTGCGATCGCATTTAAGGCTGACAAAGATCACAAAGAATCGGGGTAAGAATCACTGTAGTCCCAGGAATGAGAGCAGATACTAGAGGGGGTAGAGTTAAGGCAAGACCAAAAATTACAGATCGAGTTGAAGGGATATCAGATGCAGTATCGGAAATTTTCTACTCGGTGGCCGAAACAGGGGTTCTGAATTTGTCGGATTATTATAAACTGATGTCAGCGGCCTTGAATGAAGCCCTAGACGATCAAGAGATCGGCTCGATTAACAGACTGCTGTATTTTGTGCGGAAAAGAAGGATTGCGGTAGTGGATGACATTGCTGTAAGATTCGGAAAATATGTAAATCAGGATAGCGATTATACGGAACTGGATTTACCGATACTGCAAGTGGCAATAAGACAGGCGATCGGACCAGCAAGGATTGTCAATCAGAGAATCATCGATATGGATGATGTGGCCAGTGATGTTGTTGGCTAGGAAGGATAATCTCGATCGAAGCAGGTTCTGCGATCTAAGTCACTCAAATTCCAATTTTGGGGTCCCCATATCTGATGCTGTGCCATCACGTTTCCAGAGCATAAGGATCGCAAATAATGCGGGTCAGTCACGGTAGTAGCGGGAAGTTGAGGAGATATTGGAATAGTAGAGTTGAGAATTTCCCAGATGCTATCTCCAGTTTCAATTTCCTCTGATACATATCTGAAATTTTATATTCTGCGGCAGTAACTGGCAGAATTACTGAGTCGGAATTATAAAGTAATGGCCGCAATCTTAAATAAATCTCTGGATGAAGAAGAGATCGGATACGTTAAGAGAATGGTGCATTTTGTCAAGAGAGGAAAGATTTTAGTAGTCAATTAACGATCTCATTATAGTGATATCTCCGATCTTATGGATTATACTCAGGGTAAACGCATCTAAGAGGCTGTTTTAATAGTTTATGAAGGTATAAAATTAGGCCAAGCGCTGCACCATAAGTCTAATCATAGCAATATAGACCATCTGAACTGAATTTTCAGGCAGATGTTCGTAGTCAATGCTTGCGTCTGCGATACCAAGGAGCACCCGGTGGTTTACACTGAACGAATCGCACTCATTATACACCATGTGAGTTTTTTTACGCTATTTTCTACTCTTAAAACAGCCTCTCAGAGCTACAAAGATGCCGATTAAGTTTTCCCTTCATTTTTCGTGGCGATCGTTAATGGTTAATGGTTCATTGTTCATAACTATAGCTATAAACAATGAACCCAGCAATAGATCGCGTCAACCGGTATTCCGCATCCCTGCGGCGATGCCATTAATAGTTAACAAGGCCCCCCGCAGCAACTCGGCTTTGCTGTAACGAGAAATCACTCCCAAGCTGGCGGTATTTTGGTGCTGGCGCAGACGCTTCAGCAGGGAAACCTGCAATAATCCTAGGGGTACGATCGTCCCATTCCGCAACTGCACCGATCGCTGGAGTCCGGAGTTTCCATCCAACAGCCGTTCGTGACCTGTAATTTTCAACACCAAATCCCGGGTGAGATAATATTCCCCTAATATTTGTTCAAACAACCGTTCAAAGCGAGGCAAATCTGCTGGTGGGGATAATTCCCGCAGGTAATATGCAGCAATTTGCATGTCCACCTTTGCCAAGGTCATCTCCACTTTAGAGATCGCCATTTTGAAAAATGGCCATTTATCATAGAAACAGCTGAGTAACTTCAAATGTCCCTCTGGAGACTGTTGCAAAAAGTCTTGCAAAGCCGTGCCCACACCATACCAACTGGGCAGCAGATAGCGGGCTTGAGTCCAGCTAAACACCCAGGGGATCGCCCGCAGACTCGATAAATCCTTCTTCGCGCCCCCACTACGACGGGCGGGACGAGATGAGATTTGCAGTTGGCTGATTTCTTGAATTGGCGTGATATGATAGAAGAAGTCGATAAAATCTGGCTCTTCGTAGATCAAGGCCCGGTAATGCGATCGGGCCTTTGTGGCCAATTCTTCCATAATTTCGTTCCAGGGTCCAATATCATCGAACCCACTCCCCAGCAAGCTAGCTTGCACCACCGCCGAGCAAACATTTTCCAGGTTGTATAATGCCAACTGGGGCAAGGAGTATTTTGAGGCTAACACTTCCCCCTGTTCCGTGATTTTAATCCGCCCCGAGATGCTGCGACCCGGTTGAGCTAGAATTGCCTCGTAGGCTGGCCCGCCCCCCCGACCTACAGAACCGCCGCGCCCGTGAAATATCCGTAAGGCTACCCCGTACTCGTCTGCCACATCTTGCAGCGCTTTCTGGGCCTTATGGATTTCCCAGTTGCTGCTTAAGAAGCCGGAATCCTTATTACTGTCCGAATAGCCCAACATCACCTCTTGCACCACAACGGAGTTTTCCCCTTTTAATGCTGAATAGCCTCCTGCGATCGCCGCCAGATAGAAGGGCAGATCGAACAGAGCTCTCATGATTCCTGGTGCATTCTTTAAATCTTCCACCGTTTCAAATAGGGGCACCACTTGGATGCTGCTGATGCCTGTGGCTGGGTCATACAAGCCTGCTTCCTTCGCTAATAGTAACACCTCCAGGATGTCACTCACATCATTGCTCATGCTGATGATGTAGGTTTGGCAGATTTCCTTGCCAAACTCCTCTTGCAACTGCCGCACCATCCGCACCGTTTCTATCGTTTCGCTAGTTTTTTCTGAGAAAGGCAGTTCGGCGGGGATTAATGGTCGGAGGGTTTGCAGTTCCCTCACCAACCAATTCACTCGTTCCTGTTCTGAGAGTTCCTCGTAGGGACAGGGCAAAGCTTGCATGTATTCTGCCACCTCGTTCAGAGTCGCACTGTGGCGCGAACTCTCCTGACGAATATCCAGATGGGCTAAGTTGAACCCATATATTTCCACCTGACAGATCAGGTTCTCTAGCTGGCGACAACTTAATTTTGTCTCATCCAGCGATCGGGCAATCAGCTGCAACTCCGCTAGAAACTCTTGTGCAGTTCGATATATATCTTCCCTAGCTGACTTTTCCGACAGCGGTTGTGACGCGATAGTGTATTTTCCCAAGCTGCTAATTCTAGCCTGTTTCTGCCCATTGCGATTTTGGGTATTTTCCAACCGCTTGAGGATATAAGACAGCTTTAAGCGATAGGGTTCTCGCCGATAGCGAATCGCCAGTTGCTCGTATACCTCTGGCAAGCGCTGATGGTCTTGTTCCAAAGACTCCAACAGTTCTGGCAACACATCGCTCCAATGCTGGGACAGACTCAATATATTAATCAATTGCCGCAAGAACTGAATATATTTGTCCAGCACGAGTGCCCGCTGATAGCATGCTGTTTGCCAGGTTACTTCTGGCGTCACCGACGGGTTGCCATCTCTGTCTGAGCCCACCCAGGATCCAAATTTGCAGAAGTTATACTTGGGGGGATCCAGGTAAGGAAAAGTCCCCGCTAATGCCAACTTAAACCTTTGATATAGTTGGGGAATCACGTCAAATAGCACTTCCTGGAAGTAATGCAGGGTATAGTCTACTTCATCTAGGACTGTCGGCTTGAACTGATGTAACTCATCTGTGCGCCACCACAGGCGAATTTCTTCTGTCAGCTGTGCCACGAGCGCCTTTGCTTCCCAAGACTTCCCCGATGTCATTACCGCTATCTGGCCATCTGGGCTTCGCTGTTCCCCGGGAGCGCGTTCCCAGGCTGAGCCTGCATTCCCAGGCAGAGCCAGGGAACGAGGGGCACTACCCGGGGGACACCGATCGATCGTCCCTTCTTCTAACTCATCCAAGCGTTGTAAAATTTTCGCGATCCGGCGCTGCTTATCCCGGATCGTGTGGCGGACCATTTCTGTCGGATGTGCTGTGAACACTAACCGGATATCCAATTTGTCAATCAAATTCTGGATCTTACCCGGTGGCACGTTCAACTCCTGCAATTTCGGCAACAGTGCCTGAAAATTGCGTAAATCTCGCCGCTTCACCCCAACTGAATCTGATATACTCTTTTCCGGTAGCTTTGCACCGAAAGTACTCGTGCCTGCTTTTACTCCTTCAGATGTTGTCCCGGTTTTCTTGCTGCCATTACCTGAGTTTACTTCATTATATAGCTCCTTAACAATTTCTGCCTGATACTGTTGCTCTTGCCCTCGCTGGGTGTAATGCTGTTCTACTATATTTATCAACTGGAAGTAAAGGGCAAAACCTCGCGTCGCCCGGATGGCGGCGTTGAAGTCAAGATTTTCTATCATATGTTGCTCTTGGGAGCCGATTTTTCCCTCATCCTTGAATAAATTTGTCGCTGCCTGTCCTTCCGGAGAACTCATGGAACGCATTGATGCCAGCAAGTTTACCAATTCTCGACCGCACTCTTGCTCTAACACCGACTCCCACAATTTTTCCACCACTTTCAGGCGATGGCGCAGCAATATCTCTGATTTCCAACTCCCTGTCATTTCTTCCGATTCTATAGCTGCGACGCTGCCGGTGCTAATCTCTTGATTATAGACTGCTGAACTCATAAGTTTTTTTCCTGCTCCTACTATCAGACTCATCTGATTACCTATACTTCTGTTCAATCTTTTTCATAGTTCCCCTGCTTCCGTTCTGCCCCAAATTTCATCCCTCGTTCCCACGGATCCCGCCAACGCAGCCATTTCTCAATTTTTTTGCAGGTCTTTTCTTGACTTTTGCCAGTTTTTACGCTACTATTTTACCTCCTGACCTGACAATCATGCCTCGTTCTCTGGCTCCTCTGATAACTTCTGGTCTGGCTTCGGGATGCGCTGCCTGGGAACGCACACCTCACGAAGCGCGGTGGAGTTTTGACGATCGCAGAGTCGGAGTGGGAGAAGTCGGAAATCTGTAGTATACAATAATCCATGATTATATGGGATAACTTTCCTCGTTCCCAGGCAGCGATTGGCTGAAAACATCCCTCTACCGATCGCATTGGGATCTGGGCAGAGGGTGGGTTGGCGACTCCCGTCTGTTCTTCGATATCCCCCAGAGGGGACACAGCCAGACCGGAAGTTCGTAGAGAGGGCAGAACAAACCACACGAGAGCGATTTATTGGTTATTTATAGTTATCCTCGTTCCCACGGCTCCCGCCTGGGAACGTCCCAGGCTGGGAGCCAGTGAGTAGGGGCAGGCTCACGCCCCGGAAAATTTCTTCGCTGGCGAGGCCGAGACTTCCGATCGTTTCCCCAAGGGTACGGGCGCAGGCTAAACCGAAAAGCACGGTCGGTAGGGCAAGACTTAATAAGATTTCCGGCGCAACTAGGCTGGATGAGGCAGCGTTCCCAGGCGGAGCCGTGGGAACGAGGGGCTGGGTTTGGGCTATGGTACTTGATGGCTCTGGCATGATTATCTGAGATCTTGATATAACACTGTAGATTTAATCACGATCGTACCGGTAGGCTTTGGCTTATGTCAACCCGCTGACAACTGACAACTGACAATGGTGTTAAAAATCAAGAAAGGTCCCCGTGGCAGTCGGTTGGACTTACAAGCTTGGATATCTGAGACGATCGGCCTGAGGGGGGGACGGGTAAGAGTGTGTCGGCGGGGGAATGACTTGCATATTCTGTGCGAAGCATCTATCTGTCCCGATCCAGAGGCGATATTACCTGCTCTCAAGTCGGCGATCGCGGCTAACCTGGAGACATGGCTGGATAGTGCCTACCAAGCACCGGTATACAAGGTGCGGGTCTACGGTCGTCAAGTTGGCATGCGCTACCCAAAATGGACGGAGACGATCGCCCCGGACCAGTTAGACCGGGAAACCGCAGATTTATCGCCAAAGGGTAAAGGGGCCCTGGTATGGAATCGGACTTTGGCTGGCCAGGGAGACCCACAGGCGATCGCCCGTTATTTGAGCGAAACCTTCAGTCCTTTAGGGGTGGGGGTAAAGGTGCAGAGCAAAGCTATTGGCAAGACCTCGGGGTCTTACCGGCGTCTGTATATCTCTTGCTTTTCTAATTACAGTCCGGACTCGTCTTTGCTGGGACCGACTATTGCCCAGCAGTTGCGAGACTTAAATTTAAGGGGATTTCAAGATGCGATCGTCAGAAGTTTGGTTAGGGGTGAGGCGACCGCAAACTGGACCCTGATTGTGGATCTGACTCCTTCGGAAGTCATGCTGCGAGCATGGGGACGATGGGGGGATGTGCCCGCGATCGCGCGACTGCTGAATTCAAGTTTAGCGGAGTCAGGAGTCACAGTTTCTGGGATTGGTAAGGAATCAACTCTGCACCTGTTCTGTCAGGCCCCCACAACGCCAGACCAAAAATTGGTCAGCTACAAGATTGCCGATCTGTTGACATCTTTGCGCCCTCAAGGCATCCATGCAGCAATTATCTACGGTCATCTTACCAAGCAAAAGAAACCTTTGTGGGTAGAATGGCTGGATTTACCTCTCTTAGGAGATCCTGAGAGGGCAGTTTCTACGGTAACCTTGGCCGAACAGGGAGATCGAGCAGCTGTAGAATTTTTGATTAACCGCTTATTAAATCCCGATCTGGACGAGCAGTTGCTCACGGGTGGCATTCGGGTGCAGGTGGTGCGCCAAGGGGACCTGTTGCACGTGATGCTCGCGGCACCAGTCTGTCCTCATCAAAGTCAAACTGCTCCACTGATTGCTAAGTTTCTGCGTCAGCTGAAAATCCCGCAAATTGCTGGGGTCAGGGTTTATGGGCGCATGTCTGGTCAAAGGTCTCCTACTTGGAACTATGGCCTTGATTTTATCCGCCGCCAACCAGTGCCACCAGCTCCTACTTCTAAGTTGATTCGGGCGAAGCGCACTTCCGCTGTCGATACCAACAATCACAGGATCCTAGATAAACTTCCGGAATTGCTGCTCTCGGATAGTTTGGATTTGTCCCTGGCTTCAGACCGCATTTCTGGTAAGCTAGTGCTGGTAATCAAGCAATCTCTGATCCGATCGGGCTTGTTTGTTCCCAGAATGGAGTTGTCCAGGGCAACGGTCGTGCCCAGAGAAAGGCGATCGCAACTGTTTATTGTAATTAGCGAATTTTTAAGTACAATAGTTTGGATGGCTTTGGGATTGCTGCTGACTTTACAAATTGATTTGGTACTGGGGAATATCCTGCTTCCAGCTGCGGTAATTGGTCAAGAAGAAGAGGGTCAGGCCGTCTTAGCATCCTCTCAGATTGTCTCACCTTACCCCAGTTTTATCAACCCGCTGCTAGACGAACATCTGGGACGATATCATCAGTTATTAATGGCATCAGGTCCCCCTGATGTCCTGATTGTGGGGAGTTCCCGGGGGCTGCGGGGTATAGATCCACAGGCGCTCCGCCAAGTTCTCAGGTCTCAAGGCTATGAAAATGTGAGTATTTATAATTTTGGTGTCAATGGTGCTACGGCCCAAGTGGTAGAATTAATCGTCCGCCGGATTTTAACTACTGAACAGTTGCCTAAGTTAATTCTCTGGGCTGATGGCACCCGGGCTTTTAATAGCGGTCGGAAAGATCTGACCTATAAGGTAATTACTTCTTCCGTGGGTTACTCTCAACTGGTAGCTGGAACTCTGGTCCGCCCTACTTATGCTGACTCGGAAGAAACTATTATGACTTTGATAAATCCTTATCAAGATGTTTTCGATATCCCCCTCTGGGGGACGCGCTACTCGCACTACCCCAAAGATATTGATCGCTGGTTCGATCGGGTGCTGGGTTCTGCCTCGGCCCTCTATCCTCAACGCGATCGCCTGAAATTGCTTCTGGGTGAACAGCTTCAGCAGATCCTACCTTCTAGTATGCTGGACCAATGGGGCGATTGGGATATCTTAAAAGACCCAGAAGCACCTGAACTATTAACTATTCCAGGGGTTTTAGATCCAGATGGGTTTCTCCCCTTTGACCTGCCCTTCGATCCCGGTAGTTACTATCAGAAGCATCCCCGAGTCCCTGGCCAATATGACCGGGACTATCAAGCTTTCGATCTAGGCAGCACCCAAAGAGAAGCTCTCAATTCTCTGCTAGAGTTAACTAAGGCTAACCATATTCCGGTTGTTTTCGTCAACCTGCCCCTCACTGCCCAATATTTAGATCCCGTGCGCAGAAAATACGAGCAAAAGTTTCGCCAGCATATGGAGAGTCTGACTGCTCCCAGAGAGTTGATCTTCCGAGATATAACTCTCTTGTGGGATGGCGGTCAATATGAATATTTCTCTGACCCCAGTCATCTCAACCGTTATGGCGCTGCTGCTGTCTCCGAACATCTGGCCAATGACCCGATGATTCCTTGGCATGTACTTAAGGAGAATTGAAAATTGTCAAGGATTATCTCTGGGAAAAGCAACTGCTATATAATAATTAAAA
Organism: Hormoscilla sp. GUM202; assembly: GCA_005518205.2. GTDB lineage: Bacteria > Cyanobacteriota > Cyanobacteriia > Cyanobacteriales > Desertifilaceae > Hormoscilla. The sequence continues at coordinate 46,283 of RFFC02000043.1, forward strand.
AATCCTAAGAATCCGCGTACTTTCAAAGCATCTGATTATCTCAACCTATTACAAGACGTCGAACAATTTTTTGCTGACTCTACTAATTAGAAACCAGTCGCTCAACCCCTCGATCCGGCAACGCTGCGCGCTCGCCTGTCCCTGGATCTGTGGTCTTGCACCAGTTGGTAGGAGACCTCCCCGCCCGAACCCGTGCATAGCCCGGCTACAGGAACAAAGTCACAGAGGGGCATGACTGAGTTATTCCACGATCAAGTATATCTATCATTAAGGGGCGATCGCTTTGGCTTCGATGTCTAAGGCGTGCTCGATGTCCCCGGTCCAGCTTGATGTCTCGGGGGACTCGACGCCTCCTGGGAACTTGATGTCTGGAGGAAGCACTTCGATGCCTGGAGGACATCGTAGCCGCACCCACCCTAAAGGGTGGGGCTACATGAACAAAGCAATTGTCGCATGGCTGCACAGCTTGGCAACCGCCTGCGCGGGCTATATACAGGTTAGGCGTGCGAGACGTTCGGGTGTAATCTAGGGCAATAATGCCCTGAGACAACCCAAACCGGTTACATAAGCCGGGGAACTGTGGAATCATTGTGGGTCCAAACCCCACCCTCTAGATACGAGAGGTACACCGGTCCCAACTGCTGCGGAGTGTTATCACCGGCGGTGGAGAGCAGGGACTCAAATGTAGGATATCTGGCAGCCTAAGCCGGAAAAGCCGCTAGGAAAGGTGCTCATGGTTAACGATAAGTGAAGCTGTATAAACCTCGTAATGTATAACCAGCGAAATAAGGCTTTATGCGCTGGAGCCAAAAGGCAATAGTAGGTGTGGATATCCGTGATTGATGGATATCTCGTATTACAACAACCCTCTCGGGGCAGTGCAGCGACCTAAAAGCATCGTATTGATTCCATGGAACGTTATAACCTCAGTGGTGCTATTTGCCTGGTATGTCCATCGGGTGAATAAGTTAGATAACAAGCGCCTCACTGGGGAGGGATGTCCTAAGAAGCCAACGTCCGGGGTAATGCTCGGAATATGCTGACGTGGGACGGAGATAATAGGAGGCAACAGGAACTGTAGTTCGATGCGTTAAATGCCCGCCAGCATGCTGGTTACTGGTAAAACTGCTTCTAAAAGCGCGAGAAGGGGGCAACGCCCTCGGTTGGCAGAATAACCACTCGTCACCACGGAACCATGAAGGCTACTGGTAGAGGATTAATCTCCCGTTGTACGCCACGGGATAAGAATGAAGAACAGGTTGCAAGGGGATAAAGGAGCAATCCGGATAAAGCCCTGTCCATGACAATGGACCTATTACCCAGGAGCCGTGTGCGGTGAAAATCGCAAGCACGGTTTTGAAAGGGAGGGTTGGGAAGCGATTCCCAGCTCGACCCCGACCCTATACCTAACCTGACATTTCGCCCTCAAGCTACCCCCGTGATCGCCGCGCGAGGGTCTCATAGCAGCAACCGACCGTTGGATTTCGGCACGAACCCCAACCGGGGAGGATGCTTTTCCCAATGCAATAATTTTGAATGAGAGAATTTTGAATTGCTGATTATGAGCTTGACTTCGATCGCCTATGGCATGTTCTTGCTGCTTGCTGGCGGAATTTACTGGTCTGTGCCGCGCCCAAACTGGCGACTCTGGATCCTCCTAATTGCTAGTCTGGCCTTTTACGCCTTTTGGCAAGTACAGTATGTTCCCTTGCTGCTGGCGATCGCCTTCATAAATTTTGGCTTAGGACGATTGATGGGGTATCGATGCCTGAGGGGTTTTTGCGTTAGCGCAGCGGCTGCGCAGCTGCTAGCATCCCGAAGGCATCGAAGTGGATCGGGGGAGAGTGCTGCTTCGGAGTCAGAGAATGCAGCCTTTACTAAGTTAGACTGGGACTGGGGGCTACGGTGTCTGGAGCATGCTCTTGTCCTGAAGGACATGCGCTGCGCGCCCAGCGCAGCGCCATCGGCATGCTCCAGACACCGCACCGTACTCTTGATCTTGGGGATTATATTGAATGTGCTGCTACTGCTGGGCTTCAAATATTTACCCTTTCTGTTCTCATCACTTCAACCCCTACTAGATTTGCCCATTCCTCAAGAAAGGGTAAACTGGATCGCAGATCATCCGATCGCACCTTTGGGTCTAAGTTTCTTTAGCTTTGAGTCCATTGCTTACCTAATTGATGTCTATCGGGGGGCCCCGGCAGCTCAGGGGTTTCTCCCCTTTGCTGCCTATAAGCTATTCTTTCCTAAACTCATTTCTGGCCCCATTACTCCCTATCATCAGTTCGCTAGTCAATGGGCAAGTTTGCGCTTTCCTAATGCTCAGTTGGTGGCCGAAGCTTTGTGGTCGATCGCCTTTGGGGCGGCCAAAAAAGTTCTTGTAGCCGATCGACTAGGAATTTTCGTCACTTTATGCTTTGATAATCTGGTCCGGGCTAGTAGCAGCGACCTCTGGTTGGCTACCTTGGCCTATGGCTTGCAACTAGATCTGGATTTTAGTGGCTATGTAGATATTGTCCGGGGTAGTGCCATCTTGTTCGGCTTACATTTGCCCGCAAATTTTGACTATCCTTACTTTAGTACCAGTATTGCGGATTTCTGGCGGCGCTGGCACATGAGTTTGGGGGATTGGTTGCGCAACTATCTCTATTTCCCTCTCGGCGGTTCCCGGCGCGGTTTGGCCTCTACTTGCCTCAATTTACTGATCGTCATGGCGATCGCGGGCATTTGGCACGGCGCAGCTTGGGGCTTTATTGTCTGGGGCCTACTTCACGGTATGGCTTTGGTAGTGCATCGGATTACAAAAGCGATCTCCGGACCGAACTCTCTCTGGCACAGCTTTCCTGGGGTAATATTGGCTTGGGCACTCACTCAAGCTATGGTGTTTACTGCCTGGATCTTTTTCCGCTTGCCTTCTTTACCAGACTCGGGTTGGGTTCTCCAACATCTTTGGGGATATACTGCTGATGTTCAGTTTGCTCAGAAAGTCTATCTGGACAGTATGGGACTCGATCGCTTACAATTCGCTTTGTTACTGGGACTCCTCTTCCTCGGCATGTTCTGCTTATTTGTTTTACACCGACTGATCGAGTTGCAACTTAACTGGCCTCTCAAGCTGCTATTGGTCCCCATTTGTCTCTATACTGTTTGGCATCTTGCCCCCCAAGGTGGTTTACCCTATATCTATTTTTATTTTTGAACTTGGGACTTGTAGGAGCGCCCCCACGCCCACGCCTACACAAACAAAGCCCGCCTTGTATGTTGGAATAGAGAACAGACATCAGGGTAGAAAGCTATCGTCCGTAGCCCGCCAGAGGTCAATTGAACCTGTCGCGCAGATCGAGACCCTGACTGCTTACTGTTTTTGTTAGACAACCGAATGGGATCGGGAGTCTCTGTAACACAGATGAACTCGTATTTACAAGGATGGTTACTGGTAAAAACATCTCTACTCTGTACCGGTCTCAACTGATAACATCACCAGTCAACTCAGATAAAATCGCCAGTCAAGGAAAGGAGGCCATATGAATCTACCTGCCCTAAAAGTTTCTGCTGATACAAAGGAGAGTTAAAATGCTAAGGGAGTTTGAGATTATGCGTTATGCAGAAAAAGAAATAGCCGCTATTTTAGGCAAAGGGGCAGTTAATGTCAGGTTTTTTATTGCGGGCGGAGCGTATAAATCACTTTTAACCGGCAAGCCCCCAAGAGATATTGACATCTGGGCCCCTTCTGCCGCAGATAGAGAAGAACTTGTTTTCTCTCTGAAGCAGCGAAATGCAGTGGCATTGGAACAGAAAGCCTTTTCAGATGTTTATAAAATTAACGAGCGCGTAGTTGAAATTGCGCATAAAACTAGGTATCCTTCATTAGAAGAACGTGTCAATAAATTTGATGTGGCGCTGTCGGCTATTGGCGTTGAACATATTCCGGGCGGGGATTTACGAGGATTTATTCATTCGCTTGCTAAAAAATCTGTGCGTCAGCGAAAAATACTTCTGCTCAAACCACTAGTTAATTGGAAATATGCCTTAGCCACCTTGTCGCGCATGCGACGCTATGCCAATGAGCTTGGATTTTCCAGTCCGCCAGAAGAAGAAGCCGAAATTTGGCAGATATTTAAGTCGCAAAGCTATGAAATGCGTCTTGAGATGATTGCACGACACAAAAATGTTGTTATTGAAGATTATGGAGTCGCTGAGGAGGCTGATGAGATTGCATGTCGATTCCGATGATTGCAGGGCTGTATCCGTATGTGCGCGGCGGAGTCGCCAGTACGGCGGACGTTACTTTGAAAGAGATTCCTCAGAGTATTGAAATTAACCCGCTATACAAAAAGGCTCTTTATGTCCTCGCCGGTAACCAAGAGTCAGCAGCGCAGCTTGCCGGGTTTAACCTTAACGTATACCGTATTTTTGACGATGCGCCAGAATATGTGCAACAGAATATGGCACATATGATGAAGCATTGGATGTGTCTTTGGGCGTTGAAAGAATTTGGAGAGTTTTTGTGGGTAGATTGGGATACTGTAATGCTTCAATTTCCTGATAAGGCATTTACAGATATGTGCCGCAAAAACAGGACACCAAAATTTATCCGAATACCTAATTATTGGGCTACTGTGAATTGCGGCGTATATTATGCTTGCCATGAGTGGATAAGCGCGATGGAGAGCAGCTTTAAGGTCAAAGTAGATCCTCCCAACGATGAGCTACTTTGGGCAGAAGTGTTGCCGGCGGATGTGTTGGAGCGAGAAGAATTTTGGCTGGATGATTATGCAGTGCATATCGGGAGCAAGCGCGATATAGGTGCTGTAACAGATAAAACATACTTTGCTCATGTTAAAAACCTTGAATGGGCAGAGCAGTTGCGCAATATACAAAAATAATAAAACTAATCACTTAACAGGAGATCCTCTATGACTAACAGCAACAAGGCATTAAACTATGGACAGATTGAGCAAATCAAACAGCTCATTACTGTGCTCATAGATACTCATGAGAATCTGAAGCACCAGCAGAAGTTGCTCCTATCGATTCCCGGTGTAGGTGAGCTGACAGCAGCTAAACTACAAACCTCAGTAGAAATTGGCACTTACGATAGTGCGAGTCTCGTGTCTGCTCATGCTGGGGTCACACCAAGGCAGCAGGTTTCTGGCTCAACGGTTAGAGGCAAAACACGTCTGTGTAAAACCGGTAATGCTAAGCTTCGCAAGGCATTGTATATGCCAGCCATGTCAGCTCGGCGTTTTAACCCTGTGCGCCCGGCATTTTGCGATCGCCTGCTAGAAAAGGGCAAAGCGAAGCGAGCCATTAGAAGTAACGCCAGTATCGGGCAGCAGGGAGCAGGGAGGATAGGCCATCATCCGATCGGGCTGATGTAATGGGATAAGATACAGGATAAGGAATAAAGAGATGGGGCATGAATTCCGATGACAGAGCAACCGGAAGCAAACTCTGATGCCAAGCAGGAGAGTCAGAAGCGTGGGGTTTGGCAGCATACTACAGAACGCTTGAGGAAAATCTTACCAGTCGATCGCCTAGCCCAGAGGATGGTAGAGTGGTTTAGCGTCAGGGAAGATCGGGTAGCAGAGATATTAGAGAGAGTCGAGCGGTCCCTACCGACCACAGAGGCCATTTTGATCGGCAAACCCCAGGCCGGGAAGAGTTCCATCGTCCGGGGCCTGACGGGGGTATCAGGGGAGATCGTGGGCCAGGGGTTTCGGCCCCACACCCAGCATACAGAACGCTATGCCTATCCTGCCAGTGAGTTGCCCCTGCTGATCTTTACCGATACAGTGGGACTGGGAGATGTGGAGACAGAGGCGATCGTCTCGGAACTGCTAGGGGACCTATCAGAGGCGAGTGGCCGGGCCAAGATTCTCATATTAACAGTAAAAATCAACGATTTTGCCACGGAGAGCTTGCGGCAAATAGGGACGCAGTTGCGAGAGAAACATCCCCATATCCCCTGTCTGCTAGCAGTAACCTGCCTGCATGAAGTCTATCCTGCCGGGATCTCTGTGTCTCCTGGGAGCGCTACTCGCACAAAAGAGGGGACACGGGAGGCTCATCCAGAATATCCCCCCGAGTACGAGGAAGTCCAGCGGGCCTATGGGGCCATAGTAGAGGGATTTGGGCAACTGTGCGATCGGGCAATATTAATGGACTTCACCTTAGAAGAGGACGGATACAATCCGGTATTTTATGGATTAGAAGCCTTGAGAGATAGCATAGCCGAGCTGCTGCCGGAAGCGGAAGCGCAAGCAATACATCAAATATTAGATGGAGAAGCAATCGCCGAGATTGGCAATATGTACCGGGATGTAGCGAGGCGTTACATACTGGCCTTTTGCGCGATCGCGGCCACCCTAGCAGCAGTGCCATTACCCTTGGCGACGATGCCTGTCCTAACAGCATTACAAGTATCAATGGTAGGACTGCTAGGGAAATTGTACGGCCAGACTCTGACGAGATCGCAAGCAGGAGGAATAGTAAGTGCGATCGCGGGAGGATTTGTAGCCCAGGCGATCGGGAGAGAATTAATCAAATTTGTGCCAGGATTCGGGAGTGCGATCGCGGCCAGTTGGGCAGCAGCGTACACCGGTGCATTAGGGGAGGGGGCCTGCGTATATTTTGGGGATATAATGGGAGGAAAGAGACCGGATCCGGAGAGAATACAAGCAGTAATGGCCGAAGCATTTCAGGCCACAAAAGAAAGATTTAAGAACAGCAAGTAGGGTGGGCACCGCCCGGTTACCAAGTAGCACCGCCCACCACCTGCAAACAGTAGGGGACTGGCGCCAAAATAGAGTACTGGCCATACCATCAATTTCTCGAAGGACTAGCGAAATCATTGGTACTATTAAACCGCGAGTGCTCTCCTCTCCGCCTTCGCTAATGCGCTCGGGCTTCGGGATGCGCCGGCACTGCCCACCATTATAGGGTAATTCGGCGCTGATGAGATACAGTATAGCGGTTTGCAGATCGCGTATCACTGGCAGTGCCAAGTGAAAAATGTACCTCGCGAGGGAGAAACTAGATCTCTGTATTATCGAAGCAAGTATGCTAAGATGTGTTAGTAGTCACTTAAGAACGATCGGAAGAGCAAATCATGCCACGTAACCTCATGGATACACGAACCGCTAGCTTTGGCGATTTAATCAGTAACGGCAAGATTTACCGCGTGCCTCTCTTCCAGCGGGATTATTCTTGGACAGAGGAGAACTGGGAAGATCTTTGGCAAGATATAGAGGCGCTGTACTGGGAATCCAGTACAAGTCATTATATGGGAGCAATTGTCCTGCAAAGCTCTCCTGACTCGGAAAAAGAGTTGATCGTCATTGATGGTCAGCAGCGTCTAGCAACTCTGAGTATCATTGCCATTGCAGTGATTGAAAAGCTGCGACAACTTGTAGAAAAAAAGGTGGATCCGGAAGCTAACCAAGAACGACAGGAAATTATCATGCGTACCTATATAGGTGATAAAGATCCGCGTTCTCTCCATTACTCCAGCCGGCTAATTTTGAACGCTAACAATAATGATTTCTATGAAAGCAATCTGATTAATCTGAGAAAGCCTCTAAATATCCGCTCCCTGGCGAAATCAAATCAAAAAATCTGGCAAGCATATAATTTTTTCACCAATAAGATAGAGGAAATTAAGAGCATAATTCAGGATGGGGAAAAGATTGCTTCATTTCTTACAGAGATAGTAGCTGAAAGGCTAGTATTTATCCAAATTACCGTTGAAAATGAACTAAATGCCTACATGGTTTTCGAGACGCTGAATGCGAGAGGGATAGAACTAAGTTCTACTGATTTGCTAAAAAACTATCTATTTTCCCTCTTTCAAGATCCAGAGGTTCTCGAGATAGCTCAGTCCCAATGGCAGGGCATTATTAATACAGTTAGGATGGAGAAGTTTCCTAGCTTTATGCGCTACTATCTGAAGATGAAGCATAATCGAGTCAGGGGCGATCGCTTATTTAAGCTAGTTCGGGAAGATATCACAGATGCTGAACAAGCTTTTTACTTGCTGGACCAGCTGGAAAAATATAGTAATTTATTCTTAGCCCTAGACAACCCCAAGGATGAATTCTGGGGTAAAACTCCAGAAAACTATCCCCATGTGCGGGCATTGAATATATTGGGAGTGAAACAGGTTTATCCAGTATTGTTTGCTGCCTATCAGCATTTTGACCCTGAAGATTTTACTCGCGTGCTGAAACTGGCAGCAACAATCTCCTTCCGCTACAGTATTGTAAGCAGTTTGAATCCTAACGAATTGGATGCAGTTTATAATCAGGTAGCGATTAAGATCGAAAATGGACAAATAAAGAGTCCCCAACAGGTATTTAATGAACTGCGTCAGGTTTACGTCCCAGATGACAAGTTTAAGCAAGACTTTTCCTTGCTTGCCATTTCCACTAAAGGACCGAAAAAGAAACTAGTGCGGTATATTCTATCTAAATTAGAGGCAGATGCTTCAGGAGTGGAGGTGAATGAGGATAGTTTCTCAATAGAACATATCCTGCCTCAAGAACCTACAGATGACTGGCGGCAGCATTTTCCTGATGCTAGAAGAGAAGAAATGGTTGATCGCCTAGGAAATCTCACCCTATTAGAACCTGCTTTGAATTGCGAGATTGGAGAAAAAAGCTATCAGCTGAAGCGAGAAAAATATCAGCAGAGTGTTTATACTTTGACTGCGATCATTAAAGCAGAGGAGTGGACAGCAGATTCTATATACAACCGTCAGAGGGATTTAGCAAGGCAAGCAGTTCATATCTGGAAATCAGATTTTCTTGAGGACAGTACCCGCCAGTCATAATATTTTGCTACGCTATACCCAATCCATGATACCCTTCTAGGGAGACCTTGGGAACGAACGAAGAACAACAAGTAGGGTGGGCAGTGCGGTGGGCACTGCGCACTGCCCACCCTACTGCCGCTCTCCTGACAGTTTAGATTGTCATTGGTTCAGCAGGTCGGAAGACCATACTCCGATCGAAATTAAGGTTATCAAAATTGGGATTCAAGTCCTCATTAAGATTAAGTAGTCCTTGTGTTTCGCTCAGGGAAGTAATGGGCATGGAGCCATCAGTAATCGTGAGGCTATCGTTATCTGAATCGATAATGTAGCCGTCCCCTGGCAGGAGATTAAACATGCTGGTTTCTGCACCTTCGGGCACCCCATCTTGGTCGATCGCCAGGACCAAAGCTGCTTGAGTTGCGCCCTCGGCGATCGTCACGACTGCCCCGACTGGTACCCCGTCTTCTACTAATCCCCGAGCATCGACAATATTGGTACTGTCTTCGACCACAAATCGAGCATCACCAGCACGATCGTCGCTTACCTCTGTCCAACTGACCTCCAGACCCCCTGCTGGCGCTGGCGCACTCAGTTCCAACAAGATCGTCGCCCGATCGCCTTCTGCCACCATCTCTGGTTCTATGGAAAACCCAATTTCTGGAATATCTGCGGGCCCATCAGTAATCGTGAGGCTATCGTTATCTGAATCGATAATGTAGCTGTCCCCTGGCAGGAGATTAAACATGCTGGTTTCTGCACCTTCGGGCACCCCATCTTGGTCGAACTCCAAGACCAGTTCTGCTTCCGTTGCGCCCTCGGCGACCGTCACTACTACCCCTACTGGTTGGCCGTCTTCTACTAAGCCCCGAACATCGGCAATATTGGTACTCTCTTCTAAAACCAATTGACCGTCACCTGCACCATCAGGGTCTAGTTCCATCCAATTTACCTCCAGACCCCCTGCTGGCGCTGGCGCACTCAGCTCAAACAAGATCGTCGCCCGATCGCCTTCTGCCACCATATCTGGTTCTATGGAAAACCCAATTTCTGGAATATCTGCGGGCCCATCAGTAATCGTGAGGCTATCGTTATCTGAATCGATAATGTAGCCGTCCCCTGGCAGGAGATTAAACATGCTGGTTTCTGCACCTTCGGGCACCCCATCTTGGTCGAAATCCAGAAATTTCAGCAGATATCTCCGTGGTCCGAGAAGACTTGGTGATTCCCTTGATGGACTCGCGCCGCTTAATCTTAATCTGAAATCAGGTTAGAAGCGATAATTCCGATCGCCCACCCAGAGGCGCACGGGCAGAGAATTACCTCGAGCATCCACCTTCACTTCTACCACAAAGGGTTGTGCTTGGCTTCCTTGTGCTTGAGAAATCTCGGCTCTTCGGTACCTGAGTTGCTAAACTATCAAATAAATACTCGTCAAATTAAACTAAAATTGTTATACTTGAAGAG
>RFFC02000044.1 GCA_005518205.2 Hormoscilla sp. GUM202
CACGTTGATTCACCGTTTTGACTCACCATTAAATTTCAGCAGTAAAATCCGTCCATTTTTCAATCTGTCATTAATAAAAATGAGTCTGATGTGAGCACACCTGTCCAAATCGAAAAGAATATCTATCAGGGCGAACTGAACCCGGAGACCGGATCTCTCGGCGGACTTTTAAAAGAGTTCGGCGCAGATATCATTATCGGTCATCCCACCTATGAATGTGCTGAAAATATCAAATCCCAGCTTAAGATCGGCATTGAGGGAGCTGTAGATGTATTTGAAGGTAAAAAGGTGGCTTTTGTTGTTACAGACGGCACCTATTCTGAGAAATCAGGCGCCAAAGGCGATATCGAAGCTGCTCTGGAAACAGGAAAAAACACTATTGCCGGCCTGCCGGATGATAAAAAAGACAATGTACTCGTCTTTGCTGGCCCCTACGAGGGTTACGGCGGTGATGCCACACCCGGCAAGGGAAGCGCTTTGAAGATGATTTTTGAGGAATTCATGAAAACAGATGCACAGACCCTTATCCTGCTGGACGGCGACCTGCGTAATGACATAAAGGAATGGCAGGGTGTTTATAAAAGAGTGATTGAGAGTCATGAACAGGAATTTCCCGGAAAGAACTATTTCATCACAGCCCGTTACGCACGCCACTTTGTGGATGCTTCTTTGACCCGTAATGTGGTCGGACCGCTGACTACTCTTATGGGCAAATATGTACCGGGGGGCATTTCCGGTGATATTGTTTTGAGCAGGGGTGCTGTGGAGCTGGAAACCATTACAGAGTGGAACTATGCCCGCCGTAGGTATGGCACTGATATCTCAACGACATTTGACAACATTGCCCATGACACAGTAATCTACGAAGTCTATCTGGGGGCGAAACTGCACGATGTCACTGATGATGCCAAACTTTCTGTTATGCCCGGAGAGGTAATTGGTGCAGCCTTGGAACGGCTCCTCTATTATGAGAAAAAAGACGGTAGGGTGTCAAAACTCATGGGTGAAGATAAACCTCTCGATACGGTAGTGCCTTGGGGACCAGACAAAACCGGTATCAGCTTTATCGATCCCGGTGAAACCGATGTATTCAACATTGAGGCAAAGCGCGCGTCACTTCTAGAGAAATTCAATGATTTCCTTCCGTTCATAGAAAAGGTGCTCCGTCCTGAAACACTCCAGATTGTCAAGGACAACTATGCAAAACTCTCTGAGGCTGCCAAGGCCGGTCAGGACGATCCGCTCTTCATGAACATTTCAGAAAAGGACTGGATCGACATTCTGTATGAAGCTGTAGGCTACATTATTGCAACCGAAGACCTTGATAATGCGAAAAAGGCCCTTAACTACCTGTATACAGCCGCTTTCCTGGAATTCTGCAAACTCAAGCTCTACGAACTGGGTCTGAAAACGGTTGAGCAGATCGAGGGTGGGCAGAGCACACTAGGTGTAGATGCTGCTAAAGCAGAGCAGTTCTACAATGAACAGGTGGATGATGTTGTGAAGAACATGGCTATGGATTTCTACAACGGCCGCGCTGCCATCCTCGACAGAATAAAGGAATTAAAAGGATAAATATTTGCCACAGAGACACAGAGGTCATCCCAATCCAATTAATAATTGGATTGGAGGAGTTAAACCCTCTGAGTCTCTGAGGGGTGTGGTCAAAACAAGTTGATAGTTCTAGGGCCTTCCCTGTCGTGGGATCCCCCCAAACCCCCCTTAAAAAGGGGGGCTTCCGGAAGCCCCCCCAATTGCCACGGGGGGGTTTGGGGGGGATCCCGCGCAACTACTTTTGACCGCACCCGTCTCTGAGTCTCTGAGTCTCTGTAAATTTTAAGATTTTCAAGGATTTATTATGGATTTTCGTCCTGTTTTAATGCACTACCATATGTACCCTAGCGGCGTGTCCACACTGATCCTCAACACCATCTTTATGCTCGTGGAAAAGGGATATATCAAGGACGAGATTCAGTTTGTTCTCGGTTCGTCCGAAAAGAGCGAGTGGTTTTTTGATGCTCTTAAAAAAGGTCTGAAAAACGACATTAAGATCGAACTGGACATCATCCCGGAAATTTTCTACTGGAACGATTCCATGGGCAAGGTAGAAGAGGCGGCTGAAAAGGTCAAGGAGCAGTTCAAGGCCATTGGCGCAGGCGGCAAGGTGCTCTGGGCCCAGAACCCGACCCTTGGAAAAAATGCGGCCTATACCCTGGCGCTAAAGAAACTCGCACGGGAAGTCCCGGACCAGAAAATCTGGATGCACGTGCAGGACAGCGCTGAACAGGGCCGCTGGCCCAATCTGGACCATATGTATTCCAGCCTGTCCGAGCCCTATTATTTTGATTCACCCGGTACCCGCTGGATCGTCATCAATAAAATCGACTACCGGGCCTATCTGGAAAGCGGTATGCCTTCAGACCATCTCTTTTATGTTCCCGATCCGCTGCCGATCGAGTCCCATGTACCTCAGAAAAGCAAACAGGAGATCGGCGAGGTGCTTAAAGGATACGCAGAAAAGAACAATTATACATTCGATCCTGACCGTCCCTGGCTGCTCTTTGCCGGACGTACTATCCGCAGGAAAAATCTGCTTGAGACCTTTCTGCTGGCACTCTGCGCACGCAAGGAACTGACTTTCACGATCACCCTGCCTGCTGACTCTCCGGATGACAAACCCTATGAGGACATGGTCTTCAATGCCATCCGCAAGTACAAGCTGGGTGCTGCCGGATTCGGCATCGATCATGTAGGAAAGGATTTTGCACTGCGCGATCTGGCTGCTGCAAGCGATCTGATTATCTCCTGCTCGGTTATGGAAGGATTCGGCCTGCCCTATCTGGAATTCCCCATGTTCGGCCGTCCTGTTTATGCCAAGAAGATCTACATTATGGAGAACTTTGTTGAAATACTCCATGACCTGCCCCACCACTATTACGGTTCGCTCAAAGTGCCTGTGGCTCGGGAAACACGGGAAACCCATCTGAAGCGTTATCTGGAAAAGGTCAACCTGCTGTCTAGTCACTTCAAGCTGGCTGAAGAGCACAGGTCAAAGGTGGAGAAATTCTTTCAGGACCTGTTTGTAGGGGAAAACGTGGATTTTTCTTTTCTTTCAGCATCAGCACAGCTCAAGTTTGTTGAAAACCTGGACATGGACATTATCAAAAAAATCCAGTCCCTGAACGAACCGGTTTTCGATGCCCTGGAAACCGGGTTCAAGGACCAGGCAAGAGATCCTCAAAAGGTATCAAAAGCCATTGACAGCGCCTTCGGAGCGGATGTTTATGCAACCAATGTGGAAAAAATGATGGCCTCTTATGAGGGTGATTCAACTGCCGGTTTTGATGCAGAACATTTCATGTCCAAATTCCTGGGATTTTATTTTACCCCTGAAAATCTGCGCCTTCTACTCGACTATCAGCCGTTTCACTAAAGGGGTAAAATTGATGCAAAACTGGACAATTTTGTCTAGGTTTTCATCAACACTATTTCCGTAACTCCTTGATTTTCAATACATTTGTTCCTAGCACAGACCTGGCAATTATAATTCTTGAAAAGAGAGGAGATCGGTATGGAAAGCAATAAGAACGTAAGGGACTTGCAACCCACATTCCGCACTACAAATGTAATAAAGACCCTGCTCACACAAAAAGTGCATGAAGTTTTTCCCCGGATAATCCCACAAAGTGAACAGCCCAGGTACTGCCCCTGGGTGTTGGCGCACCGCGAGGGGGTTTTTTTTGCAAAGTCTGAACCGGGAGAAAACTGGTTCTCCCGATGTGATGTCGGTTAACTACTACTCGGTCCCAACCGTTTTTGTTTCAAGGCTTCATCCACGCGAGACAGGCCAGTTTTTTCACCTTACTCCTGGCGAATGGCAGCACGATCGGGCTTCTGTTTGCGGGCGATCGCCTCAAGGGAAGTCTTTTTCCCACTGGCGCGAGCGCACAGAGCGCTCTTTAGTTAGGGTGGAAGTTGCGCGATCGCGGTCCCCGTGGTGCTGGTACCAGGATAGCCATTCGCAGCATGGGGAAAATGATTATTGTTGGTGTGATGGCCTTTTTAGGTTCATGGCGCGTCAGCGCCGCCTCAAGGAGTAAACTAGAGTTTGTGTACCAAGGAGCGATCGCATGGTTGCAAGGCGTGAAGTGGGACACTTGTATAGCGATCGCAGCATGAGAAAAATGGCTAGCCTCGGTTTGATGGTATAAAGGGTTCCAACTGCACCTGGAGGCTAGTAAATTAAAGGAAATGTGTAGAGCTGACGGCTGCCGCCGTCAAGCTGGAAAAGTGGTTAGCATCAAGAGGATTATGCTATTTTTTGTGAGAATTGCAATTGCGATCTTTCTTCAAGACGGCTATCAGCGTAAAGCGGGACAAAAACTCAGAGAAAGATGTGTATAAAAAAACAATATCGAAAAACACTATCGAAAAAATCCCGGCTCCCGGTCACAGGGATTGGTATCGTATCCGAAGTAAATCTCCTTGAGGGAACGATGAGTCTCACTATACGGGAAAGGTGCCTATTAGTAGCTAAATGCCGACTCCAAGAGGGTGCTTTTAGCATCAGAGCGATTGCTAATGCCACCGGTCTATCCAAAAGCAGCGTCGGGCGCCATCAACAAGCGATTGCGCGTCTCCCACAGCATCCAGAATCTTCCTGGTGGGAGACCCAAGTGGGAGGCGCCTGGCTGAGACTATTGGTGTTAGGGATTGTCTATTACTTCGGCATCAAACAAGGCATTGGGGCCGAAAGTCTATCGGAATTTTTCCACGCCATTCGATTGGAACGTCATGTGGGCTGTTCGACAACAGCATTGCGTAGCTTGAAGCAAAAGATGAAGGAGTCTATTCTTGCTGATCGGGCCGCCTCTTGCGAGCATTGTCAACCGTCTGAAGGTCAGGGCATTTGCGTGGGGGGAGACGAAACATTCTTTGACTTGCCAATTTTGGTCATGGTGGAATTGTCCAGTGGCTACATTTTCACGGAAGTTAAAAGCGACAATCGCATCTATTCAAGCTGGCTTGAGCAAATACAATCGTGGTGGATGCAGGGGGGATGGCACTGCCATTTCATGGTCAGCGATGGGGCTTTCGCCCTGATTAAATTGGCCCTAGAAGGATTAGGCTGTGTAAATGTCCCTGACTTGTTTCATGCTCTACGGGCTTTAGGCCAACCTTTAGGCAGTGCCATTGGCCGTCAGTACAGCCAGCTGAAAAAACAACAGCAGAAACTAGGCGAACAATTGGCGAAAACAACCGAACAGGTCAAGCGTACCAAACTTGAGAGGGAACTCGAACAACTGGCTGTGCAGCAGCAAGGCTATGAGTCAGCCCAGAGTACCTATCACCAGACCCTTCTGGCCATTACCCAAGGGATTCATCCGTTCAACCTCACCACTGGGAACTGGCAACTGTGGCAGGAGCTATCAACAAACCTTTGTTCTCCCCTCAAGCAGCTGCGATCCCTGGCCTGGCGCTACGGCACCAACAAGGCCAGTAGTGCTATTGACAGCTTTGAACAACAAATTCCCTCCTTTGTTCAAGGTATTCATGCTTGGTGGCGCTGGGTTAGCCAAGCGCTCAATGCCGAAACCGATGATCTGGCGTTACAACAGTGGGTCTTAGAACTCCTGCGGCCTTGGACCTATTGGCAGCAACAAGCAAACAAAACCAAACATTGTGAACTGAAAGCAGCCTATCAGGCGGCAGCGTCCCAAGCGGAAGACCGCTTTCCCAGGCATCCTCTCACTCAACAACTAGAGACCGAAGCTGGGCAACAGTGGATGTCCTGGGCACACTGGATCTGTACAAAATATCAACGCACCTCTTCAGCTGTGGAAGGGCGCAATGGCTATTGGTCGGGGTCTCCCTGTCCCTCGCGGGACAACCCTCCCTTACTGAGGTTTGTAGTGAGGACGGAAGTCCTCACTACAAACCTCAGAAAAATCGGAACCGTGCTTGCGACTTTCACCGCACCAGGCTACTTGTGGTTGATAGGACTTTGTCATTAGTAGCACTATCAGGATTACTCCTTACTGGCCTTGTCTCTTGAAATTTTCACCCCTTTCGGTTCGTCGTAGTAGACTAAATCACGCCTGACGCCGGGCGGTTCGTGACGGGTGAACTGCCAAAACCCTCTGTATGTCACTATTTACTAACATGAAACCCGTGTGAAGTCGGGAACGCGCAAGTTTTTACCTGGTCAGGACTTTAGTCCGTCATATTAACCTTGTTGGATTTCTCCTCAAGTTTTCAATCATATTTAGGGTTACTTTCCCCAGAGACTTCCTATCATATCCGTCCTACGTGGGCATATCCACCGGCGTTACCCCATTGGCTTTTTAGGACATCCCTCCCCCTGTAGCTTTCGCTTAACATCTAACTTGTCCGTGAGGGCTGCATACAGGAGGTTACTTCGTTCCCTGATGTCATTTCACGATACCTTTAGGTCCATAATATACCCCGGCAGCTTTTGAATACGATGTTAGTCAAAGACAAAAACTAACACTAGCTACATTCCCTTTTGGGCCAGCGCTTTAAGCCTTATTTCGCTGGTTTGCAGTAACGAGGCTTACTTATGTTCGCTTGTTCTAACCTTGAGTATCTTTCCTATCGCGCAGCGGCGCGCAGCGCTGCGGCGTCACCGGTTTAGGCTACCAGCTATCCTACATTTAAGTCCTCGCTTGGCACCACGGCAATGTTGCTCCGTAGCACTTCACGCGGTCACCCCCGTATCTGGGGGAGGGGAATTTAACCCCCATGAACATCAGAGTTACTGGCTAATGGAACCAGTCAGGCGTTCACCAAGTTTTTGGTTTACGCCGGAACGAATCGCACTGTCTCGTCTCCATCATGCCTCTCGCGGTTTGGATGGGAAAACCTTAGCAGTGCTCACTGTTATCCACAATTTTGATATTAGACGAGCGGATGGCACTACGCCAGCACAACGACTCTTTGGGCAATCTTTCCCAAACTTATTTGAGTGGGTTGTCGATCATATGGGTGATATCCCAGTGCCACGACAGTCATCAAAAGCACAACTGCCCCATCCCTTACCCAGACTGACTGTCCCGGCTTAAGTTGGTAGCCCCAGTCGTTTCAGCTTCATCATCATCAATTACTAAAGTTTTTCTTCCTCAATCTTACTACAAGTTCTCCCTAATAGCCCAGTCCGATCGCCTGATGTCTCCTCTATTTCTCAATCCCGGTGGGTCCAAGGAAAGCGCCAAATTAGCATCGGCTTGGCCGTAAATTACCAATGCCGGGTGGGGGCGAATGCGCTGCGCGCACGCTACGCGATCGGGCAATTTTACTTTACTGGATGACATGCGATCGCAACCAACTGGACAAGTCATCGGGGCTAGTGAAATCAAAAATCTCCAAGGACAACATCTCTAACTCTGACAGGGACAATTTTGGCATTTCATCTCGCAGAGCAGAAGGCAATTACTGGCTTCAGGGACGAGTATCCTGACCCCGAACTCAACTGATTACTATAGGTTTTTGCGAGATTATACACCACCCGCTTCCCAAAGGCATCCACATTCAACACCTGCATCTCCACAAGCACCGTTGACTCGTCATCTAGCACCGCCTTTACATCCAGGTAGCTATCCTTTAATTCTACCACGCTGCCGGCATTGTAGGGGTCGATTATCTCTAAATCTTTAATCTTTGGGTTACATCCATAGATCAGAGCATTCAGAAAGCTGACCAGGATATCTTTGCTCTCGGATGAGCCAAATATTTTCTTAAAGGCAAAATCAGTTTTCGGACTGATAAATCTCATGGTCTCTTCTCCTGTTTCTGGTTTCCTGTATCTACTCTGGGGCGAACCCAATAGCATTATAGCAGGAAATGCTGTTATCTCCGGCTGAATAACAGACTACAAGTATCATAATCTTTGATTGGGACCAGAAGCGGCATCCTTTGGTAGAGGCGCAGGGGCGAATGTTCGGCACCGGTCGAGATCGCGGGACCACTAACCCTCACTAAATTAATTAAACTTACCTCTTCATCATGGCCCGCCTGATTCGATCTGTTGCATCTTCCATTTCCATGAGAGCCTCAATGCTATTTACCACGCTACCTTCAATCCCTAAAATTTTGGCTGCTAGCGCCACAGCGGCCTTTTCCTTGTCATGGTATGCTCCATCTGAGTGACTCCGGAACGATCGCTTGGTACAACAAACAGTGACTACAATTTCCTACAGGACATCATATCACTCATCGCGTCGGGGCACAAATCCATAACAGGGAGACCACAGCGAGACTGTCTAATCGCACATGCATAGGAGATGCAGGCCGATGGTATATTAAAGCCCCCGTCTGGCTGACAGATACGATCGTTAGATGTCAAGGTTACGGTGCAACCTGTAAAAGGGGAAAGGGATAGTCCTTCAGGACGGGATGGTCTCCTGGTTTTTTTGAAGAGACTTGTGGTTGTTGTCAAGATGACACTTCGCAAGATTTCGGGTGAGTTGCGCCGGGGTGAAGGCTAGCACCGGAGCCCCGGGAAAGTTCAGGGCCCCATAAACTATGTGGTGGGGCGAATTTACCAGAAGATAAAATTGAGATGAGATAAAATAGTCAAAGCACCCGATCGCAGAAGAGGTCTATCCATTATGACTCAAGCAGTCGTTTCAGAGGTGACCGCCAAGGCACCTCAAGAAAAAGAATCACCACCAAGTGAGCGGATGTTCACTTTTGCAGAATATCTCGAATATGAAGGAGAACCGGACGTTCTCTATGAATTATGCAGGGGGAAACTCATACCCATGTCAGCAGCAACGCACCTACATACCAACATTTGCAAATTTCTGCTTTACAAGTTACAGCGCTACTTTGTGGACCAGAACTTAGATTTAGTTGCTAACTCTTTAGCGACCGGTGTCCGCACGGAAGAAAATTCATCCCGAATTCCCGATGTGGTAGTCTGTAGCCAAACGGTTTGGGAACAAGCGATCGATCGTCCGGGCGCTGGGGTCTTAGATTTTGCCGAAAAGCCGATTCTGGTGGTAGAAGTAGTCAGCAGCAATGCCCGGGATGATTATGTGACGAAACGCTATGAATACGAAATGGCGGAAATTCCCGAATATTGGATAGTAGACCCGCAAAAAAAACGAGTGCGGGTGCTTGCTAATCCCAGCAAGGTCGAAGGATATAGCTTTGTCGATTTCACCGAAGAGCAATCGATTGTTTCCAGTCAGTTCGAGCAGCTAGTTTTATCCGTGAAAGAACTGCTCGCTCCTCCGCTGGTGGAGCTATTAATGAAAGCAGAACAGGCCAAAATGAAAACCATGGCACAAGAGATCCTTTCCGAACGCCAACGGGCTGAAACTGAACACCAACGGGCTGAAACCGAACGCCAACGGGCTGAAACCGAACGCCAACGGGCTGAAAAATTAGCCCAGCGGTTACTAGAAATGGGAGTAAACCCGTCCGAAATTAATTAAACTTAACCGTTCGATTGGGCGATCGCCATTCTTTTGCGGGTAGCGATCGCCCGTTTGACAAGCCAAGATTAACAATTCCGTTTGCTTCGCCCTGGCGACGTATCGCCGCGTTCTGGGGATGCACCAGAGGAGGCTCCGCCTCCCGAAAACGTTTCCGGCCCGTTCGCGCAGCGTGGCGCAGCCATTCGCGCAGCGTGGCGACAGCGTACAGCCATGTCAGGGAACGAGAGAAGCGTTGGGTTTCGTGAGATAACCCAACCTATAATATAGCCCCTGCACGCAGAGGGCCCCCTACGCTGCGAGGAAGGGGCCCTCTGCGTGGGCGAAAGTTTGTCTAGCCCCACCCTTCAGGGTGAGGGCTAGAAGGCTGGATCTGGCAAGAGGATGGTTCGGTGCGGCTAGTAGGCTACAATTGCAGCAATCTTTGTAGAGGAATCTCGACAACCTCAGGACAGTTCTTGAGTTCGTAACCCAACTCGTAAACGACTTTCTCTATTATATAAGCATCCAGCAACACTTGCAATTCTTGCTCAGTTTTCGGCAAGAATCTGGCATCTTTGGCTGTTTCTAAATAGGCCTTCAAGAACGCAACGCTTACCCAACCAGACCAAAACTGCGTCCACTGCTCCATCTGGGATAGGTTTTCGGTGAGTAGCGGTCCTGTTTGGACTTCACGGCGTAGGGCGTGCGCTGCGGCATGATGGAATGATTGCAGCATACTGGCCACATCTCGTAGGGGCGATCGCTTCATCCGTCGTTCGCTTAAGGGGCGGCTTGGTTCTCCCTCAAAGTCAATAATGATAAAGTCCTTACCCGTATACAGCACTTGCGCTAAATGATAGTCCCCGTGGCAGCGAGTACGCTGTGCCGTAATCTTCAAATTCAAAATTGACCCCAAACGAGTTAGCAGCATCTCCTGATAGTTGAGCACAGCATGGGCTAAAGGTTCAACCTCTGGTTTCAGCCGTCCCAGTTTTTTTCTTAAGGAAAGTAATACTTGTCCTACCAGGTTGCGGGTGTACTGATAGATAGAACGCTGGTAAAAAGAGCTGAACGGTTCCGGAGCAAAGGCCGAATTTTCCGAGTCTGAGCTTAAGGTTAGATGCAACTCGGCGGTCTGCTTGCCTAATATTTCTGCCGAATTGATGTAAAAGCCGATGGTTTCATAGGCCAAATCTGGCAGTTCCATCCCCATAGACTCTGTCAGGGAAGAGGGCGGCAAAATTACCTCGCTCAACTCTTCCCGCTTGACGGCTATATTCTCGAAATAGTCTCGCAGGTTGTCCAGGGTGTAATGCCAAGCATTCCTGTTATCGGCGATATACTTTTGCATTATCCCCACAGTGGAGGGCTGACCATTATTTTGGGGATGATACTCCAGATAACCCGCAATGGGTGCAAAGTGTTCCAGGCTTTTTTTCTCCGTCAGGAAGCGACCAATTTCTAAGTCCGGGTTCATCCCTGCTTCCAGCTTGCGGAAAAGCTTGAGAATCAGCCGATCGCCGTAAACTATGGAAGTATTGCTCTGTTCTCCTGGCAGTAGCGCCGGTTCCAGGTTATGAGCTGCTTCCGTCAGCGTCGCCAATACTGGAGTGCTATTGGCACTCAAGGTTCCGGCTTTACTTTGGTAACTACCCTGGGTGCTTATTGCTTTCAAGGTAAAGCTTAA
Source organism: Hormoscilla sp. GUM202 (assembly GCA_005518205.2). Taxonomy (GTDB): domain Bacteria; phylum Cyanobacteriota; class Cyanobacteriia; order Cyanobacteriales; family Desertifilaceae; genus Hormoscilla. The sequence continues at coordinate 11,128 of RFFC02000044.1, forward strand.
AAACTCTTTGTCTCCTACCGCATCGTAGATTTGCCCGGATTCTTCCATGCTAATAATATACAGATGGGCGACAAGGTGAAGATTATCCTTGCCTACGGGGCTATTTTTTTCGTAACTTAAAGGTATCAGGTAGGTTTGCGGGTCTCCTTCGGTATACTCCAACCGCAGCATCGCTAATACTGTTTTTGTCTCGCGCGTTTCCAGAGACGCCCACCCTGTCGTTCGCCTGCCCGGCAACGAGATGGGTGGGCGCTCTCGGAAACGCGCCTCACCCAAAGGAATAGTCTCGATAATTGTAGCCGATCGCACGATGCGTCCTTTCGCGTCAAACCAACGACAGCTATACAGATAGGTAGAAAGACTCGACTCCAAAGCTGTCTTGATTTGCGGTACAGTAAAAACATCCTGCCAGTTACTGCTTACCGTCAGTTGCGGTTGCGATCGTTGGGGTTGCAGCATTTGAGCCACTGTTTGCTGCTGTTGCAGCATAAACCAATAGAAAGAGTGGGGACCGATGCTGAAAAAGTAAAGCCCATCGGAGATTTCCGGGAACTGACTGCGCCCGAATATTTCCACTGGCACCATACCTGCAAAAGCAGATAAGTCTAACTCCACTGTTTGCACGAAACGAGACAAGTTGGCCACTACCAGGATATGTTCGCCGTTGTAGGTGCGGATGAAAGCCAACACCTTATGGTTATCTGGGTGCAGTAGTTCAAAAGTGCCCCGCCCAAATGCCTGAAAGCGTTGCCTGGTGGCAATTAGCCGTTTTGTCCACCACAAAAGGGAGTTCGTATTTCCCTGTTGCGCTTCCACGTTAATGGCTTCGTAATGATATTCTGGATCGACAATCACCGGGGCATAGAGTTTTTGCGGGTTCGCCCGACTAAAGCCAGCGTTGCGATCGCCGCTCCACTGCATGGGGGTGCGGACGCCGTTGCGATCGCCTAGATAAATATTGTCCCCCATGCCTATTTCGTCCCCGTAGTAGATTACCGGCGTTCCCGGCAGAGACAGCAATAAACTGCTTAACAATTCCACTTGACCGCGATCGTTCCCCAACAGAGTAGACAAGCGGCGGCGAATGCCTAAATTTAGACGCGCTTGGGTATCTTGAGCATAAACCCGATACATATAGTCTCTGTCTTCATCGCTAACCATTTCCAAGGTCAACTCGTCGTGGTTGCGCAGAAACAGCGCCCACTGACAATTATCGGGAATGAGGGGAGTTTGATTGAGGATGTCGGCGATCGGGAAACTATCTTCCATGCGCAATGACATAAACAACCGGGGCATCAGGGGAAAGTGAAAATTCATGTGACATTCATCCCCATTGCCATAATAATTTGCGGCATCTTCCGGCCACTGATTTGCCTCTGCTAGTAGCATCCGGTTGGGGTATTTTGCATCTATATATGCTCGCAACTGTTTCAGAAAAGCATGGGTTTCTGGTAAGTTCTCGCAGTTAGTGCCTTCTTTCACGCACAGATAAGGCACTGCATCCAGTCGCATCCCGTCCACGCCCTTATTAAACCAAAAATCTGCTACATCAAACACCGCCTCCCACACGGCTGGGTTCTCGTAGTTCAAATCTGGCTGATGGGAATAAAAACGGTGCCAGTAATATGCTTTTGCCACGGGATCCCAAGCCCAGTTAGAATTCTCGAAATCTTGGAAAATTATTCGCACCTCTGGATATTTTTCCGGGGTATCGCTCCAAACATAAAAATCACGTTCTTTGCTCCCTTTCGGCGCTTTCCTCGCTCGTTTAAACCAGGGATGTTGGTCGGAAGTATGGTTAACTACCAACTCAATAATTACTCTAATTCCCCGTTCGTGCGCCCCATCCAAAAACTCTTGAAAATCATCCAAGTCCCCGTAGATATGGTTAACATTTTTGTAGTCCCCAATGTCGTAACCATCATCTCGCAGAGGCGAGGGGAAAAAAGGTAATATCCAAATTGCCGTTATCCCCAAGTCTTTCATGTAGTCTAGCTTTTCAGTGAGTCCCTGAAAATCACCAATCCCGTCGCAGTTACTGTCTGCAAAGGCCCGTACAGGCACTTCATAAATGATAGCATCCTTAAACCACAACGGATCGTTCTTCAAATGTTCTTGAGAATCTGGCATACTATGGTAATTCCTTGATAATGGAAAATTGCACCCTACAGTTCCCTATCCGGTCCCCTCGTTCCCACGGCTCTGCCTGGGAACGGGTCCGGAACGGTACGGGACAGCGGAGGGGGTCGTTTCCTCTTCACCCACCCATGTCGTTCGCCAGCTGGCAACGACATGGGTGGGTCGTTTCCTCTTCGCCCACCCTGTCGCTCGCCTGCTGGCAGCGACATGGGTGGGCGTCTCCGGAAACGAAAGTCTCTGGAAACGATAGGAGCGTGCGTAATTCACGCCACGGCAAACCCTGTAAATTGTCGCACATATGGCGTTCTAAAGCCCAAAACAATATCTGTTTTAGGTACGCCTAATTCTACTAACTGGTTAGCTAGTCCCTCCTCTGTAAAATCTTGTTGAATCCAGATTTTACCATCGTTAATATTGATATGAATGGGGCATCCATGAATTCTTTCCTCGCCATTCCATCCCACGTATAATAATAAATAGTTGTCCCGGGTCCGATCGAAAACAACTTGAACGTTCTTGGCGTATTGGGGGTTTTGTTCAGCCGCATGTTGCTGAATAATTTTTTCGATTAACTCTCGGTAATCTATTCTTTCCATCATCTTTATCAGTAGCCCAAAAACCAGGTTTTTTGTCAAAACCTGGTTTCTTAATTCAACGACGATCGCCCCGTTCTGGGGAAGCATCAGACTAATTTTGTATCTAGCCCGCGCAGGCGGGCTTTGTTCATGTAGCCGGACCCTTTAGGGTGACGGCGGCGGATCTGTAAACGGGGGGCGTTGGGTTGAGGCACGAAACCCAACCTACAGGCTGCCTATAGGAAAAACCTGGTTTCTTAATTGAAGACGATCGCCCCGTTCTGGGGATGCAGATCCAGAGGCAGAGCCTCTGGATGCCGTTCCCTGACTCTGGCAGGGAACGAGAGAAATAGCTGAACCCAACCTACAAGCTATTGAAGACAGCGGATAGCTTCCAAAAGACCTCTCGCCTTATTCAGAGTTTCCTCGTACTCCTTTTCGGGGTCCGAGTCAGCAACCAAACCCGCCCCCGCCTGCACGGAAACAGTTTGGTTGCGAACCACCATGGTGCGAATAGTAATGGCACTATTCAACTGTCCCTCAAAATCGTAGTAACCGTAGACTCCCGAATATGGACCCCGCCGACAACCTTCCAGTTCGTGAATAATCTCCATGGCCCGAATTTTCGGCGCACCGCTAACAGTCCCAGCGGGGAAACTTGCCTTCAGTAAATCCCACGCATTCCGATCGGGGCGCAGTTCTCCCACCACATTACTCACTATATGCATCACGTGGGAGTAGCGCTCGATTACCATCAACTCATCCACCTGCACCGTCCCGCTAGTGCAGACCCGCCCCAGGTCATTGCGCCCCAAATCTACTAACATCACGTGTTCCGCCCTTTCCTTCGGGTCTTGCAATAACTCCTCTCCTAGGGCAACATCTTCTGCATGGGTTTTGCCTCGGCGTCGCGTTCCCGCGATCGGGCGCAGAGTCGCGATCTTATTTCCAGTGGGTGCCTTTTCGGCCTTCACCATCACCTCTGGAGAGGAACCGACTATTTGCCAATCGCCAAAGTTAAAATATGCCATGTAAGGGGAAGGATTAATCAGGCGCAGCGATCGATAAAGGGCAAAAGGTTCCCCAGTATAGGGAGTGGTGAGTCGTTGGGAGAGGACAACTTGAAATATATCCCCAGCGTAGATATAATCCTTAGCCTTCTGAACGTTAGCACAGAACTTTTCCTTGGGAGTATTGCTAGCATAAGTCAATTCGGGATTTCCTGCTTTGCCAGGAGGACTCCATTGCAAAAACGCCTTCGAGGATACAGCATCGGACTGGAGTTTGTTGACCATGGCCTTGACCCGATCGCAGGCTTGCTGATAAGCTGCCGACAGGTTCTGCTGGGAGTCCCGCAGGTCTGCATAAGCAACAGCCCAGATTTTCCGCTTCACCTGGTCAAAAATCAGCAGCTGGTCCATCTGCATCCACAACCCATCTGGCAGATCCTCCTCTTCGGGTGGATAGACTGGTACTCTAGGTTCAATCCAGCGGATCAGTTCGTAACCCCAGAACCCGAATAACCCGCCAATTCCGGGGGGTAACTGGGGTAATTTTACTGGACGATAGGGTTCCAGACATTGGGCCAGGATGGCAAAAGGGTCCCCTTCAAAGCTGTCTCGGGCCCCATCCCGCCAAGTCCGAGTGGTACTATTGCCCCTTGCTTCTAAGATCCACAGGGGGTCGCAACCTAGAAAACTGTAGCGTCCCAGCTGTTCGCCGCCTTCGACAGATTCCAGCAGGAAGTTGTAGGGATGACCGGCGCATACCTTATACCAAGCAGAAACTGGAGTATCCAGGTCGGCCACCCATTCGGTGTAGACCGGGACAAAATTACCTTGTTGAGCGAGTTCTGTAAACTGGGAGAAATCTGGAAACATCATCTGGGTTATGGGTGTTGGACTTACTGGCCGCGTGGGAAAGTGAGATCGCGTCCGCTTAAGATCCCCCCAAACCCCCCTTAATAAGGGGGGCTTTTTAGCCCCCCCAATTGCGGCGGGGGGGTTTGGGGGGGATCGCCAACTCGATCGAGAGTGATATCGCGTCCGCTGCTAACAACGATAGCGTAGAAATTGCCTTACAATTTGATTTTTATGCCAACATGCCAGGAGAATTTACCAATGCTAAAAGCATATCGTCAACATGTGGCCGATCGGGCGGCAATGGGGATCCCGCCCCTGCCCCTGGATGCCCAGCAGACTGCCGATCTCTGCGAACTGCTGAAATATCCTCAACCTGGGGAAGAAGAATACCTCATGGCCTTATTGCGCGATCGGGTGCCCCCTGGGGTAGATGAGGCCGCCTACGTGAAAGCTGGCTTTCTCACTGCCGTGGCCAAGGGGGAAATTTCCTGTCCTCTGATCGTACCCCAAGGGGCGATCGACCTCTTAGGGACGATGGTAGGGGGCTACAACGTGCAATCCTTAGTGGAGTTTCTCAAGTCTAGCAACGCTAACCTGGCAGTTGGGGCCGCCACCGCCCTGAGTAAGATGACCTTGGTGTTTGATGCCTTTAACGAAGTCCTGGAACTCTCGGAAGTCAACCCCTACGCCAAGCAAGCGATCGACGCCTGGGCCAATGGTGCCTGGTTCATCCGCCGTCCCAAGCTGCCAGAAGCCATTCAGGTAACGGTGTTTAAGGTGCCCGGAGAGACCAATACCGACGACCTCTCCCCCGCCATCCATGCTACCACCCGCCCGGACATCCCCTTACATGCCTTGTCCATGTTGGAATCCCGCATGGCCGGGGCCCTAGAGACGATCGCCCAGTTGAAGGAAAAAGGAAATCCCGTCGCCTATGTCGGAGATGTTGTGGGAACCGGTTCCTCCCGCAAGTCGGCCATTAACTCCTTACTTTGGCATATCGGTGATGATATTCCCTATGTCCCCAACAAGCGCGCTGGAGGCTATATTTTAGGTGGCGCGATCGCCCCCATCTTCTTCAACACTGGTGAGGACTCTGGGGCCTTGCCGATCGAATGCGATGTCACCCAGATGGAAACGGGGATGGTAATTACGATCCATCCCTACAAAGGGGAAATTACCAACGAAGCAGGGGAAGTCATCTCCACCTTCAGTCTCAAGCCCGAAACCATTTTAGATGAAGTGCGGGCCGGGGGACGCATTCCCTTATTAATTGGCCGCAGTCTCACGGACAAAACCCGGGAAGCATTAGGATATGAACCCAGTCCTTTGTTTACCCGTCCCCGGATGCCCGCAGATACGGGCAAAGGTTTTACTTTGGCACAGAAAATGGTGGGGAAAGCTTGTGGTTTACCGGGAATTCGTCCGGGAACCGCTTGCGAACCCATCATGACGACAGTTGGTTCCCAGGATACCACGGGACCGATGACCAGGGACGAATTAAAAGAACTCGCCTGTCTCGGTTTCAGCGCCGACTTAGTGATGCAGAGTTTCTGCCATACAGCAGCATATCCCAAACCCACAGACATCAACGTCCATAAAAAATTACCCGATTTCTTCTCCACGCGGGGTGGAGTCGCCTTGCGTCCGGGTGATGGCATTATCCACTCCTGGTTAAACCGCATGTTGCTACCGGATACCGTCGGCACCGGGGGCGACTCCCACACCCGTTTTCCCCTGGGAATTTCCTTTCCAGCGGGTTCGGGGTTAGTGGCCTTTGCAGCAGCTTTAGGGGTAATGCCCTTGGACATGCCAGAATCGGTTTTAGTGCGGTTCGGTGGAGAATTGCAACCCGGAGTCACCCTGCGAGATATCGTCAATGCCATTCCCTACGTAGCCATCCAGAAGGGGTTGCTAACCGTCGCCAAAAAGAACAAGAAGAACGTCTTTTCCGGACGGATCATGGAAATGGAAGGGTTGCCAGATTTGAAGGTGGAACAGGCTTTTGAACTCACCGATGCCACAGCAGAACGTTCTTGCGCCGGATCGACAATTAAGTTGGGAACGGAAACAGTTGCCGAATATTTCCGATCGAACGTAGCCCTATTAAAGAATATGGTAGCGCGGGGCTATCAGGATGGGCGGAACATCATGCGCCGGGTAGCCAAGATGGAAGCATGGTTGGCAAATCCCGAATTAATGTCAGCAGATGGGGATGCGGAGTACGCGGAAGTGCTTGAAGTCAATCTCAACGAGATAAAAGAACCCATTGTCGCGGCCCCCAACGACCCAGACAACGTGAAATTAATGTCAGAATGTGAGGGAGACATTATCCATGAAGTGTTCATCGGTTCTTGCATGACGAACATCGGTCATTATCGGGCCGCAGCGAAGGTGTTAGAAAATGCGGGACCGGTAAAGGGGCGCTTGTGGATTTGTCCGCCGACGCGCATGGACGAAAAGCAGTTGCGAGAAGAAGGGGTGTACGGAATTTTTGCCGCCGCCGGGGCGCGCACGGAAATGCCCGGATGTTCCTTATGCATGGGAAATCAGGCGCGAGTAGAAGATGGGGTGACGGTATTTTCCACTTCGACCCGCAACTTCAACAATCGCATGGGTAAAGGTGCCCAAGTGTATCTGGGTTCGGCGGAGTTGGCAGCAGTTTGTGCCCTCTTAGGACGCATTCCCACGGTAGAGGAATACATGGACATTGTCAAGGAGAAGATTGACCCATTTGCCAGTGAATTGTATCGCTATTTGAACTTCGATCAAATAGCGGGATTCGAGGATGAAGGTCGGGTGATACCATTGGAAGAGATGCCCAATATTGAGGATATTTTGGGGATGCCAGTGGCAGCCGGAAAGTAGTATAATAGTAGGGTGGGTAATACCCACCCACCCCTGTAAAAGTGTAGTTGAATGAATTTTGGTTCTTTCAATGTTATTGATTCTCAATAAATTGTTATATTTGAGAATCATGTGGCTTTCATCAGATCCAACCATAGTTATGGCCTGAGAGAAAACCTGGGAATTTCAGGTTTTGGGATAGTTGAGTCACCTTGACAAGGTTAGCAATGCTAACCCTAGTACCAGACATCGACCGTATTTTGGGTTTGAGGATGAAACCTACATTCCGCACGACAACATGTATTACGGAATAAATACAAGTGCTTAGTGATTTTGCGAAGCTAAAAGTTGATATACGTATAAATATTTATACGTTGTGTTTACCAAATTGCCAAATATTACGTATTACAAAATGTCGTGCAATGGCAATAGTACCGTACCATTACATATTATTTGTGATGTTACAAAGTGTAGTGCAAAACGTGGGATGAAAGTCTCGTGTACCCATTGGATAATATGCCCAAGACTAAGAATAGCTTGGGGATGTCCTTGACAGCGAGATGGTAGTGTGCTAAGATAGGATTGTCCTTAGAAGCATCGATTGCAGGAGTTGAACAAATGGTTTTGCCAGAAGCAGAGCGAAAAGTTTATGTTGTATGGAATAACAAAGGTGGTGTGGGAAAAAGCACAATAGTATTCAATGATTTGAAAGATGCGACTTATGAAGTTTACAATCAAAAGATTGCATTGGATAAAAAACGAATCAAAACTTGCAGCGACTCTGTAGATACGATTGTAAGTAAATTGTAGTTCACTTGAAGTAGCATAATAGTAGGGTGGGCGAAAAATCAAAATAAGACAAAAGATGATTTGGATATGGTTGAAAAAAGGTACAGCGTGGTAAGTATATTTAGTGGTTGCGGAGGCTTAGATTTAGGATTTAAACAGAAAGGCTTCGATTTAGTATATGCTTGCGATATTGACCCGAAGGCGGTAGACTGCTATAGCAGAAATATTGAACGATATATCTTTTGCCGGGACGTGCGTAGAGCTGAATTTCATGCAGATATTGCCGCTATAGGTAGTTGCGATTTGGTGTTAGGGGGCTTTCCGTGCCAAGGATTTTCTAAAGCTGGTCCCAAAAATGTCAAGGATCCGCGCAACCTTCTCTATAGAGAAATGTATCAGGCGATCGCCAGACTCTGCCCCCACCTCTTTATAGCTGAGAATGTAGACGGCATTTCCCAAAACTTTGCCGGTGCGTATATCGAACTGATTGTCAAGGAATTTGAACAGATTGGTTATGATGTAGAATATCGCATCCTGGACGCAGCAGCTTTTGGACTTCCTCAACACCGCAGACGCATCTTTTTTGTGGGTGTAAGACAACCATCAAACTATAAATTCCAGTGGCCCGAAGCAACTCATGCAGTCAAAACCCGTAACGGTGAATTTAAGATATCCTCGACAAGTATAGAACAGTTGCCGCTGTTTCAGTGGGCAAGTAAAAACGGAATATCATTACCAATCCGCACTATTAAGGATGCGATCGCCGACTTGGTAGAACTAGACGACTGCATTCCAGATCACCAAGTCACTAATGCTTGGTCCCAGAAGTACGAAGTCATTTTCAAGGCGATCGAACCAGGACAAAAGCTGTGCAATGTCAGACATGCTGCCACATCGGTATATACATGGGAAATTCCCGAATTTTTTGGTCTAGTTACCCAGCGCGAACGGACTATTCTGGAAACCATATCCAAGTATCGGCGGCATAAGAAATATGGTAATATTCCCAATGGTAATCCCTTACCGATCGAGGAAATTGAGCGCCTCTCAGGGTTGAATAAAATACAGACAGAAATAGCATCATTAATTTTGAAAGAATACTTAAAAGAAAAAAAGGGGAAATACGATTTGAAGGGAGCAATGTTTTGTTCTGGTTTATTCAAACGACCGTCTTGGGACGAACCAGCACCTACCGTTCTGACCAATTTCCACAACCCGCGTTACTTTCTGCATCCCTTAAAAGATAGACCATTTTCTCTCAGGGAATGCGCGAGGCTTCAGGGATTTCCTGACGAATTTTTGTTTACAGGTTCTGAGAGTCAAGTAGATTTAGTCAGTGGATATCGCCTAGTTGGTAATGCTGTCCCGCCGCCATTGTCAGAGATGTTTGCTGCGGCAGCGAATAATTTTTTATTTAAAAAATATCAGGTAGCATAGCAATGAAACTTCCCACTACAAAGTTGAATATTATCACCTCCCTCGCTGAATTTGATATCTGGATTACCAGTTCTTTGGGGGGAATTAAGGAGACCGAACGCTTTCAACAGGAGATGGAAAAAGTTGTAGGTATATTCGATGCTATGGGGGCATCGACCAATAATTTCGCCCGGGTAGAAGATTGTCGCCCCGAGGCGATCGCCGATACCTTTATAAAGCAAATAGAAGGTCAAAGTAAACAAGCATCTGAAGCAAAACTCCAAGCACTTGCTTCCGTGCTGTTTCTGGTGAGTGGTAAATCTGACAATAACGCCAAGTGCCAGTTTCCTTTACATTTGCGGGATGTTGCGCGTTGGCATAACTTACCTCGCATCAAGGGAAGCAAGAAGGCGAAGCGGCTAGTTTTTGACAAACTACCGAGAGTTTTAACTGCTAGTCAATACATGAAGCGAGTTGCTAGTCTCGGTGCATACCAGGATCATCAGAAGAGATTATTACAAGGTTTCATCAACTTTATTTTAAGCGATTCTGCTTGTATCTCCCAGCTATGGGGCATTGGTCATAGCTACTTCAGGCTGAAAAGCTTAAAAAAAGAGCGCGATCTTCTGACTCCCTTGGTAGTGTTTCAAGTGCGAGGTTCTGTATCGGCCTCTGGCGGTCATCAACCAGAGGAAGATTTACGGAAACGCTTATTAGAGTGGGGTCTACGGGAAAATATTGATTACAACACGACTGATGTAAACCTGCTGGTGCGATTTGTTCCGGTATAAACTGAAACACAGTGAAAGCCGGGTCGGTTCCATAAGCCGACAACTTTGGTATCATGAGGGTCCAAACCCCTCCCTCCAAGTACAGGAGTGACTCCGGTCCTTAGTGCTGCGAAGTGACATCATCGTGGTGCGGAGCAAGGACTTAAGTGTAGGCCATCTGGTAGCTCAAACCGGAAACGCCGCTAGGGAAATGCTCATGGCTAGAAAAAGCGAACCTACTTAAACCTCGTTAATACAGACCAGCGAAAGAGCTGATACGCTGGCCCAAAAGGGATAGGAAGCAAGGTATCAACTGTCGGCAATAGTTGATAATGTACTCCATAAAGCTCCCGGGGGAGTGTAGGGGCCTAAAAGCATAAATAATGATACCAAGGAACAAAGTAATCTCCAGTGTGCTATCCACCTGGTATGTCCATCGGATGGATAAGTTAGATGATAAGCGCAAAGCCACTGGGGAAGGGATGTCCTAAGAAGCCAATGCCTAGGGTAACGCCTATGGATATGCAGACGTGGGACGGTGATGATAGGAAACAATCGGGGACAAGTAATTCTGATTAATATTACGGTGACCAGCTCCCAAGGGAGGTTAGGTTATAACTTCCTGGCAAAACACATCCAGGATAGGGATAAACGAACAGATTGTAAGGCAAACCAGGAGCAATCCTGACAAGCTGCCCAAGGAAAGGGCCTATCACCCAGTAGCCGGATGCATTGAAAGGTGCAAGTCCGGTTCCGAAAGGGAGGGTTGGGAAGTGATTCCTAGCTCGACCCCGACCCCAGCGGTAGCAGAGACAGCAGCTAGTAAACAGCGGAAAATAGCCAAGCAGCGGGGGTATGATTTTGTACTTCCTTATCAGACGCCAAACTGGACAGCTAATTGGGGTCAGCGGATATTCATACAATGCCAGTTCTATGCAGGTGATTCTGGCAGTGTGTCCCATAAAAGCCTCGATCAAACGAAAGCTTCTCGCCAATATGTTCTCAGTTTAGCGCCAGATGCTCGGTTCGTCGAATACGTGGATGGGGCGGGATATTTTTCTGCCCTTAATGGCGATTTGAAGAAGCTACTAGAAATGTCAACAACTAGCTCATTTTTCCAGGTACGGAGTGCAGCCATTCGCCTGCGTCGCGAACTCCAGCATCTAGGTTTCTTGATGCCGTTAGAGTTAGAGCACGCGATTATTCGTTGTCACGGAGATAGGGCAAAGGCTGAAAGTTATTTAACTTCCGATGGTTATTCTCAGCCGGAAATTAATCGGTGTTTCCATGACTGCATTCAACGGGCCTTGATTAAAGTAGAAGATAACGACAGACTATCACTTACACCAGAGAGGCGAATAGTTGCCAGAAGATATTTTATGTTAGATGTTGTTGCTCAGTGTGGCAAGTCACCAAGTTCAGCTAGTCAAAGACTAGGAGGGTATTTGATGGTTCCCGGATACGGACCTTTTTACGGGATGAAGCTAAACGAGATCGTATCAGAAGCGCTTGGTCTTGCCCCCAGTTTGCGGGAAGACTGGTCTAACCCAGAAACTATTACTGGCGACATCAGCTGGCTCTGCGATGAAGGTCTGGTGATTTCATGTTAGCTACATTTGGGAAGTAGTCTAATAGTAGTGGGCACCGCCCACCGCAGCGGAATAACGAGGAGATAAAATGTTAGAAATCCACAAGCAATAGATGAGAAAAATCAGGCGATAGCGGTTCAAATTTCCATAGCTAAGTTTGAACAGATTGAGGAAATATTGGATAACTTTGGTTTAGCAAAGTTGATGTCAGAAGTAGAGGGGGAGGATAATGAACGATTATCCAAAGATGAAGCCCTGAAGTATTATCGATCTCTAAAGGATAATCATGGTAAAATATAAATTAGTAAAACTTGAGTATACGCAAAAATCATTCTAACATGGACATCAATGATATCAGATAATCTATTCAAGCGAACCAGATAATTGTTTCTCGTCATGCTAGAAAAGAAGCAGCAGAAGATAGTTTGGCGATCGCAGAAGTTTGCTTTTCAGTAAATTAAGAGGATATTATCAAAAACTACTCCGACGATCGATCGTATCCCAGTTGTTTAATTTACGGAGATAATCAAAATGGAGAACCCGTTCATAGTGTCTGGGGTTATAATCAAGATACTGGTTGGGCTGTGTTGATTACAGTGTATAGACCCGATCCCAATCAATGGATTAACTGGCGTACAAAGAGAAAATAGTGATGTTACTTATCGATAAATGTCCAATTTGTGGTGAAGAAGTTGCAGAGAAAGAAGTAACTGAGATTGTGCGAGGTGGTGGGAATACGGCATATCCCAAACCCACAGACATCAAAGTTCATAAAAGTTTACCCGATTTCTTCTCCACAAGGGGTGGAGTCGCCTTGCGTCCGGGTGATGGCATTATCCACTCCTGGTTGAACCGCATGTTGCTACCGGATACCGTCGGCACCGGGGGCGACTCCCACACCCGTTTTCCCCTGGGAATTTCCTTTCCAGCGGGTTCGGGGTTAGTCGCCTTCGCCGCCGCATTAGGGGTAATGCCAGAATCAGTTTTAGTGCGGTTCCAGGGAGAATTGCAACCCGGAGTCACCCTGCGGGATATCGTGAATGCCATTCCCTACGTAGCCATCCAGAAGGGGTTGCTAACCGTGGCCAAAGAAAACAAGAAGAACGTCTTTTCCGGACGGATCTTGGAAATGGAAGGTTTGCCCGATTTGAAAGTGGAACAGGCTTTTGAACTCACCGATGCCACAGCGGAACGTTCTTGTGCCGGATGTGTTGTGAACTTAGGAACTGAAACTGTTTCTGAATATTTGCGTTCTAACGTCGCCCTATTAAAGAATATGGTAGCGCGGGGCTATCAGGATGGGCGGAACATCATGCGCCGGGTAGCCAAGATGGAAGCATGGTTGGCAAATCCCGAATTAATGTCAGCAGATGGGGATGCGGAGTACGCGGAAGTGATTGAAGTCAATCTCAACGAGATTAAAGAACCCATTGTCGCCGCCCCCAACGACCCAGACAACGTGAAATTAATGTCAGAATGTGCGGGGGACAAAATCCATGAAGTGTTCATCGGTTCTTGCATGACGAACATCGGTCATTATCGGGCCGCAGCCAAGGTGTTAGAAAATGCGGGACCGGTAAAGGTGCGCTTGTGGATTTGTCCGCCCACGCGCATGGACGAAAAGCAGTTGCGAGAAGAAGGAGTATACGGAATTTTTGCCGCCGAGGGGGCGCGCACGGAAATGCCAGGATGTTCCTTATGCATGGGAAATCAGGCGCGAGTAGAAGATGGGGTGACGGTATTTTCCACTTCGACCCGCAACTTCAACAATCGCATGGGTAAAGGTGCCCAAGTGTATCTGGGTTCGGCGGAGTTGGCAGCAGTTTGTGCCCTCTTAGGACGCATTCCCACGGTAGAGGAATACATGGACATTGTCAAGGAGAAGATTGACCCATTTGCTGGTGATTTGTATCGGTATTTGAACTTCGATCGCATTGCGGGATTCGAGGATGAAGGGGCGATGTGCGATGCGTAGTGCGATTAGCGCGCGCAGAGCACATCGCGAGGGTGATCCCATTGGAAGAGATGCCCAAGATTGAGGAGATTTTGGGGATGCCAGTGGCGGCTGGAAAGTAAATAGACACCTGCCGCCGCCGTCACCCGCCGCCGCCGTCACCCGCCGCCGCCGTCACCCGCCGCCGTCACCCTTTAGGGTGCGGCTACAAGAACAAAGCCCGCCTGCGCGGGCTTTGTTCTTGTAGCTCGGATCGACTGGCAAGGGGATCCGCCGCCGGATCTGGTCATCGAAATTGATGTCACTACCTATACTGCTGCTGAAGATTATGCGCCTTATCGGGTGCCAGAAGTCTGGCTATTTAAAAAGAGTGGGCTCAAGATTTACAGCTGGCGAGGGGAATCTTATCAACAGCAAACCAGGAGTCGCTATTTCGGTGAAATTGACTTGCCAACCCTCATCGGAAATGTCCTTCAGGTGGCATCGGCGCAAGGAACCGGAGTTGCCTTGCGCGAACTCCGTCAACAGTTGATGAAATAGCCGATCTCGTAGCGCGCGCGCAGCGCGTTCGATGCGAACTCGGAAATTGACGATTTGTTGATTTTCGTGGGTGTACGTCCATTGCCTGGCAACACTCTGGGGCAAGCGGGACCAGATGGTTTCGATGCTGCTGGAACTGTTTTCTTCAACCGCATCAATGGCAGTGATTTTCAGCCTTGGGTGGGAGAGTTGACCTTCGATCCGGATGCGAATTGGTTTTTTGACTCCACGCCCAATACAGATGGGGACATTCCTTTCGGCCAAAGCGATTTTATTAGTACGGCTTTGCATGAAATCGGGCATGTTTTGGGCTTTGGTACTGCTGACATTTTCGAGCAAATCGGTGCCGGGGGGGCTTTTGATGGTCCCAATGCTTTGAATGTGAATGGGGGCCAACCTATTCCTCTGGAAGGGGATTTGTCTCATGTTGAAGAGGGGTTTTTGAATGATACTGTCTTGCTTGACCCCATAAACATTCGTGGAACCCGGAAGTTACCGACTCAGGTTGATTTGGCACTTTTGGCAGATATTGGGTACGAAATCGAAGGTTTTATAGCTCAAGGATCGACGCCCCCGATCGCCACTTCTGGGGATGACCTGATCTTCGGGACAATTTTGGCTGATACGATCGATGGTTTAGGTGGTGGGGACCAAATTCAAGGCAATCGGGGGAACGATCGGCTGAATGGAGGTTCTGGAAACGATCTGCTGTTTGGTCAAGCAGGTAACGATACCCTGAATGGGGACGCTGGGGATGACCAACTTGCGGGTGATGAGGGTAATGACATTCTCAATGGTGGCTCTAATAATGATAACTTGTTCGGTGGCACGGGTAACGATATCCTGAATGGCGATGGGGGGAATGACTTACTGAGAGGAGAAGAAGGGGATGATTTGCTCGATGGTGGTGCTGGCGATGATAACCTTTTTGGTGATGCGGGCCGGGATACATTCTTCTTTGGTGCAAACAATGGCGAAGATACTATAAACGACATCGATATAGCTACTGAAGTAATCCAGATATCATCTGGACTGGGCTTTTCCACGGGATCGGATGTTCTTGCGACACTATCGAGGAGTTTCACTAACACTTCTGTATTCACCCTTAGCCCTGGAAACACGATTCGGATCTTTCATGAACAGGTATCGGATTTGAATACTACTCCTCTAACGGCAGCCAATTTCATCATTGTCTGATACATGGGACAAAAACTCCACCAATTACCTGGTTTCAGCACTAACAGCGCTGACGGTTTTACCACTTACACTGATGGCACGAGTAGCCTGGTAGTCGATGATTCAGAACGTCCTGACCTGAGAAGTGCGATCGGGATTACAAAGGCAGGGGAAATGTTATGTAAGGGCACAGATTATCGGCGATGATGAGAAATTGTACCGCCGTGCCCTTACAGAAGGCGATCTGCAATCAACTGACCCGATGCGATCGCAAAAGAATCGGCTGCTTGTGCCCTGACCAGGTATAACTTATCGGTGGGGTTTCGCTGACAGTACAGATAAAATAGGTTAAAGTTGGGGAATAGGCCGTGAGAGTAACCGATGGACAGACCGATTTATTGACCGGACAAGATTGAATAGAGAACAAGAATTATGGACTATGCCTTTGACTGGAAGCCCGAACAAGCTTTATTGGAGAAATTGCTCGCCTTAGCACGTCAACGAGGTCAATCTCCCGAAGCCATTGTCACTGAAATAGTAAATATCTATCTAGAAAGGCAACCGCTAGCAATAGGCGATCTGGGATTGCGCAGCGCGCACGCTACGCGATCGGACCCGTTGGTAGGAATGTTTGCTGGTTCACCAGATTTAGCAACTAAATCAGAAACGATATTACAAGCAGAAATTAGGGAGAAGTCTGGCTGGACATGGAAAGAAACCCAGTTGTAGGTGACAGTGGTTTTGTTGTGGCATTGCTAAATCAAAGAGACTCGTGGCATAGCGAAGTGGCACAGGTTTATGCCCAGCAACAGCAGATATTGTTACCACAAACAGTGCTGACTGAAGTTGCCTATTTAATAGGTCGTGATGCCGGAGTTGCTACTGTAGTAGCTTTTTTGCGAGGAGGGATCTCCAATCCCATTGGTGTCGAGGCACAAGGTAACATGCCCTTACAGAAGGCGATCGGCAATCAACTGGCCCGATGCGATCGCAAAAGAATCGCCCTGACCAGGTATAAATGAAGACAGTACAAATGGATATCGAGGTAAAGAATACTTTACCCTTAAAGGATCTTACGGCATAAATCAGGTTAGAAGCGGAAAGCAAAGCCAAGGAAGCATATGTAATGACGTTGCTGCGTCATGCCCAAATCAGCGCGGGACTAGCAGCAGAACTCCTAGAGATCGATCGGTGGCAACTATCGGAATTGATGAATGTCTATGAAATATCGCCATTTGATGATAGCATGACATTAGCAGAATTTCAGCAGGAAGTAGCTTCAGCAGCTAGTGAATTGGAGAAATACAAGAAGTGATAATCCTGTAGGACACCACCCCTTTCAGTGAACTAGCAAAGGTGGGTAAACTAGAGATTGTGCCAGCTATCTTTGGAGAACTAATTATCCCTGAAGAAGTCTACCTTTGCCAGTGAGCCGTTCGTAGTAAAGGCTTTAGCCTTTGCCAGTGAGCCGTTCGTAGTAAAGGCTTTAGCCTTTGCCGCGTCGCGCTCGACCGATAAGATGGGAGTGCGATCGTCTCAAGGGCGGATCTGTCTCATGCTGGAAAACCTGTTTGCTAGAGAGATACTCTCTACCGGGGGTGCTGGAGATGAAAGCAGGGGCCTCGCTGCTGTGAAGAGAGGAGATCGGGGCGTGAGGGCCAAATCCAACCTACCGGTGTCTGGAGGAGTCTGCATAGAGCATTACCGGTAGGGCGGCATCAACGAGATGATAAATTGGCTTGGGGGTTGACAGTTTTGGTCCGCTGTGTATACAATGGAGAAGGTTAGCTTCTGTTAAGCTAGAAGCTGTATGCGCCTAGCAAAAGTAAGTAGTAAAGGCTTTAGCCTTTGCCGCGTCGCGCTCGACCGATAAGATGGGAGTGCGATCGTCTCAAGGGCGGATCTGTCTCATGCTGGAAAACCTGTTTGCTAGAGAGATACTCTCTACCGGGGGTGCTGGAGATGAAAGCAGGGGCCTCGCTGCTGTGAAGAGAGGAGATCGGGGCGTGAGGGCCAAATCCAACCTACCGGTGTCTGGAGGAGTCTGCATAGAGCATTACCGGTAGGGCGGCATCAACGAGATGATAAATTGGCTTGGGGGTTGACAGTTTTGGTCCGCTGTGTATACAATGGAGAAGGTTAGCTTCTGTTAAGCTAGAAGCTGTATGCGCCTAGCAAAAGTAAGTAGTAAAGGCTTTAGCCTTTGCCGCGTCGCGCTCGACCGATAAGATGGGAGTGCGATCGTCTCAAGGGCGGATCTGTCTCATGCTGGAAAACCTGTTTGCTAGAGAGATACTCTCTACCGGGGGTGCTGGAGATGAAAGCAGGGGCCTCGCTGCTGTGAAGAGAGGAGATCGGGGCGTGAGGGCCTTATACTACCTACCGGTGTCTGGAGGAGTCTTCTGAGAATATCACCGGTAGGTAAGCGTCAACGAAATGATAAATTTGCTTGGGGGGGTTGATATTGTGGGTCAGATGTGGATAGGACAGAGACGGCTTCTGTTACGCGACAACTGATGAGCAAAAACGTTTTACAAGAATTGTTAAGGTCTACTGAAGCATTTGCAGAAAAAGTCGGTCTAACGTATAATAAGTAGGGGAAGGTAACGGACAAGGTAGATTTACTCCGCTGGCGAAAGGAATGGCTCTGAGGAGAGATCCAGATCTTCGATATAGATGACAGTGGCATAGCAAGTTCATTGTCTGACACGAGATAGAGTAGAGTAGGGGCGTGAGACCCCTGTTGTAGTATTAACGGAGGTAAGAGTTATGGGAATTTTTCGGCTGAAAACAGGAAATGAAAGGGTGAGACATCTTCGACGTAAAGAGGATACAGTTGTTGTTGAAAGTGGCTCGAGGCGCGACCGGGATCCCGACAGGGATATAGGATTGAGGTTTGAGAGTCAAGATCGGATTTATCTGATTCAACGTAAAGAGGATACAGTTGTTGTTGAAAGTGGCTCGAGGCGCGACCGGGATCCCGACAGGGATATAGGATTGAGGTTTGAGAGTCAAGATCGGATTGCTCTCCAAAAGTGGATTCATAATGCTATACTTAAACTTGAACGCAGTATTTACGAGTGGCTATCCGTTGAAAAATTGAATACTGATAGCAGCACGGATGTAAACAAGCCCCCGGTAGCAGTGGATGACTTTGCCTCCACACAAGAAAACACCCCGGAAAACATTTTTGTACTCGACAATGACATCGATCGAGATGGCGATCCCCTCTCAATCCATGACTTTGACAGTACATCGGAGAATGGTGGCACGATCTTCCTCAACAGGAACGGCTTCTTCTCTAACCCAAGCGATGACTTTCTGGTATACATCCCAGCAGCTGGCTTTGCTGGCACTGATAGCTTCAACTACACCATCAAGGACGCGGCGGGTGCAATAGCTAGCGCAGTTGTGAGTATAAACGTGCAGCCAGATGGGGGTACAGGAAACCGGATTATTGGTAATAATCTTCTCACCAGCGAGACTGGAATGCGAGAAATCCTAGAAGGTGGCGCTGGGAATGATATCATAATTGGTAATCGTGGTTCGGACATTTTATCGGGAGGTGCAGGTGCAGATGAGTTCGTGTACAACAGCATGGCTGACAGCGGTGCAGACCCAGATGCACACCGTGAAGGCGGCGATAATATTCTTGACTTCAATCCAGCAGAGGATATAATCGGGTTTAACTTTGAGGTAGCTCCGGGAAGGCCAGTCTCTATTGATGATGTAAGGATTAACACTGACTTCATCGATAATGGAATTGCTTTAATAGGTCTTTCCACTCCTAATACCCTACCGGATTTTCTCCCCGAGCAATTTGTGATTAGTTTGAGCGACTTAGATCCAACAACTACTGAGGCAGATATCCGCAGTAGGATCCAATTATTTAGCGATTAGCAACTCGCTAATCTTTTTGAGCAAAAGACAATACCCTGGATGCTTGTAGTCTGGACTTGACCGCCATTGACGATACTGGCATCCAGGGTATTGAGATCCTAGACCTGAATGGTGGGGGCAATAGCTTAACCCTGAAAGTCAGCGATTTGCAAAATAAGTAGTTGGACAAAATTAATTGCACAAAATCGAGAAAACTTGTTATACTAGATATAGCTACTCGTACATGTAGCAGATTTTTGTCAAACTAACGGGGAGTCGGTTTTCATGCTCATCCCCGGCCAGATATATTTGACATAATATGACGATAAATTAGGAGAAATTAAGAAGGATTTTAATGCGCGAAATAAATGAGCTTTCTGCAAAATTGCTCTTACGAATTTATCATCAAAGTCGCCATCATCAAGTTCGTCAAAGAGCACATTGTTTACTTTTGCGAGATCGAGAACATAAAAAAGTTAAAGAACTTATGGAAATCTTTGATGTTAGTTATAGAACTATCTACAATTGGATTAAAAATTGGGATTCCGAGGGAATGGTCGGACTATATAATAAGTCTGGAAGAGGTCGTAAGCAAACCTTTAGTCTCGAACAAAAAGAAAAAATTAAAGCCTGGACTGAAGAAGAACCGAGGCAATTAAAAAAAGTGGTGGCTAAAATCAAAGAAGAATGGGGAATTGAAACAAGTGTTAAAACTGTTCAGAGAATATTGAAAACAATGAATATGAGTTGGCATCGGATGCGTAAAGGGGTAGCTGTCAGCCCCCCAGCTCAAGAGTATGAGGAAAAAAAAGCACAACTTGAACAACTGAAACTGTTAGACAATTTGGGGGAAATTAATTTGTATTATTTAGATGAAAGTGGGTTTTATTTAATCCCTTGTGTCCCTTATGGATGGCAAAATATTGGGGAATATATAGAAGTACCTAGTCGGAGTAGCCGCAGATTAAATGTATTAGGAATAATGAATCGCCACAATCATTTAGAAGCGTATGTATCTACTCAAAATATTAATTCAGATGTAGTCATAGCTTGTATCGATGCATTTTTTCCCACGAGAATGGAAAAGCAAACAGTAATTGTAGTAGACCAAGCATCTGTCCATACTAGTGATGCTATTCAAGATAAGATTGAAGAATGGAAAGAACGCAATATTACTATATTCCATCTCCCCACTTATTCACCTCATTTGAATTTGATTGAAATCTTGTGGCGGTTTATTAAATACGAATGGATTGAAATCGATGCTTATTCTTGCTGGAAAAACTTAGTTGATTCCGTTGAAACAATCATAAAAAATTTTGGAGAAAAATATGTAATTAATTTTGTCTGACTACTTATCTCTGAAGAGGAAAACAGCTTAACAGTACTGGGAACTGCTGGGAATGCCGTGAAGGGTGTGGTCATAAGTAGTTGATAGCCAGGTGCATCTCAGATACATGTATATAGCCCGCGCAGGCGGGCTTTGTTCATGTAGCCGGGCCCTTTAGGGTTCGGGCGACGAGGTCTCCTACCAACGGGTTTTGACCACACCCTGCCGTGAATGCCAACTTACCTGGTTTCAGCACTAACAGCGCTGACGGTTTCACCACTTACACTGATGGCACGAGTAGCCTGGTAGTCGATGATAACGTGATTCAGAACGTCCTGACCTGAGAAGTGCGATCTGAATTACAAAGGCCGGGGAAATGTTATGTAAGGGCACTCCCCACTTCCTACTCCCAAACTTTCCCCCTTACCCTTAGATTACCCGATCGTTCCCGCCATCAATGGGTACGCCAGCAGCAGTGGTCTTGGCAAACAGCGGTCCGCACATTTCCGCTGCTAACTCGGCCACATCTCGGCTAGTTATCTCCACCTTGAGGACATTATTGGTCTTATATTCTTCTACTGTTAGCTTGTAATGTGAGGCCCGAGCTGTCAATACTTCTTCTGTCCAGAGTCCAGTGTCGAATACCGCGTTCGGGTGAATAGAATTAATGCGGATATTGTCATTACCCCACTCCAAAGCTGCTACCCGTACTAATTGATTCAAAGCTGCCTTGGAAGCGGAATAGGCCGCCGCCCCGGGCCCCGGTGCCAAAACATTCTTAGAACCAATGACTACCACTCGTCCCCCCTGGGGTGCTAATTTCAGTAAGGGGTGGCACTCGCGCATGAAGATGAGATTGGCATCTAGATTGATCGCCATCACCTTTCGCCATTCTTGAGTTGACAGAGAGTCGATGGGACAACCGAGGGGAAATATCCCCGCATTCAGAATTAACATATCCAGACCGCCGAAGGCGCGGACTGCTTGTTCCAATGCTGCTGCGATCGCCTGTTCGTCGGTCACGTCACAGGTGATGCCGCAAAAGTCGGGGCGTTTGTGGAGTTCTGCTATGGCAGGATTAATATCCAAACCTACCACTGCTGCGCCGCGCTGCAACAAAGCATCTACACAAGCTTTACCAATACCAGAAGCGGCCCCAGTCACCAAGGCCACTTCTCCTGTAAACATGGGTGGCGTGCCTCCCTTGCGCAGCTTTGCCTGTTCTAACTCCCAATATTCGATATCAAAGATGTCTTTACCTAGCAGGGCTTGATAACCCCCTAAGGCAGTGGCCCCCTCGATGACATCCATTGTATGGTGGTAAATATCGGCCACGATCGCCGCCGCCTTAGCATTGCGTCCGATGGCGCACATTCCCAATTCTGAATCTAGAATCACTCGGGGTGCTGGATCGAGCATGGTCTTATTTTCCTTAGCCGTGGGATTATACTCAGCAAAGTAGGCAAAGTAGGCTTCCACATAGCCTTGCACATCTCTTCCCACTAAGGGCAGGCGCTTGGTGCGGATGACGTGATCGGGAGTGGCCGGCCCTTGCTGGGATATTTCTCCCAAGTCCTGACGCCCCACAAAGGCCAGAGTCCGACGATCGTTATGCATCGTCACGATCGCAGGAAAACCCGCCGCCTCAGAAACCTCAAGGCGCAAGGATGCCAAAGTATGACGCACGGGTTTATCCTCTACTGCAACTTTTGGCTGTGATTTATTCCAGGCCCCATGCCCTTTTAAATATTCCTCAGTCAAGCTTACCAGGGAGATCATCCGTTCGTAAGATTCCCGGGCCGTGGCGCCAAAGGAAAAGATGCCGTGGTTCATAAGCAGCATCCCGATCGTCCTTTCCGTGGCCTGTGCGGCAAACTTTTCCGCACAGAAGCGCGCCAAATCAAAACCGGGCATCACATAGGGAATAATCACTACTTGATCCCCATAAATTTCCTGCACCCGTTCGATACCGTTAGCGGTGTTAGTGACGGTAACCACCGCATCAGCATGGGTGTGATCCACGTATTTATAGGGCAGGGTAGCATGGAGGATCGTTTCTACCGAAGGAGATGGGGCGCTAGGGCGAGTCATTTGGGTTTTCAGTTCCTTGACCATCTCCCGATCGGACAGCGAAGGTAGCTTCGCCAGCAGAAGCAAATGTCCCATCCGCACTGGCGAGAACCCTGCCTCTTCAATTGTGGCCAGATCCCAACCGCTACCTTTAACATAGAGGATCTCTTCTTCCTCTCCCACCAGATTCTTTTCCTTAATTTTTACCGAAGTGTTGCCACCGCCGTGCAGTACCAGGGATGTATCTGCACCCAACAGGCGCGAACTGTATACACGTTGGGCCAGCTCTCCTTTGTACCGTGCCGCTTCTGCCTCATTCCACAGACTTTTCATACTATTCTTCTTTGTCAGTTGCGTAGGACTTGTCTCGCCTGTCAGGAGATTGTCAGTCAAGTGTATCACGCGCAGGTCAAAGCAACAAGTTTCCTCGCCACACCCTTGCCGATGTCTCCGGAGAGCGCCTTAAGCACTACTCTGGAGACATCGCCGACTCCTCATCAACTGGAACCTCAGAGCCACTCTGGGGAAGTATATACTGTGAAGGGTCCTTGGAACCAGAGACAGATGGCCGCGAACTAGATAAAATCGGGAGGCGGGAGCCTCTCACCAAGGGTTCCAAGGCGGAGCCTTGGAACCCGAGAATCAGAGACAATTCACCATTCACAATTCACCATGATCAAAATTCTCCACCTATCAGATATTCACCTGGGCAGCGGTTTTTCCCACGGCAAGATTAACCCCGATACAGGTCGCAATAGCAGGTTTGATGATTTCGTCCATACCCTGTCCCTGTGCATCGATCGGGCCCTAGCAGAACCAGTAGATCTAGTCTTATTCGGGGGGGATGCATTCCCCAATGCCACGCCAGCGCCTTACATCCAGTCCGCCTTTGCCAATCAGTTTTACCGCTTAGTTAAAGCTAACATTCCCACAGTGTTGCTAGTCGGAAATCACGACCAACATACTCACGGTCAAGGTGGGGCAAGTCTATGTATCTATCGTACCTTGGGAGTGCCCAGATTTGTCGTGGGCGATCGCATCGCCACCCACCGCCTTCTGACTCGTAACGGTCCCATACAGGTGATTACCCTACCCTGGTTAACTCGCGCGAGTTTACTCGCCAGTCCCAAAACCGAAAAACTATCTCTGTCAGAAGTCAATCATTTATTGCTCGATCGCCTGGAGGCTATCTTAGAAGCAGAGATCCGCCGCCTGGACCCCAACATGCCTACGGTTTTGCTGGGACACTTAATGGTAGATAATGCTCGGTATGGAGCCGAACGCTTCCTAGCTGTCGGAAAAGGCTTCACAGTGCCCCTCTCCTTCCTGACACGTGAGAGTTTTGACTATGTCGCCTTGGGACACGTCCACAAACACCAGATACTTTGCCAAGATCCTCCTGTTGTCTACCCAGGTAGTATCGAACGAATTGACTTCAGCGAGGAAAAAGAAGAAAAAGGTTTTATGTTAGTGGACTTAGCAAAAGGTCAGGCCCAGCTAGAGTTCTGTCCCCTGTCAGTGCGTGACTTTAGGACCATCAAAGTCAATATTTCCACCGCCGAAGATCCCCAAGCAGCTTTAGTCAAAGCTATTAAGAAAAAACCGATCGCAGATGCAGTAGTGCGCCTCAGCTACCAGGTGCGATCCGATCAGCTAGACCCGATCGATAACCAAGCATTGCACGCATGTCTGAGTACCGCCCACAGTTATAGTATCCAACCAGAAGTCGTCACCAAAATATCCCGTGCCCGCTTACCCGAACTAGGCGTCGGTAGCGGAATTGACCCCATAGAAGCATTAAAAACATATCTGGATAACCGAGAAGACCTCAAAGATATCGCCCCGGAAATGATCGCCGCCGCCGAGGAACTACTTGCGGGGAATCTTCGGCAATCTTCTCCAGACCCCCAACCCACCCAGCTGAGTTTACTTTAATTGTCAGTTTTCAGTCACAATTGTCAATTTTTTCAGCTTTTTTCGCACTTGTTCTCGTGCATAATCCGGTTGGATATTCAATTCCAACGGGGTGTGGTCATAAGTAGTTGATAGCCAGTACATCTGGTGATACCTGTATATAGCCCGCGCAGGCGGGCTTTGTTCATGTAGCCGGGCCCTTTAGGGTTCGGGCTCCTAAGTAGTAAGGGTGCCGCCGATCGCCCCACTATCGGAGTTAATGGTTAAACCGTCTGGCAAACCCTCGGCGCTGTAGCTAGTAATGTTGTCGTTGATGTCACCGAAGTAAGTGCTGACATCTTTGTTGAAGTTCCCACCAGCCTCGACATCGGGAATTTGAGTTTTCACATAGGGAGGGTTTTCCAATTGTTTGTTTCCTGACAAAGCGTTGATACTGTCGGGGATCGTACCACGCAGGCGGTTGTGTGATAAATTGAGTTTAATGAAGTTTTGTCGTCTACTTCCCAGGGAGCCATACTCAGAGGGGATCGTACCGCTCAGGGAGTTGAAGGACAGGTCGAGGGATCCCAAATTACTGAGCTCACCATACTCAGAGGGCAGCGTACCGCTCAGGGAGTTGTAGCTCAGGTCGAGGGATCCCAAATTACTGAGCTCACCATACTCAGAGGGCAGCGTACCGCTCAAGGAGTTTCCGGGCAGGTAGAGGGCTCCCAAATTACTGAGCGAGCCATACTCAGAGGGCAGCGTACCGCTCAGGGAGTTTCCGCGCAGGTAGAGGGATCGCAAATCGCTGAGCTCACCATACTCAGAGGGCAGCGTACCGCTCAGGGAGTTTCCGCGCAGGTAGAGGTGCCACAAATTACTGAGTGAACCATACTCAGAGGGTAGCGTACCGCTCAGGGAGTTGTAGAGCAGGTAGAGTTCTTCCAAATTACTGAGCTCACCATACTCAGAGGGCAGCGTACCGCTCAGGGAGTTTCCGCGCAGGTCGAGCTCTTGCAAATTGCTGAGCGAGCCTAACTCAGAGGGGAGCGTACCGCTCAGGGAGTTGTAGCGCAGGTCGAGTTCTTCCAAATTACTAAGCTCACCATACTCAGAGGGCAGCGTACCGCTCAGGGGGTTGTAGGACAGGTAGAGCTCTTGCAAATTACTGAGGGAGCCTAACTCAGAGGGCAGCGTACCGCTCAGGGGGTTTCCGTGCAGGTAGAGCTCTTGCAAATTACTGAGGGAGCCTAACTCAGAGGGGAGCGTACCGCTCAGGGAGTTTCCGCGCAGGTAGAGGACTTGCAAATTACTGAGGGAGCCTAACTCAGAGGGCAGCGTACCGCTCAGGGGGTTGGAGGACAGGTAGAGCTCTTGAAATTACTGAGGGAGCCTAACTCAGAGGGGAGCGTACCGCTCAGGGGGTTGTAGGGCAGGTAGAGATCTTGCAAATTACTGAGGGAGCCTAACTCAGAGGGCAGCGTACCGCTCAAGGAGTAGTTGGAGGACAGGTAGAGCTCTTGAAATTACTGAGGGAGCCTAACTCAGAGGGCAGCGTACCGCTCAGGGAGTAGTTGGAGGACAGGTAGAGCTCTTGAAATTACTGAGGGAGCCTAACTCAGAGGGGATCGTACCGCTCAAGGAGTTGAAGGACAGGTCGATTTTCGTCACCCGTGAGCCCGCTACCGTCACTCCATGCCAGCCCTACGCCGTGTGCAACTTTTTCCAACCAACGAGATTTAGGGAGTTTTGAGAACAACATTTTCAGCCAAAGACCACCAAACCGTTATTCTTCCGTAGAAAGTTGCACATCGCGTAGCCCTATACAACATTAGCATCGGGGGGAGTTTCGCTGCTGAAGTCCCAGTTTTCCCAGCCTGTCTTGTTCTTCCAGTCCTTCCCAGAAGTACTGGTATAGAAAACCTTCAGGGCACGATAAGCAGTTGTATCTATTTTCATTTCTTATTTACCGAATAAAAAATTATTTGTTATCCCGGGTCTTCCTGGGGGAATGCCCTGGGTCTCGCCAGCTCGCAATCAAGATGTTTCATCCGCTTACTTTACTCTATCTTATCTTATAACAAATTTTCACGTCCCCGACAGCTATTTTTGGTAAATTTCGTAAATTTCTCCGCCAAAATGCCATTTTGGGGTAAATCACAAGGCAATTCTGGCCAATTTGGGCTAATTTGGCTTTTGAGGTTCTCTAGGTGCCGGTTATGCTAAGGTAATGTGACCGGCGCTAGGTGATGCCAAACCGGTGCCCACCCTACATTCTTTTAGCACATCACCTGTTTCTTGCCACTGCCAAGCCCTCGAAACTTGCTTGACGAAAAGACGAAAAAAAGCTCGCTTGCCCCCCAGCGGGGAGACCATCCGACCCGGGCGGGGAGACGAGATGACCCTGGCGGGGAGGCGAGACGATCCGGGCGGGGAGACGAGATGACCCTGGCGGGGAGACGAGATGACCCTGGCGGGGAGACGAGATGACCCTGGCGGGGAGACGGCATCACCCATCTTATTCGGGAATCCGAACCTCCGTATAAACCGTCTCCCGTAAATTATTACCGAACTTCGCCCGCACGATTAACCGTTGAGGTCCCGTAAGGTCCGCCGGCAACAAAACCGTCAAAGTGCCCTCAGTATTATCAATATACCGATCGACCCTGACCTCGCTGCCGCCGGCTTCCGGTCGGAAAAACACACCTGTGTCCGTATCCTCAACCGCCACCTTCAGGTCTTCTCCGCTCACCCGCAACACGTCCCCTGGAGAATAGCTGTCGAGATTATTAGTTCTGGTATTGCGCACCGCTTCAATCACGGGGACGCGATCGCCCTCTATCCCCGTCGGTTCTAAAGTCAAGTTAGCCCGAAACTCCCTTTGAACCGAACCCGCCGGGTAAAGTCTCATATGGGGGTTGAGCGCATCTGCGCTCAAACGTTGCTGGGGGTCCTCTATAGAACCGCCACAAGTGAGAGTCAAACGAAATAAATCTAGTAGAGTCTCGCTGGGTCGTCCGTTACGGGCGGTATCGATTAAGATGCTGCGAACCTCCGCGAATATACTCTTAATATCCCCGAGTCCCATGGAAGAAGATTCTTGTATCCTGAGGATAAACTCCTCTTCAGTTAAGGGAGTTCCCAAGTCCGGTCTCGTGGTATAAGGAGACGTACCGATCTTTTTTTTGACTACTTTATATCGAAAAGACATTTTTTTCTCTCCTTCTAGTTATTGGTCTTCCCTAGTTATGATTCTAATCCTTGGCGAGGCGATTAGCCACCTATATCATCTCTCTCGCTGGTGCCAGTCCCCTTTTCCAATCCCCCTTCGCCGGTCACCATTGCAGAGGATCGACATCTATCATGATACTAACAGAAGGGGGACAATGGCTGCGCAACTCCATTAAATCTGGTAACTTTACGGGATTTACTGGAGAAAACTTCAGCAAAATATGCCAGCGATAGCGATCGGCTACCCGCAGAATCGTAGCTGGTGCTGGTCCCAACAGTTGGTAATCATCATTCTCGGGAGTCAGCACCTCTGCCAACTTTAGGGCAGTTGCTTCCACCTCCCCTAAATCTAAACCACTCAGTCGTAATAAAATCAAGCGTCCGTAGGGAGGATAATTGAACTCAGCCCGTTCTGCTAATTCCCTATCCACGAAAGACCAGTAATCATGATGCTGCACCGTTTGAATTACTGGATGTTCTGGCGAATACGTCTGAATAATTACCTTACCAGGATCGTCATCGCCACGACCCGCACGACCTGCCACAAGTGTCGATTCCGATGTTTTTTCTATCTTTGTTAATAATACTTCCTTAACTGACCTGGTCACGATCGTCTCTCCTTAAACACAAAATTATGGTTCATCTTGTTGTAACTGGAAATAGAGTCAGTCGCTCTGTTTACAGGGAAGCCTGTCTAACTTGGCTTTGAGTAGCAGAAGCTCCGATTTTTCTGAAGTGCGATCTTCTTTTCTTAGCTTAACCCATGGGACTGCATTCTGTCAACTGTATGACAAGAAATTTTTTCTTATTTTCTGGTCTGTTTGACGATACACTGTAGTTGGATTTCATACAAACAGTGAGTTCTGCACTACATTCGGCTTCTTGTCTTTTGGTCGATCGCTGAGGCTGTTCCGCTCCCAAAACACGCCGTCAGCATATCCCTGGATAGACGAATCTTCTTGAGCAATTGCCAGGCGCTTCAGAGCCCAGCAGCAGTATTCTCGATCGATTTCCACGCCCACAAAGCGCCTACCAAGTTTTCTGGCAACTACCGCAGTAGTTCCACTACCTAAGAATGGATCTAACACCATCTCCCCCGGATCGGAGCTTGCTAGCACTAACTTAGCAATCAGTTTTTCTGGTTTTTGGGTGGGATGCTTGGTATTCTCCGGCATTGACCAAAAGGGAATTGTGATATCTGTCCAGATATTTGATGGATGGGTGAGACGGAAATTACCTCCCGCCTCTTCTTGCCAATCTTTGGGACTTCCATCTGCTGTACGATAGGGAGCAATAACCTTTCGCTTTAGCTTCGCGATTTTGTCTGTATCACTTTCTCTCTCATATTGGTCTAACTAACTTTCAACCCCCTTTCTGCGGGCTAATATTGTCTTAGCTTAACCCATTGGACTACCTCCTGTCAAGTGGGAATGGGAGAAAATTTTGATAATTTTCCGGTCTCTGTGGTTGACGATACAACGTCCTTTAAGGTCAGAGATCTGCTCTGCAACCCACCCAACTAGCAAATTTCAACCGTCCGCTGCATTTAATTTGTTAGCCCGCGCACTGGACTTGGGTGGCTGAGTACTCGTGCTATGGAAAACCTTACGCAAGGCTCTCTGGATGCGTCTGCTCACAGTCGATTGAGAAAGTCCTCCTAGTCTTTTAGCAATTTCCATCTGGGATAGTCCCTCTATAAAACGCAGTCTAATAATATTTGCATCCATAAGTTCTAATTTTTCTAAAGATTCTTTCAATAATTCCATGTCAGACTCTTCTTCGGCGACAATAGCGGGATCTACATCAATCATACGACCCCTATCTAAATATTGAATATTATCGTAAAAATTGTCATCATATTTTTTTGTGATTTTTAATAACTCTATAAGGAGATTGTATACAGCGTCTTTAATCCAAGCATGTATATTTTGAAAGGAGCTTCCGGACAGTATTTTTTTATAACCTCGCAGATAAATTTCGTTTAAAATATCATGAGCTTCTATGATGTTACTTAAATTCAATTGCAGCAATAATCTATCAACAAAAGGTAATATATAAAACCCTGAGTTTGCTGGGTCCAAAAGCATTTCAAACTCCGAGTCAAATACTGCTTTTTCATAGCTAGCTATAGCCTCCCGATCTCGACCTAAATCGATCAGAACATCCCCTCGGTCTTGCCAAGCTAGGGAGAAGTCAGGTTTAAGTTTAATTGCCTTGTTATAACTTGCAACTGCCTCTTCATGTCTGCCAAGCTTATTCAAAGCATAACCACGGTTATACCAAGCAATGTAATTATCTGGTTCGATCTCGATCGCTTCTTCATAGCTAGCGATCGCATATTCGTAATTGCGAGCGGATGCCAATAAATTCCCTTGTTCGACTAATAGCTTAACCTTAAGCTCGGGAGATTTATTAGGCTCCCTAATTAATTCTTGAAGATTTAAAAGTTTCTGGTTTCGTTCTTCAGAGCTTAAATCACAATACTTCTGATAACTTCCTTCTAATAAGAGTTTGCTTGCTTCCCGTTCTATCAGATCTGATTCAGTAGGAAACTGGAAAACTCCCGAACTCCAGTCAAAAAAGTCAGGGGCACGACGACTGAAATACTTGATGGCAAAAACTGGCAAAATAAAGACAAAATTGATGTTACTAAAATCATCTCTAAAATTTTCTCTCTGTTGGTTGAGATGGCTTAAAATTACCGGTACTGTATCTAAATTATAGTAATCGCCATCACCTCCATAACCAGGTTTAATGTAGTTTTTCAATGAATTTTCAATGCCTCGGACAAAAAGAATGTTGATATCATCTACATTGGCAATATTGGCTACAATCTCGTATAAATTATCAATTGGCTCGGTCAGTTTCAAAGATTCAATATTCTTCTGCGGTAGCTCCTGTTTAACACGTTGAATCAGACGCCTTGCTGCCGCTGGCGAACATTGTATAAATGTAATTCCAAACCCTTTTCTACGCCGTAAAGATCTGAGAAGAGCTTGATAAATCTCTTCTGGTGAGGGCGGGGAATCTGGAGAGGACGTAGTAGTAATCATTTTCTTTAGCTGGAAGCATTTAATTTCTCCAAACTGTCTTGAAACTTGGGAATCCCTTCTATTAGAGGATGCACGTTACACCAAGTAACAAGTTTTTCATCATCTTGCCCTTCATTTTCATAGTATCGATATTCTAAAATACATCGATTGAGCAGTAAGCTCAAGTGCTCTTCATCATTGTCCCTTTGTTTTTGAGAATAAACTTTTGCCAAAATCTCCCATTGATGCTCCTGAACAGTTCTTTGCTCGTATGTTTCCCGAGCTTCGGCAATGGCGCGACGAACGGCCCGTGCAGTAATTGGTAGTTCATCGACCCAGTCCATGGCTTTTTGCAGCATTTGCATTAAATTTCTAACATGTCCACCACTCATCAAACAAAGTTGCTTTACTGTTTCCGGACTATCAAATACTGGTGGATAATTTAATCCTTCCACGGCACCTTCCAAAGTTCGAGTTAAGTTGGGCTCGATTAGAGAAACTCGCTGACAAATGAGTTCTCGCAATTTGGCTAGTCCCTTAGTATTTTCACTGCCATCTGGATTTCTTACCATTACCATTGGCAACACATCAGGTCGATCGTAATTGTCTTCAAGCTGGGTTGCTCGTCCTGAATAAACCATTGCAATGGGTACGGTATAAATTACATGGCAAGCTAGTCCCCGGAGGATCTCACTACGGTTCAGATATATCTCCTCGTAATTACTGGGTTTACCTTCTTCTTTTGTTTCAGCAATCCGGTCTAAATTGTCAGCAATCAACACAATCCCGTTACAATCTTGGGGTAGTTTCGTACCCATTTCACTAATGAATTCATTAAGTGCCTCAACTAGAGATTGAGTATTGGCGTTTAGACGTTGGCGAAATTCTCGTCGTTTGTCCGGCACGGCGCGTAGGTTACTGCTAATCTTGGCAAATTGAGTGATTTGAGCTTCTAGACTTAAATTCTCAAACTCATACTCAGTGAGAGCAAAGTCCTTAAGCCACTGCCAACGCGATTGCATCCATTTTAAGAGCGGATTTTTTTCTTGCTTTATTTCAACGGATATCACTAGATTCCGAACGCAGGCGAATAATATATCTGCATACTCTGTATCTTGAGGTTCGATATCCTCCTTATTTGCAGCAAAGTAAACTACTTTATATTTCTGCCTTTCCAAGTAGTCCTTAAGTCGGAGAAGTTCTGTGGATTTTCCTACACCACGATGTCCAGAGTAAAGCTGACAAGTTGGTTTCTTCTTAGAACGCTCGATCTTGCGCCCTAACTCTCGAACGACTTCCCACCCACCACGAACTTCTTGGCAATCTACATAAGCTTCTTCTGGTGGAGGCTGAAAAGGATCAAACAAATTGTAAATCTCTGTTAATAACTCTAATGACATAGCCTTGAGCGAGGTAACTAACTTTTAAAATAACCCGCAGATGCGGATTCCCCAGTCAAATCTTATCTTAACTAATTTTTGGGCCTCCTGTCAAGTATTCCTCAAGAAAATTTTGATAATTTTCTGTTTCCGCTTATCCCTCTGGTCGCCATAATCGCCGTCCGGAATAAGCGATCGCCCTGTCTAACTAAGCTTTGACTGGCATCTGCTCCGAGCCCAGTCTATCCTTAGCTTAACCCATTATCCTGCCTCCTGTCAAGTGTATGACAAGATAATTTTGATATTTTCCGGTCTGATGGGTTGACGATACAAGGTTTTTTCGGACAATTTATACGTACATCCGGTCACCATTGAATAGGATCGACATCTACCATGATACTAACAGAAGAGGGACAATGGCTGCGCAACTCCATCAAACCTGGTAACTTTACGGGATTTACTGGAGAAAACTTCAGCAAAATTTGCCAGCGATAGCGATCGGCTACCCGCAGAATCGTAGCTGGTGCTGGTCCCAACAGTTGGTAATCATCATTCTCGGGAGTCAGCACCTCTGCCAACTTTAGGGCAGTTGCTTCCACCTCCCCTAAATCTAAACCACTCAGTCGTAATAAAATCAAGCGTCCGTAGGGAGGATAATTGAACTCAGCCCGTTCTGCTAATTCCCTATCCACGAAAGACCAGTAATCATGATGCTGCACCGTTTGAATTACTGGATGTTCTGGCGAATACGTCTGAATAATTACCTTACCAGGATCGTCATCGCCACGACCCGCACGACCTGCCACTTGCGCTAATATTTGAAATGCCCTCTCATTAGCTCGATAATCGGCAAAATTTAACAAGCCATCTGCGGAGACAACCCCCACCAGAGTTACTGCGGCTATATCTAGTCCTTTGGTAATCATTTGCGTTCCCAGCAGGATATCTGCTTTCCCATTGGCAAATTGGGCGAGCAATTTCCGATGGGCATCTTTGGTCCGAGTGGTATCGCTATCAAATCTGATGCACCGCAGGGATGGGTAATGTTTGGCTAATTCCTGGGCAACTTTCTGCGTGCCACTGCCGAAATGTTTCAGGTAGGGAGAATTACATTCCAGACATTGCTGAGGTTGGACTTCGGTATAATTGCAGTAATGACAGCGCAACAGTTGGGTTGCCCCGGACTGGGTGTAGTGATAGGATAAGGAGACATCGCAATGGGGACATTCCATCACGTACCCGCAACTGCGGCAAGCAACAAAGGTACTGTGTCCCCGCCGATGGATGAATAAAATTCCCTGTTTCTGTTCGTGGATTAATCTTTGTAACTCTTTTTGCAGGGAACGACTAAATATGGAGCGATTTCCGGCCTGGAACTCTCGCCGCATATCAACTATTTCTACTGGCGGCATGGGCCGCTGGGCAATGCGTTCTGGTAGAGAAAGGTAATATTTAGGAGTGGGTTCCTCTGGACTCTCCAGTCCTGGAAAGGAGAGAAATTCGGCGCTGCGAGTTACACTTGCCCAGGTTAACAAAGATGGTGTGGCGGAACCGAGGAGGAGGGGACAATTTTCTAATTCTGCCCGCCAAGCAGCTACAGTGCGAGCATGGTAAGTGGGACTGCGTTTGTCTTCCTTAAAGCTGCTGTCATGTTCTTCATCCAGGATAATTAAACCTAGCTTGGGTAAAGGGGCAAAAACTGCCGATCGCGTGCCGATCGCGATTTGAGGAACGCCCGTTAACATTTGTCGCCAGGTATCGTAGCGTTCCCCATCGGAGAGGGCGCTGTGATAAACAAAAATTTTCCCCGAACCAAAACGGGCCCGAAATCGATCGGTCAGTTGGGGGGTAAGTCCAATTTCGGGAACTAGCACTAGGGCCGATCGCCCGCTATCTAAGATGGGGGCGATCGCCTGCAAGTAGACTTCAGTTTTTCCCGAACCGGTAACGCCGTGAAGCAACAGCAGGGAGTATCTCGTTTGTTTAGTAATGATATCAAGGGCTTTGGTTTGAGCTTCGGTAAGGACTTTGGGGCGATCGCGTTTTTGGGGGACTCCCAGATCTCGGCGCAACACTTCCCGTTCTTCGATCGCAATGCAACCCTTTTTTTCCAGGGCCTTTACTATAGTAGAACTCGTCTTAGATATCTGTAGCAACTCAGGCAACCACAACTCGCCACCCTGCTGTCTGAGAACTCCTAAGACTTCCTGTTCTCGCTTCGTCAACTCCGGAGTAAAAGTATCCCTAGTTAGAGTCACGGCTTCTTGCAGTTTGGGGCGGGGGGGTTTCGGCGGTTTCAGGTAGCTTTCCACCCAGCCACGCTGTAATAATGACTTCAATGAGCCATTAGCCCCTTTCACCTTACCCTGGAGCGCTTTCCAGGAAAGATCTTTTGTTTTGCTCGACTCCAGCACCTCCAGCAACTGCCGCGCCACCGGTGACAAGGTATCATCGGCGATCGCCTTTCCCCTTGGGTAAGAGGGGGTGAGGCGGATCCGACGCTGCGATCGCCGCAACAGTCCCGGCGGTAGGGCTATTCTAATCACCCGCATCAGTTCCGTATGGTAGTAAGAAGCTACCCGGTTTAATAGCTGCCAGTAGGTAGGCGGGAAGAACCCCGGGCTGACGACATCTCGAACATCCCGAATTTTGTCCGGGGCCAACTCTGAGGGGGGACTATCCAGCAGCCTAATGGCGATCGCCCCTAACTGTTGCGGTCCAAACGGCACCTGCAATATATCCCCCGACACTATTGACAAATCTGGTGGAATGTGGTACGTATATAAATTTGGCGACCGCCCGGGTGGCCCGTCCACTAAGACTTCTACCCACCTGTCAGTCGGAGTGTCTGTCCCAGAGTGGTAGTCCGATTTTTCTGAGGTTTGTAGTGAGGACTTTCCGTCCTCACTACAAACCTCAGTAGCCTCTGAAGCTACTACTACCGATGATGGACTACGGTCCGAATTATACATACCACCCCATAGAATAATTGATGCTGTGCTATTCTATCAAACTACGGACCCTATCGCGCTGAATCGGAATGTCTATTATAAATTCTGTGCCTTGTCTCGGTTGGGAAATACAATGCAACAACTGCCCTCCATGCTGGTGATAATTTGGTAACTAATTGATAACCCCAGTCCAGTTCCAAAACCGACTGGTTTGGTTGTGAAGAATGGTCAAATGCCTAAACCAACTCTGACTTCACACGTTCCACTACTCTGTTGTCCGCTCTTTTTTCGGCAGTTGTCGTTTTTTTGTTAACTGTTGGGTTTGAGCTGATTGGAACGTGCCAGTACGAATATGACTACCATCAAGTTCTACTAAAATTTGCTCGATTCCAGGTCTGACATCAAGAGGTTTGTTATATTCTTCTCTTGAAATCTCTAGTCGCTGGGAAACATACTCCTCTGCCTGGGGAGCGATTTTGGCTACCGCTCTTCTAACTCGATAGCGATCTATATTCCATCCATAGTGTTGTTCAAATTGTTTAGCCGCTTGTTGATAAGATTGGCTGATTCCCAAAGAAACCAAAGCTTTTTATAACGCTGGAGAACGCCCGCCGTCAGTAATGCCTAATTGGTTTTTGACCGGACGAGTCCCCTCGTTCCCAGGGTCTCCCTGGGAACGGTCGCGGTTCCACATATAGGGTGATTCTACTTCTATTGGACCAAACAGCACGAAAGATTTGACGCGATGGTGACGATGAACCTGATACCCTTTTTTCTTTTCATCTGTAGTCATTTGATGACTTAAGTAGCTCAAAATCATCGACATTAGTTGCAAGCCAATCAAGCGTAATAGTTTGAAAATTTCCCCATCTAGGATCTGTACCTTATTCGCTAAAGAAGGTTCTCCCTCGCGAATGGCATTGAACAACAATTGACAAACTTCTGTGATAACATCTGTATAATCGAGTTCGTGGCAGTGTTGATAATTGATTTCATCAGTATTATAGCAGTTCTCAGATTAGTGTGATATGCTGTCGGAGATGGATGCATCTCACTTCTAGCCCCTGCGCAGCGGAGGGGGCGTTACCCGGGGAGCTGGGGCTTTGTTCCTGTAGCCGGACCCTTTAGGGTTCGGGCGGCTGTATCACATCAATTTGAGAAACGCTATATTAATACTGCCATATTTCTTCCCAGAATGCTTGTACGGATATTACGAAAACGTCACACAATTGCGGTAATTATATACTATTCATACACCTATGTCAAGGGGAGCATCTCACTTTTGCATTTTGGCATTAAAACCTGCTAATTGCGAATAGCGGCGAATGGAGAATGGAAAATAGCCCCATTTTAAATTTTAAATTTTAAATTTTAAATTCTCGATTCTCAATTTGGTTCGCAGTTTTAATACAATAGTTTCCGAATCTTCTGTACGGGATTTTTTGTTAGTCAGATGAACCCTAATTTCAGCTATATGCTCCGACCGTGGCCCGCTAGCGGTTATCAAGGTTAGGGGAACTGGATTGGGATCCAAAGCGCTCGTGGGTTGAAATAAGAGGGCCGCTTGAGATGGTATGGGCGTCGCCGTACCTCCCCGCAACAGATTGTTGAAATCCACCGGTGCTCGGGCGTGAGATCGGGATCTGGATTAGAATAAGTGATGTCCACACCCGTTTTGAGAACAACATTTTCAGCAAAAGAGCGAGAAACCGTTGTTCTTCCGCAGAAATTTGCACATCGTGGTCCAAGCAAGTCCCGAAGGGAGACGCCCGTCCTACACAGTGGCTGTGTCGGTTGTCAACACTAGGCGTTCTATACAGTAAGGTTTATGCTAACGAATGTACTGTGCCCCCCGGAAGCTTTCGGTATCCCCTGGGAGCTTGATGTCCCCCGGACGCTATTAGAAACCCGGGGGACATCATCTGAGCACTACCCAGGGGATACCGAACTCGCACGGGGGGGGACACAGACGGCAACTCAGGCCGCGAGAACATACACCTGTGGCTTTACCCCAGGGTAAGACAAGAGAGTAGCATGACAGTAACTGTAGAACGCAATCCCAAAATCTTCCAAGGTCTAACGGCGGCGGAAGTGGAGTCCTCTCGGCAAAAATATGGCTCCAACCTCCTGACACCACCGGAACGAGACCCTTGGTGGCAACTGTTTCTGGAAAAATTTGAAGACCCGATCATCCGCATTCTCATGGTCGCCGCTTTCCTGGCGATCGTGGTGGGGATTTTCGATGGCAATATTACCGAAGGCCTCGGCATTGTCATCGCCATCCTGCTGGCAACCACCGTGGCCTTCTTTAACGAATACAAGGCCAACGAGGAATTCGAGATCCTCAACCAAGTCAACGATGAGGTTCCCATCAAGGTCATTCGGGAGGGCAACTTTACAACGGTCCCCAAGAAAGACCTGGTGGTGGGAGATATCGTATTTCTGGAAATTGGTGAAGAAGTCCCCGCAGACGGTCAAGTCCTGGAAGCGGTTTCCCTGCAAATAAATGAAGCTAGCTTGACAGGGGAAGGGGCTCCCGTCACCAAGGTGGCCACAGAAATGGCTGACAAATATGCCGCCGATTTTTCTGAGGTTTGTAGTGAGGACGGAAAGTCCTCACTACAAACCTCAGTACATGAAACGGCCTATCCGGCAGATAAAGCCCTGCGGGGCACCATTATTGCCGACGGACGCGCTACCCTGGAACTGACGGCGGTGGGGGACAGCACGGAAATTGGCAAAACCTCCCAGGCGGCGACGATTGAGTCGGACCAAGATACGCCCCTGAATATCCAACTGGACCGCCTCAGCAGACTGATCGGAGTTCTGGGCTTTGCAGTCGCAGTCCTGATCGACATTGCCCTGATAGTACGGGGCATCCTGACCGGAGATCTAAATCTGACCCCGGGACAATGGTATTTTACAGGACTGCTCGCCGTGAGCGCGCTCGCGATCGGGTTAGTTCGGGTTTGGTTACCCATTGTCTACGATGCGATCGAACTAACGGGGGGAGAAGCGGAACCCCCAGAATGGCTGGAAAATGAAAGTCTGTTAGGATGGGCGATCAATATCGGTTTAGCATTAGCCGTCTTTGGTGCGGGCATAGGTCTGGGTTATGCTTTTAACTGGATACCCCAGTCTCCCAGCGATTGGATCCCCACTCACGTGGCCACGGAATTTCTCACCTACTTTATGATCGCGGTGACGATCATAGTGGTCGCGGTCCCCGAAGGTTTAGCCTTGAGTGTCACCCTCTCTCTGGCCTACAGCATGCGCAAGATGACCCAGCAGAATAACCTGGTGCGGCGGATGAATGCTTGCGAAACCATCGGCGCAGCGACGGCGATCTGTTCGGATAAAACGGGCACCCTGACTCTGAATGCCATGCGGGTTTTCGACATCAAATTTCCTTACCTGACAGGAGAAATTACTGGCGATACTCTCAAGGATGCTGGCAAGCTAGTGGTAGAAGCCATTACTGTCAACACGACCGCTAATTTAGAGAAAAAATCTGACGCTGCCCCAAATGTCCTGGGAAACCCCACGGAGGGGGCCCTGCTGTTATGGTTGGACGATCGGGAAGTACCCTACTTTGAAAAGCGGGAGGAGTTTCCCATTACCTATCAATGGACTTTTTCCACGGAACGCAAGTACATGGCAACCCTGGGAAATTCCCTGGTTACGGGTAACAGCATCCTGCATATTAAAGGTGCCCCGGAAATTCTCCTCGATCGCTGTAACTCCATTCTCACCCCGGACGGCATTCAGCCCCTAGGGGAAAAGCAGTCCATAGCAGCAGAACTCAACTCATATCAAGAACGGGGGATGCGGACCTTGGGGTTTGCCTATCGGGAAAATGTGGAGTATGTTGAAGGGGTCGAGATCGATAACCTGGCACGAGATTTGATCTGGCTGGGGTTTGCCGCGATCGCGGATCCGGTCCGTCCCGACGTACCTGCTGCTGTGGCTGTCTGTCAAAAGGCAGGAGTGATGGTAAAGGTAGTCACTGGAGATATCTTACCCACAGCTAAGGAAGTTGCCCGGGCGATCGGCTTAGCAAAGGAAAACGATCCGTCCGACTGCTTCCTGACCGGTCCCGAATTTGCGGCGATGGACGATCGAACCGCTAAAGCAGCGGCCATGAAGTTGAAGGTCTTAGCCCGATCTCGTCCATTAGACAAGCTGCGGTTAGTGAAGCTGCTGCAAGATAGCGGTCAAGTAGTAGCAGTGACTGGAGACGGCACCAATGATGCCCCAGCATTAAATCAAGCCCAAGTTGGTTTAGCAATGGGCAAAACTGGCACTTCCGTTGCCAAGGAAGCCAGTGATATCATTATTCTGGATGACTCCTTCGGCAGTATCGAAAATGCCGTCATGTGGGGGCGATCGCTGTACCAGAACATCCAGAAATTCATCTTATTCCAGTCTACCATCAACGTAGCTGCATGT
Source organism: Hormoscilla sp. GUM202 (assembly GCA_005518205.2). Taxonomy (GTDB): domain Bacteria; phylum Cyanobacteriota; class Cyanobacteriia; order Cyanobacteriales; family Desertifilaceae; genus Hormoscilla. The sequence goes on from RFFC02000044.1 coordinate 51,002, forward strand.
TTCATCGCCTTATTAGGGCCCTTCATCGGCATCAACTTGCCGTTGACCGTAGTGCAGCTGTTATGGGTAAACTTGATCATGGATACCTTTGCGGCCTTAGCCCTAGCAACGGAACCACCCAGCGAGAAAGTAATGAACGATCCCCCACGAGATCCAGAAGCCTTTATCATCTCCAAACCGATGGCCGTGAGTATATTCAGTGTGGGCATCATCTTTCTGGTGTTTCTAGTTGGCTTCCTGCTGAAGATCCAGCAAGATGGCGATGTTAATCCCTACGAACTATCTCTGTTCTTCAGCACCTTCATCATGTTACAATTCTGGAATATGTTCAATGCCAAATGCTTTGGCTTGAACAATTCCGCCTTCTCCAAGGTATGGGAAAACCGAGGGTTTATCACCATTGCCTTACTGATTTTCGTCGGTCAAATATTGATGGTGCAATTTGGGGGCGACTTTTTCCGCACCGTACCAATATCCTTGCATGATTGGTTAATAATTATCGGTGGCACTTCCGTAGTGCTGTGGATAGGGGAAATCTGGCGGTTGATTTCTCGCCTGACCAAAAAGTCAGATTCTACGACGGCGGCGGCGACAAGCTAAGAGATATCTTGGCCACGGTACCGCCTTGACGATCGGATAGAAAGGTGGGTGCCAAACGGTACTGGCAGAGCGCGTTCCCAGGCTCTGCCGCCAGAGTCAGGGAACGAGAGATGGGGTGAGTCAACGATCGCTCTTATACTATTTCTCGTTGCTAGTTTCTAGCTAGCAACGTTTCCAAGAGGCTCTGCCTCCTGTCAGGACAGGAGGCAGAGCCTCTGAATGTTCGTTCCCTGCCAGAGTCAGGGAACGAGATATTTCCGGCCAGAGTCAGGGAACGAGATAACTAGATATGGCGAATAAATATGTTCGCCTTCCTCACGGTTTCTTGACCACTAAACAACGAGCCATCTTATCGTGAAGGGCTTGCTTCTTTTTGGTCATTCCCGCCATGATGAAACCAATAAAGATAGTTATTACGGAAATTGTTTTACCCCAAAACCTGCCATTTGCTCGACCAAACGAAATGCGATCGCCCTTTAAGTTAGTCACAGCTATTCTCATAATATTTTTGCAAAAAGTTACTCTCTGAGGAAAACTTTCCAGCAAAGTAAAGTAAAGCCACTTCAAAACCACAGGTAGGATAAGCTGTACCAAAGGAGATTTTGTCTCCATTTATGTCAGTCACAATAACCCGCATCGCCATCTTGCCAAAGGTTCCCTGCTTAGCGGAACTCACCAAGACAGCGTGGTAAAGCCAACTGAATAAGACGATCGCCAGCATCCAAATTGCCGAAAATATAAAGCCACGTTGCTCATCCGTGGCATCAGGCATACTATTATAGATAATGAACCCCAATCCTAAGCCGATGACAGAGCAGCTGACGGCTAAGACAAACAAATCAATAATACCTGCTACAGTCCTTCTCCAGAAACCCGCATATACCATTGATGGTGAGGGGGTGGACGATGAGGGGGTGGACGCCGGCGGAGGGGAAATTTGCGTGGTCTGAGGCTGGTTTTGTAAACTCTGCTCAATACTGGCGAGGCGGCGCAAAATCTCCTGAGTATTTAGAGGTCGATTTTGCGGCAAGGGAGCCATTAAATGATCCAGTAAATCAGCCAGAAGCTTGGGTACTTGGCTAGCACTCCCGCGCCAGCTCAACTCTCCATTTTGTTCGGGAAAGTTCATGGGTTCGGTTCCGGTGAGTAAATAGACAAAGGTACGCCCCAAGGCAAAGAAATCCGATCGGGGAACAGCAAGACTAGCGATTTGCTCTTCGGGGGCGTAACCTGTGGTATAAATCCGAGTACCTGGGGCGTTGATGGAGGTAGCTAGTTGCTTGACAGCACCGAAGTCAATCAACACCAGATGCCCATCTCTCACCATAATGTTTGTGGGTTTGATATCCCGATGGAAAAAGGTCTGTCCGTGCACCTCCTGTAGGATAGTTACTAATTCTGTGAGCCATTGGATCGCTAAACTATTATCTATGGGACGATTTCCTGTCAATCTCAGGTACTGCTGCAAATTCATCCCTTCTATCTTCTCCATGACCAGGCACGTGCAGCTCTTGAGAGTTTCTCGGTTGAATGGTAAAGTATCCACCCGGCCTGTATACACCGTTCATTACCTGGACATTTATGTAATCATGGAATCTTTAGCTTACAGTCTCCTGGCCTTCAGCTCCGAAGCTATTGCTCACTCAAGTATCCCATCTGTAGGATAATGGATAAGGTCGAATGACTTTCCCAGGCTCCCGTCGGGGAAGGAGAAGTATTGTTAGATACAAATGTCCTAACTAGATTGGCGATCGTCAACGGAAAATGATAGCGTCAGAGATCGAACCCCTACCCGCAGAAGTAGTGCATCTCATTGCTGCCAGTGAGGTGATAGACTCAATGGCAGCAGTGGTGCGAGAATTGGTCGAAAATGCCCTGGATGCGGGGGCGACTCGGATCGCGATCGCACTAGAACCCGAGACCTGGGGAGTGACGGTGGCGGATAATGGCTGGGGGATGGACAGAGATAACTTGCGACAAGCGGCAACGGCCCACAGCACGAGTAAAATCCATCACTGCGATGACCTGTGGAAAATTACCAGTTTGGGGTTTCGCGGGGAAGCTTTGCATAGTATCGCCCAGTTGGCAGAGTTAGAGATTTGCAGTCGCCCGGCATTGGGAACTGAAGGGTGGCGGATCTCCTACAATGCTTTGGGAGAAGCGGTGCAAGAAGAAAGGGTGGCGATCGCCCCCGGGACGATCGTATACGTGGACAACCTGTTTGGGACGCGGGCGATCGGTCGCCAAGGATTGCTATCTCCGGCGCAGGAGTTACGGCAAGTGCAAAATACGATCCATCAAATAGCCCTGTGCCATCCCCAGGTGACCTGGCAGGTGAAGCAGTCAGAAAGATGTTTGTTGACCATCAGTCCGGGTGCCACGGCGAAAGCAGTTATGCCCCAGTTGTTGCGGAACGTCCACTGGCATGACTTGCAACAGTTGCTGGTGGAAGTGCCGCCTCGATGTCCCCGGGGTAGTGCACTGAGTAGCGGAGGGGTCCCGGAGCGTGCTCCCCGGGGACATCGAACGCCAGAAAGCGAGACAGAGGAGAACCCAGGCAAAATTCAGTTGGTAATTGGATTGCCAGACAGGTGCCATCGGCGGCGTCCGGATTGGGTGAAGGTGGCGACCAATGGACGGATCGTTAAATCCCCAGAATTAGAGCAAACTATATTAGCAGCTTTCGGACGCACCTTGCCGCGCGATCGCTACCCGGTCTGCTTCCTACATCTGTTAATTTCGCCCAAATTCATCGACTGGAACCGCCATCCTGCCAAAACCCAAATCTACTTACACGAACTAGAATACTGGCAAGCACAAATTCAAGGGGCGATCGAACAAGCGTTGCGCCTGACTCCCGATAATTTACCTGTAGGGTTCCATCAAGAACGGGTACGAAAACTGATCGCAGATTCTGGCGCTGAAATTGATTATAGTCTCGCAACTGAGAACCTCTCCGATACCTCACTCCTGGAACTGCGAGCGATCGCCCAGGTTCGCAATACCTATATTGTAGCAGAACATCCCGGGGGCATGTGGTTAGTAGAACAGCATATTGCCCACGAACGAGTTCTGTACGAAAAGTTGCGCGATCGGTGGTTGCTTGTGGACTTAGAACCACCGGTAATACTCTCTCAATTAACGGCTGCCCAACTAGAACAACTAGGGCGTTTAGAGATAGAAGTAGAACCCTTCGGGGAGCAAATTTGGGCAGTCCGCAGCGCCCCAGAAATGCTGCACCAACGAGAAGATTGTTCCGAGGCGATCGTGGAACTGAGTTTAGGAGGGGACTTACAAGCAGCGCAAGTTGCGACTGCTTGTCGGAGTGCCATCCGCAATGGAACTCCTCTGACTTTACCAGAAATGCAAAGCATTTTAGACCAATGGAAATGCACGCGCAACCCGCGCACCTGTCCCCACGGACGCCCGATTTACCTATCATTAGAAGAAACTGCTTTGGCCCGTTTCTTCCGGCGTCATTGGGTGATTGGCAAGAGTCATGGAATTTAATTATTAATTGCGATTTGGCGCAAACGCTGTAAAATCCTGAGAACGTCATATAACTCATTTCCAGGATTTCGGGTAATAAACACTTTAGAAGTCGCGTACTGAGGAGGTTCTCCCTTAACCAATTTCAGAAAGACAAAACTACCTCCAGTCGCGATCGTACCATAGCTAGGTTGTTCTGGATGAGGATTCCCCAGCATATAGGTGAGAATTTGTGCCAGTCCTGCTTCAATGGAAAAAGCAGCTTTCTTAGACTCGATCGCCATCACCTAAAATCGATCTTTTAATACCAAGGTGTCGATTCTACCTTTGACGATCGTGCCTTCATCTTCAGAGGCAATATCAATCGATTGTTCTAATTTAACGAAAAAGGAGACGAGATAAAAATCAGCGAGAAACAGCATCGGATATAGCACGGCCTTGAATAACTGCACTGACAGTCTGACTCCAAGGACCGGGTTCGCCTCGCTTATTCACCCTGCGCAACATAATAAGCAATTTGACTGGCATGTTCTCCCCCAGCAGAGCCTCAAATGTGCCTTCCCAGGCTGCGCCCGGGAAGGAGAGGAATAAGGTTTTACATCAGGTCGAAGGATTGCATGTGCTCTAGAATTG
>RFFC02000045.1 GCA_005518205.2 Hormoscilla sp. GUM202
TTGAAATGCTGGATTTATCGCTGGCGCTCGCACTGAGGGAAAATCCAAAAAAAGCGCTCACACCGAAAGAAGCGCGAGCGCATTAGGGCGATCGCCTCACAGACTGCGAGAGCATCGTTCAGTACGCCGGTGCCAGCAGGTGACAACTGCGAGTCATAACCTCCCAGGGAAGGAGCCTGTATACGCCGGTGCTAGCAGGTGGCGATCGCCATCAATAAGGTGCCACGAGAGCATCTCAAGAATGCATGAAGAAACCCGGTTTTGTGGAAAAACTGGGTTTCTGGGCTAGTATAGCTGGCAACAGCACGTTCAGATCCCCGCAGCCAAGAAGCAAAACTGGGATGGATCCCCGCAAGGTAGCTACATCCGCAGTTGGTGGAGTGGCAAAATAGTCGAAGTTTGGTCAGATAGCAAATGTGGCACCGGAATTATGATTCAATCAGGTAATTGGAAACATATCTATTGTCACCTCAAAGGTGATGTATTATCGGCAGATGGTCGCCCCTATTTGATCGATCGCGATGGCGGTATCCAACTTTGGCAGGGTCAACAAGTGTTAACTGGCCAGAGAATTGCTCGTGTAGGCATGAGCGGTCGCACTAATGGCCCCCACTTGCATTGGGGACTGAAGCATGCTAACCAATGGGTAGATCCAGCCCTAGTGCTGAAAGCGATGTATAGTTCTGGGCGGCAAAACCCCCATTGGCAGCGTGCCGCGCAGCGTGGCGCAGCCATAGCCGTGCGCGCAGGCGGAGTTTGCAGCCTGGTGGCGCAGCCATAGATAATCGCTATTAAAGACTTTTTACCAGTTTTTGTCCAGGCACTTGAGTATATTCAGCAACTATCTTGCGAAACTCTTCGCCCTCGATCGTTTCTCGTTCCAGCAGCAGATCCACGAGGCGATCCATGAGTGGTCGATGTTCGCGGAGGATGCGGCGGGCTTTTTCATAGCAGGTCATGGCAATATCCCGGATCTGGCGATCGATCTGAGTTGCCACTGCCTCAGAATACTCAGATCGAGGCATCAAATCGCGACCCAAAAACACCTCGTTGCCGGGATTTTCCAAAGCCAATTGTCCCAGATCGGACATTCCGTAGAGAGTTACCATCTTCCTGGCCAAGTCAGTGATCTTTTTGAGATCGTTACTAGCGCCATCAGTTATCTCATCTGCGCCAAACACCTCTACCTCTGCTGCCCTTCCCCCCAGACTGACGGTAATCTGGTCCAGGATCCAAGCCCGACTGTAGAGACCTTCGAGATCTTCATCGGGCACCCAACTAGAAAAACCGCCAAGCCCCCCCGATCGGGGCAGTATTGTAGTTTTATCTAAGGGATCGGCATTTTTCAACTGCGTTCTGACCAAGCTATGACCGACCTCGTGGTAGGCAATCAACCGCTTCTTCTTGCTATCTAGCAGGGGATTTAAGGTCAAGCCAACCGTCACCCGATCGATCGCATCGCTAACTTCTAAAGGTGTAATCGCCTCTTTGCGGCGACGGGCTGTCAAGATTGCAGCTTCATTGAGAACATTAGCTAAATCTGCCCCGGAAAAACCAGGAGTACGTCGGGCGATCGCCTCCAGATCCACGAACCGATCCAACTTCTTATTGCGGGCATGGACCTGCAAAATGCCCAAACGCCCCTTATAAGTCGGCAGATCGACGATCGCCTGACGGTCAAACCGACCCGGTCGCAGCAGGGCGGTATCCAAAACATCAGGGCGGTTAGTTGCGGCAATAATAATGATCCCATTGTTCGTTTCAAATCCATCCATTTCCGTGAGCAACTGATTGAGAGTTTGCTCCCGTTCGTCATTCCCGCCACCAATGCCCGTGCCCCGTTGGCGTCCCACCGCATCTATTTCATCAATAAACACCAGACAGGGAGCATTTTCCTTCGCCTTTCTGAACAAATCCCGCACCCGAGACGCCCCGACACCGACAAACATCTCCACAAATTCCGAACCCGAAATGCTGAAAAATGGCACCCCCGCTTCCCCCGCGATCGCCTTGGCCATCAGAGTTTTGCCCGTGCCCGGGGCTCCGATTAACAGCACTCCTCTGGGAATCTTTGCCCCCAGAGCTGTGAACTGTTCGGGTGTTTTCAGGAAAGTCACCACTTCTTGCAGTTCTTCCTTAGCTTCTTCAATTCCCGCCACATCATCGAAATTTACTCCTGTTTTCGCTTCCATTTGAAAGCGCGCTCGCGACTTGCCAAAATTCATTGCTTGACCCGTCGCCTGAGAGGAACGACGCAAAATCATCATCAATCCCGTAATCAACAGCAGAATCAACAGCAAATTTGTTAATATCCCCAGAATCGCACTGCTTCTAGCAGTCCGCTGCTCTCCAAATTCTACCTGATTGGCTTTCAGAGCCTCCAGCAGCTGGGGATTGCGATCGAATATTCTTACCTCGATCGTTTCCTTTTCGGAATCTAACTTAACTCGGGCAAGATTTTGCTCCGAGTCAATCTCAACGGCGCTCACTTCCCCGGCCTCAATTTTCTCTAACAGTTGGCTGTAACTCAGTCGGGGGCGATTTTCCTGTGCCAGAGCTGGCGTTTTCCCCAGTCCAGATGATAACATCATCATCCCACTGAGGGTCAAGGCACTGCCTACTGCTGCCCCTCTAGCAGCAACATACCTCATCCATGCTTTCATCGAGTCCCTTTTCATCTTTTCTCCTACTCAAGCCTATTTCAGATCGCCTCCCATGGCCTTGGTTATGCATCAGCTGTTGCCGTACTTCTAGTATAGTGACTATAATAGGCGACAGCTCCCAAGCGGTCCCGTAAGGCAGGGGAACGCCAAAATGGAGTCAAGTACAGCCGATAGTTGTTTGGGTGAAGCGTAGCGGTGGGATGGCATGATTTTTTGGTTAATATTTTTGGGACTGATTACTTACTTTATTGTCGGGCGTAGCGTTGCTGGCATCACCCGGACGCCAGTATGGCTCTTGTGGCTGGTACTCATGACACCGGCGCTGATTTGGACGGGGTGGACTTCGATCTATGGCGAGAATACGCCGCCGCCACGGGTGCTGATTTGGGGACCGTTTCTGATTTGTCCATTACTGTACTGGTTGCTAGTGCGGCTGGGACGCCGTCCGATGTCACGGCCTCAGGCCGGACAGCAGCAAGATAAAATTCGTACATCTGTCAAGCAGCAACCCACCCTGAAATTAGATCCCACCGTCCAAAGCAAACTCAAGGACTGTTTTCCCTGGTCAGTCTACTACCTGACAGAGATTGAGTATAGACCTCAAGTGGTAGTCTGTCGGGGGCGGCTGCGCACTACACCGGAGGTAGCATATCAGAGGATTCGGTCCAATATTGAGGCTGAATTTGGCGATCGCTTCTTGGTGCTGTTTCAAGAAGGCTGGAATAATCAATCCCAACCCTTCTTTACCCTGTTTCCCAATCCCCATGTTAATTCCACGGCGAAAAATCAGTCTGAGAAGCTGACGCGACCGGGTCTGGCCTTGGGACTGCTAGCTGCTACGGGTGTTACCACCACTTTCATCGGGACGATCTCCATTGCCGGGGTATCCAGAGAAGCCGTTTTGGCCGACCCCAAACTGTTACTTTTGGGCCTGCCCTATGCCTTGGCCCTGATGTTGATTCTGGGCATCCATGAATTAGGTCATTATCTGACAGCGCGGTATTATGACATCCGTACCACCCTTCCCTATTTTATCCCCGTGCCTTTTTTCCTGGGCACCTTTGGAGCCTTCATTCAAATTCGTTCGGCAATCCCTAACCGCAAAGCAGTATTTGATGTGGGCATTGCGGGACCAGTGGCAGGTCTAGTTGCTACATTACCTTTATTGCTGTGGGGATTAGCCCATTCCCAGGTAGTACCGGAAAACCCCGATGCTAACTTTCTTAGCTTCTCTCTGACGGCCCTCGACCCCAAGAGATCTACCTTACTCGTCCTTCTGAGTAAATTGGTCTTAGGCAGTGCTTTAACGCCAGACAGTGCGATTCAACTCCATCCTGTGGCTGTAGCTGGTTATTTGGGGTTGGTGGTTACGGCCCTGAATTTGATGCCAGTGGGACAACTAGACGGAGGTCATGTTGTCCATGCTTTATTTGGGCAACGCACCGCTGTACTCATTGGTCACGTGACTCGATTCTTAGTTCTGATTCTAGCAACGATTAAGCGGGAATTTTTATTGTGGGCGATCGCCCTCTTGTTTATGCCGGTCTATGACGAACCAGCTTTGAATGATGTGAGTACACTGGATAACTGGCGCGACTTGGCTGGCTTGTTAGCAATAAGTTTATTATTGATGATTATTTTGCCAGCACCTATGGCAATTACTCAGTTGTTATTAGGAGGTTGATAGTTGATAGTGCTCCTCAGGGTAATCAGCAATAAAGAAGGGGAAAATGAATAATGAACAAATAAAGATACTGCAACAGCAATTAATCCAAGCAGAACAGGAACGCGATCGGGCCTCTGCCAGCGCGGATAACTGGCATAAACTCTACGAAACGGAAGCACAGCAGCGTCGCAAAGAGGCCCAGTTAGCGCAGGAAAAGATTGCGGAACTCAAGGCGAAAATTCAGGAACTGCAAGGGCATCGGACAGATGATTCCGGAATAGCAGGAGAAGCTATTTGTGATGAAGCCATCGCCCCACTGGTGGAAGAGTTACAAATACCAGCAGAGTTGAAACAGAAAGTGCTCAACGCCCTCAGAGAGCGCGATCGCCTGGCCCTGGCACTGCAAGCAGAAAAAGAGCAACATGCCCATACTAAACAAAGTTTAACATCGGCTCTGGTAGACGCGATCGAGCAGCTGAATAAAAACCGGGTCCAAAAGGAAGCATCTTCTGATCGCGCAGCGTGGCGCAGCCATGGGAACAGTTGACAGTTGATAGTTGATAGTTGATAGTTGTATGCAATAATTTTGAATGAGAGAATTTACCAATTGCTTATGATGTTACTCAGAGCCATCTAAATTCCGCTTTTGCGCTTGAAAACGTTGTATCCGCGCCTGAATGTCTGCTACTGCGTTCTGAATTTCTTGTAAGTCTGTAACCAAAACATGAGGAGTGAGAGTCTGAAAAAGATGAGAGATATCGATGTTATAGTTAAGCATTAATAGGAGAATGTCGTTTTCATAAATGCTAACTCGCGAAAATTGTCCTTGTCGATAAAGGGATGGTAAGGCATACAGTTTGAGTAAAATTAGTCCTTCTACTGTGACGCATTTAACTAAACGATCGCCAAATTGGCGTTCGGCGACACAATTTTTGATTACCGTATCGAACAAGGAGTTTTGTGTGAAAAGCAAGTCTACTCTCAGGTTATTAAATTGACCGAAAGCGAAGTCTTTGTTTTCTTCTATGATCTGAATTTCTGGGACGTAATTCAGATCTGTTTTTGCCATAATTAAATCAATGTCTTGCGTGTTACGACCTTCTATATAACTGAGCAATGCGACTCCGCCGACGAGAAGATAATCTATATTTCGCTCTTGCATAATCAAAAACAAGCGATCGATTATTGCGGGTAGGTTATCAGTATTTGAGGATAAATTTTCCCAGTTTTTCATGTCGAATAGGATTCCATTTTGGATGATTTCGCTAATATCTGCTGTCACGATCTCTTGTTTGGTTATCTTTTAAGTTACAGTAATGAAAACATGGGGTTGTACATGTCCTTGGCATTGTCAGTGGTTAGCGGTCAGTTGTTAGTTGTGGGTGTTAGTGGTGAGTTTACTGCTAACCAGGTTCCCACGGTTTGGCGTCAGGCATACAACGAACGATCGCTAACCACGGACAGGCGAGACGCCTGTCCTACGGCACTGACTAAAACCCCATTGCTTGAGCTACTGAGGCGATATCTGGTTCAATTCCTCGCTGCAAGGGATTGTTACTATGTTTAATGGCGATATCCGGGTCTTTCAAACCGTTACCAGTCAGGACGCAAACCACTGTCGCCCCCGTTGGCACTTGTTCTTTGAGCTTCAGCAAACCCGCTACCGATGCAGCAGATGCTGGTTCGCAGAAAATCCCTTCGCCACTGGCTAGCAACCGGTAGGCATCCAGAATTTCTTCGTCTGTAACAGCTGCAAATTGTCCCTGACTCTCTTCTTGGGCCGCGATCGCCTTTGACCAACTAGCGGGGTTACCGATGCGAATGGCGGTTGCTAATGTTTCTGGATCTGTTATGGGCCTTCCGGCGACGATCGGGGCTGCACCGGCGGCTTCAAATCCCATCATTCGGGGCAGGCGATCGCATTTTCCCTCTTGATGATACTGACAAAATCCCATCCAGTAAGCGGTGATGTTGCCAGCATTGCCCACGGGAATGCACAACCAGTCGGGGGCATCCCCCAAATCATCTACTACCTCAAAGGCACCGGTCTTCTGACCTTCTAAACGATAGGGATTGATTGAGTTTACCAGGGTGACGGGATAATCCGCCGCGATCTGCTTGACAATTTCCAGGGCCCGGTCGAAATTTCCCTTGATTGCCAGCACCTCTGCACCGTAAACTAAAGCTTGAGCTAATTTTCCTAGGGCGATATAGCCATCGGGAACGATCACAAATGCTTTCAGTCCGCCCCGCCGGGCATAGGCTGCTGCTGATGCTGATGTATTGCCGGTGCTAGCACAAATTACTGCCTGGGCACCTTCTTCCTTGGCCTTGGAAACCGCTAGCGTCATCCCTCGGTCCTTGAAGCTGCCCGTGGGGTTGAGACCGTCAAATTTGACATATACTTGTACTTGTCTGCCGATCTGCTCCGCGATCGCCGGCGCTGGAATTAGGGGAGTGTTCCCCTCCAGTAAGGTGACAACTGGAGTACTTTCAGTTACTGGCAGATAATTGCGGTAGGTTTCAATGAGACCGCGCCAGATGGGGCGTTCTGGGGTAGCCTTAAGGGAGTGGGAGTTAAGGGCTGACAGAGTAAGAGTCACTTTCGCTTGGTGGTTTGATTTCAATCTATTTGCTGCTTCTGTCCAGTTTAACCCGATTTTTCGCGCAGCGATCGCCCGACCATAATTCCACCGAAATCACTGTTCTTTTTTGGGATCCCTAGATTCCCTACTGTTGCCGACCGGCGTAGCATGGGATGGGGTGCAGGTACAACTGTAACTAGCTGCTTGCACCCAAACCCAGACAAAAAAAGTTTTTTGAGCAAAATCGGTCTCAGCAGTCTATACTGGGAATGGCGTAATTTTTGCCCGATCGCCCTGGGAACCCATAGCCAGAGCAGTAAGATATCAATTTTGTCAAAAAATTATACACTTGGCACGATGGTAGTATAATGATCTCGAACGAGGGGTTCCCGCTCGAAAAAGTTACGGGCAAAAAAAAGGAAAAAATCATATTGACAGACCAAGTGCTGCAAAATCATAATACAATAGAGCAAGCATCCGTGTCAAAGCAGTTTCCCTTGACTACGGTAGGGGCACTGGTGGTTAATGGCGCTGGACGAGTTCTGATTGTTAACACTACCAAGTGGCGGGGCACCTGGGGCGTACCGGGTGGTAAAGTAGAATGGGGCGAAACCCTAGAAGCGGCACTGGTCAGAGAATTTAGGGAAGAAGTAGGTCTAGAATTGACCCAGGTACGCTTCGCATTACTACAAGAGGCGGTGCGAGACCCACAATTTGTTCGGGATGCCCATTTGATCATGATAAACTACTATGCATTCTCGGCGAGTGAAGCCATTACGCCCAACGAAGAAATTGTCGAATGGGCCTGGGTGACTCCTCAAGAGGCAATGTCCTATCCTCTCAATAGTTATACCCGCGTGTTAATTGCCGACTATATTCAACGGCTTCAGGAAGAGGGAAAATAGTGTTGAAAAAGGCCCTGGTAACGGGATCGGCGGTGGGAATAGGACGGGCGATCGCACTGGATCTGGCAAGTAAAGGATTTGATGTAGCCTTTCACTATAATAATAGTGCCGAAGCAGCAAAACAAGGGAGTCAAGAAGCTGCTACCCACGGAGTAAAATCTATTGCCTTGCAAGCAGATATTACCAAACCAGAGCAAGCAAAGTCTCTAGTAGAAACGGCAGCCGGGCAACTGGGAGGCTTATCTGTGGTAGTCAATAACGTGGGTAACTATTCGGAAAAAAAAATTAGCCAAGTATCCGTAGAGGAATGGCATAAAATGCTTGATTCCAACCTGAATTGCACTTTCTATGTTAATAAAACCGCAATTCCTTATCTAAAGGCAGCAGGTTGGGGACGGATCGTCAACTTTGCCTTCGCTAGTGCCCAAAATATGATAGCAGATGACATTAATCCCGTCTATAGAATTGCAAAAACGGGTATTATTGTCTATACTAAGTCTCTGGCGAAGGAGTTAATTAAGGACAAAATTACCGTAAATGTAGTTTCCCCAGGAGCTGCCGAAAATACCATTGGTTTAGAGGAATGTATCCATATCTTACCAACTAAAAGACCCGCAACCTTAAAAGAAATCAGCGATGCGGTGGGTTTCTTTATCAGTCCAGAAGCTGATTACATCACAGGACAAAATTTGGAAGTTGCAGGGGGTTTGCGCTTGTAGTTTTCGGTAAAATGTAAAGGAAATTAAACAGATCGAACAGACAATGAACGGAGGTTAAATGTTGAATCTCGCAGATATATACGAAATTTATGACAAATATAAGGAGGACTACAATGCCGAAGTGGAAGAGTTCACTATTGGTAATAAGGAATTTAAGTTTAATTCTCAAACAGCTATTTTAGGAGTCGTAAATCTTTCGGTTGATTCTTGGTATAATCACAGCATCTGTTACACTCCGGAACAAGCAATTCGTCGTGGCAAGGTTTTAACAGCTCAAGGGGCGGACATTATCGATCTTGGAGCTGAGGCGACGGCAAAAAACGCAGCGAGAGCTGATGAATTAAAACAAACAAGTCAACTGCTGCCTATTATTAAAGCTTTCAGTCAAGAAGGTGTGTTGAGTTCAGTTGACACCTATTACCTAGAAGTTGCTAGAGAATGTTTAAAGGCAGGGGCAAACGTCATCAACTTTACGGGGACTGAGAAGAGTGAAGAAATGTATAGATTGGTGGCTGATTTCGATGCGGCAATTATTATGTGTTACATTCAAGGAAAACATGCTAGAGATGTAGAGGCGTTTGACTTCAATGTCGCGAAAGATCCAATTGACTTACTGTACGATTATTTTGGAAAAGAACTCGAAATTGCCACGAAAATGGGAGTGAAAAAGATTTTTATCGATCCAGGATTCGGCCTAGGATACACAAATTTTTACTACCAATACAAAAATGCATCAGGGCGGTTAAGATATCAAATAGAAACCCTTTTAAATGCTTTTAGACTCAGGAAATTAGGGTTTCCTGTTTTCAATGTGATCCCCACGGCATTGGAAATTTTTGGGCCAGAATATAGAAGTTCTCAAGTTCTCACGGCAGTTTTTGCAGGATTAGGAAAAAGCGATTTGCTGAGAACCCATGAAGTGTCTAAAGTTAAAGGTGTTTTAGATACTTTAAGTATCATTTAAGTATGGAGGAACTGGTAAAGGAGAAAAAATCAGCTCAATCGGTTGCTAGTTAAAGTATTGACTGATTTTTAAACGATCGAATAGGGTTCATCTCATATTTGCGTTGCCGCCCGAACCCTAAAGGGTCCGGCTACAGATACAAAGCCCGCCTGCGCGGGCTATATTACAAAAGTGAGATGCTCCATCGGATATAACATTAAAGGTGTAATTATGACTTGTTGGGGCAATTTAGGAAATTAACACTATACTAGGTAGCGATGAAAGTAACTCCAGAGCATATCGAGACAGTATACGATCAAAGCAATGCGGTTGAACATTACTTATCTGCAAGTCGTCGTGACGGTGTAAAAGTTGAGTGGGAAGAGCCATTCTCTCGTTGGGTGTTTAAGCATGCGATCGCGCCATACAGCAAGGAAAAGGGCGAGAAACTACGGGTTCTAGATGTTGGTGCGGGCACGGGAGATGGATACCTGTTGCTGTCAACACTATTGTCAGAGGACTCAAAACTAGGTAGTAGCTACGATCTAGATTACTTGGGAGTTGATATCAGTGCCCAAATGGTGGAAACTGCTAATGAGCTATATGGCAACCACAGTAACGTGAGGTTTGAATGTGCGGATATTCGGACTAGGGAGTTCCATCGACCCTTTGATGTATACCTTTCTTGTGGAGTTCCCTACTCTCATCTGACTCACGACGAGCTAAACCAAGCTCTAAAGAAAATTGCGGAGAATGCTTGCGAAAATCGCTCGCGCTGTGCAGTGGTTGTGGATGTATTGGGGCGCTACAGTATCGAGTGGACGCCTAAATGGAAAGAAAGCCGTTGGGATTACGCGATGAGCTTTTTCGAGAGCGAAGGCAATGCAGAACCCACATGGATGAGTTTTTACTCCCATCAACACTTGCAAGAGGTCATGCAGCAAGCTGCTGATGCCGTCGGCTGTCCTGTAGAGAAGTTTGAGTTTTTCGATCGCTCCATTATGGTGGGGCGCCATACCTCAACGGGACAATTTAACCCAGAATTGCCCAAGTATCGCAACCTAGTAAATAGTTTGCTCGATCCCTCACAAGAGACAGAGTTGAGCCAACTGATCTTCCAAGTCGAGTTAGGATCGGCACCAGAGCACATCTTGGATTTCTTCAGGAAATTCTCTGGCTGGTGGAACAGTTTGGTGGGTGACGCAACAGCACTTTTGGGGGGAGATTTGGCAATGGATCCTGTTGAGTTGCCCCCTGAAGTTCAAGGATTTAAGGCAGCCGCCCAGAAAGAATTGCAACTGATTAGAGAAAAACATCTTCGCCGACAGAAGGTAGAGTCTATGCTAGCTCAAGTGTTGGGGAAATTGGAAGCCACGCAACAACCAGGCTATGGTGTCGGTCATGACCTGTTTGGGGTAATGTGGTTAGATGCCACCACCACCGGGCTCTAGCTTTTGTCCCTTGTTAATTTACTGATGGGAAGATCGTGACCTTTTTAGTAACCAATGATGATGGCATTGATGCGGATGGCATTCGTGCATTACACAGAGCATTATCCCAAGTAACGACCGATCGCATTGTGGTAGTTGCGCCCTTACACCACCAGTCAGGCTGTGGACATCAGGTCAATATTCGCACGGTCATTCCAGTGGAATGGCGATCGCCCAGTGAGGTGAGTGTAGACAGTACGCCAGCTGATTGCGTTCGTCTGGGACTCAACTATCTCTACGACGATATCCATTTTGTTGTCTCTGGGATTAATGCTGGCTGCAATATGGGATCGGACATTTATTGCTCGGGAACAATAGGGGCGGCCAGAGAGGCCACGATACATCGGATCCCAGCGATCGCATTTTCTCACTTTAAGAGAAGCGACTGGGAACTGGACTGGGAAAGGGCGACGCAGTGGGCGGTGAAAGTGTTGGAAAAGTTATTGGCTCAACCGCCCGAGTCGGGAACCTTATGGACGGTCAACTTTCCGCACCTAGAACCGGGCGCACCCGATCCGGAACTTGTCTTTTGTTCCCTCTGTACCCGTCCCCTACTTACGGAGTTCGTCAAGCAAGGGGACGGGTATCTCTATGTGGGAGATGATATCAACCGCAAAGGAGATCCAGGAACAGATGTTGATGTGTGTTTATCAGGCAATATTGCGATCGCCAAAAATAGTCTATGGTAAAGTCTGTTGAAGGGGATCGTGAGAGAGTAGAAGTGCGTATTTTTGCTCTCTTCCAGAATCTCCTTTTCTATTTTAAAACAGAATTTAGTTGTTCTTGATGTTGCTTAGGAATATTCCGAGGAGGAGATATTCGCAAGTAAGACTCGTCGAACTCAATATTTGGGATGTTGGACAGAAAACCCAGAGGTTCGCCGTTGATAAGACGCTGCTTTTTGCATTTGGCTAGAGCCATTAAAGTTTCACGCTGTTCGCCAACACATTCAAAGGGCTTTTCAGCATCATAGTTTGATAAACGGCTCCAAATGTCCTCTAGCGTTTGACTGCTGAACAGGTCTTCTCCTACCACCTGCATGGCAAAACGATAATCGGTGACAGCCTCAATTAAAGCATAAGAAAAAGCACATTTTGGGCATTCACAACACCAGCGATAACTTCCCTCATCCCACTGTGCTTCGTTGCACGAGGTTATATCGTTCAAGATATCTTTTTTCCAAAGGGAGAGCTGATGAACTGTAGCGATCGAGTAACTTTCTTCGCAGATACTAACATACCTGAATGGCAACCCCTTGCGCTCTAAGAAGTCATTAAAACGTTTGATATAAACAGCTCCTTTGGCGCTTTGATGATTGACTTCGCGTCCGCGATAAGTGGCATTAGATTCATTGGAGCTTTTATCATTTGCCAAGACAATAAACCGATGTCCTTGCTGGCTCGCGATTATCATCATCAGGAAAAGTGCATTTGTGATTGTTGGGTCGTTGCGAACTCCCCTGTAAGCAAAATGTTCCGATGGGTCTTCTTGGGGATGGGCTTGTATTTCCCACAAGTGGCTTTTATTTCTAAAGTAGTCGAACACTGGAAACTTCTGCAACCAATTATTCCCTAATATTCCTCCAGCGTTGTGTAAGGTAAATGCTTCCACAGGAAGGTTAGCTTGCTGCATCCACTCAAAGGCAAATGTACTTTCCTTCCCGCCACCGACAGCCAGAAGGTAGGTATCTTTCACTGATGAAGCCCCAAAATATTCTTCTACAGAATTAGTAGAAAACTTGACTTGAGGCATCTTCTCCCAGTCCCACTTTTCTAGATAAAACTTTTGCTGAAGATACCAGTAAATATCCTCATTCCACCAATCAGATTCCCACTGAAGACAGCTATACCAAGGGACTTCCACTATCTCTGGAGTACATATTTCACAAAGGCGGTAGATTTCCGACATCGCTATCCCGATTAGAATAGACTGGTGAGTGCTTTGCGTGTTTTCTAACTCTGGTGGAAAGTCGATGTAGTAAAAATGCTCCCAACTATCAATCAGAAACGGAAAAATTAGTCGGAGATCGCTCCAATAAGGTGCTTGAGAAGAAATGACGGAGCTTTTTGGTGATTCTCCTGTCGCCATGAATTTTATCCGCGACTCGTGATATCGACTCTTGAATTTTTCTCTCATTTTATTGTTAATCTACTCGTAATAGTTTAGTCAAGTTTACCAAATTAGGTATTCAGACGCGATCGCCTGGGGAAGCAGTTCTGTGAGAACTGGCGCTCGGTCTCCCCGGGCTCGCTACTTGCACAAAAGGGGGGACACCGTCGCAGGATTAATTCCGCTGGATAGATAAAGTTACTCCCGAACCGTCTACTTTTTCCACCAGTTGGCCGATCGCCTCTCGGGAGACTGGTTCTATCCAGTCGGGAGCTATTTCCGCCAATGGCACCAAAACAAAAGCTCTCTGGGTCATGCGCGGGTGGGGTATTTGCAGTTCCGGCGTTTCCAGAATTAAATCGGAAAATAATAGTAAATCCAAGTCTAGGGTTCGCGGTCCCCAACGCTCTTGACGGACTCGACCAAACTGGTCTTCAATGGCTAGTAGAGTCTTGAGTAATTCTTGGGGATTTAGTTCTACTTCTAGGATAGCACAGCCGTTGAGATAATCCGGTTGTGATGGACCAATGGGTGCAGTTTTGTACCAGCTTGAGTGGGTTTTTACGGTAATCCCTGGAGTTTTGTCAAGCTTTTTCAGGGCATTTTCTAGGGTAGCGCGGGAGTCCCCCAGGTTGCTGCCCAGGGCGATCGCGCTTTCGGTTAACTTTGTGGTTGTTGCCTTGTCAGGATTGTTGACCATCACTTGCGGTAAGTTTTTCATCTAATATATTCGCGAGCCGTACCATTGTAACCCGTTCGGAAGTTCTTCAGCAGACGACTGAAAAACTGGTAATTTCTGGTAATTTCCTCGCATCACGCCCATTTATACGAGCCGATCGTGAGAACCCCGGGTCAAAACCCGTTGATACGCTACAAGGCATGGAGATCCCCCCTAGGATCTCGCGAAGGCGGGCCTCACGATGAACAGTTGCTAACGGGCGCAAGACCACACCGGTTTCAAACCCCAACTGAGAGGTTTCAAACCCCAACCGAGAGGTTTCAAACCCCAACCGAGAGGTTTCAAACCCCAACCGAGAGGTTTCAAACCCCAATTGAGAGGTTTCAAACCCCAACCGAGAGGTTTCAAACCCCAATTGAGAGGTTTCAAACCCCAACCGAGAGGTTTAAACCCCCAATTGAGAGGTTTCAAACCCCAACCGAGAGGTTTAAAAACCCAACCGAGAGGTTTGAAACCTCAACCGAGAGGTTTCAAACCTCAACAGTGAAGTGTGGTTGCCCAGCCGTAGATGCGGGTTTTTTGGAGGTAACTGGGAGAGTTCATGTTAGAACGACGGGTTTTGACCACACCCGAGAGCACCGTCCGAGAGAAAGATATTGACCTAATTTGAGACAATTGAAGTTAATCAGCTAAGATGATGTAAATATGACACAGAAGAGCTACTTGATGGAACTAGAAAAACTGGGCCAATATAAGGAATATGGAGAATCGGTCCTCCAGGGACTAGAGGCGGTGGACAACCAGCAGTTGCCCGACTGGGTGCCACTGGATCTCCGTCAGAGTCTGGAAAGCCTCAGACAAGCAGCCACCAAAACAGTAGAACTAGCATCGTCGCCGGTGAAGATCGGGGTAATGGGAGAATTCAGTAGCGGCAAAACCTTGCTGTTAGGAAGCTCGATCGGCTACGCGGATGCTTTACCGGTCGGTCAAACCCCCACTACAGGTAACGTAACTGCCGTCCACCTGCGGCAGGCAGACTCACTCCAGACCACTAAGGTGGACCAGTTTACGATTAAGTACCTGTCTCACTCTGAGGTAAAGGAATGCCTCAAGTTCATGCTGGAAGAAACGGCCCAGAGGGCAAAGGCGGCACAACTACCTCAGGTACAGCAAGAGACCCTGAAAAATTTGACCCCGACTCAGACTGTAGATAGTAATGCTATTCTCAAATGGTGCGAGCAAGCCTGGAATGCTGGCCAGAATAGCGAACTGCGATCGCTCCTACGGGAACTGGTAACATTCGTGCGGACCTACAGCGCCTATGGTCAGGATATCTGCGATCGGGTCTATCAGGTAGATGCTGCTACGGCCAAAGATGGGCTAAAACTAGCAGACAAGCCAGGGGGTATTTTAGAACTAAGTTTTCAGCAATTGCCTGGGGCTCCCCCACCCTGGCAGAATCTTGCCGGGCCATTAGCAGCAGACCTGATTAATAGCTTCTCTTTGATCCGTAGGGTAGATGTGACAGCGACGATCTCAAAGGAGATCTGGAATATGTCTCTGCTGAAGGGGACTCAGGGGTTCGTTCTCCTGGACTTTCCCGGGTTGGGGGCCGCTGACTCGGGTGTCAGAGATAAGTTCCTGTCTCTGCGGGAGTTAAAAGAAGTCCAGACTATCCTGCTTCTGCTCAACGGTAATCAACCCGGTGGGGAGAACGGTGGTAAAATCCGCAGCATGATGGAACAGGATAAAGGAGGAGTTGACCTCAGAGACCGGATCCTGGTAGGGGTAGGTCGCTTCAATCATTTACCCATCGATGGCACAGATGAAGAAAGAATTGATGAATTGGTCGAAAGTTTCGTGTCCGAATCAGAAATTCTCCAGGAACTGGAAATTCTCAATCTGACAATGACGGGTGCCAGAAATTTAACTGCCAAAAAAGAGCAGATCGTCCTGCTGTCCCAGATGAGGGCCCTACAGGAATTACAGTCAAGTCACAGTACCATACAAGTATGCTCCCCAGAGTTTGCCCCTAACCTGGAAAAGTATCCGGGTAAAGATGATGACGAACGGCTGCGGGAAAAATGGAAACAATTGAGTGAAAAGCTACTAGACTCAGGACCAAGTATATTGGGCCGACAGTTGCGTGATTTTAGCGATGATGGGGGAATCAGTAGGCTGCGAGATTTGCTGATCGACCACGTGCAAAAGAATGGCGTCAAGCAATTATATGAAGATACTCGTCGTCAGGCTGAGGCGTTGCGTAAAGAACTCCACAAGCTCAAAGGGATTTTAGAAATTATCCCCAATTACATCCCGACGACGGAAAGTGCAGCTTTTGTCACCCTGCGGAAAACGATCGGAGATATGGTGACTATCTATGGAGAGTTCAAAAAAAATTTAGAGGAAAACCCCCTGCAAGATAGAAACGGAACGGAAGTAAGTGAGGCGGTTAAGGAGGAGGTGAATAATCAAATATTCTTCTGGGATAAGTGGAATTTGCTATTTAATAACACGAGGAAGGAAGGGACAATAAAGATTACGGAGAAGACAGCAGGAAGAGGTTATTTTGACGAAGATGACGAAGATGACGAAATTCCGACGAAGAGTGATGATTTTTATCCGCGATTTGCAAGTACGGTAGAGGCACTAGAAAAATCTGCCCGGTCTCAGGTAGAAGGTGCGGTCACGGAGTTGTTAAGCAAATTGTCTCAGAACCTAGAACCCCAGCGCCAGAACTTAGGGGAAATTCTTACCCGGGAAAAGGAACAGGAAATCAAGGAAAAATTGGGCAAGCAGGAAAAGAGACTGTTCACGAGAATGCGGAAATCGGAAGATCCGACGGAATGGAAGGAGACAATCATTAAAGAAAGCGAACTGTCCGAGAGTAGTTCGACAAGCATTAAGGCGGAAAGCATATTTCCTTTGGCTCGGATGGACGAAAAACATCCATTAGGTCAAGTGTTTGATTGGAGTCCCCAGAAGAAGTATCCAGTCCCCCCCAAACCATTCAACCACCAGATACTAGTGCTGCGACTGCGAGATGAAATTAATGCTAGTGCTCAATTGCATCTGGTTCAGTACGTCAGCGAGTTGACTAAGAAGGTAAAGAATTCCTTTAATGGATTTTTAGATGTGGCGATTCCCAGTTTGCAGGAACTGGCGAAGAAAGAAGCTTTGCTCAAATCTATTGCTGCTGAAGAGTCAGAGTCAGAGAGCCCATCATGGTTACAGAGTCTTTCTCAAACAGCGTCGATATCCTACCCGGATTAAGATGATACGATAAGCCACCACCGCCGTCACCCGTTCCCAGGCTTCGCGGGGCTTCGCGGTGGGGAACGAGGAGACGTGGGGCTACAGTAGGAACCATTCACGAAAAGGAAAAAAAATGCCAGTCAAGATAGAGCTGTTAACTCATTATCAGCTAAGGACTAAAAGCGGTGACCCAACGGCATTGGAGCTGCCAGTGATAGAATTGGCTCCAGATGGCGGCAACAATATCCCCTATATTTCTAGCGTCAGCATATCCGTGCAGGGGGAACCGGCAGGACTAGCAAATATGATTCAATTTGCTTACAGAGAGGTGCCGGCGAACAGGCCGATTAAACTGAGGACTCCCCAGCGAGTCAGGCGAGATGAATGTCGGCTGCCAGGACCATCTATACCAGACGTAAACTGCCTTTTAGAGGTGAAGGTGGAGTATTTTGACTCGGACTCGGAAGGAAAGCCTAACCAGTCAGAAGTAAAGTCAGCGACGGCGTCATGTAAAATTGTGTCCCGTGCAGTCCCCGAGCCTGCGAACCCAGACCCAGTAGTCCCCGAGCCTGCGAACCCAGACCCACCAAAACGCGAGAGGACAACTGTACAATCAGGAGAAACTAATCAAATGGAGAAATTTGCAGGCTGGTTGGCAATAGATTTCGGAACCTCTAATTCCACGGTGACACTATACGACCCGAAGTTGGCGGTGCAGCTAGATGGCTGGCCCCGGGAACAAGAAGAAAAGTTGCGGGCAAGGTTGGCACAGTGGTTGAACGATCGCCCCTTAGACCCCAGGCCGGGTGTGAGCGATAATGACTGGGACGGAGAATGGGAAAAGCTGATCTCGGAAGTGAGCAAAGAATTTTCAGACCTGGATATAGATAGCCAAGAGAATATAGGAGATCGCATATTCAAGGAGACGAAAAGCAGTCGCTTGTTGGAAGCGATCGGATTGGTGGAACTCGGTTTGAGCAACCGCCCAGAGTGGTTCCGCCGCTCGGCGAGCAAAGGGCTGAATCAGATATACCATGAAGTATTCCGGGTACCATGCCTAGAGTGGCAGCGTTTGATTCCAGTAGAACTAGATGGACTGCGGAAACTGAGTGAAATCGAGAGCGAGTTGGAAATAGAAAGTCTGGAATTAGCCTCGGACGACGGGGGCTTGAAAGTGCTGATGGGAGGACGAGCCAAACAAAACAGATTAGAGGCGATCGCCCAAGGACAGGATATCCAAGGTAAGTTCCATCATTCACCCAAGCGCTACTTCGGTCAAAAGCTGGAAAACCAGGAGATCCAGGTTACTCTAAATGGCAACAGCCAGTCAGTGGCAGTGGAAAAGTTGATTCAAGCAGCATTCGGTCATTTGCTCCAATTGACAAAAGATTACCGCGATCGTAACGCCGAACAATTTTCTCCCGGTGTGTTTAATAAAGCAGTGGTGACTTATCCCACCATATCTCCACCAAAGGTGCGCGATAAGATAGAGGAGCTGGTGGGAAAAGATGGTCTGGGCATTACGGGCGTACAGATGGCTTATGATGAAGCGGTATCGATCGCCATCTTCTTTCTGTGGCGAGAGTTGGGCGGGGACTTGAATATAGGGCTGGAGTCTTTCAAAACTCGCTGTCGCCAATATTTCGACCAATGGTCGCAAAATGTCTTGGTGCTAGATATTGGTGGGGGAACGACGGACTTGGCCTTGATCCGCCTGACACTCAAAGAGGAAGACCCCTTTGAACCAGGTGAAGATCGAGGGGATGGGGGACGCTACTATATCCTGACTCCCAAACTGTTAGGTTCTTCGGGTCATTTACAGTTGGGAGGGGAGTTGATTACCCTGCGGATATTCCAACTGCTGAAAGTGGCGATCGCTGACTGTCTGCTGACGGCGATGGCGACGGGAAATCTGGAACCAGAACTATTAAAGATTCAGCCAGACGAACTGAACGATCGGTTCTTGGAGAACGGCAAATTTGTTAGTGGTAAACTGCTAGATAAAGTAGACAAGGAAAACCCCGAAAGCGATCGGGCAGCCTACAATGATGCCTTAGATGCTGCGGAGAAACTGCTGCCCACCCGTTGGAAAAATGCTCCAGCATCTCGCCAGCAAACCTTTTACAGTCTGTGGGAACATGCGGAAAGGGCAAAACTGCTCTTGGGGCAAGCCTCTGGGACCAAAGAGGGAACCGAACCGACATTCATTATGGACGGACAGCAAATCGCCGAACTACTAGCCCAAAACGATATCCAATTGCCCCAAAGCAGTCTCAATAATTTAAGCGTGACCCTCACAGTGCAGCAATTTGCCAATGCGGTAACCGGCGTGATTAAAGAGGCGATCGGCATCGCCAAAGGGCTGATGGAGAGTGGCTTAAGGAGACAGGAAGCTCCTCAGGAGAATTCATCAAAAGAGCAACTAGATTGGTTAATATTGTCAGGCAAAACCTGTAACCTTGACTTGGTACGAAAGGAGCTGAAGCAGCAATTTAGCAAGTCCGATCGTTTCGTGTGGAACCCAGAGAGAATTACCTTTGTGCCCGAATACACAAAGCTAGCAACATCTGCAGGAGCCTGCTACGCGGAAAAGCTCAGGCAACTGGGGGTTCGCCCACAAGATGCGAAGGAATTGCTGCGGAAGGGGGGAAATCAGCTCAAAATTGATGTCAAAAACCTATTTTATTTTCTGCCCTGTTCTTTCGTACTGATGGGTCTAGATCAACAGTATCTGACAATCTTTAATGCGGGTCAACAGCTTTATCAAATCAACCAGAATGAAGATGCGGCGAAGGCTCGGAGCCATCGGTGGTACGGAACCCAATTATCAATCTCCGTTCAGCGTAAAGATTTTGAAGATAAGACCCCACAGCTATGGGGTAACTTCGATAGCGATGAGCTGGCGAGGAAACTGAAAATGGAGAGTACAGAGTTTGAAAAAATCCAAGTTCAGTTTGAGATCGGCCAAGATCTGAAAATCGACTTGCTGTTTTGCCGGGAAGGCAAGCCCTATTATTTGATTAAGCCCAGTATGGATGAGACCGCAGCCATCCATACTACAGCAGAAATTTCTGATGGCAAGGTAACCTGCGATATTGCTGTTAATGTGGCGGAATCAGCTTCTTCCCAGAGAACAGACGACCATACGGTAGTATTTGCAGCGGACAAGGACTATAGCAAGTCTGTGAAAGTATTTCGGTATGAAGGGGAAAATGGAGAGAAGCAAGGATTTGGGTTAATTAGCAAGCCGTTACCACCGTTCCCAGTCAGTGGGGAACATACGTTCTATTTCCAAAAGCCCAACAGCAATCAATGGGAAAGAATTGGGGCCTTACCACAACCGGGTGGGGAAAAAGAGTACCCCTGTGAATATCGAGTTACTCTCGATGACAAAGGAATCTTAAGAATTCATGCAGGTGAGATTCCGTACTGGACATCGGAGAATGAAGAATATCTCAAGGAAAAGGGATGCGTGTATAGAACTGCTCTCGGGCAACCAAAAGATAATGTTGATGAGAAGCGCAACCCGTTCTCGGGAATCCATTAAAGTTGGCGCGTTCCCTTGAATAAGAAACCAGGTTTTTCCCATCCACCTGGTTTCTGGGCTACTGATGAGGTTGTCTAACGTGGATCAACTCAACAACAGCTACGGGTTTGGTCTTGCACCAGTTGGTAAAAAAATATCACACCCGCGTAGGCAAGGCACCGCCCACCCTACTAATGCAACGACAAATGAGCCACACCCGACAGCTATACGAACAAAAGAAAAGAAAAAAGGAGAGCATCCCCATGCAGCACCTCAGCAAGTTATTAGAGATAGAAAAATCGAATTTAGCCTGGGTACTGCGGTTGGGTTTGCAAGGACTGCGGGCACAACTGGAAGAAGCCCGAAACAAAGAAGCCCGAAACAAAGATGCAAGAGATCCTGGAATGCCCGCATGTGAAGAATTGCTGAGGGAACTGGATATGCTTTTGGAACCAGCATTTGAACCAGTACCATTAGAGGAGAGTAAAGAAACTGCTTCTCCCTCAGAGGAGGAATCTTCCTTGGAGGAAGATTCCTTGGAGGAGAATGAGTATCCGTTTGATCCTGTACCGCCGCCCCCAGAAGAACTGAAACTCTCCCGCCTGCGGGAGAGTTTGATTGAGGACCAGAAGCTGTCAGAATATGTGGGCAAAGTCGAATTGAGTGACAGCAAAGATGCTATTTTGTGGAACGAAGTGCAACGTCTGCTGTTGCGGGTTCCTGAGAGGGAGGCTGACTCTTGGCGAACTCAGGCTATAAATCTGGCAAAAGAGGTTGGTTTTTCAATAACAGAGGCTAAAAAATCCCTGATTCCACTTCCCTTAATCGGAAACTTCAGCCAGGACAAACAAGTTATTTATCCTGGGATAAAAGTCAACGGGAACGATAAAGTGGGGTTGTATTGGTCAGAAAGACAGGGTTTTGATTCGCGACTGGCGAAAGAGAAACTAGAGGGAGAACTAAATTTACTAGCAGGCGTTGTTTATATTTGTCTCAAGTTCATAGAAATAGACTCCAATTTAAACCATGCTTTGAAGAGTGTAGAAAGGTTTCGTGTCATATCTTTGAACGAGGAGTCACAGAAAGATAGGTACTCGACGGCGCTGATCGATCGCTTTGGGCGTGCTATAACTGCTGATAAAAGTGCCGATCCAGTAAAGATCCTGCGTGGGAGACTAGACCTAGATGAGGCAATTCACTCTTTGGTATATTATCCCCCAGCAGATCGCTTTTCTTGGTGGGGGAAACTGCAACAGCAAGCACGAGATACTCTCCAACAGGTGGCCGATCGGGCGCGTCAGGCCGGTCATCAAGTGCAGGTGCGATCGCTATGGGGATCCTTTGCTAATGTTAGTTCTCGGTCAAAGGACGACTTAGAATTAGATAGTGGAGGAACTCCTGGGGAAGTGTCGGCTTGCCTGCGAGTTTATGCTAAGATCGATGAAGAAGTATTGCCTGGGAGAGTGCTGTTTCGGTCTTTACGTTGATAATCTTCACTCTTTTGCAAAGAAACCCGGTTTTTGGGAAAAACCGGGTTTCTTAATTCTTGATGAAGATGTAGCGCAGAAACCAGTTTTTTTGGGAAAAACCGGGTTTCTTAATTCTTTATTGAGTGTTCCCTAGCTCATCGTCGCACCACTGCGATCGTAGTTTTTCCGGAAACTGGAATGAGGCTTTCCTTGAATGTGGTTCCAATAGTTAGCTGCTTCCACCGGTAATCCCACCTCCACTGCCGATCGACCCAGCATCGATTGCTCCCGATTCTTGACTAGATGATGATGACGCATCATTAAGGCCCGAGCAAGTTCAAGAGCAGACATTTTCACATCCTCCGATCTTGTATCTGTGATTAACTTTTGACTATCAAACCGGTTGTTCTAGAACTTAAATCTGGAAACCGGGTTTCTTTTGGCGAAAATGTGTTGATAAATCGTCGATCGCACTCAACCCGATTTCTGACAATACTCGTTGTTCTAGCTCATCGTCGCACCACTGCGATCGTAGTTTTTCCGGAAAGTAGGATGGGGTTTTCCTTGAATGTGGTTCCAATGGTTAGCTGCTTCCGCTGGTAATCCCGCTTCCGCTGCCGATCGACCTAGCATCGATTGCTGGCGATTCTTGACTAGATGATGATGACGCATCATTAGGGCCCGCGCTTGTTCTTGAGTAGACATCTGAGGATCCTCCTTTGCTTTTCAGACCAATGGTTAACTTTCTTTCTCTTACATTTATAACTATAACCAACAAACTGTAGCGAAATTAACAAAATAGCCCTACTTTACAAAAATTTACACAATTTTTCCTTGTGTAACCGGCGAATAACAGCAATAGCACAACCCACCAGTAGTAGGGTGGGCACCGCTCACCAGTAGCTAGAGCGCCGGTCAATAAACAGGGCTTGGAGTGCGGATGGTAAAGCATTGAGATCTCGAAGATACCTGCATCTATAACCCGGTTTATCGCTTATAGAACGCCGGTCAAGCGGTTCGACTTCGCGGTCTCAGAGGATAGAAAAACTGGCGATCGCCCCAACCCGGGCAGGCGAGACGCCCGCCCTACGAACCTGGAAACAAACCTGACGAAGAACGGGACTCAGGACTGCCATCCTGTGGTAAGCTCTTGGGAATCAGTAATGGTACAGGAAAAAATAAGTGTCAGTTGAGGAGCATTTTCTTAGGGTCGGAGCCCTGGAATGGTTTTATCGGGAGTCTTTACCAGTTTCTAACAGTGAAAAACCACCGGTGCTGCTGCTACACGGCTTGGTCTCCCAGGGTTACAGCTATCGGGACATTCTGCCAGTCTTGGCAGAACAGGGGTTTCGCGCGATCGCCCCGGACTGGATCGGTTTCGGTTTCTCTGCTAAACCTGGCAAGCGGGACTTTGCCTACACCCCCGATGCTTTCGTAACCGCCTTGGCAGCATTTATAGATGCCTTAGAATGCGATCGCATTTCCCTGGTCGTGCAAGGATTTGTCGGATCTGCCGGTTTACAATATGCTCTGCGTCACCCTGAGAAGATCGCACGCTTGGCAGTCCTGAATACCCCCCTTTCCACCGAGGCCCAGTTGCCCTGGAAGATCAAACAGTTAGGGTTGCCCTTGCTGGGAGAGGTATTTACCCAAGACCCCCTGTTGGTCGATCGCACTTTGGAAGGCGGCGGCCCCTACCAGGTAGCAGATAAAGATTTAGATGTCTATCGCCGTCCCTTTCTCCAAAGTTCGGCAGCCGGACGTGCCCTGTTTATCACCGTCCGCAACCTCCGGCTACAGCAGGTGACCGCAGAAATAGAGAAGGGCTTTAGCCAATGGCCGCAACCAACCCTGATCGTTTGGGGCACCTCAGACCCATGGTTACCCTTAAGCCAGGCCCAAAGCTTTGCCAGTTCCCTGGCCAATGCCGAAGTAGTCCCCTTAGAACAGGTCGGACATTATGCTCAAGAGGACTGGCATGAAAAGGTTAGCGAGGTTCTCCTGCCCTTTCTGCGCCGTCAAGAAACTTAGTTGGTTAAATCAGATGCAGAATTCTGATATATTTTTTTAACATAATCGCCCCCACCTGGGGCAGTTTCATTTGTTGAATAGCAAGATAGGACGAAGTTATGTTACGATATCGCTCTTTTCTAGCTTTAGTATTGGCACTGGTGACAGTGTTTGTAGTCAGCTGTGCCACGCCCACAGCCCAGCCGCCCCTATATGACCAGTCCAAGCTAGCCCAAGTTAAAATCTTCCTTCCCACAATACTTGCCACCCGCGATCGGATGCCAGAACTAGAGGATCTGATCGAAGAACGGGACTGGGTATTTGTCGGCAACTTTATCCACGGACCCCTGGGAGACTTACGCCGTCAGATGAAAAGTTTGGCTCGTAACCTGCTTCCCCCAGATGAAAAAGCAGCAATAGCGGCCACAGATAAGCTGTTTAAGGACATAGTAGCCATTGACGCAGCTGCCGAAGCAAACAGCTATGCCCAAGCAGCGGTTAGTTACAAAGCTGCCATTAAGGATTTTGACAGTTTCTTGGATCTGATTCCCACAAAGGGTTAGTCTCTGACTTTCCGACTTCTCTGTTTTTACTCTCGGGTGGCTTACGCCACCTGACTATTCTAGAATTATGACTCTTGTAATCATCATCGGCTGTGGCGCGATCGGGGCCATGACAGCCTATGAACTCAGCCAAGTTCAGGGACTACAAATAACTGTCATAGACAAGCAACTCCCCGCCCAAGCAGCAACAGGTGCGGCCCTCGGGGTGATGATGGGCATTATCTCTGGGAAAGTCAAGGGTCGGGCCTGGGAACTGCGCCAAACTAGTATCCGACGCTATGAAACTTTGATTACAGAACTAGAAGAGATTACACAGGGCCAGATCCCTTTTAATCGTCAAGGCATTCTCAAGCTTTGCACTGAGTCCGAGGAGTTAGAAAAAGGGCAACAGTTGGCAGAAATTCGTCGGTCTCAGGGCTGGCAGTTGGAAGTTTGGGATGCTGAGGGAGTAAAATCTCACTGTCCCTATTTGAGCGATCGCTTTTTGGGTGCGATCTATTCTCCCCAAGATAGACAAGTCGATCCTACTGTTCTCACCCATGCCTTGGTTACCGCAGCCCAAGGCAATGGCGTTACTTTTAAGTTTGGTGTTCATGTAGAGGGGTTAGCAACATCCGACGGAGGCCGCTGTTTATTGCTGACTAATGCGGGAAATATGAAGTGCGATCGCTTAGTAATTGCAGCCGGGTTGGGGTCCACAGAGTTAACGAAATCTTTACAAAAAACTATTGACATTCGCCCAGTATTAGGGCAAGCTGTACAGTATGGGGGATTGAGCTTGGGAAACCCAGAGTTTCAGCCCGCTATTACAGCAGATGATGTCTATATCGTCCCCATGGGCGATCGGCATTACTGGGTGGGAACCACGGTGGAATTTCCCACAGCTACAGGTGAAATAGTAGCAGACCCGAGTGCTTTGCAGGTGGTTAAGGAAAGGGCGATCGCCCTTTGTCCCGCCCTTGCAGAAGCCAGTATAATCAAAGAATGGTCGGGTTTACGTCCCCGTCCGGAAGGACAGCCAGCCCCCATTATCGGTCATCTGCCAGGTTACGATAACATATTGCTAGCCACAGGTCACTATCGCAATGGCATCTTACTCGCACCCGGCACCGCCCAAGCCATTAGAAAGGCGATCGCGTAGGACAGGCATCTTGCCTGTCGCTGCATCCGTTTTTTGCTTAGAGATACTCAGTTCTGTTGTCACTACTGCCACCTGTTCATCTGATTTCATAATTGACACTTGAAAGCAAGCCCCTAAAGCATCCAGATAAGCTAGCACTGACTCAAACGTGCGATCGTGGTTAGCACTTTCCAACTCTCTAACCCAGCTGAGTTCAACACCAAGTTTTTGAGCAAGTTCAAGTTCTGTAAGTCCAACTTGCTTGCGCAAATCCCGCATTACCCGCGTCAAAGCAATACGGAAAAGTTCTTGTTTCTCCACCAGAAGAGTTTCTGCTGTATCTGGGACAATTTCCGACATAAAAGCCAGAACATCACTCCCTAAATGCCTGTTTTTTGTCATTGCTTACTCTCCGACTCTACTATATCTCGCCGTCGGCTGTATTAATTTCTCCGAAGCGGAGTTTTGCGACTCTTCTTTTTGATTGTGTAACATAACTAAACGTTTACCTGTCAAAGCACACAGAAAAATGCGGGGATTATTCGCTGCTGCCCATGAGTTTAAACGCCTTATGCTATAATTTGACTGTCAACAATTTACAATTTACATACAATATCAAAGCATATGTCAGATCGACCTTTAGGTAAACCCCGTCCCCTCTGGCGAGTGCTGCTCCTATCTGCGGCCACTTTCACATTATACTATGGCTGGTACAAGTGGATCATCCAAGAAGAACTACGGCACTATAATGGCTATGGTTGGTCGGGGACGCTGTGCTTACTACCCTTTGTGTTGGGTATAACAGTTCCCCAGGCGTTATGGATCTTCGATCCGGATGTTCCCGGTTGGTTCGGTTGGTTTTCCCTGCTAGGGGTTGTGTGGATTTATATTGTACAGTTCCGGCTATACGGGACCGTTAACGAACTTTATCGCCGAGAAGAGATGGAAGAACCGCTCGTGGTTTGGTGGATTTTTGTCCCCGGATTAAATTTAATTGTAGGATTGAGACAATTTCACTTCTTGAGTCAATTTTGGGCGATGAAGCAGGATATAATAGTTAAAGATCCGGTGGCCAAAAGTATTCTGTTTCTTTCAGCTAATCCTTAGTATGTAAATGGGTATATTGGCATATTGTCAATTGCTTAGTAGTTTTAGTGAGTAGAGAGAGAGTATGAAAGAAAAATCACAAAAAGCGAGACGTCCGATCCGCGAGATAGTCGCGAGTGTAACAGTATTGACGATCTTGGTGGTGGTATTTTTAATCGCCCCTAAATTTGGAACCCAAATTGAATTTAAGCAGGATATAAATGACGAAATTGCGGGGTTAGTCGTTGTCCTATCCTTTGTTTCCGTGGCGGTACGCAGCGCGGTCAAAAACTTTGTTGGTGCTGTCCGCGATGTCGGCCAAGAACGTCTAGAAAAACTGCAAAAAAAGGAAGAAATTGACCGTAATTTGATTGAAAATTTCCAGAACAAGATCGAAGAGACGATTAAAGAGAATCAGTCTCGTTCTGATGAAGAAATGAAGTCGGTATTTAAGCATGAATTCGAGCCATTGTTATTAAAAGGAAAGCAATTATATCAAGAGCAAAATGAAATAATGGCGGAGATCAATGAATACGAAGCGAACACTGAACTGATCTCTAACCTGGCAACAATCCTAGCAGGCGTGCTAGTCAGCATGGTAGGGGTGCGCACTCTGGGCGCTTTTTGCGAGATCGAGGCGCTGTCGGGCTTGCAGCTGCAGATTTTCCATGCTGTTGATATTCTGTTGACTGCAGGATTGGTTTTGGGCGGTAGAGAAGCGATCAATGGGTTGACTTCTATAATTCAAGCTACTACCCCAAACACAACTCCTCAGTCCGCGTCCACGGGCAAGTAGCGATCGCTGCTAATTGTTAATGCCATTCAGATGTAGGGTGGGCACCGCCCACCATCGACTTCGATGTCTCCTGGGATCGCTATTCGTACAAAAGAGGAGACATCGACGGTTGAGGCGCAATCTGCCATATTCTGTAATTTCTGTCATGTGTAAATAAGTCGGTCCACCTACTTAACGAGATTGTTATTCAACTCTATTTTAATGAAAGTAATTTTCTTCGGAACCCCTGAATTTGCCGTACCCAGCCTCGATCGCCTGCTGTCCGATCCCTTTTTTGAAGTTGCAGGCGTAGTTACCCAGCCAGATAAACAGCGGGGACGCGGTAAGAAACTCACACCAACACCTGTAAAAACTGTAGCACTGACTCATAACTTACCAGTTTGGCAGCCCCAACGGATCAAAAAAGATGCCGCCAGCCTCACCCAATTGGAACAGGCCCAGGCAGATGTATTCGTAGTAGTAGCCTACGGGCAAATTCTTTCTCAAAATATTCTGGACATGCCCAAACTGGGATGCATTAACGTTCACGGTTCTATTTTACCCCAGTATCGGGGGGCTGCACCAATTCAGTGGAGTCTATATCATGGTGAGAGGTCAACTGGCATTACTACCATGCTGATGGATGCAGGCATGGATACAGGTGATATGCTACTGAAAGCTTTTACTCCTATTGGGTTACTCGATAATGCCCAGGACTTGGCTGGGACCCTGGCCAGTACGGGGGCTGATTTGTTAGTAGAAACCCTGCTGAAGTGGGAACGTTCTGAAATTACACCCATTCGGCAAGATGCTTCGGCAGCAACCTATGCGCCACTGATTAAAAAAGAACATTACTTGCTCTCATGGTCCCAAAGCGCGATCGCCCTGCACAATCAAATTAGAGGATTTTTCCCCAACTCTGTAGCCTCATTTCGCGGTCAATCCTTGAAAATCACTGCCACAGCCCCGATCGGCGATCGATACTGGCATCAGCTACCGCCAGAATTGGCCATTTTAGAACAGAATTGGGCCTCACTCTCTGCCAATACTGGGCGTCCTGGAGAAGTAGTGAGCATTGCCAAGCGGATAGGACCAATTATTCAAACTGGCGAAGGATTATTACTATTGCGGCAAGTCCAGCTTGCGGGTAAACGCGCTCAGTCTGGGTGGGATTTTGCCAATGGCGTCCGCTTGGCAGTAGGAGAGATGTTAGAAAATGGGCAGTAAAGCGAACAATAGCTCAAACACAAGTAAGGTGGGTCGCGCCCACCTTAGGAAGATTTTTCATAAAAACGACAAGAATCGCATGGTCCCACTGGGTTAACTGCACAGCGCACCAGTTCAGAATGAGCATTGAAGCGACAACTGGCGTCTCCCAGCACCCAGCGTCCATCGATCAGACTTTTCTCAGCTGGACGTGGCGCGGACTGGACAATAATTGCAATTTTGTGCAAGCGATAGCGTCCTGACTTCAGCTTGTAGCGGTGGCGACGTTCTAGGACAGCGTAGGTTTTACCTTTGAGGTCGAGATAGTGACCGGGTTGGGGGTTCCAATCTAGTGTAAGGTTTCCAAGGGTCTGACGCGGATGCGTCAGAATTACCTCTGTGGGTAGAGAATCTGGCTCCATAATCAATGTGTTCCTGAATACATAATTATCCAAGATATCGCATCAACGCGGAAAGCCTGCTACTGTTTAGATTCTCAATAGAATTGTTTTGCACCGACTGCCTCCCGTTTGTAGTAAGCACTTTAGTGCTTCGAGGGTTTGTAGTAAGCACTTTAGTGCTTCGGGGGTTTGTAGTAAGCACTTTAGTGCTTCGGGGGTTTGTAGTAAGCACTTTAGTGCTTCGGGGGTTTGTAGTAAGCACTTTAGTGCTTCGAGGGTTTGTAGTAAGCACTTTAGTGCTTCGGGGGTTTGTAGTAAGCACTTTAGTGCTTCGGGGGTTTGTAGTAAGCACTTTAGTGCTTCGGGGGTTTGTAGTAAGCACTTTAGTGCTTCGGGGGTTTGTAGTAAGCACTTTAGTGCTTCCCAGCCGCGATCGCCCCATGCAGTCTGGAGTATCATAGCACAAATCAGGCGCGATCGGGGGAGTGTGGCCAATATGACGACCATCACATCCACCAGCAGTGAGGGGAGTGTCGCCAGTCCCCTCACCGCTAGTGTGAGGACATCTCCGTCTTGTATAATCTGACAACTAACAACTAACAACTAACAACTAACAACTAACAACTGACAATGAGAATTCTATTTTTACATCCCAATTTTCCGGCCCAGTTTCGTCATCTAGCTACCTCCTTTGGTAGCGACCCTAAAAATCAGGTAGTATTTGCCACCAAAAACGAACGCCCAGAATGGGTGATACCGGGAGTACAAAAGATTGTCTATACCCCCAGTCGGGAAGCGCGTCCAGAAACCCATCATTACGTCCGGACCCTAGAGAATGCCGTATTGCAAGGACAAGCAGTATTTCGCATTGCCGAAAAACTCAAATCAATGGGATTTTTCCCAGATATAATTTACGGACATTCCGGTTGGGGGCCGACCCTGTTTATGAAAGACGCCTTTCCCAAGACAAAACTGATGTGTTTCTTTGAATGGTTCTATCATTCCCGGGGTTCTGACGCCGACTTTGACCCAGCGGACCCCCTGACAGTAGACGATCTCTGTCGCATCCGGTTAAAGAATGCCCCCATATGCCATGATTTGTACGCCTGTGACTGGGGACTGTCCCCCACCGAGTGGCAAAAGTCGCAGTTTCCGCCAGAATTTCACGATAAGATTTCCGTAATTCATGATGGGGTAGATACAGATTACTTTCAGCCCGTACCCGATGCCAAACTGGTGTTGCCAGAATTAGATTTATCCGGAGTTGACGAGATTGTTACCTACGTGTCCCGGGGGATGGAACCCTATCGAGGCTTTCCCCAGTTTATCGAATCCTTGGCTTATCTCCTGGAACGTAGACCCAATTGTCATGTCGTAGCTGTCGGTTCTGAACGAGTATGTTATGGCAAATCCCTGCCCGATGGCAAGAGCTATAAAGCATATATGCAAGAAAAAGTTAAGCTAGATTGGTCGCGAGTGCATTTTGTCGGTTCCTTACCCTATGGCCTTTACTTAAAAGTAATTCAAGCATCTTCTGCCCATATTTATTTAACTCGACCCTTTGTCTTATCCTGGTCCATGATTGAGTCCATGTCGGTGGGATGCGCGATCGTGGCCTCGGACACGCCACCGGTGCGGGAGGTGATCCGGGATGGAGAAAATGGCTTACTGGTAGACTTCTTTTCTCCCAAGCAGATAGCTGATAGAGTATGTGAGGTGCTGGATCATCCCACCCGCATGGCCGACTTACGCGATCGGGCCCGGGAGACAGTATTAGAACGATATGCTTTGGCGAAGTTGTTACCGCGACATCTACAACTGGTACGGGATGTGGCCAATGGGCAGGTATCGCCACCGGTGAAGTCCAAGCCACCAGCCAAAGGGAAGAAGAAGAAGCAGAACAAGGGTTTTGCCCTGAAATAACTAGCATGCTACCAGACGAATGGCCTTTTTTGGTAGTCCGATTCCGAAATACCTGCACTCAAAGTTGTATACAGTACCTGATTTGGCTTCTTAATCCCGATCGGGAAACAGCAAAATTTCCCTGTGATGATGATATGATAGGCTCTGTAAAAATCACGTCGGTCTGACCATCGCAGTCGTTGGGTAGGGATCTCAACGGCCACCTGTGTTACTTGACAGGTATGAGATGATATCCTCTGATAGATGTCAAGTGACACAACAGCGCCAAAACTACCGGTCTAATCCGGTGACAGAGGTATATAACCTCGATAGACAGAAAGATGTAATGCGTCTCAGCAACAAATTGTAGTGAAGGAGATGGAGTGAACAATGGGAGAAGAGATTGTACTCGGCCCGGGAGCAAATGATGCGGTTTTGATTAACAGAGGAGAACCCACAGGGTTTGATACCCTCAGAGGAGGTCAAGGCAACGATACCCTAGGTTTTGAGTTTGGCGTCGAGGGATATATCTTGGGCGATCTAGGCGATGACTTCATCACTGGCACCGTCCCAGGAAAAGCGGGCAACATATTTGGCGGTGAGGGTGATGATACCATCGTGGGTCTTGGTGGCCCCAGCTTCATGCAAGGTAATCAAGGGGATGACAGTATTGTCGGTGGTGAATCGAACGACAGCATCCGGGGTGGTCAGGACGATGACACGATAGAAGGTAATTTGGGCAATGACACCATCTACGGAGACAACGGCGATGATTTCATAGTTGGGGACGATCCATCTTTTGGGATTGGGTTTGGATCTGCAAGCATGACTCGGGACATCATCTTGGGAAATCAAGGTGAAGATACTATCTTTGGTAGTGATGGCAGTGACACTATCTATGGCGGTCAGGACAACGATATGATCGATATCTTCACTGAAGACCTCGATCACACCGGAGGCAGCGATGTCATCTTTGGTGACTTGGGGGACGACACGATCGGCAGAGAAGATAGCGGTAATGCAAACAATCCAGACAATGACACTCTGCTGGGCGGCGAGGGAGACGACAGCGTTGTCGGTGGTTACGGAGATGACGACCTGTTTGGTGATGAAGGCAACGACACGGTTCTAGGCGGTTTGGCTGGTCGCGACTTCCTCAGTGGTGGAGATGGCGACGACTCTCTATTAGGTGGCGATGAAGCATTCCCAGACCCGAACTTCATGTTTGGCGACACGATCGAGGGTGGCGCAGGTGATGACACCATCATGGGCGAAGGTGGAGATGACCTGATTGATGGAGGCATTGGCGACGACAATATTGAAGGCGGTAATGGCCGCGACACGATCTTCGGTGGCGAGGGCGAAGACGAGATTCTAGGTGGCGATGGCAACGACATTATTGAAGGTGGCGATGACATTGACATCCTATTTGGTGACAATGGTAACGATACAATTCTCGGCGGTGATGGTGACGATGCCATCGGCGGTGAGGACGGCGATGATAGCCTGATTGGTGGTCTAGGCGAGGATGCTTTAGAGGGGGGTGCAGGTAGTGATACCTTGAATGGTAACGAGGTTGGAGCAGTTTCTGCTGATGTTGGGGATCTGTTTATCTACAGTCTCATGGACGTAACAGAAGAAGATCCACTGTTGGGTGGTCCCCAAGCAGTTACCCAACAGCAAGCTGACTACATCCAATCCTTTGACGTAAACAATGATATCCTTGTCATCGAAGATCGCACGTTTACGAGCGTCGGGATACCAGTAGTCTATGGCGATCAATTCAGTGCGGCGAATGCTGATGGTATTGGCACCGCTGATTTAGGACAAATTGGCGCTGCTCAGGTTGGTAATGATACAGTTATTTACCTGGAGAACACTGGCTTAGGCACCAGCTATAACGCTGGCTTTGACGTGGCTCTGGCGACATTACTGGGAGTACAGGCCAATACTGTTACTTCTAATAACTTCGATCTGATAGAGTAGCAAGTAGGGTGGGCACTGCACCTTCCCGTTGCTACGATGAAGGCAATCGCACTTGTCCGCCAATCAGACTCAAAAACCCGTTCCCATAATGCTGTATTTCCAGGAACCCAGCATTATGTGGAGCGGGTTTATAAATTCTAAAGGTCTTCATAATGCCCAGGGTAGCAGCACTTTCCAGGGGTCCGACAAAACTGGTATCCTTATCTAGAAAATAGGGTTGCTCTGCCCAATGTGCCATCTGGGCCCCATTCAAGAAATAGCAGCCGGAATGGGGGTTGAGGGCGCGGTGGAAAATTACTGGTGTTCCCATCACTTGACCTTTTAATTCTGGTTCTTCTCGGACATTCTGAAACGGTGCGGTGACTTTTGGTGCCAAGTCGCCATCGATGTAGGCTTTGCGGACGAGACCCTGGGGAGAAACTTCGTAGCGGTTGGGTTGCAGGAGATGCCTTGTGCCAGTCATTTTGGTAAACCAAGCTAGCTTAATAAAGAACCACGGATCGGATATAATCAAGTCATCTTCCAGAAAGCAGTAATAATCATATTGTCCCAGAGAGTCTCGCAATACCTCCTGACAGGCAAATCCCAATAACATTGGTTCGGCCTGAGTGGGGTGATGTTTGTAGAAATGAGCGGGCAAAGGTAACTGACCTAATAAATGATAACTCCCCGTTGTACAGATAACAATATCAATATCATGGGATTGCAACTGATTTGCTGGCACCGCCACCCGCTGACCAATATCGATCGTACATTGAGATTTGCTAAATACCTGATGCAGGTTGGCGATCGCCACTGCCAATGCCTGGATCCGGGGTCGGGGGTCTTTTCGCTGGGAAGCGTGTTTTCCCTCTCCGGAAGGATTGAAAAAATGGGCGATCGCGAACATAATTCGCATAGATTGTTAATTGTTAATTGTGGTAGTGGGTCACAAGTAGTGATGTTAGCACAAGAAAGCTCAGACGGAGATCGCAATAGTGGCATCCAACGGCAAGTCAAATAACGATATTTCAGGCATTTCAGCTCCCAGCCGAAAAATTGAAAATGCCACATCCCCACACCTATTGGGACAGACTAGCCATCACATCACTACATGTTTATCACTACCTCGGGACCATCTTTACCGGCACTCTGGTAGCGTAGGGTTCCCGGAGCGTGGAGGGTTCCCGGAGCGTGGCTGACTACCGTGGTTAATGATTCCGTAGTTGGACAAAATTAATTGCACAAAATCGAGAAAACTTGTTATACTAGATATAGCTACTCGTACATGTAGCAGATTTTTGTCAAACTAACGGGGAGTCGGTTTTCATGCTCATCCCCGGCCAGATATATTTGACATAATATGACGATAAATTAGGAGAAATTAAGAAGGATTTTAATGCGCGAAATAAATGAGCTTTCTGCAAAATTGCTCTTACGAATTTATCATCAAAGTCGCCATCATCAAGTTCGTCAAAGAGCACATTGTTTACTTTTGCGAGATCGAGAACATAAAAAAGTTAAAGAACTTATGGAAATCTTTGATGTTAGTTATAGAACTATCTACAATTGGATTAAAAATTGGGATTCCGAGGGAATGGTCGGACTATATAATAAGTCTGGAAGAGGTCGTAAGCAAACCTTTAGTCTCGAACAAAAAGAAAAAATTAAAGCCTGGACTGAAGAAGAACCGAGGCAATTAAAAAAAGTGGTGGCTAAAATCAAAGAAGAATGGGGAATTGAAACAAGTGTTAAAACTGTTCAGAGAATATTGAAAACAATGAATATGAGTTGGCATCGGATGCGTAAAGGGGTAGCTGTCAGCCCCCCAGCTCAAGAGTATGAGGAAAAAAAAGCACAACTTGAACAACTGAAACTGTTAGACAATTTGGGGGAAATTAATTTGTATTATTTAGATGAAAGTGGGTTTTATTTAATCCCTTGTGTCCCTTATGGATGGCAAAATATTGGGGAATATATAGAAGTACCTAGTCGGAGTAGCCGCAGATTAAATGTATTAGGAATAATGAATCGCCACAATCATTTAGAAGCGTATGTATCTACTCAAAATATTAATTCAGATGTAGTCATAGCTTGTATCGATGCATTTTTTCCCACGAGAATGGAAAAGCAAACAGTAATTGTAGTAGACCAAGCATCTGTCCATACTAGTGATGCTATTCAAGATAAGATTGAAGAATGGAAAGAACGCAATATTACTATATTCCATCTCCCCACTTATTCACCTCATTTGAATTTGATTGAAATCTTGTGGCGGTTTATTAAATACGAATGGATTGAAATCGATGCTTATTCTTGCTGGAAAAACTTAGTTGATTCCGTTGAAACAATCATAAAAAATTTTGGAGAAAAATATGTAATTAATTTTGTCTGACTACTTACCATGCATGAAAAAAGGTTGCTACAGTCTGTAGCCTGAAAGTATCGCCCCGATCTGGTTTCCTTTCGTGGGTATTTTTCATGCATGGTATTACACGATCGGGATCGCTCTATATGGGTAATAATGCACAAGAGACAAAAAGAGCGACATTGATTTCGGTATTAACCTTGGTGACAATTTTGGTCTATGATGTATGATTGTAAGTGGCACCGGCTCTCGTTCCCACGGCTCTGCCTGGGAACGCCAATGTCAAAGCAGCGAACGGCAACCGACCAGGGGCATTCGGACGGCTTGGCAGCGGAGGAGGCCCGGAGCGTGCCTGAAAGGCTAATGCTGTGGTATATTTTACCAGAGATATGGCCAAAGATCGCCAATGTGTCCCCGATTGTGAACCCAGAGAGGCCAAGTTGGGAGCATCCCACTAATGCAATGAGTAAATATACTTAGGAGAGGAGCCAAGTAGTGAGATCATTAGCAAAAGGGTAGACAATGGGCTAAAATAGGGATGAAACTCACCCGCCAGAAGCATTCCGATGACACAAAAAGAACTCCGCGAACTCAACCAGGCTCTGAAAACCATCGCACGCATTTTGTACAAGAATACACCCTCCGAGCGATTGCAAGATTTTGAAGGTGTGTCGCAGTGCGCGACCATAAGTAGTTAGACAAAAATAATTGCACATAGCCATGGGCGACATGCTCCGGATATGGAGACTAGCGCGAGAGAGTGTGTGAAATTAATTTTGTCCATGTACTTATGTTAGAGACAGTCGGACCGGAGTTAGGAAATTTTTTTTATCCGAAGCAAGTCAAACACAAAGTGGACGGAGTCGCTATATCGATAGCTGCATCGGAACGCTGAGGGTAACGAGCAAGCAAGCACAGCGTCTTGGTCTAGCAGCCCGCACCCGCATCAGTCCGCACTTGGAACGATGCTCCCTGCTGCTGACAGCAAACGAGTCCTATGCTCACGCCGAACAAGACATCTTTATGTTGACAGGAATGAAAGTCTCGCACAGCA
Organism: Hormoscilla sp. GUM202; assembly: GCA_005518205.2. GTDB lineage: Bacteria > Cyanobacteriota > Cyanobacteriia > Cyanobacteriales > Desertifilaceae > Hormoscilla. The sequence goes on from RFFC02000045.1 coordinate 36,460, forward strand.
CACAGCATCGGCTCGTTCATCGCAGTGAGTTCCCTCTTGCCTTGGCCAAAGAGCCAGTGAAAGCGGTGAGCGCCGACGGGGGCAAAGTGCGTTTACGGACTCCCAAAGGAGAGCCGAGCCAGTGGAAAGACTACAAGACGGTAGCTTTGCACTCACAGGTATGTATGGCAGCGTTTCACGACAACGAGTTCCTGGTTAGGCGTTGCACATTTTGGGGATGATGCCATTGTTTGCACATCACTAAAAGTGGCTTATAGTATACGTTTAAGACTTATGCAAAGAGACCTATCATCCCGTGATTGTGCAACGCCCCTGGTTAATTGGGTCAAGGGGAAGCCACTGGCTAACCCGCTCACTTGCATCGGAGATGGACATCCCGGAGTCTGGAATTTAATCGACGGCTTTGCTCCTCCAGAGTGCAGACGCGAAGTCCTTGACTGGTATCATCTAATGGAAAATTTATATAAAGTGGGTGGCTCTCACCAACGGCTCAAACGAGTTGAGACCGTTCTGTGGCATGGTCTCATAGATGAAGCAAAAGCGTCCTTTGATGGTTACGCGATGTGCAACTTTCTACGGAAGAATAACGGTTTGGTGGTCTTTGGCTGAAAATGTTGTTCTCAAAACTCCCTAAATCTCGTTGGTTGGAAAAAGTTGCACACGGCGTATGGTTGGTCAGCTCCACAGGTTAACAACTTCCTAGCTGATCTCGACCAGCATCGCTCTCGTCTACCCAATTACGCAGCTTATCAACAGCTCAAAATTGATATTGGGTCGGGAGCTGTCTCCTCAACGATTAAGCGTATTGGTCGGAGGCTCAAGATTTCTGGGGCTCAATGGAAATCTGAGAATGTCAACCAGGTGTTGAAGCAACGTTGTGCTTATCTCAACCTTGACCTCAATACTGCTTAAGTCTTTTTACCTACTGCAAAACTGGGATGCTCCCGGCCAAGTTGCTCAACCTAACCCAAAAAATCGGGTGTGGAGGTTGGCTTTGTCGGGATTCGGGCGCCCAGATGTTGTAGAACGTTAGGGGGACTATGAGTTCGTCTGGTTGTCAAGGAGACAGAGGACTGCCAGAGAGCGCTGTAAGGCTGGGTAACCTGAAGAAATTTTAGAGATGACCACAGCAAGAACTTGCTGACTAGGACCGTAAGCGCTCGCGCTCGCCAATCCTCACACCAGTGACAGCCTTTGCTCAATGTTATGCTACAGTGGAAATTAATTTGAGGCCATCGGCCTCAGCCCCATGAAGCTACAGCTAGTGACTGGTGATACCGATACCATTGGGAAAAAGTAGGCGGGTCGAGCGGGGAAATAATGCGATTTCGACAAGATCAAATATAAAATCAAAAATGGTATAATAGATTAGAGGGAAGTGCTGGAAAAAATGGTGGAAATTCTGGAAATTGGCAATAAGGTAGTTAAAAGTGATGAAATACTATCCCTATTAACTCGTTATCAGTTAATGCCACAAGTGGTGCGCGGTCTGCTGATAGACCAGGCGATCGCGGAGGTGACCTGTACGGAAGAAGAAAGGTCCCAGGCGATCGCAGCAGTGGAAGGTCAGCTGAAAATAACCGACCCCGAGGCAAAAGCGGCTTGGCTAGAAAGTCAAGGTCTTACATCTTCAGACCTGGAGGCGATCGCGGTGCGGCCTCTGCTGCTAGAAAAATTTAAGCAAGCTAACTGGCGCAAGAAGGTGGAATCCTATTTCCTAACCCGCAAAACCAACCTGGATCAGGTAGTATATTCCCTGATCAGGACGAAAGATATGGGTCTGGCCCAAGAAATTTACTTCCGAATTAAAGAAGCAGAACAGTCTTTTGCGGACTTGGCGCGAGAACATTCTCAGGGAGCGGAAGCCCATACGGATGGTTTATTAGGTCCAGTGCCCATATCTCAGCCCCATCCGACATTGGCGAAAATATTGTCGGTATCTAAACCAGGTCAACTATGGCCGCCTCGGAACTTGGGGGAATGGTTTGTGATTGTCAGGTTAGAAAAAATGATCCCAGCTCAGCTAGATGACGGGATGCGTCGTCAATTGATGGATGAATTGTTTGAAAACTGGCTCCGGGAAGAGATAAAAAAAAAAGGCCAGATTAAGAGAAAGGATCGAAAGCCCCAGGCCCAAAGCGATGCCAACGCCCCAATTGACAAGACTCATGGAATCGTAGGGTGATGTAAGTTGTTATTTGCGGGCGGTAATTTGTATGAGAGGTGGGTGGTTAGTGGGGAAGGTGAAAAGAAAAAAAGAATAAGAAAAAAGTCAAAAGGAAAAGGAGTGGAGAATAAATACGTGAAGTAAAAGAAGATTAAGATCGAATGTAAATAAGGGCGGCAGTAGGCCGCGTTACAAGGCGGTATCCAGGTAACGAGGGAGCAAGATAAAATCTCTCAAAGGTATTAGCTAGGAGACAGTAAAACAGGCAGATAAAGAAGAGAAAAAAATTAGAAAAATATGACCAAAGCAGTATCCCAGTCACAAATAGAAGGGTTTATAAGAGAAGTATCCCCTTTGTCAAAAATTAGCGTCAGTGCCTTGCAACAGGTGATGGGGAAGTTTAAGCTGTTGCGCTACCGGATAGGACAACCAATTTTGGTGCGGGAAAAACTACCGGCTTTTGTGTCGATAGTCTATCAGGGACAGGTGCGCCAGCTGGGATATGACCAGCGGATGCAAATGCCAGCGAGCTTGAAATTGGCAGGACCCGGTGAAGTCCTGGGTTGGGCGGGATTAGTGCGAGGCATCGGCTGCGAAACGGCGATCGCATCGACGGAGGTGGTTTGCATTACGCTCTCATCAGAGGACTTTTTAGACCTGATGAAACGCGATCGGGCTTTTGCCGAAGCATTGCAGCAAAGCTGCTCTATGAGTGAGTTGTTTGAATTGTTGAGCATGGAGTTGCAGCGCCGGGCGGATGGTACGGCAAACCTAAAAGAGTTGTCGTCTCAGGTATGGGAGAACAATCCCACAGTGGTTAATTTAGGGCCGCCGAAGGTGCAAACAAAAGACCTGCTCTCGACGCTAGACCCAGAAAGAATTTGGCTGATTAGTAGTGGCAGCATCGGGGATTTCACTACGGGCAGCAGATTGCCGCTGGAAACCCTGTCTCCAGAAAACATTCAGACCCTGGCGATCGCAGGTTCAAACCCACTTAATGGAGCAAGATTGTTGGGGTTGCGTCTGCCATCGGAACTGCCCCGGACGGGCAGTCCTCCGGTGGCGGCGGGAACTTCTCTGGTCTTGGCTCAAAAAGCAAGCGCTATTAGCACTACCCAGGAGGCAGGAACAGCAGAAATTAGCTCCTTGGAGGAGATTCCCTATGGGCCCGATCTCCCTCCGGAACTCGAACAAGACCCCCTAGCGCCAGTACCGAGATTTCCCTTAGTGAGGGGAAGTGGACCGATAAACGCCCCCCTAGCTTGCTTCCACATGTTGAGCAAGCACACCGGATCGAAGTTTCGCCGGGACATCCTGGAGAAAATTTTAAAGGACCAGCTCAACAGAACTGGACAAATATCTATGCAGGCTTGTGGGGCGATCGCGGAAATGATGGGTATGCGAGCGCAACTGGTAGAAGTGCCTGTCAGTTCAGTGAACCGCATGAAAGCACCAGCACTGATTCAGTGGCAAGACAGCTTTGCCATTCTTTACCAGATTACGGAAAAAAATATGGTAATAGCGGTGCCGCAAAGGGGGCTGATTAAAAAGCGTGCTGGTGATTTTGCCGAAATATGGGGGGATAAAGGTCAGGTACTGCTGATCCAACCTCCTCCTGGCGAACAAAGAGAAAAGTTCGGTTTCCGCTGGTTTATCCCGGCTGTCCAAAAATATCGCGGCATCCTCACCCAAGTCTTCATCGCCTCTTTCTTCGTGCAGCTGTTTAGCCTCGCTAATCCCCTAATTACCCAGGTGATTATTGATAAGGTTCTAGTACAGCGGTCTCCCGATACCCTGGACGTGCTGGGGGCATTGTTACTGGGGGTGGCTATATTTGAAGGGCTGTTGACCTGGTTGCGAACTTACCTGTTTGTAGACACGACTAACCGTATTGACCTGGGTCTGGGGGCGGAAGTGATCTCTCACTTGCTGCGCCTACCTCTAAATTACTTCGATCGCCGTCGAGTTGGGGAACTGGCGGGTCGGATTAATGAATTGGAAAATATCCGCAAGTTTCTCACGGGTACTGCGTTGACAGTGGTCCTGGATGCGGTCTTTTCTGTAGTTTACATCGGGGTGATGTTTTACTATAGCTGGCTGCTGAGTATCTGGGCTCTGGCAGTAGTACCCATGTTAGGCTTGTTAACCCTGTTGGTATCACCCATAGTGCGGCGTCAGTTACGCCATAAGGCAGAGCGATATGCTGACGTGCAGAGCTACCTGGTGGAAGTGCTGGGGGGGGTCCAGACAGTTAAAGCCCAGAATATAGAACTGAAATCTCGCTGGCAATGGCAAGAACGCTATGCTAAATATATCAGTGCTGGTTTTAAGTCGGTGCTGACTTTCAGTACGGCAGGTGCCTTGAGTACTTTCTTGAACAAGGTTTCGGGACTGGCAATACTGTGGGTGGGTGCAGGTCTGGTGTTATCGACAGCCTCATCGGATAATCCCTTTACCCTAGGTAAGCTGATTGCCTTCCGGATTATTGCTGGCTATGTTACTAGCCCCCTGCTGCGCTTGATTCAACTCTGGCAAAACTTCCAGGAAACGGCTCTGTCGATCGAACGACTTAGCGATATCTTAGATGCAGACCCAGAAGCAGATGAGGCTAATCGCCAGAATATCCCGATGCCGGATGTTCAGGGTGGGGTGATCTATGAAGAGGTCTCTTTCCGGTTTAACACCAGCGGTCCTCTGCAACTGATTAATATGAATTTGGATTTTCCCGTTGGCAGCTTTGTGGGCATAGTCGGTCAGAGTGGGTCTGGTAAGAGTACCCTGATGAAGCTGTTGCAGCGCCTCTACGAACCTACTTCGGGTCGGATTAAAATCGATGGCTATGATATTAGCAAGGTGGAACTTTACTCTCTGCGCCGTCAGATCGGGGTGGTACTGCAGGATACTTTGCTATTTAATGGCACGGTGCAGGATAATATTTCCCTGACGAAACCGGAAGCAACTACTGAGGAAATAATTGAGGCGGCCAAAATAGCAGTGGCTCATGATTTTATTATGGAACTTCCCCAGGGTTACAATACGGTGGTGGGAGAACGGGGCTCATCTCTGTCAGGGGGACAGCGACAACGGATCGCGATCGCTCGCACGGTGTTGCAGAAACCGAAGCTGCTGATTTTGGACGAAGCAACTAGCGCCCTGGATTACGATTCCGAGCGACAAGTATGCAATAACTTGGCATCAGCATTTACAGGGGAAACGGTGTTTTTTATCACTCACCGCCTGTCTACAGTCAAAAATTCCGATATCATCATCATGATGGATAAGGGTTCTCTAGCAGAACAGGGCACTCATGATGAATTGATGGCGTCTAAAGGGCGTTACTATTGCCTCTTCCAACAGCAAGAGTCGCAACTGTAAAGTGAAAATTTCGCGTCCGGAGACACCCACCCATGTCGCTGCCGGGAAGGCGAGCGACAGGGTGGGTGCTCCTGGACGCGCCAAAGAGAAAATGGAGCAATTGTTAATGGTTATTGACCGTTAGCAATTCACCATTTTCCACGAATAACCGAGGGACAAATGAAAGCAGAGAACATAGAAGTAAAAAAAAGAGATAAGGAAATCTTTGTCGAACAACCGGTAATCCTAGAGAGATCGATTATCTGGTCGCAAGTTTTGGTATGGCTGCTGCTGGGGGTGACAAGCTTTGCTGTAGTCTGGGCAGCGGTAGCAAAAATCGACGAAGCCGTGCCAGCGATGGGGAAATTGGAACCGGAAGGTTCTGTAAGTGAAGTGAAGGCCCCAACGACAGGTGTGGTGGAGGCAGTTTATGTCGAAGATGGAGAATATGTCAAAGAGGGCGACCTATTAGTCACCTTTGAAGAAGACGCCCCAGAAGCAGATATAGAGTCCCTAACCAAGTTGCGGGAGACGTTGATAGAAGAAAGCAAGTTTTACAAGGATCAGGTGAATGATTCGACGCGGGGAGGGCCACCAGAATTGGTGGCGCTGGTGCGGCTGAAAAATGCCTTGCAAGATGAAAATGTATTTCTGACAGCGGAGATTGGTGGGTACGACCCGGAAGCTAAAATCAGCGGGGAGTTTAATGCTAACCAACGACTGTTACTAACAGCTAGCCGAAATGAATATCGCAGTAGAGTGGAAGCTGCGAGATTGCAGGTCAGAGAACTGGAAAAGCAACTTTCGCAAACAGAAGACCGCTTGGCAGCAACCGGGGAAAGTTTAACAAAAGCCCAGCAGATATTGGCCCTTAATCAGGCGACTCTGGAAAGGTTGGAGCCCCTGGTGGAGGAAGGAGCAGTGGCGCAGTTGCGATACGACGAACAAAAGCAAAGGGTGTTGGGTCAGGAAGATCAGGTATTGTCTCGTCAAGCGGAAATTCAGCAGCTCGATCTGGAAATCCAGCGCCTGAAAGTGGCAATTTCTCAGGCGCAAGAACAGATGCAAAATACGAGGGATATCTCGGCGAAAGATGTTCTGACTCGCATCGCGGAAAACCAGAAACGAATTGCGGAAATTGATACCCAACTAAGTCGGGCGAAGCTGGAAAATCAGAAGCGATTGACGGAAATAGATGGGGAGCTGGTTAAGGCCAGACAAGCTCTGCGATACAGAGAAGTGCGATCGCCTAAAGATGGCGTGGTATTCGATCTGCAAGTTGGCCCTCAATCTGTAGCCCAGGCGACAGATATAATCGTGAAGATTGTGCCGAATGACGAATTGTTGGCAAAGGTATATCTTCAGAACAAAGATGTCGGGTTCGTGAAGGAAGGGATGGAGGTAGAAGTAGACGTGTCGTCCTTTCCGTCCTCGGAATTTGGCACGATCCCGGGAAAATTGGTCTGGGTGGGTTCGGATGCGTTAGAACCAACGCAAATTCGCCCCTACTATTCGTTTCCGGCGAAGATAGAAATGTCAAGACAGCACTTTAATGTGGGAGAACCTCCTAACCAAGTGCAGCTGCGACTCCAATCGGGAATGGAGGTGAATACGAGGATTAAGGTGCGCAAACGCACGGTGATGAATCTCTTGTTGGATAAGTTTGACACTAAGGTCCGCAGTTTGGAAACGGTTCGTTAGGAAATGGAGAATTGAGAATTGAAAATTGGGAATTGGAAATGATTAGACTCGGCGCGGGCTATGATTGCGGTAAGCCGAAATGGTCATTGCGAGGGGGAGTTATGGTCGCAATTGTTATGATACCAGCAAGTAGGACCCCCTCAGCAATCTCCTACTCTTCTACCGACGGCGTAGAGATTGCTGAGGGGGGGAAGTTACTCTGAAAGCACAAGAATATCTCAACTATCCCCCCCACGCTGCGCGAAAAATCGCAATGACATATTGGCTATCCCAAAAAGAGCAGTTTATGACCGTTCAGAGTATAGCAATGAGGAGGGTTTCACCCTACCTCAGCACTTCGGATAAGCAAGATGAAAGTTGAGGCGACTGATATTAAGGATGTATTGCTCCTGGAACCGAAAGTCTTTGGAGACGATCGGGGATTCTTTTATGAAAGTTATAACCAGCGGGTTTTTGCGGAAAAGACTGGCCTGTCGGTGGAGTTCGTCCAGGATAATCATTCTCGTTCAGAAACGGGGGTTTTGCGGGGGCTGCATTATCAAATTCAACAGCCTCAAGGAAAGTTGGTGCGGGTAGTTAGGGGTGAGGTGTTCGATGTAGCGGTGGATATCAGAAAAAGCAGCCCAGATTTTGGCAAGTGGGTGGGTTGCTTGTTGAGTGCTGATAATCACCGACAACTGTGGATCCCGGCGGGGTTTGCCCACGGCTTTTTGGTGGTTTCGGAGGTGGCGGAAATGCTGTACAAGACTACTGACTATTACGCTCCTAACCACGAACGCTGTATTATCTGGAATGACCCAGATTTGGCAATTGATTGGCCCCTAGGAGGGAAAACTACCGTGCTATCGGCAAAAGATTCGGCTGGGTTACCTTTTAAGTCGGCAGAGGTTTTCCCATGAAACGGATTTTATTGCTTGGGGTTCTCGATTGGTCTCATGGCCCGCAGGGGGTTCAAACCCCCTGCTAATAGCTGAAGTCGGTTGAAAACCGACTGAAAACATTGTGCAGATGAAACGTATTTTATTACTTGGGGTTAAGGGTCAGTTGGGTCAAGAATTGTCTCGCACTCTCTCCTCTCTCGGAGATGTGACGGGAGTGGGTCGCGAAACCGTGGACTTGGAACGACCAGATGATATTCGTCGGATAATGCAGGAGATTAAACCTGATTTGGTGGTTAATGCTGCTGCTTATACTGCTGTTGATAAGGCGGAACAGGAACCGGAACGGGCGATCGCGGTGAATGGGACGGCCCCTGGTATAATAGCAGAGGCGGCTGTAGATTTGGGGTCTACTCTGGTTCACGTTTCCACTGACTACGTGTTTGATGGGAATAATAACTGCCCTTACATTGAAACTGACTCTCCTAATCCCATGAATGCCTATGGTGAGTCTAAACTGAAGGGGGAGTTGGCGATTCAAGCTTCTGGTGTTAACTATATTATTCTCAGAACTGCCTGGGTTTATGGTGCTGGTCCCACTGGCAATTTTGTCAAAACTATGCTCAGGTTGGGGGCCCAACGGGATGAACTCCGCGTGGTTTACGACCAAGTTGGTAGCCCCACTTCCACTCGCCATCTCGCAGGGGCGATCGCCTCTTTAATTGCGAAAGAAGCAGCAGGGGGCATTTACCATTATACTAACAGTGGTGTTGCTAGCTGGTATGACTTGGCTGTGGCGATTTTTGCAGAGGCAAAACAGCTAGGATTTCCTCTAAAGGTGCAGCGAGTGATTCCGATCGCTACTGCTGAATATCCGACTCCCGCACGCCGCCCTCCTTATTCTGTCCTGAACATTGGCAAAATCTCCTCTGTTTTGGGTGGGCCTCCTCCTCATTGGCGAAATGCCCTGGGGGAAATGCTCCCCGAACTGATTTCAGTTATCAGTTGAATTGAGAAACCCGGTTTTTTGGAAAAACCGGGTCTGGGCTTCTGGGCTACTTTCGTTTTGTCCTAGTGGAAACTGGAGGCTCTCACCGGACGGTCGCAGCGATATACTCCGCCAAGAAAAGGGCGGTTGGGACAACGATGACAGTCTGACTGCTCAGGTACTCTTGTCGGAATTATCGGAAGATAACGACAGCTTTAATCGCATATTCCTGCCGGAAAGTCTTGCCGTCAAGGGTGATTTAACGAACTTATACATCGGGGACTTTGATGGGGACGGTCAAAGCGATGTACTCCGTCAAGAAAAGGGCATTTGGGGCAACGATGACCGTACAACTGCTCAGATCCTCTTGTCCCAAGGCGACGGCAACTTTAACCCCATCACCCTGCCGGAGGATTTCGCTCTCAAAGGCGATTTCACCAATTTACACATTGGCGACTTTAATGGAGACGATCGCGACGATGTACTACGCCAAGAAAAGGGCAGTTGGGACGACGATGACCAGATGACTGCTCGAGTACTCTTATCCCAGGGTGACGGCAACTTTACCAGCATCACCCTGCCGGAGGGTTTCAATCTCAAGGGCGACTTCACCAATTTGTATATCGGCGACTTTAATGGAGACGATCGCGACGATGTACTACGCCAAGAAAAGGGCAGTTGGGACGACGATGACATAGGGACTGCCCATGTACTCTTATCCCAGGGTGACGGCAACTTTACCCGCATCCCCCTGCCCGAGAGTTTTGAGCTCAAGGGCGACCTCACCAATTTGTATGTAGAAGATTTGAATGGTGATGGCAAGGATGAGATTCTGGTTCAGAAAAAATATCCCCGAGGGGAGCGGTCCCGTACTTTGAGGATATTGGGCTCGGATGATGGAGAAAATTTCACCGAATATCTACTTCCCTCAGCGCTTCAGTTTAACGGTGACGGCAGGAAACTGTATATTGCCGATTATGATGGCAATGGCTTTAACAACGATCTCCTGGTTCAGAGTTTTGCAAACGAAGCGCGGCTATACAGCATTGACTTTCAATCAATTCTCGATGCCAGCGTTGACCAATCGATTCTCAATGCCGGTGATTATGCAGCCCTAAGCGCTCTCCATACCAGTACGAATGGGAAGCACTGGAAAAACAAGACAGGCTGGGATTTCGACAGCGAAACTCCCCCCTCTGTTGATGCTGTAAATGACTGGTCTGGCCCAGAGCAAGAGTGGCTGACGGTCTCAGAGGCCATTGAAGAAATCAGCCATCCAGAAGAGAAAAAGCCCGGCCCAGAGCAAGAGTGGCCGACGGTCTCCGAGGCCATTGAAGAAATCAGCATCGACCAGGACAAAGAGCGCACTCCTTCCTTTGAGTTGACTCATTTGCCAGAATCCCTTGCCAATCTCGGTAGAACACCCAAGGCTAGATATACTTCCGATATTGCGCTTACGGACTCCCCTTGGTCAACCCTGTGAGTGGCGCGATTACAAGGCTGTCAATCTGCATGACCAGGGGGTAGCGGCCTTTTTTCGAGACAATGCAGGACTGGTCAAATGGGTAAATCAGCAGCCCTTGGCGAATCCGCTTGTGTGTCTCGGGGATGGCCATGATGGCATCTGGAACCTGTTTGTCGAGATTGGTCCGACCATCTTTCGTCAAGAAATCCTCGATTGGTATCACTTAATGGAAAATCTGGAAAAAATCGGCGGGTCCGGCCAGCGACTGGCACGAGTGAAAGCCCTTTTCTGGTCTGGCAAGGTGCCAGAGGCCCTCAAGGAATTTGACGACTGGGACCATCCACGGGTGGACAATTTTAGGGCCTATGTTACTAAGCATCGCCATCGCATTGTGAACTATAGCTATTATCAAGCCGAGGGGATTTCCATTGGTTCGGGAGAGGTGGAATCAACGGTACACAGAAGGCGGCACGGCTAAAGCTTTCAGGATCGCAATGGAAAGCCGTCAATGTTCCCCAGGTTCTGCTGCATCGCTGCGCTTATCTTAATGGAGTATTCTCAAGGTGACAGTTGCGCAATGAAGTATTTTTACTCATTGCCAAACTGGGATGCACCCTTTTCTTAGTCTCCCGTTGCTGGTACATGTTTCTCAGCAAGTCCACCAACGCATAGTTCATAGTACCTGCTTGAAAAGCATCTGCACCTGAACCATCGCCAGAACTCCCTCCTATAACGACCTCTGGCAGTTTGATTTTGGTCTTTTCAAACGCCTGACTCCATGCCTTATCTGACTCAATCTGAGCGTAAAGCTCGGGACTAAGAGCCTGTATTGTTTCTTTAAGCTTCTCCAGCTCAATATTTTTCAGATGCCCTTGGTGTTGTGCATCCATGTCAAGTTCTTTTTGCCTCTTCTGTAGCGCAACATCATTCCTGAGACGTTGAGTTTCTGCCCTTGCTTCTGCGTCTTCGATCGCCGCTTTAGCATTGAGTTCTGCGATTTCTAAAGCTTTCTAACCCGTTTAGCCTGATTCTTAGTTTTTTCCTGTTCCTCAATCAGAACTTGGCGGTGTTTCTCAGTTTTGGTTTCTTCCTCAATGGTTTTGGCCCGCTCCATAAGGATTTTCCGTGTCGTTAATTGTTCCTCTAGTTCGTCAGGCAAGTCAATTTCATTGATAAATGTACCAATCGTCTGCACTCCATACGCACTAAGTGCTGCTTTGATGTGATCTACTGCTTCTTGCTGTATTTCACTACGTTGTTTGAGAAAATCTAGCGCTTCAAAATTTTGAGCCGAATTGCGGAAGTGATTACCTACCATTGGCTCAAGCACCCTAGAGCGTCGGTCCATTAATAATGCTTGACAAATTTAACAATCTGTGCATAAACGGAAAATCGTTCTTTTGCTCGTCTCCCGCTTCTCACTTATGGCCCTGTGGGATCTCGGGATGTTGCTCAAAATTGTTATTGACGCTACCAATTTTAGCAGATGCACATTTTATTTTTTTTGTCAACAACTTCTACTGGACCGACGCTCTAGTTACGAGATTTTGATAGAACTGTACTTCGGAACTCCTGTGGATTTATTAGATGCTTGCTGGGCATTCTCTGAGGTCTCCTCCGTCTGATTAGCCATCGGCGAGCCAACACGAGAGATCATCTTCGGGGCATCTGTTGGAGCTATGCTAATGACCTGCGTTACTTGAAGTCCAAAGATAAAACCATCTTTGGGGTGCGGTCACAAGTAGTTGATAACCCGAAGCCAGCTCCCCGGGTAACGCCCCCTCCGCTGCGAGAAGAGCCAGCTCCCCGGGTAACGAACCCTCCGCTGCCCGAGGGCAGATCCTATGGGCAAATGTCAAGGGGTAGCGAGCAAATTTTTTGTATAGTTGGAGTCAAACGGTTTTCCCGACTTCAAGACCCCATAGGCCAGACACAATAGCTTATGGATGGCCGCACAAATAATGGCTCGCTTAGCCTTGCCCCTTTCCAACAGGCGATCGCAAAATGCCTTAATCACAGGGTGTTAACGTCGAGCTGACATGGCTATCAACTACTTATGACCACACCCCGCCCGAACCCTAAAGGGCCTGGCTACATGAACAAAGCCCGCCTGCGCGGGCTATATACATGTATCTGAGATGCACCTGGCTATCAACTACTTATGACCACACCCCAATGTCTATGATATTAGTCAAATTGACTGGGATTTACTGAAAGCATCCTTTAGAAAATCATCAAGCAAAAACCTCCAGGTACAATCTCTTAAAAATTACGTTCAACAGCAACTGAACCGGATGTTGGAAAAGAATCAAAGTCAGCGCCGCCTTAGTCTTTACGAACGCTACCACAAAATTGTCAACGACTACAACCGAGAAACTGACCAGGTGGCGATCGAGCAAACCTTCGAGGCCCTCATGTACCTGGTGCGAGATATCTCCGAAGAAGAAAGCCGCGCTGTCCGGGAAAACTTAAATGCAGAACATCTGGCAATTTTCGATTTACTGTGCGAGAATAAAGAAAATCTCAGTCCCCGATCGCGCGATCGGATTAAAAAAGTGGCCCGTTCGTTACTTCTTGAAATCAAAGCCAGTTTAGAAACTCTAGAAAGTTGGCAAAATAAAGAATCGACCCAAGTACGCCAACTCATTTACAATATTCTTTACGATGAAATCGCGGGTTTACCCATCAATGATTATGAGGAAAAGGAAATCGAAGAATATACCAATGTTATCTACCTGCACGTATTTCGCCAATATGGCCGGGCTAGCAGTCAAACCAATGTCGCTTAATATAGTAGGGTGCCCACCCTACTTCAAGGCAAGAAAAGATAAAGATGGAAAAACTTATTATAGGATTAGACCCAGGATTGGCCACTCTGGGGTTTGGGATAATTTGCTGTCAGACTGATGATAATGGAGACAACAATGGTGTTAAAACTCTTGATTGTGGCGTGATTAAAACTCCAGCATCAGCCAAGATGGGCGATCGGCTGCGAATGATTTACGAAGATTTACACTTCCTAGTTTCAGAGTGGCAACCAGACTTAGCGGCGGTAGAAAAGCTGTTTTTTTATCGGATGGGAAATGCGATCTTGGTAGCCCAGGCGCGGGGAGTGCTAACCTTAGTGTTAGCTCAAAACAATATCCCAATGGTTGAATTTACTCCCCCGCAAGTGAAGCAGGCATTAACGGGTTACGGCAATGCGGATAAAGAAGAAGTCCAGGAAGCGGTAATGCGGGAGCTAGACTTGGAGTATATTCCTAAACCAGATGATGCAGCGGATGCCCTGGGTGTAGCCTTGACCGCTTGGTTTCAATCAGAATAGTTAATTGTTAATGGTTAATTGTTACAGCTTGTTCAGGAAACAAGTAGAACATTTTTGTGCTAAACTAGAGCTATACTCAATGCAGACCTTATTCAGCTA
>RFFC02000046.1 GCA_005518205.2 Hormoscilla sp. GUM202
TAGTCTATTAGTTGGGGCAAGCGGGCCATTGAACCGTCAGGGTTTTGAATTTCACAAATTACCCCCGCCTGGTAGAGCGGGTTCCAGTTCGGAGGCAGAGGCGATCGCCTCCAGTTTAGTCGAAGCAAAACTAGCCGCATGTGTGAGCATAACCCCCATAAAGTCCATCTACAGCTGGGAAGGAAAAATAGAATCTCAAGAGGAATGGCAACTGACGATCAAAACAGACTTAGGTCAATTTGCGACCCTAGAAGCCCAAGTACTCCAATTGCACTCCTACGAAGTACCAGAAATCATCGCCCTGCCGCTGGTAACCGGCTCTAAACCATACCTGGAATGGATAGTAAGTGTCGGGGGTCGAGTTGGGAAGTGATTCCCAGCTCGACCCCCGACACAGCTATCTGCACCCACCTTCCCCTTTTGGGGCCAGCGTATTCAGCCTTATTTCGCTGGTTGATTCTGACGAGGCTTACACAGGTTCACTTGCTTTATCCATAGGTATCTTTCCTAGCGGTGTCCCCGGCTTTAGGCTGCCAGGTACCTACATTTAAGTCCTTGCTCTCCACCGCCGGTGATGTCATTCCGCAGCAGTTAGGACCGGTGTACCTCCTGTATCGGGAGGGGGGGATTTGAACCCCCAATGATTCCACAGTTCACTGGCTAATGATACCAGTTTTGGTTGTCACAGGTCTTTGAGCACCTGCTTACACCCGAACGTCTCGCACAAATCTGTAGGATCCTTATACAACAAATGCATGACCACACCCGGCGATCGCAGTATGCAAGACAAACCGAGGGAACCCGATGACTAGCAAAAAGACAATGCCAGCAAACCCTGACAGCGGCGAAAACACTGTCAAGGTAATGCGAATGTCAGAAATTCAGCAAGAAGTGGCTGAGTTGCTAGCCACCGGGCACACAGCACGAGAAATAGCCTCGATGATGGGGCTATCAGAACTCACAATTGCTCGCTGGAGGCAACAGCCAGAGTTTTTTTCCGCTGTTAATAACCTCCTCAAAGATAACGATAGCGCGCTGCTGGAACGATTGTACAATCTTGCCATTAAAGCGATGGAAGTCCTCGAAGCTGTAATTGAGATAATCTCGGATATCTTGCATCTCTGGAATATCTTCCCGGTGCTTTTCATTAACTAAGGCGTGGATTTTTTCTTTCATCAAGATATTTGTCTCTACACGCTTTTGCAAAGAGAACTTTTGGTTATAAGCGCCAGGCCAAACTGTGCGGTAGGCAAGGCATTGATTCAGAAAAATGGCATCGCCGAACTGGGCAATTTTGATCCAGGAGTCGATATCGTCACAGTTGGCATCTAGACTGGAGTCCCAACCCCCCGGATTTCAAAAAGGCATCCCGCTGACAAGCTATCTGGATAGGAGTGCCAAAGGGCACTAATTCTAGCAGCATTCCATAATGAATGTCTTCCTGGTGAATGTAGAAAGCTTTCCCCGCTCCGGTTTGGCGAGTGCGACTCAGTTCGACTTCATTGCTGTCCACTTGCGCCCCTTGGCAAGAGGCAATTACTGCTTCCGGACGCAGGCCGATCGCCCTGGCAAACTCCTCGATACAATTGGGGGCCAGATAGTCATCATCATCGACGAATTTTATCCAGTCTCCCGCAGCTGCTTGCACCCCAGCATTGACAGTAGCAGCATGACCGCTGTTGACGGGGTTGCGGTGGTAGATGAGGCGCGATCCCAAACTACGGACATAAGCTTCCGTCTCATCCGTAGAACAGTCATCTGCTACAACTACCTCGCAGAATACTATCTAAGACAAGGCTGAGTCAATAGCCCGTCGCAGTAAAGATAAGTAGTTGGACAAAATTAATTGCACAAAGTCTGCAAAACTTGTTATACTAGATATAGCTACTCGTACATGTAGCATATTTTCGTCAAACTAACGGGGAGTCGGTTTTCACGCTCATCTCTTGCACGATTGTTGCCTATGTCATGTATGACATTAAATGACTAAATTGACGATAGAGGAATTGAGAATGATTTTAATGCGCGAAATCAATGATCTGCAAAATTACTCTTATGAATTTATCGTCAAAGTCGCCATCATCAAGTTCGTCAAAGAGCACATTGTTTACTTTTGATCGATCGAGGACAGAAAAAAGTTAAAGAACTTATGGAAATTTTTGATGTTAGTCGTAGAACTATATACAATTGGATTGGAAATTGGGATTCATTGGGGATGGTAGGACTATATAATAAGTCGGGAAGAGGTCGCAAGCAAACCTTTAGTCTTGAACAAAAAGAACAAATTAAAGTCGGGACTGAAAAAGAACCGAGACAATTAAAAAAAGTGTCTTTTTGTTGTAGTCTAGTTCCTATACGAACTTCCGCAATTGTTAAAACTGTTCAGATAATTTTGAAAACGATGAATATGAGTTGGCATCGGATGCGTAAAGGGGTAGCTAAAAGCCCGTCAAGAGTATGAGGAAAAAAAAGCACAACTTCAAGAACTGAAACTGTTAGACGATTTGGGAGAAATCAACTTGTATTATTTAGATGAAAGTGGGTTTTATTTAATTCCTTGTGTGCCTTATGGATGGCAAAACATTGGAGAATATAGAAGTTCCTAGTCAGAGTAGTCGCCGATTAAATGTATTAGGAATCATGAATAGACACAATCATTTAGAAGCTTATGTATCTACTGAAAGTATTAATTATGATGTAGTTATCGCTTGTATTGATGCGTTTTTTCCCAAAAAAATGGAAAAGCCAACAGTAATTGTAGCAGACCAAGCCTCTGTCCATACCAGTGATGCTATTCAAGATAAGATTGAAGAATGGAAAGAACGCAATATTACACTCTTTAGACTACCCACTTATTCCCCTCATTTGAATTTAATTGAAATCTTGTGGCGGTTTATTAAATACTCGTGGCTTGAAATCGATGCTTATTCTTGCTGGAAAACCTTAGTTGCATCTGTTGAAAAAATCCTCAAAGAATTTGGGAATAACTATGTAATTAATTTTGTCTGACTACTTACGCGGTTATAGGTGGAGATAACTATGCTGAATTTCATGGTTAATCACTAATGGCTAATTGACTATCATGGCCCAGTGCCAATGTCATTGCGGACCGAACCAGTCAGGAGTAAAGCTACCGTGCAACCCATAGGGGATATGATGCTTTAAATGCAGTCTCCCCACTGGTCCTTTGTTCAAGTCACGGGCATCCAAGATCGCCACATCAGAGCGGTGATGCTCGCTATCATACACCAGAGCGAGCACCCAGCCATCATCTTCGGAAGCAGCACCAGGGCGCGGAACGAAAATCGGTTCGCTCACAAATCCTTGGGGTGCAGCACTCCAGAGTTGCCGTTCTCCTGACATCCAGTCAATCTTGAGTATAGCTTGCAGGGGAGCATTTCCCCTCGCCCGATCGGCTGCACCGATAAACAGATCGCGGTAAGGCCGTCCCACTCGTCGGGAATGCACAAAGGGAAACTCACAACAGCGACTTTCTAACAATTGACGCTGCACTGTTTGGCCGTTCCGGTTAATCTCAAAGCGCCACAATTGACCCGGTGCTAAGGCGTCAAAATCGACTTGCCGAAAATCGGCACCTGGTTCCACTTGGGGCAGTTTTTCGTAGCAAATAGAATCTATGTAAATTGAGGAAGCTTCTTCAAAGGCATTGGCGTGGTGAAAGATAAAACCTGACTGGGTTTCGTAGATTTGTACTGGTTCCGATCCATTACGAGGAATAACAATAATCTTGGCAGGTTGCTGGGGCTGAAACTCTATACACTCGCCAGCACCACGCATTCCCAATAGGAATGGCAGGGGATTGAAACTAACAGCATTTTGGCAAAATATACAGTAGTTGGGGGTAATGGCGAAGTCGTGGATAAATGCGAAGCCTCCGATACTATGGGCGTGACGCCGCAGGAGTTTTCCTGCCAGGTCTAATTCAAAGATGATAATGGTGCTGGAAAGACCGTGGGGTTTAATGGCAAAATTTACCAGGCAGGGTTTGCCATTGTTGCCAGTTGGGTCTACCCGAGGATGGGCGGCAAAGGCGTCACCCTCTTGTAAGATACCATCTAAATTGTCTAGGCCCAGGGTCTCTAGGCTGTGGGGGTCTAACCGATGGGGTTTAGCCGCTTCCCACAGTGCCAGAAGTTTCCCGCCCCAATATATTATATTGGTGTTGGCAATATTTTTATGTTTGAAGTCAAAGGCATTGGCCAGCCAACCTCCGGGCTTTTGGGTGCCAAAAACCCCTCGATAGAGGATTTTTCCTGCTTTCTGTTCTGCTTGGAACCCTTCTGTCCGCACGAAGCGGTTGCGGTAGTGGGCCCGTCCTTTATGGAACCCGATCGCGCTTACCATCCCGTCCCCATCAAAGGGATGGGCGATCCTTTGACCGTTGATATCCAGCAGGCCCGGTCCATTCCGGAACCAGGTTCCCTGTAACTCTGGTGGAATTTCCCCTTCTATTTCATCTATCCAATAATCATATTCATGGCGCTGAGATTCGTAGCCCCGACTCCAACCTTGACGGTCATAGGAGAGGTTCGTGGATAAGGCAGTTTCTGTTGTTAAAGAAGGCATAAAGGGTGTTACTCCAATCTCAATTGTCAGTAGCGCAGCGTGTAGCGTGTAGTCCGTGCGTCCCGCCAGGGAGTCATCCGATGCTGGCAGCCAACCTAGGAACAACAGTGGCACTAGAGTTGAGGCATTGGCAATTACCACTAACAGCCAGAGATTGTCAAAATTAGTCTGGGTAATGCCCAACCAATCGGTCAAAACAGCCCCAATTGCTGGGACAAAACACCTCCCAGAGTTAAACTAAGCCAGTACGTCACCGTACCGAGGAGTCTTCAAAACCGGACGTGAGACTTTCACCTCAGGAGACTCCTCAATAATGCCATCCTTATCATGGATTAGGCCGGAAGTCCGTGTAGCGGCTTGTGCTTTTGCCCGGATCTCGTCCTGGGCGGCGCGGTGCCTCGCAACCAGGCTGCAAACTCCGCCTGCGCGGTTTTATTATCGTGGCCGTAGGGATAGTGCTTTAACCCCTGCACCTGGGGTGGTGGGCTTGCACCACCATCGTCTAAAAGTTGTCAGGGCTAATGAGACCCTGCTACCGGTCCCTCCCCGGCTTACACCGGTGATTTACGATAAACGAATCACACACAGTGATAATCATAACATCTTACAAAGCGTATTGTCAAGTAGGTATTAATACACGTTGAAAGGGCTGGCAGTACCCACCCTACATCTTAAACTAACCTTTAATAAAAACTGCCTGACTTACGATGATGTACGGAGGTAACGGCTTCAGGGTCGAGGACTTTGCCTTCATTGACAACAGCATAGACTACCCAATGGTCGGCGCATTCCATCCGATCGCCCACAGTACATTCCAGATAAGCGAGGGCATCGGTGAGGACAGGACAACCATTGTTAGCTTCAGTAATGTTTAAACCAGCAAAGCGGTCTTCTCCTGGGGTAAACTGTTTAGTAAAATGCTTAAACAGTTGTTGATTGCCCTCACTGAGAATATTGATCGCAAATTTGTCTCCGGTATGGGTTAAAGATTCCATTGCCCGGTCCTTAGCGACAGCGACAGTCAAACCCGGAGGATGAAAAGTAGCTTGGGATACCCAGCTAGCTAACATGGCACTGGTAACATCCCCCCGCTTGGCAGAAACGATGCAGGTAGAACCAATTATCCGCCCTACTGCTTGGGCCGTGCGATCGGTGGCACTGACTGTTGGTTTGGGGGTGCGTCGTTTCTGGGCTTTTTTCAAAGCTTGGGCAAACTTAATCCCGGTTTCTTTGCACTCTTGCAGGGTAACATCTGTGGGTTTGAACTTGACGCGGATGGGTTCAAAGCCCAACTTATAACCCGCATCTTTTAATTTATTTTCGATCAGATCGATCGCCTCCCCACTCCAACCGAAGGAACCAAACACCCCTGCCAATTTATCTTTAGCAACGGTGGAAAGCACAATTCCCAAAGCGGTTTGAATTTGGGTGGGTGCGTGACCGCCGAGAGTGGGAGAACCGATAATAAAGCCATCGCATTTTTCTACAACTGCTTGAATTTCTGCCGGTTCGGCTGCTTCGCAATTAATCGATTCTACTGCCACTCCTGCTTTGGTAATCCCACGGGCGATCGCCTGGGCCAGGGATGCCGTATTTCCGTAAGCGCTAGCATAAAGTAGGGCAACTATCAAGTCCAGATCGCTTTGTTCGGCACTCCACTTGCGGTACTCCTTGGTAAGTTCCGTCATCCCGTAGCGTACCAGAGGACCGTGACCGGGCCCATAGAACAATATCGCTGCGCGATCGGCTATTTTGTCCAGGGCGGAAACTACCTGTTTCGCCTGTGCCGCGTGCAGGCAATCATAATAGAAACGACGGTCTTCCCTGTAAACTGCCCAACCCTCATCAAACACTTGGTCGCCGCAAACATGGGCACCGAAAAATTTATCCGTAAACAATATTTGCGTTTCTTTATCGTAAGTTAATAGACCATCAGGCCATCGGGGAGTGGAGGCAGGAATAAATTGTAACTCATGTCCCCGGCCCAGATCGAGAGTATCTTCCCCCCGCACCACAGTAATGTTCAATTCTTGGTTTTCCCAGAACTGCCGCAGGGCGATCGCCGCCGGATTAGAACAAACAAAAGTTAACTTCGGTGCCAATTCTAGCAAAGCTTTGAGAGTGCCACCTCGGTTAGCATTAAAATGTCCTAGAATGACATAATCTAGCTTCCTCAGATCCAGGCGCTGCTGCAATGACTCTAGATAATTTTTGGTGAAAGATTCACCCGGCGGGTCTATTATAGCAGTGCGATCTGCTTGGATGAGGAAACTATTGGCCGTCGTCCCCTTTTGCAGGGAATACTCCACCTCGAACTTGAGACGGTCCCAGGTGCGAGACCTTAAGGCTTTTGTCTCGCTAGCGATATGGACAATCTGGACATCTCGTTGCTTAGTAGTCTGTAACATGGGGTTTGGAATCAGGATTATCCAACTTAACTCATTCCTAATTATACCGGAACAAAGCGTCCCATGAGCCGAGCGGGCGCGACACCTGCCACAACACCTAAGATGCCATCGTCCGACTCTATGGAGATGATAGTATTGCCATTATCTAACTCTAGATTCAGGTCATCTGCCGTTAATCCTCCAGCGAGTCCGATAAAATCGAAATCGGGGTCCCTGGGGTGGGTGCGATCGCCAGTTTGTGGGAAGAAACCAGGTGCGATCGGGATCGCCACAGAATTTCACCAGAACCTGGCGTTGCGCCAGTCCATACCGACCCCCTCGTTTACCTGGCACCGGTACCGAATGCGCTGCGCGCACGCTGCGCGAACGACAACTTTAACAAATCTTTACAAAAAATCTCTACAGACAGGCCCGCTGGATATTTGAGCCCGATCGGCAATTGTGAGCTATAATAATTGTACCCCGATCGCCAGTTACATCAAATGAGTACCATAACCCTGAGCTTGAAGTTGCCCCAAGAATTAATACCTGTCCTGGAAGTAAACGATACCCAATTAGAAGAACGAATTCTGGAATTAATTTTACTAGAGTTAGTCCGAGAACAACGCATTTCAACCGGTAAAGCAGCGGAATTATTAGGTATCTCTAAATGGGAGTTCGTGCCCAAGCTAGCAGAGAATGATATTCCTTACTTTACTGAATCACCAGAAGAGTTGGTAGCTCAATTGGAAACAGTTAACAGACTATTCGGGGAATAAAAATAGTGATAGTTGTGACCAATTCTAGTCCTTTAGTTTCCCTGGCGAAAATTAATAATTTTGACCTGTTGTACTTGCTCTACGATAGAATATGCATACCCCCAGCAGTTCGAGAAGAAGTTGTTACTTTTGGACAGTCCAGGTATGGCAGAAGTAGAAACAGCACCGTGGATACAAGTCATCAATGTTCAAAATCAAAATGTAGTCGAAAGTTTTCGGGAACAGTTAGATAGAGGTGAGAGTGAAGCGATCGCGCTAGGGATGGAGTTAGAAGCAGATTTATTAGTAATAGATGAAGCTAGAGGAAGACAAGTGGCGCAAGCGATCGGATTAAATATAATCGGTACTGTCGGCACTTTAATTAAAGCAAAGCAAAGGGGATTAATTCCTGCGGTTACTCCTCTGTTAGATGAATTAATTATCAAGGGTTTTCGCATTAATATACAATTATATCAGACAGCTCTACAACGAGCAGGTGAATTAGATAATGAGCGTTTTTCAGATTAGTTTAGTCTGTACCCTGCTATAGGTGCGATCGCCTGCTAGTTGCAAGAAACCGGGTTTGGAAGATAGCCTCTGATTTGTACCCAAAGTTTCAAAAAGAAACCCTGTTTCTGTACCCTGCTGTAGGTGCGATCGCCCGCTACTGGTAGGCGATGCTACGCTGTTAATACAACTGGTGGGCGGTGCCCACCCTACCTGTGTCTGAGAACTAACAGCTTTGGTCAAAAAAAAGGTAGCGTGAAGGCTACCAACATCATTACATACCAAAACCATGTTAGCACATATCAGGACACTCCCGCCAGTAATGTTGTCAGTTGGATCCACGTTAAGCAATTCAAAATTTTTAATTTTGAATTGCTTTAGTAGTTGGTAACATGGGTTGAGTTTGATAAGCGACTGTAATTGTCGAGAAAATTTCAAGCCTTATTTTTTAATTTTCTGAAGCTTCTTTATCCTTGCTTTCACTGATAAATAGATCTCCTCCTGATTGGTTAATATTGTAGATTTTGTATTCGCTGACAAGGCCACCCTGATAAAATTGTTTGAAAGCACTTAAAGCAGCAGCAGTGGTCATGCCTGAGATCGTTATTAACACCAGTTCTATCCCAGACGGAACAGAATTTATGATAACTGACCACAGCAGAAAAGTTGTAATCGCAGTGAGAAATACTCCTACAACTAGGCTACGCCATTCTTTTACCTGAAAGACTTTAACGTTCTTCATCTTTTTTGATTTTATCTTTTGTCAAAAACATTTTGATGTATTCTGGGGCTATAGTATAAAGTCCCGCTCCTAATATAAAAAATCCCACCTGGTAAAAACCTTTGATTACAAAGATTATACCAACTACAAAAGAACCTGTAGAAAGTCCCAGATTGTATAGCACCCGTACTCTTTCGAGGTACTTCGGTGAGATTTTGGTGCAGAGGATGGGATTATCGATCGATCTTCCGGTTTTTCTGGCATTCTCCAATCTCAAGACTTAAGTAGACGATCGCGAAACTAGGATATAGTTTCGCATGAAACAGCAAGAAACCAGATTTGGGGTGGGGGGCATTATCCACCCACCCAACTACTCTAGTAATGATTGCCGACCTTACGATGGTGAACCGCTGACAGGGCATCGGGGTTGGAGACGCGACCTAACTCAACTTGGGAATATACAATGTGATGGTCGCTCAATTCCATCCGACTCACCACTTCGCATTCTAGATAGGCCAGTGCATCTGACAGAATGGGACTGCCATTTTTCGCAGGTTGGGTTTTTACCCCGGCAAAGCGATCGGCCCCTGGGGGAAAGCGCTTCAAAAAATGCTTCATCAGTGCTTGATAGTTATCCTCAGCTAGCACGTTGAGCACGAAAGTATCGCCCACTTGCATCAAAGCTTCGATCGCCCGGTCTTTGGCAACAGCAATAGTTAACCCCAAGGGCTCAAAACTGGCCTGGGTTACCCAAGAGGCTAGCATGGCGCTGCTGACTTCACCCTTGGTAGCCGTAATAATGTACAAACCACCGCTGAGGCGTCCCAAGGCTTTATCCAAGTCGCTATCGAGGGACTTCATCTGTTTAATAGCCTTCTTGAGACCCAGCCATTGTCCCATATCTGTCCCCGCTTCTTCACAGAGTTTGTAAGTCGCCTCTGTCGGAGTTTCTTTGATGAGAATATTGGGAAATGCTTCTTTGATCCCCTGTTCTTTGAACTGGTTCCGCAGGGGATAAACTGATAAGTCATCGCCACCGCCAGTCTCAAATAAACCCACAGTTTGCTTCTTGGAAGCCGCTGCTAAGATAGTATTGATTGCCGCCTCAGACGACGCCCCAACCGCACCCGATACCGGCGGCGCACCAATGACAAGTCCTGCTGCCATCTCGGTCAGTTCCCGGACTTCTTGGATATCTGCCGATCGCAGGTCTAGCATTTCTACAGCGATGCCAGTCTTGGTGATGCCGTGGGCGATCGCTTGAGAGAGGCGATCGCTATAGCCGTAATCAGAGACATAAAATACAGCTACAGTCTTCTCAGCCTTAGTTTGTTCCTTGCTCCACTGCTCGTAGCGACCGGTGAGTTCCACCAAATTATAACGCAGCAGGGGTCCGTGACCCGTAGCAATGGTGGTTATTTCTGGCAGTGCCTTCATCCGCTTCATCGCACTCAGCACCGATCGGGCATTGGGAGCCATCAAGCATTCATAATAAAATCGGTAATCTGCTTCGATCGCACTCAAGTCCTCGTCATAGGTGCTGTCAGAACAGTAATGCATGCCAAAAGCATCGCAAGTAAAGAGAATTTGGGTTTTGGCATCGTAGGTAAAGATGGTGTCCGGCCAGTGCAAATTGGGAGCTGACACGAATTCGATCTCGTGACCGTTACCCAAATCCAGTTTGTCTCCGTTCTTGACAATTTTACTCTGAAATGGAGTGTGAATCAAATTTTCCAGAAACTGAATCGCCACCTTGGCCCCGACTACTGTCGCCTGGGGAGCCAGTTCTAGCACATCCTTTACCAAACCGCTGTGGTCTGGTTCGGTGTGGCTGATAATCAGATAATCAATCTGGGCCGGGTCGATGATACCCGTGAGGCTGTCCAGGTACATTTGGCGAAACTTGGCATGAGATGTATCAACTAGGGCTACCTTCTCCCCCCGGATCGAATATGAGTTGTAGGTAGTGCCGTTTTGCAGCCCGAACTCAATGTCGAACCGATCGCGGTCCCAGTCCAGCGATCGCATCGCCGTCGTATCTGCCGCGATCTCCAGGGTCGTTTCCATCGTCAGGCGCTTTTGGGTTATTTCCGTTCTTTCCGCCAGGGCTACCATAAGTCTTCTCCTGCTTGCATTGCTGACAGGTGGCGATCTGGGAATCAACGGGGGTGACCCGATCCCCGATCGCTCGTCACCTGTTTCTTTAATTATGGCATTTTGTTAAGTTTTGTAACTTTATTATAACTAATGATACGATAAGAGCCCAACTTTTCTTCAGTAGTTACAACTATTTGATTGCATCATATGCTACAAATAATGTCGAGAGTCTCCCCTGAGGCTAGGACTGGCGATCGCCAGATCGAGTGATGGTGGCCAGTATCGCTAATGGCGGTTGGCGAGTCAAACCCCATCTTTTGACTGCTCAAACTAATACAACTGCTACTCAACCGGAACCTAGGGGTATGGCGACGGAAACTTTGGCCGCGATTCGCGAGGGCTTAATTGCTGTGGCACGGGACGCAGGTTGAATGATGGTACTATTCCCCCCACCGCTGGTAAAACCTGGACTGCTGAAGTGGTCGGACAACCCGATCGTGCCGTGTTTGTTGCTTGCGGTATATCTTGAAAATAGATTAAGCTGGAAATATGCCATGCTGTAGTGCCAGAGGTAGATTAATGAGCAATTCCGGAACTAAGGCGATCGCCAGGGAACTGAAAACCCAAGCTACGATCCTGGGAGGCTTAGTCGCCATTTTCTGGATCGTAGAAATTATCGACCAGGTTTTCTTCTCCAAGGGGATGGGACTGGCTGTTTACGGGATTCTACCCCGTAACCCCATGGGACTGCGGGGAATTCTGTTTGGGCCTTTTCTCCACGGAAATTTTCCTCACCTAATAGCTAATACTATCCCTTTCCTGACACTGGGATGGTTTATTATGCTGCAAGAAACTAGCGATTTTTTGCTCGTTACAGTCATAACAGCGATCGTGAGTGGGTTGGGAGTCTGGCTGTTTGGTTCCCCGGGCTTTCACATTGGTGCCAGTGGGGTGATCTTCGGTTATCTGGGTTTTCTGCTGCTACGGGGCTATTTTGAACGCAGCTTTGCCGCGATCTTTTTCTCGGTAGTTGTGGCTTTCTTCTATGGTAGTCTGATTGCTGGCGTCTTGCCAGGACAGGTGGGAATATCCTGGGAAGGTCATCTGTTTGGCTTGATCGGTGGGGTGCTGGCGGCAAAACTCATGGCCCGCCGCCAAAAATACCGTTAGCTAATTGGATAGCGATGCCTAAAAAACAGAAGTTTCCTCACCTAGTTGGTTCTAAATGGACTGCTCGGCAAACAACCTGGGGTTGGCGACATTTTCAGGTGGTTAATCGCAAGAATGAAGGACTCTGGGTGTTCGCAGAAATAGTGGCATCCTGCGACCCCTCTGTCCGTTTCTGGTTGAATGCTCAACAGCTTAAGGATCGATCGCTCTGGCAACCGGGTTGGCAAACTTTACAGGAAATGCAAGAGGAAAGCAATTGTTAGGCGATCGCCCCGTTCGTAGTAAGACACACTTTACGGCTTCCCAGGCGAAAGCGCCTAGAGATTATCAGGATCTAATCCCATTTCTATTAATTTAGCAGCCAACTGCTGGGCCCGTTCTTTTTCCTGCTGGGCCCGTTCTTTTTCCCGCTCGGCCTGTTCTTGTGCGCGCATGGCTGCCAGCTCCCCGGGTAACGACCCCTCCGCTACGCAGTGCGCGATCGGCCCTTTGCCGCTCTTCATTTCTCTGGTGTTCAACCTGTCGTAGATGCTCTTGTTCTTCCCTGATTAAATGTTCCACAAGTGGAGGCCAAAGGACTGTATCTACTGATAAAACCAGTTCCGAAAACTGCACAGAACTGAAGGATTGTTCTCTTGTATATTCTACATGAGCGTAGCCAAGCTGACCTTCAGGATTGCTCAAAATCCATACTTGCTCTTTATTGGGATCTATTATCCAATATTCGGGAATGCCGATCCAGGCGTATTCCGCCCGTTTGCGGATATAGTCTTCCCGCCAGTTCTCACTGGTTACTTCCACTACTAGGTTTGGCACTTCCCCAAAGTCAAGTATACCTACTCCCTCCCGGGCGCAGCATTGGGACCAGAGCGCTTCTGAGCAAACTACGACATCTGGAATTCTGGATGAATCTGAGTCATGCCGCGAGCACGACCTAAGTGTTTTTTGGGAACGAGCAAGGTGGTCGCAGCGGTGTAAGCAGGGAACTGGAATGCAGCGAAGCTGGAAATTACGGCATTCCCTAAGTATATATGCCAGATTTGTATGTTTCCGGTGGCCAATAATGCGGCCAGAGTCAGGGTGGTTAAAGCCGCACCGGAATCACTGAGAATCATCACCCAACGGCGATTCCAATGGTCTACTAAGATTCCAGCAAAGGGAGAAATTAGGACGAGGGGGAGGGTCGCGAACAGCATCAGAAAGGATACTCGGTAACGGAACCATTTTGCTGATACACCCAAATATCAACGGCAAAGTTGCTGATGCTGGAGCCTAAGAGGGAGACTAATTGCCCCAACCAAACCAGAATAAATATGGACATTCCTTCAATTTTAAGGAGTTTGAGCATGGGATTTTTCTGATTGATTAGTCTGGGCTTGTTCAAGGGATTTTTGGAGTTTTTCTGCTAGTACCTTGACATGAGGCTCACTCATCATTGATACATGATTACCAGGAACGGTGTGGATTTCTACCTCCCCGTTAGAAAAATGATTCCAGCCCCATGCTGGCTCTGATAAAAGTTGAGTAGTTGCTTGGCCTTAATTCCTAGTGAGTCTAAGATTTCCTGAACTGTTTTAATGGCTTCTGCTGCCCCGGAAATGACAATGCTTTCGGGTCCGTTAATAGCTGCTACAGTTACTTTTTCTTGGTATGGGGCGATGATTTGATTGATTTGCTCTTCTGATGCCATCACAGATAACATTCCACCGCCATGAGGTAACTGCTGCATTAACCGTCCGCGATGGGCAATCAGTTTTAATCCCTCTTCTAAGCTAAAGACCCCGGCTACGGTGGCGGCCACATATTCTCCCAAACTGTGACCCATGACTACATCGGGTTTGATGCCCCAGGATTCCCAGAGTTGGGCTAGGGCATATTCTATGGTAAATAGGGCTGGTTGGGTATAGGCAGTTTGGGCGAGGACATTTTCCTCGGCTTGGGCGCCATACAGGATTTCTAATAAGGGTTTGTCTAAGTAGTCTTTTAAGATTTCAGCACATTGCTCCACAACTTGTTTGAAGGTCGGTTGGCTTTGGTAAAGCTGGCGACCCATCCCCACATATTGAGAACCTTGACCCGTGAACAGGAAGGCGATTTTTGGTGATTTGCTAGAGAGGGTTTCTGAAAATCGGCCTGAAGGTTCTTCTCCTGCTCCTGCGCTGATTTTGGCTAATTTCTGGGCTAATTCTTGTGGGTCAGAGGCGATAATCCCTAGACGATGGTGAAAATGGCGGCGCCCTGTATTGGCAGTGAAGCAAATATCGGAGAGTTTTAATTCCTGATGACTTGCCAGATGGTTTTGATAACTGCGGACTAAATCTTCCAGAGCTTTTTCTGTTTTAGCTGATAGGGTTAATAGATGAAGTGGGCGAGCAAGCAAATTCTCACTTTTGGCTTTTGGCTGTCTCGGCGCTTCTTCCAGAACCACATGGGAATTTGTGCCCCCAAACCCGAAGGAACTCACCCCTGCGAGAGCCGTGCTAGAACTTTTTGGCCAAGAAGTGAGGGTTTCCTGAACTCGCAGAGGTAACTTATGAAAAGGAATATAAGGATTGGGTTCTTGAAAATGCAAGCTCGGTGGAATTTGCTTATATTTCAGAGACAGGGCTACTTTAATCAACCCGGCAATACCCGCTGCTGCCTCTAGGTGTCCAATATTGGTTTTGACAGAACCCACAGCACAGTAGTTTCCAGGAGGTCGCTCCTTGCCCAATACTTTCCCCAAAGCTTTCATCTCCATCGGATCCCCCAGCTTTGTCCCCGTACCATGAGCCTCAATGTATTGAACTTGACCTGGGGAGACACCCGCCTGTTGGTAAGCTTGTCGGAGAACCGCCTCTTGTGCTTGCATATTGGGAGCGGTGATTCCATTGCTGTGCCCGTCCTGGTTGACCGCGCTGCCCCGAATGACAGCATAAATGGAATTCCCATCAGTCGGCGGCGAAAAAGCCGTAATTCGCTTACTGCCCCGGAAAAACCCCTTTATCCAGATCGAAGACCTGGGGTTCACGCCAGAAACACTACCTATCTATAAAAGCTGGTTAGAGCAACCCCAGGGAATGATCGTCCTCACAGGCCCCACAGGTTCGGGTAAAACCAGTACCCTCTACACCAGCCTGCAAGCAGTGGCCACTGAGGAAGTGAATGTGGTAACAGTAGAAGATCCGGTGGAGTATGTCCTATCTGGCATCACCCAAACACAGGTACACGAACGAGCAGGCATGACCTTTGCCGCTGGCTTGCGATCGATCCTCCGCCAAGACCCGGATATAATCATGGTAGGGGAAATTAGAGATAGCGAAACAGCAGAGACAGCGGTGCGGGCGGCACTTACAGGTCACCTAGTATTTACCACCCTGCACACCAACGATGCGGTCGGGGCTATTCCCCGCTTGAAAGATATCGGTCCAGATCCGGGCTTAATCAGTGACGCCCTGTTAGGAATTGTCGCTCAGCGGTTGGTGCGTCGGGTTTGCCAGCATTGTGGAGAACCTTACACCCCAAGGTTAAAAGATTTGCAAGACCTAGGTATAGATCCACAATCCAATTTTAAATCTTGGCGCCGGGGGGCTGGCTGCTCGCAATGCTTCGATTCTGGCTATCTAGGGCGAGAGGCGATCGTCGAACTGCTGGATATGGATGACAGGATCCGGGAGCTAATCTATGAAGGAACGATAACTCAGCTGCGCCGCTACCTGCGCGAAATCGATTTTACTTCCTTTCGCAAGGCAGCGATCGCCAAAGTGACGACAGGCGTGACCACAGTAGAAGAAGTGCTGCGAGTGCTGCCCAGAAGCGCAATGGACAAGCCAGTCCCAAAGCCCTGACAGTCCGCCATATACAGCATCCCCGATAGCGCTACGCTGGGGGCGCAGCCATGGGTAGTCAAGTGAAGTATAACGGAGGCATCTCCAATGGGATCTAGCCACAGAAAAGATATGGAAGACCGGCTGCTGGATTTAGGCCGCAATATGGCTCCGTCGATCTCGCATTGCACCAGGCCGATCGGTCCGCGGACGGCCCGAACGCGCAGCGTGGCGCAGCCATAAAATCGGAGATTACATAACATGATGTCGTAGAGATTCTCGTCCCTTGCCAGCACAATGGATGAGTTAGAGCCTGGTTTTTAGTCGAAGTATATGACTCACCGTCAGGAGATTTTTCAACAGTATATGTCTGAACGCCAGCAGCGCCAAAATCAGGCAAACTCTAAATCCCCTAGGGAGACAGGAATGCGCTGCGCGATCGCGCCAGCAGTCACCCTTCCCGTCAGCGGCTTCCGAACCGGAAGTGGGCGACGGAGAAGCGCTAGCTTCTCCAGAGGAGACACCAGAGCGAATCTCTTTATTCTCGGAAGTTTTGGATCGCGAATTCTCCCCCCTGAAGCGTTACGATGCGCTGCGCACGCTTCGCTGCTGCGCGCATTCGCGCAGCGAACGGGAGTAAGCAGCCCATAATTAGCCCAGAGTACCCAAAGAAACTATTCCCCATTCAAAATAGATGTCAAGTAAAGATTTCAGTCAACCCATTCGAGAAATTACTGTCCAAGAACTAGCGACCCGTCTGAAAACATCCACCTCAAAGTTACAGTTGCTGGATGTGCGAGAACCCTTGGAAGTGGAGATGGCCTCCATTGCAGGCTTTGAAGTTCTCCCATTGAGTCAATTTTCCGAATGGTCCACACAGATTCACTCTCGCTTCGACAAGGACGCAGAAACGGTTGTCATGTGCCATCACGGGATCCGTTCCGCCCAAATGTGTCAATGGTTGATAGATCGAGGTTTTACCAAGGTCAAAAACCTGGCTGGAGGGATCGATGCTTACTCGATACTGGTAGATCGGACTGTTCCCCGCTATTGAGGAATTGTTCGGGACGATCGGGCTCTACCGGAAATTAGAATAATCATGATTGAGATGCTACAGAATAATAAAAACAATATATCTTTAGTGATTGTCAAGTAATCAATATGAATAAACGGTAAGTATTATAAATGTAGCAAATGTAAATAGAAAATCTAATAATAATAGGATAAAAGTATACCAGATAATTAGAGATTAAGATAAAATTAAAATAAAAAAGCTGCTATCTTGAGTAAATAATGCAGGTTTAGCCACCAGTACTTACCTGGAAGCAGGAGATCGGGCTGACAATTGCGCAAGAGTAAATAGGGCTGAGACTCAAATGGACTTTAACCTCAATAACCGGCAGCAACGTGTTCTCCAGGCAACAGTGCGTCAGTACATTGCCACAGCTGAACCAGTGGGATCGAAATCCCTAGTAGAAGAGTATGCTTTTGCAGTGAGCGCTGCGACAATCAGATCATGCCTGGGCTTTTTAGAAAAGGCGGGGCTACTATATCAACCTCATACCTCAGCGGGGCGGGTGCCAACTGAGTCGGGTTATCGCATTTATGTGAATCAGTTAATGACGCCCAATGAAGCCACAGGGAAAGAAGTAGAGAAATTACTACGAGATCGATTGAATTGGGATGATTGGAGTTTTGAAGCTATGCTCAGAGGAGCGGCTCAAATTCTGTCTCACCTGAGTGGGTATATTACCTTGATTACGATGCCCTCGTGGAGTAGCACGGGAGTACATCACGTGCAGCTGGTGCAGGTAGATCCGGGAAGGGTAATGTTGATTTTGGTGACGGATACCTACGAAACTCAGTCATCCTTGATGGAATTGCCTCAAGCAGATCCGGGGTGCGAACTGGATGGGGAAATAGTAGAACGAGAATTGCAGATTTTGTCTAACTTTTTGAACAGCAAGCTGCGGGGGCGATCGCTCGGAGAATTAGCTAAGTTAGACTGGAGTGAGTTAGACCGGGAATTTGAAAAGTATGCGGATTTTTTGCGGTCATTACTGACAGAGTTAAGCCGTCGCAGTCAGTCTCCAGCTGCTACCCAACTGTGGATATCAGGTGTAGCGGAGGTGTTGCGGCAACCAGAATTTTCTCAGTTGCAACAAGTCCAGACTCTGGTCGGACTGCTAGAAGAAGAACCTTTACAGATATTGCCTTTAATTTTTGAAGACCCTGATGTGGATGCTACAGGCAGACGAGTGAATGTCTGGATAGGTTCTGAGAATCCCTTGGAACCGATGCGTACCTGTACCCTGATTGTCTCTCGCTACTGTAAGGGTGCAGTACCTGTCGGAAGTGTAGGGGTTTTAGGACCAACTCGGATGGTTTATGAAAATGCGATCGCGGTAGTTGAAGCCACTGCTGATTATCTCTCTGAAGCTTTAAGTTAATGACATGAGAAAGTCAAAAGTATTGTCTGGTTTGATGGGTGTCTGTGTCGGCGATGCCTTAGGGGTGCCAGTGGAATTTACCAGTCGCGCTGCACGACTACAGGCACCCGTGACAAGGATGAGCGGCTATGGTACTTATAACCAACCTCCCGGGACTTGGTCAGATGATAGTTCCCTGACGTTGTGCTTGGCAGACTCTCTCTGTCAGGGGTTTGATTTAAGGGCGATCGGTCCGCGGACGGCCCGAAAAATCGGTCAATCTTTTTGTCGCTGGTACAATGAAGCATATTGGACTCCCCACGGCGAGGTCTTCGACATTGGCGGTACGACCTGCAATGCTATTGAAAGTCTGCTAGAGGGAGTTTCTCCTGTGGAAGCGGGGGGGACTGATGAATGGAGTAATGGCAATGGTTCGTTAATGCGCATTTTGCCCCTTGCTTTCTATCACCAAACCTTCGATTTTCCAGAATTAATGCAGCGGGTGCATGACTGTTCTTGCATTACTCACGGTCACGCGCGATCGCAAATCGCTTGCGGCATTTATATTAGCATAGCCGTTTGTTTGCTGCAAGGGTTAGAACCAAGATCAGCGTATCTCCAAGGGATTGAAAAGGTCAAAGAAATATATTCACCAAGAAAGTATGCCATAGAAATGTATCGGTTTGAACGAGTAGGCAGTGGCGCGATCGATAGTTTATCAATGGATGAAATCAAGTCAGGAGGCTATGTAATAGATACTCTAGAAGCAGCGTTGTGGTGTTTGTTAACAACATCTGACTATGCAGAAGCAGTCCTGAAAGCAGTGAACTTGGGAGGCGATACTGATACGACGGGTGCTGTAACGGGTGGTTTAGCTGGAATTTACTACGGGGTAGAAAACATTCCCACAGAATGGATCGAACAAATTGCGAGAAAAGATGATATTATCGATTTAGCAAATCGTCTAGAAGCAGCCGTAGGTTGGGTCTCCGAACGAAACCCAACCGCTGCATCTGGTGTAATGGATAGGCCGTAGGTTGGGTCTCCAAACGAAACCCAACCGCTGCATCTGGTATAATGGATATAAATAACCAAATTGGAGCATTTTATGACACTCACATCCCATTCTAAAACTACCACTATTGAAATAAGACTTCCTCAAGAGCGCAAAACAATACTTGAAAAAGCAGCTATTCTCGAAGGTCTGAGTTTAAGCGAATATCTCCTAAAAATTGCTACCGATATTGCC
The DNA here is from genome assembly GCA_005518205.2 of Hormoscilla sp. GUM202. GTDB lineage: Bacteria > Cyanobacteriota > Cyanobacteriia > Cyanobacteriales > Desertifilaceae > Hormoscilla. The sequence continues at coordinate 19,712 of RFFC02000046.1, forward strand.
GAAAAATCTCTGCTGCGAACTGAATCTATTACTCTCTCTGAAAAAGACTGGGAAATTGTGACTTCTGCAATTAACGATCCTCCAGAACTCAATTCTGCCCTAAAAGCTGCCATTAACCGCTATAAAAAAGAAAACTCATAAAAATCAATGGAATGGATTATTTGTTCGATTGAAGATCCTCGGGCAATTCGAGACAATTTTGATTGTGGAATACCCGAATTAAACGAATATCTGCAAAAATACAACAAAACCATAAAAAAGGCATTGCCAAAACTTGGGTAGCTATTCCCCAGTCTGGAGAAAATGAGGTAGTAGGTTACTACTCAATTAGCATGGCTGAATTAAAACGAGAATCTCTCCCGAATCAATCGACTAAAGGCTTACCTCGCTATCCTATTCTAGTCATGAGAATCGGTAAGTTAGCCGTCACGCAAACAATGCAAGGGAAACACTTGGGAGAGACTTTACTTGTTGATGCTTTTGCTAAAGTAATTCGTTTATCAGAAGATATTGGAGTAACTGTTGATGCGTTAAACGAGTCCGCAAAAGCATTTTATTTGAAGTACGGATTTCTGACTTGAGAAAATAACCAACGTTCGCTTTTTATTGCCCTTAAACAAATTAAACAGTTTTTCAATGGAGTATGAAAGCTATCAAAGTTATGGGAAGGATTGACGATCGAGGACAACTGGCGTTAGATGAGCCTTTGTCAATAGATACAAACCAGCGCGTTGAAGTAATAGTCCTGATTCCTGAAATAGCAACTCTTGATGATGATGACGAACCCAAAGCGCAAATTTTGGATGATTTTCGGCAAGCATGGCACGAAGCAATGACCGGTCAAACAATTCCAGTTGCCCGACTGTGGGAGGGAATTGACGATGACCTCCGAACCATTAATTAAGGTGGGTGTTACATCCCAGGGCCTTAAGGTAACAGTTGAGGGGCAGGTGGGGAGGCGATCGGGTCTTTGGATGTAAGGCGTCGCCGCCCGAACCCGTTCCCAGGCGGGAGCCAGGGAACGAGGGGTCCGGCTACGAGAACCAAGCCCGCCTGCGCGGGCTATATTACTTGCCCCCGATCGCCCAGATAATTCTACCATAGCCCTGGCGGTGTGACCAAGTATGAGGTCCGCGATGCTTTCGCTCGTGATGACCACCGCCGCCAATCTTGTGCTAGACTAGAGATAGGAGTATGGAGTATATAGAGCTATGGTTGCAAGTAGCAAGCCCGATGTACTAGAATATCGGCCTAGTAAACTTTTGAGTGATGAACCGCCCTTGGAAACATATCGCCATCTCAATCAAATCATGCTGTTACTGTGGTGCCTGAACTGGTGGTGGCGCGATCGCCCGGATGCACCGCCTTCCCGACGCAACAATTTCTTTGCAGCAGGAAATTTGACGATATATTACAGTCCGCGTCGGCGCCGGAACGAGAGATTCAGAGGTCCAGATTTTTTTGTAGTATTGGACACGGAGTACAGAGAACGTACAAGTTGGGTAGTGTGGGAAGAAGATGACAAGTATCCAAATGTGATTATAGAAATGCTATCAGACTCGACTGCGGAAACGGATAGGGTTACTAAGAGAGAAATATACCAAAATGTATTCAGAACTCCTGAATATTTTTGGTTCGATCCCTATAGCTTGGAGTTCCAAGGATTACGCCTTTCTCAACAGGGAGAATATGTGGAAATCCCACGGAACGATCGGGGATGGATGTGGAGCGAACAGCTAGAATTGTATTTGGGAATAGTAGAAGAAAAACTGAGGTTTTTGACGGCAACGGGGGAGTTGGTTCCAGATCCGACAGAATCATCTATCCAAGAAATGCTACAGAAAGAAGCAGAACGCCGACGGGCCGATGCAGAACGCCAACGGGCCGAAGAGGAACGCCAACGGGCCGATGCAGAAAGTCAACGGGCCGATGCAGAAAGTCAACGGGCCGATGCAGAAAGTCAACGGGCTGATACAAAAAGTCAAGAGGCCGAAGCAGCAAAGGCCCAATTGGAAATGTGGCGTAGTCGGCTACAACAACTTGGGATAGACCCAAATGAATTTAATTAGAAGCCGATCTCCCTTTTGTCATGGTGCTGCGATCGCTCATGGCAACTTAATTCCTTGCTGTGCGATCGCCCTGACCACAATTCTACCATAGTCCTTGCGGTTTGACAAAGGTCTGCGATCGCCCTCGAGAAGATGACCACTGCCGCCAATCTTGTGCTAGACTAGAGATAAGAGTATGGAGTATATAGAGCTATGGTTGCAAGTAGCAAGCCCGATGTACTAGAATATCGGCCTAGTAAACTTTTGAGTGATGAACCGCCCTTGGAAACATATCGCCATCTCAATCAAATCATGCTGTTACTGTGGTGCCTGAACTGGTGGTGGCGCGATCGCCCGGATGCACCGCCTTCCCGACGCAACAATTTCTTTGCAGCAGGAAATTTGACGATATATTACAGTCCGCGTCGGCGCCGGAACGAGAACTTCCGGGGTCCAGATTTTTTTGTAGTATTGGACACGGAGTACAGAGAACGTACAAGTTGGGTAGTGTGGGAAGAAGATGGCAAGTATCCAAATGTGATTATAGAAATGCTATCGGACTCAACTGCCGAAACGGATAGGGTTACCAAGAGAGAACTATACCAGGATGTATTCAGAACTCCTGAATATTTTTGGTTTGACCCCTATAGCTTGGAGTTCCAAGGATTACGCCTTTCTCAAGAGGGAGAATACGTGGAGATAACACAGAACGATCGGGGATGGATGTGGAGCGAACAGCTAGAATTGTATTTGGGAATAGTAGAAGAAAAACTGAGGTTTTTGACGGCAACGGGGGAGTTGGTTCCAGATCCGACAGAATCATCTATCCAAGAAAGGCTGCGGGCTGAAGCAGCAGAGGCAAAATATGAAATGTTGCGCAGTCAGCTACAAGAACGTGGGATAGATCCCGATGAATTCAATTAGGAGCCGATCGCCCTTTGGTCATGGTGCGGCGAGCGCTCATGGCAACTTAATTCCTTGCCGTGCGATCGCCCATATAATTCTACTCTAGAACTTGGGGCGATCGGATAAAGTTAATCTATTTCATCGCTTCCAGGACTTCATTTAACGGTAAATCAACAGCTTCGGCAATTTGTTCTGCTGTTAAGCCGAGTTTGGTTAACTTAGATACAGTATTTAATTTAGTTGCGTGCAATAAATTATCCACCGTTGCATTGGTATCTCTTGTCTTTGGTGGATTTGATTCAGTATTTACCGCATCCCGGTTTTCTAATTCTGTTGTTTCGGAATTATTGCAGAGATTAATATTATCAACACGAATGTGATTTCCTATTACAGGGGACTGATAATTTGCGATTCCTAAACGTTCGATTGTAGCGGACAAATTAGATTTATTTAAATCTTCGCCAAAAATATCTGACAAAAGTTGCCAGAGTTCGTATCCCTTATCCTTCGCATGACCAGTGGTGCATTTATACGTTTCTGCGATTTCTTCGTACTTCTGACCATTGAGGGATCCCTTCAAAATTTCCATTTGCAGACTATCCAGGTGCTTCCCGGTTTGCTGGAAGACCAAATCATCGATCGACTTTAACACCGTTTGCCAGTCCATCCTTGGGGTGACTCCTCCGAAAAATTTACTTATCCGCCATTATCCGTCATCATCCGTCCTTTTGACATTTTTTAAGAAAGTTTCCGTCTTTATCCGTTTTTCGCCTGCAAGGAACTTCCGAAGTTTCTAGCTATCCGCTATTATCCGTCCTTATCCGCCCTTTTTGCTTAAAGTCCCATCTTTTTCCGTCTTTTTCCGACTTGTCGATATTGAGACGACCAGGTGATAATAAGAATAGGAGTTGCGTATGTTCCTAAATAGATCGATGCTGGCAAGTTCTACAGGTGTAGCGGCGGCGTCAGCGCTGGATATAGCGGTACACCGAAGCAGTCCGCACCCAAGACGTGACATTTTGTATTGGTCCGGCGGGAACGGGGAAAACCTATTTAGCAGCAGTTCTGGTGTTCCAAGCATTGCTAAATAATCAGTACGTAAGTTTCAAAAGGTTAAATGAAAATGAAAATTGTCAAGACAATCACAAGCAAACTGTTGGTTGGTTTTACAGCTTTGGCCTTAATAGTTGGTTCTGCACCTAAAGAAGTACATGCACTAACAGGAAACGGAGGTAGCACAGGTTGGAATAGAGTGAGTACTACAAACCAGGACAGTTGTGCGCAGAAAGCTGTACAGACAATGAAATGGTTGGTAGAGCAAGGAGAAATCCAAACTCTTCCTGATGGAAATTCGTGGCGCTTTAGAAAAGGAAATAACGTCATTTTTAACGTTGTCTGCGATCGTAATGGTGAGAACGTTCGGGTTGATGTTATTTGTTTTAATGCTTGTGACAGGGCTACTTTCAACCTTCGCTCTAGAATAGATGGACTTATGAATTGGTAAAGAAAATCCTTGTTTTTCAAAAGCTTACAACAGTTCAGAAACCCGGTTTCTTTAGCTAGGCGATCGCGCCAATGTCAGAAACCGGGTTTCTCCAATGAGTTTGGCATCAGAACCTCAAGTTCAGAAACCAGGTTTCTTTAGCTACCAGATCGCCCCTAATGCGCGATCGCCCCAATGCTCCCTACCCGGTTTGTGCAATAACTTTTCCCTCAACACCGAAATATTGAGGTGGCGTTCGTTAATTTTGATATGTTGGAGAAATTTTTTATGATAATGGTGGCGGTGGATCTTCGGGATTTATCAATAGCGGTTGCAGATGTACCAGTAGTTGAGGCAGTTGATTCTGGATTACGTCCCAGACAATATCAAAATCAACTTGGTCGTATTCGTGGACAATGATATCGCGCATTCCTGCTAGATTGCGCCAGGGAATTTCTGGGTGGTTCTCACGTAATTGCATAGAGAGGCGCTTGGTTGCTTCTCCAATAATCGTAATTTGATAAAGAATGGCGGAAATTTTCTCATCATTTGCGATCAGATCCGTGCGCTCAACACCATTGCTAAAGCGAAGGATACGCTGGGCGGCTCGTTCAATATCAATCAGCGATTCAAGGTCACGCGGCATAAACATTTCTCTCGATATAGTCTATTCTATGGGGAAATTGCGCCAAGATCCGAAAGGCTGTCGGTAATTTACCGGACCTCATCAATCTGAGAGCCGATCGCATCTATCTGAGAATCACTATAGATCGCCTGAGCAGATTCGAGGATATTTTTGCGGCGTAACCAGTTTTCGCTCCGTTCTATGGCAGTTTTCTCAATCAAGTCCACCTTGCGATTAAAGAGGGTTTGCAGTTCTTGTCGCATTTGCAAGGTTTCCTCCAGACCCCGCCGAAAACTCGGTGAGAAGCGAACCAATATGTCAATGTCGCTATCGGGGCGAAAGTCGTCCCGTAAAACCGAGCCAAAGAGGGCAAATTCGGTGATGTGCCAACGTTGGCAAAAGTCTTGAATTTGGGCGATCTGAAGTTCGATATTGCGGTTTAGGGTTTCGATGACTGGCATAGTCTACCTCAATGCTATAATTTTGTTGATTCCATGTAGCTTTGTTCTTGGAGATAAGTTTCTAAATTGATTATTTCTTCAATATATTGACGCGATCCACCCGTGCGATCGCCCCAAGGTCAGAAACCGAGTTTCTGCGATAAGTTTGGCATCAAAACCGCCAGATTTGTTCAGAAACCCGGTTTCTTTAGCTACCCGATCGCCCGCCGTCAGTGAGTCACCAGCGTCGATTAATTCCATAACTATCAAATTTCGGATCTGCACTAATGATTTCCATGTTTTCTGCGATCGCCTGTGCGATGAGTAGTCGATCGAACGGATCGCGGTGATGCAAAGGCAGTTTTGCCACAACAGTGAGATGCTCAATTGTAACTGGCAGAACTTCAATGCTGTTCAGGGTCAGTTGTTTGGGAATAAATGTTTCATAGGCATCAGGCAGGGTCAATTTTTTGAGATTGACCTTGATGGCAATTTCCTACAAGCTAGCAATACTGAGCAATATATCAATATCAGATTCCAATAGCTCGGCAGCATTGTTGCTCAGATTGGGATGATCGTTGATAAACCACAAAAAAGCATGGGTATCGATGAGTATTTTCATTCCATATATTCTCGAAAATCTTCTAGTGGCTCATCAAAGTCGGGAGCCATCTGGATCTGTCCTTTGGCACTTCCTCGTTGCCGCCGTTTGGCCGGAGACCCGAATTGAATCAGTTTAAGGATGGGTTGATTGTCACGGGTGATGATAATTTCCTCACCCCTCAGAGCGAATTGAAGAAGCTGACTAATTCGGACTTGAGCCTCAGTGATGTCAACCTGTTGCACGATCTAGCCTCCTATTGATTATACCGCAAATATTTGTAATCGTAGTTGCTGGCAAATTTAATTTGTCCGCTTAAATCCAGTAGATTCCGCTTTTTGCGGGTGCGGATCAGTTCTTGCAAAGCAAATTCAATCAATTCTTTTTCTGTCTTGAAGAGCGCAATCCTTCTCGAACCAATTCTTCATTAATTTCAACATTAGTTGTTGTCATAGTCAATAGTTAATTCAATTATCTAATTCTGGCCCGATCGCGCTGCAACCGTCAACCTCGCCCAACTCTCCTAACTCCTCCCTATCTCGGGCAGCTTTTTTCATACAAAGCGCCGCACCACCGACAAGGGCAACTCGTCCTTTACGGCATCGCTGGCGAAAATCCAGGAGGCAATGGGCTATGACCGGTCCATTGACGCCTTGTCATCCCCAGAAAGTAGAACGAAACAGCCCTGCTACCTAATCAAATCTATCCTGACTTGGCTGCAACGCACAATTTTAGAAGTTTAATCCCTTCGATCGGGTGTGGTCAAAACCCGTCGATCTAATATGGCCTCCCAGCCGTCGGATCCTCCTGTAGGGGCGACTGGCATTCTTGCGCAAATTATGACATAAAGAAACAGATGTTCTCTCCGAATGCTTCGCCCTGCACCCCGCGAGGATCTCCCCGTACCAACTGTTTTTGACCACACCCCCTTCGATCTCCGGTTAAAATAGAAACACCAACTGATGATGATGCCCATCCCGATTTTTTGCGCTATAATGTAGGTAATCAATTACAGCAAACTTGCGATGGCTGAAATTACCCTAAACCCAACCCAACTAACAGAATTGCTCAAAGCAGCAATAGGCGAAACCCAACTGAAAGAATTGCTCAAAGCAGCAATTCTTGAGTTACTGCAAGAACAAAAAGAAGAGTTTTCCGAAGTTTTAACAGAAGCCCTAGAAGATATATGGATGAAAAATGCGATTCAAGAAGGTGAAAATACTGAAATAGTCAGCCGCGAGCAAATATTCCAAATTCTTAAGAGACAACCATGAACGTTGAGTTTAGAAAAAGCTTTGAAAAAGATTTGCTTAAAATTCTTGATGCTCAATTGTATGAAAGAATTCAGGAAATTATCGAACAAGTTGAACGTTCGGAAAACTTAAGTGAAGTTAGCAATGTTAAAAAAATAAAAGGCGAGGCATATTGCTATCGCATTAGAGTGGGAGATTACAGAATAGGTATTAAAGTTAATGATGGTGTAGTCTATTTCGTCAGAATCCTGCACCGAAAATCAATTTACAGATCTTTTCCTTAATTTATGAATTGGGTTTAGTGCCGATATTTATAATGGCGAGAGAACTGTCATTCATTGTTTTTTGGTTAATTTCATTCTCTCATGGTCAACAATCACATTCATATTACTTGTCTTTGTTGCTTATAATCATAATATTATTCATAGTCTATAGTACCAAACAAGTCCAACAGTTTCAGTTGTTGGCGACATTGAATGTATTCGCGCAAAGCCTCTTCTATTAATTGATTAACTGTTGAATGACGGACTAGCAGCCTGAATTAGCAAACCCTACTTAATCGTAACCCCTTATGACTCAAACCATTGATTTTACCGGACTCACTCCCGAACAAATCTTACAGATTTATGAGATGATAGAGACATTTCGCGCTCTCAATAGACATCAGCACCCATTAACAGAGTCGGAAATATCCTCATTCGATCCAACTCCGTTATTTTTTGAAAGCGAAATCCTCCAACCCTTTAATCGTAGCACGCTCTATGGCAACAGAACCTAAACGAATGTATCTCGACACCAACCTTCTCGCCTACCTTGTCAATACTAAAGCACCTCAACACAGGGCAGCATTGGAAGTATTGAGACCCAGTGAAACAGAAATTCTCTGCGTTTCATCTCATAAAAATCCTTTCGTCATTGATTATTTCTTCAAGTGATTGACTTAATACACCCGTCCGATCGCGAAAAATATCTATCCAGACTGATGTATTAATCAAAAACCTTTCTGGTTTCCCGCAAAGCTTTGTAATCGTAGTTGCTAGTAAATTGAATTTGTCCGCTTAAATCCAGTAGATTCCGCTTTTTGCGGGTGCGGATAAGTTCTTGCAAAGCAAATTCAATCAGTTCTTTTTCTGTATTTAATTTGGTTAAGCGAAATGCTTCTTTAACCAATTCTTCGTTAAGTTCAACGTTAGTTGTCATATGTTTCTGGGTTACCGGTAAATTATTAATGCCAGATTATCGGAAATAATTCAGTAAATTATCCAACAAGTTTAAGCTATTCTCAACTTAATGCAAGGTCACCGGAATATACGATTGGAAATTTTCAAAATCTTTATCCATTGTGAAAATACTATAGCCGCGATTATGAGCCACCGCACAGATTAAAAAATCAGTATTTGAACCTTGAATACCATTGCGGCGACAGGTGTTGAAAAATTCTGCCGCTAGTTCGTAGTCTTCAGTGGTTAATTCTAGGTCTGGAAAAGCACGAAGATAGTCTCGTAATCGTGCGAACTGTTCCGGGTAGCGAATCCCTGAAAGCACTTCCTGACGAATTGCACCCAATAAAACGACTCGTCCATCTGCAATCAAATCGCGCAACAGGTTAACTTTAGCAATCTCATCTGTTGGTGCGTTGCGCCGCAAAGTAAGCGACCAAACGGAAGTGTCAATAATAACCTTCATCTTACTTTTCTTTGTTCCTTATAATCATAATCTTCTTCATAGTCGATAGTACCAAATAAATCCAACACTTTCAGTTGTTCGCGACGTTGTATGTATTCCAGCAAAGCCTCTTCTATCAACAAATTTACTGTCGAATGGTTGCTCAAAGCCAGGGCTTTATCGAGTAGTTTTTCATCAATTTTAAGCTGTGTTACCATGTGTTTTAACCCAAGTAAGAGATGACCAAAATATGCGGACGCAGGATAGCTATGCAATAATTTTGAATTGACTACCATCCCCAAGTGCCAGGTCCACCCTTAAAGGGACCGACAATATCGCTAGTGCGCCAACCCCCGTAGAAATCACCAGCTTGCGCCTGCACCAGTTCCCCATCAACATAGCAAGCGTCCATCATTTGCGCGTAAAAAGCCAAATAATCCTTGATTCCTTCAAAGGAGGGCGTCGGGTTAGGATAATCCCAGGCCCCATTGGCCGCCTGTTTCTCCCCGACAGCGATCGTGTAGTAACCGGCAGGTCCTTTCCACTCGCAAAATGATGTCTTGGGCGTCGAGGTTAGATACTCCAGCTTGACATCTTCCGGTGGAATGTAGTATGTTGGAGGATGGCTAGTTTCCAATACCCGTTTAGCCTTGCGGGTATCGGCAATAGTCACGCCATTGAAGATGACTTGGATATGCTTGTTAGAATCTTCCAAGCGGGGAGGGCGCGGGTAATCCCAGACAGATTCTTGACCCGGACCTGGTATAATGCGATCGCGTTTCATGGTTAGTCAGCCTCCTGTGAGATAAATTCCCGCACCACCCGCAGTTGATATTCAGTCGGGGAAGAAGCGGGGTCTACTTGCTTGAGCCAGTTAACAGCTTCCCAGAGTTCCAGTTTATGGTAGCGCATGAGGTAAGCGATACAGACAGTAGGCGATCGCTGCATACCAGCCAAACAATGGACATAAATGGGCAATTGGTTAGATCTCGTCTGGTGGACCAGTTCCACCGCCCGTGCCAGATCGCCAACTTTGAGTTCAATATCGTAATGACTGTCTGGAATAAACCAGTGCAAACACTGAAAATTGCTCCTGACATCTTCAGGTAAGGCACCTTCTTGCTCAGCACATAGAGAGAGTACAACCTGAATATCAGCCGCCGCCAGTTGGGCCGAGTCACCCGGTTGGGGCAATGGTCCGACAGCTAGCTTACCAGGAATCACCCAATTAATCGAGAGGAAGTTCCCTTTCGATATCAATGATGGCGCTAGTCGCTTGAGAAAGTTAGTCCAAAAAGAAGCCAACAAGATAAAAAACATATCTATCCCACTTTCCGCACGACAAGTTGTAACATATCTTGTAATAAGTAATTTATCGGTCAGATTACAATTGCCATACTTTTTGTAATACGTACTATATCTGACAATTTCGCAAACGTGAGTTATATTTATTTATACGGATATGAGCTTCTATGTTCGCTTTCATCACAACATATCCGTAATCCATATACTACATTGTACCGCAAAATGTAGTATGTACTTTGAGCGGTCAGCAAGAGGACCAAAACCTTGGCGTTGTCTAGTAGCACATCGTCTAGAGTCTGGGCGCGAGGTTAGGCAGCGGGAGTATTTTCGCCAGATTTCCACGGAAGCAACTCCGAGATCGAGTTGATTTACTCCCTGGTACAATTAGGGTGTGTCATCAATCAAATTGCTTGACAGAAGTAGATGGATACGGTATGGAGTCCTTATCCAGCAATAATAATCAAGAGGGCATGATATGAGACGCTATAGCTTGCGAGACGACCAGTGGGAACGGATCGAACACCTTTGACCTGGTAAAGAGGGTGACCCAGGCGCGGAGGCCAAGAACAATAGATTATTCGTTGATACCCGTTGGTCTGAAAAGGGAGTTTGGAAGCCGGTATTCGATGTCTTGGCCATGGCAGCAGCCCATAGCGCTGTCATGCGCTATGGGCTGCTGCCACACTACGTGATCAGACGCCGATAACGAAGACGCCGCGATTGATGCCACCATCGTGCGTGCCGATCAACACCGTGCGGGTGCAAAAAAAAACACCCGACTCGATACGTGCGAAACCCAAGCCATAGGCCGTAGTAAAGGGGGACTATCGACAAAGATTCATGCCACTGGCGATGCCTTGGGCAATCCCACAGGATTTCATCTTACCCCTGGCCAAGCCCACGACTTACAAGGCGCTGACGTGCTTAAGGTGCAGTGAAGGGGCAGGGAGTAGTTGACCGGCAGCAGTGTAGGTGGTTAGATAGGTAATTAACCTAAGTTGCTACCTATAAAACCTCAAAACCAAAATTAGCCCAAATTGGCCAAAATTGCCTTGTGATTTACCCCAAAATGGCATTTTTGCGGAGAAATTTACCAAAAATGGCTGTCTGGGACGTGGAAATTTTTAGAGGTCGCAACTTGAGTTAATTAAAGAAAAATTAGGCAGTGAAGGAGGCAAGCAGGGTAGGAACGGCAGCAGATGGCTCCGAAAAGAGAGGAGAGGAGATTGAAGTTGTAGTAAAATAAGGTTCGCGGAGGCGCAAGTTACCAGAGGCGATCGCCAATTAAGATAGCCTAGGGATATGGAAAAGAGGAAAAAAAGATGAGTATAGGTTCAGGCAATCACCAGTGGAAGCACCAACCGCTGTGGCCAGAAAGGATGGGGCGTAAGGTGGGAGCAATAGCACTATCGGGAGTGATGGCAATAACATATTGGCCATCAACAGCAATAGCCCAAACCCTGACATCCCCAAATAGCAGAGACGACCTACCGGTGCAAAGAGATAACTCACAAAGTTGACCAACCGCGACAGTGGCCCCGCCAGCACCGGTTCCAGTCCAGGGGGAGTCAGGCTATATTCTGGGACCAGGCGATAGCCTCCGGATAGATATATTTAACGTTCCCGAGTACAGTGGCGAGTATATGCTATTGTCAGACGGCACAGTAAATATGCCGATGGTAGGCACAATAAGACTACAGGGAATGACCATCTACCAAGCATCAGAGGAGATAGCATCGGCGATGGGCCGGTTTCTGCGGCGTCCAATAATCACCATCAGTCTGCTAAGAGTGCGTCCGCTCAAAATTGCGATCGCGGGAGAAGTAAACCGGCCAGGTTCGTACTCAGTAGACTTAAACAGAAACCAAAGTGTTAACATACCAACAGTAACGGGCGCGATCGAACTGGCAGGGGGGATTACGCAGTCGGCGGATATACGTCGCATTCAGGTACGACGTACCCGACCATATACCGGGGAAGTGCAATCTTCTTTGAAGTCTGCTGAAATAATCACAGTAGATCTGTGGCAACTGTTGCAGAGGGCAGACTTAAGCCAAGACATAACACTGCGAGACGGAGACAGCATATTAATACCCACGATCGCCAGCGTCAACCTGGATGAGACCCCCCAACTGGCAGCAGCAAGCTTTGCCACAAACACCGGTCGTGCCCTGAACATAGCGGTCGTAGGAGAAATAAAGCGTCCCGGTCCCTATACCCTTAGCAACAGTCAAAGCACCAACGCAGCAACCGTCACTCAAGGCATTCAAGCAGCGGGAGGGCTCACCCAAGAAGCGGATATTCGCAACATCCTCGTGCGCAGACGAACAAAATCAGGCTCGGAGCAGCTGGTGGAAGTCAATTTCTGGAATCTATTACAGACAGGAGACCTGCGGCAGGATTTGCCCTTGCAAGAAGGAGACACGATAGTAGTCGCCAGGGCAAAAGAAATGAGTCCAGATGAAGTAACAGAACTGGCATCTGCAAGCTTCTCACCAAAGAATATAACCGTCAATATCGTCGGAGAAGCAATTCGACCAGGGGCAGTCCAGGTGCAGCCGAATACACCACTAACCCAGGCGCTACTGGCAGCAGGAGGCTTTAATAGCGATGCACAAAAAGGGGTTGTCGAACTAATTCGCCTCAACCCGAACGGTACGGTTTCCAGACAGACATTGCCCGTAGATTTTAGTCAGGATCTAAATGAAGAAAACAATCCCGCCTTACGCAACAACGACACCATCGTAGTCAAGAAGTCTGGGACGAGAAAAATTGCAGATGCTGTCAACCCAATATTTAATATATTGGGTACGTTGGTGGGTATTTTCGCGATACCCAGAAGGATAGATGACTTGTTCGATTAGATGACATAACAGCGTGAAGGGCGGATTTGACAAGGTCAGAGATTTGTTGGAAAAAGACTGTAAACAAATAGATATAAATCATGCAAGTTGGAACGACCCAGAAAATAAGTCAACGCAATGGGCATAAGCCGACGAACCTGAGTTTATACCCGACTCAGGTTCTGGAGAAAAATGAAGAGTTCGACCCGAAACAGATACTGAGCATTATCCGGAGACAGGGGTTGGTACTTGTGGGTGTAGCATCTGTGGTCACTGGTGGCATCGGTTGGTGGACTTGGACTAGCCCCCCAGAGTACCAGGCGAATTTTCGCATGCTGGTGGAACCCATATCCGAAGACAATACCTCAAGAGATTTGTTGAGCTTGGGGTTTCCACCAGGCTTTGACTACGCCACCCAGATAGAAGTGCTGCGCTCTCCGAAGCTGTTAGAGTCCGTAGTATCTTCCTTGCAGGAGACATACCCAGAAATTAGCTATGAGGAACTAGTAAGTAAGCTATCAATAGCGCAAGGGGAGGATGCAGTTGGCCGGCTGACAAAAATATTAAACATCAGCTACCAAGATTCAGACCCGCAAAAAATCAAGTTAGTATTGGATAAATTGCTAGAACGGTATGTAGACTATGGAATATATCTGCAACAGGAAAACCTCAAAAGGGTAGTGGAATTTGTCGAAGAGCAGCTGCCAATCTTAGAAGAACGGGTCGATAGGCTGCAAATTGAACTAGAGGAGTTTAGAAAGCGATATAGCCTGATAGATCCAGAGACACGTGGCAACTCGTTATCTGGTCTGATCGCGGCCATTAACCAACAGCAAAAGGAAGCACAAACTCAACTGGCAGAGACCCAGTCGCTTTACGTAATACTGCAAAGACAGTTGGGCTCTAGTCCAGCAGAAGCATTCGCAGCCTCAGCCCTGAGTGAGTCTGGGCGCTATCAGAGCTTACTCAACCAGTTGCTAGAAATCGAAACAGAGATAGCCGCCGAATCAGTGCGATTTCAGCCAGATAGCCCCAATATAGAAGTGCTGCTAGAGAAGCGAGAAAGGTTGTTACCGCTGATAAATAGGGAATCTGAACGCATTCTGGGACCTCAGCAGTCGTACTGGACGACTGGGAATCTGGCACCGATTGCGGTAGAACTGAGCAAGCAATTGGTGCAAACAACGAACCAGTTGCAAGTGTTGCAGGTGCGCTTAGGTGCCCTAGAGCAGGTAGACAAAAGTCTCAAGGAAGAATTTAGCCTTATTCCGGCCTTGGCACGACAGTACAGAGATTTACAGCGAAAACTAGAATTCGCCAATAACAGTCTGGATCGATTCCTTGCAACCAGAGAAACCTTGCAGATAGAAGCGGCTCAGAAAGCAATATCCTGGCAAGTGATTAGCGATCCGCTCCTGCCAACAGGAGCGATATCGCCGAATATACCCAGGAACATCGCCCTAGGCGCGATCGCGGGGTTGCTATTGGGGATAGGAGCGGCATTGCTGTCAGAGCAACTGGACAACACCTTCCACTCTATTAACGAAATTAAAGAACTGACAGGACTGCCACTTTTGGGGACGATCCCATTCAAGCGGCGACTCAAAGAATTCACCAAATACCTATGTGGCGACTATGAAGCAAATCCCCAGAATTTGCAAATTGGCAATGGCAGCGTTATTACCCGATCGGTTGGAGAACAGACTCGATTAACCAATGTAAACAGGAAGTATAATTACGGTTCATCACCATTTTTAGAAGCATTCCGCACACTGTATACCAACATTCGCTTTCTCAGTTCAGATACACCCATCCGCTCCTTAGTAATCAGCTCCTGTTTACCAGCAGAAGGGAAATCCACAGTAGCCCTGTTTATAGCCCGATCGGCTGCAGCAATGGGTCAGCGGGTATTGTTGGTAGACTCAGACATGCGTAATCCTCAAATACATGAGAGGATGGGCTTACCGAATATGCGGGGTCTGAGTAATGTGATTACCACAGATATAGACCCAAATGAAGTAATTCAGCGATCGCCCTTCGACGAAAACCTGTTTGTACTCACAGCAGGTCAGAACCCGCCAGACCCGATCAAGATCCTCTCGTCGAGAAAGATGGAAAACTTAGTCGATCAATTCCAAAACGCCTTCGAGTTAATCATCTACGACACCCCACCCTGTCTCGGATTAGCAGACAGCAGCATACTAGCTACCTGTGCCGATGGCATGGTTATGGTGATAGGAATGGATAAAACCGGTCGTTCCGAGCTGAACCAAGTATTAGATAACCTGAAAATCTCCGACGTTTCAGTTTTAGGAATGATTGCCAACGGTGTTAAAGGACAGACAGGCGGATTGGATTACTATTATCGTTATCGGTACTATAGTTCTAACCGGTAATAAGCAGCTAGCTGACAGTCCTCATTTGCGATCGACAATCGGGAGCATCTCACTTTTACTTTTTGGCATTACAGCGGTTTTCAAGTTTATAGACTACAGGCTTCAATGTCAACAAATATATTTAAAGTATCGAATGCAACATGCAACAATTGCAACAACTCAGGGTTGTCTTTAATAGAATCTTGTAAATAGTGTTGCTACAGGACCGGTTCAAATCTGCGATCGAAAACCTGAAAAAATGCAAGTATGTATGTTTTGGGGTCGGTTATAAATAATTTGTGGGCATTAGCGATGATACAATATGATAAAAATGTCAAATTTACAAGTCAAATTTATGAAGCCTTATTCTATGGACCGGCGTCAAAAAATAGTTTCTGCTTATATCAATGGGGAAGGAACTTTCCGTCAAATAGCTCGGAGATTTAACATTTGTTTAAGTTCTGTTTACAGAATTATCAAACAATTTTTTAACTTCGGTAGGCTTGCTCACCTACCTATAGGTGGTGGTCCTAAACCTAAACTTGATTCTTATAAAGAGCTGATATTTAAATATCTTGAAGAATGTAACGATCTTACTTTATCTCAGCTTTGCGAACGTCTAGAAAAAGACACTCTTTTAAGAGTGAGTGTTGCTACGTCGGTTCTTGAAAAAACACAATATCACACGCAAAAAGAAAACTACATATGCTCCCAAAGCCCAAACCGATGAAATACAACTAAACAGAGTTGAATATTGGCAGAAAATTATTTCCTTCGATTTCAAAAATTTAGTTTTTGTAGATGAAACAGGAATCCAGTTGGGAATAACACAAAGTTATGCTCGTTCGGAACGAGGTAAAAGAGCCTATGGAGTTGCTCCTTATCCTCATGGTAATATCCTTACTTTAATTGGAGCAATTAGTTTTGAAAAACTGTTATGACTTTTGATGGTGGAACTAATGGCAATGTATTTCTCGGTTTTGTCAAAGAAATGTTAGTGCCTCAGCTCTGGGAAGGAGCTTGTGTTGTTGCTGACAACTTACCAGCTCACTATGCTAAGGGTGTCAAAGAAGCTATCGAGTCTGTAGGAGCAAAGCTAGTATATTTATCAGCTTATTCGCCGGATTTTAATCCCATAGAAAATTGGTGGTCACAACTGAAATCTTTGTTAAAAAAAATCAAGCCTCAAACTCGCGAAGAAATAGAAGCAGCTATTTCCAAAGGTATTGACATGATAACTGCCGAGCATTTGCAACATTGGTTTACTCACTGCTGCTACTTTAGTTAATAGCGACGCACGCTCATTTGTGGAAAAAAAGCTGCGCTCAAATTTGACTAAGTAAAGTTTAGATATCTTACCAGAACTTACAACCACGATGCTTAAGGGTAAGCAGTCGTGCATCTCAAGCTGTTATCAATTATTCAATGGTTAAATAAAAGGCTCCAATGTAGTCCGTAAAGCGCTATAATTGCCATTTACAACCTACATAATTGAGCAGGTATGCACAGCTTTCCCGAAAATATTGTTGTAAAATTAAACACATTTGCACATATCCTCCTGTAGTCTATAAACTTGAAAACCGCTGTAAATACTGCTAATTGCGAATGGAGGCGAATGGAAAATAGCTCGGGAGCATCTCACTTTTGCTTTTTAGCATTAAATACTGCTAATTGCGAATGGAGGCGAATGGAAAATAGCTCAATTCTCAATGGGAGCATCTCACTTTTGTCGGGGTAATTGCGAATGTTAAGGGAGTAATTGCGAATAGAGAAGAGAAAATGGAGCAATTTTCAATTTTCAATTGATCGAGAAGCAAAACTGAGATGCACCCTCGACAATCTACCAATGTAGGAGGACTTTAGACAAATAGCTAGCGTTCAAAACCGGGTGCATCCCAGTTTCGCAATGAGTAGAAATGCTTAGTCGAACGGGTTCCGAGATGGTGTTAAGCTGAGACAGTCGGTAAACGCTCCCTCTAAAACTATGAATCCTGAAAATTTAGCTCAAATTAAAACCTATGCTTTGGGAATAGCCGCCTTGTTGTATGAGGAGGCCCAAGGGACTGTTCCAGAGCAATTGAAAACACTCTCAGGACTCGAAGCTACAGTCCGTGGGCAGTTGCTTCAATACGTCAGTCCAGAGATTGCCCTTTTTTTATCGAAAGCACCAGTGGCACCACCGCAGGGCGAACCCGAATCTTAAACAGCATTTTGGGCCAGCTCCTCATCACGGAGAAGCAAGCGACTTATTTTGATGTGAGAGCCTATAGCCAGTGGAGTCCCTATCTGGAAAAATGTTGCTTGTTACTGAGTGCGAACTCTTCTTATGAGCACGCCTCGGAAGATCTTAAGCAGCTCACGGGGATGAGCGTTTCCCGGGGAACTCAGCAACGACTGGTGCAACGTTATGAGTTTGAATTACTGACAGTTAAAGAAGCCGTTTCCTCAACGAGCGCTCAAGAACCGAAACTGCCCCTTCAGGAGTTTGAGTTGCCCACAGCTAAAGAAGCCGTTTCCTCAACGGGCCCTCAAGGACCGAAACTGCCCCCTCAGGAGTTTGAGTTGCCGACGGCTAAAAAAGCTGTTTCCGAAATCAGCCCTCAAGAACCGAAAGTGCTCGCCCATGAGTTGAAGTTGCCGACTGTCAAGGAAGTTGTTGAGGAAATGAGCATTGATGGGGGGAAAGTACGCTTACGGACCCCGCAAGGGAGACCCTGTGAGTGGCGCGATTACAAGGGCGTTAATCTACATGACCTCGGGGTAGCGGCCTTCTTTCGGGACAATGCAGGACTGGTCAAATGGGTCAACCAGCAGCCCTTGGCGAATCCACTTGTGAGTATCGGAGACGGTCATGATGGCGTTTGGAATTTGTTTGCCGAGATTGGCCCAACCATCTTCCGTCTGGAAATCCTCGATTGGTATCACTTGATGGAAAACCTCGAGCAAGTCGGTGGGTCCAGCTCTAGACTGGCACGAGTGAAAGCTCTCCTATGGTCAGGCAAGGTAGATGCAGCCCTCAAAGAATTTGACGACTGGGAGCATCCACGGGTTGATAACTTCAGGGCCTATGTTACTAAGCATCGTCACCGCATTGTGAACTATGGCTATTACCAAGCCGAGGGAATTTCAATCGGTTCGGGAGAGGTGGAATCAACGATTAAGCAGGTTGCGGCACGGGTGAAGCTCTCAGGAGCGCAGTGGAAAGCTGCCAATGTTCCCCAAGTTCTGCGGCATCTCGCAGCGTAGGGGGCCCGGAGCGTGCTTATCTCAATGGAGTATTCTCAAGGTGAGTCAATCTTGACATTCTCATCATCTCGTGGTCTGTCAAGATAAAATTGACGAATTTTACGGAGATAACCGCTTCCGAGCCTTCCCTTCTCTTATCCGTCATCATTTCCTTGACATACCAAGAGTCTATTAGTGACAGTTTAACAATGAAGTATTTTGGCTCATTGCCAAATTGGTCCGAGCCTTCCCTTCTCTTATCCGTCATCATTTCCTTGACAGACCAAGGGTCTATTAGTGACAGTTTAACAATGAAGTATTTTGGCTCATTGCCAAATTGGGATGCACCCGATAAACCCGCCAATATTTTTGAGCAATAATCTGAGCAGTAAAATTTGACTGGAGGTAACTGCGACCATTCCGGCCCAGGATATCTGTCAGTTGGGAGTCCGAAGCCAAGCGTCGAATAAAATCAGCCAAATCCGACCCCTCCCCATTATCGAAAGCCTCACCGCAGTTAGCATCAGCGATCAGATCGCGTAAATAAGAATGGGGTTCGCAGATCGCCGCAACAGGACGGCCAGCAGCTAAAATACCATAAAGCTTGCTCGGAGCCACCAAACCTTCCATCCCAGGAATAATGCTCACTAAAGAAAGGTCACAGGACGTTAGCGAGTAAGGAAGGCACTGCTTATCCTGGTAATCTAAGAAGAGGCAATTATGCAACCCTAACTGCCTTATCTGTTCCTTGACAGTCGCTCGTTTAGCTCCATCGCCGATAAAAACAAACCGAATAGGTTCATCTTTTAGTTGCCATGCTGCCTCTAATATGGTATCGATATCGTGACAGCGACCCATGTTACCAGAATAGAGTACGGTAAATTTATCAACCAAATTGTATCGATGGGCAAACCAATTGTGTTGCTTGGGAATGGGGACGATCTCCTTATGATTAGCCCAGCTATGAATCACATAAATTTTGTTAGCAATATCTGGGCATTTTTCCACTACTCTATCCTTCATAGTAGAGCTGAGAACAATAATTGCCTGAGCTTTTTTACATATCTGAGAGTTAATAAAATTCCACAGCAGAACTAGAAAATTATTAGGGGGTACTAAGTACATGGACAAAATTAATTTCACACACTCTCTCGCGCTAGTCTCCATATCCGGAGCATGTCGCCCATGGCTATGTGCAATTATTTTTGTCTAACTACTTACTTTAAGCTGTACGGCAACATCAGGATATAGATCGTAGAGTAAACAAACGTAAGGCAGACCAAAACATAAATTAGCCAAATATCCCAGTATTGGTAAGAAAGGGGGCGCAGTTGTTAATAGTAAAATATCACCACGACTAGCAGTTTTCAACAGATGTAATCCCGCCCGTAAACAAAATAAAATACCGTTGAGAGCCTTGCCGCGAATGCGATCGGACAAAACCAGGGTCGCTCGCGATCGCCTCACCAAGAGTTTTTCCGATCGTTCAATCGGAGGAGCATAACTTTGACCGAAAG
Organism: Hormoscilla sp. GUM202; assembly: GCA_005518205.2. Taxonomy (GTDB): domain Bacteria; phylum Cyanobacteriota; class Cyanobacteriia; order Cyanobacteriales; family Desertifilaceae; genus Hormoscilla. The sequence goes on from RFFC02000046.1 coordinate 39,998, forward strand.
CGTAACCCGGTTGCCCAGTAAAAATCTGAACTTGCATGCCTTGATGTCCCAAATTAGTCGCCAACTCTTCAATCAGTTGCCCAGTCGCCGCGTAGTCAGGCGGATAGAATTGGGTTATAATTGACAATCCGATCGGACAACGAGTTGGCAGCTTTCCGTTTTCGGTCATCATCAAGTCAGGGTGCTGAGTAAAGGACTGGTGCAACTTATTGTTCCTCCTTTATAATAAAATTCAGCAATCAGCCTTCAACAATATGCTTTATGCGCCGGATGGTGGATCTGACCACTTTTATCTATGATGCCTCATCAAACCGAAAATCGGGTCAAAAACCTAGATAAACGATATCAGGAATCACATCAGGCTGACAATATTTAACTTCAAAGAGCCTGAGTCCAATTCCAGTAAACACTGGCAGTCATGGAAAATCATGGCATACTTGCTGGCAACTGCTTTGAGGAGCAAAGTTGCCGATATAGCAAGTCAGCTACCGCTTGATTGCCAGTCTCCGAAAGATGTACTATGTCTCTAAAATAGGTTTCCACTGTACCTGTGGGCTCCGTTGACCAAACAGCATGGCTATCCACGACCGGAACCTGCCAGTCCGAGAGGCGATCGAAAAACTCAGCCTTGTATGCCGGCACCTGATAGCTCGGCAATAAATCAGCGCGATTGGGAGTGAACAGCACAAACACGTGCGTCTGTTGGTCGCGAACCAAAGTCACGATCTCCTTTAACTGCTGCTCGAACTGCTGGTTGGGATCTATGGACGCAGCCGGCCTTCCGGCGGTGTGCTGCAGGCCAGGGCGATCAGCCGTGCTTCGGCTTCGCCATCAAAAAGTCGTGGTTTGGGTGGTGTAGAACGCTTCTTTCTTTCCAGCGCTGCGGCGAAGCCCTTTTCCACCAACCGTTTGCGCACTTCAGACACCGTATTCTTATTGCAATGCAGCATGGACGCCATCTCCTCTACAGACTTGCATTGGACGTTTACATCGCTATGCAGCAATATTTGCGCATGTCGTATCTTGAAAGCACCGCCCTGACCTTTCTTGACGATGTTTTCCAGTTCCTGCCGCTCCTGGGAACTCAGTCGCACGATATATCGTTGTCGTTCCATTAACCCAATCGGTGCAAAGTTGTTATTTCAGGATAAACGGTAGCATTTTTTCCTGGTTTTAGCAATTATGCCCTACTAGGACTTTTTCATGATTTTCCACATGTTCCAGGGTTTCAGTGCCAAAAATCAGATCGCAACTTTGGGGTAATACTTTTTCAGATATTTCCTGAGGCTGGCAAAATAGGAAACCTGGTGCATCCGCAAAATTGGCTTGGGCTTCTGATATCATGTTTGGAGCCAAATATACGTCTATTCCCGAAGTGATAATTCCCCGATCGTAAGCGGATCTGAGTAGCCACCCGTCACCGCATCCGAAATCTAGGGCCTTGGTCTAGCGCTTGCTGTCAATGGCATCTAGCACAACACTAAAGCGCGATCGATGGGCCAGACGAGTCAGACTATTTCCTTGCTGAAGGAGGCGTTGAGAGTAGGACATGGGTTGATTGGCGAGCGGTTCAATATTATATAGCCGGTTGTCGGGCTAGCCATTACCGGTTATCTGTGGTACGTGACAGCCCCGCGACCCCGATGTTGTCGTATAAGTAACATATGTGAGAATAGAATATTGAGCTTGAAACCCATAGCTGGCAAGGGTTTTTTAAATGTCTATCAAACTCTTTAGCGCGTGTAACATATGTGAGAATGCAATATTGAGCTTGAAACCCATAGCTGGCAAGGGTTTCATTTTCGGAGATGTCTATTGAGGTTGAGAGGGAGAGGTTTTTGTTGTATAATGGAGCTATAGATAAAAGTGAGGTTTTGGGCGATCGTCTGCCAACAATAGTGCTGATTCGCCACTCTCGCAGCATTTTCTCCTAACTGACGACGATAATCGGGACTGGAGAGTAATTTGGCGATCGCCCTTGCTAACGCTTCTACTTCCCCTTCTATAATTAATCCAGCTTCCGCAGCCACAATTCCGGAGGCAATTTGCACTTCTGGGGTGACAATTACAGGTAATTTTGCTGCCATTGCTTCAGCTACAGCAATTCCAAAATTATCGGAAAACGAAGGAAGAACAAAAATATCCGATCCTTGCAGTAATAACTGTTTATCTTCACCCGTAACAAACCCTGGAAAACAAGTGCGATCGCCCAAACCAAGATTGTTTGCTAAATTTTTCAACTCCTGAACATAGGAAGTGTCTCCAGAACCTGCCATCATCAAGTAAAAGTTATGGGATTGACTCTTAAGTTGATGGAGTGCTTCAATTAAGAGGTCCGGACGTTTCTTGTAATGCAGGCGAGACAGAAACAAAACCACAGGCGTTTCCAGAGAAATACCATAAACAGCACGAAGTTTTGTTTTAGCATTTACTTGCTGAGTGACTAATTCAACCCCTAATGGTAAAGTAACTGTAGGTGCTACTATCCCAAACTTCCGAACATCTGTTGCTTCTTCCTCAGAGGTACAATGAATTGCAGCAGCATCGTTAAGACTACCCCTTTCAATTAAAAAGCTGTAGATTTGTTTCTTGAGACGACTTTGAGCTAAAGCCCAAGGGGAAAGTTGACCTATTGTACGTCTAATATAGGGGATTCCTTGTTTTCTGGCAATAAATGCAGCACAAGTGGAAGCATAGGAAAACAGATAATGAGTATGGATCAGATCGTAGTCTCGAATATGTTGCCACAGCCAGAATGTTAATGGTAGAGAAAAAATAAAACCTTTGTCTTTAGTTAATGCTTGACCTGAGTTTTCTTGACAAGGAAAAAACCAGATGGGAACTTGTTGATACTCTGTTCGTTGACTCAAAGTAACATCTAATGCTACTCCATTAGAACCATTATCATTGGTTGTGATAATTTCTGCATCTACTCCAACTTGACGCAAGGATTTAACCATGTTAATAACGGCATAACTGGGACCGCCTCGCAAGGTTGATACAGAAGGAATAACGTGCAGAACTTTCACAGGTTTTACCTCCCTTACGATACAGCCGAAACACTAATTTTGTTTAACCATTGTTGGAGAATAACCAGACTCCAACGACGATACCAATGGGTGAGAGATAGATGAGTGGGAGGGTTTGCCGCCTGAAATATTCTATCCCATTCCGGATCCTCTAGCCAGCGATCGAAGGGAAATAAAAATCCTTGTTTGGGTTTATTAATCACCCAATCAGGTAATTCTGGAACCGCATCGATCAGTAACTGTTTTCCTGGGGAAAGTCTCAGGGTATGGGGAATACTATCAATAGAGTTTAGGACGTGGCAATCTAGAAAAGGAACTCGCACTTCTAGTACCCATGCCATACTCATGACGTCACTATCTCGGAGCAGTTGGTTTCTCATATAACGGCTAATTTCTAGGAAACTTATTTCATCTTCCAGGGATGAAAACGAGGGAACTTTAGGACTTTTTGGGCAGGAGATATTAGGGCGTGTCATCAATCAAATTGTTTGACAGAAATAGCTTGATAAGGTAAGGGGTGTTTATCTAGCAATCACAAAAGGTGAGCATGATTATGAAACGCTATGGCTTGCGAGACGACCAATGGAAACGGATCGAGCACCTCTTACCTGGTAAAAAAGGCGACCCTGGTGCTACTGCCAAAGACAATCGATTATTCGTTGAAGCCGTTTTATATCGCTATCGCGCCGGAATTCCCTGGCGAGATTTACGCCTTGCGTTTTGGCGATTTTCGTGTCATTCATACCCGCCATACCCGTTGGTCGGAAAAAGGAGTTTGGAAGCAGGTTTTTGATGTTTTGGCCAAAGACGCTGACAACGAATACGCCGCCATTGATGCAACCATTGGCTCGTGTCCGAGAGCGCCCACCTATGTCGTTGCCGGACAGGCGAACGACAGGGTGGGCGTCTCTGGACACGATCGTGCCCATCAACACAGTGCTGGTGCGAAAAAAAAACACCCGACTCGATACGTGCGAAACTCAAGCCATAGGCCGTAGCAAAGGGGGACTATCAACAAAGATTCATGCTACTTGCGATGCCTTGGGGAATCCTACAGGATTTTATCTGACCCCTGGCCAAGCCCACGATTTACAAGGCGCTGACGTCCTGTTGGATGCCATTGATGAGATTGGCGCGCTGCTTGCTGATAAAGCCTATGATGCAGAACAACGTGTGCTGGAGCGGCTGAAAGAGGCGAATTGCGAGGCGGTCATTCCTCCCAAAAGCAACCGTAAAGAACACAGAGAATACGATAAAGACATGTACAAGTGGCGGCATCTCCGATAAAATCTTTTCCAAAAACTCAAGCAATATCGGGCTATTGCGACACGCTACGATAAAACGGCTAGCAATTTTTGAGGTGCCATCTACCTTGCTGCTGCCGTCATCTGGCTTAATTGATGACACGCCCTAGAAAATTCAGGAAAGTAATGAGTGAGAATATTTTGGGTTTCTGTATGGGTAAATATCCCTCGATAACAAAGATAGGCATTAAAAGTATTGGGGAACTGTTGGAGAAAGTCACCTAAACGTTGAAGTTTATTTTTATGGGTCCATTTTGATAATTTATTCCCGATATTGAAGGGTTGAAGCCATTGCATACGCTGGCCCCATTTTACCATTTTTGGTACTTGTTGAAATGAGCTATATCCGCCAAATAGTTCATCTCCACCCAGTCCAGAAAGAACGACTTTAGAACCATTTTCTCTAGCAATCTTAGATACGCAAAATGTATTAAAACCGTCTATACTGGGTTGGTCGATCGCCTCTACAAATTTGCCTAGTAATTCTCGACCAATTTGAGATGTAATCTTGTATTCAGTATGATTAGTATTAAATTTATGGGCAATTTTTTGAGCGATCCATTGTGCTTCTTCAAAGGCGATCAAGTAAGTATGAAGTTCTCCTAATTGAGTTTGACGTGCTAAAGCAACTAAGGCAGTTGAGTCAATTCCACCACTGAGGAAAACTCCCACGGGAACGTCACTAACAAAATGATATTTGATAGAATCAATTAAAGCTTTTCGGACGCTTTCAATAGCTTCAATTTTAGGAATAGCTTGAGGTACAAACTGAATTTGCCAGTATTGATTTTGGGTTACTTTTCCCGCTTTCCATTGCAAGAAATGTCCAGCTTCTAAACAATAAATATCTTTAATTAATGTATCTGGTTCAGGAACAGATCCGCTTATCAAATATCCATAAATTCCTTCAGGATTAATAGTAACAGAAGGTAGACCCGAGGCAAGTATAGTTCGCAGTTCTGAGGCAAAAATTAAAGTTTTTTCAGATTGCCAATAGTATAAAGGTTTAATCCCTAGAGGATCGCGAGCAATGAAAGCCGTTTTTTCTAAATTATCCCAAATAGCAAACGCAAACATTCCTCGCAATTGGTTGACGCAGTCTGAACCCAATTTTTCATAGAGTTTCAGGATAACTTCTGTATCAGTTTGAGAGTGAAATTTTTCGTAATTGCTCAAGATATTGGTGGTGAAGGAATATGGGTACTGCCGGTACTGCATAGTTACTCGGGCCATCGGACTGGAGTGAACAGCCCTTGTACTGCCTCGGAATGCCTAACAGGACAAGAGCAATTTTTGAGGAGCGAAAACTTCTCAAATGCTTACGGGGTGGGGGGTTTTGACCTCGAAGTGGTGAGTCGGCAGCCGAGCGCCCGAATATGCAGTTGAGATGCGCGACAGCTGATTTTTTTCAAAATCCCGCGCCCAGGGTTGACAAATTCGATAAATAAGTAGTAAGTTGGAAGACATGACTAAGAATTGGCTTGCTGACCTCGACCAAGACACAGAGAATCTCGACCCAAAAAGTCGGGAAGTTTTGCAGCGGTTACTCAATTACCTAGAAGACCTATACAGCCAAAACCTTGAATTGAAAGCTGACAATCAACGATTGAGAGATGAAATAGCCGCGCTCAAAGGGCACAAGGGAAAACCTGACATCAAACCTCAAGCCAAAGCTGATACTTCTAAAGCTGATACTTCTGCGGAGGCCAAACCAGAGCAGCCCAATAGTCGAGAGCGAAAAAAGAAAAAACCGAAAACCCCCCCCCAGGAACGTCGCCAACTTATTCATATTGACAGAGAAGAGGTTATCAAACTGGCTCGGAGTAACTTGCCGTCAGATATCACCCATAGAGGCTACCGAGAAGTAACAATTCAAAATATTATATTTAAAACAGACACGGTTATTTATCGACTAGAAAGACTCTATTCACCTAGTACGGAGAAATTTTACGAAGCCCAGTTGCCGCAAGGATTAAAAGGCAAATCTTACGGGAGTGAACTCGAAGCATTTGTTCTCACTTTGTATTATCAGTTACGAGTGCCAGAAGAAAAGATTCTTAAATTGTTGCAGTCTCAGGGAATAGTAATCTCGGCGGGAAAAATATCTAACTTAATAACTCGGCAATATTTAAGAGAATTTACTGAAGAACGAAATGCTATTTTAGAAGCGGGACTGGGCAGTACCAGTTATCACCAAATTGATGATACGGGGATGCGGGTTAATGGGAAAAATTGCTATGTATTCACACTCTGCAATCCTTACTATAGCAGTTTTTTTACCAGAGAGCGCAAAAACTCTGAAACAGTTCTCCAAATGTTAAACGAATTGCAGTTGGATCCAACTGAATTAGCAGTTGTTCAATCAGATGATTTAGTTGACAGTATTTTGCCTGACAAGAAGAAAAAGCAGCTCGGGGACTACATAGATATTTTGGTGGCTGATGACGCGGGACAATTTCACAACCAGACGAACCATCGTAGTTTATGCTGGATTCATGAAGGACGACACTACGAAAAGCTGACTCCTCTGGTTCCCTCTCATCAAAAAAGCCTGGCACAATTTCTCTCTTATTTTTGGATTTACTATTATCAACTCAAAGCCTATCAACAGCAAAGCACAGAAGAGCAGCGACAACAAAAACTGTTGCTTGAAACCGAATTTGACAAATTGTTTTCCCGTCAAACCGGATACAGTGCTTTAGATCATAGAATTGATTTAACAAAACAGAAGAAGCCTTATTTACTATTAGTTCTAGATTTTCCTGAAGTTCCTCTTGACAATAATGAGGCAGAGCGGACAGTCCGGGAGTATGTGATTAAGCGCAAAATCTCCAATGGAACCCGCACTCTACAGGGGACTCAGGCGTGGGAAGTGTTTTTGGCTCTGGTTGACACCTGCCGCAAAAACGGAGTGAATTTTTATTCGTACATTAAGGATCGAATTTCCAAATCTTTCAAGATGCCAGCGTTGTCCACGCTAATTCAACAGATGCAGCCGCCAAAACCAACATAAACATAAACCATTGACTCCAAGTCTCGCTTGTGTAGTTTCCACCTAAGCACCAAGGGTGTTACAGCTCCTTGTTATAAAGGACAGACTCATTAAGTGCGACATCAGCTCCTGTTTAAAAAGCTGCAGGAGCTACTCTCGTGTGGAAATCACTCCCCACCAACATATTGAGCAACTTCAATTTTTCTCCCTGAGAAATTAAAGTTTGTCGCAATTCTCGAAAATTGTAAATTTCTCCATTAAAGGTAATCCAATAGCGCCCATTTGCAATGGACATAGGTTGATGACCTGCAGCAGTTAAATCTAGAATAGAGAGACGAGTATGGGTTAAAGCAGCTTGGCGATCGCTAGCAATATAAATCCCTCTATCGTCGGGACCGCGATGCTGCAAAGTTTTCTGCATTTTTTCTATCAGTTTTTATAACTGATATTGGTCTTCTTTATACCCGATACAACCAGCAATTCCACACATTTTAATTGTTAACTCCCTCTAATTTTTTTGTCTGCCAAAATTCAGATAGATATAATCCTAGGGTTTGTTGGAATTTCTCAAAACCAAAGGTATCAATTGCTTTCTGGCGCAATACTTGCGGTTTATAGAGCAAATAATTAGGATAATTACCCTGTAAAATTTGAATTAAGGTTTGGGCTATTTCCTCAATGTTATCCGGGTCAACTAACGCTCCCAATTCTCCATTACAAAGAGCATCGATCGCCCCATCTTGGTTTCCTCCTAGAGTGGGTTTTCCGCAAGCCAATGCTTCTAAATACACGATCCCGAAACCTTCTCCCTTACTTGGCATGGCAAATACATCGCATAAGTTATAATGGTCGCACAGTTCTGAGTCGGGAATAAAGCCAGCTAAGGTGACGTGATGTTGCAAATTTAGTTGTTGAATCAGTTGTTCCACGCGGGGGAGATCGTCCCCCTTCCCCACAATCAGATAATGAACCTGGGGAATATTTTCTATTATAGTCGGTAACGCTCTGAGTACGCGGTCATAGCCTTTATATTGTTCTTGACTATCCAGACGCCCGGGTGTAATTAAAAGTGACACTCAATCATGAACCGGCGATGTCATCAAAACTAATTGGTAGGATCAAGCGTTAATAT
>RFFC02000047.1 GCA_005518205.2 Hormoscilla sp. GUM202
CATTTGAGACTATTTACTGAAGCACGGGAGTGGAAAAATATTAAGTTTTAGCAGCAGGTTGAGAAACGGGCGATCGCCCCCTCTCCGCACAGATCGCCACCGGTAGTAGAGAGAGCGGGCCCGATGAAAAGCTTGGTGGGCGAAGATGCCCGATAAAAATGCCAGGAGGCGGGACTTGAACCGCCGACACGAGGATTTTCAGTCCTCTGCTCTACCAACTGAGCTATCCCGGCGCACTCTTTTTTTTCAAGAGAACCGGTGCCTGTCTCCCTCCTATCCCGATCGCTCAAGGGGTGTGGTCAAAACCCCTTGAGCGTGCATGGGATCTCCCAGTCGCCGGCTCCCCCCAAACCCCCCCCTTGGGGGGAGCCGGCGCAACAAATGCATGACCACACCCTCGCTCAAGGGCTGACTGAGAAAGGCAAGCCGTCAATGGTGTCTTGAACCGGTTCTACCGGACAAACTTCCTAAGAAAGAAGAGCGCTAAAGAGCTGATGACCAAGGAAAAGAGCTTTAGCACTGATGACCAACAAACGCTGATGCCAGGAGGCGGACTTGAACCGCCGACACGAGGATTTTCAGTCCTCTGCTCTACCAACTGAGCTATCCCGGCGCAATCTTTTTTACTGCTTTAGCTAATATAACACTCTCGATCTGAGTTGGCAACCCTTTTTCCCAAAAAAAGAAAAAATTTTTTTCTGGCACCGGATCGCGCCGGTGTCAGGAACTAGAGAACTGGGCGCAGGCGCGTCAGTTTCAGGGTAAAGTGGCCACCCCGCTTTTCCCCAAAGGCTCGCACTCGGACAATATAGCTACCAGATTCGACGATCCTAGCAAACAGCAGGGAGTTGGTGCTACCGTCGGCACCATCATCATTTTCCGCCACCGTCGAGCCATTGGCATCCAGCAGCGTGACGATCGTGTCGAACTGGTCGCTAGTCAGGTCGATGGTGATCTGGTCTCTCTCCTTTAAGATAACGGTGTAGTCTCTGGCAAACCCACCCTGGCCAGTGGGAATATCATTGTCCGAGAGGGTATCTGTAATCTCATTGCTGAATGGCAGGGGTTTGGGATTATATATCCGCAGTTGCGCCTCTACTGCCCCCGCACTCATACCCATAGCTAGTAAAACCGTGGTGACTACCGAGAGGCGACCCCACCGGGCAGCAAGAATGTTAAGCATGAAATTGTCTATTGGTCAAATTGCTCGTCATTTTCCCCCAGGGAAGCACTAACCAGCAAATAGTTTTCTCTGGTAGCTTCTCATTTTAGCCAGTAATTCCACAACTCGCCAACTGGTGAAAGTATCGCATTTCCGGTTAAATGTAGCTACTATAACAAAATATTCTGGTAGTTTAACTGTTATTCGCGATTCTCTTCACTATTATGAAACGCAGAACAATTCTTCGCAACAGTGCCCTTGGTGCTGCTACCGTAGCAGCAATAGGAGCTTGTAGCGGTCCTTCGGTTCAGACGGCTACCGGCGAACTGCCTACTCTCAGATGGCGGATGGCAACTAGCTGGCCTAAGTCCCTCGATACGATCTTCGGAGGGGCCCAAACCGTGTGCGATCGGGTCTCTGACATGACAGGGGGACGCTTTACCATTACTCCCTTTGCTGGCGGCGAGATCGTGCCAGGCTTGCAAGTGCTGGATGCTGTCCAACAAGGGACAGTCGAATGCGGTCACACGGCTAGCTATTATTATATTGGCAAAAATCCCGCCCTGGCATTTGGCACTGCCGTGCCCTTTGGTCTGACGGCCCAGCAGCAAAATGCCTGGCTGTACCACGGCGGCGGACTGGAGGCCATGCAGAAAATTTATGCTGACTTCAATGCGATCGATTTTCCTGCTGGTAACACCGGCACCCAGATGGGAGGCTGGTTTAAGCGGGAAATTCAATCAGTTGCAGACCTGAAGGGACTGAAAATGCGCATCCCCGGACTGGGGGGTAAGGTGATGGCCCGTTTGGGGGTGAATGCTCAGGTGCTGCCCGGAGGGGAGATTTTTCTAGCCCTGGAAAGAGGGGCTCTTGATGCTGCTGAGTGGGTTGGGCCCTACGATGACGAGAAGCTGGGTTTACATAAAGCGGCGAAGTTTTACTATTATCCGGGCTGGTGGGAGCCAGGTCCTACCTTAGAAGTGCAGGTGAATAAAACTGCTTGGTCCAAGCTACCCAAAGAGTATCAGGAAATTTTTCAGACCGCTGCCTTTGAGGCGAATATGAATATGCTAGCTAAGTATGATGCTAAAAACGGTGCGGCCCTGAAACGCTTGGTTGCTGGTGGCACCCAGCTGCGGCCCTATTCTCGAGAAATTCTGCAAGCAGCCGAACGGGCCTCTTTTGACTTATATGAAGAAGATGCCAGTAAAGACGCTACCTTTAAACAAGTCTACGAACAGTGGAAGGCTTTTCGCGCCCAGGTTTATGGGTGGGATAAGGTTAATCAGCTCAGCTTCGCTAACTTCGCGATGGCTGATAAATAATATAGAAGTCCAAGGAGATCCTACAAGAGATGAGGGAACCACAAGCTGCTCGCGACTTATTTCGCGCCGCTTACGAAAACCGTTATACCTGGGATGATAATTTCCCTGGTTACAGCGCCGATATCCAGGTCCAGCAAGGTGACGAAGTCTACACTGGCAAGATCGGCATCAACCACGACCTGACTGTAGAGGTCTCTGGTATCCCTAACCCAGAGGTGCAAAAGGGGATCTCGAACCAGCTCAATGATGTCATTACCCACCGCAAACGCACGCCTTTCGAGCAGGCCCACGGGAAAAATATCTTTAGCACTGGAGCAACAGACAGCACGGGGGCTGTAGAAATTCTGGTTGATGGCGCGGCGATGGGGTCGAATTACAAAATTCGCGATCGCACGATCTGCTACGTCTATCGGGTAATGGATAAGATGACCTTTGTTATTGATACTCACGAGTGCCTGGATACGGGTGCCGGTTACCTGCCAACCCGGTATGATGCTGTCTTCCGCAATTCCCAGACCGGTGATACCATCCAGTCAGCGGAATTTGAAGACAAATACTCCCAAATAGGCGATTACTACCTGATGACCCATCAGCAGATCCGCACCTCGCGGGAAGGTGAGCTGACAACCACGGTGTTTGACTACTCTAACGTGAAGCTTCACCAACTAGCTAAGGTCTAGAAATTAACAGTCTATTTCTAGGGAATAAGCTAGGATCGAATCGGAATTGGATAAAGTAATTAGAGGTAACTATGTCTCAAGCAACATTAGAAGCCCCATTAGAAGGCCCATTGGAACTCACGCCCGAGAACGTGGAAACAGTTCTCGATGAACTGCGCCCTTATCTGATGGCTGACGGCGGTAATGTAGAGTTGACAGAGATTGACGGTCCCGTTGTCAAACTGCGGCTACAAGGTGCCTGTGGTTCTTGTCCTAGCTCTACTATGACTCTGAAAATGGGAATTGAGCGCCGCCTGCGAGAGTACATCCCCGAGATTGCTGAAGTGGAGCAAGTGCTGTAATTTCAGGTAAAACCATTTTCGGGTTTTGTGGTTCAAAGGCAAAAGAATCAGCTCTGTTTCTTTTGCCTTTGACGTTTTTAATGTTTTAATGTATCTTATGTCTCATCCCCTTTATATCGCTTTTATCTGGCATCAGCATCAGCCCCTCTACAAAAGCAGGGTGGCCGATTTTTCGGGCCGTCCGCGGACCGATCGCTATCGTTTACCCTGGGTGCGCTTACATGGTACAAAAGATTATCTAGATTTGGTGCTGCTGCTGGAGAGTTACCCCAAACTGCATCAGACGGTGAATTTGGTGCCCTCGCTGATCATGCAAATTGAAGATTATGCTGCTGGGAAGGCTTTCGATCCTTACTTGGACCTGGCCCTGATGCCTGCCGAACAGCTGGATAAAGAACAGCGCAAATATATTATAGAGCATTTCTTTGATGCCAATCACCATACTCTCATCGATCCTCATCCCCGTTACGCCCAACTCTATCATCAGCGCCAAGAAGAGGGACGTACCTGGTGTTTGGCAAATTGGCAAGCAGCAGATTACAATGATTTGTTAGCTTGGCATAATCTAGCCTGGTTTGACCCGCTGTTCTGGGACGATCGGGATATTGCGGGCTGGTTAAAGCGGGGAAAAGATTTTACTTTGGGCGATCGACAGCGGATATATTCTAAGCAGCGGGAAATATTAGGTCGGATAGTCCCCCAACATCGGAAAATGCAAGATGCAGGTCAGTTGGAGGTGATGACAACTCCTTACACTCATCCGATCTTACCCTTACTGGCGGATACAGATGCGGGTCGGGTGGCGGTGCCGAATATGACTTTGCCCGCAGAAAGATTTCAATGGGCTGAAGATATACCGAGGCATTTACAAAAAGCCTGGGATATGTATAAAGACAGGTTCGGACGGGAACCGCGCGGACTTTGGCCTTCAGAACAATCTGTCAGTCCAGCTATGTTACCAGATGTAGCTAAGCAAGGGTTTAAGTGGCTGTGTTCGGATGAAGCGGTTTTGGGTTGGACTCTGCACCATTTCTTTCATCGAGATGAGGCGGGAAATGTCCTGGAACCAGAGTACCTCTATCAACCTTATCGCTTGCCGACGCCTTTTGGAGATTTGGCGATCGTCTTCCGAGACCACCGCTTGTCCGATCTGATCGGCTTTACCTATGCGGGGATGGAACCGGCGGCTGCTGCTGCTGATTTGGTGGCACATTTGCAGGCGATCGCCCGCAGTCTGATCCACAGACAGGGTGATGGCGGCAGTGTACTGGCAGAACCCTGGTTAGTCACCATTGCCTTAGATGGAGAAAACTGCTGGGAATTCTATCAGCAAGATGGCAAGCTATTCTTAGAAAACCTGTACGATCGCCTGTCGGATCGCGAGGATCTGAAGTTAGTAACTGTATCGGAATTTATCGAAGAATTCCCGCCCATAGAAACCATCCCAGCGGAAAAGTTACACAGCGGTTCGTGGGTAGATGGCAGCTTCACTACTTGGATCGGAGACAAGGCGAAAAACCGCGCCTGGGACTTGCTGACAGCAGCGAGGCAAGTTTTAGCGAAGCATCCCGAGGCCACGGCAGAAAATAATCCCGAAGTTTGGGAGGCCCTCTACGCTGCTGAAGGTTCTGACTGGTTTTGGTGGTTTGGGGAAGGTCATTCTTCCAACCAGGATGCTATATTTGACCAACTGTTTCGCGAACATTTGATTGCTATCTACGAGGCATTGAACGAACCCGTTCCCTCAGAGTTAAGGAGTCCTGTGGAAGTTCACGAGGCCAGAGGAGACCATCGACCGGAAAGCTTTATCCATCCTATTATCGATGGCATTGTCGATGAACAAGAGTGGGATAAAGCGGGACGGATGGAAATTGGCGGCGCGCGGGGTACCATGCATCGCAGTTCTGTTATCCAGCGCCTCTGGTATGGAGTCGATCACCTCAACTTTTATCTCCGGGTAGATTTTAAGAGTGGGGTGCAACCGGGTAAAGATTTGCCCGACCAGTTGAACTTGCTGTGGTTCTATCCCGATCGACCGATGGTAAACAGTCCCATGCCCCTGATAGATGTGCCTGATGTTGCGCCTGCGAACTATCTATTCCATCACCATCTCGGGATTGATTTGCGAGAGCAATCTTGTTGGTTTCAAGAAGCCAGGGAATTTTATCAATGGTATAATCTTTCCACCCGCGCCCAAGTAGCTTTCCGGGATTGTTTGGAAATAGCAGTTCCCTGGGCAGATTTACACGTACCTCCAGATTGGCCTCTGCGCTTGGTGTTAGTGCTTTCCTCCGAGGGACTGTTCCGCGAGCAGGTGCCCGAACAGTCTCCGATCCCGATCGAAGTGCCTTAAGTTATCCCGCAGGGGGTTGCCAACCCCCGCGTTCCCAGGCGGGAGCCAGGGAACGAGGCTAAAGTCTGTCTTATACCGACTAAAAACATGGTCGCACCCCGTTCCCCGACAAAAAATAAGGGGCGATCGCCTTGACATTATCTGCGGAGATTGTCTATAATAAAGATATCAGAAATTAATCCGGGAGTAAAACCCATGTCAGATACGACTATGTTAGAGACTCAAACTATCGAAGCGATTTATGAAGGTGGTGTTCTGCGTCCGCTACAAACATTGTCTGGTTTGTCAGAAGGCGGTAAGGTGAAAATTACAATCGCCCAACCCGCCCGATCGACTACTGATGACAATGGCACGGCGGGCGATCGACCGCACCCGCTGTTAAAGTTTGCTGGTACGATCGACGATGCGGAAGCTGCTGAATTACAGCGTATAATTGCTGATGAATTTAGAAAAATTGACTATAATGAATGGTGAAATAGCCCTAGATACTTCCGTTGCAATTCGTTATTTAAACGGCGATCGCGTTGTGGTGGAAAAGGTACTGGCTTTGCCGACTGTGGTTTTGCCGTTAACTGTTGTGGGAGAACTGTTGTTTGGTGCAGAAAACTCTGGGCGGGCTCGACAAAATATCGATCGCTATTTGCAGTTTATTGATGGTTGTCTCGTGGTGCCGATGGGACGAGAAACTGCTGCTTACTACTCCAGAACTCGCTTATCATTGAAGCGCAAAGGACGACCAATTCCTGGAAATGATATTTGGATCGCTGGGCAATGCTTGGAAAATGGTTGGATATTGGCGACGGATGATACTGATTTTGCTTATGTGGATGGGCTAGCGATCGAACAGGGAACAGGGAACAGGGAACAGGGAACAGGGAACAGGGGGAAGGGAACAAGCGTCGCCGCCCTCACCCTTTAGGGCCCGGCTACAGGTACAAAGCCCGCGCGGGCTGCATTACAAAAGTGAGATGCACCCGAATGCCCGGGGTCTCGCCGGCGAGGCGATCGAGATGTTTCATCCGCTTACTTTACTCTATCTTATCTTATAACAAATTTTCACGTCCCCGACAGCTATTTTTGGTAAATTTCGTAAATTTCTCCGCATTTTGGGGTAAATCACAAGGCCATTTTGGCCATTTTGGGCTAATTTTGGTTTTGAGGTTCTCTAGGTGCCGGTTATGCTAAGGTAATGTGACCGGCGCTAGGTGATGCCAAACCTGCGCCCACTCGACATTAAACCCGTCAGAATTGTTGCAGTATATACTGCAACTGGGAATTATTGAAAGCCGTTCTGATGGGCGGATTAATATGCCTGATATTTATCGTTATGGATTTGAGGTTAAGCGAAGTGGTGGAATTAAAAGGCCCAAATGACAAATGGAGGCGGATTTGACAGGTTGAGATAGCAGCAATTACTCACGATAAAAGTTGACATGCTCCCTGGAGCAGTTTGGACTCGATGCTAAGGTGGTGAACGACAAATTTGCCAACTATCGCTACTAGGTTCAACATTCTCGCAGAGTAGCTAATAGCGCAGCGTGTTCCCTGGCAGATCCTCCTTTGGATAGGCGTTGTAAATGAAGGCGCTACCACAATTTAAGCTTTGCAAAGCGAACCAATCAGAACAATCAAAATGGTGCTTTATTCCTTGCGATCGCTGGTTGTAACGCGGCCATAAATGCTTTCCATCGCCTCCAGGGCTGCACGAGAACCTGCGATAATATCCCGTTCTTCTCCCCCCAAGTAGAGGCGTCCGAAGCTACCCACGGCCTGCACCTGAAGTATATTAATCGAGGCTGCTTTTTCGGCCTCGTTCGCCGCCAAGGCCGCATAAGCAGCAGGCTGCACTTCTAACACGTAAAGAGTTTGCCCTGCTAGCAGCATCTGTCCCCGCCGGTTACGATTAATCAGTTGGGTTTGGTGCGCATCAATGTTGCGGATAATTTGGCTAGAAATCACGCGCGGTTTGAGTCGATCGGACTCCCGCACTCCCAGGGCCGAAAGAATTGCCTTGCCAGCAGTGCGCGTATCACTCTGGCGGGTGGAATGCACTTCTAGCAAACCATAAAGTCTTTCTACAAACAGCACTCCCGGACGGACAGAAGTTGATTTCAGTGCCACATCCGTAATCCGGTTAATTTCAATCCCCGGTGAAATTTCCACCCACAGGGACGTATCTCCCGGCAAGGGTAAAAACCCGATCGCCACCGTTCCCATGTAAGCTGCGTGCTGAGGCTGTAAGCTGTCGATTAATACGTAACTGCGCAGTTCTATACCCAAGGTTTTCTTCTCTCTATCTTTAAGGGTGGACAGTTGTCAGTTGTTAGTTGTTAGTTGTTAGTTGCTAGTTGTATAAGACGGGCGTGGATCCTGTCAGTCAGTTGTCAGTTAAATTATCATATCACCTTATTGCCAAATCTTGGGTTCTCCCTTGCCAGGGTTCCCGGCCCAGGGGATCTGTCCTGCCACCGCTAGCAGGGTTTGCCTGCCTTCTCCTATACGGGCCCAGATCGCCTGTCTGTTATCAGTTGCCAATTGTCCATCACATTACCTATTATACTTTTTTCAGGTAGCCAATTCACCAGGCTTTTCCCAAAAACTGTAGGTGATGATAAACATGTAGTGATGTACCATCTATCCCGATAGACATTTATTGTAATCATGCACAAAATACTAAATCGCTCCGATGGAATTTTCGGGCTTCTTTGAAGATGATAATGTTTGACGAACCAATCGACTAATTCTTTGCCGTGTTATTTAACCTTTCAATATGATTTGGTTTTCCGCTTTCTTTACCTACAATGACGTTTTTTGGTAATTACATTGTTATATGCTTCCCATAAATCTGTATAACAAACGGTGTCTCCTAAGATCGCTAGTCGCACTACTCAGGAGACACCGCTCGCGTCGACAAACAGGAGGTAAAGATTTCCATAGAGGTATGTAATTTAATCACTACATATTTATCACTACATGCGAGAATTAATCACTATGTTTAGATTTGTAGCCCGATCGCACAAATATTATCAAATGCTTTTCAAAGGTTTTTAATAGTTTTTAATAGCTTCAGGGACTTGGGAATTTAATCTTCATGATTACCAAGTCGGGGTCGCCCCTGGGGTCGCCCCAGGAGTCGCCTCCCGACTCTCCCGCCGGTGGCACACGAGCGCGTCCCAGGTCATGAAGCTATGTAAGCAAACGACAGGCAATACTCAAAGCGCGCCCTCTTGCCCATTAATTCATCACTGACAACTTCATTAATAGCAGATGCTAACTTGTCCGCTATCAATACTTTCTGCCGAATAGGTTTAGCACCGACTTTTAACTCATAAATGCGCTTCCCCCAAAAGGGCTGATCCCCAAAGAAGGGACAAATAACTGTCGGTTTACCCGCACGCAACCCCGCTGCTGTGGTTCCCGCGCCCCCGTGATGCACTACCGCTGCTACTTGGGGAAATAACCAGCTATGGGGCACTGCTTCTACCTGAATGATGTTTTTTGGCAGTCATACGCCTCCAAACCTCCCCAACCTTTGGCTATTATCCCCCGCTGACCGCACTTTGCCAAGGCTTCTAAGACGAGTTTGGTTGATTTTTGCGTGTCTCGCCCCGCCATACTACCAAATCCTACGTAAACTGGAGCCTCTCCCCCTACTAGAAATTCTATCAGTTCCTCTGGGGGTTGCCAATCCGCTGGCGGTTCCAGAAACCAGTATCCGGTCGCGATCGCCCCTTCCCCCCAGTCATCGGGCCTTGGCACAACCAGGGGACTGTAACAATGCATAACTGGAACCGGTTTTCCGTTAGTTTTTACCAAGTTACCTACTGGATATCGTGTCGGCGGTAACTGCAAGCTTTCGGACCGCCAGCTATTCACTAAATCCCCATAGGTAAAACTCATCCAGGGAACGATTTTGTATGTCAGTTTGTTGTACCAACCTCCTAGTTTCCAGTCCGGAAAGATGGGGTTAGCAAAGGCGGCGGTGGGGACGTAGCAGGGAAATGGTAGGCATAAATATCCCGGTACTCCTAGTTTTTCCGCTATGTGGTAGCCCCCGATCGCCTTGGGATGATAGACGATCGCCTCTGCTTCCTGCATCTCGGCCCATTGTTCGGACAGCATTTGCCGTTGACTTAGTGCTAGCTTTGCCGATAGTTCCATCGCCTTTTTCATCCAAGCTATGGGGTTACTTGCGATCGCGATCGCAAGTAACCCCGCATCTGTGGCCATGAACTTGACAAATTCGTCGTTCATGTAAGCATAACGCAGTCCGTAATTGACGATCGAACCCTTAAAACTATAACTGGTGCAAATACTTACTTCGTGACCTGCCTTTTGCAAACCAACACCGATTTTTCCGGAACGGTGGGCGACGAATGGCTGCACGTCTCCCCGCGAACCTAGGGTAGCGATCGGCCCGCGGACGGTCCGAAAAATCGCAATTTTCATGACTTAACTGAACCTTTGTATAAACCAGCCAATAATTTCTCTATCAGTTTGCGTTTCGCAGCGTAGCGTGTTGTAATGCTTTCTCAACTAAGGATAGCGCCAACCCTGGCAATTTTGACTCTCTAATTTCACCGCTGCGGTAAATTTTAAAAGCAATAATCTCCCCATTATTCGCATTTACCACCCAATATTCTTGCACTCCCAACCCGTCCTATAGTAACCGCTTCCGTCCCAAATCATCCCTAAGAGAAGATGCTGCATTTTCCACCACCAAAGCAGGCGGTTCAAAGTTATTCAAATCTATCACATAATTTGAGCGTGGCGGTAAGATCAACTCCTCCCCAATATCAGGGCTATTTCATTCTTAAGTTAGCAAGCACTATAGCCCCTGCGCAGCGGAGGGGGCGTTACCCGGGGAGCTGGGGCTTGGTTCTTGTAGCCGCACCCCTCGTTCCCACGGCTCTGCCTGGGAACGGGTGACGGCGATCGGGTAAAATGAAATAACCCTGTCCCCAATATAGAAAGCAGATTCTGGCTGAACCTCGCCGATAGCGCTGCGCTGGGGGCGCGGCCATTCCCATTTCTTCTCAAACTGGTGTTTACCACTCCTTTAATCCGGATATTCTCGATCGTTGCATAAAGGACCAATATATAGTATACTACCCCATTATCCTGACAATGACTATAGCCTACTGGTGACATTTCAATTCTCATGTCACCCCGATCGTAATATAACCTCCCCTTATTATAAGCTGGATTATCAGCTAGCGCCATAAATTATTCCCAGCTAGCCTGCATCCAAGTATCCGTCACCACATGTTCCACAGTCAATTCTGCACTAACCATGACCTTCTACCTCAATTGTCGTGCATTTAAATTGCATAGGCCGATCCGCTGAGATCCTTGTTCCCAAATACTTTCCCAATTTTGAATGAGAAAGAAATAATTTTGAATTGCTTAGTTGTCATTCAACATCCAAGTAAATCAGCTATAAATTGATCTAGAGTACCCCGCTTTGCCGTACCTGCTTGAATTGCTGCTAGCTTCACCATCCTGCCTTATTGGCAATTTCCCTTTCGTCTTCTATCCAAAGCGCTTCCACATACTCGATCGCCTTTTGTCAAGATACAGAGTTACTCATCACAGACTCCGATTACTTGCATGATTCCTATCTTATCCTAGTCAGGTGGGCAATGCCCATCCTACTATAACTAACTACATATAAAGTTATCCCACGAGCGCTTCATAATTTTGCCGCTATATGACTAACCATGACGTTCTACCTCGACGATCTCAGTATATTCAAACTCGTTCGGACTGCGTCTGACTAAAGGATAACTCACTCCCCCTAACTGGATGCTATCTTCCTCACAATCTGGTTTCGGCGAATTATATACCAACAGGTACTCCCGGCCAATTCTAGGAGTCATTTCTTCTTCCACCTCCACCCGCCACTGGGTTTTCGTGACTAAAACTACTAGCTGATTTGCTAATTGGGGCAGAGATGAAGCTACCTGGCGGCGATAGATTTCATCCAAACTGCCAAAGGGCGAATCCATTACCATCGGAAATGTGCTACTATCAGGTCCCATGTGCATCTTGCTTTTACTCCACTCCCGCACCCGATCGATAATCCCGCCAATAAATGATAAGCTGAGAATCTGGTTTTCTCCCGTAGACGCCGCCACAGATACTTCTAACCCAGCTGTGTTCTCCACTAGCGTCAATTCATATTTCTCAGACAGCTTCGGAACGTAGGGGGTAAAGGAAATTTGACTGAATATCTCTTGCACCCGCTGTTCCAATTGCCAGCGAAACTGTTTATCTAGACGGTTCTTGACTTCCGCAATCCGCTTCATCGCGTCCACCGTCGCTTCCAGTCGTCGCTGGGCTAATCTTTGCTTCTGCTCATTCGTTTGCTGTTTGGACATCTGCTTTACTTTTACCTCAATGTCGGCTCGAATCTTATCTAGGTTATGCTGGTTGGCTCCCGTTTCTCTCTGCAATTGACTAATTTTGGCTTCAATTTCATCCAAGCGCTGTTGCAACTGCTGAATATTCTCATTGGGGTTCGTTCTCAGCTTGTTCTTCAAATTGTCCATCTCCGTCTCCACTCGCGAAAGTTCCGCCCGCCATTGCTTGACATTCCCTTGCTGTCTGTCCACTTCTCGCCAAAATTCGGGAGCCTGCTTGTCAATTTCTTCTATTTGGGCGCTCATGCGAATGGCTGTTTCTTCTACATCGGCAATTCCCGCTTTCTCTATCCATGATTGGATCGTATCGAAGCCATGGGTGCCTTCTTTTAAGTCCCCACCGCAGATGCAGCGCTGCTGTTTGAGTAACTCCCGGACAAATTGTTGCGTAATTCCCGTCGGTAACTGTCCTTTCTGCCGCAGTTGCTCGACTATTGTTCTAAATTCCGCCGTTGCCTCTGATAGCAAAAAGCTGTATCCTTTAGTATTAATCGCTCTTTTTATCCCTACTTTCGCCTGTTTCAACTGTTCGCGGAGATGCTTTTCTTGTGCCTCTAGGCTAGCACGCCGGTCTTGTAACTCCTTCGCACCACTTAGCTCCAGTAACCGACTGTTAATTGTTCTTTTGAATTCCTGGTGCTTTTCTAACTCCTGAGCAATTTCCAATTGCCGCTTGTTGATGCGATCGCCCTGTTCTTCTAATTTCAGCTTATCTTGCAGCAGCTTTTGGGTTTGCGGATCCCCGAGGTTCCCTAATTCTTCTTCCAAGCTTTTGCTAGCAGCTTTCAGGTGCCTGAGGGCCCGATCGAACACCTCTACACCCAGTAACTCCTTAGTAGCATCAGCAATTTCCGTTTTCCGATTATCCCGAAAAATATGCTCGATGCGCTCCCCATCAAAAAAGAAATACTGATGTAAACTGGAGGGTAAAATGCGTCCGATAATATCCTCCGGGTTTTGATGAGTAGGCATCCAGCGTCCGTCATCTCCGGCCACCCACATCGACAACTCTGTCGGACTGTATTCAATGCCATTCATTTTCTTATAGGCGCGACAGATGCGCTTGACCCGATAGCGCCTGCTATCATGATAAAAGGCAACTTCCACCAAGCATTCAACCGGTTTACCTGATTTAATTTCATGCAGGGCCCGTTTGTTCACCAGTTGCTGGGGAGAAGTAAAAGCCGCACTGAACTTCTCGTACAAGGCCCAGGTAAAAGCATTCAGCAGGGTGGTCTTCCCTGCCCCGTTATTGCCGTGAATGATCGTAATATTCGTAGCACCGCTAGCCAAAAAAATTTCTTCAGTCTTGCCATAAAACTGACGAAAGTTACAGAGTATAATCGACCTCAACCTCATTGCACTTCTTCCTTGATAATTTGCAGGATATCATCATTAATATATTTGGGAACCTTCATATAGAGCTTATCTTTTTCCAGCTCCAAGACCCGCTCAATAATTTTGCGGACTTCCGGCACAGCACTAACGATCGGCTCTTGCACCTCCTTGAGACCCGCATTTTGATTATAGTCCGAACGATTTTCAGCTAAAACAGTTGAGATAACAACTTCTGGAAAACCCTCTGAATAGTCAAATGTCCTCTCCATATCATACCATTTTGGATTTGAGATTTTTCCTCGTTCCCGAGCACTGTCAAGGAATGCCAGCCTACTGCTGGGACTGGAGGCGGAGCTTCCAGAGAGCATTCCCAGGTAGAACCTGCCAACGAGATGAGCAGAGGCAGAGCCTCCTACTGCTGGGACTGGAGGCGGAGCCTCCAGAGAGCATTCCCAGGTAGAACCTGCCAACGAGATGAAAACGGACATCAAACATCAAACAATTCATATTTGTTCTGAAGTGCGAGCAATTTTGCTCTCGCCTCCTCTGCATTATCTGCCAAATCGGCAAATTCCACAAACCTGCGCAATTCCTTGTGCAGCAGGTTACGTTCTACATCCCAGGTCTTGCCGTCCAGCTCTGGCGGCCTCACAATCATATCAAATAGAGTCGCCCGTTCCTTACCAGGGTGCGGGCGCAAAACTCGTCCCCGCCGCTGAATGAACTGGCGCGGGTTGCTGCTGCTAGCCAGAATGATCGCATTTCTAATGGCAGGAATGTCTACTCCTTCGTCTAAACAGCGAATGGCAATTAAACCCTGCAACTCCCCGCTTTCAAATTGCTGGCGCAACTTTTCTCTCTCTGCCAAGGGTGTTTGGGCCGTGTAAGTATTCACCCGATAGCCCAATTCTCCTCCCAAAATTCGCGCTACAGCTGTGAGTTGGCGACTGCTGCGCCGCGACATAGAGCTTTCGGTCCCACCATCCCCGCAGTAAAATAAGGTGTGAGTAGTATGCAGGCGATCGCGCATCACCTGCCTGAGGGCATCTAACTTATTGGCCGCTGCGCCAATTAACCGGGCCCGTTGCATAAATAAAGCTTTCAACTCATCATTTGATGCCATTTCTAAGGCAAGATTGCCATCCAATTTAGATAAATTCCACCCGATCTTAGTAGTTAACTGGGCATAGCTGTAGGCTTCATCATCCGTAAGGGGCACCAAAACTGGATAATAAAGATAGCGGACTAATGCCCCTTGATTTATTGCATCTGCCAAGGTCAGTTCTGGGGGCAAAACCGGACCAAAATAATCTAATATCGCATCAGTCCCAGACTCATCGTAACGCCTTTCTGGCGTAGCCGACAAAGCCAGACGCAACCCGATGTTACGAGGTAAACTCTCCTCTAATTTCGGAGATCCCAAGTTATGGGCTTCATCGCCAATAATCAGAGTTTTTTCTGGAAAATAGCTCAACTGGGATTGCAACCCGTCTTTACTTAAAGTAGCATTGGTAGTGATAACAGTCACAAAGGGTTGATTGCCCGCATGGAGATTATACAGCTGGGTGGAGAGTTTACTCTGCCAATTATGAACATTCTCAAAAGCTAAGATTGGTTCTAAACCAAACTTCTCACATTCTCGCGCCCACTGAGAAACAAGATGGCGGTAGGGACAGACGACAATTAACCCTTGTAAGCCAATCTTTTGGTATAATTCCGAGGCGATCGCCAGTGCCGTAATCGTCTTCCCACTTCCCGTCGCCATTTTCAGCGTACCCCGTCCTCGATTAGCAAACCAACTGTTTACGGCTTCTTGCTGATATCGCCGCAGTTGGATAGATGCTGGAAGCAGAGGTACACCTGATCTAAATTCGCTCACTTTGTCGGGTGGGCCGTCCCCACCACCAATTCAATTTTCTTGACAGAACGATCCTTTTTGTGGGCTCATCTGGTTTTCGTACCGTTCCGGAAAAATCGGAAACCCAGCCTACGAAAGACTCTCCTACATATAATAGCGATCGGGCATGGTGGGCGATGCCTAACTGACCTTAGGGCAGGTTTGGGGGCAGGTTTGGGGGCAGGTTTGGCTCAAACAAGACCTGATCCCATCAGATCACCGCAATACATTCAATTTCCACCAACACATCTTTTGGCAAACGGGAAGCCTCTACACAAGCACGGGCCGGGGCATTTTCCGGATCGAAATAGCCTGCATAAACCTGATTTACAGTAGCAAAATCATTCATATCCTTAAGAAATATAGTAGTTTTCACCACATTCTCAAACTTGGCCCCCGCCGCCTCAAGCACCGCTTGAAGATTGGCCATCACCCGTGAAGTCTGCTTGGCAACATCATCATTGTAAACAATCTGATTGCTGCTGGGGTCGATCGCAATTTGACCAGAAACGAACAGCAAATTACCGAGTGCGATCGCCTGATTATACGGTCCCACAGGTGCAGGTGCTTTTTCGGTGTGAATAACTTTACGAGTCATATTTCCCATTGTCTATTTCTCCTACAGGCATTATCCTACCACTTCCCGGGAGCATTCACTTTGACCCGATCGCCATAACGGGTACTTACCCTCCCTCTACCTCCTGGGCCACAAGCGCTCAAGGCAGACCCTGCCATCGGACTGTGCCGGTGCTAGCAATGCCCTACTTCCTGGTACTGGTCACAGTCTAGGGCGGATCCCATAATTGCGATAGAGCCAGTAATCCTTCATAATTTGGTCATGGTCAAAACATAGATTAGAGGGAATTTCCCATACACCCCCACCTCCTTCGCATCATCAGCACCAGTTGGTTTTGAAAAGGTCAAATTATGACTATTTCACCGGTCCTCCAGAGCATTGATTCTCTACTATACTGCGAAGGGTACCTTTGCTCTTAGGGCCATATCTTGAAGAGCAAAAGCCCTAAGCAAATGTCCTGCGCGAGGGGGGGGCCAATTGAGAGATCCTTGTAAGTTAAGTTAAGAGTAACACCATCCGGCCTTCGCAGCGGCCCGATGCAGTCCAGCTAGCAATCTCCACGCGCCCTTTAGGAGATTGCTTCGGGGGGATCCGCTAGTATTCCCTACAATAGCGGAATGACACATTCAATTCCTCTTTCGCGCAAGTCGATCCCTTTCAAAGTATAATTCAACTACTTTTGACCACACCCCCAACAGACCCCCGTTAGCGCAGCGGCGCGACGCAGGAGCGCTAGCAATCTCCCAACCGACAGGCGCTTGAGAGAAATTGATGGTATGACCGGTACTCTATTTTTGCGCAAGTCCCTAACAACTGACTACTTATGATAAGCTCAGAAAGTTTCCGACCTCGATCCCAGGGAAGATATGAATATCCGACGTAGTGGCATTTTGCTGCATCCCACCAGCTTTCCCAGCCGCTTTGGCATTGGGGACTTAGGCGATCAAGCCTATCGCTTCATAGATTTTCTCGCAGAGAGTTTACAGCAAGTGTGGCAAGTCTTGCCCTTAGGTCCGACAGGATTTGGCAACTCTCCCTACATGTCCTATGCGGCGATGGCTGGCAACCCAATGCTGCTCAGCCCCGAAAAGCTACTGGAAGAGGGATTACTGGCAGAAGAAGACTTGGCCAATCTGCCAGAATTTCCCATCGATACAGTAGACTTCGATCGGGCGATAAAAGTCAAAATCCCCCTGTTGCAGAAAGCCTACTCCAACTTCCAAGCCCAAGCATCAGCTAAGATGCGCAAAGAATTTGAGCAGTTTTGCTTCTGGAAGGCCAGCTGGCTAGACGACTATGCCTTATACATGGCCCTCAAAGACGCCAATGAAGGAGCAGCCTGGAATACATGGGCCGCAGAAATTGCCAAACGCCAACCCACAGCACTCAAAAAGTGGCAACAAAATCTGAGCAAGAAAGTATTTTACTACAAATATATCCAGTTTGAGTTTTTCCGCCAGTGGAGTGAACTGAAATCCTACGCCAACTCCAAGGGTGTCGAGATTGTTGGCGATATTCCCATCTACGTCGCTCACGATAGCGCCGACGTGTGGGCCCATCCAGAAACCTTTTGCCTGGATGAGAAGACAGGAGAAGCTACTTTGATGGCCGGCGTGCCACCAGATTACTTCAGCGAGACGGGTCAGCTATGGGGCAACCCCATCTATGATTGGAAAAACTTGCAGAAAACTGGTTTCCAGTGGTGGATTCAGCGGTTTCAGGCCATGCTGGACTATGTAGATTGGATTCGCATCGACCACTTCCTGGGGTTCGAGGGGTACTGGGCGGTACCTCAGGGCGAAACCACCGCCATCAACGGGGAGTGGATGAAGGCTCCAGGGGACGCCTTCTTTGAGACATTGAAGCAAAAATTAGGCATGCTACCGGTTTTGGCAGAGGATTTAGGCGTGATTACCCCAGAAGTGGAAGAACTACGAGACAAGTTTGGATTTCCAGGCATGAAAGTTTTGCATTTTGCCTTTGGTTCGGGCCCTGGCAATCCGTTTTTGCCCTTCAACTTGCCGCGCAACTGTCTGGTTTACACTGGCACCCACGACAATGACACTACTGTGGGTTGGTTTAATCAACTCCCAGACTGGGAAAGAGATGCTGTCTTGCGTTATATCGGTCATGTCAGTCCCGACGGGATCCATTGGGATTTAATCAGAATCGCTTTCTCTTCTGTCGCCGACTGGGCGATCGTTCCCTTGCAGGATTACTTAGGATTAGACAGTAATGCCCGGATGAACTTTCCCGGGTTAGTTGAGGGCAACTGGGACTGGCGCTACCGGCAGGATTCATTGAGCGAGTGGTTAAGTTCACGCCTCAAACAGATGACCGAAACCTACGGCAGGGCACCACAGCCCCAGCAATAGGATAAGGAAGATAAGGATAAAGAGGAGAAATAATAGGTTAAATTCTGGATCTGGGAGGAACATTAAAAGTCACTTCTTCGACAACATTAGGTTCACCCAGTTTCCTCAGAAGCCCATCATTAAGGGCGATCCGCACCCCGCCAGCATTACCAGCGCGGATAATCAGCTGTTGAGAAGCCACCCAAGTGCGCTCAGACCCCTTGGGCAAAATGCCCTCAAACTCGGTTTTCCCATCTGCTTCTATCCACAGCCAGGAGTCCGCATCCATCGTCATGGTCACCCGCACCGGCACCGTGCCGGAAAAATCGGACCTCCGATGCGCCACCGGTGTAGCCTTCTTTGACAGATCCTCTGGAGCAGATGACGATGTCTCTGGGGTAGTGCGATTAGCGCTCCCCAGAGATATCGGAGGTTCGTCAGACTGCTGAACGTAAAGGATGTTATTTTGGTTTAAAGGGTGGTTTATGATGTAAGACAGACCATTGAGCGAGACAAAAATCACAAATATATAGAGAAAGTAAAGGTGAATGGGCCGCAATTGAGGAACTGGCAAATAAATCCAGGCTGGCATTGGCGGTCTCAGATATCCGTCAGTAGGAAAAGCGCTCGCAAACTCAGTTCCATTCAAGCCCAGGACCTCAGCATATCGCTTGATAAAATACTGAATGTAGATTGGCTCGGGCAAGCGATCCAGTTCACCTGACTCGATCGCCAGCAGTTGACGCCGCATAATGCCAGTCTTAGTCGCGAGCTGCTCGATACTGATAGACTGTTTTTGCCGCAACTCGCACAGTATAGACCCCAGTTCTGCCAAGATATCCGCTCTGGTTTGGCGATCGAAATAGGGTAATTCCTGTTTATTTTTTCTCATAGGTAGGTTGCACTCCTCCACCACTGCTAGGGGCCTCATCCGCGCCTGGTTAATTTCTTGAGGGCCTTAACTTCAAAATCTTTGAGGGGACGGTAAGCGCCAGGACGCAGCTGTTGTAATTGAATCTTATCAATAGCGATACGATGTAAATGAACAACTGGATATCCTAGCTGTTCAGCCACTCGTCGGATTTGTCGGTTTCTGCCTTCAGTGAGAATCACCTCTAAAAGAGTCCGATCTCCTTGGGGCGATCGCTTCAGCAGTTGCACTTCAGATGGCAATGTTATCCTACCCGACAGCATAACTCCCCTGCGCCATTGGTGCAGTATCTCTTGGGATGGAAAACCCTGCACCCAAACCCGATATGTTTTAGGAACGCTATGGCGCGGATGAGTCAGACGGAAAGTCAGATCCCCATCGTTCGTGAGCAGTAGTGCTCCTGTACTATCTGCATCCAGGCGTCCGACAGGATGTATGCCAGTGCTAGCTTTCAGGCTGTCTGACAGCAAAGAGAGCACTGTAGTCCGCCCTCTAGCATCCCAGCAAGTAGATATTACCCCAGCTGGTTTGTTAAGTAAAAGATACCGCTGTCCAGGACGATTGGCAGCGTCGATGGGCACACCATCCACTTCTATATCATCTCGTAGGGGATTGGCTTTTTGCCCTAGTTGGCTAACCACAACACCATTTATACAGACCCGGCCTGCCAGGATCATTTTTTCCGCTTCACGCCTAGAGGCGATCCCCCACTGGGAGAGAATTTTCTGTAGCCTTTCATCCATAGCTAGACTGCGGTAGTACAGCTCATACTTGGATAAATATTACACTGAAGGGTTTACAAAAGGGGGTGGGTCTGATACCATAAGTAGTTGTGCAAAATTATTTTTATATTTGTGGTTTAGGCGACTCCCCGGAAAAATATGGCTGAAATCCTTATCCCATAAGGCTTTCATGGATTGAACTTATCTGTAATTGACTGCTGGAAAAAATATAAAAATAATTTTGACTATGTACTTAGAATCAATTCCGGAGCCTGTCAGTTGTCAGTTGTCCGTTGTCAATTTTCAATTTTCCTCATTCCCTAACTTCCGCCTGGGAACACGCAGCGCTAATTTTCAATTAGTCTTTACCTGGCTACGGTTGCTGCCAAGGCAGAAACACCTCTAACCAGGCACCGCCGGTTTCCGGATGGTTACTTGCCCTCACATAGCCCTGATGAGCTTCAATAATTTGTCGCACGATCGCCAGACCTAAACCACTACCATTAGTGGACAGTAAGTCCGGTCGGATCTCGCCAGTCACATTGGCGGTCGCACTGCGGGCACGGGATGGATCCCCCCCCCGATAGAACCGCTCAAATACATAGGGTAATTCACTTTCGGTAAAACCCGTACCCCGATCGATCACTTCTATCTGGATCTGCCGATCTGTGGGCCTGAGTTTTACTTGAATTTCTCCTGCTTGTATGTTATATTTTATACTGTTATCTAATAAATTAATCAGCACCCGGTAGATCCGCTGTTCGTCAGCTTGAATCATCAGACTCTCAGGACCAGTGTAGTAGAATTGTAGCTGTTTTTTGCGGGCCAGGGGTTCCAGACTCAACCAAGCCGACGAGATCAGTGCTGGCAAATCTAGGGTTTTCAGGTTGAGGGAATGGTAAGCCTCCTTTTCCAGGCGACCAATATCCAGTAATATCTCTACCAGGTCGCTGAGTCGAATCACCTCAGAGAGCAAGCGGTCTATCCAGTTGCGCAGGGGAGGGTCAAGCCTCGAGATGAGAGTTTCCGCTACCAGACGGATAGAAGTCAAGGGCGTTTTTAGTTCGTGGGCGACATCAGAAAAAGCCCGATCGCGTTGTCCGGATAAAACAGCCACTTCTTGCCGGTTTTCCAGGAACACGCCCACCTGCTCCTTGGGTAAGGGTATCCCATACCCCCGCAAGACAAAGGGAGGCCGATCGCACTTTACTTCCCTTACATAGTCACAGGTAGGATAAAACATCCATTCCTGCTGGCAAGGCTTTTGAGAATCTCGGGTCTGTCCGATCAGATGATCCAATTCATAACAGCGGACAACTTCCAATAACAGACGAGGTGATGCCGGTAGTTGCAGGCAGAGCAGCTGACAGGCTTGTTGGTTACACCACAACAGCTGATTTTGGTCATCCACTTGTAGATAGCCGATCGGGGCAACCTGAAGAAGTTGTTTCCAGTTATTTATTTCCTGTTCTAGCTGGCAGCAAGTCTGATGAAGATGGGCGATCGTCGATAACAGCCGAGATATCGAGAATCGAGATGGGGAGTCAGATTTATTTGGCAGCACCTTTTGCAGTTCGGCGTAGAGTCGCGCTCTCCACCACATAAATAGAGCCAAACCCATCAATAATCCCAATATTAATCCGAGAAACACTGTTATTTTAGTCGTTTATAGTTCATAAATGGAGAATGCAGAATGGAGAATGGAGAATTGAAAAATCAACAATCAATTCTTAACCCATACGATAGCCAAATCCCCGTACCGTCAGCAGATATTCCGGGCGACTGGGGTCAACTTCTAGTTTTTCTCTCAGCCAGCGGATATGTACGTCCACGGTTTTGCTATCCCCCATAAAATCGTATCCCCATACCCGTTCTATCAGCTGGTCTCTCGACCATACCCGGCGGGGATGAGACATAAACAATTCTAGAATCCGGAATTCCTTGGGAGATAGATTAATCTCCTCTCCTCGTACCATCACCCGACACTCAGTCGGATATAGCGTAACTTCCTTAAATTTCAGTACGCTGGGCGTCTGAGGTAGAGGGTAGCGAGTACTCCGCCGCAACAGCGATCGGACCCGGGCAACCAACTCCCGCATCCCGAAGGGTTTAGTCAGATAATCATCAGCACCCACCTCTAACCCTACCACCCGGTCTGTTTCACTGCTTTTAGCACTCAGGATTAGAATTGGTACCATGTAGCCCTCATAACGGAGCAAGCGACATAAATCCAGCCCATTGACATAGGGTAGCATCAAGTCAAGCACGATCGCGTCCAGTTGGGCAATTTCACTTTTACCTCCCGTGCCGCTGCAGCGATCGGCGTTCGTCAGTTCTAACACACTGCTCCCATCGGCGGCAGTCAGCACGTCAAACCCTTCGTCACTGAGAGTGAGAGCAATGGTTTCGCGGATTAATTCTTCGTCTTCGACCACCAGAACCCGCCCCATTTTTACCTGGGGTTGGTATTTGTTTGGTTCTAGTGTTAACATGGATATCATTGCTTAATTAAGGGTGGGTTCACTACGATTGATGCTGCTGAGTCTACCAGTTTTCGTTTCCAGAGTCAATTTTTTAATAATCTCTTCAGAATCACTCTGAATGTATATCAGCCGAGACTGGTTTGTGGGGCCCACCGCTATGGCTGCGCTTCCAGCGCAGCCATAGCGGTATAGCTAGTTGTTGACAAGGATAATATTCTGAATTCGCCACTGACCAGCTTGGTTTATTAACTCATAGCGCAGCCGCAAATTGGGATTGAAGTATGAAGAAGCCCGGTCAAACCGACCATTTACAAAAAAGTCGGCTTTTTCGCTGACAATTGCTTCCACTATAGCCCGATCGCGATCGCTTGACATCAAGGAAACCTTCTCCACTCTGTGCTGGTACCGACCGTACCAGTTTTCTTGCCGTGCCACCAGCGCCCGTCGCCGCTGCTCTCCCAGGGCTGGTTCTACTAATATTTGCTCTAACCGATCGATGCTATGGTTAGGTCCAAAGACAAGTCTTTTTGTGGTTAACCAGCTGTCTATCGCTTGGGACGCTATTGTTTTGTTTATGGAACTGATTGTTCCCCGGGTATTTGTGTTGGGGTCTGGTATCTGTATAGGGGGCTCCGCGAGCCGCACTTGCAGCTGCTCCCCTTCCAGTACCGGTTTTTGTGTGAAGATCAGTCTGAGCAACCAACCCACCACAAACCACAGCAGCAGGAGACTAACAATTCCCACAGCTGCCAGTAACAGCATGCGGAACCTAGGCGAATAAAACTCTCCCTTGACTGCCGGCTGCTTGGCATCTCTCAGAGTTGGCAGAGCATGTGAGCGTCCTGGTGACAATCTCGAACCCACCCTCTGCGTCCCCCGGGTAGTAGCGCGCTGCGTCTCCTGGGTAGTGCGAGTAGCGCTCCCAGGAGACGCAGCACCGGGGGACGCAGCAGGAGCCGTTTTTGGGCGATCGTTAGCAACGGCCGTGGCCTCAGCTTCCGGAGACAGGGTAGTCCTTGACTGGGTTTGTGCCACCAGGGTAGGGGCACCAACTGGATCCGTTATCTCCCCATTTTCAACCCAACGGACGGACTGCGCCGATCTTTGAGATATTTGCTGGTGTTGCACCACAGTCCACTCACTGGAGTTATTTATTTCCTGAGGGAGTGCTTCCAAATAGGTTTGCACTTGCTTATCGGCGAAATAATCTTTCAAGGTTGTGCAGCCTTTCTGCAAGTCTTGGAAGTGGGTAAACACCTCTTCGTAGAGCCAGTTCTCGCCGTACAGACATAATCCTGGCAACAGGTCTGGGGCACCCTGAGAATGTTCTCGGATAAAGGCGATCTGTTCGTATTCCTGGCTCAGTTCTAGGGCCCTACTTGCTTCGGAAGTCTGACCCAGCAGCAGGGCGCACACGGCTTGTTCTAGATGAACATCCTGGCGGTTACCCAAGCGCATCAGCATCCGTTTAGCACGGTTAATCAGGGCCGGTTTATGTTGGGCAAATCCCCGGGCCAGCAGAGCATATACAGCCAGGTAAGTCGCCACGGCTGAAGGGCGCAGGGCTTCTGACTCAAATAAAGTCTGTTGTTCTTCAGAGGTCATGTAGCTCCGCAGCTGCTGGACAAAGCGCAGAAAGTCATCAATTCCTAACCCGGAACCGTCATCCCCCGTGCCATCAATGCCGCCCCTCTCTTCGAGCATATCCCGCAGCATTTGTACCCCTTGGCGTCGCCCAGTGGGCGACGCTAGCGTACTAGAAGTTTTTTCTTCTGATTGGGCCAGTAATTCCATAATGCGGTAAGGACGCAGTTTGTAGATATCTGCCGTAATTTCCCCCCGCACAGTCGGGAATAATCCTTCGCTCAACAGTAAGTTTTGACCAGTTTCCAGATATTCCGCTGCCGTTGTGTAATTTCCTTGCTGCCACTGTTCGCGACCTAGTTCCAGACAGGCGTGAGCGATCGTGAGTACCGTATCCGATCGTTCCAGTTGTGATGCCCCTGATTTTTCGCATGCTCCGGGACCCCTCCGCTGCGAGTTGGGGTCTTTTTCTGCACTTATCTTGCTGCTGCTTAGGTAAGGACGTCCCAACTGCAATACAAGTTCATACTCCCCTAGTTCTAACAGGATCAGTAAGGCCCCGACTAATTGCTCCTCTGAAATCTCTATGCTGGGACTGTGATGCTTCTCCACAGCCTTAGCACTGGTGGTTCCATCTATTTTCGGGTCCGGCGCAGCCAGGGCAGCATCTAGATTCGCATCATAGGTGCGACGCTGGTCGGAGTCCGAGAGCACCCCATAGGCTCGATCTAACAGCTGTTTACGGGAGTCTATCGCGATCTCCGAATACTCCCGCCGGGGCAGTTGCATCGTCCGATCGCGATGAGCCATCTCCAACTGTTCGACAGTCGCCTGTATCGGCAAGCCTAGAATCCGGTAGTAATCGAGCGGAATTCTCACCAGTCGTCTCCCTCAGCAGCAATTCACTAATTTAAGGCTGTTAAGTAGTTAGACAAAAATAATTGCACATAGCCATGGGCGACATGCTCCGGATATGGAGACTAGCGCGAGAGAGTGTGTGAAATTAATTTTGTCCACGTACTTATTGGTCAGTTGTCAGTGGTTAGTTGACATTGAGCACTGGTGGACCTGGTACGCTGTGTCTCCCGGCCTGGTACGCACCAACTCCCTAACCCTGTTCCCTTTTTCATCTAATGTAACGAAATTTCCCACCCACAGCAGTCCCGATCGATTATAATTTTTGGCATTCCCGTCTGATTATATCATCAGGGGGTTATAAATTGATATTATAATCTGATTTTTTCATGGATATAAAGGACATTCATAGCGTTATACAAAGTCCGGATACCCGGGGTTGGAGGGAGCATCCCACTAATGCAATGAGTAAATATACTTAGGAGAGGAGCCAAGTAGTGAGATCATTAGCAAAAGGGTAGACAATGGGCTAAAATAGGGATGAAACTCACCCGCCAGAAGCATTCCGATGACACAAAAAGAACTCCGCGAACTCAACCAGGCTCTGAAAACCATCGCACGCATTTTGTACAAGAATACACCCTCCGAGCGATTGCAAGATTTTGAAGGTGTGTCGCAGTGCGCGACCATATGTTAGAGACAGTCGGACCGGAGTTAGGAAATTTTTTTTATCCGAAGCAAGTCAAACACAAAGTGGACGGAGTCGCTATATCGATAGCTGCATCGGAACGCTGAGGGTAACGAGCAAGCAAGCACAGCGTCTTGGTCTAGCAGCCCGCACCCGCATCAGTCCGCACTTGGAACGATGCTCCCTGCTGCTGACAGCAAACGAGTCCTATGCTCACGCCGAACAAGACATCTTTATGTTGACAGGAATGAAAGTCTCGCACAGCACACAGCATCGGCTCGTTCATCGCAGTGAGTTCCCTCTTGCCTTGGCCAAAGAGCCAGTGAAAGCGGTGAGCGCCGACGGGGGCAAAGTGCGTTTACGGACTCCCAAAGGAGAGCCGAGCCAGTGGAAAGACTACAAGACGGTAGCTTTGCACTCACAGGTATGTA
Source organism: Hormoscilla sp. GUM202 (assembly GCA_005518205.2). Classification (GTDB taxonomy): domain Bacteria; phylum Cyanobacteriota; class Cyanobacteriia; order Cyanobacteriales; family Desertifilaceae; genus Hormoscilla. The sequence continues at coordinate 26,144 of RFFC02000047.1, forward strand.
TGGCAGCGTTTCACGACAACGAGTTCCTGGTTAATTGGGTCAAGGGGAAGCCACTGGCTAACCCGCTCACTTGCATCGGAGATGGACATCCCGGAGTCTGGAATTTAATCGACGGCTTTGCTCCTCCAGAGTGCAGACGCGAAGTCCTTGACTGGTATCATCTAATGGAAAATTTATATAAAGTGGGTGGCTCTCACCAACGGCTCAAACGAGTTGAGACCGTTCTGTGGCATGGTCTCATAGATGAAGCAAAAGCGTCCTTTGATGGTTGGTCAGCTCCACAGGTTAACAACTTCCTAGCTGATCTCGACCAGCATCGCTCTCGTCTACCCAATTACGCAGCTTATCAACAGCTCAAAATTGATATTGGGTCGGGAGCTGTCTCCTCAACGATTAAGCGTATTGGTCGGAGGCTCAAGATTTCTGGGGCTCAATGGAAATCTGAGAATGTCAACCAGGTGTTGAAGCAACGTTGTGCTTATCTCAACCTTGACCTCAATACTGCTTAAGTCTTTTTACCTACTGCAAAACTGGGATGCTCCCGGGTTGGAAGATGGTTGCTTGTTGTTTCTTGATGATATGCCATAAATAGGCATATCATGCAGTCAAAGTTGAAGGACAACAGGACCCTTGACTGATGAGGCTATCTTAAGAAAAATTGGTTCAGTTACGATCTGTAATTATAGGACAAACTTGATGATTTCCGAACGCACGTTACCGGTATTCGCAAAGGATGGAGTTCAAATTACCAAAGCGGAAGGCTTACGGCTCTACGAAGATATGGTACTAGGACGCTTGTTTGAAGACAAGTGCGCTGAGATGTACTACCGGGGCAAAATGTTTGGCTTTGTCCATTTATACAATGGTCAAGAGGCGGTCGCCACCGGCGTAATTAAGGCATTGCGTCCTGATGACGATTATGTATGTAGCACTTATCGCGACCACGTCCATGCTTTGAGTGCTGGCGTGCCAGCCAAAGAGGTGATGGCGGAGTTGTTTGGTAAGGCTACGGGTTGCTCTCAAGGTCGTGGCGGTTCTATGCATATGTTCTCGGAAAAGCACCGGCTGCTGGGGGGCTATGCCTTTGTGGCTGAGGGCATACCTGTGGCAACTGGTGCGGCGTTTCAGAGTAAGTACCGGCGAGAGTCGATGGGCGAGTCGGGGGCGGATCGAGTGACGGCTTGCTTTTTTGGCGATGGTGCCTGCAATAATGGTCAGTTTTTTGAATGTTTGAATATGGCGGTTCTCTGGCAACTGCCGATAATTTATGTGGTAGAGAACAATAAATGGGCGATCGGGATGGCCCATGACAGAGCGACATCGGTGCCGGAGATTTACAAGAAGGCTCATGCTTTTGGCATGCCTGGAGTGGAAATAGATGGTATGGATGTGCTAGCGGTGCGGACAGCGGCCCTTGAGGCGGTCTCCCGGGCCCGTGCTGGGGAAGGGCCAACCCTGATTGAAGCTTTGACTTATAGATTCCGGGGTCACTCTCTGGCAGATCCTGATGAGTTGCGTTCTCAGCAAGAGAAGGAATTCTGGCTTACCCGGGACCCGATTAAGAATTTTGCTGCTTACCTGGCGGAAAAAAATCTGGCCTCTGCCGAAGAACTGAAGGCGATCGATCGGCAGATTCAGGCTGTGATTGATGAGGCGGTAAAATTTGCCTTAGAGAGTCCTGAACCAGATCCGAGTGAACTGTATCGTTATATTTTTGCTGAGGATTAGTAGTGGTGGTTAAACTAAGCCGTGGAGAGGAGAGTACTCTCCCCGAGAATGTCCCATAAAAATAATTGTTTCATAAGCCGCCGAGGAGGCAGCGGTTACGATCCGACTGGTAGACTCAGCAAAATTGTTTATGCCATAGAGATCGCGATAGAACTCGGCATTCGTCCAGTCCGATCCGCCCCAGCTAAAAGGACGCCCTCCCACCACCGTTAAATTCAAACTAGCCAAATCCAGTTTACCGTAACCTACATGGGCAGCCCCCAGCAAGTCCAACTGTTGCTGGACCCGGTCTTCTGTCTGCCGGTTATAGGGACATTTCTTCTCACCCCAAGGGGTCGCCGTCTGCGCCAATTGGAAAAACTTGACATCCCGACCCTCGATCGCCTACACTTAAATTACTCCAAAAGAAATTACATCGCCACGGCGGAGGGGGCGCCGATACATTCGTTATCCATGAGGGCCGGACTACCATCATGGACTTTACCCCTCGCACGGACTCCATCCTGCTAACAGAAGGTTTGAGTATCCCAGATATGCCGTGGCGCGATCGGCCAGAAGCTACCTCCCTCAGAATTCTCGCCGGCGGAGAAGAGAACGATAGTCTCATCGGCGGATCTGGAGACGAGTATCTCTTCGGCGGATCTGGAAATGACACTCTCATCGGCGGAGAGGGGAACGACACTTTCGTCGGCGGAGAGGGCACCAATGTCTTCGTTATCCATGAGGATCACCGTGACCAGGGTGCCGTCGATACCATCATAAACTTTAACGCTAACACGGACATCATCATGCTAACAGGAGGTTTGAGTCCCTCAGATGTGGGGTGGCATTGGCACTCTGGGTCAGGAGGTATCGAAATTCGAGTCGGAGAATACGTCATGGCCATACCTGGCATTAGAGGCTCCGTTATGTTTTCATTAGCGTAACTCAAGTTGCTACCTATAAATTTCGATCTCTCAGACAGCCATTTTTGGCAAAGATATTCAACATTATGCCATTTTGGAGCAAATCACAAGGCTCTAAAGGCTAATTTTAGCTAATTTTGGTGTTGGGGTTCTGTAGGTAGCAACTTAGGTTAACGTAATATTCTTTTATAGGTGTTGCACAATTACGGGATGATGGACATTCATCCCCAAAATGTGCAACACCTCTTTATATTCCAGGTAACTGCTAACTGTGTTTACAATGGCACTCGTTCAACTCGCAGGGGGAGTAAATGCTTCAGCCTGCTAGGCGATCGGGGAGGTGGATGTGGTACAATCAAAGGAAAGTGACTAGCGTACTAGCAAAGGTAGCAATCATGAATACACAATTCGCAGAGTTGTTAGAATTGCCAATTACAGAGAAATTGCAATTAGTTGAGGACTTGTGGGACAATATTGCTGCAACCCCAGAACAAGTTCCTGTAACGGATTGGCAAAAAGAAGAGTTAGCTAGACGCAAAGCTAACTACTTAAGAGATCCCAGTTCTGGTCGTTCTTGGGAAGAAGTCAAGCACTACGTCCGTCATCGCAATGGTTGAAGAACTTATCATTCTGCCAGAAGCAGAGTTAGACATTGTTGAAGCCTATGACTGGTATGAAGAACGCGAACTAGGATTAGGCGAAGAGTTCCTTCGCTGTGTCGATGCCTGCATTCAATATATCCTGCGCCATCCCGAAGCATACCAGATGATTTATGAAGAGTACCGTAGGGCTTTAGTCCGGCGATTTCCCTATGGTGGTCGGGGTCGAGCTGAGAGTCTCCTCTCAACCCTCCCATTCGGAACCGGACTTGCGACTTTCACCGCAGTCGGCTACTGGTTGGTAAGCCGATGTCACTGGTAGCCGTTGATTGGATTACTCCTTTCTGGCCTTGTCCCATGAAATTTCTCCCCTTCTGGTGGTCGTAATTGACTAAATTTATGCCTAACCCGGGCGGTTCGTGACGGGAGAACTGCCAAACCCATGAGTGCCACTCTTTATTAACATGAATCCCTATAAAATAGGAATGCGCTAGTTTTTACCTGGTCAGGGCTTTAGTCCATTATATTTACCTTTCGGATTTCTCCTCCGGCTCTGTATCATGTTTAGGGTTACTTTCTCCCAAGACTTCTTACCATATCCGTCCTATGTCAGCATATCCTCGAGCGTTACCTCGGGCATTGGCTTTTTAGGACATCCCCCCCCCTGTGGCTTTCGCTTATCATCTAACTTGTCTCCCTCCCTTCCTACCCACCCGGAGACAGCACACAGGAGGTTATTTCGTTCCTTGATACCATTATTGATGCTTTTAGGCCCCTACAATACCCCGGGAGTTCTTTGAGCACGTTGTTAGCCAGAAGACAAGACTAACACTAACTACCATTTCCCTTTTGGGCCAGCGATACAGCCTTATTGCGCTGGTTCATCTTAACGAGGCTTAAATAGGTTCGCTTTTCTAGCCATGAGCATCTTTCCTTAGCGGATTTACCGGCGATAGCTGCCAGTTCTCCTACATTTGAGTCCTTGCTTCACACCGCAGTGATGTCACTCCGCAGCATTAAGGACCGGTGTCTCTCCCGTACTTGGAGGGGGGGATTTGGACCCCCATGGTACCAAAGTTACTGGCTAATGGGACCAGCCAGGCTTTCACTGGTTTTTCAGCTTATACCTGAACGAATCGCACATCTTCTACAGATATTCAGAGGAGATAGTGATGATCTATGCAATTTTCCATTCCTCTGGCGATCCTCAAAAATGGCGTAACCGGTTGCTATAGAACCTCTTACTACTGGTCTTGCCAAATATCACTGGCGGAATATCCATCTGTCCTTATCCACAAAAGCTGTAGGGTAGGGATCGTAGTGCTGGGCGCACAATGATAGGGAGATCGCCTGTGGGCCGCGCTAGGCGATCGGGGAAGTGGTGGATGTGGTACGATCGAAGAACAGTGACCCCCCAAACCCCCTCCCCCGAATCCCCTATACAACTACTTTTGACCACACCCCAGTGACTGGGATAGTAGCAAGCCTTTTAAACGCTAAAGCGTTTACTACGAACCATGAATAATCAATCATCTTGATTGTCTTGTTGTTCGCCAAACAGATGTTCCATCAGGCGAAGGCTTTCTGTTTGCAATCCTTTAACCTGAAGTTGGATTTCCTTGATCTCGGCGTTCATCTCCAGCATTTCCGATCGCATTTCCACAATGTGATTTTGCTGTTGGGCAACAATTCGCACTAATTGCAAATGTTCTTGCTGCGTTTCCATACGTTCTTGCTGCATTGCTATTTGACCTTTCTGGAGGTCGGCGACAACACTCATTAAATTTTCCAGTGCTGCCTCGATGCGATCGAGTCTGTCATTGCTACTCTGGTTATCACTCATAGCTCTGAATGGGTGTTCTTAACAACTTAGTTTATGATAACAGGACTCAAACAGTCGCTGTTAGCTGTTTAAGTCCTTGCGGACCGAGATCGACAATTAGGGCTGGCGATCGCCTATCAGTCATCTTGATTGTCTTGTTGTTCGCCAAACAGATGTTCCATCAGGCGAAGGCTTTCTGTTTGCAATCCTTTAATCTCAAGCTTGATCTCTTTTATTTCCGCGTTAATTTCCACAATTTGATTTTGCTGCTGGGCAACAATCCGCACTAATTGCAGATGTTCTTGCTGCATTTCCATACGTTCTTGCTGCATTGCTATTTGACCTTGCTGGAGGTCGGCGACAACACTCATCAAATTTTCCAGTGCTGCCTCGATGCGATCGAGTCTGTCATTGCTACTCTGGTTATTACTCATGGTCGGAGGGTACGATCTTAACAACTTATTTCATTATAGCACAACACAAACATTTAATGTTCCCTAGTTGAAAAGCGGGTGCAGCAAGGGGGCAGTATTGGTTGGGTTTCGTACCGCCAACCTACAAATTTAACATTTTTGCAAATCACCGCACCCCTACGAACTCCGAACCTGGCTGGGAATGAGGGATAAATTACTGCTTATTCAGGGACCAATCATATCTCAAATACTTCAATTTGTAGTTTCCTTCTACGAGATACTCTCGATCGACTTCATCCAGATACTGACTGATAAAATTTAACACTGCCCGTTCACTTTTACTACCGGTAAACTTGCCCTCGACACCGTAGGTCTCGATCCAATCTTTGCCGAACCACTTAAAAATAGAGGAAAGATAAACTCGACCTTCAGCCCGTGAGATGCGCAAACCGTGAGGACTGGCAAGAAATTTCCGGGTCTGGTCGTCCAGTCGTGTCCAGAGACGCCCACCCATGTCGCTGCCAGGCAGGCGAGCGACAGGGTGGGCGCTCTCGGACACGAGTTGAGCATCCAATCGATCGCCCCTGTAGGGTTCCCGGCGCAGGGGCGGACAACTGACTGCCGCGCATACTAAGGCCACGTGTATTCGGGGTTCTTTAAATTGCGATCGCAGAATCTGGTGTTCGATGTTGTCCAAGGTTTTCAACTCTCCCGCGATCGCGAATTTCCGGAATCTCCAGACGCCAGGAATATCGCGAATACTTTTTTTAATCGGATTTTGATCGATAATCGATTGTAGGGTAAAAGCATTGTAAGCATTAATCCAGAAAGCAATCTGTTGTCCTTCGCTCCATGCTGCATAAGTACCGCGATCGACATTAGCTAAACTAGCATTAAAAGCATCCAGTTGCTGGCGGTTAGCCTGCAAATTATTGTAATCAACCCTAGCGTTCTGATTCACATAGGTTTTCAGGACAGCAGCATAGTCACCATAGGTAAACTCTGCCGCCGAGACAATAATTGATGTTGTCCTTTGCCATGCTTGGGTAAGAGGTAGGCCCTCACTGCTATTCAGGATAAATAGGGTGGTAAATAGAGCCAATAGTGGATATAATTTGTTCATGACAGACAAATGCTTTGGCAGTTGTGGATATTTTCATTTCATCATATCGAGATTAGTATTTGCTGAGATCTAGCTGAAGATTGATCTCTCAAATCAAAAATATAATCTCGTTCTCAGTCTCTGGCTGGGAACGGGCGTTTAGAGGCTCTGCCTCCAGAGAATGAGAGACTGGAGGCAGAGCCTCAGTTGTGCGTTCCCTGGCGGAGCCAAGGAACGAGACAAACGAGACAAAACTCCAGATCTAAAAAATTGTGCTGGGGGGGCGACATGCAAGCTGAAAACCTTACAGGATAAGGTGTTGAGACGATGTTGACAAAAAAAGATGGACTTGCTAGACTAGAAAAGTAGATAAGGGTTAAAAATTATGAAAGTTCTCCCAGATTTTTACCAAGACCACATCGTCAAACATTTAACTAAACCTCAATATTATATGTCGATCATTTTGATTTCTTTAATCTCTGAGCATCGCTGGGTGCGATTAGAAGAACTTGCCAATTTATTTCCACAGCCAATTAAGTTTGAAAGTCGCCGAAAAAAACTTCAACGCTTTTTATCTTTGCCAGCATTAAATTTAGAAACGATCGGGTTTCCGATCTTAAGTCAATTATTGTTGATATTTTTCGATAATAAACAGGTCGTTGAAGTAATTATAGATAGGACAAAATGGGGTTGTATAAATTTATTAATGGTGAGTTTTCATTATCAAAATCGAGCAATACCAATTTATTTTGAACTATTGAATAAAAAAGGAAGCAGTAATTTATCAGAGCAACAACAAGTTCTCTATAAGGTATTGGATTTACTTAGCAATTATCAAGTCGTTGTTTTGGGCGATCGGGAATTCTGCAATGTAGATTTAGCTTCGTGGTTATCTAGCCTAAAAGTATACTTCTGTCTACGTTTGAGGAAAAATGAATATATTGAAATCTCCTCTGATGTTTGGAAAAAATTAAGAGATGTAGGATTATATCCGGGAATGTCGTTATATTTAAAGGGTGTAAAAATCACCAAAACCAAAGGCTTTCAAGGAGCTAACATTGCTTGTAAATGGAAACGAAAGTATAGAGGATGGCAGGCAGAAGAGGGATGGTTTATTATTACTAACTTTGTCACTTTAGAGTTGGCCTTAAAAGCTTATGAAAACCGTTTTGGAATTGAGGAAATGTTTAGAGACTTTAGGTGGATACAATATTGAAAGAACTGGATTAACTGGCGATCGCTTAGTAGTTTTAATCCTGTTAATTACAATTGCTTACACCAGCTCAATTGTAATGGGAGAAGAAATCAAACAAAAAGGTGTTACTTGTTATGTTGGTCGTGTAAAAGAAGCAGGACGCCGTGAAAGACGTCACAGCGCATTTTATATAGGTTCCAGAGGCAAAGATTGGCTTAAATCCGTAGATTTTTATGCTGATATTGTAGATGAATTAATGAAGTTAAGTCCAGAAAAGAAGATCTATTATGCACGAGGCAAGAAGGCTGTAACCCTTATCAGGTATACATCCTAGCCTTCATGTCGCCCCCCCAGAAAATTGTGCTAAACTAATGTAAGATAGAACTGTAATAAGGGCAAGCAAGATTAAAAAGCCATGTCACAAACAACTCTAATAGAATCTAGCGTGGCACCGCCCCCCACCCAAGAAAACCTCAAGAGCGATGATGGAATCCCGATGGAAACTCAACGGCACAAAGTCCAGATAGATATGTTAATAGATGCCCTGCTGCCGTGGCTAGAACAACGGTCAGATGGCTATGTCGGAGGCAATATGTTTGTCTACTTCAGCCTGGCACAGGTGCGGAATCAAGATTTCCGTGGACCGGACTTCTTTGCCGTGTTAGGAGTCCCCAAAGGTGAACGGCGCAGTTGGGTAGTGTGGGAAGAGGGGAAAGGTCTGGATGTGGTGATTGAATTGTTGTCAGAAACCACCGCATCCTCAGACAAGAATGAGAAAAAGTTAATCTATCAAAACCAGTTGCGAGTGCCAGAATATTTCTGGTTTGACCCTTTCAACCCCGATGATTGGGCAGGTTTTGTTCTCAAGCACGGAGTTTACGAACCCCTGAGTAGCAACGCACGTAATCAATTGGTAAGTCAGTTATTAGGGCTAGCTTTAGTGCGCTGGCAGGGCAACTATAAAGGTATTAATGCTACCTGGTTACGCTGGGCAACTTTGGACGGGGAATTGTTGCTAACTCCACAGGAAATTGCAGAGCAAGCGCAGCAAAGAGCTGACAAGGCGGAGTCTCAGTTGCTTATGACTGCACGAAACTTGCTCCAGTCGGGTATGACAGTAGAACAGGTAGTCAGGTTGACGGGTTTGCCTGAATCTCAGGTACAGCAACTGCTTGCTTGATATCAAATCTGTACGATCGCTGTTAACAAAGTAGGTTTGATTGAGGTACAAAACCAAACCTACAGTTGCTATGGGTTATTGTGCAACTGTGCTCTAACTTGGCTGAATGTATATCGTTTTGCTTCTTTTGACCGCTGTTCGAGAAACTGCATCAACTCTTCGTTCTGCGCAACCAACTCCACTTCTCGTGCAAAGTCATCAACTTCAGCTAGGACAAATTCCCGTCCTTCAGGAGTCTTGAGAATAATGGTGTCTTCACCCGCTAGCACTACTCTCGTTCCCAGTCTCTGGCTGGGAACGGGCGTTTTGAGGCTCTGCCTCCAGAGAATGAGAAAATGAGAGAATGAGAGACTGGAGGCAGAGCCTCAGTTGTGCGTTCCTTGGCGGAGCCAAGGAACGAGAGAATTACCCAGCTGGAGGTTGCTTATTGTTCAACTGTTCTCTAACTTGGCTAGTAACGCTTTGCCTCTTTTGACCGCTGTTCGAGAAACTGCATCAAATCTTCATTCTGCGCAACCAACTCCACTTATGGTGAATATCAGCTCAAATAAAATTAGAAGTACCGTCGATCGGGTCTATTACCCAGAAAGCGCTGTCGGGGGACACGGCACTGCCCCGTTCCTCTGCCAAAAATCCATCCGAGGGGAAACTTTGTGCTAGCCTAGTGACGATTAATTCTTCTACTTCCCGATCGGCAATGCTAGCCAGATCCTGTATTCCCTTGACTTCAACCGTCAATTTGCTGACATCTTGGAAATAGCTGAGGGCAAGTTTGCCTGCCTCTCGGGCGATCGCGCAAGCTGCTAGGTAACGATATTCAATATTTTCCGTCATGGAAAGATTCCGATAAATTATTGTTCGCGTGCTCACTTTCCTATGCTAGCATAAAGATACAGGATATAACTTTTGTATTCAGAAACCCGGTTTGAGAGTTATACCGGGTTTCTAGGCAAAAGAGTGAATACAGCAAAACTGAGATATACCCTCCTGACCGCATCGATATCGTCAAATATCTGATCTTACAAGCGATCGCTAATTTCTCTCAGTTCCGCCATAGCTACTTGGTAAGTCATCTAGTCCAAACTGCCTCGACCCATGAAACACTGTGAGAATACTAACATCATCTTCACTCACCAGATCTACGATCCGATAATTACCAAAAACAATTTCTCGGATATTCTCTTGACCGATCTCTGGTACTAGACGTCCTGAGCGTGGAAAAACTGCTAGACGATCTACCGATCTACAAACACTTGAGCAAAGCTTTGTGCATCTCTGGCAATAAAATCACCAATAACTTCCAGAACTGCTAGCGCTTGAGAAGTCCATTTTATTCGTGCCATGTTTTGATTCGCTTTTTAGCTTCTTCGTGCGATATAGTATCGCCAGCTTCAACTTGTTTGAGCGCTTGGTCAACTTTGTACAGGAAGTAAATCCGATCCATCACTTCGTCAAAAGTAACAGATTGGGGCATTGACTCGATCGCCTTCAGGACTTGATATTTTACAGTTGTTTCTGCCATATGGGGTCTGTTACCTCCCTGAACTCTATATATTATATCCTCATCTTGATGCGGTGTCACGCGCGGGAACCCAGAAACAGGGTTTCTTAATTCCCTTGCGCACTTCAGAAAAATCGGCGCGATCGCCAATACAGTCAGCTCGTCACCAGAAAAAAGATCGTCAGCTACTGTCACTTTTATATGCTAGCATAAATATACAGTTCAGTTATACTAAAAATGTCCGAGCAAAATATCCCGTGGTTAATTTCATCATCAAACCCTCCTGACTGGTTCGTGCAAGCGGTGCAAGGCTACGCACCCAACCTCCCCAAGGTCGATCGGGCGGCCCAACTGCTATGGAGTCGGGGGATCCAAGACACCGAAAAGCTAGCAGGATTTTTAGATCCGAATCTGTATCAACCAGGGAGTCCCTGGGAGTTCGGTGCCGAAATGGACTGGGCGGTAAAAAGATTGCAGCAAGCTAGGGTTGCTGGGGAAATGGCGACCATTTGGGGAGATTTTGACGCCGATGGAGTCACCTCCACTGCCGTGCTTTGGGATGGGTTGGGGCAGTTTTTCCCCCGCGATCGACTATCATACTATATTCCCGATCGCCTCACAGAATCCCACGGCTTAAACTGTCAGGGAATAGACGCGATCGCCCAGGAGGGCACTAAACTAATTGTTACCTGCGATACGGGCAGCACCAACTTAGCAGAAATAGAGTATACTAGACAGATGGGAATAGATCTGATTATCACAGATCACCACGTGCTGCTGGCCGAACGTCCTCCGGTAACGGCGATTATTAACCCCCGCTATCTGCCCGCAGAACATCCGTTATTTCACTTTTCGGGCGTAGCTGTTGCTTATAAGCTAATAGAAGCCCTCTATCAAGCAATGCCAGATGTTCCCCAACAGCCTCTAGAAGATTTATTGGATTTAGTGGCGATCGGTCTAATTTCAGACTTAGTGCAGTTAAGTGGAGATTGCCGTTATTTGGCGCAGGTGGGGATTAAACAATTGCAAGCAGATTTTCAGAAAGCACCCCAGTCTCGCAGGCGTCCTGGGGTGGGGCGAATGCTGGAACTATGCCAGAGAAATGGCGATCGCCCCACAGATATTTCCTTTGGACTGGGTCCGCGCATCAACGCTGTCAGTCGCATTCACGGCGACGCTTCCTTTTGCGTTGAATTACTCACCAGTCGCGATCTCAACCGCTGCCTGGAATTAGCAGAAGCGGCAGAATTGGCTAATACTCGTCGCAAAGCTTTGCAGAAAGATGTCGCCGCAGATGTCGCAGAAAAACTATCCCAGTTAGATTTATCTACGACTGAGATTATAGTGCTTGACGACCCTCAATGGCATGTAGGGGTTCTCGGTTTAGTAGCTGCTGAAGTCGCCCAAACCTGCGATCGCCCCACCATTTTACTCAGTACCGAAGTCAATGAAAATCAATCTCTAGCCAGAGGTTCAGCCCGATCTGTCGCCGAAATTGACCTTTATCAACTGGTAAAATCCCAAGCACAGCTATTAGATAGATTTGGGGGTCATCCCTTCGCTGCGGGTCTGAGTTTACCAGTTGAGAATATCCCCTTATTCACCGAAGCAATAAATCAGCAGTTGCGGAGTACGGACAGTGCAGTCAAAGCAACACCAGCATTGCAAGCTGACTTGGTGGTTGCAGTAGCAGAATTAGGAAAAGATTTGTTTCGCCAACTGAAACTGCTAGAACCTTGTGGTATTAGCAACAGGGTGCCGAAACTGCTGATTGAAAACTGCTGGTTTGCCAATGCCTGGAATAAAAATATTAAAGATTTTCAGGGAAAGAAGGTCCGCTACATCAAGACGGAAGTTATAATAGGAGATGATTCGACCGATCGGGGCTTTAATGGGGTCTGGTGGGGTCACTATAAGGAGGAGATTCCCCCAGGGCGATGTGATGCGATCGTGGAATTAGATTACAATCCTTATCATAAACGTTATGAAGTGCGGCTGATGGCAGTGCGCCCCAGCACGGAATCGGAAATGAAGATCCCACAGATGTCGATATTAGACTGGCGGGGGAAGCATAATATAAGCCAAGAGAATCAATCTTTAATTATATTGACAGAATGTCCTGCTAGCTGGGATGATTTACAACAGTCATGGCGACAGGCCCGAGGCGGTGGCCAGGAACGACAACAACCTGTGGCGATCGCCTACCCGGAACCACAGGCGATCGCGCCCCAGGAGGTCTGGCAAAAACTGCTAGGCATAGCGAAATACCTGAGTCGGACAGGTAAAACCGCCAACCGGAAACAACTGCAAACAAAGCTGGGACTAGGGTCAGCGGCGGTCAATTTGGGACTGGAAGCTCTCAAGGATCTGGGTTTTACCATTATTACCCACGACGCCGCCAGTTTGCAAATTACCTGGCATCCCGTCCCAGAAGCGATCGAATCATCAGTTGCCATCAATCAATTTTTTGCAGCAGTCCAAGAAGAACAATTTCGCCGCCAGTATTTCTGTAAAGTAAGCATCTCGACAATTCAAGCACAATTAGTGAATAGTGAATGGTGAAGGGTGCATCTCACTTTTGCACGGGCGAAGCATTCGGGGATAATATCTGTCGATTCATGTACTAATTTGTCGAGCGAATGCTTCGCCCCTACAGATAGATTTGCTTGCTATGAGATGCACCCAATGGTGAATGACAATTCAAAGTTATTTCAAACCTCCTTGATGTTCGCAATGAAAGCCTTGCTGTTGCCAAGAATTCATGTTAACCTGGGTAAGGGGCAACAGTTCCGAGCAACTGGGCTGGTAAAAATGACTTCCGACAGCCCAGACTAAAGCGCGAGTGACATCGAGACTGGTCTTGAGCCATGACTCGCGATTGCCAGGAATGCCTTTTTCCTTAACAGCATAAGTATCCACCCACATGCCGCGAGCGCCAAGGATGATTTTACCTAGCCATTTCGCCCGAGGAAGATGGGTGGGGGAGGTAATTACCTGCACCTTGCGTACCCCCCATTGCCGTAAAATTGATAAACTAAAGTAGAAGTTGTCAAAGGTCGCGCATTTTTCCAGCCAAACTCTTGACATTGGTGCGCCATACCGCTCAAAAATGAGGACAATGCAGGGGTCTGGGGAGCCTTGAGAAATTAAGATATCAATGTCAGGCTGTTGTTTGACTAATTGTGCTACGTATATTTCCGGAGGAATGCTACCTCCGAGCACGAGATAGGCATCTACCGGTCCCTGGGCAGCTTGGAGGAGGACGATCGCATTTCCCAGTAGCATGATGCTGGCAACCAGAGTCAACCCCAGCCCAGCGGCCCGTAACCACCGGCGACGATCTCGATGTTTGGGTGTTGTTTGTGGCTTCATAGTCTCGGCGAATTATGTAAATTAATGTTAAGGATCCCATGAGGAGAGGAAGTTATTAAAAGCAGCTAAAAATTATAGGAACAAAGGCGAGGGCTTCGCTTTCCTAAAGCTATAATAGAGAAGAGAACCAGAGTTATGAGAGCAGGAAATGTTGCGTCTAGGCAGTCAGCATAGCGTCAAAGTATGAGTGCTGCAAATTATTGTGAGAAATCGCGAGCAAAAAAACTGGGTAGGAACTAAGATGAATCAGTATGAAAAAGGGATCGAGAAATTGGCCATGGTAAGTGCAGCGATCGCGGCGACGGCCAGTTTGTCATTGATGCTACCAGCATGGAGTAAGTCGGGACAGTCAGTCCTAGAGGATAGCCCAAAAACAATTGTAGACGAGACATGGCAAATTGTCAATCGGGAATATGTCGATCCGACATTTAATCAAGTAGATTGGCAAGAGGTGCGCCACAGTTTATTGAGTAAAGAATATACGAGCAAGAAACAGGCTTATGCGGCGATCCGGGCAGCGTTAAAAAAGTTAGATGACCCCTACACTCGCTTTTTGGACCCCGAACAATTTCAAAAACTAACAGAGCAAACGTCGGGGGAACTGTCAGGAGTGGGCATGAGTTTAGAGTTCGATCGCGAAACTAAAAGCATTACTGTGGTCAAACCCTATGAAAATTATCCAGCTTTTGCAGCAGGTATTCAAGCGGGCGATCGGATATTGGCGATCGACGGCAAATCAACGGAAAACATGAGCTTGAAAGCTGCGGTTAAGCTGATTCGGGGGGAAGTAGGGACGGAAGTGACTCTAGAACTGTCACGACCGGGTCGAGGTATATTTGAAGTAGAACTGACGCGGGCAAAGATTGAAGTACCTGCGGTAAATTATGCTCTGAAGGAAGAAGGAAATTTACGCATAGGTTATATCCGCTTGTCTGATTTTAGTTCCCACGCAGCCGAACAGATGGAGCGATCGATCGCGGATCTGCAAGAGCAACAGGTGGATGGTTTTGTGTTAGATCTGCGCGGTAACCCTGGAGGTCTGTTGCAGGCGTCAATTGAAATTGCTCGCATGTGGATGGATACTGGTGCTATTGTCAGCACTATAGACCGTGATGGAAACCGCGAAGCTCTCCAAGCTAATGGCAAAGCTCATACTAATCTACCTTTGGCGGTGCTTGTAAATGGTAATTCTGCGAGTTCTAGCGAGATTTTAACAGGGGCTTTGCAAGATCATAAACGAGCTCAGGTGATCGGTACTCAAACGTTTGGTAAGGCTTTAGTGCAGGCGGTGCATACGCTCTCGGATGGCTCGGGGTTAGCGGTGACTGTAGCTCATTATTACACGCCGAAGGGAACGGATATTAGTCAAACCGGCATTACTCCCGATATAGAGATCGAAATGACAGATAAGCAGTTGCGGCGCTTGCTCCGAAACCCCAAGTTACGCGCTACTCAGCAAGACCCTCAGTATGCAAGCGCGATCGCCACTTTAACGGTAGAAATTTATCCCAAACCTTTGGCAATTAATGAGAGTATAAATGATGAAGAAAAATCAAGGGTAGCCGCACCCTAAAGGGGGGGGAGAAAAAACCCAGTCCGCGCAGGCGGACTTAGTTGATGTAGCGATACTCTTTAGGGTATCGCGGCGCTTGCATCGGGATACGGGTCACTAATAACTGAAACGAGGTGAACGATTTCGGGTAAAATTAGATGTTCCAGGGCAAGTTTGACTGCACCTGTGGAACCTGGTATTGAGAAGATGATTTTGGACTGATATACTCCAGCACAGGCGCGAGAGGCGATCGCCCGAGAACCAATTTCTTGAAAGCTAGCGGCGCGAAACAATTCACCAAAGCCGGGCAATTGTTTTTCTAGTAAACTTTGAATGGCATCATAGGTAGTATCCCTGGGGGCAATACCCGTGCCCCCATTTAAGATGAGAGCATCTAGGTCCGGGCGACTACATAACTCTTGCAGCAGGGCTTGAATTTGGGCAGGTTCGTCTTTTAATATCTTGTAAGCCGCGATCGCATGTCCCTGTTCTTGGAGTAACTGTTGAATTAGCTGACCGCTGCGGTCTGTTTCCGGCGTGCGGGTATCGCTAACGGTAATCACAGCACAATTTACCGTCATTCCAGGGCGATCGGGGTGAGGTAAGAGGGTCATATTTTCGTTCGTAGTAAGCGCTAAAGCGCTTTGAGAGCTGAACTCGTTCCGAGGATCTGACAGGGAACGAGTGTATGTAATTCATGAGAACTATTTAGATTTACTAAAGCCCAGACCATGCTGTTCGGCATAGCGCTCCATGAAACGCATAAAACGGTCCCATTCTGCCTGGGAGTCCATCAGATATAATGCTTCTATTGTTGCTGGTTTACCATTAACGAACTTGGCGTTCACCTCCCGAGTCTTCAGTTCGCCCTCTTCATCAATCATATACATACCAGTAACTTCTTGGGTGTTGCCTTCTTGGAACACTGTGGGATTTTCAAAAATGAACTTGGCCGTACTGCTGCTGCCCCTCTTGGCGCGGGTGAGACCCACTTTCGGTACATCTGTTTCGGTAATGCCTCTGGAAAACTGGATTTCAGCCATAAGTAACACTCAATTATTTTTTGGGCGCGGATAACTTAACATTCTCTTAATTCTAAGCTAACTTGCGCCTTATATTCAAATATTCCAGCAAGCGGTCGAGCTGGGACCGGCGGTACTTTTTAGGTGCCGGTGTATGAGATTGATATCGCCGGTTCCTAGTCAACGCAAAGCGCGTTTTAGTTTTTCCGACAAGGCGATCGCACTCAGAACTAACCGTAACGGGTGAGATAGTGCCCTAAATAATAACTTAATTAATAACGGGTGGCAATCCTACATCTCTGGGTTCGGTAAATTTACCATCAAAACCCATAGCTCTATCTTCGATCGTTCTCGCTTCTGCAAGTAAACGTCGGAGTTCCGCCCGTTCCAGATCGTCGTCAGTACCAGCTACAATATAAACAATTAACTTCGCTGCCAGATCCCGCCCCGCCACGAGGACACGCTTTTTATTAGGATCGTACAAAATACCATACCATAAAGATTCAGGTTTATCCATACCACTGAATCCACCATTAGCGTCGTATTGCCCCAGTTTCTGGAAAATGGCTGTTAAGGAAAAATCCTTCTTAAATACTAAGATACCTAGGGCCTGAGTCAAGGCAATTTGTCCCACAGGACGGAATAATAAATTCCCTTCGCCCCCATCCTTCTCAAAGCTGAAGCGCCGCATTTCCGGGGTTTCCGTCCCCTCTTCCAGTCTGCGATAGCTGGGAAGAGTTGCCAAATGGTCGAACAACTGCTTAAATTCAGAAATTCCTTGTTCCAGTTCCTCATCCTCCGGGCGCATGGGAATCAAACCCTTCTTTTCGGAAGGTTTCCAGTTAGGAAATCTATGGCCCAAGTAGCGATCGGACATTTCCTGAAGGGCCTGAAGGGTAGTCAAAACGGTAGACTTAGCAGCAACAGTAGCGCTATCCCAGTTTACACGAGGATTGCGGTCGGAAACATCTTTTAATAAAGGATGGGAGACAGCAATTTTTCTAGCAACAATAGCAAAACCATTATCCTCATTCAGTTGTGCCAACTGACCTTTAGTTAAAGGAGTAGCCATCAGGTTAACGTGAACGAAGATAGATCTAACACGTCGTCGGGCCTCTTCGCGGGACTCACCAGTCACCACAGCGGAAATGAACTCGATGCCAATCTTTTCCTTAGCCAAGTTTTGCAAATAAGCAGGTTCGAAGTGGTACTTTTGTCGGAGATCCTCAACGGTAATGAAAGCGCCTAGAGGTTTTTTATCCTTTTTGTACCTTTGGAGTTTGCCAGTTCGGATCAACTCCATCAGACCCTGAACCCCCATCAGTCGGTGTTGACCGTCGAGGGCAAAAATGGTCACATCTTCGGAAACGTCCAGCAGACCGACCTTACCCTTGGCATCCAGGGGCGTAAAATCAGCAGCAGATTTACTGGCCAGTCCGTAAGCGTCCCATTCCTGGGCAGTGGGTTCGTCTACCCAAGGTCGGTTAATCACCACTAGCACCGGTGGAAACTTGTGAGTTTTGCGAGCTGCCAAATACTGTGCCAAGGGAGCTTGGCGGGACCAGTCCAGGGGTCGCTGCTGAATTATCTCAATGCTGCCGGCGTCGATGTCCACGTTATCCGTCTGCTGGTTGACATGTTGACGGAACAGGGGCAAACGAGAAGCAAAGCGAACGCGACTGGCAAACCACTCCAGGGTAACGGCACCGACATAGGCTTCAGTCCCGCCCATCTCGGTTTTCTGAACCAGGATCTTGTCGTTGCGGGCCAGATGGCGATCGAGGAGAAGCGCCAGTGCCTCTAGATCCTCTCTTTCCTGTGCTAGGATGCGGGCGGCAACGTTGCCGGTGGGGGAGGGGACGCTGTTCATCATCGGGAATTTTTCAAAATCTCCTTTTAATCTATTATGATGGTAAATGTCAACCAAATGGTTTGTAAAAAATGGATACTGGGGAAATGGTGTTATGGTGATTTCTGGTGGCGAGGATGTATTGCCAGTCATCAGAGGGATTAATGGGGACGGGGATATTACTTCTCCATGTGTCCCGTGGGGTTGAGCGATAGACTCTCTTACCGGCGATCGCCCTTTGAGAAGTAGGGGCAGCGTGTGGTACGCTGATGAAGATGTATCGTGAGAATTGGGAAAAGTGTTTGTGGGTACCGGCAGTATGGGGCAGCCGTATGGGCGATCGGGAGAGAGAGAGTCGGATGACTGCTTTATATAAAGAAGCATCTGAACTTGCCGCTGGCACCTGAAGAGGAACGCTAGTAAAGGAGAGAGTTTAAGCAAGGAGGTCAGAATGAGTACAGGACAACAGTCAGAAGCGCCGCGAAATCTAGCATACTATTGCAAACGTTTTGCAGAACTGAATGTTAGTAGTTCTCGCCAACGTGGTAATGCTCACTATAAACCGATATTGCTATTATCTGTCATAGATTTAATTACACAAGGCATAATCGAAGAAAATAGGATTCCTGTTTCAGATGAGCTGATTGAAACATTCAATAAGTATTGGAATTTACTAGCATCAGGCTCATACAAGGGTGGGTTACACTATCCATTTTTTCATTTGCAAAGTGAGGGATTTTGGTATCTAACATTCCAGCCAGGATTTAATGGACTACAACCTAAAACAACTAACAAGCTAAGAGAAGCTGTCGAATTCGCATATTTAGATTATCAACTGTTTGATTTACTTCAAGATCGGATTTCAAGACAAGAATTAATTGATACAATTGTTGCGGTTTGGTTTTCAGCAAATAAAAAGAAACTTGAAGATATTTTACAAATTAATCAAGATTTTCAGGATTCTTCTCTATTTGATTTAGGTATTATAGAGAGGGGAGCAAAAACTAGCTTAAGAAAAACGGTTGTGAGAAATGCTTTTTTTCGCAAAGCGATAGTACATATTTATGATTATAGATGCGCGTTCTGTAGATTGAAAGTAACCAGATCCATTAATCAAAATATTGTAGATGGCGCACATATCAAACCATTTTCAGAGTTTTATGACAGTAAAATAGATAACGGTATATAGCATTTCTCGAAATTCTGAGGTACAGCCGCCAGCCATGAAAACCACTGATAGCAATGCTTTCACTGTACCTCACCTTATTGAAAAATGCTATAGCGCTTTGTAAAAATCATCATTGGGCTTTCGATCGAGGGTGGTTCGGTATAGATGATAATTATAGAATTATAGTTGTTAGTGATTTGAAAGAAGAATCACCCAATGCTAAACAAATGAAAGATTATCATAATGAGATGATATTGCTGCCAAGTTCAGAGAAATACTATCCAAGTATTGAAGCCCTCCAGTGGCATATAAAGTATAAATTTAATGCCTAATTTAAAATTGAGGTTTAACACATGACAGCATTCCAGACATCCCTATTTCCGAAACGTACTGTTGCAGTTCTAGTGGAAGACATAAAGAAGCTAACCGCAGAAATGCAAGAGTTATACTGTTTAGACGATATTCCCTGGTGTGTAGGCTATTCTGGGGGGAAGGATAGCACAGCAGTATTGCAACTAATCTGGAATGCAATTGTAGAAATAAAACCTGAAAAAAGAACCAAGACTATCCATGTAATTACAACAGATACAATGGTAGAGAACCCAATTGTATCGACTTGGGTAATTAATTCTCTGAAGAAGATGAAGGAAACTGCCCAAAATCTAAAAATGCCAATTGAACCCCATCTACTGCAACCAGAAATTACACATACATACTGGGTGGGTTTAATTGGCAAAGGCTATCCTGCACCCCGCCATAAATTTCGTTGGTGTACTCCCCGCCTCAAAATAGATCCATCTAACCGCTTCATTCGTAATGTCGTGCGTTCCAGTGGTGAAACGATTGTTGTGTTGGGGACTCGCAAGGCGGAAAGCGCTAATCGTGCTTCTATAATGACTAAACGTGAAGCAGGGAGAGTGCGCGATCGCCTAAGTCCTCATCCCAGCCTTCCTAATTCTCTACTTTACACTCCTATTGAAGATTGGCAAACTGATGAAGTCTGGCTTTATCTGATGCAGTGGCAGAACCCTTGGGGATATAGCAACAAAGACCTACTCGCCATGTATCAGGGTGCGACAGCAGATAATGAATGTCCCCTAGTTGTCGATACCTCTACCCCCAGTTGTGGTAGTTCTCGCTTTGGATGCTGGGTTTGCACGCTGGTTGACAGCGATAAATCTTTGAGTGCGATGATCCGGAATGATGAAGAGAAAGAGTGGTTGCAGCCTCTGGTCGATCTCCGTCTTGAGCTAGATATTCAGGACGATCGCGAAAATAGAGACTTCCGGCGCATCTGGGGCAATGTCCAACTCTTTGAGCGCAATATTGATGGCGAAATTTCCGTGGAACCCATTCCAGGTCCCTATAAAAAGGAATGGCGGGAGTATTTGCTGCGGCGACTTTTAGAAGCTCAAGTCGAAATTCGTCGCACCGCACCAGAGGATATGGGGGACATCACCCTGATCTCCCAAGAGGAACTGAGCGAAATTCGCCGCATCTGGCTAGAGGAAAAACATGAATTTGATGACAGCTTACCCCGCATTTACGAGGAGGTCCTTGGCGAACCTTTCCAAGACCTCGCGATCGCCAGCAACCGTCTGCTCGGCACCGATGAGTGGAATATCCTGGAAGAAGTCTGTAACGATGATGCCATGCACTTGGAACTGATGGCCAAATTGCTAGATACGGAACGCCAATATCATAACATGGCACGTCGCGTGGGCATATACGAAAAGCTGGAAAAATGCTTTGAGACCAGTTCTCATTCCCAAAAGGAAGCAATTGAAAATGCCCACAAAAAGCTGGATTTGAAGAATGCTGCTTCTGATGGTGACGTAGACTCGATTAAAAAAAATCTGGATTCCAGCGAACAGACTTCTGATAACGACGTAAGCTCAGTTAAAAATGAGACTTCCTCTAAACAGAGTTCCGTTAAACAGCTAACTTGGGCAAGCTTAAAATATAAATCTCAAGATTAGTAAACTGTAGGTTGGGAAGGGAACAGGGAACAGGGAACAGGGAACAGGGGGAAGGGAACAGGGGAACAGGGAACAGGGGGAGACAAAGTCTGAAAAGCTTTTTGGGGAAGGG
>RFFC02000048.1 GCA_005518205.2 Hormoscilla sp. GUM202
CAGTTCCCCGGCTTATGTAACCGGTTTGGGTTGTCTCAGGGCATTATTGCCCTAGATTACACCCGAACGTCTCGCACGGTTAAAATATATATATCACCTGAAAACTAGCCTGGTTAGGCCATGGTACCTGTTGGGCATGTACGTTATCATCCCGTCCTTGTGCAACGTCCTGTTCTATAAGGCAGGGTCACCGTGAAGGTTGTACCCTCACCAACGGTGCTCTGGACCCGAATGTCATCGCCATGGAGCTCTACACAGTTTTTGATAATAGACAGTCCCAAGCCTGTTCCCTGGATGTTGCCCAAATTGGTAGCACGATAGAATGACTCGAACAGTCGCGACATGTCTTGCTTTTCAATCCCAATTCCAGAATCGGCGACGCGGAATCAAGCATTCTGCCGGTCACATTCAAGCTGAAAATTGACATGGGTGCATCCCAGTTTTGCTTCTTGGCTGCGGGGATCTGAACATGCTGTTACCAGCTATACTAGCCCAGAAACCCAGTTTTTCCACAAAACCGGGTTTCTTCATGCATTCTTGAGATGCTCTCGTGGCACCTTATTGATGGCGATCGCCACCTGCTAGCACCGGCGTATACAGGCTCCTTCCCTGGGAGGTTATGACTCGCAGTTGTCACCTGCTGGCACCGGCGTACTGAACGATGCTCTCGCAGTCTGTGAGGCGATCGCCCTAATGCGCTCACGCTTCTTTCGGTGTGAGCGCTTTTTTTGGATTTTCCCTCAGTGCGATCGCCGGTGGTTGTGGTTCTGAGATCTTCTCGCCCCCTTCGAGGATGGAAAGCGCTCTCGCCCCCAACCGGCGAGTATCATGCCAAAAAGGTTGATTTTCGATGCCCAAATTGGTTGATTTAGGGGGATTGACAAATTGCCATTTTGTGCAGGCAGGCACAAATTGGTTGATTCGAAGGGGATTGACAAATTGCCATTTTGTGCAGGTAGGCAAAAAATAGGTGGATGTTTTTTGTGAAAAAGGTTGATTTTGGTCGATCGCCTGTCCGGGATTTGGCGTACTATAGTGGAAAGGTGATAAAAACCAGCCCATGCTGCTGGGCCTTAGAGAGAGCTGATGGAAGCTGCTTGTAAAATGGGACAATAGGGACTATAGTGGAAAGGTGATAAAAACCAGCCCAAGCTGCTGGGCCTTAGAGAGATAATGGAAGCTGCTTGTAAAATGGGACAATTGGGACTTGGCCGCGACCGGAGACGACACGGTCGCTCTAGTTGGAATCCGGTCGGGTGACGGCGATCGACCTGATCGAGAACAACCTTGACGGAATGACGAAAATATTGGTTGCAGACAAACCCAAATCTAACAAAATATGGGTTATGCAGAGTTAGTAAACTTATCGGCACCTCCTTTCGCACAACCGGATATGCGTCGCCATTTAGTCGATATCTTGCAGCAAACGGGTCTTGAGGCTAAATACCTGGAGATAGAGTTGACCGAAAGCACCATAGTCTAAAATCAAGAATTGGCGCTCGGCACTTTGATGGCTTTGAAAACCCTGGGGATTAAGATCGCCTTGGATGATTTTGGCACAGGTTATTCTTGGGCTATCTGCAACGATTCCCATTTGATATTTTGAAGATTGACAGATTATTTGTCCAGAGTATAGGGAAAAATCCCAAAAATCAAGCTCTGACGAAAGGTATAATTCAAATGGCGCATGAAATAAAGGCGATCGCGTCGGGGGTAGAGACAGTAGCAGAACGAGATTGTTCGCCCCAAAACCAATGTGATGAAATGCAAGGATATTTGTTCAGTCGGCCATTGAATGCTAAGGCATTTCAACAGTTGCTATTTTCATAAAAGGGTGTGAGTAGAAAGAAATGAAAAAGATTTTGGTAATAGAAGATGAAGAATTTATCCGGGAAAATCTGGTAGAAATGCTATTAGATGAGAAGTTCACTGTCCTAGAAGCAGAAAATGGTGCGATCGGGGTGGAACTGGCGCGGCAAGAGCGACCGGATTTGATCTTGTGTGATGTCATGATGCCAGAACTGGATGGTTACGGGGTGCTGTCCAAGTTGCGATCGGACTACCCGGAAATAGGAACGACACCCTTCATTTTTCTGACGGCCAAAGGGGATAGGAAGGATCTGCGCCAGGGGATGTCCCTAGGAGCAGGAGCAGAAGCACTCTTGCGTTGGCAACATCCAGAACGAGGGCTAGTTTCACCGGCTAAATTTATTCCCATAGCCGAGGAAACTGGTCTGATTGTACCGATCGGCCAATGGGTGTTGCAGACAGCTTGCCAACAAGTTCAAGTCTGGCAAATTATGGGTTATTCTGACTTACGGATAGCAGTAAATTTATCGGCTCGTCAATTTCAGCAACCAGATCTGCGTCGTAACCTAGTCGAGATTTGCCTGTCAACTGGTCTTGACCCCAAATATCTAGACTTAGAGTTGACCGAAAGCACCGTTGTCCAAAATCCGGAAGTGGCGATCGCCACCTTGCAGGAATTGAAAACCCTGGGGGTGCAGCTAGCATTGGATGATTTTGGCACTGGTTATTCATCTTTAAGCTATCTGCAACGATTTCCCTTTGACATTTTGAAAATTGACCGAGTATTTATCCATCAAAGCACAGTAAATGAGAAAAATCAAGCTCTGACAACAGGGATAATTAAAATGGCACATCAGCTGCATCTCAAGGTGATAGCTGAGGGAGTGGAGAGGGAAGCGGAACGAAATTTATTGTGTCAACAGCATTGCGATGAAATGCAAGGATACTTGTTCAGTCGTCCCTTGACGGCTAAAGGGTTTCAACAGTTACTATTTTCTTAAAGACAGTTGAAGTAGAAAGCAATGACCAAAATTTTAGTAATCGAAGATGAGGACTTTATCCGGGAAAACATTATAGAACTGCTCTTAGATAAGAAGTTCGATTGTCTGGAAGCGCAAAATGGTGCGATCGGGGTATAACTGGCGGTGCAAGAGCGACCGGATTTGATTTTGTGTGATGTCATGATGCCAGAATTGGATGGTTACGGCGTGTTGCAGAAATTGCGCTCCTACCCAGAAACGGAAATGATCCCGTTCATTTTTATGACAGCGAAAGCCACCAAGGTAGATATGCGTCAGGGAATGGAACTAGGCGCAGATGACTATCTGACAAAACCCTGTACCCAAGAGGAACTGATCGAGGAGATCGAGACGAGACTGAAAAAACAGGCAGCACTCCAGAAAAGTACACAGGATAAAATCGAGGAGTTGCGTAGTAATATTGCTCTATCACTCCCCCACGAGCTGCGGACTCCCCTACAGGGAATTATGGGTTTTTCGGAATTTTTGATCTACGACGCAGAGGAGCTAAAACCCACGGCTGGCGCCGCGCTGCCGCGATCGGAAATAAAAGAGATGGGAGAGCACATAAAGAGTTCTGGCGAACGCTTATATCGGCTGATCCAGAATTTTTTGCTGTACGCCGAACTGGAACTCATGGCAAGCAACCCAGAACGACTTAAAATGCTGCACTCTCACGAGATAACAACAGCAAAACTATCATTGCAGAGGTGAGCAGAGCTAAAGCTATAGCAGCCAACCGGGAAGCAGACTTGCAGTTATATCTGCAAGATAGTACAGTAAATATCTCAGAAACAAGGCTGAAAAAGATTGCCGAAGAACTGGTAGAAAATGCATTTAAGTTTTCCGCCGAGGAAACTCCCGTGCGCGTCGTTAGTAGAAATGAAAATAATCACTTTACTCTCGAGATCCTCGATCGGGGACGGGGGATCGGACCAGAGTATATAGATAAGGTGGGAGCCTATATGCAATTCGATCGTAAAATTAACGAACAACAAGGAACGGGGTTGGGACTAATCATTGCTAAACGTCTGGCTGAATTACACGGAAGAAAATTAATTATCGAAAGCATCCCCGGTCAACAAACTACTGTGCGCGTTATCCTCCCCCCAGCAATGGCGTGAGGCTAATTGTGAATGGAAAATGGCTATAGCGTTTCTCAAGCTAGTGAAAACCGCTATAATTGTGGAAAATGGAGCAATTTTCCATTTTCAATTTTCAATTCGCCATTCTCAATCATTCAAAACTCAATTCCCGGTTGAGCTTTGACGCCTTGTTCTCGGAAGGGATGTTTAATCAGAGTCATCTCGGTTACCAAGTCAGCTCGGGCAATTAATGGTGCTGGG
The DNA here is from genome assembly GCA_005518205.2 of Hormoscilla sp. GUM202. Taxonomy (GTDB): domain Bacteria; phylum Cyanobacteriota; class Cyanobacteriia; order Cyanobacteriales; family Desertifilaceae; genus Hormoscilla. Next base: position 4,175 of record RFFC02000048.1, read on the forward strand.
GCCCCTCGACCCGTGAGGATAACGTGAGACATAGCTGGTTTTTGCTCTAACCCAGCCAAAACCGACTCGATGCTCAAGTAACCGAGTTTGAGAGCAACATTAATTTCATCGAGCAGCACTAACTTAAACTCAGGGTTACGGATAAAGTCGAGGGCTTTTTGCCAAGCTTGTTGAGCTATTTGGATATCGCGCTCTCTATCTTGAGTTTCCCAGGTGAAGCCTTCTCCCAGAGCGTGGAATTCTAGCTGGTAGGGAACCCAATGACTGAAGACTTGCTTTTCTGCTGGTTCCCAGGCTCCTTTGATGAATTGGACGATCGCCACTCGATAGCCGTGACCGAGCGATCGCATGACCATACCCAAAGCTGCCGTCGTCTTACCCTTACCATTACCAGTGTTAACGACAATTAATCCCTTTTCCTGGGAAGCCGCCGCCACTCGTTCATCTTGCACTTGCTTGCGTCGTTCCATCTTCCGCCGATACTGATCGGCTGTCAACTGCTGTTGAGTCTGGGTATTTGTTTCCATCAATTTCCTACATTACCTCTTGCGATCGATAATAATAGAATCACCGATTATGTAATAATTGTCAAATGGTACTAGAAAGAATCAAGATTGTGCAAGGGGATATTACCAAACAACAGGTGGACGCCATTGTCAATGCTGCTAATAGCTCTCTACTCGGTGGTGGCGGGGTTGATGGTGCCATTCACCGTGCTGCTGGACCCCAACTTTTAGCAGAATGTCAGACTCTCAACTGTTGTGCCACCGGTGAAGCGAAGATTACTAGGGGTTATAACCTGCCCGCAAAATGGGTCATCCATACAGTCGGTCCCATCTGGCGGGGTGGCGACAACCGTGAAGAGGAACTGCTAGCACGGTGTTACCGCAGTTGCTTGACAATAGCTGAGTCCTATGAGATAAAAACAATAGCTTTTCCGGCCATAAGCACCGGTGCTTATGGATTTCCGGTGGAGCGGGCAGCCCCGATCGCCCTCGGGGAAGTAAAGCAGTTCCTAGAGAGCAAGGAGGCGATCGCCCAGGTAATTTTTGTCTGCTTCGGAGCAGATAAATACCATTGCTACGACAAATCTGTCAAGGAAATGACGGGATGAAAAGGCGGTTGCCTATTTTTGCGGAGATGAGCGGCAGAAAATTTGGGTGATTTTAGGGCGATCGCGGAGTAATATAAGTGCTAAAGTGAAAATGCTTGTAGTCATATTCGTGGGACAAAACAGAAATTGGACTTCCCAGCTTTAACCGGATACCCTTGGAGAGGTCTTTGGTATCTGGAAATGAAATTGAAGCGCAAGCGTAGGTGCGATCCGGGGCTGTCTTGGGTCGATCGCTGTGAAGCGCCTAGTACGATCTGACCGACCTGCAAGTGAAGGTTCGCAATTTCGAGCTACCTGCTGGATCCGCGAACTGGGTCGGTCAAGTTCTGAGGGTGTATCTACTAAGAGTAGAAATTTGCAATCCATCAGCCAGTTCATAGCTGACTGGCAAGAAATATCGGCTGTTGATGCAGAGCGATCGTGCTTCTGCCTTCAATGGCTCGGTTTCATGCTGCTTTTGGGGAAAAGTTCCCGAAAGGCTATGTATGGGCTGTTTGTGGAATATACGTTTGCTGTCTTTTATGCTGTTCGCGTTTCTGGGAGTATCAAAATGTCAAAATTGCTCGACCACAAAATCGCACCCGCCCCCATGCCCAATGAAATTACGGTCGTTGATTTAATCGACGGCTATTTCACGGCTTACAATTCGGCGCGTCTGCGGGAAATCTGTCATTTGCTGAGTCGTGAGGTGATGCAAGAGGGCGTGACTGTGGGCGTGAGTCTGTCGGGTGCCATGACACCAGCAGGTTTTGGCGTAGGAATTCTTGCACCTCTAGTGCGCCACGGTTTCATTGACTGGATCGTCAGCACGGGTGCAAATCTGTATCACGATCTGCATTACGGGTTGGGAATGAGTTTATATGCGAGTAGTCCATTTTTGGATGATGTAAAGCTGCGCGAAGAGGGACGGATCCGCATTTACGATATCGTGTTTGACTACGAGGTGCTGCTGGAAACGGATGGGTTCATTCGGGAGATTTTACGGGCACCGGTGTTTCAGAAGCGGATGGGAACGGCCGAGTTTCATTACCTGCTGGGTAAGTATGTCTGGGAGATGGAAAAGCGCTTGGGAATTCAGAATTCTTGCCTGTTGGCTACGGCTTATGAATGCGGCGTGCCGATCTATACTTCTTCTCCAGGGGATAGTTCCATTGGTATGAATGTAGCTGCAATGGCCCTGGAAGGTTCTCAGTTAGTCATAGATCCGTCCATTGATGTGAATGAAACAGCGGCGATCGCCTATGGGGCCCGTGCTACTGACATTCCTGATGTCGAAGGTAAAAGTGCAGCAATAATTATCGGCGGCGGTTCTCCCAAAAACTTCCTGCTGCAAACCCAACCCCAGTTGCACGAAGTCTTGGGACTGGAAGAACGGGGTCACGATTATTTTATTCAAATTACCGATGCCCGTCCGGATACCGGGGGTTTATCTGGTGCCACCCCCAGCGAAGCCGTCAGCTGGGGTAAAGTTGACCCCGATGAATTACCCAGCACCATTGTTTGCTATACCGATAGCACGATCGCCCTTCCGATCTTGACCGCCTATGTCATGAAAAAATCTGCGCCCCGTCCTCTGAAGCGACTGTACGATCGGCTGCCAGCCCTGATGGCAAAACTGCGCCAAGACTATCAAGCGGCTAAGATTAAATCGGCAGAAAAGCCCCTGGTTAATGTTGGCGAAACTGTGCCCGAACCCGTAGCAACCTATCCTTGTGGAACTCCTATTCGCAAACATCGTTAATAGGTTAGTTGTTGCGCTTTAGCGCTAAAGCGCAACAACTAAATTATTGAAGTGTTGATTCGTTATTTTCAATAGGGTTATAAATGTCGAGTATCGTTTATGTTAGAATGAGTTGAACATGCAAGAAATACCCAGTCAAGAGATGCTTCCTGCTTTAATATAAAAATTGCGGAAAGAGCCCGAAATGGATTTGTCTCGAACCACAGAGAAATCATTATGGGAAAAATATGAAGATGGCTGCGCACATTTTGTTGTGAAAAATAGTCAAATAATTGGCTGTGGTGTTGTCTGGCATGAGACGAGAGAAAATGATCGAGAGCCAATATATGCGGAGTTGGGAACTGTGTGGACTCAACAACAAGATAGAGTATCCATACTTGCGGAACTAGGCGATAGCATAAAGCCCATAGCAAAAGGGAAAAAAATTATGGGTTTTTGTAAAGAAATTAGATTAGCAAGATATTTCAGAAGGAGTCACGTGTTTCCAGTCACAACAATTGCTAACTGGAAAACTTGTCCTCCAGAAGTGCTGGAATCATTCCTTCAATTTAGAGGATGGTATTCTAGCGATATTTCTATGCAAAGTAAGTACACCCGCGTGTTATACCTTGAAGACAATGGTAAGATTACACCGTGGTATTTACTTTATGAATAATTGTGGGGTGAAAGTACAATTTTAGCGATCGCATAGCTCGACAGATCATATAATAGAGAAGAAACCTTAGCAGGAGATTGGCAATGAATAAAATAGCAACACGCTCCGGAAAGCCTCCGCTACCGCCTTCATCCAATCCACCTCTTTCACCTAGGCAGACTTTGCCGACGATGTACGACTTACCTAGCGAAGACCCTGATGAAATATATATCGGAGACGAATATCACTCCCTACAGTCAATTCTGTTGCGATACACCTTCAGACCGAGTACTTATCCCCGAGATAGGATGTTCGTAAGTACAAATCTATACATTTACTATGATATCCGCAATCTCAATTGGTACAAACGTCCTGATTGGTTTGCGGTGGTAGGAGTAGAACGACTCTACGACGGTCACGATATGCGAGATAGCTATGTGATGTGGCAAGAACTTGTCAGTCCATTTGTCATAGTTGAGCTATTATCCCCCAGTACGGAAAATGAAGATTTAGGACGCACTCTGCGCCAAGCGGGAAACCCACCTACCAAGTGGGAAGTGTACGAGCAAATTCTGCGCGTTCCTTACTACATTGTTTTCAGTCGCTATACGAATGAACTTCAGACATTTCATCTGGTGGGCGGTCGATACGAACCAGCACCGCTGAGTAATGGGCGTTTGCTCATTCCCCAACTGGAACTGAGTTTAGGCTTGTGGCGAGGTAGTTATGAAGGTATTGACCGGCTGTGGCTACGATGGTTTACCATTGATGGAGAATTGATTCTGACTCCTGATGAGAAAGCAGCCGCAGCTCAACAGGAAGCAGCCGCAGCCAAACAGGAAGCAGCCGCAGCCAAACAGGAAGCAGAACGGTTAGCAGCAAAACTGCGCGAGCTGAATATTGACCTAGACTCACTCGGTTGAGGTGCGATCGCTTGGTTTACGTGCAGCAATCCCCCTTAGGTGAGCCAGAAACCCGGTTTTGCCAAAAAACCGGGTTTCTTATCCTTTTGGGCTACTCTGGGTTCACAATAGTTTATGCCCTTATCGAGATACAGAGTATGTCACAACCGACAATAGAATCGATCCTGAAGGAAAAACGCCTATTCGAGCCCCCCGCCGGGTTCTCGGAAAATGCTCACATCAAAAGCTTGGAACAGTACAAGCAATTATACGAGCAAGGGAAAGCTGACCCCCAAGGGTTTTGGGCCGACTTGGCCGAAAAAGAGTTGCATTGGTTCGAGAAATGGACACAAGTCCTAGATTTGCAACCGCCCTTTGTGAAGTGGTTCGTGGGTGGTAAGATTAATATTTCTTACAATTGCCTTGACAGGCATCTGACAACCTGGCGTCGGAATAAGGCGGCCCTCATTTGGGAAGGGGAACCGGGAGACTCCCGCACCCTTACCTATGCCCAACTGCATCGGGAAGTCTGCCAAATGGCTAATGTCTTCAAGCAGTTGGGCGTGCAAAAGGGCGATCGGGTGGGGATATACATGCCCATGATTCCCGAAGCCGCGATCGCCATGCTCGCCTGTGCCCGCATTGGCGCACCCCACACGGTAGTGTTTGGGGGTTTTAGCGCCGAAGCCCTCAAGGACCGACTGGTGGATGCGGAAGCAAAATTAGTCGTGACTGCTGATGGAGGTTGGCGCAAAGATGCGATCGTGCCCTTAAAGGTGCAAGTAGACAAAGCTTTGGCCAATGACGGTGCCCCCTCGGTGGAAAACGTCTTGGTAGTCAAGCGCACCGCCCAAGAGATTAAGATGGAACCGGGGCGCGACCACTGGTGGCATGACTTGCAAGCTACCGCTTCCGCTGACTGTCCCGCCGAACCGATGGACAGCGAAGATATGCTGTTCATTCTCTACACATCCGGGACTACGGGCAAGCCCAAAGGTGTCGTTCACACCACTGGGGGCTACAACCTCTACACCCACATGACCCTGAAATGGACTTTTGACATTCAGGATACGGATGTCTATTGGTGTACTGCTGATGTGGGTTGGATTACAGGACATAGTTATATTGTCTACGGTCCCCTTTCCAATGGCGCTACCTCTCTCATGTATGAAGGTGCCCCCCGGGCTTCTAACCCCGGTTGCTTGTGGGATGTAGTGGAAAAATACGGCGTGAATATTTTCTATACCGCCCCCACGGCAATTCGGGCATTTATTAAGATGGGCGAACATCATCCCCTATCGCGAAATCTCTCTTCTCTCCGCTTGCTAGGCACTGTGGGCGAACCCATTAACCCGGAAGCTTGGATCTGGTATCACCGCATTATTGGTGGGGAACGCTGCCCGATCGTGGATACTTGGTGGCAAACAGAAACTGGCGGGTTTATGCTAACTCCCCTACCGGGGGCAACGCCGACCAAACCCGGTTCTGCGACTCTACCTTTCCCTGGCATTATTGCAGATGTAGTGGATTTGGAAGGCAACCCCGTAGCAGATAATCAAGGGGGTTATTTGGTGATTCGCCATCCCTGGCCCAGCATGATGCGCACTGTTTATGGGGACCCCGATCGCTTCCGTCGCACCTATTGGGAACATATTGCGCCCAAAGATGGGCAGTATTTATATTTTGCTGGGGATGGCGCCCGTCGGGATGAAGATGGTTATTTCTGGGTAATGGGTCGCGTTGATGATGTCATTAATGTGGCGGGACACCGTTTGGGTACGATGGAAATTGAGTCAGCTTTGGTTTCTCACTCAGCAGTAGCAGAAGCTGCTGTAGTAAGTAAACCCGACCCTGTTAAAGGGGAAGATGTTGTGGCTTTTGTCACCTTGGAAGGCAGTCAAAATCCTAGCGACCAACTCAAGGATGAACTCAAGCAGCATGTGGTCGCGGAAATTGGCGCGATCGCCCGTCCCGGAGAAATTCGCTTTACTGACGCTTTGCCCAAAACTCGTTCTGGGAAAATTATGCGCCGGTTGCTGCGATCGCTAGCTGGCGGTCAAGAAATTGCTGGGGATACTTCTACTTTAGAAGACCGCAGCGTGCTTGATAAATTGCGCGGGGGTGCATAAGTATAATAAAAGTAGGGTGGGCATCGCCCACCTTACCCTTTGTCAATCAAAAAACAGATAAAAATTGCAGGAAATGACAGACATGAATGATGCAAAGCAGGCGGCGATCGTCCGCACGGAAATAGGACTCACGATCGCAGGTAAGGGCATTACCCTTTACGACGTGATGGACTACTTGAAAGATGATTATTCACCCCAGTTGATTATCGATCTTCTCTGGCTGACCGAGTCGGAAATGAACGCGGCTTTGTCATACATTGAGGATAATCGCGAAGCCGTAGAGGCTGAGTATGAGATGCTATGGAAGGAGGCTGAAGAAATTAGGCAGGATTGGGAAAAACGCGATGGCAATTTCTTAGAAAAAATTGCCAAGATGCCGCCACCACCTGGTCAAGAGGCTGCTTGGAAAAGGCTGCAAGAGCTGAAAGCTAACAATAAAATATACATGCATGATGCCAAACCAGCGGCGATCGTCCGCACGGAAAGAGGACTCTCGATCAACGGCAAGCGCATAACCCTCTACGACGTGATGGACTACATGAAAGCAGAATATTCACCCAAGTTTATTCGCAATCTTCTCAACCTGACAGAGTCGGAAATAAACGTAGCTTTGTCATACATTGAGAATAATCGCTCCGAAGTGGAGGCTGAGTATGAGATGGTATTGGAGTACGCTGAGGAAATCAGGCAGTATTGGGAAGAACGCAATCGCGATCGCTTAGCTGAAATTGCCAAAATGCCGCCACCACCTGGTAAAGAGGCTGCTTGGGAAAAGCTGCAAGCGCAAAAAGCTCGAACTCAAGCAAAAATTGATGGACAGGCATGAATTTTCTCATCGATCATAATATTAAGAGACACGCTGTGCTCATGTATGGAATGATTGTTAAGCAAGGTTGGCTCAATTGGGAACAAATCAATTTTATCACTTTTGCCGAGATGAAATTGCCAATTGAAAGCAACGATCGCATAGTGTGGCGATTGGCCCAATCAAATCAGATGATTCTGCTGACAGCAAATCGCAGCAGTAAAGGAGAAGATTCATTAGAACAAGTGCTGCGCGAAGAAAATACTCCTACCTCTTTGCCCGTGTTGACAATTGGAAACGCCGATCGCCTGCTGTATGAAGCAAGCTATAGAGAGCGCTGTGTCGATCGCCTGATGGAGATCGTTCTTGACATCGAAAACTATAAGGGTGTAACTAGGATCTTCATCCCATAAAGGTAGGGTGGGCATCGCCCACCTTACCATTGGTGAGAAAATTTCATTAGGTTTTTGCCAAATAGCCAAAAGTGTTATAAGATGGGAGAGATAAATTGCAGGACATGACAGACATGAATGATGCAAAACAGGCGGCGATCGTCCGCACGGAAATAGGACTCACGATCGCAGGTAAGGACATTACCCTGTACGACGTGATGGACTACTTGCAAGATGATTATTTACCCCAGATGATCGTCGATCTTCTCAGGCTGACCGAGTCGGAAATGAACGCGGCTTTGTCATACATTGAGGATAATCGCGAGGCCGTCGAGGCTGAGTATGAGATGCTATGGAAGGAGGCTGAAGAAATTAGGCTCGATTGGGAAAAACGCGATCCCGATTTATTAGTAAAAATTGCCAAGATGCCGCCACCACCTGGTAAAGAGGCTGCTTGGAAAAGGCTGCAAGGGCTGAAAGTTCACAATAAAATAAACATGCATGATGCCAAACCAGCGGCGATCGTCCGCACGGAAAGAGGACTCTCGATCAACGGCAAGCGCATTACCCTGTACGACGTGATGGACTATGTGAAAGCTGAATATTCACCCAAGTTTATTCGCAATATTCTCAACCTGACAGAGTCGGAAATAAACGTAGCTTTGTCATACATTGAGAATAATCGCTCCGAAGTGGAGGCTGAGTATGAGATGGTATTGAAGTACGCTGAGGAAATCAGGCAGTATTGGGAAGAACGCAATCGCGATCGCTTAGCTGCAATTGCCAAGATGCCGCCACCACCTGGTAAAGAGGCTGCTTGGAAAAAGTTGCAAGAATTTAAAGCGAGAAATAAAGCTGAATTGGAATCCCAGTCATGATTTTTTTGATCGATCATAATATTGATGGGCAAGCTTTTATGCTTTCACAAACCATTGCTAACGAAGGTTGGCTAGATTGGGCTCCAGTTATTTTTATCACTTTTGCAGAAATGAAATTGCCAATTGAAAGCAACGATCGAGTAGTTTGGCGATTTGCCCAATCAAATCAGATGATTCTGCTGACAGCGAATCGCAGCATGGAAGGAGAGGATTCATTAGAACAAGTGCTGCGCGAAGAAAATACACCCACCTCTTTGCCTGTGGTGACAATTGGAAACGCCGATCGGATTATGAAGGAATCCAATTATAGAAAACGCTGTGTAGAACGCTTGATGGAGATCGTTCTTGACATCGAAAACTATAAGGGTGTAACTAGGCTCTTCATCCCGTAAAGGTAGGGTGGGCATCGCCCACCTTAACTTTTGTAACTAATTCAATATCAACCATGAAGCAGACAAACAAGAAGAAAAAGAACTTTTCCAGCTTTAAGTATAAAGAAGCATTCAAGCAACTTAATATAACTGAATTATTGCTCTGGGATCTTGAGGTAGAACCGGTTCCCATCAGTGATTTCTTTCGGCAACGCCTAGAACGACTACAATGCTTTGACTTGCAGAGTTATGAAGAGTCGAGAAAACTTGTAATTGACGCTATCTGTGAAGAGGCTATTCAAGAATTTAATACGTTAAAGATCTGGAAAGGTGCTAGTCTGGAAACTGACGAAACCAATGGCAATGTTGATTACCTTGTGGCGGCCAGAAAAGCTTATCTAGAAGCCCCATATTTGTGTATTGTCGAGGCCAAAAAGGATGATTTCGAGCAAGGTTTAGCCCAATGTTTAGTGGAAATGCAAGCTTGTCAGTGGGAAAATCAACAGATCGGTAAAGAAATTGATGTCTTGGGTATTGTTACCAACGGAGATACCTGGAAGTTTTATAAATTGACTGTTGATGGTAATGTTTATCAAACTCTCCCCCATGCGATCGGGGAAATGGGAACTGTCTTAGGTTTACTTCGCTTTCTTTTCCAAGCTTGTACCCAGTATTTGAGTTAACATTCTGGACCGACTCGCGGGGGTAGAGAAACCGGGTTTCTGCCCGAAATACTCAACTACCGATCGACTGACTTGTGAGAAACCCGGTTTCTGTGCAGACTCATGGGGGTAGAGAAAAATCGCCGATCGCCCTTGTGGTCTCCCGATGGGCGGGAGTGCCCGATCGGGGTTTGGGGGTCCTAGACGGATGGTAAACTGTCTCGCGATCGCCACAAGTGATGGTAATCAAGATTACCAGATTGTCAAGGATACAGTATAATGAGAAAGTGGCTGGGGATGAATGCACCCGGCGATAATTGTTTTAACAGGAGGCCCGCGATGAGTGACGTAGGAGTAGAGGAATTAGCGGAGATATTGGAGAAGGACAATGAGTGGTTAGCGGAGCATTATAATGAAATGATCCGGAAGTACCCAGGTAAAACGATCGCAGTCCATGATGGGGAAGTGGTGGCGGTAGGCGATCGGGAAATCGAAGATTACTGTGCTACACGGCAAAACTCAGTGGGGCCTTTGATATTGGATATACCCCATCCCGATGATTTGATGCCTTTCATAATATAAAAATGAGCTGTTGAAATTATGACAATTATTCGCTTTCCGTATCTACGCTGGGAAGAAACTTTACAGCCAATAATTGCGATGGGAGTGAATCTGGAAAATAATTGGCGACGAGTCAATGTATATGTGGATTCCGGATCTGAATATACTATACTCCATGCTAAGATTGCAGAGCGAGTTGGATTTGACTGCCACACTAGAGACCGGATAAGTTTGCAAGTAGGGGATGGTGGTTTGCTCCAATTATATTTGCATGAGTTGGAGGTGCAATTAGGAAGGGAGCGATTTCGCTGTCCAGTAGGATTTTCTTCCCGTCTGGGTGTGAAGTTTAATGTCTTGGGAAAGAGGGGGATTTTTGATAGATTCAAGATTTGCTTTCAACAGGATCCAGGACTCCTCACTTTTGAATCGTGAGAGGATTGCGATCGCACTTAAATCCCCGTTGTGGTCTCTGGATGGGCGGGAGTGCCCGATCGGGGCATGAGTTGGGGGTCCATAAACTGTCTCGCGACCGCCACAAGTGATGGTAATCAAGATTACCAGATTGTCAAGGATACAGTATAATGAGAAAGTGGCTGGGGATGAATGCACCCGGCGATCGTTGTTTTAACAGGAGGCCCGCGATGAGTGAAGTAGGAGTAGAGGAATTAGCGGAGATATTGCAGAAGCATAATGACTTCATGGCAGCACATTATGATGAACTGATCGAAAAGTACCCAGGAAAAGTGGTAGCAATTGAAGATGGTCAAGTGATCGCGGTAGGAATTGATTATGGCGAGGTATACCGTCCTTTATTGAAAGAGGAACGATCGGTAATGCCGTTGGTCTTAAAAGTGCCGCACCCAGATGATTTAGCTGATGGATTTCCGATCTAGCCCATGACACAGATTCGATTTCAATACCAACAAGTGAAGGGTAGCTTACAGCCAATAATTTCCATTGGTTTGAAGCTGCAAAATAAGTGGTATCCATTTGATTTTTATGTAGATTCAGGCTCGGAATACAGCATTCTCAAAGCTGAGATTGCCGATATAGTTGGGTTCAATTACCGCACGGGAAACAGAATAAGTTTGCAAGTGGGCGATGGTAGCTTGATCCAAATATTTGCATGAGTTAGATGTCCAATTAGGAACAGAAAAATTTAGCCGTCCAATTGGATTTTCTCAGCAACTGGGTGTGGATTTTAATGTCTTGGGAAAGAGGGGGATTTTTGATAGATTCAAGATTTGCTTTCAACAGGATCCAGGACTCCTCACTTTTGAATCGTGAGAGATTACGATCGCACTTAAATCCCTGTTATGGTCTCTGGATGCTCATCCCTACCCGATCGGGGCATGAGTTGGGGGTCCTCGACGGATGGTAAACTGTCTCGCGATCGCCACAAGTGATGGTAATCTTGATTGTCAGATTCTCAAGGATACAGTATAATGGGAAAGTGCCTGGGGATAAATGCACCCGGCGATCGTTGTTTTAACAGGAGGCCCGCGATGAGTGAAGTAGGAATAGAGGAATTAGCCGAGATATTGCAGAAGCATGATGACTTCATGGCAGAACATTATATCGAAAAGTACCCAGGAAAAGTGGTAGCTATTGAGGATGGTCAAGTGATCGCCGTAGGGGACAACCATATAGAGGTGTACCGTTCTTGTCAGAAAGAGGGACAGCGGGTAGGTCCTTTGGTATTGGATATACCCCATCCAGATGATATGATGCCTTTAATAATTTAATAGTGAGGACTTCATGTTATGACGCTTATCCGATTTCCCTACAAGCAATTGAGGGGTATTTCGCAGCCTGTAATTCCAATTGGCGTAAAGATAGAAAATGCTTGGGAGTCTGTTAATGTATATGTGGATTCCGGATCTGAATATACTATACTTCATGCTAAGATTGCAGAGCGAGTTTGATTTAACTACCACACGGGAAACAGGATAAGTTTGCAAGTGGGAGATGGTAGCTTGCTCCTAATATTTGCATGAGTTGGAGATGCAATTAGGAGGGAAAAGATTTAGCTGCCCAGTGGGATTTTCTCCCCATCTAGGGGTGGATTTTAATGTCTTGGGAAAAATTGGTATCTTTGATAGATTCAAGATTTGCTTTCAACAGGCTCCAGGATTGATTACTTTTGAATCGTGAGAGGATGTTATTGTAGGGTGGGCATCGCCCACTTTAACCTTGTCTATAACGATAACAATGCTTTGACCTTGATTCGCTGACATTATGGAAAATTTTCCGTGGTCATGCATTAGTTGATAAACGAAACCCGTATGGTAGGGGCACAGCGCTAGCGTATCCATAAATCAGGATATAAACTAAAAGATATCTATTGCCGTGCCCCGGCGCGATCGGATGGGATCTCCACCGATGACATTTTATTGGCGATCGGGCATCGGGTGAGGAGCGGATGGGGCGGGCGCAAATTTAACATAATAATATTTTCTCGCTCCTAGGCTCTGCCTGGGAGCGCTATTTTGAGGCTCTGCCTCCTGTGACCGGGACGGGAGGCAGAGTCTCCTAACTACCTTCCCAGTGTCTCGCTGGGAACGAGAGAACCCGATGGGTGTGGTCAAAAGTAGTTGATAGCTGGGGCTTTGTTCATGTAGCCGGGCCCTTTAGGGTTCGGGCTACCAACGGGTTTTGACCACACCCGAACCCTCTCGACGAGGGTAATTCACAATTGAGATGGGACCGTTGTTAGACCTTCCTCACCGATCAATTCAAACTGCTCAATGACTGGATTGTAACCGTACCACCCTCGATCGCATCAAGCTGCATCCGATAGCCGTAGAGCAAACTCATACCAACCAAAGGTACTGTCTCGGCTGCATTTACATCAATTCGTTTCCATTCTCCGTCCCAAATGACAAAGCCACGGTACACATCAAAAATACACACACTTCCATCTCCCAATGTTCCATCTTCACGGCTATACAACTGTAAGTTTAGGTTGGTAATAACTGTTAGAGGCAGGGTCAAAAAACCTGTAAACCCTGTATCAATTACAGCATCAATCATTTGCCTTTGGCCATTGCCATTGCCTACGACTAACCGAATCGTAGCCTCGCCATTTTGATTGACAATTCCATGCATCATAAGATTACAGCAGGCGACCTCTTCCAAAGCGGTGAACGGCTTTATAACCAATGCGAACCCGCCAGATTTGAGCATCAGGGTATCGTTTCAGTAATCCTTCAGATGCAGTAATCGTATCTTCGGCAACCTCAAAGGCCCCTGTCTCGATATCGATCGCGACTATCTTGCCGTGATTTCCCTCCTCAACTTGAGGACGCACCTGGGTTGAGTAAATTTCATTCCCGCGTCGAGCGAATTCCTCTTTGCTGTAGCTTAGTTTTATCATCGGTTTGACATCTCGTCAACTCAATATTTCCTATTTTAAAATAGCCGATCGCGCGTCGATGTTCGGACCAAGGTGCTGGCCTCCAAATGGGCATCCGGATGCACCAACATAACTGTAGGGGCGAAGCATTCGGGCGAGCAACTTATCTACGCAAGCGAAAGATTTACGTCCCGAATGCTTCGCCCTGCCCGTTAATGAGATACCGTCTATGACCAACGCGCTCCATCGATCGGGGGATGGGGCGATATCGGGCGCATCTCACTACGGGGTGGGCGAAGCATTCCGATAGGAGATTTGTTAATTTATCTCAAAGATTGTCGCCGGAATGCTTCGCCCCTACAGATATTTTTGCATGCATAGGGAAGGGAAATATTTCTGTCCGCGTACTGATCCGCGGTTGGCGAACTCCCGATAAGACCAACAAAATTGATCGGACTCTGCTCCCTTCCCTCTCACCGTCCCCGCGCCCTCCAAATTCTGATATCAAAGTCCTGCTTGCATTCTCTCAAACTACATCCACCGCCACTGACAATTGTCTGCCCATCGGGACTAAAGGCGACGCTCCTAACCCAGTCGGAATGACCAGTGAGGGTACGCAGTAACCTGCCGCTTCCCAGATTCCAAATCTTGATGGTATCGTCCCAACTGCCACTGGCTAACAACTGCCCATCGGGACTAATGGCGACGCTATAAACTGTGTTGAAATGGCCTTTGAAGATGTCAGCTAGAACGTAGTAGTGCCAGCTTTTGTAGGTATTAATTGGAATTCCAAAAAACTCCCATTCTCCAGTATTCTGCTCCTGGAAGCCGAGTCCATTAATCCCCACTACATCCCCTTCCTCATCCAGTATCGGACCGCCACTCATGCCTGGTCTACTTTGATTGTATGGACTAAAGTATAGCCCTCCCGAGCGCGGGGCTTCCGGTAATATTGCCCTGTTGAAACCGATATCCCCGTTCTGGGTTAACCGGATCTCTACCAACCCAACCTGACGCATAGACTTTCCTACCTACAACTATTTGCGATGAATCCCCTAAATTTGCCACGGGGTAACTTCGGGTGCTAGTAAAACGCAACACTGCTAAGTCTATCCCCCCAGGTTGACACATCTCTTGATTAGCTTCCACTTGATAGCTACTGCCCCTGTGAGTAACAATAATATAGGTTCCTGGTTTTTTGATTACGTGACAGTTGGTCAGGACAGTATAAGTATTGCCTTCTTTGCCCACGATCGCGCCATATCCCTTACCTTGTCCATCGATCCGCACAGTAATTTCTTGAGCAATTTTGCCCACTTCCTCGGGAGATAACCCCACAGCGATTTGAGGCTGCACCAGGGCCAAGGTAGCCGCCACACCAAGTAACGCTGCCGGTATTTTATAGGATAGTTTCATAGTTCTGCGTGTCAATCAATCCTGCGGTTGAGTTGCACCTGTCATGCATGAGTTAGGTTCGCCAAATCACTCATATCTTGCACCATTCGCAACTAGAGGCGTCAGTTCACCCACTCCGGGAATCGACAGGAGTAACTCCTGCTGATGCTTCAGGTTCTCATGAGTATCTATGAGCACAGTAATGAGCTGTTTGATTTGCTCAAGAAGTCCATCAAGAAAAGTAATGTGCTGTTCTAACAGCTGTACAACACAATCCTGCTTAATTAAGGAGTTAAGCCGGTTAACTTCAGTCTGGCGTAGACTTTGCACTGATTCCAGTTGTCGAATCAATGCTTGTAGTTGCTGTACTTCTGGTGGAGATGGACTCCTTGCTGGAGGTTGATTTTGTTGGGCTAACTGAGCAATTAGTTGACAATACTCTTTGTCTGTCTTATTGCGAGACAACTTGCTTTGACCAAAAGCCTTAATGCAAGCAGGGTTAACAATACTGACAGTATGTCCTTGCTCATACAACCATTGAGCGACAGAAGAGCCATAACGACCGGTTGCCTCCAAGCAAGCATGAACTTGACCTACGGTCTGCTTAGCCAACCACTCACCGAGTTGTTCCATTCCTTCTAATGTGTTAGAGAAGATTTTGTGCTTTGACTTGCCCTCTCGCAACAAAGCTACATCGAATTTATCTTTGGCAATGTCAATACCGATTTTTCTGAGGTTTGTAGTGAGGACGGAAGTCCTCACTACAAACCTCAGTGGGCAGGTAGATTCATAGGGCCTCCTTTCCTTGACTGGTGATCTTATCTGAGTTCACTGGTGATGTTATCATTGGCGACCGGTACAGGGTAGAGACGTTTTCATCCTTGTTAATACGAGTTCATCTGTGCTACAGAGACTCCAGATCCCATTCGGTTGTCTAATAAAAACAGCAAGCGGTCGGTGTCTCGATCGCGTAGCGTGCGCGCAGCGCAATCTGCGCGACAGGTTCAATTGACCTCTGGCGGGCTACGGACTTGCCGATAGCTTTCTACCCTGATGTCCCTTCTCTATTCCAACATACAAGGCGGGCTTTGTTCTCCTAGCCGGACCCTTTAGGGTTCGGGCTTTGTGCGATCTGCTGTCGGAGTCGGAGATGGGTGTATCTCACTTCTAGTGCGATCTGCTGTCGGAGATGGGTGTATCTCACTTCTAGCCCGCGCAGGCGGGCTTTGTTCTCCTAGCTGGACCCCTCGTTCCCTCACAGCGGAGGGGGCCCGGAGCGTTCTGCCTGGGAACGGGTTCGGGCGGCTTACCACTTTACACGCTAACAGGCACCTTTTCTTCCTTTTCTTCCTTTTCTTCCTGCGCCATCTGATATTCAAAGCTAGCCCGCATTTTCAGACCCGTGAGCACTTGGAACAGTCCACTACCATTGTTAGAACCCGGATACTCTTGATGCTCCCGCACCAGATGGGTCAATTCGCCGTAGTATTTAGTGGAGGTGTTGCTCAGATGACCTTCGATGTAAATCATCTCCTCTAAATTGTCAAACTGACCGTCCACTTCCAAGATGGAGACTTCCTGACCGTAATAGCTATCGGGTCCGTAGTACATTTTGATGCCAGGGTAGGAGCAGGTGAGCTTGCGACCGCAGGGAATCCAGTTGATCGTTGACCCTTCATCAAACAGGTATACTGGATCGCGACCTTCTACTCCGTAGCGCTGGATCATGCGTACCCGCAGGATTTTATGTTCTTTGTCCTCTTTAATCAACTCCGTGGGCAGAATTTGAATGACCACATCGGCATGAGCTTTCTGGGGGTCGATGTAGGCCATAAAATCTGGGCGACGGGCATTGATGGCAAACAGCACATCTTCATAACTATGACCCCGTTCTGCCATATCTCTTTTGATTTTCCAGGCAATTTTTACCTCGTCGCCGATATCCAGGTAAACGCTGAAGTCCAAAAGATCGCGCACTCGTTCGTCATACAAGGGGTGCAGCCCCTCTAGCACCACGATCGGGGTCGGGGTGATTCGCTCTGGCGGGTCGATCGTGCCAGTTTCGTGATTGTAGATCGGCTTATCGATCGCCTGACCATTTTTGAGCGCTTTTGCTTGCTCGTACATCAGGTCAAAGTTGTTGGCCCGGGGGTCAAGGGCCGTGATCCCAGTCTCTTTACGCTGTTTCCGGTCCAGAGAATGGTAGTCATCCAGACAGATGACTGTTACTAATTCTTTTCCGAACAAGTCAGTGATGCGGCGCAAGAACGTGGATTTACCGCATCCGGAGTCTCCGGCTACACCTATTAATACCACGCGATCTGGCTTTGTCATAGATTCCCTCTTTCGATCTTATGATTAGCTTGCTTATGTTTGAGCGGATTGCCTCCGCGAAGGGATGACGTCCCGTGCTAGCAGAACGCCAAAGATGGGATGAAATCGATCGTCGGTGTCCGTCTGGTGGGGACAGTCCGACTCGGGCCAAGCTCGAACTAAGTATTTAGTCCTAGGAGCTTAGGTTAATTCTACCAGAACTCGATCCCCCGCACAAGGAGATCCGGTCGGGCAAGTCGATCGACATCTATACCAAGAATAGGGCGAATTGGTTTTGAAGAAAAGATAAAATTGACGATGGCGGCAACAGTCTGACCGTGGTAGACCCCCTAGACTGAACCTCAGCTGCTGGTGCCTGCGAGATCAAAACTACCCCAAATCTCCACCGAGATGGCGATCTGCGACCTACTATGTCCCCCGCCATGTACAATGGAAAAATTGTGCCTGAATGGCGCGATCGCGCCTTGCCCGGAGAAAGGAAAAGCATCCACATTGGCCCCAAGACCTGGGGTGATGTGGCTCCACTCAGGGCAGGTGGTAGCTTCATATTGGGTTTGGAGAGATAAAAGCCATGTACAATCTGACTGCAGCTGGTAGTGCTGCCAATACCCAAGCGGGTAGCCGTGTGTTTCTGTACGAAGTGGTAGGTCTGGGTCAGAGCCAAAATACTGACAACATGTCCTACCCCATCCGTTCAAGTGGCAGCACGTTGATTAAGGTGCCATACAACCGGATGAACCAAGAGATGCAGCGGATTGCCCGCCTGGGCGGCAAAATTGTCAGCATCAAGCATTTGAATGGGAGTGGCCTTGGGACACCAGCAGCAAGTCAAGCCACATCTCAAACACAGCCCCCAATGCCAAAGAAGTCCAAAGCTAACATTCCCGTTAACATTTACCGTCCTAAAGATCCCTATATTGGTAAATGTCTGAGTAATGAAGAACTGGTAGCAGAAGGTGGATCGGGCACCGTGCGTCACTTGAAGTTTGACATTGCTGGGGGAGATTTGCGGTATGTAGAAGGTCAAAGTATCGGTATTATTCCTCCCGGAACTGACGAAAACGGCAAACCTCACAAGTTGCGGTTGTACTCGATCGCCTCTACCCGCCACGGAGATGATGTGGATGACAAGACAGTCTCCCTATGCGTCCGGCAGTTAGAGTACAAGCATCCAGAAACGGGAGAAACGGTCTATGGGGTCTGTTCTACTCACCTGTGCAACTTGGAAGTTGGGGCGGATGTAGCAATCACTGGTCCTGTTGGGAAGGAAATGCTGTTGCCCGACGACGAGGATAGCACGATTATCATGATGGCGACGGGGACTGGTATTGCGCCTTTCCGGGCCTACTTGTGGCGGATGTTTTTTGAACAGCACGAAGACTACAAGTTCAAAGGCCTTGCTTGGCTGTTCTTTGGCATTCCCTATACTGCCAATATTCTGTACAAGCAGGAGTTGGAGGAGTTGCAGTCCAAATTCCCGGATAATTTCCGCTTGACCTATGCGATCAGCCGCGAAGAGAAGAATCCTGATGGCGGTAAGATGTATATCCAAGACCGGATTAAGGAACACGCGGATCGACTGTGGCAGTTAATTCAAAATCCAAAAACCCACACTTACATCTGCGGTTTGAAGGGAATGGAAGGCGGCATCAATGAGGGGATGTCGGCGGCGGCGTCTAAGTTTGATGTTGATTGGAATGATTACCAGAAGCAACTGAAGAAGGAGAAACGCTGGCACCTAGAAGTGTACTAGAGTATAGGCTTCAATTAGTAGGGCGATGCCCACCAATAATTGTTTCTGTAGTTTCTGCAGGGTGGGCATTGCCAGCCCTGTCAAGGTGAGGGGAAACAATGGCCAAACAGTTGAAAATTTTTTGGCTGTTTGTGCCTTCGTCAGTCCCAATCAAAATGAGGCAATTAGCAATTAATTTGCTAAATTGACAATTGCGAATTATTTCGGGAATTCGCACCGAAGTTGTTCCAATCAAAGAGAGCTGATTGACAAGTTATTATATCAGTTGAGAATCTCCATTGCCTCAAGCACTAAAATTAGTTATTATACAGAGTTAAAACTACTGAAGCAGCATCGCTGAGTGGGCTCCCCGGACAGGCGATGGGTCTCCTGGGAACGTGGGAGGGACACAGCGCACAAAATGTCAAGGCGATCTCCGATTATTCTATCGCTCGATTTGGGTCGATCGCCGTCAGGGTGCGATCGACCTGGTGCCGGTGCGCTCGGCCAAGAATGGCTGCGCCACGCTACGCGAACGGAAAGATTAATACTGAAAAAGCAATTTGCACCCCTGTAATCTGTACATAGGATTAATGGAGAGTTAAGGGTCTCCTGGACTGGATCCATCCCAGCTTTGCTTCTTGGCTGCGGGGATCTGAACATGCTGTTGCCAGCTATACTAGCCCAGAAACCCAGTTTTTCCACAAAACCGGTTTCTTCATGCATTCCTGAGATGCTCTCGCGCCACCTGCTGACACCTGCGTATACAGGCCCCAGGGAGATCGTGACTCGCAGTCGCCTCCCCGCCCGGATCGTATCGTCCCCCCGCCCGGATCGTATCGCCTCCCCGCCCGGGTCATATAGTCTCCCCGCCTGGGTCGGATTGTCTCCCCGCCCGGATCAAATTGTCTCCCCGCCCGGGTCGGATTGTCTCCCCGCTGGGGGGCAAACTATCTTTTTTTCGTCAAGCAAATTTCGAGGGCTTGGCAGTGGCAATAAACCGGTGATGTGCTAAAAGAATGTAGGGTGGGCACCGGTTTTGCATCACCTTGCGCCGGCCACATTACCTTAGCACCAATCGTGTCCAGAGACTTTCGTTTCCAGAGCGCCCACCCATGTCGTTGCTGAGCAGGCGAACGACAAGGTGGGCGCTCTCGGAAACGACCCACCCATGTCGTGTCGGGAACCGCGATCAAAATATCCGATCTAGCCGATCAAAATATCTTATAAAGCCTATAAAAATATCTTATTTATCCGCTCAAACCCTTACCCAGAAAGCTTTTCAGCCTTGGTCTCAAAAAAAGTTTTCATCGCATAAAGGGTATACACTGGGAAATCTAGAAGATAGAGTAAGGATATCCACAATAACAAAAGGAACCCAGAAATGAATAACGATCGAGCCAGCAACAACAGCAACGACGACTTGCTCAACGTCAATGATTATGCAGCCCTGAAGATTTTCTATACCAGTACGAATGGGGAGCACTGGCACAAGAAGACAGGCTGGGACGTCACCAGCTCAACTCCCCCCACTGCTTCAGAAGTCGATAACTGGTATGGAGTGACAGTAGAAGACGATCGGGTGACGAAAATCGAGCTGCCCTTCAACAACCTGAACGGCACGCTCCCCTCGGCGCTCGGCAACCTCAGCAATTTGCAAGTCCTCGACCTGCACTCCCTTATCGGTACGGAGTTCGATACGCCCTCCAACCGCTTAAGCGGTACCATCCCCTCTGAGTTAGGCAACCTCAGCAATTTGCAAGAGCTCGACCTGTCTTGGAACTACTCCCTGAGCGGTACGATCCCCTCTGTGCTCGGCAACCTCAGCAATTTGCAAGTCCTCGATCTGAAAAGGAACCACCTGAGTGGTACGCTGCCCTCTGAGTTAGGCTCGCTCAGCAATTTGCAAGAGCTCGGTCTGTCTTGGAACTACCCCCTGAGCGGTACGATCCCCTCTGCGCTCGGTTCCCTCACCAATTTGCAAGAGCTCGAACTGAACTCTCTCGGCCTGAATGGTACGATCCCCTCAGAGTTAGGCTCGCTCGGCAATTTGCAAGACCTCTCTCTGACCTCCAACCACCTGGACGGCACGGTCCCCTCAGAGTTAGGCTCGCTCGGCAATTTGCAAGAGTTCAAGTTGAGCGGCAACTCCCTGAGCGGTACGGTCCCCTCTGAGTTGGGCTCCCTCAGCAATTTGCAAAGGCTCGCACTGCACATAAACGACCTGAGCGGTACGATACCCTCTGAGTTGGGCTCCCTCAGCAACTTGCAAAAACTGCGCCTGCAAAGGCGAGGCAAATATGGGATGCACCCCATCCACGGGTTGATAACTTCAGGGCCTATGTTACTAAGCATCGTCACCGCATTGTGAACTATGGCTATTACCAAGCCGAGGGAATTTCAATCGGTTCGGGAGAGGTGGAATCAACGATTAAGCAGGTTGCGGCACGGGTGAAGCTCTCAGGAGCGCAGTGGAAAGCTGCCAATGTTCCCCAAGTTCTGCGGCATCTCGCAGCGTAGGGGGCCCGGAGCGTGCTTATCTCAATGGAGTATTCTCAAGGTGAGTCAATCTTGACATTCTCATCATCTCGTGGTCTGTCAAGATAAAATTGACGAATTTTACGGAGATAACCGCTTCCGAGCCTTCCCTTCTCTTATCCGTCATCATTTCCTTGACATACCAAGAGTCTATTAGTGACAGTTTAACAATGAAGTATTTTGGCTCATTGCCAAATTGGTCCGAGCCTTCCCTTCTCTTATCCGTCATCATTTCCTTGACAGACCAAGGGTCTATTAGTGACAGTTTAACAATGAAGTATTTTGGCTCATTGCCAAATTGGGATGCACCCGGAGAATCGCGCCGCGAATCGCGAAATGGTTTAAACTAATGGTCCCAGCAACGGGACTGAAAAGTCAAATTTCCAGTCCCGTAAAAATGCCCCGCTGACTGGGGTTATTTCTGGTTTTTTCATCGGTTTTCAACCTCTCCCCCAAGGATTAATTCTCCAGTATAGCCTACTTAAGAACTCTTTGCCATCGGTATAATTACTAATCTTTAGCTAAAGAAGAAGCTAAAGAAAATTATTATTTCTGCCTGTAAATACTTAATTGCGCCCCCAAATATGGATATGAAGTTCGTTTTTCTAAGTATAAATCAGTAAACAATCCTCGACCGGTCCGCCAAATTCAGCCAGTCATATGAAAGCTGACTAAATATCACCGGCCTGTGTCCCCCGGGTAGTGCGAGTAGCGCTCCGGAGCCTGGGTTTACCGGGCAAGAGAATAGCCGATCGCGTAGGACCGGTAGCCCTGTGTACTCCGCGCAATCGCCGGTTGGCAGGTAAAAGTCTTGCCTTGAGCTTGTACGTGCGATTTGTTCAGGTATAAGCTGTAAATCAGTGAAATCCTGGTTGGTTTCATTAGCCAACAACTGTGGTACTCATGGGGGTCCAAATCCCCCCCTCCAGGTACGGGAGAGACTCCGGTCCTTAATGCTGCTGAGTGACATCACAGTGGTGTGAAGCAAGGACTTAAATGTAGGCAAGCTGGCAGCCTAAAGCCGGCAACGCCGCTTGGGAAGATGCTCATGGTTAGAATAAGCGAACCTATGTAAACCTCGTGACCACGAACCAGCGGAATAAGGCTATTTACGCTGGCCCAAAAGGGAAATGGTAGTTAGTATTAGTCTTGTAAATTGGTGACACTTTTGGTTTGCCGGCAGCGCCACTCACCAACCAGATTAGGGACGAAAGAACAGGTTAAGAGGCTAAACAGGGATAACCCTGATATAAGCTATCCATGACACGGACCTATTACCCAGTAGCCTCCTGCGATGAAAGTCGCAAGTCCGGTTTCGAAAGGGAGGATTGGGAGGCGACTCCCAGTTCGACCCCAGCCTTTGACCATGTATGATGGAAAATTAATGTTTACCTTGATAAATATACTCAGAAACACACTCTTGTCCTAGGACAGGCGGGACATGTCGCGGGAGGCAAGCGCTAAAGCGCTTACTACAAACACAGCAAGCGCTAAAGCGCTTACTACAAACGCACTTGTAAGTATTTAGACAAAAATAATTGCACATAGCCATGGGCGACATGCTCCGGATATGGAGACTAGCGCGAGAGAGTGTGTGAAATTAATTTTGTCCATGTACTTAATACAAAATATCTGAATGAACGGAGATAAACAGATCTGGATATACGACACGACGCTGCGGGACGGCTCCCAGCGGGAAGGTCTCTCATTATCCATAGAAGACAAAATATGGAGACTAGCGCGAGAGAGTGTGTGAAATTAATTTTGTCCATGTACTTAATACAAAATATCTGAATGAACGGAGATAAACAGATCTGGATATACGACACGACGCTGCGGGACGGCTCCCAGCGGGAAGGTCTCTCATTATCCATAGAAGACAAAATAAAGATCGCCAGAATACTAGACGATCTCGGCATCCCCTTTATCGAGGGTGGATGGCCAGGTGCTAATCCTAAGGACGTACAATTTTTCTGGGAAATAAAGTCCGAACCCCTCAAGCAATCAGAAATTGTCGCCTTCTGTTCCACTCGTCGCCCTCACAAACTGGCCGCAGAAGATGAAATGCTGCAAAAGATCCTGGCGGCCCAAACCCGCTGGGTGACAGTGTTTGGCAAATCTTGGGACTTGCATGTCACCGCCGGCTTGAAAACAAGCCTAGAGGAAAATATGGCCATGATCCGGGATACGATCGCCTACCTGCGGGTATCGGGGCGAAAGGTGCTATACGATGCGGAACATTGGTTTGATGGCTACAAGCAAAACCCAGAATATGCCCTGAAAACCTTAGAAGTGGCCCTGGCATCCGGGGCAGACTGGTTAGTGTTGTGCGACACAAATGGGGGGACATTACCCCAGGAAATCGGCCAAATAGTCGGAGAGGTGAAGGCCAAAATCGGCAAGCAGTCCGATTTCAAACTAGGCATACACACCCACAACGACTCGGAGACAGCAGTGGCCAATGCCCTAGCAGCAGTAGGGGAAGGGGCCGAGATGGTGCAAGGGACGATCAATGGCTATGGGGAACGGTGCGGGAACGCGAATCTGATATCATTAATCCCAAATCTACAACTGAAGCTGGGTTATGATTGTATAGCCCCAGCCCAGTTAGAGCAGCTGACTCAAACAAGTCGGGAAGTCAGCGAAATAGTCAATCTGGCCCCAGACGAACATGCGCCCTATGTAGGACGATCGGCCTTTGCCCACAAAGGGGGCATTCACGTGTCTGCAGTGGAGAAAAACCCCCTCACCTACGAACATATTCAACCAGAACGGGTAGGTAACCGCCGGCGAATAGTAATATCCGACCAAGCAGGACTCTCGAATGTCTATGCAAAAGCCCGCAGCTTTGGCATAGAATTAGAGAAAAAGGATCCCGCCTGTAGACAAATCCTGCAAAAGCTGAAAGAATTGGAGAATCAAGGTTATCAATTTGAAGCGGCAGAGGCAAGTTTTGATTTGCTGATGCGATCGGCCCTAGGGCAAAGGCAGGAGTTATTTGCCATCAAAGGGTTTCAAGTCCACTGCGACATGGTGTCAGAAATAGATGGAAAAGAAGCGCCCAAGGCCCTCGCAACAGTTAAAATAGGAGTAGAGGACGCCGAAATTATGGAATGCGCCGAAGGGAACGGTCCAGTAGCAGCCATGGATGCAGCGTTGCGGAAAGCATTGGTGAAATTATACCCCGAGATCGGGCAATTTCATCTCACGGATTACAAAGTGAGAATACTAGATGGTTCGGCAGGGACTTGCGCCAAAACCAGAGTGCTAGTAGAATCGAGTGACGGTCATCAACGCTGGACAACGGTAGGAGTATCCTCTAACATATTAGATGCCTCCTATCAGGCAGTAGTAGAAGGGTTAGAATATGGTCTGCTGCTGTCTGTCAAAAAAGGACCCAGTAGTTGTCAGCAGTAAGTAGTTAGTTGTCACTAGCAATTAGCAAAAGCCCGATGAGTTCGATTTTTCGGACCGTCTGCGGACCGTGGGCAGTGAGAAACAGAATAAATAGGTATTTGTAGAAAGAATTCAAGAAAATAAAAAATGGTTAAAAGTGGAATGAAGCAGCAGGTTATTCATCCAATGTTTAATCTGCAAAGAAAAGTGCGATCGCTTGTAGAATAAAACGCGATGAAACCAACAGATAGCATCTGGAAAATGGCATTTATGTACGGGGAAGAGTGGTCCTACTGGAAAAAGGAACTGCTTGCATATGACTTCACAATGCAAGATCCAGTAAGCGAACTGCTAGCGATAGAAGCATGGGATGATGATTAAAAAGTTAGTGGTTAATTGTTAGTTGTCCTTGGCAATTAACAATTAACAATTAGCCAAAGCATGCTTGAGTTCGGCGGCAGTTTGAAAGCGATCGCGAGGTTTGGGAGCGGTAACTTTTTCAATCACAGAACGCAATTGAGGAGTAATAGTGGGATGCTTCTCTGGGAGATGGAAGCGGTAAGGGTGATTTTTCTGTGGCCTGCGATAATACTTATGAGGACTATCGCTAGTCAGGAGAAAAATCAAAGTAGGCCCGATCGCATAGAGGTCAGATTGGATCACGGGTAACCCGAGATTTTGTTCTCGGGGACTATAGTCCTGAGCGCCAATGCGAGTACCTTGAGGAGTACCAATTTTCTTAACAGCGCCAAAATCAATCAGAAAAATGCGATTATCCAGGCGGCGGAGCAAGAGATTTCCCGGTTTAATATCCCGGTGCAGAATAGGAGGATCCTGGCTGTGGAGATAGGATAAGATATCACAAGTCTGGATCGTCCAATCAACAGCCTGTTCCAGAGTACATGGACCCTGGTGGAACACCCGTTTTTCTAAATCCTGACCGTGGATCAACTCCATTGCTAAGTACTTCTTATCACGATCGATAAAGGAGTCAAAAAACTGGGGAATGCCTGGATGGTCGAGTTTTTTCAGCGTATCGGCCTCCCGAGTAAAAAGTTCTCTGGCCTTCTCAATTTGGGCCATATCGGCGTTCATTTCCTTGAGCACGAACAGGGAGGTAGGGCGAGTGCGGTTCCCGGAGCGATGCTGCTGCGCAGCCGCTACGCGATCGGGATACCAGGCCAGATAGGTAGTGCCCATACCACCGCGACCCAAAGTCCGCAACACTTGATACTGGCGGATAACTTGTTCCACCTTCAGGGGTTGACCGCAGTGGATGCAGAAGAGATTATCAGGTAAATTGCCCGCGTGGTCGCAAGCAGAGGAAATCGAAGCAGGCGCATCCTCTCCGCATGCGGAGAGGAGAGCAGTCGGGACTGATGATGAGGCTTGGAACTTCAGCACTGGTCCTCCCTGGGCTAACTGAATCAAAGCCCCATCAAATACCATAGCTTCCTGGACGCCGACACCGTTAAGAAAAGTCCCATTAGTGCCCTGATTAAACAGTTGCCAGGTAATTACCTCAGCATCGGCTATTTGTCGCAATTCCAGATGGTACCGGGAAACCAGATTGTCGGTCAAAACAATGTCATTATCCGGCGATCGACCAATCTTGACGATCGTTTCGCTGGGGAAGCTCCACCGTTGCAACTCACTCTGTTGTTCGTTGAGAAGAATCAGTGCGATCATGCGTTTTGTGAACTAAATAGTAAGATCTTATCCGTGGAAAATTGAGCATTACCAATTGCCAATTGACAACTAACAACGCAAGTTACTCCCGGAAAGAACCAAGGTTTGGTCGTACCTTAGCCCGGATCAGGACAGTTGTAATGTTATCATGTCCGTTATACTCGTTAGCAAGGTCAATTAAATCATTCACCCCACGCTCCAGACTAGCGCGAGAACCGATCAATGGTTCCAGGTGAGTGTTAGCATATTGTTCGACCAGGTCATTATCGGTTAAACCATCAGAACTCAAAATTAGGAGCAGATCTTCATTGATGTCAAGAAACTGGATATCAGGTTTAATGAAATCGGAATTCCTGGGTCCGAGGGCTTGAGTAAGTTGATAAGCGTCGGGGCGGGAATAGGCGATTTCCGGAGCAACACCCCGTTGAATTTCCCGTTGAGCCACATCGTGATCGCGGGTAACTTGGCTCAGACCTTGCTTGCGGGTAAACTTATAGAGGCGGCTGTCGCCCACATGGCTAACAGCGACATTTGTATCTTGAATCAAAACCAAGACCAGGGTTGTGCCCATCCGTCCGCTACCAGTGCGACCCTGCTGCTGGTTGAGGTCGTAGATCGCTTGATTTGCCTCTAGGACTGCCTCGCGGAGGAGATCGACTGTTGGCAGTTGAGCCTGCATTTCTGGTGGTTGGATCCAATGGGCCTGAAAGTAATTTCTCAGGGTATCAACGGCCAGAGCGCTAGCCACCTCACCACCTGCATGTCCGCCCATGCCATCGCAGAGAATATAGAGGCCCATCGCATGGATAGTGCGACCCATCTTGGTTTCAAATCGCTCTATTTGCGTATGGATGCAAAAAGCGTCCTCATTACGCTCCCGTTGGCGACCGGTATCAGTTAAACCAGCATCTTCCAGGCTGAACAACTGCATCGGCAGCACCACTGTGGGCATGTCATCCATTGCCTGAGAAGTTGTCTGAGGCTGAGGGTTTGTTTGTAGCCGGGTAGGGGCAGAGGGCATCCTTGGCGGTTGGGTGTCTAGGTCGCTGTCGGAGTCCCATCCTGTATTAGAAAAGGGTGGGTCTTCATCCATCTCGTCATCCGAGGCGATCGCCCTGAGACGAGAGCGCAGTTGTTCGGTCGTGTCAATTTTACCAGACGCCAGTTGTTCTGTGAGGATCGGCAAAGTACCATCCTGAGTTTCTTGGGATTGCTCGAATAACTTTTCCCACAACTTCCCCAAATCCGGCAAAGTAATCTGGGAATTTTCCGGTTCCCAATAGATGCGTTTGAAGCCGAGAACAAGATCGTCATCTAGAACCAAATTTGACAACACTAGCAGGCTTTGGCGAGAAGCAAATGCATCTAGGATCTCCCACAATTCTACCAGACTATCGAGCACGAACAACATTCGATCTAGGGGCAGAGGTTCATCACCCCACCAGTCAGCAAGCAGCTGCCAATCCGAGCGGTCTTCTAGCAGGACTACCTCCTGTGAGTCCGATATCCAGGCATCGTATATTTTTGGCAAGACCCCCTCATATAAATGAGACTGCAACTGCCAATAGATCTGAGCCATTTTGGGAATTCCCGCATCTAAGGGAATAGAATCTTCTTCAGACGACTGCCTCTCCAAGGCTGATAAAAGTGATATCTGGAGAGGCTGTCGGTCTAAGACCATTGCTTCGGACTCAGTTGCGCTCTCATCGGTTACTCTCAAGGGAGATATTAATTGGTAGCGATGCTGCGGATCTAAATAATCATCATCTTCTTCTGCAGGTCGGGTGGTAGGAGCGGGATCTTCATCCCCCGTGACGGAAGGGTTTTCTACCGTTCCGGAAAAATCGGACTCTGGGGAAATATTGGTTAAATGGTTGCTATTTGATGGGGCGGTGTCCTCCCTTTTCTGCTCTTCCCGCTCCCCAGGAACAAGCTGCGCTGCAACGATCGCCCACCGCACTGTACCAGTCACGGCATTGCAGTTGTGGCAGTTAACGGTATCAAATGGCACGACCGTACCGCACTCATGACATTTTTTCTCAATCAAGGAAGTGCCACAACGAGAACAGAACTTATTACTCTCTGGGTTAGAGAACTCACATTGGGGACAAATTAGCATGGTGGGACTTGGCTCTTTGGTCAATTATCAATTATCTGTTATCCGTTATCTTTACCAGTTACCAGTTATCTGTTATCTGTTGTCACTGGTTAAGCTGTCGCGCTTCTGTAATATCGTAATACAGACTGAAACCCCAAAGTAGCGGAAGATCGGAGGATTTGAAAATCACTACGAACTACGAACTACGAACTACTCAGTTATGGTACTGGTCGCCGAGGGGTTGTTCTGTCAGACCTTACTTGGTTTTAGCATTATCGGCAACAGAAGTGTCGCACTCTGCACCTTGACAATTACGAGGAAATCTGGCATGATTACCATTATCTAGGATATCTGTCAAGGCAAATGACCGGTAAGGGGGGAATGCCATCTCAATTTACAATTTACAATTTACAATTTGCAATTAGGGAATCATTAAAGAATAGGCGATCGCGTCCGGAGGCTTTGGCCTGATAGAGAGCGCGATCGGCTGCGGCAATGAGCATGGGGGGCTCGGTATCGGAAGTAGGCTTGATGGTGGCAACGCCCAAACTCAAGGTAACATACTGGCTGACGGGAGAAGAGCGATGGGCGATCGCGCAATTTCTGACCTGAGAGCGAATCACTTGGGCGACATGAATAGCACCAGTGGGATCGGTGCAGGGTCCGATGAGGGCAAATTCTTCGCCGCCGTAACGAGCAACCAAATCAGCTGCACGCTCCGGGCCCCCTCCGCTGCGAGGCAGTTTGCAGGGCACGGGCAACCTGTTGCAAACAGGCGTCACCAGCTTGATGGCCATAGGTATCGTTGTAGAGTTTGAAATGATTGCGCAGCGCGCACGCTACGCGATTGCGCTGCGCGCTCATTATCCTTGCTCTCTTTTCCCTCGCTAGCCTAGCGCGATCGCTGTCAGGAGGGATGTCACCAATACGCCTGATATTCCTCTGATAACAATGCTTCCCACCAATCCCGATGGGTCAAATACCATTCTACTGTATGACGCAATCCCTCTTCTATAGTCACTGTAGGCGTCCAGGACAATTCTGTTTTAATCTTGGTCGCGTCAATGGCATAACGGCGATCGTGTCCCGGCCTATCCTTGACAAAGGTAATTAATTTACTGCAAGGACGCACGGGCAGATCCGGTGCTAATTCATCCAAGATCTGACATAGCATTTGCACCAGGGAGATATTTTTCACCTCATTATTGCCACCGATATTGTAGGTTTCCCCTGGTTTCCCTTTGTGGATCGCCACATCTAAAGCACTACAGTGATCCTCCACATACAACCAATCTCTCACATTTTGTCCATCTCCGTAAACGGGGAGTTGCTTGCCTATTAAGGCGTTTCTGCACATCAGGGGAATCAGCTTTTCGGGAAATTGATACGCACCGTAATTGTTAGAACAATTTGTGATCGTATTAGGTAAACCGTAGGTGTGGTGATAGGATCGCACTAGGTGGTCGCTGCCAGCTTTAGAAGCAGAATAGGGACTATTCGGCGCGTAAGGCGTGGTTTCTGTAAAGGGCGGATCCTCGGGACCGAGAGAACCGTAGACTTCATCGGTGGAAACATGCAGGAATGTTCCTCTCCCCTCTAGGGTGGGAAAATGGTGGCGAAATGCTTCTAGTAATGTAAAGGTGCCGACTACGTTGGTTTGAATGAAGGCCCCTGGCCCTAAAATTGAGCGATCTACGTGGGTATGGGCTGCAAAATGGGCAATAGTATCGATATTTTCTGCCGACAGCAGGCTATCCACTAAGGCCCGATCGCCTATATCCCCCTGGACGAAGCGAAAATTCTCGACCCTTGACAAATCAGCTAGATTTTGTATATTACCAGCATAGGTGAGGGCATCTAAGACCACTACCCGGTCTGACCTATAGCGATCGCACCAATAATGGACAAAATTGGAGCCAATAAATCCTGCGCCTCCCGTTACCAATAGCCGACGAGGTTCTCTTAATCCCACCTTTTTCTCCCGAACATCAATCAATAGTAGCTTCTTCTAAAATGAGCTGTAAAGCTGCCTGCATTTTTGCAGGCGTAGTCGTCGCCGTACCAAAGTCACGGACTACTATACTCGCTGCCAAATTTCCCAACACCGCTGCTTCCCAAAAGGATGCCCCTGCTATCAATGCTAATGTCAGGGCCGCTACCACCGTATCTCCCGCACCCGTTACGTCAAATACTTCCGTGCGGTTGAATGCCGGAATGTCCCATTGGCTTTGGACATCACTCCTTTCAAACAGGGTCATCCCTTGTTCACCGCGAGTAATTAACATTTGCTGTGCTTGAGTTAAGAAGAGCAAATCTTGACCAGCTTGAGATAAATCTTGCTCAGTGGCGATCGCATATCCGACAGCTTGTTCTGCTTCGGGCAAATTGGGAGTAAACAAACTGGCCCCAGCATAGCGCCTTAAATTCTTCTGGGTATCGACGATCGCCCGCTGGTGGGACAAAGCTGCTTCGATCGCTGGCGCAGTCAGCACCCCATCACCATAATCAGAACAGACTACCGCATCAACATTATCCAGTTCGGAACGGATATACTCAGCTAACTGCAATTGTACCTCCAACTCAGGCAACCGATCGGACTTGCGATCGACCCGCACAATCTGCTGATTTACAGACTGACGGGCATGACCAGAAATGCGGGTTTTCGTCACCGTGGGGCGAGTTGCATCCACCAAAACGCCCTGATTATCAATTCCGGCAGCCTCAAAGATGCCGCACAGCGCTTTTCCCTGGTCATCCTTCCCCACCAGTCCCACTGCCTTCACCTGGGCGCCCAACTTAGCTAAATTGTAAACCGCATTTGCCCCACCGCCAGGGATTTGCAGCGTCGTTTCATGGCGCAAAATCAATACAGGTGCTTCCCGAGAAATTCGTTCTACCTGACCTGTGAGAAATTCATCCAGAGTCAAATCTCCCACCACGAGGACTCGTCCCTGGTGAAAGCGGTCTATCAGGCCCAATAAACGATCGGCTTGAGAATGTAGCCTCCTCACAAAATCAGCATCAAGATTCATTTGTCATTTGTCCATATCGTCGGGCGGGCGGATCGCCTGCCCGGGGGCGTTTTCACTGGCCACTGGCCGCAGTACCTGCACAGCTATCACTGTGGGAAAATTTAATTTCCAGCAGGTAAGCCTTGTACTCGCCAGATGCTGCAAAATCATAGCTGCTGGCAGCATCCATAGCAATATCATTTAAAAGAGCATATCCCGTACTCTCGATCGTCTCTGGCTGGGATGATATTTTCCCCTCGGGGTCTACCAATACTCCAACTGTGGCATCAGTAGCATTCTTGTCCAGTCCGATGCGGCTTGCCGCATCGGGATATGAGGCCGTTATTCGCTTTGGTTCCCACAATAGTTCTGGGTTGGACGCTGCCTTTTTGCTTGCATCTAACCATGCCTGGATGCTAGCTAGTGCTTCTGCTGGAGTTGTCCCCGCTGGGTTGTAGGCAAACTTCTGTTGCAACTGACGCAATGTCGCGATCGTGTCCGAGAGCGCCCACCCATCTCGTTGCCGAGCAGGCGAACGACAGGGTGGGCGTCTCTGGACACGATTCGCCCGTTCTGGTATCTTTGCGACCTCCGAGGTCGGCGTTGTTTCCGGGGCTGAGACCATCGGCTTTGCTGCTACCGTTTCCGGCTGACTTTCTGCTGTTGCACCTTGAGGTGATGCCACCGTTTGAGAGGTAGCTGCTTGGGTTCCCGGTTGTTTTTCTGCTTGCAGCCGTTGCAATTCATCTATTGCCTGCTGGGGGATTTTTGTCAAACCTGCTGCTTCTGGCTTTGGTGCAGAAGAGTTCGCCCTTTGAGCTTCTACTAGTGGCGTCAACTCTACCGTAGTACCCGTTGGGATGCCAGCCGCCACAGTCCCTTCCAGGTTACTAGCCCTATTTTGTGCTTGCAGGCGTCGCAATTCATCTATTGCCTGCTGGGGAATTTTTTCTGGCAGCGGTCCTACAACTCTCAGGGCCGAAGCCACAGGTAGTCCCTCAAATGCTGACCTTCCAGACTGTACGCTCCGGGAACCCTCCGCTGTTTGGGAAAAATCTGGAAATTGCTGGGGACTCATAACAGATGGTTCCACTTGAAGCAACTGACTGAAAGGTGATTTCACCCCTGGCGGTCTGTATGCTTGCAGGTCAGTAGCTAACGGCAGTTGACTCGTCCTACTCCGATTTTTCCGGAACGGTTCGACTTGCAGGTCTGGTGGTAGAGGCAATTGCCCGACCGGACCGCTATTTATCTCTGGTGGTAGAGGCAATTGTCTGGGCCGATTTTTCGGACCGTCTGCGGGCCGATCGCGATCGATTTGCAGCTGAGACAGTATTGGCTCCGATGATGTTATCGGTGGCAAGGACGAGAGATCTATGTAAGATGGTATTGGTGGTAGCGGCGGCAGGTTCAGGGAAGGTAACTCTGGAGTTGACGGTTGCGGGACTCCAGCAGATGACGATCTTGACGGGGTGCCTAAGTCCGCCCATGACTGTGGCAGTGAGTTTGCCAACAGATCGTTGGATAGCGTTGTTGGTGGCAGTGGCTGATCAAGTTTTGGCAGACGGTCCTGTTGTGCAGCTGTTAACTCCAGCAGATTTACCTCTCTTGTTGTCTGCTGCTCTTCTCCCTTCCCAGAAATCATCGGTAGCACCACCCCCAATAGTCCGTGGACTCCGATCGATACTAGGGTTGCTATCCAAGGAGTTAAGTTGGGTGACTTCTGGCCATAATTTGATAAATAATTCATAGTCGATATACTGCGCGATCGCTTGCGAGTAATCAGGTTTTTCCAATCGTAGGACGGGCGGATCGCCTGTCCGGGGCTTTGTCAAATTTCAGTTGCGATTCACAATTAGCACAGAGAAGTAGGACAGTTTTAGCTGGGGGCGCGATCCTAAATCATTATACAGCCTTTGGTCTGGCCATGTCGCCCGTTCCACTACATAAGCCTTCTCTAGCAGTTTTCGCCTGTGCAACACCTGCCAAACTTGAGGGTAGACCGAACTAACTTTCATCAGCACTGCCACATCTGCCCAGTTTAAGACATTTTCCAAATCTTCTACAGCATAGAGGGCTGGCAGGACTGCTAGACGCTGATTCCCGATCGTTAAGGGGATGGCCGCCGCCGCTGCTGCCGCCATCGGCGAACTGATTCCGGGTACCAACTGGATGTTTACGGCCCCATGGAGTTGCTGCATGCAGTTAGCCAGGTAGTTGAATGTGCTATAAAAACTGATATCCCCTTCACAGACAAAGGCGACATCTTGTCCCTGCTGGAGATATGGCCATATTTGTCTATCGCTCTCTTGCCAAGCCTGACTTAAAACTGCCCGATCTTGAACGTAGGGAAACTTCAACGGTAACTGTATTTGTTCCGCACCCAGCCATTGAGATATAATATGCTCTGCCATGCCAGATTTGGAGGAAACCCCCGCTGGATAGGCGACAACTGGCACCCTTTGCAGCAGTCGCAACCCCTTCAGGGTGATTAATTCTGGATCCCCTGGACCGACTCCTATTCCGTATAAAATACCTAATTGCACAAGTTAATAGTCAAATACTAATTGTTCATTGCTAATTGTGACTAACTATTCTCAAATCGACCTTCTCAAATCACATCTATTTAATCATAGCGCTAAATCTTGAGAGTATTGTCACTGCTGCCGCTGACGAGAGTTCTGCGCTGACGCTACAAGAGGCTTTGCCTCAAAGGCAGCATTGGCTCAGCCCCAAAAGTTTTTGAAATCATCAGAGATTGCCCGGATGAAACCAACCCGACGGGTCACAAGTAGTGAATTTAGCGCCTGAAACCCTGGGCGGATCAAATCACTACCTGTGACCCACCACCAACCCGACTATTATCCTAAGATCTATACAAACAGGAGTAGCGGGTCATACTCAATTATGATAGACGGTCTGCCGAAGATTGAGGGTACAAGTAGTGATTTTAGTACCTGAAACCTAGGACCGCAGTCAAATCACTACCAGAATGATGGCTGAAACCCGCGAGCCTGGGTCGAGCGAGACCTAATCGACCGGCATCGACTGGCGATGCCTGCTTTTGTCCCGCTAGGGATCGAGACTGGCTCAATATGTATCAAACACAAAACAAGGACACCAAACTATAAGTGCGATCGATAATTTCGTCAAAACCTACAGCGACGAGAACTACCGGCACACCACGATGGTGCGCCACAAGGGAACAGTCGTGGCTTTGGCAATGGATAACGCACGGCACATCTACTACTCGGTGCTGAACCTCGAGGGTAGTGACAGGGGACCGCTGGATGTAAACTACTGGCTGGACAACCCCGTTCCCCTGCGCAATTGCAGAAGTTCGTGTTGGTTTGGTCTTCGGTGAGGCGGCGGCGGTGTCTGTTGGGTGCCCACTTTTGTCCCCGGTTTTCCCGTTTCCGTCAACCGCTTGGCCACCCCAAAGTCAATCAGTTCGAATTTCCCATCCCGCTTTCGCCGCAAAATATTTGTTGGTTTAATATCTCGGTGAACTACATCCCGATTGTGGACGTGCGAGACGTTCGGGTGTAAACAGTGCATATTACCTGTGACAGCTCAAGCTAGCTCCATTAGCTAGCAAACTATGTAATCATTGGAGGTTCGAATCCTTCCCTCTCGATACAGGAGGTACACCGGTCCTAACTGCTGCGGAGTGACATCACCGGCAGTGGAGAGCAAGGACTTAAATGTAGGTATCTGGCAGCCTAAGCTGGAAACACCGCTAGGAAAGATACCCAAGGGTAAAGCAAGTGAACTTACGAAAACCCCGTAATCGGGAACCAGCGGAATAAGGCTATATACGCTGGCCCAAAAGGGATTGGTAGTCGCAAACAGTTCTGTCCACTGGCTGTTTTGTATTGCAACAGACTCCCGGGGAACAGTAAGGCCCTAAAGGTATCAGGTATTGATTGCATGGAACGTCATAACCTTCAATGCGCTGTCCCTGGGAGGGATGGATGGGATAAGCCGCAAGGCTTATTAGGGACCAGCTAGATGATAAGCGCAAGCCATTGGGGGAGGGATGTCCTAAGAAGCGAATGCCCGAGGTAATGCTTGAGGATATGCAGACATAGGACGGATATGATAGGAAGTCTTGGGAGAAAGTAGCCCTTAAAATGTCACGGAACTTAGAGAGAAATCTCGAAAGTATGAATGATGGACTAAAGCCCTAACGAGGTAAAAACTAGCGCACCTCTCAACTACACGGGGTCACGTAAGTAAAGAGCGACAATTAAGGATTATGCAGTTTATTCCGTCGCGAACCGCCCGAGGTTAGGCATAATGTTAGTCGAATCGACCACCAAAGAAAGGGGTGAAATTGCATGAGACAAGGCCAGGGAGGAGTAATCCTAACAAAGGCTACCGATGACAAGGACCTATCAACCAGTAGCCTCCTGCGGTGAAAGTCGCAAGTCCGGTTTCGAATGGGAGGGTTGGGAAGTGATTCCCAGCTCGACCCCGACCAAATTGGAGGGTCGTGTCCAGAGCCTTTCGTTTCCGGAGACGCCAGGGTGGGCGCTCTCGGAAACGACCCACCCATGTCGTGCGCAGGAGCGGCACGACAAGGTGGGCGCTCTCGGACACGAACGGGTAGTATACCCCATTTGCTTCAATGCTATATACTTAAGTATTCCTTAGATTTTGCCAATTGTGTTCTGAGTCCGATAGAAATTTACACAACGCAACTATATGGGATGTTTCCCTACCCTGAGGGAATTTCTATTACCCCTGAGTAGATCGCCCCTATGCTAAGTCAAGTGCCTAGATGCGAGAAGCTAGTATAATTAATGCCCAAAGAGTGATGGAAGTCCGCCTGCACTCGGGAGGCGAGGCGACGGGAGACTTCTCGCACGATTTGCCGCAAGAGGCGATCGCCCGTATTGTGAATCAGGGACTCAGGCATAGCGCGAATAAACTGGGGAAACAGAATGCCCACTTCCAGGTCTAACTGCCACTCCCATCTAGTCATCACAGGGGGTAGGTCGGGCATTTCTTTGGACAAAACCTCTAACCGAATGGCTGGGTCTGTGGGGAGTTCCCTGAAATTAAAATTACCTTGAAAGTCCACCTGATAGCCTGGAGTCGAATAGTTGGGCAGGGTAATAGTTCTGATCTGATAGACTCCATAGGGATCGGGAGGAATTAGTTCCAAACCAATTCTCACTTCTAGTTCAAACTTAAATGATCCATAACGCCCGAGCAGCAAATCGTAGCTATTAGCGCCAAGGGGACAAACTTCCATTGGCGCAGCGCAGCGAGGAAACCAATCGGAATGTTTAGTTAGATACTCAGCTACTCTCGCCCTGGGTGCATATATATCTACATTGTCTTCATAATGCAAGCGAAACCAGGTCCAATCAAGGGCAATAGCCTCGGATACCTTAGTTGATACCTGAGATGATACCTGAGTGGATAAATTTTTGAGCTTCACGCCCCACTGAGATAATTTAGAAGCAGTTCCCGCCCGACCAAATGATTGGGAACCCAAGGGCTTTTGCAGGTCTTGCAGCACTTCTGTGGCAGATTGATACCGCTGTTTTAGGGTATGTTGAATCATTTTGTCCAGAATAGCAGCTAGTTGGTCGCTGATAGGATTATTCAGCAAGTAATCTCGCCAGACAAAATTACTTTCCATCGCGTCATACAGGTCAAAGGGCTGCATTTGCGTGAGCAGATGAATGCAAGTGACGCCCAAACTGTAAATATCGCTACCAAACGTTGCTTTACCAAAGCTTTGTTCGGGAGCAGCATAACCCGCAGAGCCGATCTTCGTCCCGGTTTGCCCTAAGAATGTCCCCGTAGCATACTTAGCGGCCCCAAAATCCACCAGTACCAGGAGGCGATCGCTATTCCGACGGATAATATTTTCCGGCTTGATATCCCGATGAATCACCTGCTTGCTATGGATAAATTCCAACACTCTGAGCAAGTCAGACAGGATAGTGCGAATCTGGCCTTCTGAGAACACCTCTGTTTCTGCCAACTCCTGGGCTAGGTTTTGTCCGTCGATGAATTCCTGGACGATGTAGAGGCGAGAGTCTTGCTGGAGATGGGCCAACAAGGCCGGAATCTGGGGATGCTTGCCCAACTCATCCAGGCGCACCGCCTCTTGGGCGAATAGCATTGCCGCTTTCTGGACGCTGTTCGTACCTTGGGATTGGGGGTAAAACTGCTTGATGACACAGCGCGGTTGTCCGGGTTTATCCTGGTCTACCGCTAAGAAGGTTCTGCCAAAGCCACCTTGACCGATCGGTTTAACGGCCAGGTAATGCTCTTGCAGCAGCAACTTGGTGCCGCAATATTGGCAGAACTTGTTGGCCGCTGGGTTTTGGGGTTTTGGGCAATCGGGATTCAGGCAATAGCTCATAGGGCTGTCCGATGGGGAAGCTAGATCTATGCATAGGGCGAACAACTCTAGTTTACAATATGCTTGACAATGCTTGCTGTTCTGGGAGCGGCAAGGACTGTAGTCGTCGTTTGAGCACTGGCACTGAGTATTGATTCAGGATTCTTGCCTCTGGCGGGAAATCCCACAGCAGTTTATCAATCAATTCTGGAAGCTGTTTCCTGGCTAAATCTGCTTTTTTTTTACTTCTGCTTCTGTTCTGAGCTTCAAGGAAGACAAAAAGCTAGTCATTTCTTGGTCATCCAGGGTTTTACGCATTAGCACCTGTCCGGAAATTCCTCGATCGTTAATTGTCGTCAGACGTATTGTCATCAGACGTTCATAGGCCACTGGCATTCCCTTGCTGTCCGCTAGTTCAAATAATCGTTCTAATGAGATTGTTTGAGTGATAAAATACAAGTCGATTATGTCCTTGATTTCGGCTCTAGCCTCAAAGGCACTGAAATACAAGTCGATTATGTCCTTGATTTCGGCTTTCTTCTCAAAGGCACTGATTTTATTTGCTCCCATGTCCTCAAGGTTATTCAGGTAGATGCCTGAGTCTGTTTGGCGCAAATTACCGAGCCAATTAAATTCCTTGACCAACTCAATTTTCAACCTGTAGGTTGATTGTATAATAAAGAAACGAGCAAAACAATAGTTGATGCTATCGATTTGGATGGTGAAGTCAGATTGTCTGAGTCTGGCGACCAAATCCCTAGCAATCAAATTCAAATCATCGGTGGTGGTAAAGAAATCTAAATCCTCAGATAGGTGATGCTGGTAATGGAATCTAGATAAGGCTGTGCTGCCAGTTAGATAAATATTGTCTTCATACACAGAGGCGATTTCAAAGACTCTATCCTGTAGCGGATAAAGTTCTGAGTCGTAAAACTCAAGTTCCTCCGTTGTCGCTTGACGATAAAAGTTTTGGATCTCCATCATAGTTAACGCTCCTCTTATTATCTCATAAATTTTGAGGCATTTTGAACAAGACTATAAATAAGGGTTTGAATAACTGTCACTCCTCACGTCCCCGATCGCGCAGCGTGGCGCAGCCATAGCAATCTCACCGCGCTGTATCCTGGGTAGTGCGTAAGGCGCGAGGTATCTCCTGGGTAGTGCGAATATGATGTCCCCCGGGTTTGCCTGAAACCGGGGGACATCAAGCTCCCAGGAGATACCTCGACATTTTAATTAAATGATAACTAGATTGTCTCGGAAGCGAAGGGAAGTTGTCAAGCATTTGCGAAGTTTACACAACAGGAGTAAAATGTCAGGATTCAGCCTTGCCTAACTTTTCAGATCCCTACTTAATGCAGGTAAATGGCGAATGGCGATCGGAGGACGGGACAGGCGAGACGCCCGTCCTACGGGACTTAACCAGAAACAGGAGGTTGTAGAATCTCCTCCTTTTCTTTTTCCTCTTTTTCCGCTGTCAAAGACGGCAAAACGACTGCTTCTGTGGTAGCAGGCAGAAGGATCTCCTCCATCTCAGGCAACTTCTCCAGGGAGAGACGAGTAGACTGAATACCACCCGACAGGCGCTTGAGCAATTGCGGTCTAGGGTCTTTCAGGATATAGATCATCCGATCGCCCGGACGCCACTCTTGAGAAGGTGAAGCCACTTCCAAACGGTCCGATCTTTCAATCAACAGTGGCAGTAACTCTCCTGCCCGCACTAATGCTTGCAGATGAGCCTGCTGAAAGGAAAATCCCGGATCGTTAAGGGTCGTTGCCCCCAACTTCACCTGGCCGGAATGCAGGTGCTGGTTCCAAGTCTTAATTTGCAACTCCGGCACAAAGGCCTGAGTAACTTTCTTGTTACTGCCAACTGCGGCAGAAGCTTGTGGTTTAGCAGGGAAAACTGCGTACACGCGCGGCGGATCGAACTCCTCTAGGGCCCGCTGAGCCAACACCAGATTCACCTCACCATTATTAGTCATTGCCAGAAACGTCCCCATCGATTCTAGTCCCGCCTCTTCCAAGACGCTGGTATCGAGGGCACTGCTTAAATACACCCGCAGACCTTCCTCTTCCGCTTGGCGACAAGCTTCAGCATTCGTATCAATCAGAACCACTGACTCTTTCCGTTTTTGATACCGGCTGGCAATCAATTTACTCAAGGGATGAATCCCCACAATTACGGCACCTGTAGCTTTTGTCGAAGTGATTTTTAGCAAACGAGCCACCAAGCCAGCTGTTAGTCCCTGACATACCACTGTCATGATAATTGTCAGGAAAACTAGGGCTTTAATCGCATCTCCACCGCTGATTCCGCGTTGGGTCAGCAAAATCGAAAACAGAGAAGCTACAGAAGCCGAAACTATTCCTCTAGGCGCAATCCAGCTCAAAAATAGCTTCTGACGCCATTTCAGTCCGCTGTTCCAAGTGCAGACCAATATATTCACAGGGCGGACCACAAACATCAGGATCAAGACCGTGAAAACGCTACCCCAACCTAAAGCAAAGATACTGGCGATCGACAGGTCTGCTGCTAGCAGAATGAACAGCACTGAGACTGCCAGAATGGTCAATTGACCTTTGAAGCGCCGCAACAATCTCTCTTCTGGCAGGGCCGAGGCGCGGACTACAATCCCCAATACGACCGTTGCCATCAAACCTGAGTCGTTTAGGATCATTTGTGCTAAACCAAACAAGGCCAACAAGCCAGCCAAAACTACCAGATTTTTCAGGTCTTCCGAAAGAAAATGCATCCGTTTGAGCAGCAGTCCCAGCAGCCAGCCGCCCACACCGCCGATGCCGACGCCGATGGCCAGGCGCAGCACCAGGCCAATAATCGCCGTCATCGGGTCAGCATCCCCATTAATGACGATGTCTAGTACCACCACTGCCAGAATCGCCCCCACTGGGTCGATCAAGACTCCTTCTCCCTCTAGTAAGGTGGCTACATCTCGTTGCACCTTGACATGTTTCAGCAGGGGAGAGATTACCGTCGGACCGGTAACTACCACCAATGAGGCGTACAGAAAGGCAATTTGCCAGGGGAATTCGCTGAGAATATGAGCGGCTATCCCACCCCCCATCAGCGTAATCAGAGTCCCAATAGTGACTAAGTTTCGCAGGCCCACGGAAACCTTTCCCAGGTCTCGCAGTTCTAAGTTAAGACCACCTTCAAACAGAATCAATGCTACTGACAAGGCCACAATCACTTCCAGGCCGATCCCCAGCTGCTGGGGATGTAGCAGATTCAATCCACTCGGGCCTAAGATAATGCCAAACAGCAGTAATAAGACGATGGCTGGGACTTTCAGATAGTCTGCCACCACCTGCGCACTGATGCCTGCTGTCACCGTGAGGACGATCAGCAGGATGATTTCTAAAGATCCTTCCATAAGCGATGTTTTTGCCTGGAAGCTCAAGTGTTTCCACTGAGCACTCACACCACACAGCAATTGTTATTTTTTATCCTAGTTTATATTCCTGCTGTTGCTACTGGGGCTCCACTAGGCCCTCAGAAGCGCCCTCACCTAGCCAGACTCTCACTAAATCGGGATTTATCTGGTCGGGGTCGAGCTGGGAGTCACCTCCCAACCCTCCCTTTTGAAACCTGAAGAGCGACTTTCACCGCACCAGGCTACTTGTGGGTGATAAGTCCAAGTCAAAGGCAGATAACTTCGGGATTTCTCCCGTTGTCCCTTGTCCCATGAAATTTTGCTCCTTGTGGTCGGTCAATGGACCAGTTGAGTACCTAACTCCGGAAGGTTTGCGGGGGAGAACAGGATAAACCACTTATACCGCTCTTTACTAACAGGTGCCCATATCTCTTGGGGGCGTCAAGTTTTTACCCGGTTAGGATTTTAGTCCATCATTACTACCTAGGGTTGCCGCTCTTAGAAACTTACCCAAAGTTGGACAAATCCAGCTCATTGCTGAACGTGGCCCTCATTTGGAGTTCTATTCCTGCTTCGACGCATCCGACCCGCCGAGGCAGATCGCGCTTTTCGATGCTCCACAGGCCGACGCGGGAGAGCTTCCCGCCTTCGCTAAATTAATCGCTGCGTTCCAATCGCGGTCTAGGAAAAATCCACAGTTAGGACAGATAAACGTTCTATCTCGCAACTTCAATTCTTTATGGATATGACCGCAATGGGAACAGGTTTTAGATGACGGATAGAACCTGTCAACTACCGTTTTGTTGCTACCGTACCATTGGCACTTGTACTCTAACTGGCGGCGAAACTCGTAAAAACCGCCATCCGCTATCGCTTGCGCCAAGCGATGATTTTTCATCATTCCGCTAACATTCAAGTCTTCAATT
Organism: Hormoscilla sp. GUM202; assembly: GCA_005518205.2. Lineage (GTDB taxonomy): Bacteria > Cyanobacteriota > Cyanobacteriia > Cyanobacteriales > Desertifilaceae > Hormoscilla. The sequence goes on from RFFC02000048.1 coordinate 46,597, forward strand.
ACAACCTCGCTGTGGTTTTTGGCGAGGTATGCAGTTAGCTTGTGAGTGGCATCGTTTCTTATGCAAGCAACGCGGTGGTGCGCTTTTTGCAGTTTTTTGATGGCCTTTCTGCGATTGTTGGAACCCTTGACCTTCCGACTGACAGACCTCTGCAAGCGGGCGATTTTACGCCCTTGCTTGCGATATGCCTTCACTGCGGGGAAGGTCTTGCCATCGCTTAAGGTTGCTAGGGTTTTGACGCCCAAATCTACTCCGACGCATCCATGGGGATGCTCTACTGGCTCGGGTTCGACATCGACTTTGTAGGAAATAAACCACCGACCGGCTTTGAGGCTGATGGTTGCGTTACTGCTGGACTTGACCAATATTGGCGGTAGGTGTTTCTCGTAAGTTTTCACCCAGCCAATCCTGGGCAGCTTTATTCTGTTGCCCGAGATTTTGATAGTTCCCTCTAGGTAAAAACTATCGTTGCGCCCTTTCTTCTTAAAGCGAGGAAATGTAATTGCTCAAGATATTGGTGGTGAAGGAATATGGGTACTGCCGGTACTGCATAGTTACTCGGGCCATCGGACTGG
>RFFC02000049.1 GCA_005518205.2 Hormoscilla sp. GUM202
GGATCGGATCCGGGCGGAGAGAGGATCGGATCCGGGCGGGGAGAGGATCGGATCCGGGGAGGGGATCGGATCCGGGCGGGGAGGGGATCGGATCGTTGCTGCCTTACAAAAAATCAAGCGAAATTCAAATCAAAACCTATGGAATGATGAGCGCTCCACTTGACGAACAGGCTCAACAGGAAATTTGGGAGTGGATTGCTTCGACCATGATGGTTAGCAACTCCTAGATCGGGCAAGATCCAGACAGCAACTGGTTTGAGTATCTATAGGAACCGGCAGCATCAGGGGCCAGCAGCAATAGTGATTGACGAAAAATCGGTTATGACCGAATATAAAAAGAGTGCTCTGTACGGAGACCACAGCTGAAATGGCCAAAATGGCGGTCTGGCCTCCTGTTGCAAGACTGCTCTTGTTGGTTCACAAATCTTAACAACGGAAGAAAAGCAATCATTATTGTCAGGAGGTAGATTATGATCCATTCGCCCAATCTATTCGGGTTCGGTTGGTTGCTGTTGTTGGCAAGCGTTTTGCTGATCGCAAAAATTTCCGGTGCTGACACAGATGCTGAAGAGAGGGTGGAACTCCCCCATGACTCATTGCTGCGCGATCGCCTGAATGAGTTAGGTATTGCTAACTGGAAGGAGTTGCGGAAAAAAACAGGGTTAAGTACCCCACGCCTGTTGGAGGCCCGTCGCGGTTCTCTGGAAAAGCTGACCTTTTCCGAAGTGAATCGGTTGGCTTCTACTCTCAATTGGACGCCAGCAGAATTAAGATCCAGTTTGGGTTTTGCCTCAACAGATGACGAGCAGGTAAAATCTCTGTCAACGGCAATATCGCAATTGCAGCAACTGTCAGATCGAAAAACGACGGAAGTATCGCAATTGCAGCAAGAACGGGAGCAACTGCAGCAGAAATTGCAGCAGCTGGAAAGCGAGAAAACAGCGGCAATATCGCAATTGCAGCAAGAAGGCCAGGGACTGCGATCGCAATTGCAGCAGCTGGAAAGTGAGAAAAGGGCGACCCTGGCGGAGTTTCAGCAAGAACGGGAGCAACTGCGCTCGCAGTTACAGCAATTGGATAGTGAGAAAACGACAGAAGTATCACAATTGCAGCAAGAACGCCAGGGATTGCGATCGCAATTGCAGCAACTGGAAACAGAGAAGCAGGCGACCCTGGCGGAGTTCCAGCAAGAACGGGAACAACTGCGCTCACAATGCTCACAATTAGAGCAACTAGATAGTGAGAAAACAGCGGCAATATCACAATTGCAGCAACTAGATAGTGAGAAAACAGCGGCAATATCCGGTCTACAGCAAGAACGGGAGCAACTGCGCTCACAATTAAAGCAACTAGATAGTGAGAAAACAGCGGCAATATCACAATTGCAGCAACTAGATAGTGAGAAAACAGGGGAAATATCCGGTCTACAGCAAGAACGGGAGCAACTGCGCCAGCAATTAGAGCAGCTGGAAAGTGAGAAAACAGCGGAAATAACTGAGTTGCAGCAAGCATGGGAACAACTGCGCTGGCAATTGCAGCAGCAAGGGGCGGAAATGATTGAATTCCAGCAACAATGTCAGCGACTGCAATCCCAATTGCAACAGCAACCAAGTCAGCTAAATGCAGATTTTCGCGACTCGACTTTCGCGGAATTGCAAGCTTTGCTGACTAAGTACCCCAGCGCCCGCCAAATTGCCAAAACGAAGCCGGATTTGCCAGCAAAGAATATGATGAAGCTGTTCACGCCCTTAGAGAACATGCTGGAGAATTGGGGTTATGAACCGATCGCTTCCGTTTGGGAACAGGTTCGTTATAATCGGAACTTGCATGAGGCGGATACTGATGATATCCAGGAAGGAGAGATGGTTTATGTCCGGTTCGTGGGATATAAGTCGGGCGATCGGGTAGTCTGCCCAGCTAAGGTCAGTCGCACTCTCCCCGCGGGAATTAAGCCGAAGAACTCATGACAGTTCTTGTCTAGGTTAACGGCTACCAACTTAAGCCGGGACAGCCCATGAGGCAAGGCTTCCAGCCCACAGGGGTTTCTGCCGCTCGCGGTCGGAAAATTTGTCCCGCGAATGCGTTGGTAGCCAGGTTAACTAGCAATAGGGTTGTCTATAATTGTTCATGGTCTGGTCACCCATTTTACATGAACTTTACCGAGAATACACCATCCCATCGCCCAGCAGCGAAGCGTGCGACGAGCGCTTCGCCATTCTGAACTAGCGCTTGTGGTTCCGAAGGCAAATTAAATTTTTGGTTTGCAGCGCAGCGTGTAGTCGAACCTCACGTAAAAGATCCAATCGCGTCAAAATCGGCAGCAAGACTAACCTGCTAGCAATACTCGAAACTCGATTAACCAAACCGGACCCAACACGGGGGCGGCAATTCGCATAAATCGATCCTGTCCTAGGTTCTAATTTCGACTGGCTTCCCAACCCAGAAGAGCAGCCTTACGTTCTAGTCCCCACCGATAACCGCCCAACTCACCTGATTCGAGAATCACCCGATGACACGGGATTAAGTATCCAACTGGATTACTGCTTAGTGCCTTACCTACAGCTCTAGCAGCAGTTGGATAACCCATTGATTCTGCCAACCCTTTATAGGTGGTGATGCCTGCAAACGGAACTCTCAAAAGCGCGCGCCAAACTTGAATCTGAAAGTTAGTTCCTTTAACATAGAGAACCAAGGGAGAAATATTAGCTGCAACTAGCTGGAAGATGCGATCGCTGATTTCCCTGGTTGCCTGCTGATTGTAGATAATTTCAGCATTTTCCCATTCTGTACGGAGATGATATTCAGCTGCTTGTTCGTCTATTGCGTTCAGGAAATGCAGATTACAGATGCCACGGGCTGTTGTGGCAATCAGGCAATAGCCAAAAGGAGTTTCATGAACTCCATACAAAATCTGCAACCCCGCGCCTCCTGCCTTAAATTCACCAGGGGACATCGCTTCTAGCTTGACAAACAGGTCATGTAACCGCCCTGGACTTGATAAACCAGCATCCATAGTCAGCTCTAAAAGGCTTTTAGTTTCAGTAATTTTTGACTTGGCATATTCAACCGTGAGGTATTGCCAAAAACGCTTAGGACTAATACCAGCCCATTTCGTAAACAATCGCTGAAAGTGATACTTGCTCAGATGTACGTGCTGAGCAATAGTCTCCAAGTCAGGCTGGTTTAAATAATTTTGACCCATGAAAGCGATCGCTTTGGCAATGCGTTCATAGGTTTCGCTATCGTCAGCTGTGGCTTCTATCAAGGTTTTCATGCTGTCAGCTCATTGTCAATCGCTCACCTCTCAATGTATCGATAGCAGTGGTTCAATGCCACCCGTTTCTTGCTATCCATGACAGGATCTTGCCCAGTCAGCAGCCCAACAGGTCACGGCGATATCGAAAGCGGACGGTCGAAAGTCGCTGGTGAGGTTGCCGATTTTTCCGGCACGGTGGCGGCCTGCCGCCGCTGGCTTTTGCCATTCTTTCGATATCTCCCGAGTGCTCTTGTCCCGGGGGACTCGGCACACGGGAGACATCGCCGCTTCGTTTAGTCGCTCTAACAACGCAGTGAAGCAGACGATCGTTTGGTATAATGGCTCGGTGTCCGGGACACAGCTCATATCTTACCTAATCTTGGAGTCCAAATATCTCACTTTTGATTCTAAAGACCGGACTTGTAATTTCAAAGAATTAACTTCCCGATTTAAGTCATCCACTGTATTCTGTAAGCGCCGGAAATCCCTTAGCTTTACTTCCTCTAGTGTTGGCGCGGGAGGTGGTGCAGCGGAGCGTGTCCCCCGGTGCTGGTTCAGCCTGCTGTGGAAGAGAGTTTCCGACTGTCAATAGCAAAAGACACATCGCTATCAAGACCAGAAATAACATCAACCCAGGATTTCTCATATCTATACTCTCTGGTTGCCCGCTCGAACATGTATCTTATAGCATAAATTGAGGAGGTTGGGGAGCAAGAGAGTGAAACCATGTACCGGCGACAGCTTTTTTTCTCTTTATGCAATTTAAATGGGCGATAGCTGAGGAGATTTTTGGGGGCGATTTAGTCAGTTGCTCTCAAGATAGGCTAAACTAGATAGAGGAACAGCCCACCCCCGATCGGATATAGGTGCAGAGGAAAAGTGTAATATAGGGAGATTGGGCATGGGATATCATTTGAGAACAAGAGAAGAACGATGAAATTGAGAATGATTCTTCGATATCTTTTGTGTGCCGAGTCCCAAGGGACAAGAGCACACAAAAGATATCGAACCGCAACCCTATCGATCGCGGCGACATTAGGAACGATTACTCATTTCAGTATGGTCCAAGCGCCACCCCAATCGCGTAGCGTGCGCGCAGCGCAATCGCAACAGGAGATCGCGCAGATGACGAAGGCAAGGACCTCGGATGCAGAACGGCCAGTGGGTTGTTTATCCCATCACAAGAGCAAAATCAACAGGTGTTTCCCCTGAAGCATACCCAGGTAAAGGCCAAAGTAGCTGGAAATGTCTCCCAAGTGGAGGTGACGCAGCGGTTTGCTAATCATTTTACTACGGCCTTAGAGGCGGTTTATGTCTTCCCGTTGCCCGATACAGCAGCGGTGCATGATATGGAGATTAAAATAGGCGATCGCCGGAGCTCCGGGGAGATCGAGAAACGGGACGAGGCCCAGGAAATCTACGAACGTGCCCGGGAAGAGGGACGGACAGCGGGACTCTTAGAGCAAGAACGGGATAATATTTTCACTCAATCCCTGGCGAATATCAAGCCCGGAGAGGAAATTGAGGTAACAATTCGTTACACAGAAAATCTCAAATTTGCCGCAGGGGATTACGAGTTTGTGTTTCCGATGGTAGTCGGTCCCCGCTATATTCCCGGCGCTCATATCTCCGGCAGTGTCGGGGATACAGATCGAGTCCCAGATTGTTCCCGGATTAATGTGCCAGTGCTGAAACCAGGCACCCGATCTGGGCATGATATTAATGTAACAGTAGAAATTGATGCGGGGGTGCCAATTAATGATGTCGTTTCCCCCTCCCATCAAATTATAACTCAGGGCCAGGGTAAAACAGTACGGGTGCAGTTGGCAAAAACCGACAGAATTCCCAATAAGGATTTGATCCTGCGCTATCGGGTAGCAGGGGAAAATACCCAAGCGACAGTCTTAACTCAAGCAGATAAACAAGGCGGTCATTTTGCGGTTTACCTGATTCCGGCGATCTCATATGCGAGGAAGGAAATTGTTCCCAAAGATGTGGTGTTCCCGATCGATACATCCGGTTCCCAACGGGGAGATCCCTTAGGGAAATGCCAGGAACTGATGCGCCGGTTGATCGAAGAATTGAATGCCGACGATACTTTCACAATTATAGATTTTGCCAATACGACTACGGCATTGTCTGCCGTCCCCTTGGCGAATACACCAGCAAATCGCGCCCAGGCCCTGGAATATATTAACCAACTGAAGGCGAAGGGGGGTACGGAGTTAATCAATGGCATTAATGCAGTGCTGAATTTACCAGCGGCGCCAGCGGGAAGGTTGCGGAGTATCCTGTTGCTAACGGATGGTTATATTGGCAATGAAAATGAGATAATTGCCCAGGTAAAGCAGGGACTGAAACCGGGAAATCGCCTTTATAGCTTTGGGGTGGGAAGTTCGGTGAATCGCTTTTTATTAAATCGCCTGGCGGAAGTGGGCAGGGGCACATCCCAAGTGATTCGTCAGGACGAACCGACTCAGGAAGTGGCAGCAGAGTTTTCCCGCAAAATTAATAATCCCGTGTTGACAAATATTCAAATTAGTTGGGAAGGAAGCGGGGTGCAACCGGAAATATATCCGGCAGCGGCACCGGATTTGTTTGCCGAACAGCCTTTGGTAATCTTGGGCCGGAAAGGCGATCGGGCTAATGGGAATCTGCGGATTACGGGCATGACAGCTGGGGGCAGAAGATACGATCGAGTTATCGGCGTGAATTTTAATGGGGACAACCAGGCGATCGCTCAGCTATGGGGTCGGGCCAGAATCAAGGAATTGATGAATCAGATGTTTGGCGGCGAGACCAAAACTGGTGTGGCGGCAGTGACGAAAACAGCTTTAGCCTATCGGTTATTATCACCTTACACGGCTTTTGTGGCAGTCAGCGAGGAGGTGCGAGTTAATCCCGATGGCACCAGGCAGCGGGTACAAGTGCCAGTGGAGTTACCTGAAGGTGTCAGTTATGAAGGAATTTATGGCACGGGGGCAAGAGGAAATCAAGTTGGCGGACAGCTTCCTTCTAGCCCACCAGCGAGGGGTGCTACCAGGGGAATGACCAGCGATAGAGTTGCTGCACCAGGGCCTTTGGCGCAATCTGCTCAATTTGAGTCTGAAGATGAGTTGGCGCCAGAAAATCATCGCATTGAAGTGATTAGTGCGTCGGGATTGGATGCTGGGGCGCGTGACTCTCTCACCCGAGAATTAGGATGGGTGGATCTGCCATCTGGGGTGAGTGGGGAAATTGTCTTTGAGTTTCGCGTGAGTAATGGGCGAGTGGGGCGAATCATCTTAGACGATACAGTCTCGACTCTGCAAGCAAAAGCGGTGCTGGATGAGATCCGGCAAACGTTAGCTATCTGGAATGCGCCTCGGTCTGTCAGTGGAAATATTCGCCTCAAGTTGCGCATTAAACCTTGACGATCGGACTCTCTCATGCTGACCCGGACTCGCGACCGACTGGCGGACGCGAGTCGGTTGACAATTATGACTTAATTGAACCGCTGATTCCACCAGCAAAAACAGGAGGTCGTCCCAGTATCACTTGACATAGCGTGATATAAAATATTATCACGCATTCCGATGTCTCCCGGACGGCGAAAACCCGGGAGACATCGGCAAGTGATACTGCCACGTGAAGTTTGGATGTTGTCTGTCCTCAATGCTATTTTTTATGTGGTTGTCAATGGAGAGACTTGCCCGGAGACTTCCCCGCATGGCAAACGGTATATACCTAACGAGCGTAATTGGCGTAAAGATGGAACATGGCTATTTATACATGACCGCTTGCGAGTACGTAGGGACTACGACTCTTCCGTACCCGAGTACGACTCTTCCGTACCCGAGTACGACTCTTCCGTACCCGAGTACGACTCTTCCGTACCCGAGTACGACTCTTCCGTACCGGGTACGACTCTTCCGTACCCGAGTACAACTCTTCCGTACCCGGGTACGACTCTTCCGTACCCGAGTACGACTCTTCCGTACCCGAGTACGACTCTTCCGTACCCGAGTACAACTCTTCCGTACCCGAGTACAACTCTTCCGTACCCGGGTACGACTCTTCCGTGGGCGCCATGGTTCTGACCTATTTGGGGAATCGTTACTTGTTTATCGCCACCGACCCATGTCATTTTTGGTATATTAGAGATAACTCGACAAAATTCAAGCAGGCCCTAGGGATATGGAAAAATTTCTCAGACTTGTACCAGGCTATCAAAAACTTAAAAAATCCTGGTCGAAAGGTAAAAGAATAAAACAAATATCAACACACGAGAGTCCTTGTTAAGGGCAATGCCACAAAGGTCTGTTTGTGCTGAGATTGGTGTAGATAAAGGAGAGTTTTCCCAGAAAATCATTGATCGGGTACAGCCCACAAAACTACACACGATCGACCCCTGGAAATATGAGGAAGGAGAAACTTATCAGAGATCTCGGTATGGTGGGAAACGTGGAGAAAATCAGGTCAATATGGATCGACGGTATGAAGCAGTGGTAGAGAGATTCCGTTCTCAAATCGAAAGCGATCGGGTGATTATCCATCGAGGATATTCCCATGAGGTATGCAGCGAGTTCCAGTCTAACTACTTCGACTGGATTTATATCGATGGTAACCACTTGTACGAATTTGTGAAGCAAGATTTGGAGTTATACTACCGCACGGTCAAGGAGGGTGGGTTAATAACAGGTGACGACTATAGGGATGGTGGTTGGTGGCAAGGAGGTGTGAAAAAAGCAGTTGATGAGTTTGTCGCCAAGGGATTTGTGGAGGCGATCGAGATTAAAGGTGGACAGTTTATCTTGAAAAAGAAGAGTATGGACAACTCTCAAGGATCGGCAAAGTAAGTAGCACATGTGGGTGACCTCGTTCCCTGCTAGAGTCAAGGAACGGGATTTACCTGTTCACCAGGGAGGGAACAATCGGCGGCATCCGTGCCAGAGAACTACAAGCAAGAAAAACAGATTTCTCGGCAAAATTCCCCAGACTGCGGCCAATCTTTGAGCAACTGCTTCCATCCACTCAACTGTTCGGGGCCATTCCCATAAATTATCTAGCCATGCTTGCGGAATGCCTTCTTTCCCAACTCCGGCCCCGATAATTCCTCCTAATATTGCTGCCGTGGTGTCTGCATCCCCTCCCAGGGAAATTATTTCCCCGATCGCCCTCTGATAGTCCCGTTGATGTTGCAACCAGACCTGAATTACCACGGGGACGGTATGATACACGTAGCCGCTGACCCCCTGACTCTTGCCTATGCTTGCAGAAAATGATGCTGCTGTCTCCCCACTGGCGGCACTGTCGGCAGCTTGCTGGATTAATGTCAGAAATTCAGCAGCTTCTGCATCCAGGATTTCTGCTAGCTTTTGATAATATTCCTGGGGGGTAACCAGGGTTTTTTGGCTGGAAATAAATGCCGCGATCGCCACTGCCAGGGCCCCCCATTCTGCTTTCGGGTCGGTATGGGTAAGGCGGGTGGAAACCTTGACTAGCGATCGCATTTTGGGGAGATTATCCCCGTAACATAGGCCAATAATAGCACTGCGCATGGCGGGACCGTTGCCGGCAGAAAAAACGCCACTGCGACGGTATGAATATCCCAACCATAACTTTAATATTGCCCTTAAGGTTGCGAAGCCCACTCCTGCGGGCAAACCCAGCAACCATAATTTTAATCTCCCAGCGAGTTCGCGAGCAAAAATTCGTTCGTCACCTGCTGAGACGATTAATGATTGGGCTACCATGCAAGTATGTTCTGTATCGTCGGAAATCATCCCTTTGCCAAAGCAAAAGTGATGTTTGTTCGGGTGACGATATATTTTCTGGAGTCGGCGCTTTGACAGTCCTTCACAAGGAAGTCCGATCGCATCTCCTACAGCCGTTCCCAGCAAGCACCCGATCGCCGCATCTGTTTTTTCATTTGATAATACCTTCACTTCGCTGTCATCCCGCCGGCGTTTCAAAGCGCCGGCTAATAGCTAAAGTCGGTTGAAACCGACTAATGACATTATACCATAATATTAAAAATGCTTGTTACATTTAAGTTCTAAAATTGTAGAACATCATAGGCTCATTTTAGTTCTATTGATATCGCCTCCAGCATATATTTATATTATAGAGCAAAACGGGCGATCGCATTTTTTCCTTGGATAACGCTATAGGTTAGGCATTGTATTTTTTCCGCTGAACTATGAGACAATTATAGATGCCATGCAATACAGTTAAAACATACTGGTCAGATTATGAATACTGTAGTCACGCGACCCTCATCCTTAATTGGCAGAATCCAGTTGGAAAAAGTTGACCAACATACGCTGTTCAAAAGATGATCGGGAGGCAGGAGCCTCCGAAGGGGGTTCCAAGGCGGAGCCTCGGAACCAGGTAACTTATTTGTGCCCCTACCGTATTGCTGCTGCTCGACCGCACCGACAACCGGCGATTGCCCAGGGCAGGACCAGTAGCCCCGCACCGACAGGCTACCGGTTCTACGCGATCGGGCTTCCCAGAAGTATAATTGAATAGTGAAGCCAGTTTACCTCTGACGATGGCGATCGCCCTTGCTGCCAGTGGAACATATTTTTATTTGACGATCGAATTTATGCAAAAATATCAAATTATATGCTAGACTTACCGAGTAGCTGGTTAGAGATTCAACCCGATCGGGTATATCAAACAAGTAAGGGGCGCTTAGTTTCCTTTTCTCAGACTCAAATAGAACTAGGTAAAAAATACGATCCCCAAAACAAGCATCTCAAAGCTATTGAAAAAGGAGAGGTTCCTCCTAAAGGTAATATTGGTTTAGTCCCTTCCAAAAAAGAAGGTTATCATCTCAAATCAAAAGTTTTAGGAAAAGGAGGTAATTATCGTTTTCATGCTCAATATTGCTGAATGTTTGAATCTTGAAAGCGAAGAGCAAAAGGAAGACGTCCTCTATATGGTCTTACACTTTACTGGGTTGATGACCAAACATTAATTAAAGGAAACAACCATGCTGAAATCAACAATTAATCCGACTTGGGAAAAATTGGATAAATTATCGATCGCCTCTCTAGAGTCAATAGGAAGAGAGCATTTGCAATACTCTAATTTTACCATATTTTGCTATTGGGATGAGCAGGATAATTTCTATGAAGAAGTGATATTCAAACAGCCTTTATCCGTAGAATTATCCAGTTATGCTCTCGGTAAAAATTTGCAAGAAAATCCAGCGGAATATTGGATCGAACTGAAATATTTGCTGAAAAATAACTTGTCTGTAGAGTCAGAAACAAAAATCTGCCCAGATAATCCGATTGGCGAAATGACTTTAATCTTGGATGCCAATTTTAACTTTATTGATGAAAATTGGTCTCTCGATATAGACTCTCCTTTTATTACCGCTAAACTGGAGAAAGAAGAAGGGATAGATTAAGGTTACCATCCTCAGCGGGCCGCGATCCAAATCGATTAATGGGATGATCTTGACTCAAGACGGGCCGTGAGACCTCCCCAAAGGTGCTCCGAGTTGATAGAATGTATTTGCAGTGCAACCCTTGTCAGCCGCAGTTGTGATTCAAGCAGAAACTTTAGAACTACTGGAATGGCCCCGCCTGTGCCAGCATCTATCTACCTTTGCCGCTACTAAACTGGGGGCGGTAGCAGCGCGTCATCTGGCAATTCCGGAAACTTTAGATCGCAGTCTCGCCCTCTTAGCTCAAACTAAAGAAGTATACCAGCTAGAAAGTCAACTGACTGCGGTACTGTCTTTTGAAGGCATTCAGGATATTGGCGCGTCCTTAGAACGGGCCGAACTGCAAGGCATCTTGTCGGGTGCGGAACTCTTACATATCGCTACTACCCTGGCAGGAATGCGGCGTTTGCGACGCCAGATCGATGGCCAACCAGATGTGCCAGTGCTGATGGAACTGCTGGCGGATCTGCGCACCTATCCCGAAATTGAGCAGGAAATTAACCGCTGCATCGACGACCGGGGTAAAGTCACAGACCGCGCTAGTCCTAAACTTAGCGGTATCCGCAGTCAACTTAAAGGTTTGCGAGACCGCATTTATCAGACTCTGCAAGGGATTTTGCAGCGGAAGTTCGCTGCGGTGCAGGAAAATACGATCGCTCAACGGGGCGATCGCTTCGTGATTCCCGTCAAAGCACCCCAAAAGTCCGCCATACCCGGCATCGTTCACGATACCTCCACTACGGGTGCTACTCTCTACGTGGAACCTCACGCGATCGTCCCCCTGGGGAACCAACTGCGCCAACTGCAACGCCAGGAGGCAGGTGAGGAAGAAGCGATTCTCCGAGATTTAACAGAGAAAATAGCTGAAGTCAAGGAGGACTTGGAAAGATTATTGGCGATCGCGACGGCCCTGGACTTAGCAACAGCAAGAGCGCGTTATAGTTTATGGTTGGAAGCAAACCCGCCCCGCTTCATAGATAGAGGGGGAGGAGAAAGCATTACCCTGCGACAACTGCGCCATCCCCTGCTAGTCTGGCAACAGCAGCACGAACAAGGTCCGACGGTAGTTCCAGTAGATTTAATCGTAGCACCGCCCATAAAAGTAGTGGCTATTACTGGTCCCAATACGGGTGGGAAAACCGTGACTCTGAAAACCCTGGGGTTAGCAGCATTGATGGCCAAAGTCGGTCTCTTCGTGCCCGCGCGAGAACCAGTAGAATTGCCCTGGTTTGACAAAATCCTCGCCGATATTGGGGACGAACAATCTTTAGAACAGAGTTTATCTACTTTCTCAGGTCACATTCGTCGCATTACTCGGATATTACAGGCTTTGGGAAATGCCGAATTGGTACTATTAGATGAAGTCGGTGCCGGAACTGACCCCTCCGAAGGCAGTGCCTTGGCGATCGCCCTCTTGCAATACCTGGCCAGCAACGCCCAACTGACGGTGGCCACGACCCATTTTGGGGAACTGAAAGCGCTCAAATATGAAGACGATCGGTTTGAAAATGCCTCAGTGGAGTTTGACAATCAGTCTCTGCAACCCACCTACCGACTGCTATGGGGAATACCCGGTCGTTCCAATGCCTTAACCATTGCCCGCCGCTTGGGATTAAATCCCGAAATAGTCGATCGGGCGCGAGGTTATGTAGACAGAACCGACCAAGATGTTAACCAAGTAATTGCCGGTTTAGAAGCACAACGTCGGCGTCAGGAAAGGAAGACCAAACAAGCCTCAAAGTTAGTTACGCAAGCAGAACGCCTGCATGAAGAAGTCTCCCAGAAAGCATCAGCTTTGCAAGCACGAGAGCAAAAGTTGCGACAGCAGCAGGAAATAGCAGTGCAAGAGGCGATCGCCGAAGCGAAGAAAGAAATTGCGCGGGTAATTCGCAAGTTACAGCAAGGACCAGTTCTGGCTCAAAGGGCGCAAAGAGCCACGGAGGAGGTAAATAAAATTGCCGAAATTTATCTGCCTTCTAAAACAGCGCCACCCAAACCCAAACCTGCTTACAAACCGCAAGTAGGGGACAAGGTGCGCATTCCTAGCTTAGGTCAAACGGGTGATGTCTTGAATGTTTCCGAAGCGGATGGGGAAGTAACAGTGCGGTTTGGTTTGATGAAGATGACGATCGCCTTTACGGAAATAGAATCTCTGGACGGAGAAAAAGTAGAGCCCCCACCCAAACAGAAACCCGCAGCAACTGTTCCGCCCCCCAAACCGGGTCCCGTAGTGCAAACCGAAAGCAATACCGTGGACTTGCGGGGGAGTCGGGTGGCAGATGCTGAGGCCGTCTTGGAAGATGCGATCGCGAAAGGATATGCTTCGGGAACTGGTGCCCTGTGGATTATTCACGGCAAAGGTACGGGTAAACTCAGAGAAGGAGTACATGACTTTTTGCAGCAACATCCCCAGATCGATCGGTTTGAGTTAGCGCAACAAAATAGCGGCGGCACAGGCGTTACTATTGCCTACTTCAAATAAGAGGCGTAGGACGGGCGACAAGATCTGTCTGAGGCGTAGGACAGGCGTCTAACCACAATTAGCAACCTCTATCATCCCGTAGTTGTGCAACGCCCTAATTCATAGCTTAAGGTGGGCAGTGCCACCCTACATCTACATCAGCACCCGGGCTCTGTGGCAGGGAAAACGCATCCTATATCTGGAAGCCTTTGGCAGTAAGGGTTAGAGAATCAATTAGAACCAGTAAGCATTTCAATCAATAGATGCGTTTGCCCTGGGTAAGGTGGGCAGTGCCCACCCTACGAACTAACTAAAAGTGCAACTGGGAAATATTGCAGAATTTCACCGACTGATAGCGCCGCGTTACCTGAAATTTCCTCGTTCACGATCGCCTCTATCCAGTTAGACTGTAAATGGGCAGGAATTTCCAAGCGCGTATCTCCCCAAACTTCTGTACCGAGGGGATATTGTTCCGGTCCGATGACGCGCGCGAGCAAGCGGGGGGCAACTGCGATCGCGGTCTTACCCTGATAGTGTCTCGCAAAAGCCACTATATGGTTAGCATATTGACCCGACACCTGTAAAGGCAAATAATCTCCCTCCTGGAAAACTGGCAAATATTGTTTTCTCGCCTCCAAGGCGCGGGCGATCGAAAATAGCTTCATCCGTCCGTCGGCCCGGGTTGCCTTCAAATCAGAAATCAAACTCATCATTCCCGTCTGGCAGCGGCGTTTAATCTCCTGCAAAAATGACAGTCGATCGTCATAATTGACTGGACGGCGGTTATCGGGGTCCACCAGACTCAAATCCCACAGTTCCGTCCCCTGGTAAAAGTCCGGCACTCCCGGCGAGGCAATTTTCAGCAAGGTTTGGGACAGAGAATTGAAGCTGCCGTAAACCGCCAACCGCTGCTGGAAGGCTCGAAATGATGAGAGAAATTCGTTCTCTTCACCAGGATTTAATATCTGATCGACAAAGGCAACAAAACCCTCCTCATATTCTGTATCCGCCCGCAACCACGCCGTATGGACTTTGGCTTCCCGCACCGCCTTGATGACGTAATCTTTGATCCTCCCGACAAATTCAGTATACTCCTCTGTATCGATCCCCTCTAACCCCTCGTTCTTTAGTTCCACCTGACAACGCAAAGGGAGAACTGCTTCGGGAAATGCACCCAACATATTTTGATACAGGAAATACTCGTCGTTGCGATCGGGAATGCTGCGCTTCCCTACCACAGTTTTCTTATCCCGGTTCATTTCCCGCCAACTTTTCACCTGCTGTTCCCACTCTTCCGGCATTTCCGAAAGCACGTTAATGCGCAACCGGGTATCTTCGCTGCGTTTCGTATCGTGGGTGGAAGTGGCATTCATGGCGTGGGGCCAATCTGCCAGTTTTTTCTGATTATACTCGTGAAACTCGGAAACCGCCAAGCCAAATCGATCCGGATGGCCCCCTACCTCGTTCAGAGATACCAGTCGGTTGTAGACATAAAATAGAGTATCCTCAATCCCCTTTGCCATCAACGGACCAGAGAATTGCTGAAATCTCATACTAAAATGCAACCACCGTTCCCGTTCTGATTCGGAAAGCCACTCGTCGTACTCCAGCAATAGGAACTTTTCAATTAAGTTGATTTCGTTCAGTAACTGCGGAATCTGACTTTTGGTTTTTTCGATCGCCTCTTGCAAGTATCCCCGTGCCCGATCGCTCACTCCCTCCCTATCGATATAAGTACAATAGATCGGAAACTGCACCAATACTTCTAGGATTGCCTTTCTCAACCCCTCCAAGGTAAAATCCCGTCCGTATCGGTATCCACCGGCAATTCTTTTCAGCAGGTGCGCCAAATTATTCACATCTCCGACTAAATTCGTTTCCGCAATCAGCCGCTTTTTGTCCGCCAGCATTTCCTCATATACTGGTCTCAAACCCGTCAGGCGCTCGTATAGATCGGTAAAAGCATTTTCATTTTCCTTCTGACAGAAAAGGCTATTCACGTGATTGAGGAAATCATATCCTGACGTACCTTGGAGCTTCCACGAACTCGGCAATTCCTCTCCCAGTTCCAGAATCTTCTCGGCGACAATATATATATCCCCCATTTTGGCACGGAGACGTTCCAAGTATTCCGTGGGAGCATAGAGTCCATCAATGTGGTCGATTCTCAGTCCTGTCAACTTCCCTGACCCTACTAGCTTATCAATCAGAGCGTGAGTTTTTGAGAAAACCTGCGCATCTTCTATGCGCAGACAAATCAACTCATTCACCGTAAAGAAACGCCGATAGTTGAGTTCTTCTGCTCCTACCTTCCAAAAGGACAGGCGGAAAAACTGCTCTCCCAGTAGATTGTCCAACAGGTCAAAACTTTCCGGTTTCCCCACCTCTCCGTTAAATATTTTCAAGTTCTGGTCGATAAACCCTTTCACTTTCTGGTTATCATTGTATAGTTCCCAAAGCAGTCCCTTCACAAATTCCGCCTGCTCTTTCCGCTCTATCCCCGCAGTTTCCGATGGGATATTCTTAACGATATATAGAATCCCCAAAATTTTGATCGCATCTGGATGACTGCGTCCCAGGGATCGAGACAGTCGTCCAAAATCATGATTCAGAAAACTCGCGTAGGATTCTATCCTGAGGGGGATTTTCAGACCGTAGTAGTTAACACTCAGCCCCCTTTCGTCATAGCTTAATTTAATTTCCCCATTTTCCAAGCATTGGCCGTAAAAATCCCCCAGCATCGGCGTCAGCACCTTGCCTCTGATATCTTCGTAGGGGTGTTCCCAATCAATATCAAAAAACTCACAGTATTCCGAGTCCTGTCCGTGAATCAAAACATCCATCAAGAATTGATTTTGGCTATCATAAGCCATGTGGTTAGGCACGATATCTTGTACCCATCCCATTTCTCGTTCCTGCAATTGGACCATCAAAGCTTCAAATTCTGCTTCCGTTCCCAGTTCCGGGTTAATTTGATTTGTGTCTACCACATCGTAACCGTGGATACTCCCCGATCGGGCTTTGAGTATCGGGGAAGCGTAGATATCTGATATCCCCAATTCAGCCAGATAAGGCAGAATTTTTTGAGCTGACGCAAAGCCAAACTCCGGACGGAACTGAAGCCGATAAGTCGCAATTGGCACCCTCATTTTTTTCTCCTTTGCTTCTGTGCAATTTTACTTATATTTGACTTTCCCCCTTTCTTCCACTCATCTTTCCCTTCTCACCATCCCCCACCTTCGGTACGCAACACACCGATTTTTCTGAGGTTTGTAGTGAGGACGGAAGTCCTCACTACAAACCTCAGTGTGCCTTAGAGTGCGTGACAGTGGAGAATGCTAGTGGCCGCCGCTGCCACCCGGTGCGATCGCGCTGCGCAATCTCGCAGCGGAGGGGGCCCGGAGCGTGCGTTACCTCTCGAACGCCCACCCGCAGACTATACTATACCCCGTCCCTTGCGATCGGGCAAGTGGTCGCAACCCTCGATCTCGGTGCGTTACCCTCGGGTGCATTGAGATGCAAGCCTCGCCACCACGCTCCGGGAACCCTCCGCTGCCAGGTCACCCGTTCCCAGGCTTCTTCGATGTCTAAAGGGCGCACTATTCGTACTGCCCTTTAGACATCGCCGTGGGAACGAGGGGGCCAGCGCGCGGTTGAGCACTGCGCGGCTGTGGGAGCACATTAATCGCACATCGATGTCTCCTGTGTGCCGAGTCCCCTGGGACAAGAGCTCTGGCAGAGATATCAAAGCCGAGACATTGAGGGCTAGATGAAAAAATAGAGATGCTCCCCCTACCGTCCCCCTACCGTCCCCCTACCGTCCCCCTACCGTCCCCCTACCGTCCCCTTACCGTCCCCTTACCCTCTCGCAGAGTATACCCCGTTCCTGGCGCTGGGGCAACGTACCGTCACCTTACCTTGTTCCTGGCGCTGGGGCAACTGACCGCAACCCTCGAACCCGGTGCGTTACCCTCTCGATCTCTCACCCTACAGGATACTTTACACCTTTTCTTCCCAGTCAACATTCCCCTGTTCGTAGATCGCAAAACTTTGGGGTGGCAGGGTCAACTCTTGGGGTGGTGTTAGGGACTCTGGTAAAGTAGAGCCATCGCCCAACCATTCAGCAGCGCTGGAATCTAATCGCTTATTCCCCTCTAGATATGAGGTATATTTTACCTCTTTGTCGTTGAAATTCATTATACAGGCAAATGGCCTTTCCTGACTCCCACGGCGAAAAATTAATATTTTCTCCTTTTCTATTGCTAATACTTCCAGGTTTTTCCGATCGCGTAGCGTGCGCGCAGCGCAATCGCCCGACCCTTTCTGCATGTGGCGGCGCAACCCAATTAACTGCCGATATAATTCTAGCAACACTTGATGCTTCCCTTGGCTGCGCTGCTCCCATTTAAGGATGCAGCGTTTAAATGTCTCCGGACTCGCTGCATCCGGCGGTTCTCCCACCTCATGAAATGCCTCGAACTCTGCTTTTCGTCCTCGCCTGACTGCCTCAGTCAGATCCGAGTCTCCGTGGCTGATAAAATAGAGGAAAGGAGACTCTTCGCCATACTCTTCGCCCATGAACAGCAGGGGAATGTAAGGAGAAAGCAAAACCGTTGCCGCCGCCAGCTTCAGCCCGGCAAAGGATACCAGTTGCGAGAGGCGTTCCCCTAACATTCTATTGCCAATTTGGTCGTGATTTTGGCTGCACACCACAAATTGCTCTGGGGGATGCGATGCGGTAGCTGCAGAGTGACTGCCGTGATAGCGCTGGCGAGCGGGGGAATAATCCCAAGCATAAACAAAGCGATCGCGCCATGCTTTCGCCAACTGTTCGCATTTGCCAAAATCTTGGTAATAACCCTTTTGTTCTCCTGTCAGGACTGTATGCAGGGCGTGGTGAAAGTCATCACTCCATTGGGCGTCGATCCCGTAGCCACCTAGTGCTTGAGGTCGAATAACGCGCACGTCATTCAGGTCGCTTTCCGCAATCAAATAGTAAGGGCGACCTTCCTGCTGGGACAAGCTTTCCACAGCATCTGCCAATTCTGCCAGAAAATGCTTGGCCCCAAAGTCGTAGATAGCGTGAACCGCATCTAAACGCAGGGCATCTATATGATAGTTTTGCAACCAGTATAGAGCATTTTCCACGAAAAAGTTCCGCACGCCCGCACTGTAGGCATCGTCAAAGTTAATCGCACTTCCCCAAGGAGTATGGTACTTCTCGGTAAAGTAGGGAGCAAAATCCCGGGTGTAATTGCCTTCCGGACCGAAGTGATTGTAGACTACATCCAGAATCACTGCCATTCCCGCTTCGTGACAGGCATTTACCAACTGCTTGAGTCCGTCCGGACCCCCGTAGGAATTCTGCACCGCGTAGGGATAGACTCCATCATAACCCCAGTTGCGACTTCCCGGAAACTGGGCCACTGGCATCAGTTCGATCGCATTTATGCCCAGTTCCTTTAGCGCCTGCAAGCGGGGAATAATCCCTGCGAATGTTCCCTCCTGAGTAAAAGTACCGACATGCAACTCGTAGATAATCCAATCTGCCAGGGCGGGACAGCGCCACGCGCAATCTTGCCACGCAAAAGCATGGCGATCGATCGCCTGGGATGGTTCGTGGACGCTACCTGGCTGATAATATGATGCCGGATCGGGGCGAGTCTTGTCGCCATCCAATTGGTAAAGGTATTCTGTTCCTGGAGAAATGTTATCGGCAGTCACTCTCCAGTAACCCCCTGCTGACCGTTCCATAGGGATCTGGCGCGGTGCGGTCCCCACTATATTTAGAGTGACTTCCTTGAGTAGCGGTCCCCACACTATAAATTCACAGCGATCGTTCCCTAGGTATATAGCACCTGGTCTCATCTTTTCCTCTCAACGCATTCTCAGATTATAATGCCATCTGGGAGCGCGTGCGAAGCATTCTTTTTCCTCTCTTCTTCCCCTCACCTGAGAGATTAAACGCCCAAACATTATCAACTGTCAAAACTGCCAACTCATTTTTTGGGAATAGGATAACAGAAGCAAAAACTCAACAGAATAGCAAAAAAAACAAATCGAGAAAAAGGATTTACCTGCAAGCAAAAGGGATGACAAACCATGAATTATTTTTGGGAAATAAATTATCCAATTCCGGAAGTTCGTGTAGGTACTATACTAAAACAAAAAGACTGCAATGAGACCAAAAAAGTTTGACCTGGCCACAGTCATGGATGAAGTACGAGATGTGGTAGCATTTTCCGACTCATTCCGCGTTGCGGCCAGTATCCTACTAGCATTGGGTTTAACTGCCTACAGCCTCCAACTGCTAAATAAATTTTACTCCAATCAACCACCCAGCATCACTACAGCAGCCGCGAATAGCCAAAAAATTAGCCCTCAAGAGTCTCAAGAAATACCTAGACAATCATCGCCAGAACTGCCATCACCTCCGGAAGCAGACACAATGCCATCTGTGGAGTCTGCTGTCGATCGGGAAACACCTGCGACTACTCCATCAGTTTCTAGTCCCCCCAGTCCATCGCCACCTGACGCTGATGCTGCTATAACGAGGAGACAACGGGCGATCGCCCCACCGCCACCGCCTCGACCGCAAATCTCCCTGAGGCGAGACGTTATTGCACAACCACCTCTAACTGCCAGACAATTGCCGCCAGCTGAGACATCCGGTGGTACGAATGCGCTGCGCGCACGCTACGCGATCGGGCCTAACCCTTATAGTAGCAAACCTCCAGTCCAGTCAAGGAATACGCCTGCTACAGATACTGGGTATGTCGAGGAGATTCGGCAAGTAGCAGAAGTGAAAGAATATTTCCAAAAGCGCTGGAAGCCTCCAGAAAACCTAGATATCAGTATAGAATACCGTCTGGTGCTCGATCGGGATGGGACAATCAAACAGGTTACCGCCCTAGGAGAAGCAGCAGGCAACTATCTCGATCGCACAGAAATGCCACTGTGGGGTGAAGCATTTGTGTCCCCCATTGAAGGAGAACTGCAACCGACAATTCGGGTAGTGCTCAATCCCAATGGCACGGTGCAAACCTTTTTAGAATCCTTAGTCAATTGAAGTAGATCGGGCTGAAAACTCTTGCCCAGCTGGAGCATTCTGTGGTAAATTTCAACTCCTAGAGCATCGGTCCAGTAGAGGGGGGTTGACAAAAAGAAAAAATGTGTATATAATACCTCCTACCCTCGTTCCCAGGGTCTCCCTGGGAATGGGAAGTCCGAGGCAGAGCCTCCTGGGGTGAATTCTACAAAAGCCGCCTCAGGGATTACCGTGAGTTCCTAACAACGGTCGTCTATTGAGGCCAGGAGGCAGAGCCTCAACCGGAAGTGACCGGGGAGACCCCGAGAGAGTCGGTCCAGTAGAATATTTAGTTGGTAGCAGAGGCTACATACGTACTTTTTAAACTTCACGCATTGCTATTATACCTAGGGTTTGCGCTCATAAAGTCAGCAGAGCGAATAAAGATGCCACACCGCGCCGAATTATGGTAGTTTCGTCGCCAATGAGACCCAAGAAACCCGACGATTTCCGATCGATTGTGCAAGGATTTTGAGTCTCCAGGTGTCATAACAAGGCACTTGGAGGGCCGTCAAAATGCCTGAAACCCTTATCGAGTAAGGCTTATACTCTTTTTCAGCAAGCCCTACCTAGTTGCAGCCAGAAAATTACATCAATTTCTGAGCAATTTTCCAATATTTACCTAGATAGATCGCTAAATTTGGTAACTGTTACTAGCCCGCGGAGGCGGGCTTTGTTCTGGTAGCCCCACCCTTTAGGGTGAGGGCGGAGGTTCCGGATGCTTGCGGTTTCTCTTGATCTGTTGCAGGCGGCGGTTGCTCGCAGCATGACTGGCAGGAAATCCCGGCACGGGTATCACTTGATACTTGCGCTCCGCTTCCAGCTGCTTGAGCTGGGTGTAATCAACCCAGTGGATGCAGTCTACCGGACAGGTGTCGATCGCCTCCTGAATTAATGCTTCAGAGTCGCCATCTTGCCTGACTACCCGCGATCGCCCGTAATCTGGTTCGATGTAAAATGTATTCCGGGCGACGTGAGCGCAATGTTTACAGCCGATACAGGTAATTTCATCGACGTAAACCCCCTTTTGCCGCAAGACTCCACCCAGTTCGGGCTCGAAACCGGAACGTTCCGGTTCGTCCCGCCATACCCCTCCTAATTCTGGCTCAAAACCAGAGCGATCTGGGTCCTCTTCAGACAAAGAGGGGAGTGCATCTAAAACAAAATCATCCATTAGGAACTCCAGCGTTGCAGCACTAAGCGGATAGAACCATCTTCATTTTTCTGTTGTTCTGCCAGTTGAAAGCCCTGCTTCGCCGTTTCCTGGACCACGGTGTGGTATGCGTAACGCTGGGTAATCTTCTTCAGGAAACCGTCCACAGACAAGTTTTGCTGCCAGAACTGCATGTCGGAAACCATTTCATACTCTTGACCGTTCCAGCTGAAGCCGATATCATATCCATTGTCTTGCTCGATCGCTACTTCAGCATTGTGAGTCTGTCCCCGATAACCCCGCACGGGCACCGGACCCGGTTTCCAGTCAATGTCCAGTTCTGTTAAAGCAGCTTGCAAAGATTCCAGGTTACGGATTTTCGTTTTGATTTGGCTAAAGTGTGACATTTCTCTTCTAATTGGTTGTTTTGTACAAAAAAAGGACATCCTCCACCTCAGGAGGCCGACGGGTGCATCTCACTTGAGCACGGGCGAAGCATTTGGACAGTAACTTTGTCTATCTTTGACTTATATTGTCGCCCAAATGCTTCGCCCCTACTGAGATGCACCGAACCTACCACTCGCTATAGGTCGCTTGGGTGGTAACTGCCTCATGCTGTTGATGCGCTTTGGCAAAAAACTCCGAAGTCTGTTCTTGCTTGAGCACTTGGCCCAGCTGGGCTTCGATGGCCGCAGTTACTTCCGCACAGGAAGTGCCCACAATGCCAGTGACTTTCTCCAATACCCGACCATCGGGGTAGATCACGAACTCTAGGGTTTCCATAGGCTTCGCTCATCAGGTGAGGCCACGTTGTTGGCCCCCGTACCGCAAAAGCGCGATGGGGCTGAACTCTGTAAACAATCGCAGCATAATGATTTAAATCGTAACAAAAGTTAGTATACAATATAAGCTGTATTCTCATTTATATGTCAGTTTTGCTTATATTTTCTATAGAGTTAAGTCCACAGTAGAGGCCACGAGCGGCTGTCTCGGGTAGAATGAGCGTCACAGCAATCAGCTAGGAGTCTGGCAAATGAGTACAACACAAATAATGGATAGGTCGGCACCGGTTGTAGGCGATCGGGCCAAGGAGCCCATACGGGTGGGTATCCTGGGTTTTGGCGGTTTGGGACAAGCGGCGGCTAAGGTTCTGGCCCCGAAACGGGAGATGCTTTGGGTCGCAGTTGCCGACCGCCAGGGTTATGCTTACGATCGCAATGGGTTAAATGTCGATAGCTGTCTGGCGAATGGCAATAATGGAAACTCTGTCAAGAGCTTCGCGTCCGGAGACACCCACCCATGTCGTGCGCGGGAGCGACACGACAGGGTGGGTGCTCCCGGACGCGATCGCAGCATTTCCGATTTAATCGCCACGGGGACGGAGGTGGATGGTTATTTTCTGGCCTTGCCGAATTTGCCGAATACATTTATGGCGGATGTAGCGCGGCAGTTTATCGCTTCCGGTTGGCGCGGGGTGCTGGTGGATGCCCTGAAGCGTACCAGTGCGGTAGAACAACTGTTGGAGTTGCAGTCGGATCTGCAAGCAGCGGGGATTACTTACATGACTGGTTGCGGTGCCACCCCCGGGTTATTGACAGCAGCAGCGGCCTTGGCGGCCCAGAGTTATGCAGAAATTCACAGTGTGAAGATTATCTTTGGGGTGGGAATTGCCAATTGGGAAGCTTATCGGGCCACTATTCGGGAGGATATTGCCCATATGCCCGGTTATGACGTGGAGAAGGCGAGGGCGATGAGTGATGCTGAGGTGGCAGCCCTGTTGGATAAAACTAATGGGATCTTGGCCCTGGAGAATATGGAACATGCCGATGATATTATGCTGGAATTGGCGGGAATTTGCGGGCGCGATCGGGTTTCGGTAGGTGGTGTTGTGGATACGCGCAATCCCAAGAAGCCTCTGAGTACGAATGTTAAAATAACGGGTCGTACCTTTGAAGGCAAGATTTCTACCCATACCTTTACCTTAGGGGATGAAACTAGCATGGCAGCCAATGTGTGCGGTCCTGCCTTTGGTTATCTGAAAGCTGGGGTTAAGTTGCATCGGCGGGGTATCTATGGGTTGTTTACTGCTGCGGAAGTGATGCCCCTGTTTGTGCGGTAGCCGCCGTCACCCGTCGCCCGCACCCGTTCCCAGGCGTCCCCGTGGAGGGGTGCGGCTACAGTTACAAAGCCTGCCTGCGCAGGCTTGATGGAAACTCCTTCCCAGGCGATCGCTCCTTCCCAGGCGATCGCCCAAATAAAACAATCTCAAGGGAATATGGGCGATCGCACCTGAACCACAACCTGGCATTCTTTTTGCTTGTAGTCAGCGCTTTGTCCCTGGTTTTTCGCCGGGACCATAGCTAGTTTTTGACTGTTGATTTTTGTCAATATTTCTTCCTTGAACTTAGCAGCCCGATCGCGCACTGATATAATTTCCGTACCAGCAACCCGCTCTGCTTCACTTGCCAATTCCAGCGCCTCTTGATAGTTATTCTTTCTTATGGCTGGCGCCACGCTGCGCGATCGGCTAATTTAGCCATTTGCAGCAGCACTCCTGCCATCATATCTGTCCGACTGATTTTTTGGCCCCTCTGCAAACATTCTTGATAATACTTTCTCGCCCGATTGGGAATCGAGAGAAACGAGAACCTGTTAAACTAAGCCAGTACGTCACCGTACCGAGGAGTCTTCAAAACCGGACGTGAGACTTTCGCCTCATCCGGCTCCTCGATCGAGCCATCCTTTTCATGGATACGGCAACTACCATCTCTGGCAGTCTTTCTATCGTGGCCATGTTTGTGTCATAGCTGAATATTATCCCACCGGTCTTTACCACCTAATAAGAGTGGTTTAATGTGGTCTACTTCCCAACTATCTTCGTTCCTAAACGTCAGTCCGCACTCCCGGCATTTGCCCTTTTGTTTCTTGAGTAGGTTGGCTACTCTATTACTTAACTCAGGACTCCTGCCTAGTCTCGTACTCCAATATGTAAGATTACCATCTCCTGGGCTTGCTATGTGCCTCACTATTTCCACATTACTGTGATTTAGTAGCACGATTTCTCCCCTTTTCGTCTTGCACCTTCACCGCCACTGTCCATCTTGGTCTACTGACCAATAGTTTTCAGCTATCCAATGTTTTGACTTGTTTGGGTGTCTCCTTTTTGCCCAATTCCATAGGATACACCAAAGGTAGCTGTCAATACTAGAGAAAGTCTCCTTATTGATTGTAGCTTTAGGTGGGTTTTATACGCGGGGTTTATTGTCAGTGCTTGCTGGTCGGGATGATAATCGCCAGTACCTAGACCTATATCCTTCCCCCTTTTGGGGCCAGTGTATCAGCCTTATTTCACTGGTTTCGAGTAACGACGCTTACAAACCTTTACTTTCGTCCACCATAGCTACTTGCTCGACGATAACCGGCTTAGGCTACCAGTCAGGGCGCCTTTCATTCCCGCTTTACGGCGCATCCTCTCCGCTTCAAGAGTTCGATCGCCGCTTCCGTGTTACTATATTCTGCCAGTAACGCTTCGTAATGATTTTTTTTTACCGCCATTTTTCTGACTTAGCTCCGATAATCATACTTACTTAATTCACTATTCTTACAGCGATTCAAACACCTTAAACATGGGCAGATACATCGACAGCAAAATCGCACCTACCATCCCGCCAATTACCACGATCATCACTGGTTCCAGCATACTGGTAAGTGCTTTGACAGCTTGCTCAACTTCATCCTCATAGAAGTCAGCCACTTTCATCAGCATTTGGTCTATATGCCCCGTTTCCTCACCAATCTTCATCATCGCGATCGCCAGGGCTGGAAATACTTTATCTCTTTCCAAAGCCACGCCGATCATGCCCCCGCCCTGAATTTCATTGCGGGCCGCTTCCACCGAATTTGATATCGCCTGATTCCCCGCCGTATCCCGGACAATTTCCAAAGAAGTTAGGATTGGCACTCCCGCGCGAGATAACGTCCCAAACGTGCGGCAAAAACGCGCCGTCGCTGTTTTTGTTATCAGTTCTCCAAACAACGGTAGCTTCAGGAATATTTTATCCATTATCAACTTCCCCCTCCGAGTTTTGTACCATTGATCGTAAATCAACTTGAGCGCGAACAGTATTGCCCCTAGTCCCAAGGACTTTTTGCCATCTATCAGAAAGTCACTAATTCCCAGCATGAACTGGGTGAAGGCTGGCAGTTCTACTCCTATGTCTTCAAAAATAGCCGAAAAAGTAGGCAGCAGAAAAACACACAGACTAATAAAAATGATCGTCGCCAAGGTTCCTACCGTCACTGGGTAGGACATAGCTGACTTCATCTCGTTTTCCAACCTGGCCGCATCTTCTAGCAACTTTGCCAGACGGTTGAGCACCTCATCTAGTACCCCCCCTACTTCCCCTGCCGATATCATCGCCACGTATAGATCGCTAAAGCAAGCCGGATGTTTGCCCATTGCCTCCGACAGATTTGTTCCCTCTTGCACCTCGCCCGAAATTTTCTTCAGAGCATGTTTCAGCTTAGGATTTTCACATTCTTCTGTTAACACCCCCAGGCATCTAACCATCCCCACCCCCGCATTTACCATTGCCGCAAATTGACGCGAAAATACAGCTATATCCTTAACCGTGATCCTAGCTGTCGCAATGGTAAATGCTTCATTTAGTTCGTCGAAGTCAATATCCTTCAGGTTGAAACCTGCTTTCTTGATGTCCTGCACCGACAGTCTCTTATTGATCGGAGAAGTCCGTGCTGCCTGAATATTGTCTGCCGTTAACTTTTCTTTTTTCTGCTGTCCTGTTGAGTCCCGAATACTAGCAATAAAAGTTGGCATGGCTGTTCTTTGTTAGTTTTGAGTTTTTAGTTGTTAGTTCTCCTACCCTTAACAACTAACAACTGTCATCCCTTTGCGGCACTCCGACTGTGCTAGCTACTTTTTTGCTCCTGCTTTTACCCCTGGTCCAATAAGACGATTCAGCTCATCTATTTTATTGCACTTGCCGATCGCGTCTTCATAAGTTACCTTGTTTTCCTGTACCAGTCTTGCTAAAGACATTTCCATCGTCTGCATGCCCATTTTTGCCCCGGTTTGGATGGCAGAGTAAATTTGAGCAGTTTTCCCCTCACGAATCAAGTTCCCGATCGCGGGAGTATTCACCATGATTTCCTGAGCTGCACACCGACCGCCGCCGATTTTATTTACCAGGTTCTGACTACAGACCCCTACCAAAGACCCTGATATTTGGGCCCTGATTTGGGGTTGTTGAATTGGCGGGAACACATCCAGCAAGCGGTCGATCGTCCCTGCTGCCGAGTTAGTGTGCATCGTGCCAAACACCAAGTGACCCGTTTCTGCTGCCGACACCGCCAGACCGGTCGTCTCCAAGTCGCGCATTTCTCCCACTAGGATTATATCCGGGTCTTCCCGCAGGGCTGCCCTCAGCGCATTAGCAAAGCTCTTAGTGTCTTCTCCCCTTTGCCGTTGGTGAAACAGACTCTTGATATTCGGGAATACATATTCGATCGGGTCTTCCACCGTTATGATATGCTCTGAGCGGGTGCGGTTGATCAGATCCAGGATCGCCGCTATTGTCGTCGTCTTCCCACTACCGGTCTGACCCGTGATCAACACCATCCCGCGAGGTCGTTCTGAGAGTTCCCGCATTATCTCTGGCACTCCCAGCTTCTCGAAATTGGGAATTTTAAAAGGCAAGGCCCGCAAGCAAGCCGCAAAGCAACCACGTTCCCGGTATACATTTACCCGAAAGCGAGCCAATCCTTTTACCCCATAAGCACAGTCTAGCTCCCAGTTTTGCTCCAGAGCCTTGCGCTGGTTATTATTCAGCATACTAAATATCAGACGCTGACAAAATTGAGCATCCAGTTCTTCGCCAAATTCGGGCTGAGGAGTCAATTTCCCACTGATCCGGAAGTAGATCGGCGCACCTGCCTGGATATGCATGTCCGACCCACCCTGCTCGATCAGAGAATCCATCACGTCTTCGATCATTAATTCCATAGCGCTGTCTCCTTATCTAAAGTCACATCAAAACTGTTAATCAGTAAAGCGAGGTGTCATGCAGTATGGACATTCTAGCCACTCCTGCTGCAGTCCCGCGCTGCAAGTTTTACAGGTCAGACCCACCTTCCGCTTTGCTTTCAGTTCCGCTTCCAGACCCGTGTCCGTATAAGTCACGCGCTCCACTTCTTCCAAGGTTGTCGCACCTTCCTGTACCAGGTTTAAGCTATAGGCCAGTAATGTGATCATTCCTTCTTCGACAGCTACCTCCTTAATCCGCTCCGTCGGGGCCCCTGCATTGATCAGCACTTGGAGGTTTTCTGTCACTTGCAGTAATTCATATACCCCGCAACGACCCTTGTAGCCCACGCCACTACATTTGGGGCAGAGTTCCCCTTTTTCCTTCAGATCTCCCCGAGCATCAGGAGGAATCGTCTTAGCTTTATAGAAAGTCACCCCTGCCTCTTTAGAAGCAGACAGGCCGTAGCGGGCTAGTTCTTCAAGCGTGGGGGTATAGGCAATGCGACATTCGCTACAAACCCGCCGCATCAAGCGTTGGGCCACCACACCCAGCAATGCCCCGGAGACCATGAAAGGTTCTACCCCCATTTCCTCCAAGCGGGCGATCGCCCCGGCCGCGTCATTCGTGTGTAGAGTCGTCAGCACCAAGTGTCCCGTCAACGCCGCTTCAATTGCCGTTTTTGCCGTTTCCTTATCCCGCGTCTCACCCACCAGAATTATATCCGGGTCTTGCCGCAGGAACGCCCGCAGAATCGAGGAAAAGTCCATATTTTTTTGCCGAATCACCTGCACCTGATTAATCCCCGGTAACGCATACTCGATCGGGTCTTCCGCCGTGCTAATATTCACCCCCGGATCGTTTCTTTCTGCCAGGATTGAATACAGGGTGGTAGACTTACCCGAACCCGTTGGTCCCGTCACCAAAATCAGTCCAAAGGGACGCGACGCCATTTCCCGGACTTGAGTGAGGGTCTCTTCACTTGTGATTAACTTATCCAACCCCAGCTGAGTTGATGAGTTATCCAAGATCCGCAGCACGATCTTCTCCCCGTAGCGTGCTGGCAGAGTATTCACCCGGAAATCAACCTTCCGTCCTTGGAATTTCCTGCTGATCCGACCATCCTGGGGTTTCCGTCGTTCAGCGATATCCAAATTGGAGATAATTTTGAAGCGAGAGGTCAGGGCGTTAACAATTGACTTCGGGAATCTCGAAAAAGGCTCTTGCAGCACCCCATCCTTGCGGAAGCGCACCCGCAAATCTTCTTCCTGAGGTTCCACATGGATATCCGACACCCCATCTGTCAGTGCCTTTGCCAGGATTTTATTCACCCATTTTATGACTGGGGCACTTTCCGCATCTTTTAATGCCTTATTCAGGTCAATATCTGACTCTTTATCGTCCCCCTCATCCCCCATACTGGTGTCCAGATGGGTTAAATCTATTTCTAGGTCAAAGTTTTCCTCCTTTTTCTTTGGTTTGGACTGCCTTTTTACTTTTTCGTCCAGGTATTTGGAAATGATTTGCTCGTAATCTTCTTGGGTAATCACCATCCACTGCATTTCCAAACCTTGGGGCAGTATCTTCTTCAGGTCTTCAAACGCGCTCAGATTATCTGGATCCACCATTGCCACCAATACCGAACGCGGATTAGCTTTTTCCGACAGCGGTACCAATTGATAGCGACGACATATCTCTATAGGGATGAGGGTGTCAATCAGGGAGTCTACCTGGGTCGTGTCGATCTGAGATATTTCTGGATCTAGAGAATCTACCCCATAGAATATCTTCAGGTATTTGGAAAAGATTTGCTGGTAATCTTCTTGGGTAATCACCATCCGCTGCATTTCCAAACCTTTGGGGCGCAGTTCCTTCTTCAGGTTGGACAACGCTGCCAGATTATCTGGATCCACCATTGCCACCAATACCGAATGCGGATTAGCTTTTTTCGACAGCGGTACCAATCGATAGCGACGACATATATCTATAGGGATGAGGGTGTTAATCAGTTCGTCTACCTGGGTCGTGTCGATCTGAGATATTTCCGGATCTAGAGAATCTACCCCGTAGAGGATCTTCAGTTCAAACAGCTGCTGTTTCTTGTACTCGCGAATTAAATCTGGCGGCAGTTGCTTACCTGTCAGCCCTTCTAGTACCTGCGTCAGTGGCTTGTTTGACTGGCGGCTTTCTATCAAAGCCTGCTGCATCTTATCCTTATTTACAAACCCTGACTTGACCAGTTTGTTGCCAAACGGAGAAAGGTTATTTTGTACAATAAGCGCACGCCGCGCTGTTGGGGATTTCCTCATAATTTACGTATTTTTGCTGGTTTTTTCACTGATTTCGTCAAGCATTGCTTCTGGGCCAACTAATCTGCCGCGAAGCCGACGTTCGGGTGCATCCCAGTGAAAGCAAATTGAGAATCGAAAATCTAGAATCGAAAATTGAGAATTGGGCGATTTTACCTTTTCCATAGCGCTGCGCGCACTGCGTATACGCAATTAGCTCTGAGCAATTAGCAGTATTTAATGCTAAAATGCTTGCATTGAGATGCTCCCCGACGTTCTACTATTATTACTCAATACCAAACAGTTAAAAATATGCAGCCGATCTACTTGCTAGGCTGGCCACTCTGCGCAAATGGCTGCGCTCCCGCAAGGGATACGGCGATTATACTGGAGGCAGTCCAATGGCAGGGGTCAGGGCAACAGGCGACTGTCCCAAAACATAACCCAATATATCACAATTTCAAGCCTGGTAGCCTCGTTACCTGGCTCCCGCCTGGTAACGCAGGGAAACCACGACGCGATATCTCCTGAGATATCGGCAGGGCCATGCCGCCGGATGACGATGGGGATCGGCGATTGGCCGGGACAGGGGATAATGGTCAAATCAAAACAGCAAGTGGTGTGGTAAATTATTGATAAGATAACCGGCAGGGCTAAAGTGCCGCCTGAGACCTAGCTTCCCACAGCGCCAGATCGGACGAGATGCAGCAGCATCCAGACTGGCAGGGTGGCCCAAATGAACCATCCAGAAGGTAGGGCGACCAGCAAAAAAAGCTAAAATATACGCCGTGTGCAACTTTTTCCAACCAACGAGATTTAGGGAGTTTTGAGAACAACATTTTCAGCCAAAGACCACCAAACCGTTATTCTTCCGTAGAAAGTTGCACATCGCGTAAAATATTGCGTGTTGGTCCAAAAAAGGGATGTCCAGAAGCTAGGCTAAAAGCTTAGTGGTCCTAATGAAAACAGGGGCATCGGGTGTAACTGGCTCCCTGGTAGTAGTCTTGCAGTGTAGAGTAAGAGTATAATGATCGACGAGTCAAAGCAATTAGAGAATATGATTAGGGATTCGGAATCCTCGCCAGAAGTGTCAGAGGAAATGCAGGATCCGACAAGGTCGGCTGAAAATATAGCAGCAGAAGTGGCATCAGAAGCAAGTAGCCCAGGGCCAGGGCCTCAGCCGACAGAGTCATTAGAGATAGAGTCGGCTATGGGTTCAGAGTCGTCCGCAGCAACAGGGTTGTCAGAACCGAAAGGAACGGTGGACGAAGCATTGTTCGTGGAATTGGCGACGAAGGAGGCCGAAATAGAGTCTATAAAAAATCAGCTCAGAGAGGTAAAGAACCAATCAGTGCGGATAGCGGCAGATTTTGATAACTTTCGCAAGCGCACTTACAAGGAAAAAGAAGAAATGGAGCAGCGCATAAAGTCTGCGACAATTAAAGAGCTGCTGCCGGTGGTAGATAACTTCGAGCGGGCGCGATCGCAGATCAAACCGCAAACAGACGGGGAAAAGAACATCCACAAAAGCTACCAAGGGGTATACAAGCAATTGGTAGACTGTCTCAAAGGCATCGGAGTGTCGGCCATGCGTTGTGAAGGAGAAGAGTTTGACCCGAACCTCCATGAAGCGGTGATGCGGGAACAAACGGACCAATATCCAGACGGAACGGTGATAGAAGAATTGATGCGGGGGTATATGCTGGGCGATCGGGTGCTGCGCCACGCTATGGTAAAAGTAGCAGCAGCGCCAGAAGAACCGGTGGAAGCTTCAGCACCTGTACTGTCCGAGAGTGAGGAGAGTAATGAAAGTATTGAAAATTAGGCGTTGCACATTTTTGGGATGATAGCAGTCAATGGTTGCCGTTCCCTGGCTCCCGCCTGGGAACGGCAATTTTCAACCCAAATCATCCCGTAGTTGTGCAACGCCGAACGCCTGCGGCTGGCGCCAGCCATAAATTAAAGGGGTATAGTAAATATAGGTAAGGCGCGAGTGGCGTCTGGTGCTCGCGATAGAGTGCATAACAGAGTAGACACTCAGTCAAATAGCTGAGAGTGTATTCAGATATTGTCAACATTAACCGCCGCTAGCTATGGGAAAAGTCATTGGCATAGACTTAGGGACGACCAATAGTTGTGTTGCTGTATTGGAGAGCGGTCAACCAGTCGTCATCTCTAACTCGGAAGGTGGACGTACTACCCCGAGTATGGTGAGCTTTGGGAAGGCAGGGGAGCGCTTGGTAGGTCAACTGGCAAAGCGACAAGCAGTCACCAATGCACAAAATACCATATTCAGCATCAAAAGATTTATAGGTAGACGCTGGTGCGATACGGAAGTAGAACGGTCTAGGGTGCCCTATAATTGTGTAACAGGTCGCGACGAGACAGTAGATGTCAAAATTAGGGGTCGCAATTACACGCCGCAAGAAATATCAGCGATGATCCTGCAAAAACTAAAGCAGGATGCCGAAAATTATCTGGGAGAACCGGTGAGTGAAGCGGCGATCACGGTGCCAGCTTACTTCACGGACGCCCAGCGGCAAGCGACAAAAGATGCAGGCACGATCGCTGGTCTAGAAGTGCAGCGGATTATTAATGATCCGACGGCGGCTTCATTATCCTACGGTTTAGATAAG
Organism: Hormoscilla sp. GUM202; assembly: GCA_005518205.2. Classification (GTDB taxonomy): domain Bacteria; phylum Cyanobacteriota; class Cyanobacteriia; order Cyanobacteriales; family Desertifilaceae; genus Hormoscilla. The sequence goes on from RFFC02000049.1 coordinate 32,364, forward strand.
CAGGACAAAGACCAGCTGATTCTGGTGTTTGACTTGGGTGGTGGGACTTTCGATGTCTCTATTCTCCAGCTAGGTGATGGCATTTTTGAGGTGCAGGCTACTTCGGGTAACAACCATCTGGGGGGTGATGATTTTGATAACTGTATAGTAAACTGGATGATCGATAGCTTCTCCTTGGAGGAAGGTATTGACCTGTCAGTGGACAAAATGGCCCTACAACGCCTGCGTGAGGCGGCGGAAAAGGCAAAAATAGAGTTGTCTAACATGGTGACGACTTCAATTAACCTGCCATTCATTACGGCTGATGAAACGGGACCGAAACATCTGGAGATGGAGTTGAGTAGGGCTAAGTTTGAAGAACTGAGCAAAGACCTGATCGAAGGAACGCTAAAACCGATGACCCAGGCGCTCAAGGACTGCGATAGGAAAAAGGAGGATATTGACCGGATAATTATGGTGGGTGGGTCTATCCGGATACCGGCAGTGCAAGAGGCAATCAAAAATTACTTTGGTGGCAAGGCACCGGATAGATCGGTAAATCCAGATGAAGCGGTGGCCCTGGGGGCGGCAATTCAAGGTGGGGTGATCGGTGGCGAGGTGAAAGACCTGCTGCTACTAGATGTGACGCCTTTGTCCCTGGGAATAGAAACCTTGCGCTCAGTGTTCACTAAAATCATTGAACGGAATAGGAAGATTCCAACGAGCAAAACCCAGTCCTTTTCGACGGCAACAGATGGGCAAACTATGGCTGGCGCCACGCTGCGCGAATGGCTGGCGCCACGCTGCGCGAACGGTGGAAATTCACGTACTGCAAGGGGAAAGAGCTCTGGCGAGGGACAATAAGAGTCTGGGGAAATTTGAGCTAACGGAGATGCCGCCAGCACCACGAGGGGTACCCCAGATAGAAGTGTCCTTTGAGATAGATGCTAATGGTATTCTGAAAGTATCGGCGCGAGATAAAGGAACGGGGTCCGAACAGAGTATTGAAATCAGCAACACAGGCTCCTTGAGTGCCAGGGAAGTGGAAAAAATGCGGATGGAGGCGGAAGTATACGCAGAGAAAGACCGCAGGCGTAAGCAGCTAGTAGAACTGAAAAACCAGGTAGATAGCCTATTCTATAGTTATCAATCGACGCTAAAAAACCAGGAAAAATATGTCAGCTCAGAACTGAAGGCCCAGGTAAAACAAAAGGTGACGGAGATCAGAGCGGCTTTCGCTAATCCGGTAATCAGAGTAGAGGAAGTAAAGGGAAAGATAGATGCTCTACAACAACTCCTATTTGAGATTGGCACCTATGTGTATGAACAAGGTGATAGCACTCAGCCTGAAATGGTGCCAAGCGCGGCAGGTTCGAAATTATCAACCTTAAAGGTCGAGGAAGATACCGCTTCGTTCTCAGACGAGGAAGATGATTCGGAAACTGTCACAGCTGACTACGAAGCGATCGAATAGAAAAACGAAAGCATGTCAAGTTTTCCAGATGGCTAATGAAAAATGGAAAAAGGAAGAGTCTTTATTCATGTCCATTGGCAATTTTTCATTGGCAAAAATGCTTTCATTGACATGCTCTCTAGAAAAATAGCTCCTAATTGCACAAGTAGCATAAACTAGCGATATGGCCGATTATTATCAAATTCTAGGTGTCTCCCGGGATACGGACAAGGAAGAACTTAAGCGTGCATACCGTCGCTTGGCCCGCAAGTATCACCCGGATGTGAATAAGGAACCGGGGGCGGAGGAACGGTTTAAGGAGATAAATCGTGCCTACGAAGTCCTCTCAGAACCGGAAATGAAGGCCCGCTATGACCGATTCGGTGAAGCTGGAGTGAGTGGTGCCGGTGTGGGAGCCAGTGGATTCCCAGATTTCGCAGATATATTTGAAAGCTTCTTTAGTGGGTTTTCCGGTGGAATGGGGGGTCAAACGGCGGCTCGCAGAAGGGGACCGGTGCGTGGGGACGACCTGCGGCTGGATCTGAAACTGGAATTCACAGAAGCGGTGTTTGGTGGGGAGAAGGAAATTCGCATCAACCACATGGAAACCTGTGGGACCTGTAACGGTACAGGTGCGAAACCAGGAACAAAGCCAAAAACTTGCCAGACTTGTGGCGGTTCGGGCCAAATACGGCGGGCCACGCGGACGCCTTTTGGCAGCTTTACCCAAGTGTCAGTCTGTCCCAGTTGTAATGGGACGGGGCAGGTGATTGAGGAAAAGTGTCAGACCTGTGGTGGCGGTGGCAATAAGCAGGTGACGAAAAAGCTGAAAATTACAATTCCCGCAGGGGTGGATAATGGCACGAGGTTGCGGGTCTCAGGAGAAGGAGATGCGGGGGGCCGCGGGGGGCCGCCGGGAGACCTGTACGTGTATTTGTTCGTGAATGAAGATCCAGATTTCCGGCGGGATGGAATAAATGTGCTTTCAGAGTTGAAAATTAGTTATCTGGAAGCGATTCTGGGAAGTAGTCGAGAAATAAAGACGGTAGATGGCTCGTCAGAATTGGTGATTCCAGCGGGAACCCAGCCCAATACGGTTCTAACTTTGGAAAATCGTGGGGTGCCACGACTGGGAAATCCGGTATCGCGAGGCGATCACTTGATTACGGTGTTGGTGGAGATTCCCACGCGGATAGGGGCTGAGGAACGACAGCATCTGGAGGAGTTGGCCTCTATTCGCGGTAATCGCACTGGCAAGGGTGGGATGGAAGGTTTCTTGGGAGGACTGTTTAATAAATGATGCCTGACGCTCAGATGGATTTGCGGGGTACTCCCTGCCCGATTAATTTTGTCAGAACTAAACTGCGGCTAGAGCAAATGGTACCGGGGTCTTTGCTGGAGGTGTGGCTGGATCCGGGCGAGCCAATTGAACAGGTGCCCGATAGTTTGGCGATGGAAGGTTACGGGATTGAATTAATAGAGGATCGGGTAGGGTTTTTTGCGCTGCGAGTGCGGCGTCCTCGGCTTTGATTGACTCAGAACAGGCGCAGTTGCTGGGGACGGTGATGGCTGTGCAAGCGAATTTCTATCGGGTTCGCTTAGAAAATGCTGGTCTGGCCTGTTCTTCTCTGCTATGTACGAGACGATCGCGCCTGAAAAAAATTGGTCAGCAGGTGATGGTGGGCGATCGGGTGCTGGTTTGCGAACCGGACTGGGAAGGCCGACGGGGGGCGATCGAGAAAGTGTTACCCCGGGCCACTGAACTCGATCGCCCTCCTGTGGCCAATGCTAATCAAATCTTACTGGTTTTTGCTCTGGCAGAACCAACTTTAGACCCTTACCAGTTGAGTAGATTTCTGGTGAAGGCGGAATCTACGGGTTTAAATGTGTGTTTGTGCTTGAATAAATGCGATCTGGTCGCGCCCGGTCATATGGGCGGATGGGATGAGAGGTTGCAAGCCTGGGGCTACAAAGCGATATTTATCAGTGTTTCTACCTTTGATAATATTGGGGAACTGAGTGATAGGCTGCGCGATCGCATCACGGTTGTGGCCGGGCCTTCTGGGGTGGGGAAGTCGAGTCTGATTAACCAGCTAATTCCGACAGCTTGCTTGCGAGTGGGGGAGGTTTCCGGAAAGCTGGGTAGGGGACGCCATACTACCCGCCATGTGGAATTATTTGAGTTACCTGGTGGGGGATTGTTAGCAGATACTCCTGGTTTTAATCAACCTCACCTAAATTATTCTCCAAAGGAATTGGTGGCTTATTTCCCAGAAGCTTTGACAAGGTTAGGGACGGGTAGCTGTCAGTTTAGTGACTGTTTGCATAGAGATGAGCCTAATTGCGTTGTCAGGGGAGATTGGGAACGCTACGAGCATTATTGGGATTGTTTGGAAAAGGCGATCGCCCGTCAAGAGCAGTTGCATCAACAAGGGGATCCTGACTCAACCCTGAAGCGGAAAAGTAAGGGGAAAGGGAAGAGTGAGTACGAACCGCGATTAGAAGCAAAGAAGTACCGTCGGATTTCTCGTCGGACTCAGCAGCAGTCCCTTGAAGAATTCTATCAAGATGCTGATCTTTGATAGGGGGATGGGACTATTCAGGTTGCCAGGGTAGCCAGTCTTCTAAGAGCGCCTGTTCCAGGGTAAAACAGGGTTGTTCGGGGATGAGATTTGCCTCAAGTCCGCTAGCTTTGAGGAATATCTTTCTCCCTTTAGCATATTCCCGAGCAAAATTTTCCTGGAGAAAGTTTTTGAGGCTGGGGCTATCTTTGAGAATATCCATAATCTCAATGCGAAAATTTATAATCTCCAAATTCCAGCTTCTAAAACACAGTTCTCGCTCAGATTGCCAATATTTAATCTCGAGCAAGTGTTCGCAAAGTCGCCTTAAAAAGCTAGCTATTGCGCGTCGATCGCTTTGACCCAAAGTTTCTATCTCCTCAATTAAATTATCTAGATCTATATTGGTAAAATCACCCACTCTCAACTGCGCCAGTATTTTCTCTAGCCACATTTGGTAGTCGGTTTCATATAGAGATGTTTTCACCTCAGTTTCCATGCTCATGGGTTTGTCTCTCCTTTTCATACAATACACTTTACAGGTCAGGGGTTATGGGGGCCGTAGGTGGTCTGCTGGGTCATTCGGTAGCTCTGGTGATAACGATCTGAGTCAAATTATAACAATTGCAAGAGTTAGTTATCAAATCCCCGGAGCAAGTCCATGAGAGATTCAATGCAGCTGTTCCGCTTGCGGTGTTGTGAGGGCCTCCTGTGAGTGGTTGAGACATAGGTGCGGATGGGTGAATGAGTGGAATGGGTGAGGATGCGGTTATTCCGGTTGCCCGGGTAGCCAGTCTTCCTCTAGGGCCTCTTCCAGGGTAAAACAGGGTTGTTCGGGGATGAGATTTGCCTCAAGTCCGCTAGCTTTGAGGAAGATCTTTCTCCCATTACCATATTCCACCAGAAAATTATCCTGTAGATAGTTTTTCAAACTAGGGCTGCTTTTGAGTCTTCTTTGGATTTGCAGCCGAAAATTGGCGATCTCCGCCTCCCAGCCTCTCAAGCAATTTTCTCGTTCAGACTCCCAGTACTTCACCTTGAGGAGATGTTCGCAAAGCCTCATTAAATAGCTAGCAACTGCGTGCTTTTCACTTTTTCCCAAGTCTTCTATCTCCTCAATCAAATTTTCTATATCGATATTGGTAAAATCACCCACTCTCAAATGCACCAGGATTTTCTCTAGCCACATTTGGTAGTCCGTTTCATATAGAGATGTTTTCACCTCTGTTTTCATCATCACGATCATTCTCTCCTTTTCATACTGTTTACAGGGCGATCGCACTTTTTGCATAGCAGGGGATCGCCATACTCGTCATACTTGCCCTCCCCGACAAATTGCGAACTGCTAACAATGAGATGCATCGGTTGGGTTTCGTGCCCAGACCCAACCTACGAACTACTCTGTTTTCCATTCTGTTTCTGGAATATTGGCGCTCACCATAATATTGCGTAGGGTGCCGATGGGGAGATCTCGTCCTTTGTGATAGGGAACGATCGCCTGAAGTTTGTATTCGGGATTTCGCCACTTCCGATGACTCCCTTTCTGGGACACTAGCTCAAATCCATATCGCGCCAATATCCGTTCGGTATCATCTGCATTCATGCGTCTAATACGAGTCATCCCACCGATACCTCTCGTAAAACCGCACCTGATTTTAATTCTATGGGATCTGGTTCTAGATAAAGAGCGATCGCCTCGCGAATATTTTCTAAAGCTTCTGCTTCCGTTTCCCCAGCGGAAACGCAACCGGGTAATTCCGGACACCAAACCGCCCAATCCCCTGTTTCCGAATCTTTTTCAAGAATTACACGCCATTTCATAAGCTTTGTGCATTTGCATCAAGTTAAAACTTAGAGCTTTATCGCCACGATTAGCGATCGCACCGCCCGAGGATAAGCGATCGCCCTGTCTCTGCTTTGACTGGCATCCGAACTGAGGTTTGTAGTGAGGACTTCCGTCCTCACTACAAACCTCAGAAAAATCGGAGCCCCGTCTTTTCTTAGCTTAACCTATGGGACTGCCGACTGTCAAGTGCGAAGTATAACTCGGAACTCACTTTTTTGACAATGAGGATTTATTCCTGTAATATTGCAATTAACTTAGTGACTATCTCCGTTGTTTTATCAGAGCTTAACTTCCCTGCTTTATAGGCAATAATTCGTTCATTTGCAGTAAATAATCGATTAGATTTGACGTAACTCTTTCTATTCAAGCTGCCTGTTTCAAAATCATCATCCTCGATCGCAGTTGTGTAATCATCATCTGCCGGCTGACTTGTAATCAAGCAGAGAATTACAGCATTTATCATAAAGATGAGGTACAATAGTGAGGTCAGCAGTAGAACCCTCGAAAACCATGAAGCCCTATTCAGTTGATCTCCGCCAGAAAATTATAGAAACCTATGAAAATGAGGAGATATCACAAAGACAACTAGCCAAAAGATTCCGAGTAGCATTCAGTTTCGTTATCAAAATTCTCAAGCAGTACCGGTCCACTGGCAACTTGAAGCCGGGTATTAGCACCGGTCGTCCCCTCAAGCTCAACCAGTCCCAACAGGAAAAGCTCAAAGTTTTAGTAGAGGAAAATAATGATTGGACATTGTCAGAATATCAGTCAGAATTAGAAAAACAGACGGAGGTAAAAGTCAGCCGTTCCACAATAGACAGAATGATTAAACGGTCGGGATTGACCGTAAAAAAAAAGGCATTACATCCGACGGAAAAGAGAAGTTCTCGAGTTCAGCAGTTAAGGTTAGACTACTGGAAAGAGATAGAAGGAATTGAGCCTACTGACCTCATTTTTCTGGATGAATCGGGCTGCAACCTGGCTTTAACACGGATGTATGCCCGCTCACAATGTGGTCTGAGAGCTTATGGAAGTAAACCCAGTAAGCGAGGACAAAATGTTTCAATAGTTGGGGCAGTTAGTCTCAATGGGATAGTGAGTTCATTGAATATTTTAGGTGCTTATGATAGCTTAACATTTGAGGCATTTGTGATTCGACACTTAGTGCCAAAGCTGTGGAAAGGAGCTTGTGTTGTGATGGACAACTGTACAATTCATAAGGGAGATGTAATCCGACAAGCTATTGAAAAAGTGGGGGCGCGGTTAGTCTATCTTCCTCCTTATTCGCCAGACTTCTCTCCAATTGAAAATATTTGGTCAAAGCTGAAGAGTTATCTCAAGAAACTAGAAGCCAGAACCTATCGGGCCTTAGTAGATGGCATTCAGGAGGGCTTTGCTACCATCAACCTGCAAGATATCCACAACTGGTTCACCCACTGTTGCTACTGTACCTCACCATTTTGATAAATGCTATAAATCGTTCTTTGGTAACTCCGCAATGACTAGAGCCGGTCGTCGTTTAGTGCTCGTTAAGTCTGAGAATGGAAAAGGAACGATAACCACATCACCTTTTACAAATGCTGCCATGCTTCATCCTCTTCAGTAGTTAACCAATACTCTGCCAAACTCGCTTCACTCAACAAACTTATCTCCAATTCCTCTTTTTGAGCTTCTCTAGCTTCAAGGAACAATAAAAAATCTAAGACTTCCTTAAGTGTCGATTCCGATGTTTTTTCTATCTTTGTTAATAATACTTCCTTAACTGACCTGGTCACGATCGTCTCTCCTTAAACACAAAATTATGGTTCATCTTGTTGTAACTGGAAATAGAGTCAGTCGCTCTGTTTACAGGGAAGCCTGTCTAACTTGGCTTTGAGTAGCATCGGCTCCGAGGGAGCGAGCGTCTTTTCTTAGCTTAACCCATGGGACCGATCGCCCCACTACTAGAGTCAATGGTTAAACCGTTTGGTAAACCCTCGGCACTGTAGCTAGTAATGTTGTCGTTGATGTCGGAGAAGTGATTGCTTATATCAAATTCGAGGCTCTCACCGAAAACTGCCTCGCCAACAGCTAATTCTCTTCGGTTATGACCCCGTAGGATTGCAAGATTCCGGGATTGATGCTACCTTACTTCAAGGTGACTATGTTGCGGCTCACAGTTACGGCTGGACTGAGTTCGCGATCGACCCCATCAGCCAAAACCTGCTAGTCACCACCTACGGGATAGACTCCTATAGCGAAGACCAGTTGTTAGCAAATCCTGGGGCTATTCTCGAACGGATACCCGCGATCGTCAGTCAGTTTGAAGTACAGACGCCCCGGTAGTCGGTCAAGAAACCGGGTTTGGATGGTGAAGGATCTTTTTGTTTATCAGGTCGGGTTGTTCTTCACCAGAAACCCGGTTTCTAGCTCCTACTGCACCCTACTGCTACAGCAAGCAGATCGTCTTGAGGACTTGCAGCAGTTGTCGGGTGCTGCGGCGTCTTCCGCGTGCTCTTGTCCTGAAGGACTCGGTAGCGACCGAGACACCGCGTCGAACCCACCCCACCTCCCCTCCCTAAGTCACCCCCCCAGACACACACCCACCCCACCCCATCCCAGTCCCAACACAACAAGGTAAGCGCCCTCCGACACAAATCAATCACTAAAATTATCCCCGAGGTGTAGCACACTACACCTCGGGGAGAACATTACAGAACGTTACACTTGCGTAGTCGGAAGAAAATCATTCTTATCAATCAACCCAGGATCAACTCCCTCCAAAATTGCAAACACGTCTAATGTTGTCAATGTCTGGCATGGCGTACCAAAAAACAATGAAGTTTCCATTAATTCCCGTCCCCAACAAACAGGGACGCTAACAGAACTCCTAGACCTATATCCTATCCTTTGTCAAGCACTACGCAGACTTTTCCTGCAACTACCGCATTAATAGAACACCTCTACCAACCAACTTAACCCTAGCGTTTCCATAAACACAACCTCGCCAGCGAACAGAAAAGTACAAATGGCAACCATTTAACACCTGGCATTACCGCCTGGCAGCTCGTGTCCGATTTTTCGCGGACCGTGAGCTTTCGTTTCCAGAGACTTTCATTTCCAGAGCTTTCGTTTCCAGAGACTTTCGTTTCCAGAGACTTTCATTCCCAGAGACTTTCACCCCTCCACAGAAACACCCACCCCGATCGCATCCCAGTCTCCAACAAAAATTAATCATTAACATTCAATGAGGTTTATAGCACTCCTCGGATTGCTGCTGCACCTCCCCGTCCTGGGTCCGAAGCTCTTCGACTCAAGATTATGGAACGGAGAAGACAGCGGGAAGCAAATAAAAAATGATTGTTATGGTTGACTACAATTTGAATAATGAAGCAATTATTTTCTGGAAGTATTGCTTTGAGAAGGTGGTTAGATATCGTTGCAATTGAGTTAGTGACTTTCGCGGATGTTGGACTACCAGCAGATAGCGATGACCGTGTTGTTTGGCGGTTTGCTCAAGCTAATCAGATGCTTTTGCTCACGGCCAACCGTAATGCTAAGGGTGAAGACTCGCTGGAACGAGTGATGCGTGAAGAAAATACGCCGACTTCATTACCAATATCACAGTTGGCGATCGGTCGCGATTATCGGAATATGGCTATCGAGAATCTTGTGTGGAAAAACTTCTAGAAATTGTCTTTGATATTCAAGACTATCTGGGAGTCGGTCGGTTGTTTATTCCGTGATGGGGCGGTGTAGGGGCGATACTTCGGTGTTCAGAAACCGGGTTTCTCTGATTAAATCTCGGGTGGAGATGCCTTACTTGTCCCAGAAACCCGGTTTCTTGCTGCCATGGGCCGATCGCATCTATTATAATTATAATAGAAGAGAAATGTCGGAGATAACATAGGGGAGAGAAGATGACATCATAAATTTGCGAACAAGAGGTAATCATTCGTACCGAACGGGGACTGACGATCGCGGGCACGCGGATCACCATATACGATGTGATATATTATCTCAAAGCTGAGTATCCACGCAAGTACATTCGCGATTATTACGACCTGACGGACGAGCAGATCGATGGGGCACTTTCTTATATTGAAACCCATCGAGAAGCGGTAGAAGTAGAATATCAAGAAATTATGCGTCAAGCAGAAGAGACTCGACAATACTGGGAGGAACGTAACCGCGAACACTTTGCTCGGATTGCAGCAAAGCCTCGCCGTCCCGAGTCCGAAGCTCTTCGACTCAAGATTATGGAACGGAGAAGACAGCGGGAAGCAAGGAAAAAATGATTGTTCTAGTTGACTACAATTTGAATCAGGAAGCTATTCGATTTTATGGATCATTGTTTCAAGAGGGTGGTTAGAGATAGTTTCTATTCAATTAGTGACTTTCGCAGATGTTGGACTGCCAGCAGATAGCGACGATCGTGTTGTTTGGCGGTTTGCTCAAGCTAAGAGAATGCTTTTGCTCACGGCAAACCGTAATGCTAAAGGTGAAGACTCACTGGAACGAGTAATGCGGGAAGAAAATACGCCAACCTCATTACCCATTATTACCATTGGCGATTCAGAGCGATTATCGGAATATGGCTATCGAGAATCTTGTGTGGAAAGACTTCTAGAAATTGTCTTTGATATTCAGGATTATCTGGGAGTCGGTCGGTTGTTTATTCCGTGATGGGGCGGTGTAGGGGCGATCGCGTGACTCAGAAACCGGGTTTCTTTGTCAAATCTCGGGTTAGGATGCCAAAGGTATAGCAGAAACCCGGTTTCTTGCTGCCGTATTTTTAGTCGGTTGAAAACCGACTTTAGCCCCCGGCGGGCTAACAACGAAGCGAAAGAGTTAAAACTTTTATTTCTATTGGTATTATACGACAGTTTCCTAACAGTTTCTCCCCCAAAGATAGACCGAAAAAAAATAAATTTGACAAATTCGCTTTTTTAGACTATGATGAAAGGTATGGGTGGAAAACAGTGCCTAGAGGTAGCAAACCACCGGTGAAACCATCCCCCATCCAGCAAAATAACTGTGAACAAGTCCGTATTTGCCCAGGAACGTCTCATATTTACCCCGGTAACCCCGGACCCTGATGCCATACCCGCGATCTATGCTTTCCCGAACGAGTACAGCGTGGGCATCACGAGCCTGGGATATCAAGTAATCTGGGCAATGTTGGCAATGCGCCCCGACCTACAAGTAGCCCGTCTATTCACGGATGCTAGGGAACCATTGCCCTCGGCACCGGAATTAGTCGGCTTCTCCCTGTCCTGGGAGTTGGATTATGCGAATATCCTCAATTTGCTGGAATTCCTGGATATTCCCTTACGTGCCGCCCGACGGGACGATCGCCATCCCTTGGTCTTCGGTGGCGGACCGGTATTAACCGCCAATCCCGAACCCTTTGCCGATTTCTTTGATATCATCTTGCTGGGAGATGGAGAAAACCTGCTGCCCAATTTTATCGACGCTTACAAGCAAGTCCGCTATTGTGACAGACTCTCACAGTTGCACCAGCTAGCACGGGTCCCAGGAGTCTACGTTCCCAGTCTCTATCAGGTAGTTTACACCCATGTTAAAGGCCCGATCGCCTCTATCAGTCCGGTCAGCAAAGAAGTTCCGGCCCAGGTGGAAAAGCAGACCTACCGAAGCAATACCCTCTCGGCCTCAACGGTGGTAACAGAGAAGGCAGTCTGGGAAAACATCTATATGGTAGAAGTAGTTCGCAGCTGTCCGGAGATGTGCCGTTTTTGCCTAGCGAGTTATCTTACCTTGCCCTTCCGGACAGCAAGTATCACCGGTTCCTTGCTGCCCGCGATCGCGAAAGGATTAGCAGTAACGAACCGACTGGGGTTACTCGGACCATCTGTCACCCAGCATCCCGAATTTGAGGAATTACTAGATTATCTAACTCAGCCCGCATATGACAACCTGAGATTGAGTATTGCCTCAGTGCGGGCCAATACCGTAACCGAGAAGTTAGCCCAAACCCTAGGGAAACGGCATACAGGTTCCATAACTATTGCCGTAGAAACGGGTTCGGCAAGACTGCGGGAAATCATCAACAAAAAGCTAGAGCAAGCAGAGATCGTCCAAGCGGCATCAAATGCCCAAGCGGGGGGATTAAAAGGGATGAAGGTTTATGGCATGGTCGGGATCCCGGGGGAGGAACCCGCAGATGTCGAAGCAACCATCCAGATGATGTCGGAGATTAAAAAAGCAGTACCAGGGTTGCGCTTAACCTTAGGATGCAGTACCTTTGTCCCCAAGGCCCATACGCCCTTTCAGTGGTTGGGAGTCAATATGGAAGCCAAAAAACGACTGCAATTATTGCAGAAAGAATTGGGACGCCTGTCCATTGAGTTCCGTCCCGAGAGTTATAATTGGTCTGTCATCCAGGCCCTGATGGCCAGGGGCGATCGGCGTCTATCCCATCTGCTAGAATTAACCAGAGAATATGGAGATTCCCTGGGTGCTTACCGCCGGGCCTTCAAGGAATTGCGAGGCCAACTGCCAGATTTAGAATACTACGTCCATAGCAACTGGGATTTAGCACAAATCTTACCCTGGCATCACCTGCAAGGACCGCTACCCTTAGCAACATTACAGAAGCATCTAACTATACTTTGATAGGGATCGACTTGCGCTTTTGTCAGAGTTTAGTTACAATAGAGAGTTGATAACATCTGTAACAAGGATTAACATATTATTCACTGTCGAGGAAAAAAACAACTGAATCATTTATCATCCCGTCGTTGTGCAACGCCGAAATAGCTAAACTCGGTGGCGTAAGCCCAAATACAATGCGGGATTATTTTAAGGAATATTTGACAGGTGGCCTCGAAAAAGTAGCTCAGTTCAATCCACATAAAAATAAAAGTGAATTAATGAAGTTTGAAAAACTTATTAGAGAAGAATTTGAAATTTGAAAAACAGCCCCCGGCAAGCTTAAAAGATGCCGCAGTAAAAATTGAAGAATTAACCGGGATTAAACGTAGCACAACCCAAGTCAGAAATTTTCTGGATAGGAATGCGTTTTAGAAAGGTAGGAAAGATACCTTTGATAGCCGACCCAAATATTCAAAAAGAATATCAAGAAAAAATACTATAACCTAGACTGTCATTGGCTCGTGATGGTCATGCATTTGTTGATAGAACGGATGGGTGCGATCATATTGTAGGGGCGAAGTATTCGCACAAAAGGGGGAACACAGCCAGGGAAAATGCATCTAAATTTTCTTGACAAAAAACTGATATTATGCGGCGATGATAATTTGACAAAATTTTAACAATCTGGTATAATTATAGCCGGGAGGTCAAATTACTTAAAAATGTGGTAAACTTTGTGTGATATAATGGAAGCACCAATTGAACGGAGATCGATCGGAGATCCTATGGAACTATTAGGGGTCTCCCTGGAAATCGCTTCCCAACCCTCCGATACAAGCATCAACAAAACCACACAACCCTATATGTGGGCGTGCGAGACGTTCGGGTGTAAACAGTGCAGATATTACCTGTGACAGCCCAAGCTATCTCCATTAGCTAGCAAACTATGTAATCATTGGAGGTTCGAATCCTTCCCTCTCGATACAGGAGGTACACCGGTCCTA
>RFFC02000050.1 GCA_005518205.2 Hormoscilla sp. GUM202
CGCCCGAATGCTAGCAACTGCGCAGCTGCTGCGCTAAACGCCCCTACAGATGGATTTGCGAATATGGGATGCACCCTCAAAAGATGCCATGTCCAAGCGCTGATTAGATATCTATAATTGTTAAATAGATCGGCAAGGCATGAACTATTAACGGTTAATAATATGACGGCTGAAATTATTTGTGTAGGAACCGAATTGCTTTTAGGGGATATTGTCAATGGTAATGCCAAATTTTTAGCCCGGCAGTTGGCTCTTCTGGGTATTCCGCATTACTATCAAGTGGTGGTGGGTGATAATCGGGATCGGATAAAACAGGCGATCGCAATAGCGATCGATCGGGGATCGAAAATACTAATATTCACAGGTGGTCTGGGACCAACTCCCGATGACCTTACCTGCGAAACTATTGCCGACTTTTTTGGCGTACCGCTGGTGGAGGAGCGAGAGGTATTAGCAGACATTGCCCAAAAATACGCATCTAGGGGGAGTAAAATGAACCCCAGTAACCGCAAACAAGCTTTGATTCCCCAGGGTGCTTCAGTTTTACCCAACCCAGCGGGTACAGCACCAGGTATTATATGGCAAAAGAGCGCGGAGCTGACGATTCTTACCTTCCCGGGCGTCCCCTCAGAAATGCACCGGATGTGGAGGGAAACCGCTGTACCCTATCTAAAAAGTAAGGGCTGGGGTAAAGAAATGATTTACAGTCGGACGTTAAAGTTTTGGGGTATTGGAGAATCAGCTTTAGTAGAAAAGATCCCGCCCTCTATATTAGATATGTCCAACCCTACAGTTGCGCCCTATGCGGGGAAGGGAGAGGTGAAGCTACGCATCAGTGCTAAGGCTTCTTCAGCAGAGACTGCTGGCCATCTGATTTCGCCAGTGGAAGAACTTCTGCGACAGATTGGCGGACTAAACTGCTATGGTGCTGATGACGAAACTCTGGCCGAAGTGGTGGCTCAGATGCTGCTGGCGGCGGGTGAAACCCTAAGTGTTGCTGAATCATGCACCGGTGGCGGTCTGGGTAGTATGCTTACCACGGTGGCTGGAAGCTCTAATTACTTCCAGGGCGGGATCATTTCTTATGACAATCAGGTGAAAGTTGACCAGCTGGGTGTAAATCCCGCAGAGTTGGCCCTTTCGGGAGCTGTAAGTGATGTTGTCGCCCAGCAAATGGCTGTGGGAGTCCAAAAGCTGATGGGGACTACCTGGGGACTGAGTATTACGGGGATTGCTGGACCAGGAGGCGGTACAGAGTCCAAACCAGTAGGATTAGTTTATGTGGGTCTGGCTGCTGCTGACGGCGTACAGAGCTTTGAGCATCGTTTTGGTTCGCAGCAAGACAGGGATATGATTCGTCACCGCAGCGCTTGCAGTGCTCTTGACCATCTGCGACGCCAATTGTCAACCAGAGAGGAGACAAAAACCAGGTTTGTCGATCTTTGAGAATATTCGTTATGATCGAGTAAAGAGTGTAAGGGATGACGGATATCACTCTTAAGTAGTGAGAACAGGCTATAGTGAAGGAGCTTTTAATTAATGGACTACATCGACAAGATACTGGAAAAAATTAAGGAATGGGCTCGCAAGCTCATAGAAGCGCTAGTCGGACCAGATGTCCAGCCAGAACCGGAGCTGATTCCCATCCCAGTAAAAGATCCAAAAAGCAGGCGTCGGTAGTGGTCTCCCTTGATTTGGGAGGAGGATTTTGTTAGAGGTTTTAGTACTGCATGGACCAAATCTAAATCTATTGGGTCAACGAGAACCAGAGGTTTATGGTAGCTTAACCCTAGAGGGCATTAATCGCCTCCTAGATTCAGAAGCGCGCTCGCTTAAGGTAAAGGTGTCAAGCTTCCAGTCGAACCACGAGGGTGCTTTGGTAGATGCGATCCATCAGGCCCGAGGTCGCTATGTAGGGTTGCTGATCAATGCTGGAGCATATACCCATACCAGCGTGGCTATCAGAGATGCGATCGCCGCAGTGGCCATACCGACGGTGGAGGTTCACCTCAGCAACATCTATCGCCGTGAAAGCTTCCGCCATCATTCATATATAGCGCCGGTGGCAGTGGGGCAAATTAGTGGCTTTGGTGCAGAAAGTTATCGGCTGGGGTTACATGCCCTAGTGTCAGCGCTCGGTGACTAACGATCGGTGGCGCGGGATAAAAATCGGGTGAAAATTTAGCGATTGGACTAGCTTTGCTTCCGGTGTCTCCGGAGATCTCGATGTCTTCTGGGTAGTGCGATTAGCGCTCCCAGAAGACATCGTATTCGCACTACTCCGGAGACACCGGTCAGTCATTTTCACCCAACTGGCTGCAGTCCGGGCGTGGATCCTGCCAGTTGACTACCTGAAACAGATTGGTGACGCATCACTACATGTTACAGGTGACTGGGATCGAAAACGAACGCTTGCGATCGCTCTTTGAAATGTAATATAGCACAGATAAAAGAAAAAGTCAAGATTTAACAGAAAAAATTGGAAAGGGAGCGATCGCAGCAGCTTGTATGGTGTTAGTTGTTAGTTGTGACTGGACAACTGACAACTAAGAATTCCAAATTCTTTCTTCAAAACGG
Organism: Hormoscilla sp. GUM202; assembly: GCA_005518205.2. Taxonomy (GTDB): domain Bacteria; phylum Cyanobacteriota; class Cyanobacteriia; order Cyanobacteriales; family Desertifilaceae; genus Hormoscilla. The sequence continues at coordinate 2,578 of RFFC02000050.1, forward strand.
ACAACAGACAATGGACAACGGACAACGGACAATTAAGGGTTGGGGTGGAAGCTTTTTTGTTTTTGGGCTCGACATAGGTCGTAAGCAAGCAAAAAAAGAAGTCAATAAGATGGAGAAAAAAACTGCAATATCGGGGTCAATAAAGTCGGCGATCGCATCGATATAGCCCCGAGACAACCGTTCCAACTCCAGCCGTGACAACTCCTTGGGGTTGACCGTGATGCTTGGCCCCTTACGTTCCCAGGCAGAGCCTGGGAACGAGGGGGCAAATTTAGCACCGCACACTCAAAGGTCATCCAAAAAGCCAAGGATTGCACCTCATCCATGTTTACATTAGGATGATAGCGGATGCCCCCCTTCGTCGGTCCCCTGGTATCATCATACCGGACCCGATAGCCCTGAAAAACCCGCAAGGAACCATCATCCAGGCGCACCGGGATTGACACTCTTAAACTAGCCTTGGGAAACTTTAAACGATCGATCGCATCAGGGGAAATTTCCGCATGTTTTAAGGCTTTTTCCAGTCTCAGACTGGCATCAGCAAATAAGCTCTCTAACATAATAATTTTAAACTCTCTGTAAAATAGGATAAGATAGAAAACAAGCTTGGCTCGCGGTCAGAGGGCTAGCAATGGTAAACTGGCACTGGCGGGGCCAAGGGTAAGGATCTGTCCAAGGAACTACTGTACAGGTAGGCTATTAAGCAACAGGTGGGGGTGCCGTGTCTCCTGGTGCTGTGTCTCCCGGGAGCTTGATGTTTCTCGGGAGCGCCGCACTACTCGGGAAACATCGTAGTCGCACCGCTCGGGAGGGGGTGGTGCGACTAATGATTTCGCCCCTGCCCCACCGAAGACTAAATCAACACGAACTTCTGGCATCATACGCCGGAGGGAAAAAGAGCCCGATATATTGGAAGGGGAAATCGTCATGGCAGCAACAAGCGAAGAGTTCAAAGCAGCGCTCAAGGAAGGTAGAATAGTAGAGGCCCTGAAAACGGCATTAGGACAGTCGATCGAGTTGGAAATCACAACTACGATCGCCTCGTCAGACCCCGAGACTGCTTCCCAGATAAGGGAGAAGGGGGATTCAGGGGAGATAATGCGCACTAGGCTCAACATTGTAGAGGGCAAGATCGAAACGGAAATCGGGAGCGAATTCCTCAAAGGCGGGAAGTTTGCCGAACTGCGGGATTTCCACGTCAGCCAGATGCAGGCAAGCGGGCAAATAATAGAAAGAAATATCTCCAGTTTACAGAAACTGCTGGAGCTGTGGGTGGGAATGACACAGCAGACGGTAGTGGTTACCGACAGCAAAACCCATTCGTCAGAACTAAAAAGTATACAACCAGATGCGCTCGCCTCTGGCAGCAGCCCTCGACCGGCAGCTTTTTCAGCGCCAGACCTGAGGGAAAGAAAAGAGGAACTGAAGCCAGTAGTAGCAAGATCGGAACCAGTTACTACAGGAGTGACAGGTGGGACAGAAAGAGAACAGGAAGTAACCTCTAGTGAAGAGCATGACCCAGAAGTGCTGGCGGCCTTCGATTTAGATCCATCTGTGTCCCTCGGTGCGGCGTCTCCTGGGAGCGCTAAAAGCACGTTCCCAGGCTTCGCCGTGGGAACGAGGGGGGGGACACAGACCACAGATGGCGTGGCCTTCACGGGAGATCCAGAAATAGCAGTACCCTCAACAGAAAACGTGAGGGAAAATTCGGCCCTGAAGACAGCAGCAGTGGTAGCAGGAACAGCGGCAGTAGTAGGAACGGCGGTGGCAGCGGCAGCAGGGGCATGGGGCTCAGATGAAGCAGCGGCGTCCGGCGATCTGACTCCGTCAGAAGCACTAGTAGATCTAGATCTAGATGTTGCAACTACTTCTCCGATGGCCGACGAGTTCGAGGAGTCCCAAGAGTTAGCATCAAGCTGGGATGAGACCGAATTACCGGAAACTACCCCCTCGGAAGAACCGGTAATGTCGGAATCAACAGCAATAGATGCCGACCCCGAGGCATTAGTTGAGTCAATACTGGAGTCAGAACCAGTAACAGAAGACCCGGAATTAGAGATGATGGATGGGACAGAACAGTTAGCATCAAGCTGGGATGAGACCGAATTATGGGAAGATGAACCGGAACCAGAAGCAATAGAACCCGACCTCTTGGCAGAGACATTAGTTGAGTCACTAACCGATGAGGATGAACAGGTAATAGAGGAATCAACAGAGGACTCAGAAGTAGAGATTATGGGTGCCTTGGAGACAGAAGAGTCAGGGTCCACACTGGCAAAAGAGGACGAAACAGCCGAGATTCTGGGTGTGTTGGAAACGGAACGGGAGTTAGCACCCAGCTGGGATGGGACTGAGTTACGGTCGAACACAGAAGCAGATGCAGGTCTTATGGTAAATCACAGGCCCGTTTCCAGAGATGCCCACCCTGTCGTGTCGGGACCGCGCACGACATGGGTGGGCACTCTCGGAAACGGGCCGCTAGATAAACTTCCCGAATCATCCGCTGATATGATGGGTACTGCCGAAGATGAGTTAGCAGCAAACTGGGAAGAACCGGAAACTTCCTGGGAAACAGGGTCAGATACCGTTCCGAAAAAATCGGAATGGGGCAGGCATGGGGATTTGCAGGATGACTATTCGGCAGTAGAGTCAGAAATGTCTTTAGCAGAAGAGTTAGCAGCAACGGAATGGCCAACAGATGAGGAGGATGAGACCGCCACAGAAGCATCCCAGGCACCAGGGTCGCCCGATGGAATGTTCAATAGGTCAGACTCTCATGCCTTAGATGAGTTCGACGTGGATCTGCTTGGCGAACAACCAGAACTGTGGTCCGATTTTTCCGGAACGGTACCCCAGGGGAATGGGACCAAAAAGGCGACAGCAACAGCAGGGGACAATAGCAGCTATGATGAAGAGTCGGGTGACCCGCTAGCGGCTCAAGCTTGTGCTTTCAAAGGTGAAGCGGCATTTGACCCCTTGGCGGAATTGTTTGCAGATTCCGACCAGGAGGAGGATCTAAATTATGGGAGCAAAGGGACAGATGAACTGGATGCGCTGTTCTCCGATGATGTAAATGCAGGGAATTTAGAGGATTCATTTGCAGATCTAGAACTGGCAGATCCCCCTTCTGGCTCGCCGCAGATAAAGAAAAAGCGTTAGCAGAAGAAAAGGTAAGCTTTCATCGATGTCTTCGGGGTTTTTGCGTCAGCGCAGCGGCTGCGCTGCAGCTAGCATCCCGAAGAAATAGCTCGCTGAATGCTGACAATTACTGAGAATGGTGAAGGGTGAATGGTTGATTATTGATTCAGGCAATAGCAATTAGCAATTAGCTAGAGGAAAGTTATCAGGGTGCATCTGGTGTTTTGCTTCTTAAGCAATTGAAAATTAGCGCGTAATAGAGAGTGCCGTGTGTTCCCAGGCGTGAGCCTCTTAACAAGGAAAATTGTTTCATTGGGATGTTCCCAGTTACCAAGTCAGGAGATAAATGGTGCTAAAGAAGCATACGGAGATAGAGAAGGTAAAAAAAGGTAAAGTTGAGAAGGAAATCGATAGGCTGCAGGAAAGGTTTAAGGAATTTATCCAGTCCTTGGGGGATGTGATGAATGACATCACAACTCTAGAGGTAAACACGATGATAGTGGCTCAGATTACGGGAAGCAAGTTTATTCCAGAGGAGGCGTATCAACAAATCTATGAAATTCCTATTTCGGAAATGGACAACAGATACTTTGTAGATAGGCAAATACCACCAGCTTTATACCCTCGTTACAGAAACTTACGCAAAAAACTAGGTTGGGAGTATTGTCAGGTGCTGCAAGACCCGAGTTCAGATATGTTTGATCTCCAGGAAAGGCTGCCAAATCCAGGGGATCCTAAGGATCAAAAGGAGTTGCAAAAACTGCTAGATAATGGAAAATTTCTACGGGGTTTGCGGAAAATAATGGAACTGAAAACGGCGATCGATAGCACGGATTTGCAATCGGAAACGACGGACATTATCTATGCCCAAACGATAATGCAGCTGGATGGGGATATTATCAACCGCTACCACGAGCAACTGCTGACAAATGATTTCAGGCAGACGATCATAAGTATCCACAGTGAGGGAGTGTCATCAGGAGAACAGCAGTGGCGGAGAGTGTTATACTTTATGGTGAGTATAGTGCAAAATATTATTCAGCGGAGTGCGGGGATTCAGGGGAGTACGGGTATAGATTTGCCGACATTTTATTTAGATGCAGATCGAGGCGATCGAGGATTCGGCAGGTGATTGAAAAAATTTTCGGGTGGTTTTTAGAGCAGTTTCAACGAGAGCAAGATAATTATCTTGCTCAATGTATCAGCATAGAAGAGGGGGAGTTTATTTTCTATTTGAATCAGTCAATGTTACAGGCAATTCAAGCAGCCCGATATCAGGGAGAACGGTTGCAAATTCCCTGGCGTTTGGTGGCCTCACTGCAAAAGTTGGTGCTGTTCGATGAGGGGAGGTTAAATCGCATTCAGTCTGGACTTACCTTTTGTACCTACTATGTTGACCAGCAAGACAGTCAACAGATGGGAGGTAGACAGGGGCAATTTGTGTTGCGGACAGTAGTGTCTGCGGATGGAGATGTGCTCAATCAAGTGCGTCGGGATTATCTACAACATTTTTACTGTTTGGAGATTGTGGCTACCCACCATTGGCTGATTAATCAATTGTTAAGTACCCTGGAATTGAAAAGCAGGCAATTTATTAATTGGTTGGCTTGGGGACTGTCTGTGGTGCTGGTTTGGCTGCCGACTCTGAGTAATGCGATCGCCTCTCTGGAGGATAATACTCCCCAGGCGATCGCCTCTGGTTGTTTGGCGGTGGTTTTGCCCTGGCCAACTAAGGCGATCGTGAAGCGGGTGTTGATGTTTTTTTCTTCCCAAATCATGCTCGCGGCCCTCCGTCAAATGCTATCCCCTAATTCTTTCATCAGAAATACGGCCCAGAGAATTTGGCAGGGGTTTGTGGGTTGAGAAGGGAGAATTGAGAAGGGAGAATTGAGAATTATTGATGATTTATTCATATCTATTCACAATTTTCAATTCGCAATTAGCCATTCGCAATTAGCCTTTAGCTTGCTGCGATCGGTCCGCGGACGGCCCGAAAAATCGGGCAAGTTTTAGTAATTCTACTATTTCAGTTTGCTTTTCTGAGGCAGCCCAAATTAGGGCGGTCCAACTGTTGTTATCCTTAGCCTTGAAGTCCGCACCTCGGTCTAATAGGGTTTGGGCGATCGCCCGATGACCTTTGGCAGCAGCAGTCATCAAAGCGGTCATGCCGAAGTTAGTTTTAGCATTCACGTCAGCACCAGCGGCTAGGAGAATTTCCACGATATCCATATTACCAGTAGCAGCAGCTTCCATCAAGGGAGTCCAACTGTCATTGTCGGCCTCATTGACATCGGCACCAGCAGCTAATAATGCTTGGAGGATGTCAGGATTACCAGTTGCGGCGGCGAGGATCGGTCCGCGGACGGCCCGAAAAATCGAGGGGGTGAAACCTTCTGAGTCATCTTTGATGTTGACATCTGCACCCCGGTCAATCAAGGTGTTTACTGAAGAGAGGTCGCTGTTTTTTACTGCTTCGATAATGTCCATAAATGTCTCAAATTCAATAGCTGATATTTTGATTCTCTCTAATGGACCGGGAGAAGTGACTACTTGGGTGCGCCCTGTCGTGCAAGCTTTGCGCAAATATAAGAGCGATCGCCTGCGGATCTCGGTGGTCCTGTCTCCTTGTCCCCATGCTACTGGAAAAGAGGCCGCGATCGCCCTTGACTATCCTGAAGTTGACCGGGTACAAGCACCCGCACATTTGATCCCATTTTTACTTTGGGGGAAAACGGCGGACAATTGGGACTGGAGTGACCGGGGTGTGGTGGTTTTCTTGGGAGGCGATCAATTTTTTCCGGTGATTATTGGCAGGCGACTGGGTTATCGCACTGTGGTTTATGCCGAATGGGAGGCCCGCTGGCATGGTTTTATCGATCGCTTTGGAGTCATTAAACCAGAGATTGCTGCCCCTGTCAAGCCCAAATTTGCTCGTAAGTTTACTGTGGTTGGGGACTTGATGGCCGAGGTGGCAGCAAAGAAGCTTTCGTGTCCAGAGATACCACCCATGCTGCGCGCGGAAGCGCAGCATGGTGGTACTCTCGGACACGATCCCCTGGTCGAACCCCATGCATCAGAATTGATTGGATTGCTGCCTGGGTCAAAACCTGCCAAGCTATATCAGGGCGTTCCCTTAATCTTAGCAGTTGCCCAGGATATTTACAAGCTGCGTCGGACAACTCGGTTCGCCATCCCTGTGGCACCAACCTTGGATGTGGAAACTTTAGCAGGTTTTGCTGACCCCGATCGCAATCCTTTAATTCAACAATGGCCGACCGGGGTTGCCGAGTTGGTCATGGCAGGCGATCGGCCCGCGTCCGGTCCGAAAAATCGCCCTTGTTTGCAAACCCCAACTGGTTTACTGGTGGAACTTTGGACTGAATTTCCCGCTTACGATCTCTTATGCCAATGCATGTTATGTTTGACTACGGTGGGGGCGAATACGGCGGAATTGGGGGCCTTAGCTGTGCCGATGATTGTGTTCCTGCCCACCCAGCAGTTGGATGCCATGCGGGCCTGGGATGGGTTACCCGGACTGCTGGCTAATTTGCCTTTTCTCGGTTCGGCTTTTGCTAAATTAATTAATTGGTTGGTTCTCCGACAAGGACGCTTATTTGCTTGGCCGAATATTTGGGCCGGTGAGGCGATCGTCCCTGAATTAGTTGGTCAGCTTCAGTCCCGGGATATGGCCGCATTGGTTTTGGACTTTTTGGCCCATCCTGAGAAGTTGGAACAGATGGCCGATCTCCTGCGGGCCGTGCGCGGTCAGCCAGGGGCCGCAGAAAAGCTAGCGGAACTTGTGTTTGAGGAACTGGGGCCCGCTCAGGGCAAACGCATCTAATTTCTGAACTTCAGATATAGTACCTTATTTGGCGAGTTGAATTTATGGGTTTGGGAGCCTCTAGTTCCTCATCCCTAGAGCGTCGGTCCAGTAGAGGGGGTTGACAAAAAAATGAAACTGTGTATATGCCCGATCGCCAGTTCAGTAGAACAGATTTTGGATAAAATCATGATGTCCAGAGGGAGTGAAGGCCAGATATTTTTACGATAATATACGTAGTTTTCGTGCATGCACAGTAGTTGAAATTTGTCAAGTATTATTAATGGACCGACGCTCTAGTCAAATCGGGGAAATTATGTCCTGGGTAGTACGTCCCCAAGCAGAACCCAATATTTCTTGGTTGTCGAAAATTGGAGTTTCCACAGGGAGGGTTTTCCAATCCTTTCTTTACTGACAAAGCGTTGATACTGTCGGGGATCGTACCACTCAAGGAGTTGTTGTACAGGTAGAGCTTTTGCAAATTACTGAGGGAGCCTAACTCCGAGGGGAGCGTACCGCTCAGGGAGTTCTTGGACAGGCCGAGGAATTGCAAATTGCTGAGGGAGCCAACGCATTTGTTCATGTAGCCGGACCCCTCGTTCCCACGGCTGCTCTCCTCTCCGCGTGTACCTCAGCGCGCAGGCGCCGGGATGTAGCAATTAAGAGTTGTCACGTTGTTAGAAAAGGGCAGAACGGATAAACTGCCCCTTTAAAGATTACTTTTTTTCGGAATAAGTTTATCGTGAATCACGACCGCACGTTTGTCAAGAGTCTGTAGATTAAAATTTCTTATTCAGTACTTTGTTTACGATAAAAAATCGTTATCAGATCTACGCGCCACGATCGCGCTCTTTCGCCCTAAGATCACCTTAAATTAAATAGTAGCTTCCACTTGTCAAGCCTTTGCCGATCAGGATTTTTGATCGCAGAATCCGTAAGCGATAAGAAATTGTAATCAACTCCACGAATGAGCTACCCAAGACCTGTTCTGTAAATCGATGGGGCGGTTGCCAGCCGAGTTTGGGGATGCTTCCTACCAACCGGTTTTGACCGCACCCGATCGCTGAGGGGGGGGGATCCGCTAGTGTTCCCTAGAATAGCGGTCAAAGAGCCCCCCAGGAAGAACAACGGCGTTACCGTAACTAAACAAAATCAGGAGCACCAATTTGCCCAGAATTGATTCCCGACAAAATTGCCAACACTTCCCCAGTAGCCTGGACCTCAATGGAAGTCGAGCTGCCCATCTTGACAATTTCTAAATCAGCAAAACTCAAGCCTCCTTCTAACCGGATCAAGTCCGTGTCATCCTTAAAGTCGCCGATGGTATCCCAGCCCATGTCCGGGGCCAAGACAAAAGTATCACTGCCCGCATCGCCGTAAAGCATGTCGCGTCCCTTACCCCCGTTGAGGAGATCGTCTCCATCTCCGCCACGGAGGGTATCATTACCGTTGTCCCCTAAGAGGCTGTCGTTGCCCCTGTATCCGTAAAGCCCGTCGTTTCCATTACCCCCTGAGAGAGAATCGTTTCCTGCTCCCCCTTGAAGGTGGTCATTGCTCCCCAGGGTAACGCTGTATAGCAGCCCGTGGTCATTTCCAGAACGCTGAACCAGAATATCATCGTTTTGCCCATTGCCCTTATAATCGGCAATATAAGTAGTTAGACAAAAATAATTGCACATAGCCATGGGCGACATGCTCCGGATATGGAGACTAGCGCGAGAGAGTGTGTGAAATTAATTTTGTCCATGTACTTACAGTTGCCCGCCTTGACCGTAAACCTGAGGCGCTGAGGGGAGCAGAGCTTCGGTGAAATTTTCCCCATCATCATTCAAGGACAATACCCTCATGATGCGGGACCGATTTGGTTGGGAAAGGCGAGATTCTTCGTGAACCAGAATCTCATCCTTGCCATCAGCATCCAAATCTTCTACATACAAAAGGTCGTACTCGAGATCGAAACCCAGGGAGATGCGGCTAAATTGGCCGTCGCCTTGGGATAAGAGTACATGATTGTTATTTCCATTGCCCTTTTCTTGACGGAGGATATCGCTTTTCTTGTCCCCATTAAAGTCGCCGATGTACAAATTGGTTTCGTCGCCGTCGAGAGCGAAACTCTCATCCAGGGGGCTGCGGCTAAATTGGCCGTCGCCTTGGGATAAGAGTACATGAGCAGTCTCTTCATTTTCGTCCCAACGGCCATTTTCTTGACGGAGGATATCGCTTTTACCGTCTCCATTAAAGTCGCCGATGTACAAATTGGTTTCGTCGCTGTCGAGAGCGAAACTCTTATCCAGGCGGCTGCGGGTAAAGGTGCCGTTGCCTTCGGATAAGAGTAAATCAGCAATTGCAATGCCCTTTTGACGGAGGATATCGCTTTTACCGTCCCCATCAAAGTCGCCGATGTACAAATTGCCCTTGAGAGCGAAACCCAGGGGGCTGGGGGTAAAGGTGCCGTCGCCTTCGGATAAGAGTACATGAGCAGTCCCTTTATCTTCGTCCCAACGGCCCTTTTCTTGACGGAGGATATCGCTTTTACCGTCCCCATCAAAGTCGCCGATGTACAAATTGGTTTCGTCGCCCTTGAGAGCGAAACTCTCAGGCAGGGTGCTGGCGGTAAATTGGCCGTCGCCTTTGGAGAAGATTACTTGAGCAGTCAGCTTGTTATCGTTGTCCCGAAACCACTTTTCTTGACGGAGGATATCGCTTTTCTTGTCCCCATTAAAGTCGCCGATGTACAAATTGGTCAACCGGAGCCCGAAGAGGAAAGGCTTAAGCACGGTGCTGGAGTTGCGAGACGATACCGCAATATTGAATTTATCTTTTACCTCATTATTCCCCTGATCCGATGCAATTACCGTCACGGTAAAATTGCCCGACTTAGTAGGGGCGCCGCTGATCGCCCCACTACTGGAGTCAATGGTTAAACCCTTTGGCAAACCATTGGCGTCGTAGCTACTAACGAAGCCGAAGTTTCCGCTTACATTAAGGTTGAAGTTATTACCGAAATTAGTCTCGACATCGGGAATTTGAGTTTTCCGATAGACAGTCGATACCGCAATATTGAATTCATCTTCTACCTCGCCTACCGCATCCGATGCAGTTACCGTCACGGTAAACTCGCCCTTCTTAGTAGGGGTGCCGCTGATCTCCCCATTACTGGAGTCAATAGTTAAACCCTGTGGCAAACCGCTGGCGCTGTAGCTAGTAAGGGACTTGCGGGAAAATAAGATACCAATTATCATAGAGGATAGCAAAGGAGTCGTATAGTTCTGTTGCAAACCCGCTCTCCGAGGTATAGAGTATAAATGCTAACCAAACAAGTCAAGGCCACTTTCAAGGATGCCGCCAAGAAGCTAACAGGTCACAAAAAGAGGGACTACATGGCCAAAGTGGCCTCCGATTACTTCGAGGGTTCAGCTCGGAAAACAGAGACTCAGATGGGTTGGAATCGCCACAGTGTCCAACTCGGTCTAAATGAGAGGCGAACAGGGATTGTGTGTGTAGATAACTATGGAGCAAGAGGGAGGCACAAGAGCGAAGAGAATCTTCCCAACTTGGAAGCAGATATACGAGCCTTGGTCGATGCTCAAGCGCAAGCCGACCCCAAATTTCAATCTTCTTTGTTATATTCGCGTATCAGTGCCCGATCAGTGCGAGAAGCTTTAATTGAGGAGAAGGGGTATGAGAATTGGCAACTGCCCAGTCGTCAAACCATCGGAGAGATTCTCAATCGGCTTGGATATAGTCTAAAAAAAACAAAAAAGACAACACCGTTAAAGAAGATTCCCGAAACAGATGCAATTTTCGAGAATGTCTTCCGTCAGAACCAAGCTACTGATGACAATCCTGAGTGCTTGAGACTCTCAATTGATAGCAAGGCCAAGGTCAAAATTGGCAACCTCTCACGAGGGGGCAAAGACCGGGGACTAGAGGCAAAACAGGCTTTGGACCACGATACAGAGTGGCAAGCAGTTTTAGTCCCATTTGGCATTTTGAACACTGAAACTGACCAACTTTCGATTTACTTTGGTCAATCGGCAGAAACCAGTGATTTTATTGTCGATTGCTTATCAGCTTGGTGGCAAGACAATCAAAATCATTACTCCCATCTCAAAGAGTTAGCGATTGATTTGGATGGAGGCTCTGCAACTCGCAGTGACCGCACGCAATTGCTCGAGCGCATGGTTGAGTTTTCCCAAACCACTGGGATGAAAATTAGACTGATTTACTACCCTCCGTATCACAGCAAATACAACCAGATTGAGCGGTGTTGGGCGGCACTGGAAAACTATTGGAACGGAGCTATCTTAGATTCAGTTGAAACGGCAGTTAAATGGGCTAGCAATATGACCTGGAAAGGTATTAAACCGATTGTTAATTTGGTCACAACTACCTATGAAACTGGGGTTAAAGTCTTAGCAGATGCCTTAAAACCCTACAAAGTCTTTTGGCAACGCTCTGAAAACTTGCCCAAATGGGATATCACCATTGTCCCCTATTGACTGGTATCTTATTTTCCCGCAAGTCCCTAATGTTGTTGTTAATGTCGCCGAAGTTCCCGCTGACATTGAGGTTGAACTGCGAACGGTAAGTAGCATCCACGTCGTCAATCTCAGTTTCCACATAGGGAGGGTTTTCCAGTCTGCGGGTTTTCAAATTGCTGAGGTCGCCTAACTCAGCGGGGAGCGTACCGCTCAGGGAATTCCTGGCCAGGTCGAGGGTTTGCAAATTGCTGAGGGAACCTAACTCAGAGGGGAGCGTACCGCTCAGGGAATTCCTGGCCAGAGCGAGGATTTCCAATTTGCTGAGGGAGCCTAACTCAGAGGGGAGCGTACCGCTCAGGTTGTTGTCCTCCAGGTCGAGTTCAAGCAAATTGGTGAGGGAGCCTAACTCAGAGGGGAGCGTACCGCTCAGGTTGTTGTCCTCCAGGTCGAGGGTTTGCAAATTGCTGAGGGAACCTAACTCAGAGGGGAGCGTACCGCTCAGGTTGTTGTTGTCCAGGTTGATTTCCGTCACCCGTGAGCCCACTACCGTCACCCCACGCCACCGATTAACATCAGAAGCAAAGGGGGGAGTTTGGCTGCTGAAATCCCAGTCTTCCCAGCCTATCTTATCATTCCAATCATCTTCATCAATGCTCTCTATGAGAGCCTTCAGGGCTGCATAATCATTAACATTGAGAACGTCAACGTCAATATTAAATTCATCTTTTACCTCGCCTACCGCATCCGATGCAGTTACCGTCACGATAAAATTGCCCTCAGTATTAGTAGGAGTGCCGCTGATCGTCCCACTACTGGAGTCAATAGTTAAACCCTTTGGCAAACCCTCGGCGCTGTAGCTAGTAATGTTGTTGTTAATGTCGCCGAAGTTCCCGCTGACATTGAGGAAGAAGTTCTCACCGGAAGTAGCATTCCAGTCGTCAATCTCGGTTTTCACATAGGGAGGGTTTTCCAGGTCGAGGGTTTGCAAATTGCTAAGGAAGCCTAACTCAGAGGGGATCGTACCGCTCAGGCGGTTGTTGTGCAGGTCGAGGGTTTGCAAATTGCTAAGGAAGCCTAACTCAGAGGGGATCGTACCGCTCAGGGAGTTGTCGTCCAGGTCGAGGATTTGCAAATTGGTGAGGGAGCCCAACCAAGAGGGGATCTCACCGCTCAGGGAGCTGTCCTCCAGGTCGAGTTCAAGCAAATTGGTGAGGTCGCCTAACTCAGAGGGGATCGTACCGCTCAGGGAGTTGTCGTCCAGGTCGAGGATTTGCAAATTGGTGAGGGAGCCCAACCAAGAGGGGATCTCACCGCTCAGGGAGCTGTCCTCCAGGTCGAGTTCAAGCAAATTGGTGAGGTCGCCTAACTCAGAGGGGATCGTACCGCTCAGGGAGTTGTCCTCCAGGTCGAGGGTTTGCAAGTTGCTGAGGGAACCTAACTCGGAGGGGAGCGTACCGTTCAGGTTGTTGTCGTCCAGTTCGATTTTCGTCACCCGTGAGCGCACTACCGTCACCCCATGCCAGCGACTAACAACATTAGCAGAGGGGGGAGTTTCGCTGCTGAAATCCCAGCCTGTATTGTTCGTCCAATTATCTCCACCAGTGCTGTTATACAGAGCGTTCAGGGCTGCATAATCATCGCCATCCAGCATAGGCGATACCACAATATTAAATTCATCTTCTACCTGGCCTCCCGCACTATCCGATGCAGTTACCGTCACGGTAAAATTGCCCTCAGTATTAGTAGGAGTGCCGCTGATCTCCCCACTACTGGAGTCAATAGTTAAACCGTTTGGCAAACCCTCGGCGCTGTAGCTAGTAATGTTGTTGTTAATGTCGCCGAAGTTCCCGCTGACATTGAGGCTGAAGTTCTGACCGGAAATAGCATCCATGTCGGGAATTTGAGTTTCCACATAGGGAGGGTTTTCCAACACTTTGTCTACTCCTGACAAAGTGTCGATACTGTCGGGTATTATACCGGTCAGGAAGTTGTTGCCCACATCTAAGTGTTGCACATTTCCGAGGGAGCCTAACTCAGAGGGTATCATACCGGTCAGGAAGTTGTTGCCCAAGTCTAAGTCTTGCACATTTCCGAGGGAGCCTAACTCAGAGGGTATCATACCGCTCACGGAGTTGTGGTCCAGTTCGAGGTCTTGCACATTTCCGAGGGAGCCTAACTCAGAGGGGAGCGTACCGCTCACGGAGTTGTGGTCCAGTTCGAGGTCTTGCACATTTCCGAGGGAGCCTAACTCAGAGGGGAGCGTACCGCTCAGGTCGTCGTTATCCAAATGGAGGACTTGCAAATTGGTGAGGGAGCCTAACTCAGAGGGGAGCGTACCGCTCAGGGAGTTGTTGTTCAGCCAGAGGTGTTGCAAATTGCTGAGATCACCTAACTCAGAGGGGAGCGTACCGCTCAGGTTGTTGTCGTCCAGGTTGATTCCCGTCACCCGTTTGCCCTCTACTGTCAGCCCATGCCACTGGCCAACATCATCAGCATCGGGGAGAGTTTCGCTGCTGACATTCCAGCCTTCATTATTCGTCCAATTATTTCCACCAGTGCTGTTATACAGAGCCTTCAGGGCTGCATAATCTTCTGCATTGAGATTAGAAGGGAGGCGATACCGCAATATAAAATTCATCTTCTACCTCGCCTCCCTTAGCATCCGATGCAGTTACCGTCACGATAGAAATGCCCTCAGTAGTAGGGGTGCCGCCGATCGTCCCACTATTGGAGTCAATAGTTAAACCTTTTGGCAAACCCTCGGCGCTGTAGCTAGTAATGTTGTTGTTAATGTCGCCGAAGTTCCCGCTGACATTGAGGCTGAAGTTCTCACCGGAAGTAGCATCCACGTCTGAAATTGGAGTTTTCACATAGGGAGGGTTTTCCAATCGTTTGTTTGGCACACTGTTGATACTTTCGGGGATCGTACCGCTCAGGGAGTTGTCGTACAGCCAGAGGTGTTGCAATTTGCTGAAGGAGTTTAACTCAGAGGGGAGCGTACCGCTCAGGTCGTTCTTGTACAGGTAGAGGAATTTCAAACTGCTGAGCTCACCTAACTCAGAGGGGAGCGTACCGTCCAGGTCGTTCTTGGCCACCCCGAGGATTTGCAAATTGCTGAGCTCACCTAACTCAGAGGGGAGCGTACCTGTCAGCTCGTTCTTGTACAGGCGGAGTTTTTGCAAATTGCTGAGTTCACCTAACTCAGAGGGGAGCGTACCGCTCAGGTCGTTATCATTCAGGTGGATGTGTTGCAAATTGCTGAGGGAGCCTAACCAGGAGGGGAGCGTACCGCTCAGGGAGTTCTTGGCCACCCTGAGGGTTTGCAAATTGCTGAGCTCACCTAACTCAGAGGGGAGCGTACCGCTCAGGTCGTTATCATTCAGATATAGGGTTTCCAAATTGCTGAGCTCACCTAACTCAGAGGGGAGCGTACCGCTCAGGAAGTTTTTATTTATTTGGAGGTGTTGCAAACTGCCGAGGGAGCCTAACTCAGAGGGGAGCGTACCGCTCAGGGAGTTGGAGCCTAGATCGATTCCCGTCACCCGTAAGCCCTCTACCGTCACTCCATGCCACTGGTCAACAACACCAGCATCGGGGGGAGTTTCGCTGCTGAAATCCCAGTCTGTCCAGCCTGTATTGTTCGTCCAATTATCTCCACCAGTGCTGTCATAGAGAACCTCCAGGGCTTTATAATCATCTGCATTGAGGGTTTGTGTTGACATTATCTTATCTTTCTCTTTTGTAGGTTAGATTGGTTTCTTTTCAGTTTCTGAAACAATTTCCAGCCGGGATTGACGTAACTCCCTCAATCCCGTCAGGTAGGGCTGCAAATGGGTCTCCTTGGGTTTTTGTGAGGGGCCTTGGTGCTGTGAAGAGAGGATATACAGGCGATCTGATTAACCATCTCCTCGCGACCAAATCTCCCAAAACCCCTGCCAATCCTAGGATAGCAGCTTTTTCCATTTTTGACAACTCAGGAAGTTTTTATTCAGGTGGAGTTCCCGCAAATGGGTCTCCTTGGGTTTTTGTGAGGGGCCTTGGTGCTGTGAAGAGAGGATCCTATATGGCATTGATCCGACCCAGATTAATGCCGAGGATTTCACTGTAACGCACACCCTACGTGGCATTGATCCGACCCACATTGATGCCGGGGATTTCATTGTAATGTAACGTAATAGTCTTTTATAGGCGTTGCACAATTACGGGATGATGGGCATAGTTGCAGAAGTCTTAAACCTAGACTAAAAGCCGGTTTCAGTTATGTGCAAACAAGGGCATCATCCCTCCTTACTAGGCGCTTTGCGCCTAGTAAGCACTAAAGTGCTTACTATGAACGACTATCTACGAACGACTATCTCGGGCAGCCAACTCGTACAGGCCGCAGCAGACACAAGCAAGTAAACCCATACTAATTGACCAGCTGCGACCTAAAGTAATTTCGATCCCGTAATTGCACAAACCACCAGCGATCAGAAACGGAATAATGCTGAAAACTGAGGCGTAGAAGAAATTTTGGGATTCTCTAGCCTGACGGGTTCTTTCAAATTCTTCAGCTGATGTGTAGAGCGATCGCTCGGCGAAGTTAAACCAGCGGTTAAGCTGTTCCGCTATCCAGTTGCCCACTGGGGAGAAGCCCAAATACAGGGCTAGGGACCACAAAGATGTACCGGCGATCGCCGTATTATTCAGAGCCAAGTGAAACGGAAGCATGTCATTAAACATAGGTGAGGAGATACGATCTGATTTCTACTTATCTAACATATCCGCAGCAATTCACAATTCGCATTGTGCTGCATTTGCCAACAGTGCCTGGAGAGAACCCTGCCAAGGTGTTTCTGGGAAAGGTTTTGCCCCCTGCTTGATTAGCTGCTGATTGCCTTCGGGGACATTTCCCTGCATTCTGACAAAGATAGGAACGCTGTTTTCCCGTTTTAAGGTTTCCGTCGCCCCAATCCAAGTGCCACCTCTCCCAAATGCAGCACTCACTACTATAGCATATTCTGCTAAACTATAAATATATTTATTCCGACAGATCGCCTTACCGGCCTCAAACTCATCTTCAGGGTCATAAACCGAAACCAGAGTTAGTCTCCCTTCCCGGATCCCAGGGCGATAAAAACCATTAACATGTGCTTTAATTAAGCGATCGGCTAGCACCCCGACAGCGGTCCCCCCCGCTGATAAAACTCCCAGCATCGCCGTTATATCCACCCCCCGCGCCCCGCCAGAAACTATTTGCATGTTTTGTGCAGCACAAGTTTGGACCAGGAGTTTGGTGTATTCAATTCCTTCCAGATCCACATTACGGGAACCTACAACTGCTAATCCTCCCGCCGAGAGTAAATCCATATTACCCACACCATAGATAATTGCCGGGGCAAAATGCTTCAACTGCTGTTTCAGACCCTGGGGATATTCTGAGTCACTGCGTCCTAAGATCCAGATGCCATGATTAGTCCAGCTTTTCACCGCTAATTTTAACATGGCTTTTCTTTCTAACAGGTCTAGCAGGCGATCGGGGTTTAACTTGGTCTCTACTAGATCGTCTAATCTGTTTTGAGTAGCTGTTGTCAGCAAATCAGCTGGTCGCAGTTGATTTTTCCGCAACCACATAGCTAAATCATTGTACTCCCCCAGAGTCAGAGGTTGGGGTTCTATTTCCCTAGGTAGACCAAAGTTAGCACATAGCAGCAAAATCGCCTGGGTATCTGGCCTCAGAATCTCTTTTACATCTTTGCTTGCCATTTTCACTGTTTGTAGTAAGGACTTTAGTCCTTATCTCTTTTACATCTTTGCTTACCATTTTCACTGTCCTAGTCGTTTCAGCATCTGATAAATTTCCGGGAGGCGTTTGTGAATGGCAGATGCTTTCAGATGAGTTTTGTGCGGAATAGCTGGGTAACCTGATACAATTTCTCCTGGTGGTACGTCGCTGTATACTCCTGCTTTTGCCGAGGCGATCGCCCCATCTCCTATACTTATCCCATTGGCAATGCCCACTTGACCTGCCAGAGTCACGTTATTTCCCAGTTTAACACCTCCTGCCATGGCTGCTTGACCCGCGATCGCGCAATTTTCTCCAATCTGACAACCGTGACCAATTTGCACCAAATTATCTATCTTGCTATTGCGACCAACCCTGGTTTCTCCTACCGCTGGCCGGTCGATCGCGCTATTACAACCCACCTCTACCCCATCTTCTAATACCGTACAACCTGATTGCTCCATTTTCAACCAGCCTGACCCCGTCGGCACAAAGCCAAAACCTTCTGCACCAATCACTGCACCGCTGTGAATTACGCAATCTGCACCCAGGCGCGATCGCTCGTGGATGGTGCAGTTAGCATGTAAAATGGTGCGATCGCCTATCTCCACCTCTGGATAGATTACCACATTAGCATTAATGCAAACATCCTTGCCAATCTTGACCCCAGAGGAGATGACTGCATGGACCCCAATATAAACATTTTCTCCTACTCTAGCAGATGAGTCAATTACTGCGGTCGGATGAATTTTATCCTGGGGACGGAAGGGTTGGTAGAAGAGGGCGATCGCCCGGGCAAATAATAACCTCGGGGAAGGAGTAGCAATCCAAGCAATCCCCCTAGCGGCTGCTGCTTGTGTTAACTTTGGGGGTAAAATCAAAGCACTTGCTGCTGTTCGGACCACCTGAGAGGCAAACTTAGCACCTTCAATAAAACTGAGAGTATTTGGTGCCGCTGCATCTACAGGGGCCACGCCGGTAATTTCCGGATTCATATCTGCTAGACTATTATTGTTAGCAGCATCTCCTAATTTATCTACTATTTCACTTAATTTCATCAATAGTCATTCCTAGAAATAATAATTGACTAAAGGCGTCCGCGTAGCGTGCGCGCAGCGCATTCCGCCCGCCCTACGTTACAAAGATCCAGAAAGGCGGCGCCTTCAACGTGAGAGGTTTGGGGGAAAAAGTCAGCAGGTTGTACCCGACTTAATTGATAACCCCCATCTGCACATAATACCTGCAAATCCCGGGCCAGGGTAGAGGGTTTGCAACTGACATAGACAAGGCGCTGGGGTTTCATTTCCAGCAGAGTTGACAAAACTGCCCGATCGCGTAGCGCGCGCGCAGCGCGTTCGCACCCTTGGCGGGGCGGGTCTAATAATACTATATCAGGCATCACTTCCAGTTGCGGTAACAATTTCTCTACCTTTCCTACCTGAAACTGCACGTTTTCAATCTGATTTAACTTGACATTAATTTCTGCTTGTGCTATTGCTTCAGGCTGCAGTTCCAAGCCGTTCGCGTAGCGTGTGCGCAGCACATTCGCTTGCCCGACCCGCCGTGAATCGGGTAAAGTAAAGGTACCAATGCCGCAGTAAGCATCAACTAACAGCTCATGCCCTTGCAACTGCAATTCCTCGACTATGATATGTAACAGGGCCTCAGCAGCTTCAGTATTCACTTGGAAAAAAGTATCAGGTCTGAGCTGGAACTGCAACCCGGCAAACTCCTCTCGCAGAAAAGCTTGTCCCGCAAGACAGCGAGTTTCTTTGCCAAATATGACATTAGTGCGATCGGGATTATAATTCAAACAGACGCCCACTAAACCGGGATAGCGCTGCAACCACTCTTGGGCCTGCTGCTTAATTCCAGGTAAATTACCATCAATTACCACCAAGGTTAACAAGATTTCACCAGTACGTCGTCCAATGCGCAGGGCCAAGTGGCGCAGTTGTCCCCGGTGACGCCCCACGGTCTGCGGACTTTCGTTTCCGGAGCACCCACCTATGTTGTGCGCAGGATGCGACACAACAGGGTGGGTGCTCCCGGAAACGACCGAAAAATCGGAATAGACTGGCCAACCGAGTCGCTGCATATCTAGTTTCACTTCTGCCAGCAGTGGGTGCAGGCGCGAGTCCTGTACTGGACATTGATTTAGATTAACAAGCTTGTGACTGCCCTTTTGGTAATAGCCAGCTTGGACCTGACCAATAGATGATAATCCCAAGGGATAAGTAACCTTATTGCGGTATTTGAGGGGCGCGTCAGCAGTAAGAACAGGATCCACTTTTGCTTGAGAGATGCCCCCAATTCGTTGTAAACTTTGCACGACCAGATTGCGCTTGGCTTGCAGCTGGTAGCTATAATCAATATGCTGCCACTGACAACCGCCACATTTATCGGCCACAATGCAGCTGGGACGGACCCGATCCCCGGAAGGAACTAGCAACTGGTGTAACTTGCCGTGGGCGTACTGGCGCTTGACTCGCACCAGACGCACCAGTACCCGATCGCCGGGCAGGGTATCCGGCACAAACACCACCCGCTGCCCGAAGCGCCCCACCCCCTCACCCCTCACGCTCAAATCGGTGACAGTGCATTCAACCAAATCCCCTTGGCGTTTCCGAGAGCACCCACCTTGTCGTTGCCGGGAAGGCAACGACATGGGTGGGTGTCTCCGGAAACGAAGCCATTGGTCTGACGGTTCCTGACGGTCGTGAAGATTGTCGAGCATTTTCTCCTCTCTTTATTTCTGTCCCGGAAGCCGTTAAACTACAAATGATATCCTTAATATCACAATAATCATGAGTGTAGTTAGCCAAGTAATTCTCCAAGCCGACAACGAACTGCGATACCCCAGTTCGGGCGAACTCCAGAGCATCCAAAACTTCTTGCAAAGCGGGGGACAGCGGATGAGCATCGTCGAAACCCTAACTGAAAACGAGAAAAAGATTGTCGATCGTGCCAGTAAAGAGCTGTGGAAGAAGCGCCCCGACTTCATCGCCCCTGGAGGAAATGCTAACGGTCAGCGGGAAAGAGCCCTCTGCCTGCGGGACTATGGCTGGTATCTGCGTCTGATCACCTACGGTATGCTCGCTGGTGATAAGGAGCCGATCGAAAGCATTGGCCTAATTGGTGCCAGGGAAATGTATAATGCCCTCGGGGTACCCATGCCCGGAATGGCCGAAGCAATGCGTTGCCTGAAAGAAGCTTCCCTCTCACTCCTGAGTGCCGAAGAAGCCACCGAAGTCGCCCCCTACTTTGATTACCTCATTCAAGGCATGTCTTAATTCATTGTCAGTTGTCAATGGTCGGTTGGTAGGGTGGGCAATGGTAAAGCCCGCCTGCGCGGGCTTTACCATTGCGATCGATGTCCTCTGTTCGCTGTTAAATGGTATTATTTGCTGACAAGTATAGTTTTTTGTCTCGGTTGAGCTAAAAAAGCTAACAAGTCATGTTCAAAACCTCTCCTTCGAGCTAAAAACATGAGGCCTTGCACAAGGACTGGATGTATGTTGACCACGTACTGGGATCGTAAGAGCGACCATGTCTCATGAATAATAACTTGTTACAACTGACAACTGACAACTGACAACATCGAGAGCCACCATCATCCCCAAAATGTGCAACGCCAAAACATGAATATTCATGTTTACAACCTTTCGCTTGTAGGTTGGGTTGACCCACGAAACCCACCAACCTACGGTAGCTAGGCGTTACTTAATGACTAGCATGCCGCAGGCGCGGCGCTCCATCTCGAACTGATTTCCAGCACTGGTAACTGGTAACCGATCTCCTTCGATGTCTCCGGAGAGCTTTCGGTGTCCCCCGGTCGGGAGACATCGTATTCGCACTACTCCGGAGACATCGATCGCTGATACTATTGAGATGCTCCCAAATCCAAAATGGTATGACAAACAAAATGTATGCAGAAGCTCCGTTTAGGCAAAGTTGTTAAATCCAATTCCCACTGCGACTATCTGGTACAGGTGGATGATATGCTGGAAGTAAAGCACCCTCCTCAACCAGATGATTATGGATTTGGCTGCTTTCTGAAACTAGAAGAGGCAAAAGGGCGGCATTGGGCAGTAGGCATTATTTACAATTCCCAGCTGCAGAATCCATTATTTTCCAATATTGGTCCCCGTCTTTCTAGCGAACCAGACCCCCTGTTTACCCCGGATTTAATCAACGAAACCCGCGTAATCTTGGGAGTTGTGCTGATTGGCAGTTTAGAACAAGGTGCTAGTAAAGTTTATGGCAAGCATGGCATTCCCAGCGCCGTGGTCCCAGTTTATACACCGGTTTTTAAGATGACCAATGAGGATATATATCGCTTTCACCTGAATCAAGAGAACCGCCCCCATCTGGGTTATTATGCGCATTTAATAAGGAGTGGGGGGAGTTTTGCTTCCCAGCTGACTCAGCAGGTGTTAGAACAACTGATAGATAGCAAGTTGTTTCAGGGCCCCGAGAGGAGAGCGCTGGAAATATTAGGTAAGGAACTATCGTGGAAAAACACTCTGGGTGCGATGGGCTAGAAAAAGGTTTGTAGTAAGCAGTTTAGTGCTTACGGAGGTTTGTAGTAAGCACTTCGATGCACAAGTCGGGCGGTAGCCTAAACCGGTGAGGACGCTAGGACAGATGCTCATGGTTAGAGCAAGCAAACTTATGTAAGCCTCGTTATTCATAACCAGCGGAAAGGCTTTTACGCTGGCCTAAAAAGGAACGGTAGTTAGTGTTAGTCGTATTCATTGGCTACTTTGTGAGGGTTAAAGACAGCACTCCCATTCAGATATTTTTATAGTAATCTTGTAGGTGGGGTTGTCCTGCGTTACCAAACCAAGAGATGATGCCAGGGGCGATCGCTCAAGAATAACTAAAATATAGCAATACTCCGGACCGTTTTGGCTGTACGTAGCCTTCTGGCTCGCAGCGTAATCCTTGGCTCGCGCCGAGCCATTTTTGGCAAGCT
This sequence comes from Hormoscilla sp. GUM202, assembly GCA_005518205.2. Lineage (GTDB taxonomy): Bacteria > Cyanobacteriota > Cyanobacteriia > Cyanobacteriales > Desertifilaceae > Hormoscilla. The sequence goes on from RFFC02000050.1 coordinate 24,762, forward strand.
AGCCTTGGGGCTGACAAAGCGTTCCCAGGCAGAGCCGTGGGAACGAGAATGATGCCAGTATGCAAGCAACCCTTGCTATGTGGCGGTTCTGGGGTCTAAAAACTGTCCGGAGTATTGTTTGCCGCAAACCCCCGCGTTACCAGGCGGTCGCCAGGTAACGAGGCTGGCGTGAAAGGTCAGTAGAAACTGCCGTTGGGGTTTGTGGAAATTGCCTAGAGTCTCCAGTAGACTGGTTATAATCCTCTTGAGGCTATCCATCGGTGCGGTGAAAGTTTACTACCGCAGTCTACAGGGTGGATAGCTTTCCTCCAAGCTCCCCTGAAAAACTGTCCGGAATATTGTCAGTAGGAGGAATTTCCCTCCCCCGTTAGCGCAGCGGCCCGACGCCGGAGGGCAAGCAATCTCCACGCCCTGGGTAGGAGATTGCCACGCTAGCGCAGCGCGTAGCGCACTTCGTAAACGCAACGCCGCGAAGGCCGGGGGGTCTTCCAGTTGAGCGAACCCTCGTTCCTGCTGCTAGAGCCCCCCTCGCAATGACAGCAATGAAGCTCTTTAGCGCAAGTCGATACCTTTCAAAGTATATCCTTCAGACATCAGAATTATCGGGGACAATATCTTCAGCAGCAGTTTCCCGATTCACTGTTGATTCCAGACGGTGGATGCGAATTTGGTGCAAGCGGGGTCCTGATGCTGACTCTACAGTCATTTCCAGATTATTGTATGAGAAGGTTTCGCCCACGCTGGGAATTTTTTGCATCTGATAGATCAAGAATCCTCCGAGAGTTTGGTATTCATCTATCAGGGGCAATTCTAGATTCAACAGTTCATTAACTTCTTCGATATCTAGCTGCGCCTGCACTAAATAGGTCTGTTCGTCGAGCATTTGCAGAGTTAAGTCTTCGGCAGGTTCTGAAACCTCACCAATAATTTCGGCAACGATATCTGAGAGAGTGACTAACCCAGCAGTACCCCCAAATTCATCGACGACAATCACCATCTCTCTATGCGATCGCTGCATCAGGGGCAGAAGTTCACTCAGGGGTTTTTGTTCTGAGACAAACCTGGCGGGACGAATCCAAGGTGCTATTGCTGTATTCAGAGACAAGTCACCGTTAGCCAGTGAGGAAGCCAGTTTCTTGAAGTAAATAATACCGCGAATGTCGTCTAAAGATTCCCCCATCACGGGATAGCGGGAGTGACCTGAATTGGCAACTTCCTGTAGCAGCGTACCGAATGTGGCATCATGACCAATTGCAGTAATGCTAGTGCGGGGTACCATTACTTCTTCTGCTAATACTTCGGCAAATTCAAATACATTGTTGAGCAGTTCTCTTTCTTCTGCTTCCAACCCTGTAGTCTCAGTGGAAGTAGAGATAATCAGCTGCAATTCTTCTGGCGTTACCTGGTTATACCAGCCACGACCGGCGTACTGAATGCCCGCGAGGCGCAATAGCAGGCGAGTCGATTGATTGAGTATCCATATGAATGGGTTGAACAAACGCGCGATATTAAGAGTTGGCGGTGCTAAAAACCTCGCCAGTTGTTCTGAATGTAGCAGGGCCATCGACTTCGGACATAGCTCCCCCAACACTATTTGCAAATAGGCGATCGTTAAAAAGGCCACTGGCACCGCTACTGAATGGATCAGCACTTGGGTCGTTCCCTCCGACACTGGCAGGGACGCCATCAACTGCGCGATCGCCACTGCCATCGTCGCTTCCGCAATCCAACCCAGGGCCAGACTAGAGAGGGTGATGCCCAGCTGAGTGGTTGACAGCAGCCGGTCAATTCGCCGTTGCAGATTTTGCACGGTCCGCGCCTGAGTATCCCCCTCTGATACCAGCTGGTTAATGCGCGATCGCCGCACCGACACTATAGAAAACTCCGCTGTGACAAAAAAAGCGTTAATCGCGATCAGCAGCAGCACCGACAACAATCGCATCAAAATTTAAAATTCTTGCATTGACAACCCACCCCCGGAGAGGTTATTTGCCTGACATTTTGGCCTTGACCTTAGCCAGGATCTCTGCCTCGGACAAAATTTTGTGGCCCAATTCATTTTTTTTGGACTTGGCTAGGGTACTGGTAGGACTCGAATCTGGCTGAGTAATTCCTTTGAGGGCTTCGCTACCCACCTTATATCCGCCATAGAAGCTCACTCCACCGGCTGCGCACATGAGGGATAGCAGAATGAAAGTCAGAACCACAGTTAAATTAATTCTCATGGTGATGTTTGTAATTTTAGCCGATCTGTGCTTTAATTGTAATAAGCCTACAGTTCTGAGTCATCTTGCACCGGAGGCCCACTAGCTCCCAAGATGGAATTTTACAGATCCCTTGCAATTAGCGTGAGAGATTTGCTAGAATCAGATATAGTATGCGCCCTTGGCCGATTGGGGAGGCAGCGAACTCATAATTCGCCTTCAGACTGGTTCGATTCCAGTAGGGCGCACTTCCCTTACCGGTGTTACTTATCGTAACACTGGTTGCTCAAACACTACTGCATTGCCTGATGGACCCTGGTTTGCAGGGTTCCCCACGGTGCTATCGAAGGGATTTCTCAGATCCCGCGTGCGAATGAGTGGGGTGCTAGAAACCTGCTGCCTGAGTACGTCCCGGTACACCAGGTTGACTAGCTTGGCATCGCGGACGAGGCGATTTTCCGGGAAACCTCCCATGCCGAAGATGGCTTCAGCTTGTCGCCCAATGGAACGGTTCTCAATGTAGGTGCCGGAGTTCTCGAACATAGCTCGATTGAAAGCCTGTGCTGGTGAGATGATTACAGGCTTATTATTGGCTGATTGGGCTTGGGCCGCACCGGCGACCGTTGCAGCACTAGCAATACCAAGCATCCATGCAGTAATTACCTTCTGAACTCTCATACCCATAAGGCCCATCCTCTAGATTTTGCTCGATCCTAGCTTATCTTGGCCTATTGGTGCATGGGAACCGAAGTTGCTATCATAGAAAATGATGTCCAGCTGTGTTGCCAGGATGAAACCAGTTCTTGCTGTTATTGCTGCTTGCCTGCTGACTACTTCCTTGACTGCCTGTGCCAATAGTGAAATGGGCTCTGCCGTTGAACAATCTTTGGCAGCAGACCCCGGACCCTCTGCCAACCCCTCGACTGGGACGCCGGACAAGACTACTACCCCACGCGGCGCGAAAAATCAGCCGTCTCGCGATCGGGCCCAGACGTCCGCACCTACGCCGGCTCCTATCCCTAGTAACGGCCAGTTAAATCCCCCGGAACAGCCAGAAGAGAGTCCTAATCAACTACCGGAGACTACTGAGACAGTCTCAAGCACCTGGTCGGAGAAGGAAATACCGGAGCCATTGCGTCAGTACGTGGCCGACTTGATGGAACTGGAGGTTTTAACTTCAGCTGATTTTGCACCGGATCGAACAGTGACGCGCCGGCAGTACGTCCGTTGGCTGGTTGTGGCTAACAATAAAATGTATGCTCACAACCCAGGTAAACAAATTCGTCCGTCAACGTCAAAATCTGCTGAACCAGTTTTTCAGGATGTGCCGCGTACTGACCCGGACTTCCCTCTAATTCAAGGTTTAGCGGAGGCGGGTATACTGCCAAGTAGGTTAACTGGTGATGGGACAGTAGTTTTGTTTCGCCCAGATACACCCCTTACCCGCGCCGAAATGATTCTCTGGAAAGTGCCAATGGATATCCGTAGAGCTTTACCTACTGCTACGATCGATACGGTGAAGGAAACCTGGGGCTTCCAAGATGCTGCTAAGATTGACCCAAAATCCTTAGGGGCAGTTTTAGCAGATTTTCAGAATGGGGAAAAGGCGAATATCCGCCGGTCTTTAGGTTATACGAATTTGTTCCAGCCCACTAAGACTGTTAGTAGTGTTGAGGCGGCTGCAACTCTATGGTATTTTGGCTATCAAGGTGAAGGAATATCTGCTGGGGAGGCGATCGATATTGCTCGCAGCAAAGAGTAGACATACTGTCAGCGGTCAGTGGTCAGCGGCCAAGTCAGTGGTCAACTAACAACCCACAACTAACAACTAACAATTAACAATACAGAATATGCCCAAAACTGTTGCTGATGTCATGACCCACGATCCGATCGTGGTACAGCCTGAAACTCCTCTGAAGCAGGCTATTAAAATTATGGCAGACCGACATATTAGCGGTCTGCCAGTTGTAGACGGGGAAGGAAAATTGGTGGGGGTGATCTCTGATAGCGATCTATTGTGGCAGGAAACAGGGGTAGAACCTCCTCCCTATATCATGCTGTTGGATAGCATAATTTATCTGGAAAATCCCGCTACCTATGAAAAGGATTTGCGGAAGGCGATGGGACTGACGGTTAAGGAGGTGATGAGCGATCGCCCCATTTCTGTAAAACCGGATAAACCTCTGCGTGCAGCGGCCCAGCTGATGCAAAAACACCACATCCATCGCTTGCCCGTACTGGACGATGCTGGTAAGTTGATTGGCATCCTCACCCGTGGAGATATTATCGGCTCAATGGCGGCAAGTCAAGAATAGTTCGTGGTTCATGGCAATTAACAATTAACAATTAGCAATTAACAAATGACAATAACTCCTGAGTCGGTGGCCAAATTACTGAGTTCTGAGAATTACGGAGATCGCCTAAAGGGACTGAATCAACTGCGCCAAGTGGAAGAGGCGATCGCATTTGAGATGATTCAACCTTTAATTGTTGACAATAATGTGAGAATCCGCTATGCAGCCGTGAGCCAGATGGCAATTCTGGGGCAGCAAGATTTACAGAAGTCTTTGCAGATATTGCGCGATCGGCTCTTCAACGACCCGGAAACTGATGTGAAAGCCGCTGCTGCTGATGGTTTGGGTGCTCTGAAGTTAACTGAAGCTTTCAGCGACCTAGAACAAGTATACCAAACTACTGAAGAGTGGCTGCTGAAACTCAGCATCGTCGCCACCTTAGGGGAAATGGGAGACCCCCGTGCTTTCGATATCCTCGCTGATGGTCTCAAATCAGAAACAGACATTGTCAAAACTGCTGCTATTAGTTCCTTGGGAGAATTAGGAGATGCCCGCGCGGTGCCCCTGTTGATCCCTTTTGCTACTAATTCAGATTGGCAAGTCCGTTACCGCGTCGTGCAATCGCTGAACCGCTTGGGTGGCCCAGAAGCTCGCTCGACTCTAGAAAGTTTAGCACTTGATGTTGTCGAACAAGTTGCGACAGCAGCGAAAAAGGGTTTAGAATCATAATCGTAATCTTCCGGTTGTAAGGCGCGATCTTCATGTGATGCTTCAATTTGGTTTACCGACCTGTAGCATTTTGTTGAAAAAAGTCAAGATAATTGCGGTTGAGCTTTTGAGAATAATTGTGCAATACTCGGTCTTAATTATCTAATCCTTAGCTGACTTCCGACCGGAAATTGGTTATGAGAATCTTGCTGGTAGAAGACGATCCAGAACAACTAGAACCTTTGCAGGCGGCATTATCCCAAGTGGGACATATCGTCGATGGGGTGGAGGAGGGAGAAACGGCTAAATGGTTGCTATCGGAAAAAGACTACGATTTGCTAATCCTTGACTGGATGTTGCCCACGGTCAGCGGCCTCGAAGTTTGTCGCTATTACCGACAAACGGGCAAAACGGCTCCTGTATTAATGCTGACTGCCAAGGATACCATCACAGATAAAATTACAGGCTTAGATGCTGGTGCTGATGATTACTTAGTCAAGCCCGTGGACTTGCTGGAATTGCTGGCAAGGGTGAGGGCATTGGGCAGGCGATCGCCTTTATGGACGGCAGATACCCTCTGCTACGAAGACCTACAATTAAATTTAACCACTCTCAAGGTCGAACGGCAGTCATCTGTCGTACAGCTTTCGGTGCGGGAATTTCAATTGTTAGAATATCTGATGCGCCATCCCGGACAAGTTTTAACCCGCAACCAAATAGAACAGTCTCTCTGGGAATGGAGAGAAGAACCGGAAAGCAATGCCGTTACTACCTTGGTCCGCCGACTGCGAAAGCGACTGCATGTTGTGGGGGCATCTTCATGGGTGGAAACTGTTTACGGCATGGGGTATCGCTGGCAACGACCACATTCATCTGAGTTTTGAGCAACTATGCAAAAATCCATCGCCCAAAAGCTGCAAAGTTTCTGGAGGCACATGCCAGTCCGGCGACGGGGCAGGTTTATTATTGCCATTCCCGTGACTTATTTCATTGCTACCCTGGCAGCGGTGTCTTGGTTGAAACTAGATTTGGTAGAGGATGAAACTTGGGTACAGCACACTCAACAAGTGCGTTTAGAAACCAAAAGTTTACTCGCGGCCTTAATTGATGCCGAAGCGGGAGTTCGAGGTTATGCCATGACCGGACGACCGGATTTTCTCGCGCCCTATAGTCAGGCGATCGCGGAAATTCCCCAATCCCTCACCCAATTGGATCGGCTAATTTCCGACAACCCCCAACAAATTGCCAGACTGACAGAAATTAGACAATTAACAGAAGAAACTCTCGCCATTATGGAGAAGAAATTGGCGAGGATGAATGCTATGGTGCTACCGGGAGGCTGGAAAAAACGCGAAAGCGAACAATCTCCAGACAGTTCCTATTATCAATCGCCGCTACAAGGGCAATTTTCTCCTAGCGAACTCTATGATTGGCTAGAACAGTGTAAAACTCTTGTGGATGCAACGAGAGTGAAAATTGATAGTTTTGCCGCCGAAGAAGAACGCTTGTTAGCGGAAGGCCAACAGCATTTAGAGTTCGATCGACTGCTGAGTTTTGGTGTTTTATTGGTGGCTATTATTCTGGGGCTGGCTGGAGGTATTTTTGCTCTATATCTTTTCGGTGATTTGGAGCGCGAATTGTCCCAGGAGAGAAAATGCTTGCGCGAAACTAATGAGAGGTTGGAGTTATCTCGATCTGAGGTAGAACTGGCAAATAAAAAACTTCAAAATGCTTACGAACAATTACAGCGCTTTACCGCTAATGCTTCCCACGAATTGCGTTCTCCTTTGGCTGCTATTTTAAGTAACGCTCAGGTAGGATTATTAGCACCGGATAGCGATGCTATTCAACCCCGACAGCGTTTGGAAAAAATCGTCGAACTTGCCAAGTCAATGAAGACCTTGGTGGAAAATTTACTATTTTTAGCTAGGTGCGAAATATTGCCAGAAACTGTGGTAGAAATTGACTTAAAAAATTGGCTGCAAAGGTCGATCGATGAATGTCAATTGCTAGCAGCAGGAAAAAACCTTAATTGGATAGTAAATTTACCTGCTACTCCAGTTAGAGCAAAAGTGGAACCGAATCTCCTACAGCAAGCTGTAGTAAACTTGCTGCAAAATGCTTGCAAATATACCCCGGATGAGGGTACAATTGAGATAAAAATGCAGACCGACGATGGTCAAATTTACATGTTTGTCAGAGATACGGGAGTGGGAATTCCCGAGGCAGATTTACCTCATATTTTTGAGCGCTTTTATCGGGTGGAAAGGCGATCGCGCAGCAGTTTTGGTTTGGGACTGGCGATCGCCCAGCAAATTGTCAACCTCCACGACGGTCTCCTGAGAGTGGAAAGCGTCTTGGGTCAGGGGTCAACTTTTACTATATCTCTCCCCTTGACAGCAAAAGTAAAACCCCAAAATAAGGGCTATGCTTGATGATTAATCGTTTCCAAGGATGGACGTGAGTTCGACAGCTACTCAAACCCCGAGTTCTCCTCAGCCACAAAAAGCCTCAAACCCTCATGATTGCGGAACTAGATCTCCCCAACTCCGAACTCCGAACTCCGAACTCCGAACTCACGTAAGGATGGGGGAACCGTTGGGGCGAGTAATGGCAAAAGCATCGAAGTCGCCATCGTCAAATTCTCCCACTACATTCACCCTTTGTCCGCGTCTTAAATTGAGGGATTGATTACCGGGTAAATCGGCATCAACGCGAATTCGACCATTGCTAGTCCGCAGCAAAAACTCGTCGTTATCCACCATCCGAATAACCCGACCGGAGATGGTAGTTCCCGGTGTATCTGTCGGAACTATGGGAGAACCGTCCGGGCGAGTAACGGCAAAAGCATCGAAGTCCCCATCGTCAAATTCTCCCACTACATTCACACTTTGTCCGCGGCTCAAATTGAAGGATTGATTATCGGGTAAATCGGCATCAACGAGAATTCGACCATTGCTAGTCCGCAGCAAAAACTCATCGTTATCCACCATCCGAATAACCCGACCGGAGATGGTAGTTGCCGGTGTATCTGTGGAAATTATGGGGGAACCGTCGGGGCGAGTGATGGTAAAAGCATCGAAGTCGCCATCGTCAAATTCTCCCACTACATTCACCTGTTCTCCTAGTTGCAGGTTGAGAGATTGGGAATCTGGTAAATCCGCATCCACCCGAATGGGGCCATTATTGGTCTGAAGCAAAAACTCATCGTTATCAAATAAACGGATAACCTCCCCAGAAATAGTCATGCTTCCTGGAGAAGTTAAAGGATCGCTTGTCCGATAGATCTCGCCGGTTAGACTCTCCGTAAGCGCTTTGCGCGCTTATCTTCCCTTGGTAGCATCAACCAGACAGGACATAAAGCTATCTACTAAAGTCTCCATCGTTTCCTGGCTGAGTGCTGGCTCAGAGAAGGGGAAATTCAAAAACATTTTCCCCTCAAAGGTGGTGACAGCAAGACTGAAAACACCCCCAAATGCAGCCTGTGTCGGAATGAAACTGATTTGGGACAGTTCAAATTGACCGTAAAGTCTGGGAATGTTTACTCGACCAATATTGGAGATAGTCACTGTCCCAGATGATTTATTAGGGCGGGCGAGCAGGGACTCTACAGCATACTAAAAAACTGGTAATTTCCGGAAAATTATCCCCATTTATACGCATATCCATCTCTTCTGAAGACAGGTTTTAGGTCTATTGGCTTGACTGACTTCTGGGTTTTGTCAGGTTTGGTCAACACAAAACTACCCCGACTTCTAGGAGTAATTCTACCTATCCCATGTACTTTATGCTTGGCAATATCGCCAGTTTGCCATCCCTTAATGGGCTTTAATGGATTGTGACGGATTGGATATCCGTACTTGTTAAGAGCTGCTTTTTGACGACCTCCACGCCCCTTACAAGTAATTAGTAGTGGTTGAGTAGTTGAGATTTTTAACATGGGGGTACTTTTACCCACACAAGCTGCATCTAACCAATGAGTTTTAGGTAGCCCTTGAAGAGTCCGGTTGTATTTTGTTAAACCTCCCGTGCCAGTTTCAATAGTTAATCCAGTTTCCTTAAGGCGGTTAAACAATGCCCATCGGGTAGAATTGACTGCCGCTGCATCTTTTAGGGGTGCTTTTGCTTGCGCTAGCAAGCGCTTCAAAACTTCGGGCCTCTTTTTTAAGAATTGCTCGACAGCAGAGGCTGCTTTTTTCTGGTTGCATTTATGGCAAGCGATAGCGAGATTACTAACTCTGTCAGAGCCTCCCTTACTCTTAGGATGAATATGTTCTATTTCTAACGGGACTTCTTTTGCACCGCAGTAAGCGCACTGGTGCCGCCATTTCGTTAAGAGATATTCCCTTAATTCGTATCCAAACAAGACTCCCTGCTGATACTCGACCCCTGATATCTCAGGGTTTTGCAGCTTTTGCATGTCGAACCGCACCAGCTCCATTGAGATGTCCGTTATCGGGCAATACTTCCGCAAGCGCTTGACCCAGGTCATAGTCGTTTCTACTCGATGTTGCAGGCTAGGAGTTAGCCATCCTAGGGGGCGCTTCCTGTTATTGAATCTCGCAGGACGGTAGCGAGTTTTACGATTGCGACGGTTGCGGCGAACAACACGGCGGAAGCTCAACTTTTGCCGTATTATATCTCCTCTGTGACTCAATTCTGCTGCCCAGACAACTGTACCAGTCCTCTCATTAACTAGCGCAATACCAGTCACCTTAGCTCCCGGGTCTAATTTAATCCGATAAGGTTCATTACCGGGAGTTCCAACAGTTTTTCTGAGAATAATCGTAAACGGATAAGTCCTAAACACTGCTGCCTTTCCCTGCTTCAAAAGCTTTCTCGCTCTGGCCGGATGAGTTGAACTGAGCGGTTGCTTATTGGCATCTAAAACGAAAATACAATTTTGCATTTAAGCAACTCCCAAAAAAGGGGTAAAGTTTGCCTCGGTCATGTTAAGGGAGCTTTTTACATCTAACTCACGCGGTCCTACAAAATCCATTCGTTCCGTTCCTTAAAGCTAGACGACAGAGCTACGAGCTGGCGCTCACCCGTAGGTATCATGACTCCCCTAACGTAGGTCTGATCCTGGACCTGCATCTTGCATCTCCCCAAGGGAGATAATTACCGGTATTGCCGGTAATTACCGGATTTTATGCAAGAGTCTCCCTCATCATCAATACTTGGCTGAAGATATCGCTGCCCTTTAAGCCAACTTCCAGCTGTTGCCTCACATCCCGGGCTAATTCCCAGAATGATGTATTTGTGCCTAGGGTGTGAAATGACCCTAGAGTAGAAACCAGTACCCCCAGTTTGTCCTTGCTGACCAATGGTTTCAAGCGTTTGCGCAAATCAATACTGCTATAGCAGTTCACTCGCGTTTTCTGCCCGGCTCTGATTTTTCTCGCAGCAGCGAACAGCATCGCTGCGCTTAAAGCACCTTGTACTGTTGTCTCTTCTTCACGGTAACGATTGATAAGCTGTTTAGTAAACTCAGCATCTAACTGTCTGCAAACTATGCCACAACGGCGTTCTTCAATGGGTACAGTCTTCTCAAAACTCAAGGTTTCTGGTCGGTACCAAAGCAGTTTTAACTTAAATTTCAGCAAAAACAACAGGCTATTGATTATACCCCTGAAGCCTTTTTTTGATGGGGGGAATAACTCATCGACAGGGGGAAGCACTTCATAGCTGGGCGCTGGAGAGTGAGGTTCACCCCCAGCGATTTTCTGGCAGTAGGTCAAGATTTCTGAATATAACTGGATACTCGATAATCCGTCGGTGATGGCATGATGTATTGTGATAATCAGATGGCTAGCACTGTTTTCATTCTGCTCTTTAACAAGTACAGCTCGCAACAGCACTTCGTAGCTCTCTATTTTGGTGTTCAGTTCTTCGGTAAGGATTTCTTGCCATTGTTCAGAGTGCTGCTGCTCTACAACCCGCAAAGGAATCTTTTTGGCTCCCGTTTCAAAACGAAGATTATCATCGTCACCGACGATCCGAGAATTAAGCCGTGGGTGACGCTCTTGGACAAGATCGAGGGCCTGTCTGACAATTTCTTCAGTCATCGGGCCCAATATGCGCCCGTGAGTCACGACATTGAATGTGCTAGCACGGCGATTTAATATTTCCATCATTTGCTCGGCGGAACATAGTTTTCTGTTGTCGCTCACAAAGATCTCCTCTTTCTCATTATATTTTACTTAGTCTCCATCCAATTTTTACCAGCATGGATATCAACCACCAGCGGCACCGTTAACTCCACCGCAGATTCCATCGCGGTCTTAATTTCCGATTGTAACACTTCCCACTCCTCTGGGGGAACTTCAAATACTAATTCATCATGCACTTGCAATAGTAATCGCCCCTGGTATTTCTGTAACACTTCATCCAGTTTCACCATCGCGATTTTGATGATATCTGCACTCGAACCCTGAATGGGCGCATTCGCTGCGGCCCGCAAAATTCCGGCATCCTTCCAACCTAGATGAAGTTTGTTTAAATCAATTTCTTCGGGATGACTGCTTTTCATCTTCTGCAAGGTTCGATTTTCAAACTCAAAGTACCGACGACGCCCTAATATTGTTTCTACATATCCCCGCCCGATCGCCTCTTTCTTGACGATTTCCAAATACGCAAACACCCCTGGATAGCGCCGATAAAACCGCTGAATAAATTCCTTCCCGACAGCGCTTGTCACCCCCGCCGATCGGGCAAATTTTTGCGCCCCCATTCCGTAAATCACCCCAAAGTTGATCGTTTTACCCAAATCTCGTTCCTCTGGCGTAACTGTTTCCTTTTCAAATAGCAGTCGGGCCGTGACAGTATGAATATCTTCATTCTGCCGGTAAGCCTCAACTAACACCGGTTCCTGACTCAGATGTGCCAAGATCCGTAACTCTATTTGGGAATAATCAGCCGATACCAACAACCAGTCTTCTTCTGGCAAAAACGCCTTTCTAATTTGCCGCGAAAATTCCGTTCTAATGGGAATATTCTGTAAATTCGGATTAGAAGAGGAAAGCCTTCCCGTCCCCGTAACAGTTTGATTGAAATCTGTATGCACCCGCTGGGTATCTGTACGCACTAGCTGGGGTAAGGCATCTACATAAGTTGATTTTAACTTGTCCAGGGTGCGATATTGCCAAATCAGATCGACAACCGGGTGTTCTCCTTGCAGTTTTTCTAATGTCGCGGCATCAGTAGAATAACCGGTCTTAATTTTGCGAGATTTTTTGCTATCTAAACCCAGTTTCTCGAACAGCAACTGACTCACCTGCTTGGGGGAACCCAGGTTGAATTTATCTCCTGCTTCCTGATATGCTTGTGCTTCAATCTCCGCTAAATCTTTTTGCAGTTGTTGCGAGAGTTCCTCCAGGTATTTGCTATCAATTCTTATCCCCCTATATTCCATTTCTGCTAGAATTGGTTCTAAAGGCTGTTCTACCTCTAGCAGCAGCTTCTGCAAAGCTGGTACTTGCTGGAGTTTAGCACTCAACTTCTCTACTAATTGGAAGGTTGCCTGCACCTGCTGGCCACAGTAATATGCTACTGTCGGGATATCTACGTCCGCAATGGTTTTACCCTTTGGCACTACTTTGGAGTAGCTTTTCAGTTCCAGCACCAGATTATTCTTCACTGACAAGTCTTTGAGGTTATGAGGCTTTTCTGGATCTAGCACGTAACTTGCTAGCATGGTGTCAAACCGTACCCCTTGCAGTTCTATTCCCTGACATCGCAGGACTAGGCGATCGAACTTAGCATTCTGGAACGCTTTGGGATAATCTCCACTTTCGAGTATGGGACCCAAAGCCTCCTTTACCATCTCTATATCCAAATTATTCCCCGTTGCGTGATGAATGGGGATATAAGCAACATCATTGGCACCCGTTCCCCAACAGCAACCTATTCCTAACAGTTGCGCCGATTTTTCGGGCCGTCCGCGGACCGATCGCGGTTTTAAGTCTGTCGTTTCCGTGTCCCAGGCTACCGGTACATCCTGGCAACTTTCCAATTCCTTTACCAATGCGGTTAGTTTTGCCTCGGTATCAATGATGCGCGGTCCTAAATCTTTGTGGAGATCTATTTCTAATTGCTGCTGGATGCCGATTTTCGGTGAACGGTTCGAGTTTTCCTCTGTTATCGGTTCTGGATCGATTATGGGACCGCCCAACTTTTCTTGTAGCTGTCCAATTTTGTCTAAAAACTTCTTGAATTCTAATTTTAACAGTATCGGTTCTACGCGCCTCATGTCAAAACCTGTCAACTGGCAGTCTTCTAGGCTAATTTCTATCGGCACGTCAAGCTTCAGCCGGGCCATATACTGAGAATGATAGGCGGAGTCTTTCCCTTCTGCTAGCTTTTTATTCACGGCTCCTTTAATATTTTCTAAGGCAGCATATATATTATCCAGACTGCCGTATTCCTTCAGCAGCTTGACCGCAGTCTTTGCGCCTATCCCTCTGACTCCGGGAATGTTATCGGAACTGTCCCCGCTGAGGGCTTTATAGTCTACTACCTGTGCGGGGGAGATGCCTAGTTTCTCTATCACTTCTGACGTTCCGAACTCCGTGGCGCTGCTATCCCGCTTGAGAGGACCGCCACTCATGTATAATACCGTGATGTTTTTGGCTTCGTCAACTATCCCGAATAAATCCCGATCGCCCGTCAGCACCTTTACCCGATAACCCGCTGCACTCCCCACTTGCGCTAATGTTGCCAATACATCATCTGCTTCATATCCCGCACTGGTTACCAGGGGCAGATTTAACGCTTGCAGCAGTGAGTGGAGATTTTCCATGTCTGGGATAAAATCTGCTGGCGTTTCTGCCCGCCCTGCCTTATAGTTAGCATCTGCCTCGTGGCGGAATGTTGGTTCCGCCCGGTCAAATGCTACTGCGATCGCCTGGGGTTTGTGAGATGCGATCGCCTCTAGCATGCTATTCATAAAGCCAAAGCAAACGCTAGTAGGAATTCCCGTTGAAGTTTTCAGTCCGCCGTTCCTACTTTTGGCAAAAGCATAGTAAGAACGGAAGGCTAACGAGTGACCATCTATTAACAGCAACAGGGGCGGACTTTCAGCAGCGGTTGAGTTTGACATCATTTTATCGGGCTGGGTTTATGTTTTTCGCAGCTATGTAGGGTGGGCACTGCCCACCTGATAATTTTCGCTGCTATTTGACAGTGCGATCTATCGCCTACTTATCTATATTAACATCTCTTCTCTCTATCAAGCAATCTATTCTTTTCCGCTATCTGGTTAGGGTGCGAGCGAAGACGGCGATCGCTATTCTAACATGCTATCATCCTTGTTCTCGTGACCCAGTCACAGTACTGCTCTCCTCTCCGCATGCGCTAGTTGAGGCTCCCGCCTCCTGGCCGACCTAGACCGGGTGTGGTCAAAACCCGTTGATCGTTTATGGGCCCTCCCAGCTGTCGGATACCCCTGTAGGGGCGACTAGCATTCTTCCGCAAATTATGACAGAAATTTACAGATGTCCTCTCCGAATGCTTCGCCCTGCACCCCGCGAGAATTTCCCCGTACCAACTGTTTTTGACCACACCCACCTAGACCGCGTTGTTCGTCACTCACGAGAGTAATTACCTCCCAGGCTTACTCACTTCTAAGTGAGCAGGACCGTTCTGCTCATTCACAGGAGGTGCAGTCAAAACCCGTTGGTAGAGTCGTGTCCAGAGACGCCCACCCTGTGGGCGCTCTCGGACACGAGCGGGTCGTCGCGTGGGGGCCAGAGGCCAAGACCGGGTTTCTTCTGGAGTATGAGCAATCCTTTTGACCGCACTCACTCACAGGAGGCATCCGCCTCGCATTCCCAGGGAGACCCTGGGAACGAGGGGATATAGAAGTATTTACCACATCTGTGAGCGGGCTCCTGCGGGCACGCTCCGGGAACCCTACGCTGTTCCGGAAAAATCGGACAAGAAAAACCGTGACGAAGCAGGAGTATGGCTAGCAGCATTATATAATTAACAAAGATGAGAACACCTTAAGAAATATTACAAAGTAGTACCAACAGAAATGCGAGTAGCGATCGCCGGAGCGGGACTAGCAGGACTGTCCTGCGCAAAATATCTGATTGACGCGGGCCATACCCCGATCGTCCTAGAACGCCGGGAGGTCCTGGGAGGTAAGGTAGCCGCCTGGAAAGACTCGGACGGGGACTGGTATGAAACGGGGCTGCATGTATTCTTCGGGGCCTACCCCAATATGCTACAGCTGCTGCAAGAACTGGGTATAGCGGATCGGCTGCAATGGAAGGAACATACGATGATCTTCAACCAGCCAACTGCCCCGGGAACCTACTCCCGCTTCGACTTCCCGGATATCCCCGCCCCCTGGAATGGCATTGTCGCGATCCTGCGCAACAATGATATGCTGAAATGGCCAGAAAAGATTCGCTTTGGCCTGGGGCTGATCCCAGCTATCCTCAAAGGACAGTCCTACGTGGAGGAGATGGACCGATACTCCTTTAGCGAGTGGCTGCAAAAGCAGAAAGTCCCACCCAGAGTGGAGAAAGAAGTTTTTATTGCCATGTCCAAAGCGCTGAACTTCATTAACCCGGATGAAATTTCGGCGACGGTGCTGCTAACGGCCCTGAACCGCTTCCTGCAAGAGAAAAATGGCTCCAAGATGGCATTTCTGGATGGTTCCCCGACAGAACGGTTATGTCAACCCCTAGTAGATTACATTACCTCCGACGGTGGGGAAGTGCGGTTGCAAGCTCCAGTGAAGGAATTTTTGCTCGATGATGATGGTAGCGTCAGGGGATTTCTGATTCGCGGTGGTACAGGGGATGAAGTCCTGACGGCGGATGCCTATGTCAGTGCTATGCCAGTTGACCCCCTGAAGCTGATGCTGCCGGAACCTTGGCGTCAGATGGAGTATTTTCAGCAGCTGTTAGGCTTGGAAGGGGTTCCGGTGATTAACCTGCATCTCTGGTTCGATCGCAAACTGACGGATATCGACCATCTGCTGTTTTCCCGATCGCCCTTACTCAGCGTCTATGCGGACATGAGTAACACCTGTCGGGAGTATGCTAACCCAGACAAGTCCATGCTGGAGTTGGTGCTGGCACCAGCAGCAGACTGGATCGGTAAATCTGACCGGGAGATAGTAGAGGCCACCCTAGGGGAACTAGAAAAACTTTTTCCTCAGCATTTCGGCAGCAACAGGCCAGCCAAACTATTAAAATATCACGTTGTCAAGACTCCCCGGTCTGTGTACAAGGCTACTCCCGAACGCCAACAGCACCGTCCGGACCAGACTACCCCGATCGCCAACTTCTATCTGACAGGCGATTACACCATGCAACGTTACCTGGCGAGTATGGAGGGGGCCGTACTTTCTGGTAAATTGACATCGGAGGCGATTGCGCTGCGCGCTCCGCTACGCTGCGGGCTACGCGCGAACGATAGCAACCGTGGAGTCAGCCTCTAGATGACATTGGATGCCTGTCCGACAACTGAGAACAGACAAAAAGCAGTAAATGAACTCACCAAGCATGGGAAAGCTGGTATCTCTACAGGAAGCCTATGAACTCTGTCGTCAGATGACGGCCAAGTACGCGAAGACGTTTTATCTGGGTACATTATTGATGCCAGCCGCCAAGCGTCGCGCAATCTGGGCGATCTACGCTTGGTGTCGGCGCACAGATGAACTGGTAGATGGCAGCGATGCCGTGATGACGACGCCCGAAACCCTCGATGGATGGGAAAAACAGTTGGAAGGGGTCTTTGCAGGGAAAGCAATAGATGATTGTGACGTAGCTTTGGTGGATACCCTGGAAAGATTCCCCTTGGAGATTCAGCCGTTTCGGGATATGATTGCCGGTCAGCGGATGGACCTGTACCGCAGTCGTTACGAGACCTTTGAGGAGTTGTATGAGTATTGCTATCGGGTGGCGGGTACGGTAGGCTTGATGTCTACTGCTGTTATGGGTGTGGATACTTCAGGCTACGCGGCACCCTGGCAGCGCAATTCTAAACCCTATATTCCTACTAAAGAGGCGATCGCCCTAGGGATTGCCAACCAGCTGACCAATATCCTGCGAGATGTGGGGGAGGACGTCCACCGGGGTCGCATTTATCTGCCCGAAGAAGATTTAGCTCGGTTTAATTATACCGAGAAGGATTTATTGAATGGAGTCGTAGACGAGCGCTGGCAGAAGTTCATGCAGTTCCAAATTGAACGGGCCCGCAAGTTTTTCATCCAAGCAGAAACGGGTCTGCGTTTCCTGATTCCCGACGCGCGCTGGCCAGTCTGGTCCGCTTTGATGCTCTATCAGCAGATTTTAGATGCGATCGAACGCAACCAGTACGATGTCTTTAGTAAAAGAGCCTATGTTTCTACCCCTCGCAAGTTACTGAGTTTGCCCGTTGCCTGGTTGCGGGCCCAAGCACTTTAATTGTTAATTGCCAATTGTAAATTGCGAATTGATAAGAAGTAGGGTGGGCACCGCCCACCAGAGGCGATCGCGCCAGATCGGGTGGAGGATAAGGGTGCATTTGAATGCAGGATCTTCGTAGGTTTTGCATCTTATTTGTCATTGCGAGGGGGGGTACGTAGCGATTAACTTATGCGGAAGCGAGTTAACCCCCCGAAGCAATCTCATGCCTGGTCGGGGAGATTGCTAGTGCTCCGACGTCGCACCGCTGCGCTAACGGGGGACTCGGGTGTGGTGTTTCGGTAATCTCGGTTTGGGGCCCCCCACGCTGCGCGAAAAATCGCAATGACACATTCAATGCCTTAAAGCGTAAGTCGATCCCTTGCAAAGTATAAATCGGCAAAATAAATGCTCATCTTCCCAGCAGGCGTGATGCCAAAGACTTGGCGATCCGCATCTCTCTAGGGGCGGCGATCGCCGGACTGCTAGCGCAGAGACTGCTGCCAGTTTCCCAAGATCTGATTAACTTAAACTCCGATAGCGGAGAGCAGTTACTGATGGAAAGCAAGGCCCGCAAGGACTATTTGCCCCTTTCTATTCACTTCGTCACCCAGTCCAACCGATCGCGCAGCGTGGCGCCAGCCATGCTTACTGCGGGGTGGCGAGTATAGTCATGGTGCTGAATGCTTTGCCTATTCAGGCCCCAGAAGCACCTGCATATGGGACTTATCGCATTTTCACTCAGGAGAACTTTTTTGCTAATGCCCAAACCAAGAAAGTGCTCAAACCCACCCGGGCAAAGTTTCTTTCCGCTTGGCCGCGAATATCTTTTGGAAATCTGGGTATGCTTCCCCAGTCATAGAGTTTCGTGTGGGCACCACGCAACGCTGACAGGGATTTACTCCTTCGATCGAAACATCTCCTATCCTAAACCATATGCTAGCATTACTGTCTGAGGCAAACAACCGATCTTCCCAGAATGCTGGCACCCCCTCTATTTCTAGATTAGCCCGCAGGCGCGATCGCATCTCCGACACGCTTACTCCCGGAAACCAAGATGCTGCTTGGGCGATCGTCTCCGTACTAATTACTGTCGGGCCAAAAGCCTCAGTATCATCTGGAAAGCCCTTGAGTGAGTTTTGCTGCAACTGACAAACCAAAATATTCACTTAACCATGTTTCTAGCTGACTGCGTTCCCGATGCAGATGAAAAACTTGTTCTGCTTCTCCCTCCTGAATTGAAACTCTTATCAGAGAAGCATCAAACTTAGCCCTAAGTTTGTGAATCTTAACATTCCGCTTGCCATTGACAAACCTATTTTTATCGTCAAGCATAGCAAATTATCGGTCATGTTCTAGCGCACCGCCAGTCATTACTTTTGCTTGCTTGACAGCAACTCCATCCAAAGCTTTGATCGGGTAAATTAAAATCCGGGCTAGGTAAGACATTTTTATTGTTGGTTGTTAGTTGTTAGTTGTTGGTTGTTAGATTGCGGTCTGGAATAACCGATGCAACATTACAAATTTGGAAACACTATCTGTCTGCAATGCGCGACAGAAGCATCATAGGTTTATGCATATTTTTGCTAACTCCGTTAATCTGAGGATGCCTTTAGGGTAAGACAATATTACAATTATGGCAGACATGAGAAAATCTGCAATCATGTGTCTTAAGGGGACAAGAGATGGTAAACTGACAATTGCGAGGAAAGTTAGTATAATCCCAGACAGCATGTAATATCAGAAGATTTAAGGGAGTTTTAAGTATGAGCACGCTCACTGACCCGGTAAAAGTGATGAAACAGGAAGTGGGGAAAGCAGCCGCAGCCCGCGTCCAGTCTGGTACGATCGTGGGGTTGGGGACCGGGTCAACTACGGCCTACGCGATCGAGCATTTGGGCGTAAGGCTGAAATCAGGAGACCTCAAAGACATCCAAGGCATCCCCACATCCTTTCAAGCGGAAGTGCTGGCCAAACAATATGGCATCCCCTTAACCACCCTGGATGCCGTTGACCGCATAGACATTGCCATTGACGGCGCAGATGAAGTAGACCCACAAAAGAACCTAATCAAAGGTGGTGGCGCGGCCCACACTCGGGAAAAGGTTGTGGACTCTCTGGCAGACCAGTTTATCGTCGTCGTAGACGCTGGGAAACTGGTAGACCTGCTGGGTTCCACCTTCCTGCTGCCAGTAGAAGTGATTCCGATGGCTATGACACCGGTAATGCGCGCCATAGAGAAACTGGGCGGTAAACCAGAACTGCGGATGGGTGTCAAAAAAGCTGGACCCGCGATCACCGACCAAGGCAATATGGTGATCGATGTCAAGTTTGACTCTATTGATAACCCAGCAGAACTAGAAAAGACTCTCAATAACCTTCCCGGCGTTTTGGAAAATGGTTTATTCGTAGGCGTCGCCGACTTAGTCTTAGTAGGCGAAGTTAAAGATGGAAACCCAGTAGTAAGGGAAATGTGATTTGTTGATGGTTGATTGCTAATTGTTCATTGCTAGAATTAAGAAACCCGGTTTTTACTCCATACCGGGTTTCGCGGACGCAGCGCATCCCGGAGATCGAGCGCAGCGAGA
The DNA here is from genome assembly GCA_005518205.2 of Hormoscilla sp. GUM202. GTDB lineage: Bacteria > Cyanobacteriota > Cyanobacteriia > Cyanobacteriales > Desertifilaceae > Hormoscilla. The sequence continues at coordinate 44,957 of RFFC02000050.1, forward strand.
TCGGAGAGGAGAGCACTCGGGTGCATCCCAGTTTTGCAATCGGTAAAAATACTCAGGATACAAGCGGTCACGTTCGGTGGCAGTATGATTAGTCGGGGGCTTTCCCTATCTAACGCGCAAGCTCTTTTACCAAGCGGCCCGTTGCGAGCTGGACTGGAACCAGTTGCTTGCAAGTGCCGCCACCGATACGGGAATTTTTAGCGACCGCACGCGCTCTTACAGGTTCTTCAAGACTTCCCCGATCTTCTGGGGGCTGATCGGCAGGTGGTGACAGCAGAAACCCCGATAGTATTAGAGCCTCAACAGGCATTTGGGCTCATTTGTTTGGGACTGGTCCGGAAGGAGCACAATCAAGTGACGGCTAGCTGCCAGTTGTATCGGCAGTATTTTCGGGACCGGTTGTCAGATGGCATTTGACAAGGAAACCAAGCGCTCACGCTTCTTTCGGTGTGAGCGCTTTTTTTGGATTTTCCCTCAGTGCGATCGCCGGTGGTTGTGGTTCTGAGATCTTCTCGCC
>RFFC02000051.1 GCA_005518205.2 Hormoscilla sp. GUM202
AGACAATGCAGGACTGGTCAAATGGGTAAATCAGCAGCCCTTGGCGAATCCGCTTGTGTGTCTCGGGGATGGCCATGATGGCATCTGGAACCTGTTTGTCGAGATTGGTCCGACCATCTTTCGTCAAGAAATCCTCGATTGGTATCACTTAATGGAAAATCTGGAAAAAATCGGCGGGTCCGGCCAGCGACTGGCACGAGTGAAAGCCCTTTTCTGGTCTGGCAAGGTGCCAGAGGCCCTCAAGGAATTTGACGACTGGGACCATCCACGGGTGGACAATTTTAGGGCCTATGTTACTAAGCATCGCCATCGCATTGTGAACTATAGCTATTATCAAGCCGAGGGGATTTCCATTGGTTCGGGAGAGGTGGAATCAACGGTACACAGAAGGCGGCACGGCTAAAGCTTTCAGGATCGCAATGGAAAGCCGTCAATGTTCCCCAGGTTCTGCTGCATCGCTGCGCTTATCTTAATGGAGTATTCTCAAGGTGACAGTTGCGCAATGAAGTATTTTTACTCATTGCCAAACTGGGATGCACCCGTTAAGGAGTTTCTCGAGGAACGCCTCAACCGCGAGGAAAAAGCCCTAGAACTGTATAGCTATTTACTAGATACAGTGTTTTTTGAACTGGCAGGAGTCGTGCGCTATACTCACTATTCCCTGATGGTGACCGGTTAGGACCGGATCCCGATCGTGAACTTCTTTAAGACTCAAGCTACCGAGTCGCTGCTTCACGCCCAGCAGGTGGGAGAAATTCTCACGGGTTTGGAAGGTCATCCGACCCAGCGAATCGCGCCGATTGAGGAAACCTATAAGCATTCTGTCAAGTATCTTCTTGAACAAAGCCTCAACTACGAGAAAAAATCACTGGAACTGTATAAGCAGTTACTAGATACAGTAGAAGATGCTAGCATTTATCTGGAAGAATTTGCTCGCGGCATGATCGGTCAGGAGGAAATGCGCAACATCGAAATAAAAAAGATGTTACGCGACTTTAGTTAATGGTTCGTTAGCCTCGTTCCGGGAACGAAATTAGCAATAAGCAAGAAAATGATGGATTTGACTTCAGCTTTACCAACTTTTTTAATCACCCTCAGAGAAGGGGTGGAAGCCGCACTGGTGGTGGGAATTGTTTTAGCTTGCCTGAAAAAGGCCGAACAGAGTCAGTTGAACCCTTGGGTTTATGGTGGCATCGCGGTGGGAATTGTCGCAAGTGCCTTAGTTGGGATATTGTTTAGTTGGGGAATGGCGAGTTTAACTGCTAGTTATCCCCAGTATTCGGAGGTGATAGAAGATTCTCTGGAAGGGGGATTTAGTTTGGTCGCGATCGCCCTCCTGAGTTGGATGCTAGTCTGGATGACTCAACAGGCCCGAACGATGAAGGCGGAAGTTGCAGGGGCCGTGAAAACGGCGATCGCACGAGATAATGCAGGTTGGGGGATCTTTACTTTAATTCTGATTGCTGTCTTACGAGAAGGCTTTGAGGCGGTTTCCTTGGTACTTGCTTACTTCCAATCAGGGTTAACTCCAGTTGTTGGGGCGATCGCCGGCTTAATGACAGCGACAATAATTGGCTTGCTAATCTTCAAATTGGGAGTCAAAATCAACATTCGCGCCTTTTTCCAGGTGATGGGTGTCTTGTTGCTGCTGATTGTTGCTGGTTTAGTTATCTCCGCTTTAGCACATTTAGACATTGTTGTCAGTCAACTGGCAGAGATTAATTCCCAAGCAGGGCTATGTTTCTACGGAGACAGTTCATGTGTCTTAGGACCAATGGTTTGGGATGCCTCCAGCATTCTCCCCCAGAAGCAATTTCCCGGAATTCTGTTGAAAATATTGCTTGGCTACCGGGAACAGATGTATACTGTAGAAGCAGTGGGTTACCTCCTGTTCCTGGTTACCGTGGGCGGGCTGTATTTGAACAGTTTAACGGGTCGGCCAAAAATTGCCCCTAGCAATGCTAAATCAGTTGAAAGTTCTAATTAAAGTAGGTGGGCGGTGCCCACCTTCCCTTAAGGCGATCGCTGCTATCACTCGCCCGTAGAGTACGTATTCCCTCGTAGGAAGCATGCCAGTACGGGCAATGCCGCGATCCAAAAATAATACATTGATACCAGAAATGAAAAGGAATTCATATATGGTGGGGCCAAGGTGACAAATAATTTTAAGAGCGACGATAGTTTCTTGAGAAAACTTGCGGTTGGTGCGCCTGGTACAAACGCGACTATTGCCTATCTGAGAAGCATGGACTTTAACCCGATCGAACTCGAGCGCGGGTCTACTGGCTTTAAGATTTGGAAGAAAATCAAGATCAAGCGTGTACGGATGCCTGACATCCTCTGCTTAAACACGGGGCTTAGGTTTGAATCTCGCGGCAAGACAAAACTGGAAATATCAATGTCTCATTCCCTGAAGGATCCCAAGAGAGCATGGGATGCTGGAATGCGGGATGATGACCTGGTTTCAATCATTATGCTTGAGCAAGAAGATGGTTCTCCTGTTGACCTGAAGCAAATTTCTCCTATTCATTTTGTTAGGGTCAGCGATCTGCGTAATGCCTTTAGCGCCGAACAAGTGTCTATCACTCAGCCAAAAGGGGTCGAGGAAGGCTATGAAATCAGGGTAGTGTGGGTATGTGCCGCTGCCAAACAGAGGTCACAAGTTTTTGCTGTGGAACCTAATAAGGTCAGTCTTACTCCGCTCCAGAAGGGGCGTCGGCAAACTATCCAGTTAAGCCGGAGTGGAGGAAAGATAACCTTGTTACCGCAGGTTAAAGTAGGAGATATATATTGTTGGATATGGCAAAGACCATTTCGATCTTGCTAGCGTAGAAGCGATCTGTAAGGCAGATCCAGAAGTATACTTTGCTGCCAGTGTTCTGTGGCAGATTGTCGCCAGTTTGGTCTATAATCTGAAGGAATATTAATGATGAGAAGTAACCCGCTTTATCACACAACAAGAGGTCAAGCCTACGTAGGTGATTCCCTTGAACTCCTAGCAGAGTTGCCAGACAACAGTATCGATCTTGTCATGACTTCCCCGCCTTTTGCCCTGCGCCGCAAGAAAACCTATGGTAATGTCGAGGAAACAGAGTATGTCGAGTGGATAAAGCCATTTGGAAGAGAAGTTTTCCGGGTTCTGAAGGAAACCGGGAGCTTCGTTTTGGACTTGGGGGGAGCATACCGATCAGGCATACCCTCTCGGTCATTGTATAACTTTAGAGTGCTGCTAGCATTTTGCGATGAATTAGGCTTTCATTTGGCTGAAGATTTCTACTGGTTTAATCCGGCCAAGCTGCCATCACCTATTGAATGGGTCAACAAGCGCAAAATCAGGGCAAAAGATTCAGTTAATACGGTATGGTGGTTCGGTAAAACAGAGTTGCCAAAAGCTGATGTTCGGAAAGTATTAGCGCCCTATTCCGACCGCATGAAAAAACTTATTGAAGACCCCAAGAGCTTTTACAAACCGAAAAAACGACCTTCAGGTCATGATATCAGCGCGGGTTTTGGCAAGGATAACGGTGGTGCAATTCCATCCAACCTCTTATCCATTCCAAACACCGATAGCAATTCCAACTACCTCCGCCTGTGCAAGGAACTTGGATGGCAGCGCCATCCGGCTCGGTTTCCGGCAGAACTGCCAGCGTTTTTCATAAAAATGTTGACCGACGAACAAGATGTCGTCCTAGACATATTTGGCGGTTCAAATACTACCGGTTTCACTGCGGAATCCCTGAATCGAAAGTGGCTTACCTTCGAGATCGATCGGGAGTATCTGGCAGCCTCCGTGTTCAGATTCCTTGAGGGTTACGATCTTGAGGAGATTCAGGGAATCCTTGGTAAGATTCAAGACGGTCAATCAAATTACTTTCTCGGAAATATTCACGGCATGCTGGGAAAGAACCCCTTACTTCAGGATTCTGTTGGCGAATCAAATGGGGGGTAAGACCCCCCCATCCTGCTCCCACTAGCTCAGAAGAGTTACAATGGATAGAAAAACTCACGACTCAAGACCACCAGAGTGAGCTGTATACCGCATAACCGTATAATTACTTATGACCCTTCATCCCTCACAGCAATGGATTGTGCCCCCAGAAACAGTCGCGGTGGCTAAAGCATCGTTTCCCAAAGGGAACATCTACATAAAAATGTTAGAACAATTAGGACAGCTATACACAGACAACGACTTTGAGTCTCTTTATCCCAGAACTGGACAATCAGCCATGTCAGAGCGCAAAGTTAGCCCTAGTCACAGTCATGCAATTTGCCGAAGGGTTAACAGATAGACAAGCAGCCGATGCAGTTCGTTCCCGCATTGATTGGAAGTATGCTTTAGGGTTAGAACTAACTGACTCTGGCTTTGACCATACAATATTGAAGGAATTTCGGGAGCGACTAATTGCCAAAGAAAAAGAAAATCTACTGCTGGAAAAAATGCTCTTAATATTAAGCTCCCAAAAGCTGGTAAAAGCAAGAGGACAAGCGCGGACTGATTCTACCCACGTTTTGGCAGCCATTCGACACCTTAATCGCTTAGAGTTAGTCGTCCAAACCTTGCGCCAGGCGTTAAATGAACTCGCAACCCAAGCTCCGACATGGCTGCTTACTCAAATAGGAACAGATTGGTTTGACCGTTATGGCTCCAGATTGGATCAGTATCGTTTACCGAAAGATAAAACAGAACGCTCCCAACTGGCTTTGACGATTGGAACAGATGGGCATCACATTCTCCAGGCGGTTGATGAAGCGACCAAGTTCCCTCAATTACGGGAACTAAAAACTGTAAAAATTCTGCGTTCTGTATGGGTGCAACAGTACGTTTTTGTCAAAGGAAAACTCCTATGGCGAGACCCAAAAACTACGGGAATGGCACCCAATAAAAAACTCATAGAATCCCCCTACGACCCGGAAGCGAGAAACGCCACAAAACGCGATTCGAACTGGACTGGCTATAAAGTGCATCTCACCGAAACTTGTGATGAAGATGGTCCTCATATAATCACGAACGTGGAAACTACCCCGGCTACCACTGTGGATGGAGACATGAGGAAAGTCATTCACGAGCATCTGGATGCCAAGCAGTTACTCCCACAGGAGCATTTATTGGATAGCGCTTATGTTGATGCCGAGCATTTGGTGACTTCGCGAGCGGATTATCAAGTCGAACTTGTAGGTAAAGTCCTACCGGACACTTCATGGCAAGCGCGAAATCAAACTGGATTTGATATATCTTGTTTTGCTATAGACTGGGAGCGACATCAAGTGACATGTCCTCAAGGGAACGTGAATCGAACTTGGCGAAACCGAACTGATTGCTACCAGAATCGAGTAATTGAAGTTCATTTTTCAAGGGCAGATTGTGTTGATTGTCCAGCCAGAGAGCTTTGTACTCACTCTCTGAAATCACCCCGATTGCTGAAACTCCGACCGCCCGAGCAACATCAGGCTTTACAAGCGGCCCGACAGCGTCAAACTACCGATGAGTTTAAACTTAACTATGCCAAAAGAGCTGGTTGTGAAGCCACTATCTCACAAGGAATTCGAGCGTTTGATTTGCGTCGAAGTCGTTATAAAGGTTTAGCCAAAACGAATTTGCAGCATATAGCAGTGGCGATCGCCATTAATTTAAGCCGTTTGCGAGATTGGTGGGCCAGGCGCCCTGTCGTCAGTCGTCGCCTTTCTCCTTTTACGGCTTTATTGCATGCTGCCAAAACCTAACTGATGCTGGAATAACTGGGGGGGGTATGACCCCCCAGTTAATTCGCCAACAGAATCCTTCAGAAGCAGGCTGGATCGCGGTTGTAGGGGATCATCTCACTTTTGCGTTTTGGCATTAAAACCGGCGAATTGCGAATGGCGAATGGCGAATGGCGAATGGAAAAGGGAGAATCTCATATTTGCGTAGTCGTCCGAACCCTAAAGGGTCCGGCTACATGAACAAAGCCCCAGCTCCCCGGGTAACGCCCCCTCCGCTGCGCAGGGGCGAGAACGTCGGTCAAGAAACCGGGTTTCTCTGGTAAAAGCATTGATTTCTCGTTGGTCGCCTAACGAGAAACCCGGTTTCTCGCTTCTACTTGACCGATGCTCTAGACTACAAAAGTGAGATGCACCCAATGGAAAATAGCCCCATTTTCAATTTTCAATTTTCAATTTTCAATTCTCGATTCTCAATTTGCCAAACTGAGATGCACCCAATTCACGACCCCCTGATTATTCAGATCGAGAAGCATATCGGGGTGGTGCCGATCACTTCCCGAGCGCCCGTAGAGTACGTCTTTTGCCGTGCCTAAAAATTCTTTTGTGCAACTAAATCAAACCCATGTTACCACGAAACTGTCCGACAAAATTTCCGCCGATCATGGTTTGAATATCCGATCCCAAGTCAAAGGATTGCAGGAAGGCTTCAATTTCGGAGGCTGTACTGCGATCGGCATTGGGACCGATCGCCCCATTAATGAGAGTCTCACCTGTAAACCCAAACAGATAGCGGACGATCATAACCCCGTCAGTTAAGGCATCTACTGTCCCATTGCTATCCACATCCAGCATAATGGGATCAACTGCATCCAAGTAGTTGATAATCTCGGAGGCTGTAGTGCGATCGGCATCAGGACCGATCGCCCCATTAATCAAAGTATCGCCTCCGAAGCCGAACAGATAACGCATAATCAGGGAGCCATCAGTCAGGGCATCTGTTTGGCCATTATTATCGACATCCAGGTTAACGATCAACCCTGTCGGGAACTGCACCCCAGAAAGATATCTGTAGCGATATCGAATTGCTCGTCCTCCGACAGGTAGATAGCGTCTTGCCATTCAGCAGTTAAAGATGAGTTATTCCCCTGGTTAGTAACCGTCCAGTTAACTTCTATTGGATCTCCGAGATTCAAGCTTGGGGGTACAGTGACATCAGTCACCACTAAGTCTGGTAACTCGCTAATTTCCGTGACTGTGGTGTTTGAGAGATTGAAGCTGCCACCTGGGGAGATTATCTCCCCAGTGGCGTTGATAAATTCCCCGCCGTTCAATTAGCGGCATCAGCTTGTCCATGGCCGTGTCGCGCAGGGTTTCATCAGCGGGGAACCAGCGCACTGCCGGGTCTGCGATCGCGTGGGGGGAATGGGGGAAATCAGGATGTAGTGCCATCTTCTAAGTCCTGGATCATTTGTTGCACCGTATCGATCAATAGAGGGATATCATCTTTGCAAATGCTATAGATTTGCTCGGGGTCTACCTCAAAATAAACATGGGCTAATACATTTCTTAAGCCCATAACCTTTCGCCAAGGTATTTCGGGATATTTGATTAAAAACTTTTCATCGGTTTTCTGATTAATTTGCTTGAAAGATTCTCCCACTGCTAGTAACACCATGCAGATAGAATCAAGATGTTCGCGTCCCGCCTTGGTGTCACAAAAATCCTGTGGTACAGAGATACTTTCAAAGCGCTCTGGAATTCGTTCAAGGGCTTCGAGTATTTGGAGCAATCGTTCCAACAAAACATCATTTTCATACATAGATAGCTTCTTTCTCCAGGCGGGCCTTAAAACGAGTATTCATGCGTTCGCGATAGCGAATCACGTCAACGGGTCGGTTGAGAAGTTCGACCAAATCTAGTCGCATCTCTGATGTTATCAACAAGTTCGGGCGATCGGTTTCAAACACAATATCAATATCGCTGTCGGGACGGGCTTCTCCACGGGCATAAGACCCAAAGTAACCTAGGGCCGTCAAATTAAAATCTGCCCCCCGTTGCTCCTTAAATTCCCGCAGAAGTTTCTGTAACTGGTCTTGAGGGATAACCTCTTGGCTTTTTGAGTCCTGGGTCGTCATACTGTTACCTCCACGATCGTCATTGTATCGTTACCAAAAATATTCACCACTAGCGTGGGGAGAATGGTGTAAATCAGGGTGTAGTGCCATCTTTGTATTCCTCTATCAGACATACACTGCCTCCCGATCTATTCTGTTTTTCAAGAAAGTATTCATGCGTTCTCGATAGCGAATTACATCGACAGGTTTATCGAGAGCATATTCTAGTTCTTCTTTAATATGAACCCTCATAAAAAGGTTTGGTTGTTCCATTTCCATAACTACATCTACATCGCTGGTTTCTGTGGCTTCATCTCTAGCAACGGAGCCAAAAACTCCTAATCTAGTAACGCCATATTTTTCTTGTAAGCTCGGTTTGATCTGGCGCAGAACTTCTAAAACTTTGCTGCGATCGAGCACTGCGGTCGTCATACTGTCACCTCCACGATCGTCATCCTATCTTTACCAAAAATATCCCCCATTTTGACATCAATTTTTCGATTCCCATTTCTACACCAAGTATAGCTGCTCATAGCACTGACTTGCCTTCCTTCCAGTTCCAGACTCAAGTATTACGAATGCTCCTCTTAGCACCCGAGAAAGATCGCCGGTCGTGCCATCTACCCCACTACCAACTTTTTCGACCGTTCCCGGGCAATGGTCGCCGCTGCCACCAAGGGGCGATCGCCACTTCCATCTCTGGCCGCGATCGCACCTGTTCCTCGGTAAACTTTAACTAGCACCGAGTCGGAAGTCTTTTGTTATCCTAACCCATGGGACTGCCTAATGTCAAGTATTATTCAATCAAAAATTATTTTCATCCTGTCGGTTCAAATAGTTATAAATGCCGCGATCGTAATCCAGAGGAGAACGATAACCCTCATCAATCATTCTAGCATGGAGGGCATCTGCCTCTGTTAACGTAACAATTTCTTGCTGAGTCGCTTTAATCAGAATGCCAAGACTGCCAGTAAGACGGATGCCATTTTCTTGACAAAACCTTCGGGCTTTCCCATCATCCGTTGCCAGTATCCAGCCACGAGTGCGGGCGATCGCCATTGCCTCCGCTTCTCCCTCTCCAAATCCCTGACCGTATTCCCAAGCCAGTCTCAGTTCTAAAACTTCATCGCTAGGATCTACATTATTGTTTGGAAACTGTAGCCAACCCCGTTCAATTGCCTGATTAACTGCCTGTAGCCGAGTTCTACTACGAAGTTGAGGATATTTCCAACCACTTTCTATCCCTGCCTGGATTTCGAGCAACACCGCTTGACAAATAAAGGCTCTACCTTCGTAAAGCTTCTGTAACACATCAAAAGACTGTGTCAGGGCAAAGTTACTCAAGACAGTATTATCAAATACGATCTGCGAATATTCAGGTTCAGGCGTTCTCGATGTCACTTAATAGCTCATCCTTACTACTCACACCCAGATCGACTGGCGCATTACGTTTCTCTAACTGCGCTTTTGCTTCCTCGATCGGTACATCTAACAATTCTGCTAATTTCCCCAGACTAATGTATCCCAGACTGTATGCTTCAAATGCCATGTCCACATACTGTGCAATATCTACAACCTGGTTGGCACTGAAAAGAATATGAGTTGGATCGTCGTCATCCATCGGCTGAGCTTTAAACCTAGCTGTTTCGTCATCCAGGAAGAATGCAACGCTTTTGCCAACTAACTGAGATAAAGAACGCAGCTCTAGACTATCGACCTTCCGTTTGCCGCTTTCAATCAAGGACACAGCCGAACGAGTTAGTCCCAGATGCTGTGCTACAACATCTTGAGACAAGGTAGCTTCCTCTCTTGCTTGACGAATGCGGTGACCTAGTTCTGCGTAGTCCATTTCTCCCGACCTTCGATAAGTCAACTCATCTGCGATCTTTTTTTCTAACTTTGACAACTTTTGGCTATCCCGTCCCGGCAGTAAATATGTTACGGACCAATACAAAATAATCGGCTTGACCAGGGTTTTGGTGTCAATTCCCAATCTTTTGTTATCCTAACCCATTTGATTGCCGACTGTCAAGTGTTGCTCAATTTTTTTTTGATATTTTTTCTGTTTTGAAAGTTGCCGATACAATTTACCTTTTACTCCGTGCTTTTCGGACAACTCCGCGATCGCATCTGCCGCCGGTCGTGCCATCTACCCTTCCCGGGCACTTGTCGCCGCCGCCACCAAGGGGCGATCGCACCTTCCCTCAAAGAGGGCGATCGCCGTGTCTCGGTCATATTTGACTAGCATTTCCCGTAAGGACAGTCTTTTGTTATCATAACCCATTGGAGAGCCTACTGTCAAGTGTTGCTCAAAATTTTTTGGAGAATTTTTCCTGCTCATAACCTGCTTGAGAGGGAGCCCCCGCGATCGTTCGATGGCATCTGCCTCTGTTAACCTAATAATACGGCGGGTGCATCTCAGGCAAATTTAGAATCGAGAATTGAAAATGGGGCTATTTTCCATGCGCTATTTCTCATGGGTGTGGTCAAAAGTAGTTGATAGTCATTTGTCGCCGATAACTGTAGGGGCGACTGGCATTCTTGCGCAAATGATGACATCACAAGATAGATGTCCTTCCCGAATGCTTCGCCCTGCCCCCGCGAGGATCTCCCCGTACCAACTGTTTTTGACCACACCCATTTCTCATTCGCAATTAGCCTAGTTTAATGCAGAAAGCAAAAGTTAGATGCTCCCTATATAATTTATATGGTAGCATTGAAGAGTGACTGACCGAGGGGCTTCAGGTCCGATCGCCAGTAAAAACCCGTAGCAGGGGCTACAAAAAATTAGAGCAGTCATGAATCGCTCAAGTTATGCTAAACTAAGTCTATCGGCGTCAAGGGAGTCAATGCCGATGCCAATACGAGAATTGAGCTTTGTCAGTCAAGAGCAGATCGTCTCACTACCTTACACCCGCTATCGCGTCAGACTAAATGCAGCAAGTGACGATCTACCCAGAGAACTGGGAACGTTAGCTAGGAGTCTGAAATGGAAACACAAAACTGCCATTCTTGCAGACATCCCTAACTGTGCCATTTTAAGTCCAGTTCCGTTGGCCAGACAGGACGATCGCTACGTTATTATAGACGAAGAGTCAATTAACTTAGCTGAACCCAGATACAATCGCTACTTGTTCCAGGTTTGCAACTTGGCCCTGTATAATGCTTTTCAGAGCGCCAAGCATCCTCCGAAAGTAGATCGCGAGCGCAAACGGATTTATTCCCAAAAGACGGAAACTACGGATGGGATGGAAGGTCAAAGGTATCTGAAATTTGACTTTATCCAAGACTGGAATCAGCATTTAGTTTTAGTGCTTGACTTCGCTAACGAGTATCACTCCCAGTTGACGATCGACCAACTGGGACTGGACAGTTTGGATCCTGGCGATCGCTTGCTGCACAAGTATGATGACAAGGTTTGTGAATTTGTCCGCATCGACGATGAAAAAAACATTAGCACTATACTATCTGCCCTAGGTAATAAGAGTGTAATTGACTACCACAGGCAAAAAGGTAACCTGGATGATAAATTACTTAATTCCTTAGACTCCTCGACACCAGCGGTCACGGTGAAGTATAAAAATAGTGGGAAAAGAGATTTTGAGGCCAGCCACATGCCACAACTGTTGCGGAAAATTTATGACCGAGAAGACGTAGAAAATAGTTTTTTTAACAAGCAACTCTTGCCCATTGGCGAAAAAGTAGAGAAGGCGATCGCCAGCATTAAGTTTCTCAACGCCAAAAATCGCTTTCATCTGAATGACATTCCCGTCAAGTTTTCCGAGTCCCTGCGCGCTCCCCGCAACCTGCAAAACTTTAAGCAGGGGAGTCGGGCGAAAAATCTCGATTTTGGAAAAGGTGTATTTCTCTATCCAGCGGCTGGTATGAACGCACATAAGCTGCTGGAAAAACCAGAAGAAATTCGCGCCTACATTCTTTATCCTCAGTCTTGGGAGTCTGATGTTAGAAGGTACACAGGTAAGTTAAAATCAGAAATAAAAAAATTTGGCATCAATCTGAAACCTGTCTATCGACCCTATAACCCTTCTAATCAAGAGCAAATAATTAAAATTTGCCAAGAAATTAAAGAAGCCTGTAATTTTGTCATTGCTTACGTTCCCAAACCGGGGGAGGAATACTTTACCCGAGAAGTAAACCCTTACGAACTGATAAAGCAGGAGTTTGTGCAGCGGCAACTGCCATCTCAGATGATTACCAAATCTACCCTCAAAAGGGGATGGAAGGAGTATATCGGTCGGAATGTCATTCTGGGAATCAATGCCAAACTCGGTTATCTCAGTTGGCGTCTGCAAGATATGCCAGGAAAGTGCGAGACGTTCGGGTGTAATCTAGGCCATCAGGCCTGAGACAACCCAAACCGGTAACATTAGCCGGGGAACTGTGGAATTATTGTGGGTCCTAACCCCACCCTCCAAATACGGGAGGTACACCGGTCCCAACTGCCACGGAGTGTTATCGCTGGTGGTGGAGAGCAGGGACTTAAATGAAGGCTATCTGGCAGCCTAAGCCGGAGACGTCGCTAGGAAAGGTGCTCATGGTTAACAATAAGTGAAGCTGTACAAGCCTCGTCATATATAACCAGCGAAATAAGGCTTTATGCGCTGGAGCCAAAAGGCAATAGCAGGTGTGGATATTCGTTTTCCTTGGATATCTCGTATTACAACAACCCTCTCGGGGTATTGCAGCGACCTAAAAGCATCATATTGATTCCACGGAACGTTATAACCTCAGTGACGCTATTTACCACTCGGTAGATAAGTTAGATAACAGGCGCAAGCTCACTGGGGAGGGATGTCCTAAGAAGCCAATGCCTAGGGTAATGTCTGGGATATGCTGACATAGGACGGTGATAGTAGGAAGCGGTAGGAACTGTAGTTTGATGAACTAAATGACCGCCGACAGCCGGTTACTGGTAAAACTGCTTCTAAAAGCGCGAGTAGAGTGAATGCTCTCGGTTGGCAGGTAATCCACTCGCCATCACGGAACCATACAAAGCTGACGGTAGAGGATTAGTCTCCCGTTGTACGCCACGGGATAAGAATGAAGAACAGATCGCAAGGGGACAATGGGGTAATTCAGATAAATCCCTGCCCATGACAACGGGCCTATTACCCAGGAGCCGTGTGCGGTGAAAGCTGCAAGCACGGTTTTGAAAGGGAGGGTTGGGAAGTGATTCCCAGCTCGACCCCAACCAGCCCAAGCTTTTATAGGTCTAGATTTTGGCAGGAAAAATAGGGACACAGTCGCGGCGGCGTTCTTGATAGACAGAACCGGGAGAATGATCGGTTGGTCAACAGCGAAATTTGATGACTACAGAGAAGCATTAGATCGCGTTAAACTCAGGAATTGGTTAAGAGAATTTGCTGTTTTATATCACAAGCAGTTTCAACGACAGCTCCAACATTTAGTGATTCATCGCGACGGGGATGTTCGAGATGCAGAGATGGAAGCAATTTCGGATTTGCAGAAAGATGTAGCCGGAATAGAAGGGTGCATCCCAGTTTTGCTTCTTGAGAATTGATCATTAATATTCTTCTGAGGTTTATAGTGCTCCGCACTACAAACCTCATCAGGAAGAACGTTACCGTACAAAATCAGTCTCATCAAATTGCTCAGGAGCAATTCCCGGCAAAATTGCCAACACTTCCCCCCCCCCCAAAAAACATCCGTTCTGGTTCTTGGATCTTCTATGAAGACCTCAGAGTGGAGCTGAATGGAAGTCGAACTGCCCATCTTAACAAATTCTAAATCATCAAAATACAAACCTTGTAACCGGATAGAGTCCGTGCCATTCTCAAAGTCGCCGATGGTCTTCTGGTCTATGCCCACGCCCAAGACAAAAGTATCCGCACCCTCGTTTCCATAAAGCATATCATTTCCATTACCCCCGTATAGGTCATCGTCTCCACTTCCGCCATAAAGAATATCATTTTCACTTCCGCCATGGAGATAATCGTCTCCACTTCCGCCATAGAGGGTATCGTTTTCACGTAACTACTCACAGCAAAAAGGAGAGCTTGTTGAGAAAGATGTAAATCACAAGCCCAATAAAGTGTTAAGTATATGTATATTTCAAGCGGTTGCAGATAGCGACCAGCAAAAATTAGGGCTTGAAAGATTGAAACAAATTACAAGCCCTGGAAGGATTAAGTAGATTTCAATCCAGGCGGACCGCGACCAGCTAAAGACAACAATTCGCACAAACTGGTAATTGCCGATGCTCCTTGCAACCGCGTAGTTTCTAAAAAGCTAAACATTTGAGCAACTAACGAAGCGCCCCAATCGCTTCTGGCTCCACCACTAACTTTGCGATGTACTACTACAGGACGCAACGCCCGTTCAGCATCATTATTGTCAGGTTTAACCTCTGGATGAGTTAAAAAAGTGAACCACTCATCCCAATGGCGTTCAAGTCTATTTGCAAGTCTTTGAGCGTCAGCGGGCCATCCGGCTGGTGGAGGTCCATCCAAAATTTTCGCTCTGTTGAGTTTCTACACTTTGACGTTTTCGGTGGAGTTCTTCAAGAGTCGATAGACCAGCGTGATCGTCCTGATGAGCTTTTCGAGCTGTCCACAAAACTTCCTTGATCTTTTGTGCAAAATCAACGTTGGCGGCCAAACGACTGGTTAATAGAGCTTCCAAGTCTCGTTCCAGATGGGCTAAACATTTTTGTTTCCCTGCTGCTGACTGTGGACCATAGGCGCTAAAACAATCACTGGTCAGAATCCCGTCAAAGTTTTCTCCGAGTAAACGCTTAAGTTCCACGCTACCGCGGGTTGGAGCCAAAAGCAGAACGCATACTCGATCACTGGTAGCCACCCATAGCCAATATTTAATCCCATCAATGCAATAAGTGGTCTCGTCCACACACCGCACACCTGGTTTTTGTACATAAGCTAGCCACTGTTGATAACTTGGCTCCAAACTTTCTGCAAACCACCGGTGCATTTTCGCCAAACTGCCTTGAGAAATTGGTACACCCAAGACATGTTCTACAAAATACTCTTGTTTTCGCCATGTCTTGTTACCACCGTACCCAAGCCAGCCAACAACACTACTAAGGCGACCACCATAACTAAATCCTTCTTTGATGCCCCAAGGTAAGGGAGCATATCCAGACCACCCGCAAGACTGGCATTGATAAAGACTTCGTTGATATTCCCGGATTTCAACGGGCTGCTCTATCAGTTCTGCTACCTGTTGAACTTTCTGCGGACCACCTGTTACAAGGTAAACGTCATCTCCGCAAGCGGGGCATGCGTGAGGCTTCAGCTGTTCTATGCGATCGGGCACTCCAAATCCATTGCGCGTCTTACCACAATGATTATATTTGGGACCACGCTTTTTACCTTTTTTGCGCCGGCTTTTGTCCGACGGTTTTTTAATAATGTCTTGTGAGGGGGGGACGGAACTGTTGACAGACGAGCGATTTTTCAGTTTGTGCAACTGGTCCTTCAGTTCTGCGTTTTCAATGTTTAGAGCATCAAGTTCCTTTTGTTGCTCCTCTATGAGCTCTTGCTGTTGTTTGAGGAGTTGCTGCTGCTTCAAGAGCCACTCGACCAGTAGCACATAGTTCGCCATTTGGTCTGGTTCGACGGCGAATGTCAGTTGCCCGGTATGTGATGCCAGTGGCTTGGTCTGTGATGCAGCGGTATATGTCATACAAATTAGTATACACCTTACAAGAGGGAAAATAAGTCACGGTTATGTGCCGCACCCGGTGAGTTGTGCAATAACTGGACTCTGCGTTGTTCAACTGCCAACTTCATCTCAACCCTCTGGGGGAGCAATGAACGGGGGACTACGGGCTGGAAGTCTCTCACCGCATGGGTTTCAGCTTCAAGGCGCTCGTCTGATTCTGTGAGAACTTCGCACTCGGAGAGTGCAATAACATTTTTAGCCTACATTCCACACTCCCGCCCTTGGGTTGCGCCAGCGCTGGTTGCCCGTGGGATGCCCACCGTCTCGTGGGAGGTGTTTTCCCCAGCGATAAAAACAGAAATGCTCACCGCTGCTTGCTTGGCATTTTCAATAAGCTGTCTCTATTGCGGTGAGCAGTTACGTTTTCACTTCCGCCATGGAGGTCATCGTCTCCACTTCCGCCATAGAGGATATCGGATCCAGATCCGCCACCGAGGTGATCGTTGCCCCCGTTTCCGTAAAACCTGTGGTTTCCCTTTCCCGTCTCCCAGGTTACTACGAAGTTATTGTCTTTTGCTCCCCCGTGAAATTCGATCCCCATCGTACCGCTCAGGTCGTTTCTGTCCAGCCGGATCTCTTGCAAATTGCTGAGGGAGATTAACTCAGAGGGGAGCGTACCGCTCAGGGAGTTTCTGTACAGGTTGAGCTCTTGCAAATTGCTGAGGGAGCCATACTCAGAGGGGAGCGTACCGCTCAGGGAGTTTCTGTACAGGTTGAGCTCTTGCAAATTGCTGAGGGAGCCATACTCAGAGGGGAGCGTACCGCTCAGAGAGTTTCTGTACAGGTTGAGCTCTTGCAAATTGCTGAGGGAGCCATACTCAGAGGGGAGCGTACCGCTCAGGGATAAGTTTCTGTACAGGTTGAGCTCTTGCAAATTGCTGAGGGAGCCATACTCAGAGGGGAGCGTACCGCTCAGGGATAAGTTGTAGTACAGGTTGAGCTCTTGCAAATTGCTGAGGGAGCCATACTCAGAGGGGAGCGTACCGCTCAGGGATAAGTTGCCGCGCAGCTCGAGGACTTGCAAATTGCTGAGGTCGCCTAAAAAAGAGGGGAGCGTACCGCTCAGAGAGTTCCAAGCCAGCTCGAGGACTTGCAAATTGCTGAGGTCGCCTAAAAAAGAGGGGAGCGTACCGCTCATCCAGGGGGCAGATGTTAACGACAAAGATGATAATGGCTGTATTTCACTGCATTTAGTGCCAGTTAAAGGGATAACAGATATGGCAGTGTTGCTGATTGAAAACGGTGCCGAAGTTAATGCGAAAAAAAATACAAACTATACCCCACTTCACTTAACTGTAGCCTGTAAGGCCGATCAAATAGTAGCTTTATTAATCGATAATGGCGCAGAGGTAGATGCCCAGGATAAAAATGAAAACACGCCACTACATTGGGCAGCAAGCAGAGGTCTAACAGATATAGCAACTCTGTTACTCGATCGTGGCGCAGATGTTAATGCTAGGACTAATAATGGTAAAACTCCACTGCAACTAGCGTTAGACGCCAACCACTCGCAACTGGCAGAACTACTCAGAAGTTATGGCGGAACCTAGGGTTGACAATCCGGGAGATCGATCTGCTTGAATTAAAAAACCAGGTTTATGGCCTGGGTTTCCGAGTTTTGTCCTGTACGATCGAGCCCCAGTATCAGAATGGAGATAGAATAAGCAAAGCATAAATCTTGTCAAGCTCAATAGCAAAGCCAACCCAAACACAGAACAATGTCAGAAACTATCAGAGCAGTGTACGAAAACGGGGTACTGCTTCGGCGTCTTCCGCATGCTCTTGTCCTGAAGGACGCGGCATGCTCCAGACACCGCCATTGCATCCGGTTTCCTTGAGCGAATCAGAACATGTATGCTTGGAAGTACGGTTCTGAGTGCCACCGGTGGAGCCAGAGACTAGGCAGCAGATCCAGACTCTATTGGAAAAAGCAGCCCAGCAGGTGAAGATCCGAAAGCCGACGGGTAAAGTCGATCCAGCTGTGGAAGCAGAACTTCGGGAACTAGCAGACGAACTGGGTAAAATCCCTGGGAAGCCGCTTTCAGAAATCGCGATCGAACAAAGGGGGCCCTGGTGACTACCTACTTCTTGGATACCAGCGCCATATTCAAACGCAGCCCGCGTGGCTGTACCGGTGGCGGCCTCGGGTCAGGAAAAAAATTTTTTTCTCTAGGGGTTGACGAATCTGAAAAAATGCGTCATGATAGTTAAGGGCAGTGAAAACTGCACTAGATAAGTAGGCGGAACTGGCGGAATTGGTAGACGCGCTAGATTCAGGTTCTAGTGTCCGCAAGGACTTCGGGGTTCAAGTCCCCGGTTCCGCATATGATATTGACCAGTCGGAAAAACCCCCTGGTAAAGCAGCTCAGAAAGCTGCACCATCCTCAAGGGCGTCGCGAACAGCAGTTGTTTCTGCTGGAAGGCACCCATTTGCTGGAAGTGGCCTGTGCTGTGGATTATCCCCTGGTGACTGTTTGTTGCACGACCGATTGGTTGGCAGGTCATGGCCCCCTCTGGGAAAATGCCTGCCGACGGTGCCAGCGCACCGAGTTGGTCTCTCCTGAGGTGATGCAAGCGATCGCCACCACCGTCCATCCAGATGGGGTGGTGGCTGCGGCCCAGCCGCGATCGCAGTCAGGTGTACTTCCAACAAGATTAGGGTTAGCATTAGAGACAGTGCAAGACCCTGGCAACTTGGGTACAATGATGAGAACTGCGGTAGCTGCCGGTGCCGAAGGTTTGTGGCTGAGTGCCGACAGCGTAGATATCCACCATCCTAAACTATTGCGGGCCTCAGCCGGTGAATGGTTCCGGTTGCCCGTCGCTGTCAGTCCCGACTTAAAAGATCTCGTCTATCGCTGCCAACAGCAGGGAATACAGGTTGTGGCAACATCTCCCCTAGCAGATAATATCTACTGGGAGATAGATTTGAGCTGTCCCACCCTGATTTTGCTGGGCAATGAAGGTGCCGGTTTATCCCCCGATTTGGCATCTCTGGCCGATCGGCACGTGAAAATTCCTCTTGCTAATGGGGTAGAGTCCTTAAATGTGGCGATCGCCGCTGCCTTAGTTTTGTACGAGGCCCAACGCCAAGGCCTGACAATCAGCAACTCGGTCACCGAAAACAATCACGGAATTTGAATAATTTTATAGTCCCACAGTTTATGGGGGTTTATTCCTAGAGAAGACAGCTAAGGCCGAATGGCAAGAGATATCATATTCTCGCTTATTGCCCAATAGATATCCCAAACAAATAGCTTTGGGGCAGACCTTGGTTTAGGCGCTGATGAGGTAAATTCTGCCCCTGGTGACTCAAGAGGACCAACCGTCATTGATGGATCGATCGCTGGCATTACTTCCTTTGGTCTAGGGTGAACAGCAATCCTGCCTCTGACATTGACAATACCATAAATGCTTCTTACGGAGAGTTTTCTTTTGATACCCGGGTGTCATCCTACGCTGATTGGATCGACAATATTCTCAATGAGTGGAACAGTAATAACAACCCAGGAGATGGCAGTCCTGGAGATGGGGGCAGTCCAGCTAGCGTACCAGAACCCAGTACGCTAGCTGGACTGATGGTACTTGGCGCAGGTCTCCTGCTAACAGGGAAAAAGCATCGGTCTACCCAAAAGAGATCGGAAGCCTAGAGGTCTGAAATTGCGAATTGTCAATTGCTTCCAAATGGGAAGAAAATAAACATTGATTAAAAATCCTCATGGCCTGACTCGGAGTGCCGAGAGTTGATAAATTCCTCAATGTCTGCGACAGCCGCTTCTAAGTCACCAGCATCCATCGGTGCTGGTGCTGCCTTTTGAGGGAGGCGATCGCCAGTTCGGCCACGAGACTTGAGAGTAGGGGATTTCGGCGTTTCGATTTCACCAGTAAGCAGTGTTTCCTGCAATTGGTCCAGGGAGTGAAGAAACTCGTTTCGGGAAGAAATCCGCAGATGTTGTTCTTCTTGATTCATAATGGATTGACTCCAGTATAATAAAAAACATCGGCCCTTGGCCGTTCGTTGCATTCATATAGCAGCACCCGATAGATTGTGCGATCGCTTGACGAAAGACAGACTTTGTGTATGGTAGCGTACCCAGAAAAAAACAGTTGCTCTTGTCTGCCGACGGTAAAATAACTCCAGGCATGCTTAACATTCGGGATTCCCTTCGGCTAAGATAAAAGGCGATCGGGCACATGGAGTGAAGGGATGTCTCAAGATTTTGATTACGATTTGGCGATTATCGGTGCAGGGGTGGGCGGACATGGCGCTGCTATACATGCGGTCAGCTGCGGACTGCGGACGGCAATTGTGGAAGCGGCGGAAATGGGGGGAACATGCATTAATCGCG
Organism: Hormoscilla sp. GUM202; assembly: GCA_005518205.2. Classification (GTDB taxonomy): domain Bacteria; phylum Cyanobacteriota; class Cyanobacteriia; order Cyanobacteriales; family Desertifilaceae; genus Hormoscilla. The sequence goes on from RFFC02000051.1 coordinate 19,886, forward strand.
GTTGCATTCCCTCAAAAGCTTTGCTGGCAGCAGCAGGACGGGTGCGAGAACTGCATGATGCCCACCATCTGAAAACTTTGGGCATTCAGATAGCCGGTGTGGAGTTCGACCGCCAGGCGATCGCGGACCATGCGGCCAACATCGTCAGCAAAATACGGGGGGACATGACCAATAGCCTCAAACGCCTGGGGATAGATACGATAAAAGGTTGGGGTAAGGTAGCGGGTCCGCAAAAGGTAACGGTAGCCACGGATGCAGGTGAGAAAACCATTACGGCTAAAGATATCATCCTGGCCCCCGGTTCGGTCCCCTGGGTGCCTCCAGGGATTGAAATAGATGGCAAAACGGTGTTTACTAGCGATGATGCCTTGAAGCTAGACTGGCTGCCATCTTGGGTGGCGATTATCGGCAGCGGCTATATTGGCTTGGAGTTTTCCGACATCTACACGGCCCTAGGCTGCGAAATTACCATGATCGAAGCCTTAGACAAGCTAATGCCAGCTTTTGACCCGGATATTGCTAAATTGGCCAAGCGGGTGCTGATCGATCCCCGTGATATAGAAACTAAGGTGGGCATGTTGGCGAAAAAGGTGACTCCGGGTTCGCCAGTGGTCATTGAACTGGCAGATGCGAAAACCAAAGAAGTAGTAGAGGTTCTGGAAGTAGATGCTTGTCTGGTGGCAACGGGACGCATCCCGGTGGCCAAAAATATGGGGTTGGAATTATTAGCGGTGGAACTGGACCGCAGAGGCTTTATTCCCGTTAATGACAAAATGGCAGTGTTAGCGGACGGGGAACCCGTGCCCCATTTGTGGGCCATTGGGGACGCAACTGGTAAGATGATGCTGGCCCACGCGGCATCGGCCCAAGGCATTACGGTGGTGGAAAATGTTTGCGGGCGCGATCGCGAAGTAAACTATAGCAGTATCCCCGCAGCAGCCTTTACTCATCCAGAAATCAGTTATGTGGGCATGACCGAACCCCAGGCCAAGGAATTAGGTGCCGACCAAGGGTTTGAAGTGGCCTCAGTACGGACCTACTTTAAGGGTAACTCTAAGGCGATCGCCTCTGTGGAAACGGACGGGATAGCCAAAGTCATCTATCGTCAAGATACGGGGGAACTGCTGGGAGTCCACATTCTGGGGGCCCACGCCTCGGATCTGATCCACGAAGCAGCATCTGCGATCGCCGATCGTCAGTCAGTCAACCGCCTGGGCCATCTGGTTCACACCCATCCCACCCTTTCAGAAGTCCTGGACGATGCCTATAAACGGGCCATGTCTCATACGTAGGGCGGGCGTCTCGCCTGCCCTAGAGGCGTAGGGCGGGCGTCTCGCCTGCCCGTCATTCGCAACAATTTGGACAAATTTGACGAGCAATTGACAATCAACAATTAACAATTAACAATTAGCAATGGACAATTAACAATTAGCAATTCATGCAAATCCGTCGCCGTCCTCCCAGCCCACCAGTAGATCTACTCAACCTGCGTTATGAGGTAACCTTGCCTGATAGCGCCCCCCAGAATATCCTAGAGGAAATTGTCTGGCACAAGGAAAAGGAAATTGACCAAAGGCGCTCAAAGTTACCTTTGAGTGACCTGAAGCGTCAGGTAGAGAAAGCGCCAGCATCCCGTGATTTTGTGGGGGCCCTGGGCCGGGGCAAAACATCCCCCGCCCTCATCGCTGAGGTGAAAAAAGCCTCCCCTTCTAAGGGGGTGATTCGTGAAGACTTCGATCCAGTGGCGATCGCCCATGCCTACCAGCAAGGGGGCGCAACTTGCCTGTCGGTGCTAACGGATGCAAAATTCTTTCAAGGCAGCTTTGAAAACCTGGGTCAAGTCAGAAATGCTGTAGACTTGCCCTTGTTATGTAAAGAGTTTATCATCTATCCTTACCAAATCTATCTGGCCCGGATCTATGGGGCGGATGCGGTGCTGTTAATAGCGGCCATTCTGAGCGATCGGGATCTGGAATACTTTGTGAAGATAGCGAAAATATTGCAGATGACTGCTTTGATAGAAGTTCACTCCCTAGCAGAACTAGACCGGGTTTTAGCTCTGAAAGACGTTACCATAGTCGGAATTAATAATCGCAACTTGGAAGATTTTTCCGTAGACTTGCAAACAACTTGCCAGTTGCTAGAGGCCCGGGGAGATATTTTACAATCACGCGATATATTAGTAGTAAGTGAGTCGGGACTGCATACTCCAGACGATCTGAAACTGGTTGGGGATGCGGGTGCTGCTGCTGTATTGATTGGCGAATCACTGGTGAAACAGCCCGAACCCGGAAAGGCGATCGGGCATCTGTTTCCCTAGGAAAAGGACGTGATGCCTGCTCGGACAGGCATCAATAATTTGGATAGATGGTATCATATTTTATTGGGTGCAAATTAAATGAGCGACAGTCTATACTACAATTTTTTGGGAGATTTAGATCGATGGAGCCTATTCCCATTCCTTCTCACATTCACTACGAACTGCTACTGCAACTTTTAGAACGGCAGACATGGTTAGCTGTGAGTAACCAGTCTCCCCAGCAGGAACAAGTCCATCAGTTGATTATTACCCTGCGAAAAGCCCTGGCCCAACAGCGACAACTGGAAGAAAGTTGCCACCAGGCTAACTTGCCCATTGACTATCGCTGGTCTTTAAATGAAGTTACAACAGTTCCGGCTACGTCCGGAGGCGATCGGGGGGGCGATGGACCAAAGCTCTAGTGAAGGTTTTCTTCGATGAGTTCGGAGTTGTTAAGTAACTATCCAACTCAGGTTGTCTGCTTGCCACTATGCTGCTGACAACTGACAACTGATAACCGATCGATTATTTGTGATGGCAAAAAAGAATGAATCAAGCCAATTTTAATCCTAATGACATTGCTGTACCTAACGGCTCATTCTTTGGCTTTCCCTATGGGGTTGAGGAGGCTTCAATTATTTTACTCCCTGTACCTTGGGATGTCACGACATCTTACGGAGAAGGTGCAGCCAATGGTCCGCAAGGGATCTTAGATGCTTCTGTACAGTTAGATTTTTACGACTTCGATATCCCCCATGCTTGGCAAACGAGGTGCGGAACTATACCCATTAACTCGGATATTCAAGACCAAAATCAGGCTATGAGAGCGATCGCAAAAGAGATTATTGAGTATCTGGCAACAGGTGGTAATGTTGATGATGAGGCGATCGGCCAACAGTTAGCAACCGTTAATCAAGCCTCGGCGGCTCTCAACAAATGGGTTTACACTCAAGGGTGGGAACTGCTAGAGGAAGGGAAGCTAGTGGGCCTCGTGGGTGGAGATCACAGCGTTCCTCTGGGGTTAATGCAAGCCCTAGCAGAACGGCATGAAGACTATGGTATTTTACAAATTGATGCCCATGCAGATCTTCGAGAAGCTTACGAGGGATTTACCTATTCCCATGCTTCGATTATGTATAATGCTATGAAAATACTTCAAATTAGTCGCTTAGTGCAGGTGGGCATCCGAGATGTTTGTGAGGCAGAAATGGCAATGGTAAGGGGCGATCGCCGAATAGTCATGTTTGATGATTGGCAACTGAAAGCTAATGCTTACGAAGGCACCACCTGGGCGGCCCAGTGCCAGGAAATTATCTCCAATTTACCTGACAAGGTTTATATTAGCTTTGATATTGACGGATTGAATCCCTCCTATTGTCCCCATACAGGCACTCCCGTCCCCGGGGGCTTGGAGTTTAATGAAGCAATTTATTTACTGCGATCTTTAGTCCAAAGTGGGAAAAAGATTATTGGCTTCGATCTGTGCGAAGTTGCTCCCGGTGACGATGAGTGGGATGGTAATGTGGGAGCGAGAGTCCTGTACAAGCTTGCTTGTTACATGGGTTGGAAGTAGGGCGATCGATCAACGTTGTTTGTGTAGCCCCACCCAATGCTCGTTCCCAGTCTCTGGCTGGGAACGCACCTTGGGAGGCTCTGCCTCCCGTATAGTATAGGACAGCGGGCCCACCTAGAGGCAGAGCCTCGGGAGTGCGTTCCCAGGGGTCGCCAGGGAACGAGTAAACACCCAAGGTAACACCATTTTTTTGAGATATGATATACTTAACGGTAGCGCCTATTCTCAGGAGGCACCGAGCCTCATAAGCATAAAGCCGAGAACTGAAAAACAACAACATCGTCAACAAATTAGTCCCATTATGATCGCAGCAAAAGATATCTACCCAAAGTTAACCCATGAGGAGTATTTCGTTTGGGAAGAAAAACAACTGGAAAAACATGAATATATAGATGGACAAGTCTATGCCATGAGCGGCGGAAGCGTTAATCATGGCCGCATTGCCATCCGATTTACCGCCATGTTCGACGCTCATTTAGAGGGTAGTGGTTGTATGACTGGCAACTCTGACATCAAGGTTAATATTGTGGATATCAATAACTATACCTATCCAGATGCTAGTGTAACCTGCGACGATCGCGATAAAAGCACCCCCAAATATTTTACCTATCCATGTTTAATTGTTGAGGTTTTGTCAGATAGCACTGAAGCCTATGACAGGGGGGGCAAGTTTAGAATATATAGCCAAAACCCGGTTTTACAAGACTATTTATTAGTGAGCGCAACCCGTATTGAAATGGATTTGTATCACAAAAATGATGCCGGTGAATGGACGATCGTTAATTATCAAGAAGGTGACATCATAGAACTCAAAAGTATTAACCTGAGTTTCCCCGTCGAGCAAGTCTATCGCGGCCTCATCCTCACGCCAGAATCATGATTGGCTGGGAACGCACCTTGGGAGGCCTACAGGGACGCGGGGCCGTTCGCTGGGGCAAAGTTATGCCGCTTGAGGTTGAGACCCCAGGGAAATGGGCGAACATCTGATGATTTCCTTGAACAGACTCAGGGATCGGGGATAGAGGAAGTTTCTCAGGTAGTGGTAGGGTGTGTTAGGGGAGAGAAAATGATTTTAACGAAAATACTTGACATTAGCAGGCTACCTAGGATATGAGAGATTATGTACTCAGACAAATGTTATGCTACGGTTACAGGGAAAGGCTACAAAATTAAGCCGGGACAGCAGATGGGGCAAGGCTTCCAGCCCACAGGGACGCGGGGCCGTTCGCTGGGGCCAAGTTGTGCCGCTTGAGGTTGAGACCCCAGGGAAATGGGCGAACATCTGATGATTTCCTTGAACAGACTCAGGGATCGGGGGCGAGAAAATGATTTTAACGAAAATACTTGACATGAGCAGGCTATCTATGAGATAAGATATTATGTACTCAGACAAATGTGATGCTACAGTTACAGGGAAAGGCTACAAAATTAAGCCGGGACAGCAGATGGGGCAAGGCTTCCAGCCCACAGGGACGCGGGGCCGCTCACTGGGGCCAAGTGGTCCCGCTTGAGGTTGAGACCCCAGGGAAAAGGAGAGTATTTGATAACTCACTATATACTGGTGAGAGATAAGCTCGACCCCCATGAGCGATCGCGATCGGAAAGAAAACAATTCCTGATTTGATTAATGAAAACTCAGTACAAATTCCAAGGTCTAGAGAACAAAAAATCATCGGCGTTGCACATTTTTGGGATGATGGTTGATAAATTTTCCCCTTTTGCTAATGGCTAATGGCGTTCTGGACAAATACCGCACCGCCATTAATAGGCATATATGATCGCGCAAGGATCTCCCATCAACAACCCCTATCATCCCCTAATTGTGCAACCCCAAATCATCTTGTAGTGAGCGACAGTCGCCACAGAAGAAAAAAATGTCGCTTTGACATCGGGGGAGAATAGAGTTAAGATAGTTGATGAAAAGACGAGAAGTCAGGGAGCAGCTTCGTGTCAGAAGTTTTTACCAAAGATTTTGAAATAGACTGTCCGCCCCAGCAGCGGAGTTGGCGATTCATTGGTCCCAAGATTGGGGAACTGCCCCTACCGGGAGTTCCCATCAGACTGATATTAACGTCAGTCTCGGACAACAGGCTCACATTTGAATGTAGCTTTATTCAAACCAAGAAACCGCCAGTATGGCCCTCATTGCTGGATATGAACGTCCGGCAGGAGGCGGCGACGAAACCCTTTGTGGCAGTCAGCATTATCCCCACAGGGGTGCGGGCGGAAATCGGGGGATTCGCCGGCGATGGCACCCCCAGTACCAATCTTTTGGCTACAGCATGCGACTACTTAGTGACAAATCCGAATGCAGTCACGGCCTCAGACCTGTATTATGCTCATGAGAACGTCCTTTACCTGGAAGGGAACTTAATCTGCCAGTTGCTATTGGGGAATCTGGCGGTGATTCCCGAAAAACGGAAACAGGTGGCGGCAATTATCGAAAAGCCCAGAGACGAAAGATTCTTGAATAATGTTATCAACGCTCTCAATGGGTTGCGAACCGTGGGAGGGGTGAACATAGATCCGGTCATAGTGACAAGCGGAAAAATAGAAACAACCTGTACTTATTCCCAATACGGGAATGCGTCAGGGGAATATCAGGGCATAGACGAATTGATGCGGGCCCTGGATGTGGTGGAAACAAGCCCAGCAACGGCGGTGGTCCTGATGACAACCCTGATGGTTTCCGATGCGATCCGACAGCGTTATTATAAAGGAGATGCGATTCCCAATCCTTGGGGAGGGGCAGAAGCAATCCTCACCCACATGCTCACGAATTTTTATCCATTTACAGCAGCCCACGCTCCCTTATTATTGGAGTGGGAACATACGGGATTTGGCAAGCTGGTAGATCCCCGGGATGGAGCAGAATTGATCTCTAGCTCTTACCTATGTTCGCCGTTGAAGGGGTTGACAAATTCTCCGCGTCCGGTGCCAGTGTCGGCGACGGTGCCGTCGGGGAGTCAGGGACTGGGAGTGGAGAATATATCGGCAGTGGTGATGCCAGAAACGACGGTGGGGAACATTCCCTTCTTTGCTAGTTTGGATCAGAACATCCCGATAATACTGGTGAAGAATCCGACCCAGTACAAGATGACGCCAGCACTGTTGAAGATTGACCATGACGGCAGGAAGATTTATTATGCAAACAGCTATATGGAAGCTGCCGGGATGCTGCTAGCGTTGCGAAATGGGATAGTGCCAGAAACAACCCAGCGTCCAATGGCCCAACTGGCTCCCATTTTTCTAAAGGAAAGCGAGGGGTATGAATACTAAATCCCCTGCCTATGAGATAATCAAATCGCGCGCCGATGGGATGAAGGTGCGCCTGTGTACGCCGGCGCATCAGGGACGATCGGGGAAAACTCAATACTTTGAGGACCAAATATATGGGTTAGATTTTACTTGGCTCAACCGCAGCAGAACGGAGGGTGTGGAGAAAAATTTATCGCAGTTGTACAATACTAAACAGACCTTCTTTCTGACTGGAGGAGCGACCCAAGGAATGTTGGTGGTCTGCGCCCTGTTGGCCAGGAAGCATCGTCGAGTGGCCCTGGGGTTGAACAGCCATGCAGCGGTAATTCACGGACTGGTGCTGTCGGGTTTGGAGCCGTTTTTCATCCCGTCCCAGGAAGTAATGCCAACGGCGGCAGAAGCGATCGCGGCATTGGAGGGGGAAGGAAAAGATGTTACGTCTGTAATCTTGACAGCTCCCAGTTATGATGGAAAAGTCACAGATATAGGCAAAATAGTTGATTACTGCCGCGAAAGAAAGATAGAATTGGTGGTGGACGAGGCCCATGGCACTCACTTTCCCTTTCTATCGCCAAAGTTGGACTCGGGGCTGTCGGAAGGAGCTGATGTGGTGGTTCACAGTCTGCACAAATATGCGGGTAGTTTAGTCCAAACTGCGTTACTCCATCTGCCGGCAGAGTCCCAGGTGAAAAAAGCAGAAGTGCAGACAGCTTTGTCGCTGTTTGAAACCACAACTCGCAGTAATCTGTTAATATTGAGTATCGAAGACTCGATATCTACGGCCTTTGGCCAGGAGGGGAGAGCGGAGTTTGTCAAAGCGGCCAGAAATTGCGATCGACTGCGAGAGCAGATTCGGGATTTCGGGGAGGTGTTAAGTTATAATGAGGGAGTGCGAGATCCGCTGAAGCTGTTTCTCCAGAGCGATCGGGCTTCGGGAGCAGAAATAGAAGAACTGCTGTACTCAAGGGGGATAGATGACGAATATGCGGATGAAAATGGCGTGTTACTAATTTTTTCCTTCCAACATACAGAGGCGGATTTTGAGTATGTAGGTAGGGCGCTGAAAGAGATACAGGAAATAATCTCGCCAAAACCAAAGCGTCGGGAGGTGGAAGCAGGCTATTATAGTCGGGAACCGGTGATGAGAAAGTTGCCAAGAGAGTCGTTTTTTACCTCTAAGGAGAGATGGCCGCTCGGGGAAGCTTTAGGTAAAATAAGTTGTAGGTGCTTGACGAAAGTGCCGCCAGGAAGTCCGATATTGATACCCGGGGAGGAAATAACAGACTGGCACCTGCAAAGGGTAGAGTCAGATACCGTAGTAGAGGCGATAAAAGGCTGAAATGACAAAAGTGCAAGTCCCAGAGGAGGAGAAGAAAAGAGAGTGGCTATCATGGATATGCGATAGCCAAACCCCAGAAGAGTTGAGAGACAAATACGATACCTGGGCAAATAGCTACGATCGCGATGTCGAAAAAGATTGGCGTTTTATGCCGAGAAATGCTGCTTTAGCTTTGCAGAAAGTCCTGCCAACAAAGGATGCTAAAATCCTAGATGCGGGGGCGGGTACTGGATTATTGGGTGAAGCCTTGGCCGAGTTGGGATATACTAAGGTGATAGCTGCCGACCTTTCCCAAGAGATGTTGGCGGTTGCTAAGAAGAAGCAGGTTTACAAGGAGTTGTACCAGTGCAATTTGGAAGACTCCCAAGCTTTTGCCAAAGAGACTTTTGATGCTATACTGGCGACAGGGGTTTTTGCCTTGGCCCATGCTGGTGTTGCTGTATTGCACAACCTGTTCGGTTATTTGAAGCCAGATGGGGTTTTGCTAATGACCATACGGGGAGATTACCGCAACCAGATGCAGGAGGCGTTGGATAAATTGCCTTGGAGTTTGGTGAGTCAAGATGAGTTTGGGATTTATGAGACAGATACGATGTATGTTTTGGTGTTTAGGAAAGGGCGATAGTTATGACTAACTAAACGGGAGCAAGTCAGTGTTGTAAAAAAAACCAAAATACTCCATTGAGAACCCAATTACCCATTGGTTATTTTAAAAGGTTGATGTATCGGGCTTGCTCCCAACTAAACTTTTGCAAGATAGGCTTTAACTGTAATTAAATTTTTCCTAAAAAGAGCTGTAATAAGATGAGGTAAGAAAAAAATGTATGAACTAACGGATGTTCAAATTAATGCTTTCCACCAGAAAGGTTGGATTGGACCGCTTGATACCTTCTCAAGTAAATAAAGTGGCTAAAAGGAATAAAGAGGGCGAACTATTAATTATTTAAAATGATGATAAAATCAAACTTATTCGCTCAAGAAAGTCAAGAGAATAAAAGGTTTGTCAAAATCTCCCAACGAGAAGATAGATGCGATCTTCCTAAGTCGGTTTGGAGACCTTTGACAGAAAATGCCTATTTCCAAACATGGAAAGGAGTGACGATCGACAAGGATCCTACTCAAATTGCAGCTTACCCAATGCTTCTGTATGAGTTGCGACCGAAAACTATTATCGAACTGGGTGCCTTAAAAGGTGGGAGTGCAATTTGGTTGGCAGATAATTTAGAAATATTTGGTATAGAGGGCAAGGTTTATTCTGTGGATGTCGATCTCGATCGGCTTGATGAAACAGCCAAAGCAGATTCTAGAATTCATTTTTTAGAAGGTGATTGTAATAAAATAAATATCGCGCTCAAACCTGAATTACTTTCCGATCTTCCTCATCCCTGGTTAATTATAGAAGATGCTCATGTAAATATGGTAGGAGTTGTTGAATATTTTCACGAAAACGGTTTGCAGAGTGGAGACTATTTGATTGTCGAAGATACTAACAAGTTTATGTGGGAAGTTTGGTTAGATTGGGATGACCAAGCATATATCGAGTTAGGATTGCAGAAAGTTGATGACTTTAGAAAATGGTTAATGAAGCATGAAAATGATTACGAAATTGATACTTTTTATCAGGATATGTATGGTTATAACGCATCGAAAAACTGGAATTCTATATTAAAAAGAGTCTAAAAGAAAAATTTATCGTCGCTCAAAAAACTATGACAACTTATCAAAAAGTCAATCGCGATCGCGAGATTCGCTCAAGGCAAAACGAACGCTTTATAAATGTTGCTGGCAAACGCTTCCATTATACTTGGTTGCGCGACAATTGTCTCAATTCCAAATATCGAGATCCCGAATCTTGGGAAAAACTGGACGATATTAGCGATCGCCCATCGTGTCCCGAACCTTTGTCAGTGGAGGAACGAGACGGCGAGTTAATTATTGATTGGAACGAAACCCCGTCTCATCGCAGTATTTTTCCGATATCGTGGTTGCTCAAGCATAATTGCGATCCGAGTCCCGCCCCCCTAAACGAACCAGTTGTCCTGTGGGATAAAGCCTGGTTAGAAGCTAACCCCGTGGAGAAATACGATACTCGCTCCTCTACTCCCGAGTCATGGATGAGTCAGTTGTTTAAATTGGGGTTCGTTATCTTAAGCAACATTGCACCGGAGGATTTAGATGAGTTCGTTACCTCATTTGGTCCAGTCCGCAACACCGAATATGGTGGAATTATGACCCAAACCGTAGCGAAGGACTTGGCTGCATCAACTCACGGTTTGCCGCCTCACACCGATCTAACTTTCTGGTACGGGCATCGCGTGGCAGAGTTTATCTATTGCGTAAAGCACGAAGCTGCGGGGGGACAAACCTTAATTGCCGACAGTTTTCGCGTGACAAAAGATTTTCAAGAGCAGCAGCCCGACTACTTTAAAATCTTGTCAGAAACTCCAGTGCAGTTTTGGCGAGTTCAGCACGAGCATCAATACTTTTTCCGTCCGGTGAGACCGATTTTAGAATTAGGCGATCGGGGTGAAGTTGCGGCAGTTCGCTTCAGCTATAAAAATTGTACGCCAATTTTACCCTTTGACAAAATAGAGGGTTTTTATGAAGCTTACAGGGCTTTTTCTAGCTACCTGAATAATCCTGACTACCAATATCGTTTTCGCTTTGAATCTGGGGACTGTCTTTTAGTGCAAAACTTTAGGGTACTGCACGGACGAACTGCTTTTGATCCTGCGTCAGGGCCCAGAGAAATGAAGGTAGCCTACATAGAGTGGGATTACTTCCAGGCACGGTACTTTTATCAACGGGAATTTAATGGGAAGTTTATCCATCAGAGTTAGAGTCAACAAAGTTGGTTAGGAATATTTCTTAGCAAATATACAGACAATCGCTAATTATGTGAGGCAAAATCAAATGATGACCGATTCAACGAATACCTTATCAAAATTAAATTCAGAGGTACGCACAAGCAGACCTCTATCCTCAGAGCAAGTTGCTAAATACCATGAAGATGGATTTATCATTGTCCCTGGTTTCTTTGACTTAGAAGAAATTGAACCGGTGCAAAAGGCTTGTGAAGAAGACCCCACGATAAAAGGGGCAGAAACAAATTTTGCTGACAGTAAGGGTCATAGCAATCAGCTAGCTTATTGGACAGAGCTAGGCAATTCTTGGCTTGGTGTTATTCCTCGATTAGCAAGAATGATAGATGCTGTCGAGCTTTTATTGGGAGGTAAAGAATGCTATCATTGGCACTCAAAAGTGGTCAATAAAAAGCCCAATTCCCCAGGTTTTATTGAATGGCATCAAGGTTATGGGTCTTGGTATTACGATACCTGCCTTTTTCCTGACTTTGTAAGTGCTTTTATTGCTGTTGACGAAAATACAAGAGAAAATGGCTGCGTCAAGATCGTTAAAAAATCACACTTACTAGGCCGTATCGATCATGTTTTGCTTGGTGAAGCCTTTAATGCCGATCCCGTGCGCATGGAAAAAATATTAGAAAAACTCGAAATTTTTCATGCTGAGATGAAACCGGGCGATACTATACTGATGCACGCCAACACCATACACTGTTCAGGTGCAAATCTCACCAATCGGTCCAGAACTAATATCGTCTGTCATTACAATTCAGCATCCAATGAACCTGTAGATTTAAAAAATCAGGAACATCATCAATATAAGCCTCTGAAAAAACTCCCTGACTCTTGGGTCTTAGATGGCAAATATAACTCGGTATTTGATACTCAAGAGTTCGTCCAACCAGGAGAATCTTATGGCAGTCTAATATCCCGGGAAGGAATGAACAAATAATCAATTATGAAGGATAAAATGACAATCAATGTTGACAAAGTTCTTATTGACGACTGGTATGTCGTAGCCAGAATACAAGATTGTCCACCTAACAGCATCAAGCAAGTTCGCTTGTTCGGAGAAGATCCATCAAAGGAGTCACAACGTCCAGTATGTCTACCCCTATTATCTCAGAATAATACTGATACGCAATGGTCTCCAGAAGTTCATGCCTCGTGCGATCGCGCTTCTATAGCTTACCGTCGATGGCTTAAGAAGTTAGGTATTACTTATGGGGTTTGTTGAGACTATCCAACTTTAGAGCTATTACAAGCTTAACTAGAATATGCTCAGATGTAATCTTACTGTCACTAAAAAATCATGAAAGACCTCTGTGTAGATTTTGAAAACATCAAAAATGAGTGGGAAAGTAAAGGTTTTAAATGCGAAACTTATAGCACTCCTGCTGGAGATTATTGGTCGAGTGAAGGTCACGAAACCGATGAAATTTTCATTCTTTTAGAGGGAGAATTAGAAGTATCATTTCAAGGAAAAACTTATTTCCCTGCCATTGGTGAAGAATTTCGAGTTCCTGCCAATGTTCCTCATACGTTTAAAAACCCAGGAAAAACAGCCAATCACTTAATTTGGCTCTATGCTTACCAATGGGAAGACCATGTTAGCGGTACTAAAATCGAAGCTAGTTAGTAGTTTCGGGGACAGCGATTCATCAGCGATCGCTGTTTGCACCGCCCCCGGAATCCCACGGTTAGATTAACATTTTTTGTCTTTTTTTTCAACTTTTATTCCTCAAGAGTTTGACTATCTGTAGCTAAGTATACGCCGAGCAAAACGATCGGAAAAGCCAATAAATTGTAGAGGTCCAATTGTTCTGAAAAAATTGCCCAGGCAAGAATAGCAGTTAAAATAGGATCGAGTAATAGAGCGACACCCACGGGGCCCATCTCACTTTTATAATCTAGCCCCTGCACGCGGAGGGCCCCCTCCGCTCATCCTTCATATACCCCCACCCTAAAGGGTGAGGGCTTTAGGGTGAGGGCTCCTTTACACAACCCTTACAAAATCAGTTGAATCAAATTGATCCGGAGTAGTTCCCGGCAAAATTGCCAACAGTTCCCCCCCTACAAAAACATCCTCTCCGGTTCTAGGATGTTCTAAAAAGGCCTCAGAGTGGAACTGAATGGCAGTCGAACTGCCCATCGAGACGAATTCTAAGTGACGAAAAGACAAATCACCTGATAACTTGATCTTGTCCGTCCCATTCTCAAAGTCGCCGATGGTCTTATGGTCGTCGAAGCGCGGGTCCCTGTTCTCGTCATGGGCCACCTGCAAGTTAAAAATATCCGCACCCGAGTTTCCATAAAGCATATCGCTTCCATCGCCCCCGTCGAGGTAATCGTCTCCGAAGCCGCCTATGAGGGTATCGTCTCCAGTTCGGCCATAAAGAGTATCATTTTCATTTTCGCCATAAAGCAGATCTTTTCCATCTCCGCCACTTAGGTCATCGTTTCCAGCTCCGCCATAGAGGGTATCTTCTCCAGGTCCGCCATAAAGAGCATCATTTTCATTTTCGCCATAAAGCAGATCTTTTCCATCTCCGCCACCTAGGTTATCGTTTCCAGCTCCGCCATAGAGGGTATCTTCTCCAGGTCCGCCACCTAGGTTATCGTTTCCAGCTCCGCCATAGAGGGTATCTTCTCCAGGTCCGCCACCGAGGTAATCGTTGCCCCCGTTTCCGTAAAGCAAATCGTTTCTCAACTCCCTGAAGCTCCTCCAGTCATTGCCTTTTGCTCCCCCGTGAAATTCGGTCCCCCTCGTACCGCTCTTGCCGTATCTTTCCAGGGAGATCGCTTCCAAATTGCTGTCGGAGCGAACAAGGGAGATTAACTCGGAGGGGAGCGTACCGCGAAGGTCGTTCTGGTCCAGTTCGAGGTTTTGCAAATTGCTGAGGGAGCCTAACTCCGAGGGGAGCGTACCGCGAAGGCTGTTGCTGGACAGGTCGAGGTTTTGCAAATTGCTGAGGGAGCCTAACTCCGAGGGGATCGTACCGCTCAGGGAGTTGGACTCCAGGTAGAGCTCTTGCAAATTGCCGAGCGAGCCTAACTCTGAGGGGAGCGTACCGCTCATCATGCGGTTCCACTCCAGGTTGAGGACTTGCAAATTGCCGAGCGAGCCTAACTCTGAGGGGAGCGTACCGCTCAGGGAGCGGTTCATGGACAGGTCGAGCTCTTGCAAATTGCCGAGCGAGCCTAACTCTGAGGGGATGGTACCGGTCAGCTTGGTCCTTTCCAGGTCGAGGACTTGCAAATTGCTGAGCGAACCTAACTCTGAGGGAAGCGTACCGCTAATTTGTATAGTGGAGTTCTTTGACGACAGATCGAGCTTTTGCAAGTTGCTGAGCGAGCCTAACTCGGAGGGGATCGTACCGCTCAGGGACGTGTTTTGGTACAGGTCGAGGACTTGCAAATTGCTGAGCGAGCCTAAAAATGAGGGGATCGTACCGCTCATGTCGTGCCCTCCCATGTCGAGTTCTTGCAAATTGCCGAGCGAGCCTAAAAATGAGGGGATCGTACCGCCGCCCATGCGCCAGTTCCACCCCAGATCGAGGACTTGCAAATTGCCGAGGGAGCCTAACTCTGAGGGGAGCGTACCGCTCATCCTCATGTTCATTTCCAGGTCGAGGACTTGCAAATTGCCGAGCTCACCTAACTCTGAGGGGACCGTACCGCTCATGCGCCAGTTTTGGGACAGGTCGAGGACTTGCAAATTGCTGAGGTTGCTTAACTCTGAGGGGAGCGTACCGCTCAGGTCGTTCTCGATCAGCTCGATTTTTGTCACCCGCTCGCCGACTACCGTTACTCCATGCCAGTCTGAGACAACAGAAGCCTTGGGGGGAGTTTCGCTGCTGATATCCCACTTCGTCTGCCAATTCTCTCCATTCGTGCTGTGATAGAGAGCCTTCAGAGCTGCATAATCATTGGCATTCAGAACTTCATCTGAGGCTACCTCATCAGGAGTCGATCGGACGTCAATATTAAATTCATCGGATACCTTGTTTCCCGCATCATCCGATGCCGTTACTGTTACGAGAAAACTGCCTTCAGTAGTAGGAATGCCTAATATCGCTCCACTGCTGGAGTCAATGGTTAAACCTTCTGGCAAACCCTCGGCGCTGTAACTAGCAATGTTGTCGTTGATGTCGGAGAAATGATCGCTGACATTAAATGAGAGGCTCTCACCGGGAACCATCTCGTAGTCGAGAATTGGAGTTTCCACAATTGGATGGTTTTCCAATCGTTTGTTTGCCGATAAATCCTTGATACTTTCGGGGAGCGTACCGCTCAAGGAGTTTCCGTGCAACCAGAGATTTCGCAAATTGCTGAACTCGCCATACTCAGAGGGAAGCGTACCGCCCAAGGAGTTTTCGTGCAGGTATAGGTGTTGCAAATTGCCGAGCGAGCCATACTCGGAGGGTAATGTACCGCTCAGGGAATTCTGGGCCAGGCCGAGCTGTCGCAAGTTGCCGAACTCGCTATATTCAGAGGGGACGGTACCGTGAAAGTCGTTCTTGGATAGGCCGAGGAACTGCAAGTCGCTGATGGAGACGATCCAAGAGGGGAGCGTACCGCTCAGGGAGTTGTTGTACAGGCCGAGGTCTTGCAAGTTGCCGAGCGAGCCTAACTCCGAGGGGATGGAACCGCTTATGGAGTTGCTTTGCAGGCGGAGTTTTTGCAAGTTGCTAAGGTCGCCTAACTCCTCCGGGAGCGTACCGCTCAGGTTGTTCCCGTTCAGCTCGATTTTCGTCACCCGATCTTCTTCTACCGTGACCCCATGCCAGTCTGAGACAACCTCAGCAGGGGGGGGAGTTTCGCTGCTAAAGTCCCAGCCAAAATTGTTCTTCCAATTCTCCCCAGAAGTACTGGTATAGAGAGCCCGAAGGGCTGCATAATCATCGGCATTCAGAGTATCATCAAATTCTTCCAATCCTTTGATTGTTGCCGATAAATCCTTGATACTCTCGGGGACCATACCGCTCAAGGAGTTTCCGTGCAACCAGAGATTTCGCAAATTGCTGAACTCGCCATATTCAGAGGGAAGCGTGCCGCTCAGGGAACTCTCGTGCAGGTATAGGTATTGCAAATTGCCGAGCTCACCATACTCCGAGGGTAATGTACCGCTCAGGTCGTTCTGGGCCAGGCCGAGCTGTCGCAAATTGCCGAGCTCGCTATACTCGGAGGGGAGGGTGCCGTGAAAGGAGTTCTTGGATAGGCCGAGGAACTGCAAGTCGCTGATGGAGACGATCCAAGAGGGGAGCGTACCGCTCAGGGAGTTGTTGTACAGGCCGAGGTCTTGCAAATTGCCGAGCGAGCCTAATTCGGAGGGGATGGTACCGCTTATGGAGTTGCTTTGCAGGCGGAGTTTTTGCAAGTTGCTAAGGTCGCCTAACTCCGAGGGGAGCATGCCGCTCAGGTTGTTCCCGTTCAGCTCGATTTTCGTCACCCGACCTTCTTCTACCGTTACTCCATGCCAGTTTGAGACAACGGAGGCAGGGGGGGGAGTTTCGCTGCTAAAGTCCCAGCCAAAATTGTTTTTCCAATTCTCCCCAGAAGTACTGATATAGAGAGCTTTCAGGGCTGCATAATCATTGACATCGAGCAAGTCATTCTCCGATGAAGTACTGGGTACTTGATGAGAATTAATCATTTCAAAATTCCTCTCTGAAAATTTACTACTTATCCTATGTCTGAATGCTAATCCTATCTCAGGATTTTTTGACAACATAGATGCTTAAGAAATTGTTTAGTTATGATGCGTTACGTTGCGCTCTCACTAGGAGGGAACAGGGAACAGGGAACAGGGGAACAGGGGGAAGGGAACAGGGAACAGGGAACAGGGAACAGGGGGAAGGGAACAGGGAACAGGGGGAAGGGAACAGGGGAACAGGGAACAGGGGGAAGGGAACAGGGCCTATGAAAAACACCTCAACAAATCACACCATAGCGGTCAAAGAGTCTAGAGAGAACCTTGCCGTAATTAAACAAAGTCAGCCCCATTAATAAGCCCATCATCAATTCCCGACAAAATTGCCAAGATTTCCGGTTCCCCAGAAGTCGGTGTGAACTTAATGGAAGTCCCACCATTCCCTGATGGGGCAATTTCTAAATCCCGATTAAAATTCAAATCTCTTTCTAACTGGATATGGATTTTGTCTATGCCATCCTCAAAGTCCTGGATGGTATCCTTGCCCATGTCCCGGGCCAAGACAAAGGTGTCGTTTCCAGCACCTCCGATGAGGGTATCAATTCCATCACCCCCGTTGAGGGTGTCGTTTCCAGCACCTCCGATGAGGGTATCAATTCCATCACCCCCGTTGAGGATGTCGTTTCCGGCATCTCCGATGAGGCTGTCGTTTTCACTTCCGCCATAGAGGGTGTCGTTTCCATTACCTCCGATGAGGGTATCGTTTTCACTTCCGCCATAGAGGATGTCGTCTCCAGCGTAGCCTGTGAGGCTATCGTTGCCCCCGTTTCCGTAGATGCGATCGTCTTCACTTTCGCCCTCGAGGCTGTTGTCTCCTGCTCCCCCTTGAAATTCGTCACCCGTACCCAAGGGGTTGTCCAGCCAGATCTTTGTCAAACTGATGAGGGAGATTAACTCCGAGGGGATGGTACCGCTCAGGGAGTTTTTGTACAGTTCGAGCTCTTGCAAATTGCCGAGCGAACCTAACTCCGAAGGGAGGGAACCGCTCAGGCTGTTGCTGTGCAGATCGAGCTTTTCCAAATTGCCGAGCGAACCTAACTCCGAGGGGAGCGTACCGCTCAGGCGGTTGTCGTTCAGGTCGAGGTTTTCCAAATTGCCGAGCGAACCTAACTCGGAGGGGAGCGTACCGCGAAGGCCGTTGTCGTTCAGGTCGAGCGTATGCAAATTGCCGAGCGAACCTAACTCGGAGGGGAGCGTACCGTCAAGGCTGTTGTCGTTCAGGTCGATTTTCGTCACCCGACCGTCTACTACCGTCACCCCATGCCAGTCTGAGACAACCTCAGCAAGGGGGGGAGTTTCGCTGCTGAAATCCCAGCCTGTCTTGTTTTTCCAGCGCCTCCCAGAAGTATTGGTATAGAGAGCCTTCATGGCTGCATAATCACCGGCATCGAGAAGCTGTCGAACCTCAATATTAAATTCATCTTCTACCTCGCCTCCCGCCGTATCCTCAACCGTTACCGTCACGGTAAAAGCGCCCGACACGGTAGGGGTGCCGGCGATCGCCCCACTACTAGAGTCAATGGCTAAACCGTCTGGCAAACCCTCGGCGCCGTAGCTAGCAATATTGTCGTTGATGTCGCCGAAGTGAGTGCTGACGTTGAGGCTGAAGTTCTCACCAGCCTCGACATCGGGAATTGGAGTTTTCAGATAGGGTGGGTTTTCTAATTGTTCGTTTGTTGACAAAGCCTTGACACTGTCGGGGATCGTACCGCGCAGGCGGTTGTTGGACAGGTCAAGGTTCGGGGAGAACGTTACCCAACCTTATCAAGAATAAAAGGGATTCACAAAATCAGTCTCTGAGATCGACCCAGGCTCAACTCCCGGCAAAGTTAAAAGGGTGAGGGCTTTAGGGTCCGGGCTAATAGCCCCCTCCGCTCATCCTTCATATACCCCCACCCTAAAGGGTGAGGGCTTTAGGGTGAGGGCTCCTTTACACAACCC
>RFFC02000052.1 GCA_005518205.2 Hormoscilla sp. GUM202
TTGGCTGTCAAGGGCGAGAACTAATACAAGTTGGCACGCTTTCCAAAGCGTTGGCCAGTTTGGGCGGGTATGTAGCTGGCAGTGAAAAGCTGATCGATTTTCTCAGAAATCGCGCCCCTAGCTGGATTTATACCACGGCTCTGACTCCTGCAGATACTGCTGCCGCGTTCCAGGCGATCGAGATTTCCCAAAGGGAACCCCAAAGGCGCAGTCAACTGTGGCAAAATATCACTTACTTGCAGCAGCTAATTTCTCAACAGCTGCCCCATCTGAAACTTTTTCCCTCTGAGTCTGCCATCATCTGCATTAAACTACAGAATGCAGCTCAAGCTCATGGGGTGGGAGAGAATCTGAAAGCTGCTGGTATTTTTGCCCCAGCCATCCGCCCGCCTACCGTCAGTACCAGTCGCATTCGTATCTCACTCATGGCGACCCATGAAGCAACTCACCTGCATCAGTTAGTTGATGCCCTCGATCGGATAATCCCCGATCGATCGGATAATTGCTGCTATTTTGATTAAACTAGACAAAGTCTGCTTTGGGCGCGACTTAGGGCCACAACAGAAATCAGCCAACAAGGTGATGAGGAGTACAAAAAACATGATTCGATATGTAAAGCTGCTGCAAGTAATCCCAGCAACAATAGTTAGCTGGGGAATTTACTCGGGCTTGACTGCGCCAGTAGTATCAGCTTCGGAGTTGACTCCACAGCAAGCCACCGTGGAACAACATCAGATACCCGAAATTGACAGTATCAAAGCAGAAGACTTATTGATGCCTTCTGAAACAGAGATATTACTGTCGGAAAGTTGGCAATTCACTCAGAAGATTGATGACCCCGAAGAGATCGCCCAAGTGCCGCTTTTGGGCATCAGTGGATGGGCGATCGTGCCGAAAGCAGGAACTCTGGGAATAGGTGCAGATGTAGTCAAAGGGATCGTCCCAAATGTGAATGGCCGAGTCGGGTTCAGCGGCTTGGGTATAGGAGTAGAGATCAGTTCTGATAACATTGATTATGACGGAGATGTCAATCTGGGCGGTATCCCGCTGTTGGTAGATTTTCATCCATTTTTTAGTAGCTTTCGGGTGACAGGTGGATTGGTTATCAACAATAACAAGATTGATTTGGATGCCAAGGGTCCCGATCCCGACGGGACTATCAGAATAGGCGATCGGGATTTTCAAGTGAGTGATGTGGGTGATATCAAGGGGGAGGTAGAATTTAACGACGTAGCCCCGTACATTGGGATTGGATTCGGCAATCCAGTGAGACTGGGAAAAAGCTGGGGTTTTTCAATAGATCTCGGGGTAATGTTTCAAGGTGCAGGAGATGTAAGTCTGAGGGCGACTAATCCGAGTCAAGCAGGAATAGATGCAGGAATTAACGCCCAACTGGAAAGAGAGGAAGAGGACATTCAAGATGAGGTCGATTGGATTCAAGTATACCCGATATTACAGATTGGGGTAACATACCAATTTTGAAGGGGTTCGTAGTAAAGGTTCGTAGTAAACGCTTTAGCGTTTGCCGGGGGTTCGTAGTAAACGCTTTAGCGTTTGCCGGGGGTTCGTAGTAAACGCTTTAGCGTTTGCCGGGGGTTCGAGATCGCAAAGCGCGTTGATCTCGAATAATGATATAGCACTTCTGGTGATTAGTGTGATATAGCAGTTCTCAGATTAGTGTGATCTGCTGTCGGAGATGGATGCATCTCACTTCTAGCCCGCGCAGGCGGGCTTTGTTCCTGTAGCCGGACCCTTTAGGGTTCGGGCGGCTGTATCACATCAATTTGAGAAACGCTATATGCTGTCGGAGATTGCTTCGGGGGGGGTAACTCTATGAAAGCATAAGTTACTCGCTAGTGCTCTCCTCTCCGCCTTCGCTTAATGCGCTCAGGCTGCGGGATGCGCTCCCCCCTCGCAATGACAAATAGGCGATTGTGCTGTACCACATTAATTTGAGAAACGCTATATCATGCTAGAGGAAAATTAATAAGGAGCATTATTCCATGAGCCTGACAGTAGGTACAGTCGCGCCCGACTTCACGGTAAAGGACACCAACGGCAACACCGTCAAGCTGTCCGACTTCGCGGGCAAAACCGTCGTGCTATACTTTTACCCCAAAGACGACACTCCCGGCTGCACCAAGGAAGCCCAAAGCTTCCGAGATAGTTATGCCGAGTACCAGAACAAGGATATGGTCGTTTTGGGAGTCAGTACGGACGACGAAGCATCTCACAAGCAGTTTACCGAGAAATACGGCCTGCCGTTCCAATTGCTGGCCGATGCCGACGGTGCAATTACGAAGGCTTACGATGTCGATGGGGGCGGCTATGCCAAGCGGGTCACTTACATTATCGACAGTGAAGGCAAAATTTCCCAAGTCATCGACAAAGTGCAAACTGCAACCCACGCCCAGGATATTTTAAAGTCGATGTCCTAAAAAGTCGATCCGGACGGGTCCTGCCGCCCGTCCGAGTTGCATCTCGTTCCCAGGTTCTACCTGGGAACGTCTACCAGGCGCTCAAATCTTCCTTAGTTAAACTTTTTTCTGATATCGGTAAATAAACATTCGGAGAATCCGGATGACATTGCTTCACAGGAATATCTAAAGTAAGAGCAGCTGCGATGAAAGCCCCATTAGTTATATAAGTGTTAGTCCGACGCTCAACCATGTGTTTATAGCCATAACTGGAGTGAGCCTTATTAAAGGTCTGTCGAAACTGATGATCTTGTAACCATTGCCGACATAGAATAATCGTTGGTATATAGATATCAGCATCTTTAAGGAAGTCTGATGGTTTAAGGTCTGTCTCTTGTGGAGCTTTACCAAAAGCAACAGACGCACTCACAAAACCGTGAGGATTAAGAGTTGGGTAATCCTTCAATACAGACTCTAATTGCCGTTTAATAGATTCCGGATCTACGCACAAAAACTTCTCAGGCAAATTTTGCAACCAACTGTCATTAAAACCCATAAAAATACCCTCAACCTTGCTATTACAAACCAAAACTGCTAGGCAGAAGCCCAAGATGCGCAAAATCTATGTTCGGCATACACCAGAGCGCGTGATCTTAGCTCGCGTACTAGCTAGCAGACTAGACAGCATCGGATAGCTTTGAGTTCCCCAGGCTGATTGTCGATCTGCTCGATCACGCGCACAGCTCAGACATTGTCGATCGAGTACCGGCTAGAGCTTGGTCGCTGTAGAAGTCGTTGACAAAAAAAGAAAATGTGCATGTCCTAAATTTGGTAGCGATCATAACAATTGTGAGCCTCCAGAGCGAGACCCCCACAGAGCCAGAGCGTGAAAACCGGGAAACGAGCAGAAGAACGATTTTCCGTCAATACACAGATTGCCAAAAATGTCGGCGCATTATTAATGGACCGACGCCCTAGCGGTAAAATTAGGCAAGAGTCATCGTGGATTCTTGAAAGTGGCTTAGATGAATCGGAACCGCTCAAGTTACATATTAGCAAATTATTGCTGTTGATTGAGTCAAAGGTTGAGCGATTCAAAGAACTAATGTCGGTATGCGACATAGAAATATTTTGCGGCTTTTCCTCAGAAAATGGTCAAGGAGGATTTGTGCTTGATGCTGCACTACTCAAACAGATCGGCATCATCCCCTTAGATTTGGTGCTGGATTTGTATCCATCATAGCTATAGGCTATACTGAGTAGTATATATTAGCTTGCTCGATCCGTCCCAGGGCTTCCCCTAGCCGATCGCACTCAGCAATCAAACTAATTCTCACATAGCCTTCACCAGCAGCACCAAAAGCATTTCCCGGGGTCACCACCACTCCAGTCCGCTGCAAGACATCCAGGGCAAAATCTGTCGAACCTACTCCAGGGGGACAAGGAACCCATAAATACATAGTGGCTTTAGTTTTGGGTACATCCCACCCCAACTCTGCCAAACCTTGAATCAGAAAATCCCGGCGAGTCCGATAGCGTTCCCGGACCTCCTCCAAATAGGAATCAGGTAACCCCAGGGCGGTTTCGGCTGCAACTTGCAGGGCCGCAAACACGCCGTAATCTAAATTGGTTTTCAGGGTCCTTAAACCTTGGATGATCTGAGAGTTCCCCACCACAAAGCCGATGCGCCACCCGGCCATATTATAGGTTTTGGACATGGTATGAAACTCAACCCCGATTTCCTTGCCACCGGGAATTTCTAGTAAGCTAGTGGGTTGATAGCCATCAAAGGCTAATTCTGCATAGGCGAGGTCGTGAACCAGTAAGATTTCGTGGCGACGGGCAAAGGCGACAATTTCTGTAAAAAACTCCCGAGGCGCTGTCGCGCAGGTGGGGTTACTGGGATAGTTAAAATACAATATCTTGGCAAGTTTTGCTACATCCTCGGGAATGGCAGCTAGATCGATCAGCCAGTCGTTTTCTGCTTTCAGAACTAACGTGTGGACCTCTCCACCCGCGATCGCGGGGCCGCGAAAATGGGCCGGATAGGCGGGAGAGGGGACTAAAATTAAGTCACCCGGATTGATGTAAGCTAGTGCTAGATGGCCGAGTCCTTCTTTAGAACCCAGTAGAGGTAAGGCTTCGCTATCTGGATCCAGTTCTACTTCGTAACGACGTTTATACCAGCTAGTAATGGCGCTGCGGAAACTAGCAGTCCCTTCAAAGGGAGGATAGCCGTGATGTGCGGGATTTTGTAAAGCCCCGATCGCCGCTTCTACTACCGGTTGAGGCGTGGCCCCATCCGGGTTTCCCATGCCCAAATCTATTAGATCCAATCCCTGTTCTCGGGCACGTGCTTTCAGCTCGTCCAGGCGGGCAAATACATAAGGAGGCAAGCTTTTCAGGCGTTCAGCTGGGCTTATCCAATCTAGATTCATTGTTCATTCCTCTGCAGCCACTAGGAAACAGGCCAAGCCGTCCCGAAAGACTTCCGAAATCCGAAACCATTGCTGCCATCAGTTGGTCGGGCCCCACCTGGAAGAGGAGTCGGTGAATGTCAGAATTAGGGGAACAGGCAATGTCCGCTGCTTTACGCAACTCTGCCAGGGTGACGTTCCCCAGTCCCAAGTCATCCAGGGTTTTCGGCAGGCCAATCTCCGTGTAAAACTGTAACAGTTGTTGTCTGGCCGTAACTGCCAGTTTGTTTCCCTGCACCATCTCTTCCAAGCGTAGCTGCACTAGAATCCCATAGGCCACTTTTTCTCCATGTAAAATATCATGGGCCGCCCGAATGTGGGTTAAGCCATTGTGGACCGCATGGGCCGCTACCGTGCGACATTGGGCACCTCCCAGTCCCCCGATCGCCCCTGCTAGCAGTACTGTAGCATCTACCACTTGCCGCCAAGTTTCTCCTCCTGGTTCTTTGAGTGCCTCTGCTGACTTTTGGAATAGAATATCTCGCAGGATCCTCGCCTGTTGGACAGCAGCAATAATCGTGGTTTCCTGGGAGTGACCGCTACTGACCGATGCTTCATACCATTTAGCGATCGCATCTCCTATGCCTGCCACCAGAGTCCGCCGTGAAGCTGTAGCAATCAGATTGTAATCTAGCACTAGCAACTCCGGACACTGGGCGAGACTGACATCGTATAGAAAGGCACCTTCGGTCGAGTATACATTAGAAAGGGCTGACCATGCGGCACAGGTTGCCCCTGATGTCGGAATAGTTACCACTGGCAGTTGACAAAAGTGACCTACTAATTTTGCTGCATCCAGGGCCTTCCCGCCGCCGACGCCAATAATCAGATCGGCTGCATGGCTACTGACAGCTTGCTTGAGGGACTCTAAAGATGCTTCGCTACAATCAGGAGAGTAGTCCGCCCATTCAGCCGTTAGTTGCTGCTGTGCCAGGACTGGTTGCAAGCGGGGCCGCACCACCTCTAAAGTCCGATCGCCCCCTACGATCAGGGGACGAGAACCCAAACGGGCGATCGCCTCTCCTGCTTGGGACATACAGTTTTCCCCCCGCATCACCCTGGTTGGGGCAACGCTCATATATATTAAGGGATTATTTGCTGTTGGGGATGCTAATGTAGGTAAAGCTTCCTCAGACATAATTGGTGGATATTTCTCCATTCCTTCCTCCTGTGCGATCGCCTGTCCCTTTTCCCTATTCACTACTGCTCATTCGGCAATACTGGCAAGGATGCGAATTTTTCCGAGTCTATGAATATCTCCATGTTATCATCTTCCCGAGATCTAAGGGAGCGCTTAACATAACCCAGGTATAGTGGTTTTGAGACATTTTCCTCTGGATGAATTATCGTCCGGGCCCTGATGGTCAACCTGGCATCCGTACCGCCACCGCGTCCTGGGGAAAACAGATCGTGAGCTGCTTGACGGAGGGTAGCTTCCAGTTGGGGTTCCGTAATCTCCGGTGGCACTGCGATCGCCGTTTCGGCTGCGCCATTATCGTATACCCGAGAGAAGGGTACCGCACCTGGTATTTTTATCTGGGGGACTGCCGCTATAGACAAGGTAAACAAACCAGCGGTCAAAATCACCATAAAGCTAGTAACTCCCACCAGTCTGAACCTGATGCCCCATTTTAGCGCCCAGCTGAGGACTGTCAAGACAGCACATAATAAGGTAGCAATTCCTACCCACTTAGCGGCTAGCACAAATAAACTTGCTGTTGGCATGAGATTTTGTCCGATATTTTTGTTTTTTTATCTTGACTATTGAGGGATTCTGTGTTAATCGAGTTCATTGCTGACAAACCCTGCTTCTGGCTGAGTGCGATCGGGATTTTCCAGGGCCGCTTTGAGGGTATGCCAAGTCAGGTTAGCACATTTTATTCTGACTGGGAATTGGGAAACCCCTTGCATGACGTTCAACTTCCGCAGTTCTTTGGGAAACTCTACCTCTCCTTTCATCATCCCTTGGAACCTTTCTACCATTTCCAGAGCTTCCGAGACTGTTTTGCCGAGGCATGCCCCCGCCATCAAGTCCGCCGACGCCATCGCGATCGCGCAGCCTTCCCCGGAGAATTTTACATCACAGATGCGATCGCCCGCCTCATTCAGTTGGAGAGTCAGCTCGATCGTATCGCCGCAACTGGGGTTATGGCCCCGCTGGGACCGATGCACCGGTTCCGTTTTACCCCGATGCCTTGGTTTCTTGTAATGTTCTAGTATAACCTGTTGATAGAGGTCGCGCAAATTTCCCAGAGACATAGTTATCGTTTCGGACCCGGTCCGACATGAACATGGCTTAGTGTTAATTTAGCATGCGTGGCTGCCTGGTGGCGCGGCCCGAGAGGATAGAACATTATCTGGGTCTTCGTCGTGGGACCAACTTACTATACTTGGGAATGGAAGCGAACAAGACGCTGCACCACCTCAAAAGCTTGGTCAGCAAAATTTTGTGCAACTGCTACTTTCTCCTGTTGTTCTATCACGCGGTCTGAGATTGCAATTGCTTTTACCAGTATCTCGTAATCTGACTGTGTGAGGAAGCCGCAAGCAAAGAATGTGAGAGCAAGTTCTGTGGGACTTTGCGTTTCAAAGTCAATTGAGTGATGTTCTGCTATCATCCGCATCACTATTTTAGCTATAAACACAGCACCACAAACAGCTGCATCAAAATCTCCTTTTGCTATTAGATCCCCTGCTCTCGACTGATATATGGAAATATCTGTCAAATCTCTCACCGGATAATCATACAATGTTGGTATTTGCTCGCTATCAGATTCATCTTTAACTACAGGCCGGATATCAGAAGGTTTTAAGGCTACAATCACCGCTGATTTTCCGCGTGGATAATGTAATCTAGATCCGCTCTGGAAATAAATTCAGTCAAGGGAGCCACGCGCGGCTTCACTAAAACTCGATAACCTTGCTGTCTATAGCGATCGGCAATTTCGTCGCTCATAGGATCTGACAATTTTGATAATGCTGTAGTCATTCGCTTAACTCTGTTATCGCAGGTGCTGTATCTATTTTAACATGGACAAACTCTTGTCCCTTTGCTAGGGCTTGAGCAATTATGCCGGACCTTGTTTGAACCCTCGTTATTTTACGTCGTCTGACTGTCAGATCGGTAATCTGCCTGTCATCAATGTATATTAAAAGATTTAAGCCATCTAGAATCGGCTTAATGATATTATCGATATCTGGTGGTCTACTCTCATAATAGTGAGTAATAATTACTTGTACTGAATATGTAATTAGCGATGCCATGGCTGCGCCACGCTGCGCGATCGGCTGGCTAGCCCTCGACCGCAGCTTGAGATACTTTAGCTTTCCACGATTGCAGGAGAGTCCGATTATTTGACTGTAAGGAAACTGGTTTACCCATTACGATAAATTCATGCATGAATCAATTGTTTTGACGATCGTCCTCTAACGCCGGTCTAGTAATCGCGTTCCTAGCTGGGTGATGGTCGCGCAGCCTTCCCCAGAGAATTTTACATCACAGATGCAATCGCCCGCCGCATTCAGTTGCAGAGTCAGCTCGATCGTATCCCTTGCGTTCCCAGGCTCTGCCTGGGAACGAGGGGGTTATGTCCCCGCTGGGACCGATGCACAGGTTCTGTTTTACCCCGATGCCGATCGCGCAGCGTGGCGCAGCCATGGCTTCTTGTAATGTTCTAGAATAACTTGTTGATAGAGGTCGCGCAAATTTCCCAGAGACATAGTTATCCTTTCGGACCCGGTCCGACATGAACATTGCTTAGTGTTAATTTAGCATAACATCTGCCTGGTGGCGCGGTCCGAGAGGATATAACCTTGTCGGGTTGGCGGCGATCGCCCCTCGACCTTATAGGAAAGTGCCCGTAGCGCTACAGCACTGTTTTTGAGCGCTGTTTGCAGTTGTCATGCAAGTCCGCCAGTCAGCACCTACCCCGCGATCGCCTCATATCCTCCCTGTCGATTGAATTTCTACCCGATCGACAACTTCCATCTGTACTTGAGCTAAGGAGATTTCCTGATAAATTGGTACATTAGCTTGTATAGCTTCAAAGCTAACAACTAGAGAATAGGGAACGCTAGCATCAGGATCGTTGTTCCAACCTTGATGTCCAACCACTGCAATGCAGAAAGATTCTCGCAGTTCAAATGACTTGACAACAGTCCAATCCTTTTGAATAGTTCCTGCACCCCGAGAAACATCCTTGATTTTTCCGTGATTCTTTTGCTTTCCCAGAGTCCACTTGAAAATATCTTCTCCCGGTTCCGCATCCTCTGGGGCGTCACGATCTTTCAAAAGTCGGGCATGAAAGCTTTCGGGGTCTTCTCCTCTCTTGCTACAATCCCAATCAAGCCAAGTTGAAAGATATTTGCGTCGATGTCGTCTGGTTCGACGGGGTTGAGCTTTGTATGACAGGGTAACTTCCACTAAAATCTCTAACTCATCTCCTTGAGAACGCAATGAATTTGGTAGTTTGACTTCGTAAATCTGAGCTTGTCGAGCTTTAATGCGGCGTTCTCCTCTAGTAATCATGGCGATCCGATTGGGAGCATTGCCTAAACAGCGTTCAATATTGGGAATACCATAACCTATTTGACGCAATACATGCAGTTGCTCCACATTACCTGCCATTGCCCATTCAGGCCAGCGTGCTGACTGAACTATTAAGGCGCGGTACAAAAGACAACTTTCATCAGGTAACTCAGAGGCGAGACGAGCTGCAATATGGCTGACTTTTGGCGCTGCATATGAGGTTCCTACTTTATCCGAGGCAATTGCAGGACCTGGATGACCATCATCGCTAAAGGTTGACCGCACTAATTCAGGACAAATGCTTTTATTGCAAGTAATTTTAGGTGGTACACCCTCATCTTTTACTAGATCGCCTCCATATTCAACAACTTCTGGCTTGATCGTATCCCAAATTCCCAATCCAGAGCAGGAGAACGCTGAAGGCATATCTTTCTGCGCTATTGAAGAATAAGACGGAGCCTGATAAGAATTATGAGCAATCGAGCCCACGGTTAAAGCTTGGAAACTTTGTGCGGGATTCGCAATTCTGCAAGAAGCCTCTAAAAGATAATCTGGATAAGGTCGGTTGGCTGCCAGATGTTCTTTAACAGATAATCTGGCCGGACCAATTCTACTGTCTAAAGGCAAGTTGCCCGCCGCCACAATCAAGAGAATATCCCTTTGCCATGTCAGTTGATCGATCGTCGCTGCCCAAGCACTCATGTATCGGGTGCGACATGGAAGCGATCCGGTAATAGAATGATTAAATATTCTCGCTCCTTTATATAACTCTACAATCTCCCCCAACATATTAGGGGGAAATAGATTTTCAGGTAGTTTGCGGTTATCATCAAGGACTCTCGCATTTTGAATCCAGCAAATAGCTGGTTGCTTCCCAGTCCGAGGTATAATCCGAGGATAAAGTACCGCCCCAGCGACCCTGGTTCCATGTCCACCATCTTTAACATAGTCATCAGTTTGTTGATTTCCAGGCAACCAAGATCTTGAGTTCTCTGAATCAATTGCTGCTTTCAGAAGAGGATGTCTTTCCTGAATCCCACTATCAATAACACAGACCTTGGGAGCATTTTTGTCAGGTGGTTCTAGCTGAAAATGGGGGTCTTCACCATCAGATAAACTTTGCGGTTGCACGAGTTCGGCAAACTGATCTGGTTCGCTGACATCAAAAATATAGGGAAAGTTATAAACTAAGTCTTTTAACCCCTTACCTGAAATTTGTATGCGACAGGAAAAACTATCTGGTAACTTGGCAGACTCGGGAATCCGATCTTCAATTAAACTAAGTAACTTCCCGTTATAATTAGAGATAAATTCTTCCAATTCATCTTGCCTTTTCAAAGATAATTTATCCCACTCTTGATATTGTATATCGCGTTTATCGCTCCAGTTTTTAAATTTTTTTGCGTATTTATCCTGATTTTCATTCTGTTTTCGCTTTGGAGGGTCGGAAAGCTTAGATTGAGGTCCTAAACAGGCAATCCCTACATCAATAGTGTATATCTGTTCGTCATTAACTTTATCCCAATGATCCCATAATTCAGGAGACAGAATAAACTCCGGGCTTTTAATTCCATCAATTAGCTCCCAAACTTCAGCAACATTACCTCCTCCTCGCTCATCGTTGATGAATTTCTCGATCTTTTCTTGCAACTTAGTCAGTTCTAAATCTGCTGACGCTCCGATGATATACCCATTCTCTAATTCCGAAATTACCTCAATGCCATAAGCTTTCAGCTTATCTGGCTCGAAAGATTCAGGATCTGTCTGTAAGGTAAGACGCCTGGCTTCAAGTAGCGGTTTTCCTTCTTCTTGCCGTTGCTCTTGGGCCTTTTCCCAGTCAGCAACTATAGAGTCAGCGACACCCTTCAACCTACTGCCATGTTCCCCTCGGTTACTCTTATTTACATCTGTGCGAGGATTTTTACTTGGCTGTCCTCCGGGTAAGTTGGCAGTGCCCTCGGCTGTCTGCCTAAGCGGAATATGTGGAAACATTTCATAACCTTCAACCATTTTCTTCTCCTCAGAATTTTCCTAAATAACCTTGATTTCGGCGATCGCCTCTTCTAGATGTGGCTGAATTACCAGTTCTTCTCGATCGAGAATCGCGCGTTTAGCGGCATCTTGAGCTACTTTTTCCGCTTGAGCAGCAGAGAAGCCACTCATTTGCTCAATTATCCGCGACCAGTCGATCGCACCTACTTCCACTGTCGAGAATTTTTCTTTTAAAATCAACCGCAGTTCTTGCTCTCCCGGTAGTGGCACTTCAATTAAGTCATCAAATCGCCTCCAGAGAGCCCGATCGAGAGACTCGTTGAGGTTAGTGGCTGCCACTATCATACCAGAAGATGGGGAGTAATCGTCAAGTAGTTGCAGAAAAGTATTCACCACACGCTTAATTTCTCCAACTTCCTGGGGGTCTGACCGTGACTTAGCCAGGGAGTCACATTCATCCAGAAACAACAAGCAGTCCATCTTATCCACTGTTTCAAACACGACGCTCAAATTACTTGCCGTCTCCCCCAAAAAAGACGAGACTATGGCATCAAATCGCACCTTGACCATCGGTAAACCCGTGTGCCAAGCTAAACGC
The DNA here is from genome assembly GCA_005518205.2 of Hormoscilla sp. GUM202. Lineage (GTDB taxonomy): Bacteria > Cyanobacteriota > Cyanobacteriia > Cyanobacteriales > Desertifilaceae > Hormoscilla. The sequence continues at coordinate 12,013 of RFFC02000052.1, forward strand.
TCAGCTCCTAAGGTTTTACCACAGCCCGGAGGACCGTACAAAAGAATTTTTTGTCTGTAGCGCAAGCCATAATGAGCTAACCTATCTCTGGCAGCATACTCCCGTTCAATTCGCCGGAAACGTTTCTCAATTTTCTCCGGCAGCACCATATGATGCCCTGGTGCTTAGTAATATTTTCTAACTGATCGGCTAACAATGTGTGTCCCTTCTTACGCTCTTCGGAAATTACTATGTACGTGAGTTTTTCGATCGCCTCTTGGTCTCCACTAGCGATCGCCCTAAACAACCTCTTGACAAGCTCTGCTTTCATAGCTCCTAGTAAGCACCGGTACTTACAGTAGTAGTAGTCTCAGTCTCCAGCCCTGGCCCACGGCTACGCCTGCTAGCGCGATCGGCACTCCAGCGATCGCGCAGCGGGGGTGCCGTCTCCCTGGGGCAATCACCAGACCTCGACCGCTGCTGAATCATGAGCAAGAAATTGTCTATGGGAAGCAGGTGCAGCCTCGGACTGTTTGTAAGCGGCTGAGCCGCTGGGGCGATCGCCGGCGAAGTATGTACTATTTCTAAAAGATAATTTTAGTGTAAGTCGAGGGAACTTTATTAGTGTGTGTTGTATATTAAAGAAGAACACATAACTAGGTAGGCTAGGTGGGGGCGGCACTGCGACGGGAAAGCAGGAGTGCCGTCGGACCATCTGAGCCGCTTACGAACATGAACATGAACATGAACCGTATTATCAAAGCCGCCGCCATTCTCTACATGCTGTTTCCTTTCCAAGCAGCTCTTGCAGAGTGGCAGCTCAAGGACGAGATGACGGACGAGATCACCACAATTGCGATCTCAGACGAGGTTACCAGCACAAGGCCAATGGATTTCCCATACACAAGGACAGTGAGTGCGCTGGGCTTCGCTTGCGACACCAAAGGCAAGGAATTTGCGTACATCATCTTTAGTACGTTAAACCTTGTCCGAGATGGCTCTTTCCTCAGGCTCAGATTTGATGATGAAGAAGTCATAAAAATGTCAGCCTTCAGAAATTCAGATGTTTTACACTTCCGGAGGGATGCTAAGGCTATTCGTCGCTTTATGCGCCATACAACGGTCAAACTGGAACTTAATTGGTTTTCACAGGGCCGAGTTTACTTCGAGTACTCACTGGAAGGCGCAAGTGATGCGATTAAACGAGCACGTGAGATATGCCAGCAGTAGAGCTGTGAAGGGCATCATGGGACTGGGGCGATCGCCCAGATAATTTATTACTTTGACTGGGGCGATCGCCCATTACTTTCAAGAGTAATTCCTATTCGCTGGGGACTGGGGGGTGATTTCGGCGATCGCCTCTTCTAGATGAGACTGAATTACCAGTTCTTCTCGATCGAGAATCGCGCGTTTAGCGGCATCTTGAGCTACTTTTTCGGCTTGAGCAGCAGAGAAGCCACTCATTTGCGCAATTATCCGCGACCAGTCGATCGCACCTACTTCCACTGTCGAGAATTTTTCTTTTAAAATCAACCGCAGTTCTTGCTCTCCCGGTAGTGGCACTTCAATTAAGTCATCAAATCGCCTCCAGAGAGCCCGATCGAGAGACTCGTTGAGGTTAGTGGCTGCCACTATCATACCAGAAGATGGGGAGTAATCGTCAAGTAGTTGCAGAAAAGTATTCACCACACGCTTAATTTCTCCAACTTCCTGGGGGTCTGACCGTGACTTAGCCAGGGAGTCACATTCATCCAGAAACAACAAGCAGTCCATCTTATCCACTGTTTCAAACACGACGCTCAAATTACTTGCCGTCTCCCCCAAAAAAGACGAGACTATGGCATCAAATCGCACCTTGACCATCGGTAAACCCGTGTGCCAAGCTAAACGCTCAGCTCCTAAGGTTTTACCACAGCCCGGAGGACCGTACAAAAGAATTTTTTGTCTGTAGCGCAAGCCATAATGAGCTAACCTATCTCTGGCAGCATACTCCCGTTCAATTCGCCGGAAACGTTTCTCAATTTTCTCCGGCAGCACCATATGATGCCCTGGTGCTTAGTAATATTTTCTAACTGATCGGCTAACAATGTGTGTCCCTTCTTACGCTCTTCGGAAATTACTATGTACGTGAGTTTTTCGATCGCCTCTTGGTCTCCACTAGCGATCGCCCTAAACAACCTCTTGACAAGCTCTGCTTTCATAGCTCCTAGTAGGCACCGGTACTTACAGTAGTCTCAGTCTCCAGCCCTGGCCCACGGCTACGCCTGCTAGCGCGATCGGCACCGGTTCTGTTTTCCCTCGATGCCGAGGCAACTTGATATTCTAGAATAACTTGTTGATAAGTCGCGCAAATTGTCCAGAGACATAGTTATAGTTTCGGACCCGGTCCGACATGAACGTGGTTTAGCTGTTAATTTTAGCATAACAGGTGCCCCTTGGTTGTGGTTGGGGGCAAGTCTGGGTCCAGGCAACTCCAGAGCAAGCCTAACTGCCCGATCGCTGATTGAATATTGCCCCATAATTATCCAACATGCTTGTTTAACCAGATTCTTCTCAAAAATTGGCGGCCTATCTCAAATCTGCTGTTTGTCAGCACCAGCACCGACCGTGAATTCCTCCTCAGATATCGAGATAGAAATATGCTATAACTGTATTTGAACCCACATGGGGAACGGAAGAGTCGTACCCGGGAACGGAAGAGTCGTACCCGGGTACGGAAGAGTCGTACCCGGGTACGGAAGAGTCGTACCCGGGAACGGAAGAGTCGTATTCGGGTACGGAAGAGTCGTATTCGGGTACGGAAGAGTCGTATTCGGGTACGGAAGAGTCGTATTCGGGTACGGAAGAGTCGTATTCGGGTACGGAAGAGTCGTATTCGGGTACGGAAGAGTCGTATTCGGGTACGGAAGAGTCGGATCACATCACTCAAGTCCTGCTGAGAAGCGCCTCCCACCATCTCTATGGGTGTAGTCAAAACCCGTTGATAGGAGACCTCGCCGCCCTCACCCGTTCCCAGGCAGAACGCGCAGGGCCCCCTCCGCTGCGAGTGGCAACCTTTCTCTGCGGGCTATATACATGTATCTGAGATGCACCTGGCGATCGACTACTTATGAACACCCAACCCAAAGAGCTTTTGCTCTCTTCTTCCGAATCAATTTTAGTAGAAAAATCCCGAACTACAAGTAGAGGCAATTTCACAATCATCGACCATCTAAATATGTCAGAGTCAGATATAGCAGCAAATATTGGGTTATGTTAAACTACAATATTAAATCCCAGTATCTACCGGACATATGCACCGGCGACGAATCTATGGAACTTGAAGATTTCTTCAATCTCGCTTCCGACATCGTTTACGCTAAGACTGGCAAACATCTGAACGACCTGCAACAGGTTGTACTGCGCGGTATTCTCCAACGTCACAAATACTCTCAAATCGCTCGGGACTTCCCATATAGTGAGGGTTACGTCAGAGATGTTGGCGCAGAACTGTTCCGGATCCTCTCAGAAGAGTTGGGGGAAAAAGTCAACAAAACTAATTTGAGAGCGTCCCTAGAGAGGTGGCGAGTCTCCAATGTCTTACACGTCTGTAAAGACTTCAATATTAATCATATTAGTGGTGATGTCAACATCTGTGGAGACAGTTTGCCATCTTCAGCAGTCCCGCACCCTCCGTCAAATGAGCAAACCCCTAACCAAGACAACCCTAGACCGAATGTACGTCTAGATTTAGCAGATGCGCCTGATGTCTCCCCTTTCTACGGACGCACCGAAGAACTGACTACCCTCAAACAATGGATCTTGCAGGAACGCTGTCGCCTGGTAGCAGTTCTGGGCATGACTGGTATCGGCAAAACCGCGATCGCGGTGCAACTTGTCAAGCAGATGTCCGATAAATTTGACTATGTAATTTGGCGCAGTCTCCGCAATTGTCCAGTTCTGGAAACTTTTCTGAGCAACTTACTCCAATTTTTCTCTCAGGACGGGGAAACTCCCGACAGGGGCGATCGCCTTTCCCAGGTAATGGAGTATTTGCGATCGTACCGGTGCCTGCTGGTGGTGGATGACCTACAGACAATTTTCAGCAGCGGGCAACTGGCAGGTCACTACAAAGATGGATATGAAGATTATCGCACCCTCTGGGAACAAGTAGGGGAATTATCCCATAACAGTTGCTTGCTGCTCAACAGTTGGTCCCCACCCAGAGAAATTGCCTCCTTAGCAGGAGAAAACCTCCCCGCGCGATCGATCCGACTGTCGGGTTTGGGTGCAGCAGCAGGAGAAATCCTCAGAGACTTTGGTTTAGCAGACTCCACCGAATGGGAAACCTTGATTAATACTTACCGAGGTGATCCTTTATGGTTAAAAATTATTGCCACTATGATTAAAGATCTATTTAAAGGCAGTGTGGCAGAATTCTGTAACTATGGTATGCTCCCCTGTGTCGATTTGCAAGATCGCTTAGAACAGCAGTTTCGGCGCTTATCTCAATTAGAGCAACAGGTGCTGTCGGCTATTGTCGGTCAAGCAGAACCAGTTTCTCTGGCTCAATTGCGGACTATACTGCAATCATCCCTCGAGTATCTGGGCAATGCTCTGCTTTCTCTGGAAAGGCGATCGCTCCTGGAAAAGCCCGAGACATATGGTAAGGAGACAGTTTTCTCCCTGGCGCCTGTCCTGAGAGAATATTTGCAAAATAAATAGCTCCTAGCGATCGTTAGTAATGTTCTACAGGAGTCGATCGCTACGCTGTTAGCCCGCCGGGCTAAAGTCGGTTAAAACTCATATCTTGCACCATTCGCAACTAGAGGCCCCGCCTCGATAGCTCGGGTAAAACGCTTTCTAGATAAGGCTTTTAGTCGGTTGTCAACGGGTGCGGTCACAAGTAGTTGATAACCCGAAGCCAGCTCCCCGGGTAACGCCCCCTCCGCTGCGAGGAGAGCAAACCCTACGCTGCCCGGAGGCATGTAATCTAGCCCCGTGCAGCGGAGGGGGCCCGGAGCGTGGGCTTTGTTCCTGTAGCCGGACCCCTCGCGGGTTCGGGCGGGGAGGTCTCCTACCAACGGGTTTTGACCGCACCCCTCAGATATTTATTGACTATTATCTGTGGGAATCTCGGGCATTCTTATGCTACTCACATACAACTGACAACTTAACTTGATTATTGTGCCGCTTATAGAAGTGTCCGCTGGCCACCTCAATAGTCCGGGTATGGGTGGGTTGTCCGAAAAGGGATTATAATAATCTCAATCAAGGGAAAAATTAAATATGGATTACCTACCCAGACGCGAAAGCGAATTCAAAAATTGGGAAACAAACTTTCTCAACCGCTTGAGGACTCATCAGGACGAGTTCGGATTGACCGGCGAAGAGTTAGATGCCCTGAGTAACATGCAAAGCAACTGGCAAACCGCCTATAGCGATCATCTTAATGCGCAATCAGCTGCCCTTGGGGCCCGCCAGAAAAAAGATAATCTTTACAAAGATTATCAATCAGCTTTGCGTCGAATAGTGCGGAAATTGCAAGTAAACGACAAGGTCACTGAAGACCACAAGGTATCTTTGGGAATGACTGTACCGACCGAAAGTCGCACCCGGTTTGGCCCACCGACAACTCGACCGATGGCAAGGATAGAAATGGGTCAGCGACTGCAACATACCATTCACTTTATGGACGAAGCAACTCCCACCCGTCGTGGCAAACCCTTTGGGATAAGCGGTTGCGAAATTTGGTTTAGGCTGGGGATAACTCTACCAAAAACCCCAAAGAATACCAGCTTTTGGATGTTCTTAGCGCCAGTCCTTATGTTGTCAAGCATGAGAATTCCGCTGGCGGTGAAATTGCCCATTACATGCTACGCTGGAAAAACAGGCAGGGCGATCGGGGTCCTTGGAGTCAGGTCTACAGTGCGACGGTACAACCGTAAGCAAATCCTTCTTGTCCACTATTATCGGGCGATCGGGATTTTCTTTGTCAACTCCAAAACAAAGCCCGTGGGAAGCACTAAAGTGCTTACTACGAACCTGGGAAGCACTAAAGTGCTTACTACGAACCTGGGAAGCACTAAAGTGCTTACTACGAACCTGGGAAGCACTAAAGTGCTTACTACGAACCTGAGAAGCACTAAAGTGCTTACTACGAACCTGGGAAGCACTAAAGTGCTTACTACGAACCTGGGAAGCACTTTAGTACTTACTACGAACGCTTTACATTTCTGGATGAGCCATTTTTCTGGGAACGACAATCCGATCGAACTCTGCTTCCGACACGTACCCCAATTCCAGACAAGCTTGCTTTAAGGTCATGTCTTTTTCCAAGGCGAAGTGCGCAACTTGGGCCGCTTTGTCGTAGCCAATGGTCGGACTTAAAGCGGTCACTAGCATCAATGACTGCTCTAAATAATACTCGATTTTCTTCCGGTTGGGCTTGAGCCCCCCTAGCAGAAAATCAGTGAAGTTGTTGCAACTGTCCGCGATCAGATTGATGGATTGAATTAGGTTAAACACCATCATTGGTTTATAGGTGTTTAACTCGAAATGTCCTGACGAACCCGCGATCGCCACTGCCGTATCATAGCCCATGACTTGTGCTGCTACCATTGTCATCGCTTCGCATTGGGTGGGGTTCACTTTGCCCGGCATGATCGAAGAACCGGGTTCGTTTTCTGGTAAGATCAGTTCCCCTAAACCGCAACGAGGACCACTTGCTAAAAAGCGAATGTCGGAGGCAATTTTCATTAGAGAACCAGCTAAAGTCCGCAAGGCCGCGCTGGCCATCACGATCGCGTCATGGGCCGCGATCGCAGCAAACTTATTGGGGGCTTCGGTAAAGGGTAATCCCGTAAGATTGCTAATGTGCTTGACAGCAGTTGCAGCGAACCCCTTGGTAGCATTCAATCCCGTGCCCACCGCCGTTCCCCCGATCGCCAGTTCGTAGAGTTCCGGCAATAGCCGATCGATCCGCTGCAAAGCCGCATCCAGTTGGGCTACATAACCGGAGAATTCCTGTCCCAAAGTCAGAGGTACGGCATCCTGGAGATGGGTGCGACCGATTTTGACAATCTCGGCAAATTCTTCCGACTTTTGTTGTAGGGCGTCCCGCATCTTTTTCACCTTCGGAATCAATCGCTGATTGCATGCTACTGCGGCAGCAATATGCATGGCCGTCGGGAAAGTATCGTTGGAAGACTGAGACATATTCACGTGATCGTTGGGGTGAATGGGGTTTTTACTTCCCATTACCCCCCCCGCCAGTTCGATCGCCCGATTAGAGATCACTTCATTCACATTCATATTACATTGGGTGCCGCTACCCGTCATCCAGACATGCAGGGGGAAATTACCATCCAGCAAGCCCTCAATTACTTCCGATGCTGCCTGCACGATCAGTTTAGCTTTCTCTTCTGGTAGTTTACCCAATTCTGCATTGCTGAGGGCTGCCGCTTTTTTCAGAATCCCGAAGGCCGCGATTACTTCCGCCGGTATCAAGTCTTGCCCGATCGAGAAATATATTAGCGATCGCTGGGTTTGGGCCCCCCAATAGCGTTCTGCGGGGACTTCTATTTCCCCCATACTATCCGTTTCTTTGCGTGTCTTTGTCATTTTCACCTCCTTCCTTTTGCCACTAACACGCCAGAGGTGTCATTTTCACCTGCTTCCTTCATCCGCTAACGCTCTTCTGTCAGTCCGGGATATTATGCTAGCCAATCTCTGAAAGCCTCATCAGCTAAATATTTTAGCGTCAGGTTAAGGATAGAAACGTTCGTAAAAGAGCTTGGGGGCGCAAACGCCCATACAATAAGGGTTTCAGACAATCGTGATGCCCAGTTTGACAGAAGAGCGCTAACCCGCCTTCAAACCCCCGGCGAGGGGAAAATGCTCCCATCTCTCGTTCGGTGAGGAGGACACCGAACGTAATGCGCGAGGCTTTTTGATGATGTCTATTTGCTTCTATGAGATGCACCCGATGATTAGAGGCTCCGCCTCCAGAAATCGTTCCCAGCCAGAGACTGGGAACGAGGGTAAATCTGTACATCTACTACGTACAAAACGTTCCCTCCGCAGTTGTAGCGCCAGATGTTTTTGTAGTCAAGGGAGTTAGCAACAAAAAACGTCTCAGCTACAAAGTTTGGAACGAAGGTGGCCAGCAACAGTCCTATCCAGGCTGTTTTTTCCTATTCTACGGATCCCGTTTCCCAGTCTGCCAAGTTAGACAATACCGACCTTACCGACTGGTAGCGCTGCTTGCTATCAGCATCCACCATCCTGTCCAAAATCTCGATCAATTTAGGATTTGCCTCTGTCTCTTTGTGCCAAAAGGACTCCTGGTTGTCTTTCTCTCTCAAATTGGACAAGGACTCTACTGTTCTCCCTGTCAGTGCCTGAATACATACCATACCCAGACTATAGATCTCGCTATTAAATTGAGCCTGTCCCAGGTCTTGGGACGGTGCTATGTAAACAGCCGACTCCTTCGTACCTGTCTGGAAGTTCTGATGCTGCGATCGCATCACTTGGTTGCCAATTTCCCTAAATATCCCAAACCCTGTTAAGACCAAGCTACCATCCGACTGTCGCCTCATCAAGTTAGATGGTTTGAGTGCTCTATGGATTATCCCACGATTGTGGACAAAATCTAATACGGGTGAAGCTCTCAGGAGCGCAGTGGCATTCTGCCAATGTTCCCCAAGTTCTGCTGCATCGCTGCGCTTATCTCAATGGAGTATTCTCAAGGTGAGTCAATCTTGACATTCTCATCATACAGTCTATTAGTGACAGTCTAACAATGAAGTATTTTGGCTCATTGCCAAATTGGGATGCACCCGTCCTCTACCACTAAAACCCGCTGAGCATCGACAAACTCCTGCTTGGGTTGTTCAGTAGCATTTTGACTTTCTGTTGCCTGGGACTGAGACTTTAATGAGTGCCGCATTTCTGTCAAAGGCAACCAGACACGAAAAATACTGCCAACTCCTTCAGTAGACTGGAAAGACATCGTACTCGCACTTTCCCAGGCTTCGCCGTGGGAACGAGGGGAGACACAGCGTCGCCATAAAATTAACATACAAGAATATATGAGGGAGTTAAAAGATATTCATGAAGACTTAATGAAGTTGGGAGAATGGTGGAAAGGAATAGAAGATAGAGTCTTTTAATCATTGGCAAAATACCTGTAAAAAATGATACTAAAACCAGATGCTATCGCCTCGATATAATTGTGAAAATATCTCTCAGTTAAAGAGCGATCGCCCTTTCGGACAACAACATTTGAGATTGAGGGAGATTTTCGTGATGGTTCATAAATAATCTATTTTTCAATATTTGTTTGCTAAGTATATATACAGAGTAGAAGCCGAGAGAGAGAGGGAAAAGGCGGGACTGCTTGAGTAAGCTAAGCGTAAAAATTAAAAATTAAAAATTAAAAATTGACCACTGACTACTGTCCTCTGAGTACTGACCACTCACCAAAATCCTGATAAAGTTTCAGTGTAAGCTGTTGCTTTCAAAAATACCGCTGCCCACCAACCATGCCTAAAACCAAGACAAAAACTCAAACCAAAGACAAAATAAATCTGGACGATGCGCAATATTACTTCAACCGAGAACTCAGCTGGCTAGAGTTTAACAACCGAGTATTGCACGAAGCCCTGGATGAGCGGACACCACTGCTAGAGCGTCTCAAGTTTCTGGCCATATTCAGCAACAACCTAGATGAATTCTTCATGGTGCGCGTGGCCGGTTTGAAGAAACAGGTAGAAGCAAAAGTGAATAAGCTGACCCCCGATGGACGCACGCCCACCGAACAGCTAGACCAGATTAACCAGCGGCTGCACCCGCTAGTTAGGCAACAGCACCAGCACTTCCAGCAAATTCTCAGACCCCTGTTAGCGGGAGAAGGAATCCATCTTCTGGACTATATAGACCTCAACCAAGAGCAACGAATTTATCTGCAAAACTATTTTGAGCAGCAAATCTTTCCTGTGCTCACCCCTCTAGCCGTTGACCCCAGTCATCCCTTTCCCTACATTTCTAACCGCAGTCTGAATCTGGCAGTAGTAGTGGTTGACCCGGAAACTGGTGCAGAACATTTCGCCCGGATCAAAGTCCCCAAAGTCTTGCCTCGATTTGTGCCCCTATCAGAAGAGTTACAGTTCGAGTCCGAAAACAGCCCCGCTTTCTGGACTGGCGTTGCCTTGGAACAGGTGATTGCCCATAATCTGGAACCTTTATTTCCAGGGATGAAAATTCAGGAGTATTATCCTTTTCGGATTACTAGAGATGCTGACCTGTCCGTACAAGAAGATGAAGCCGACGATCTGCTGCTGGCCATTGAGCAGGAATTACGCAAACGCCGCATTGGTGGGGACGTCGTCCGGATGGAAATGCAAGTTAATACACCGGATCTGGTGCGTGAAATGCTGATGCGAGAGATGCGCTTGGCAGAGATTGATGTCTACGAAGTTGAAGGCTTGCTGGGGTTAGGGGATTTATTCAGCTTTATGGCACTGCCACTGCCAGAATTGAAAGACCTCCTGTGGACTCCCGTCGTGCCTGCTCGCCTGCAACGCCTTCCTAACCCAGAGACAGAGTCTTTCCCCATAGAGACGGAAGACGCAGAAGAATTTTTCGCCACCATCCGCAAGCAGGATCTGCTAGTTCACCATCCCTATCATTCCTTTGCCGCTACTGTCGAGCGCTCGATCACTCAGGCGGCTCACGACCCCCAGGTACTGGCAATCAAAATGACCCTCTACCGCACCTCTGGGGATTCACCTATTATTAATGCCTTGATTGCCGCAGCCGAAAATGATAAGCAGGTAGCAGTTTTGGTGGAACTCAAGGCCCGCTTTGATGAAGAAAACAATATTAACTGGGCCCGGAAGTTAGAAAACTCAGGGGTGCATGTCGTCTATGGTCTGGTGGGCTTGAAGACTCACACCAAAATTGCCATGGTGGTGCGCCGGGAGTCAGATGGCATTCGTCGCTACGTTCACATTGGCACGGGTAACTACAATCCCAAAACGGCAAAGCTTTATACGGATTTGGGCTTGTTGACTTGTCGTCCAGAGTTGGGAGCCGATTTAACCGATTTGTTTAACTATTTAACCGGTTACTCGCGGCTGCGGTCTTACCGCAAGCTATTGGTTGCCCCAGTCAGCTTGCGATCGCGCATGCTAGCGCTCATTCGCCGCGAGATCGAACATTGCCGCAACGGTTCTCATGCTCGCATTGTCGCCAAAATGAACTCCCTAGTAGACCAAGAAATGATTGCCGCCCTCTACGAAGCCTCCCTTGCTGGCGTCCAAATCGACTTAATCCTGCGGGGAATTTGCTGTTTGCGACCTGGGGTGGAAGGCGTTAGCGAAAATATCAGCGTCGTCAGCATTGTCGGTCGCTTTTTAGAACACTCGCGGATTTTTTACTTCCATAACCAAGGTCAGGACGAAGTTTATCTTGGTAGTGCTGACTGGATGCCCCGCAATTTAGACCGGCGAGTAGAAGCCGTCACCCTAGTAGAAGATCCAGATCTTGTCAAAGACCTGCAAGAGATACTCGGGATTATGCTAGCTGATAACCGCCAAGCCTGGGACCTACAGCCAGACGGCACTTACATCCAGCGCCATGCAGAGGACAATGCCAGGTACCAGAGTTGCCAAGCCATCTTCATGGCGATGGCTAATGCTGAGTCTAGTGCTTAGCTTGCTTCTGAGGGAAACGTACTCTTAAATTCGTCAATCAGCTCGTCAATTTCCTCCAATGCCTGATTGACATCAATCCTCATCGTTCCCAGGTCTGGTTTCTCTAGTAGCCGCACCAAGGCTTCCCGTTTGCTGGCGATCGCCCTAATCTTGTCTCTAATACTCTGACGGTCCATTGACTGCTCCCTTTGCCTACTCACTTCTGTCACCAATTGTGCTGCGTTTAACCCTCACAAATCTAACAACTAGATAGGTGCAAGAAGTAAATATAGCACGAAACTCGGGATGGGCCCGGATGTATTCCATGTTTTCGTTACTCGGGGGCAAAACCAACAGTTTTTCTTCGAGTAACGAAAGCAGGACGTTGTTTACTTCTGGTCGCGAGCGGTTAAATTCGTCATATACCAGAGTAAATCCTTCCTTTGCGGCCAGGGTGAGTCGGGAATCTACCCATTTTTGCCGCATTTCATCTTCCATTTTGACCACGCTGTGAATGTAGTTATCCACCACTTTTTTCCGCGAATAACCGGTTTTATTGCGGATCAGATCCGATATATTCAGATCGTCATCGCCAAATATCAGCAGACCCCGCAGCTCTGCTATATGCAGGGCCAAGGTTGTCTTTCCCGTACCTGCCGGTCCTCGCAGATGCACCGGAAAGCCTGACTTGAGATAACGCAGGGCCCGCACCGTCATTTTTTATACCGCTGGGGTATTGACAAATCCTCTCGATCGTGCTTGTAATACTGTTGGCATAGTTAGCAATGATTACGGCAAGAAAAACTGCCGATCGCGATCGACTACCAGACCTTTTTCCTTCAGAGAGTTTACTGTATCAACCGCTTGCACCCGCGTTATTCCCAAAGTTTCCTGAATTTCCGTTATCCTCACACCCGATTTGTTCTGGATGATGTCGATTACTTGTGCCTCTGCGTTAGTTCCCCAAACCGATCTTCTTAAATTCCTACGATACTGATGCAGTTCCGATTGCAATTGGGCCCTCATCTGTCTGCGTTCCTGGTGCTTCTGGGATAAGAATTCTTTAGTCTCCCGCTGCCGAGAGCGCACCTCTGATACCCGCGCTCTCTTTTCTTGCTGCCCTCGTATGTGTAACTCGCGCCTCTCTGATGCCCGCTTTTTCCGCTCTTCTAGCCACTTACTTAAAAGACTCGCCATTTTGTTGCCTCTCACCCTATCCTTCCTTTGCGATCGCCTTGCGAGGCACGAAGCAATCTCGCAAGGCTGTGTTTACGACCTAGAGGCGATCGCCTACCTAGCTAAATCTCTTGGATGCTTCCGGTCAACCCCCTACTCTCACTCCTACTGCCCCTTGCGCGCATCCCGAAGCACGAGCGCTTAAGCGAGTGCGGAGAGGAGAGCAGGCACGAAGCAATCTACCACCGGTTCTACCCTAACCCAATTTGGATCTATCCCCAACATATCGGTGTCCGTGCATCCTTTACGGCCTTTACGGATATGATGGTTCTCGAAGAACGATCGTATAGCTGATTAGATCAAATCCTGCCCCAACTTCTACAAACTTAATATTTGTCATATTTGTTATCAAAATTCTATGTATGGCTTGTATTCTCGGAGGACCCTCTTTGGGCAGAGTCCGATCGCACGGACGCAACTTCAAATACAACTGGCGTGAAGAAGTTCCATCCGCAGAAAATAACTGGCGCTATTCCTCTCGGGGAAAACTGGCGTCGGATTGAATGTGAGATAATGTGGTCAGTGGTCAGTTGTCAGTTGTCAATTTTTAATTAAGAATTGTCAACAGGTGAAGGTCAGGGGAAAAAGCATGATAAATCAACGTTATCAATTTATCAGGACTCTAGGTTCAGATTTGCTGGGACAGACTTACCTAGTAGGATATACCTCTCTTCCCGGTCACCATAGTTCACAATGCGGTGACGATGCTTAGTAACATAGGCCCTGAAGTTATCAACCAGTGGATACTCCCAGTCGTCAAATTCTTTGAGGGCTGCATCCACCTTGCCCGACCATAGGAGAGCTTTCACTCGTGCCAGTCGCCTCCTGTCCCCACCGACTTGCTCGAGGTTTTCCATCAAGTGATACCAATCTCCGATTTCCAGAGGGAGCGTTTACCGACTGTCTCAGCAGAACACCATCTGGTCGGGGGTGCGAAACGTTCGAGCGTAAGCGAATAGTGTGGCTCCATTAGCAAACAAAACTTGTGACAGCTCAAACTGGTCTCATTAGCCAGGGAACTATGGAATCTTTGTGGGTCCAAACCCCACCCTCCGGATACGGGAGGTACACCGGTCCCAACTGCTGCGGAGTGACATCACCGGCGGTGGAGAGCAGGGACTTAAATGTAGGAGGCTGGTAGCCTAAACCGGTGTCTCCGCTAGGAAAGCAGCTCATGGTCAACGATAAGTGAATCTGTATAAGCCTCGTGAAGGTGAACCAGCGAAATAAGGCTGTCACGCTGGAGCCAAAAGGCGATGGAGGATGTGGATCGGTCGGGGTCGAGCTGAGAGTCTCCTCTCAACCCTCCCATTCGGAACCGGACTTGCGACTTTCACCGCAGTCGGCTACTGGTTGGTAAGCCGATGTCACTGGTAGCCGTTGATTGGATTACTCCTTTCTGGCCTTGTCCCATGAAATTTCTCCCCTTCTGGTGGTCGTAATTGACTAAATTTATGCCTAACCCGGGCGGTTCGTGACGGGAGAACTGCCAAACCCATGAGTGCCACTCTTTATTAACATGAATCCCTATAAAATAGGAATGCGCTAGTTTTTACCTGGTCAGGGCTTTAGTCCATTATATTTACCTTTCGGATTTCTCCTCCGGCTCTGTATCATGTTTAGGGTTACTTTCTCCCAAGACTTCTTACCATATCCGTCCTATGTCAGCATATCCTCGAGCGTTACCTCGGGCATTGGCTTTTTAGGACATCCCCCCCCCTGTGGCTTTCGCTTATCATCTAACTTGTCTCCCTCCCTTCCTACCCACCCGGAGACAGCACACAGGAGGTTATTTCGTTCCTTGATACCATTATTGATGCTTTTAGGCCCCTACAATACCCCGGGAGTTCTTTGAGCACGTTGTTAGCCAGAAGACAAGACTAACACTAACTACCATTTCCCTTTTGGGCCAGCGATACAGCCTTATTGCGCTGGTTCATCTTAACGAGGCTTAAATAGGTTCGCTTTTCTAGCCATGAGCATCTTTCCTTAGCGGATTTACCGGCGATAGCTGCCAGTTCTCCTACATTTGAGTCCTTGCTTCACACCGCAGTGATGTCACTCCGCAGCATTAAGGACCGGTGTCTCTCCCGTACTTGGAGGGGGGGATTTGGACCCCCATGGTACCAAAGTTACTGGCTAATGGGACCAGCCAGGCTTTCACTGGTTTTTCAGCTTATACCTGAACGAATCGCACGTCTTCTCTGATGGCTATCCCGTATCACAAAAATTCTCCCGGGGTAATGCAGGGGCCTAAAAGCATCATATGGATTCCACGGAACGTTATAACCCCTGTTGTGCAATCCATGGACCGGGAAAAACGTTTTATACGGATAACCGACCAGGGGATAAGTTAGATGATAAGCGAAAGCCAACAGGGGAGGGATGCTCTAAAAAGCCAATGCCCAGGGTAATGCTTGGGATATGCAGACATAGGGCAGTGATAATAGGAAACGACCGGAACAAGTAATCCTGATTATTACGGAGACCCGCGAAAGTGAGGTTATAATTTCTGGTAAAACGGCCTAGTAAATAGTGATACTAAAGGTTTGCCGGCTGCTCCACTCACAACCAGAATAGGGATGAACGAACGGGTCGTAAGGCTAAACTGGGGTAACCCTGACACAAGCTGCTCATGATAAGAGCCTATTACCTAGGAGCCTCCTGCGGTGAAAATCGCAAGTCCGGTTTTGAAAGGGAGGGTTGGGAAGCGATTCCTAGCTCGACCCCGACCTCGAGCTGAGAATCGCGGAACTGGGTTAACATAGTATAGTAAAAGTTCATTATCAGGTATAACTATGAACCAATCAGTAGATGAACAACTCCTTGCTCATATCAAAGCTATAGCAGCATTGTTGTATAAAGAAATACCCCCTGAGCAAATTCAAAGTCTTGAAGACATAGAGGAGATGGTGCGCCAGCAAGTTATTGAGCGCGTCAGAAATTGGAAATTTTTGTGATTGTTGCCAAAACAGAAACAACTGCGGGACGTACCCGAATTGTGAAAAGTATTATTGGCAACTTTAAAATTACCGACAAACAAGCAGAGAAACTACAAGTTAAAAAAACACTCTTCTCAGTCCGAATTTAGAGAAGTGTTGCTTGTTATTAAGTGCCAATGAATCCTAGGGCAGAACAAGATATTATTATATTAACAGGAATTACCGTTGGACATAGCACTCAACAACGATTAGTTCAGCGCCAGGAATTTTCCTGACCGCAGTCAAGTGAAAAAAGAGATGAGTATTGACGGTGGAAAACTCCGACTGCGTGGATCTACACTGGACTTTACACTGGACATTGATGGCAATGGGCATTGAAGGTATTCCCATGGCAGTGCAGACTCATATTTTCGCCGCGCAACCCGAAGTCATGACAGCAGTGAGCAGCTACTGCTTTGGGCGTCAAAGGTCCAGGTGGTTGATTTTCGTACCTGTTCAAAGATCTGCCCGGGCCCGGGCGGCAGCTTATATAATTACTGCTAGGGGTATGTCCATGTTAAAATGATGGATAGATAGATCGCGAAAGTCTTGAGATATAATCTTTTCAGATATAAATATCCATCAAAATTAACTGGACAGACAGACCCCTAGTGAAGATGCTAATCTGCATTTAGCAGACTTTTGCATCACGCCCCCATTCCCGCTAGCTAGTATATTCAAGATCATCGCCCCTACTGTGTCTTTCGGGAGACACAGCGCCTTAATTCTGCGGTTTGCCGCCGTGCTATAATCTCAGGGTGTCATTGCCACACCCGCACGCAGTATCACTTGACATGCGTGATAAGGCGTTGCACAACTACGGGATGATAAGGGTTGAAAATTGTGAATGGTCAATTGAAATAGTCATAAATGTTCTAGAATAGACTATATTAGCTTATTCAATTTTCCTCGTGGCAATTTTCCTCGTTCCCTGGCTCCCGCCTGGGAACGGCAACCATTGACTGCTATCATCCCAAAAATGTGCAACGCCCGTGATAATTTTATATCACGCTGCGGTGTCTCCTATGCATGTGCGACTACGATGTCTCCGCCGTGTCTCCTGGAGGGGGGACATCGAGATCCCAGGAGACACCGCAGTCAAGTGATACTGGTGACTAATTACGATCGAAAGTGGTAGCAACTATAAAAACTTACAGCATTTATCATAAAGATGAGGTACAATAGTGAGGTCAGCAGTAGAACCCTCGAAAACCATGAAGCCCTATTCAGTCGATCTCCGCCAGAAAATTATAGAAACCTATGAAAATGAGGAGATATCACAAAGACAACTAGCCAAAAGATTCCGAGTAGCATTCAGTTTCGTTATCAAAATTCTCAAGCAGTACCGGTCCACTGGCAACTTGAAGCCGGGTATTAGCACCGGTCGTCCCCTCAAGCTCAACCAGTCCCAACAGGAAAAGCTCAAAGTTTTAGTAGAGGAAAATAATGATTGGACATTGTCAGAATATCAGTCAGAATTAGAAAAACAGACGGAGGTAAAAGTCAGCCGTTCCACAATAGACAGAATGATTAAACGGTCGGGATTGACCGTAAAAAAAAAGGCATTACATCCGACGGAAAAGAGAAGTTCTCGAGTTCAGCAGTTAAGGTTAGACTACTGGAAAGAGATAGAAGGAATTGAGCCTACTGACCTCATTTTTCTGGATGAATCGGGCTGCAACCTGGCTTTAACACGGATGTATGCCCGCTCACAATGTGGTCTGAGAGCTTATGGAAGTAAACCCAGTAAGCGAGGACAAAATGTTTCAATAGTTGGGGCAGTTAGTCTCAATGGGATAGTGAGTTCATTGAATATTTTAGGTGCTTATGATAGCTTAACATTTGAGGCATTTGTGATTCGACACTTAGTGCCAAAGCTGTGGAAAGGAGCTTGTGTTGTGATGGACAACTGTACAATTCATAAGGGAGATGTAATCCGACAAGCTATTGAAAAAGTGGGGGCGCGGTTAGTCTATCTTCCTCCTTATTCGCCAGACTTCTCTCCAATTGAAAATATTTGGTCAAAGCTGAAGAGTTATCTCAAGAAACTAGAAGCCAGAACCTATCGGGCCTTAGTAGATGGCATTCAGGAGGGCTTTGCTACCATCAACCTGCAAGATATCCACAACTGGTTCACCCACTGTTGCTACTGTACCTCACCATTTTGATAAATGCTATATATGAAAACTTACGATTGGATCGTGGTCGGTGCAGGCATTACTGGTGCGGCCCTAGGATACGAACTCGTGAAAAAAGGCTTTTCTGTGCTGCTAATAGAACAACAGGCAACACCTGAAAATGCCACTCGTTATAGTTATGGAACTCTTGCTTACTGGTCTGGTACTTCTGATATTACCAGGCAACTATGTCTTGAAGGAAAAGAACGTCATCAGATCCTCTCAGCAGAATTAGACGCTGATACCGAGTTCCGCGAGTTAGACTTGCTCTTAACCATTGACAGGGATGATAACCCCCAAGCTGTTCTCGCTGAATATGAGCACTGTGCCATCAAACCACAGTTACTATCTACTGCAGAAGCTTGTAGCTGGGAACCGCTGCTAAATCCAGATGCAATTAGTGGTGCTTTAACTACCAAGACTGGTCACATCAATCCCCAAGCAACGGCCAAAGGCTACTGGGAAGCAATGAGAAGAAATGGCGGCGCGATGGAAATTGCTAAAGTGCGGGACTTACTAAGAGATGGAAGTCGCATCACTGGGGTAATTACAGATAGGGGAAGCTATTACGGTGCCAATACCGTTATCTGTGCTGGTGGTTTTTCGCGCCGGATGCTAAAAGTTGCTGGGATTTTAGTACGATTGTATTTCACCCACGCCGAACTGATTGAGATTGCACCTGTCCCGATTCAGCTGAGAACAATTGTAATGCCTAATTTACAGCGGTATGGCTTAGAAGCCAAAGCCTGCGAACTTGACAGCTTGTGGGACTACCCGGGGCACGAACCCGTACCACCAATTCTCGATCCTGGTGCAGTTCAGTTCCTTGATGGTAGTATCAGGTTAGGTCAGATGAGTCGAGTATTGACTGACCCAGAGGCTAAAGTAGACTCATCTGCCAGTGAAGCCGCTATTCGTACCCATGTAGGGAAGATTTTACCAGCCTTAGGACAGCTACCAGGAACTTGGCACAGCTGCTTAGTCGCCTTTAGTGGGGATATTATGCCGGTAGTTGGCCCTATTCCAGGCATGACAGGCATCCATGTCTTCTCCAGTTTCACTTATCCAATGGTATTTGTGCCACCCATTGCCCAGAGATTTGCTAACCATATGGCTGGCGGAGTTCCCGATGACTTTATCCCTCAGATGTCTCCGACAAGATTTGGCTTATCTTAATTGTTAATTGGTGATTTCAGCTGACAGCCGTATAACCACGGGCGAACCGCAGCCAGCTGTAGATGTTGTCAGCTCACATCACAAAACTTTACAATTTTAGCAAGAATATCCTATACTACCCAAGTAATAATATACATCATCAGGAGTAGAATACAATGTCGGAGGCGACCAAGCCCCTGACGGTTCCCAAAGAGTTTCTCGGTCCAACTGGCGGCTTCAATCCCAATTTACTGATGTTTCTGGTAGCGGTAGGAATGGTAGTGCTCTCCACCTGCGGCTACTGGCGTTGGAATTGGCAAGACTGGTGCTGCTTTGGCTTGAACGTGGTTGCCTTACACATGGTGGGAACCGTAATTCACGATGCCTCTCATCATGCAGCTCATGCTAACCGCGTGCTGAATGCTATCTTAGGACATGGCAGTGCGCTGATGCTAGGTTTTACGTTCCCGGTGTTCACGCGGGTACATCTACAGCATCATGCTCATGTCAACGATCCGGAAAATGATCCAGATCATTTTGTCTCCACTGGCGGTCCCCTCTGGCTGATTAACGCCAGATTCTTTTACCATGAAGTATACTTCTTCCAGCGTCGGCTGTGGCGTAAGTACGAGTTACTCGAATGGTTTTTGAGTCGCGCTTTCCTAGCGTCGATCGTCTTGCTTGCCTGTCAGTACGGCTTTATCGGGTATATTCTTGTGCGATTCGTTTAGTGTAAACCACCGGTGATAAGCCGAGGGAGGACCACTAGCAGGGTTTCATTAGCCCTGACAACTTCTAGATGATGGTGGTGAAAGTCCACCTCTCCAGGTGCAGGAGTGAAAACACGCACCCCACGGTAGCGATGGCATCAATCCGTGAAGCGGGTGTGAAAGGCGCTCTAATCGGCAGCCTAGACCGGTTACCGTCGAGTAAGTAGTCATGGTGAGCGAAAGCAAAGGCTCGCAAGTGTCGTAAACCCGAACCAGCGAAAAGGGCTGAAACGCTGGCCCAAAAGGGAAAGGATAACGGTCATTGGCGGCTATGAATCCGACCAATAAGCACTGACAATAAACCCGGCATATAGAGCCCACCTAAAACTACGACCAATCATCTAGAGGAACGAAGTAACCCAGGTATGCACTCTCTACCACCGGTCGATATAGGTAGAGTAGCCACCACAGGCGCAACATCTGCTTTCCGACGGCAGGTCATATATGGGAGAGATTGAGAGGAGAAGCTAACGCCTGCTCGTAATGGGCAGGATACGCTGACGCCCTCACGGTAATGTCAAATGTGAAGTCATGAGTAGCAATATAAAAGTCATAGACACGGCGTCAAAACCGATGGATGAATGGAAGAATACCCCCTGGCGCAAGCTGGAGCGGATAGTCTTCAAGTTGCAAAAGAGAATTTACAGAGCGGCACAACGTGGAGATAAGCGGATAGTTCGCAGGCTCCAGAGGTTACTGGTAAAATCCCGAGCAGCCAAGAAAATCGCGGTACGGCAAGTAACACAGAACAACCAGGGAAAAAAGACGGCTGGTGTGGATGGTGTAAAATCACTGACCCCAAAGCAATGCCTAGAACTGGTAAGGCAAATTGAAATCTCAGACAAAGCTAAACCTACACGAGGTGTATGGATTCCAAAGCCAGGAAGAGAAGAAAAGCGCCCATTGGGAATACCAACGATACACGACCGCGCAGTACAGGGACTCCTAAAGATTGCGTTAGAACCAGAGTGGGAAGCGCAGTTTGAGGGAAATTCCTACGGCTTCAGACCGGGGAGGGGATGCCACGACGCAATCGGAGCAATATATACAAGCATCAATAAAAAACCCAAGTGGGTACTGGATGCCGATATCGCTAAATGCTTCGATAGGATAGACCACAAAGCGCTAACAGAAAAACTAAATACGACATCACCAATCCGTAGGCAAATACGGGCATGGTTAAAAGCCGGGGTGATGGACCAAGGTGAGTGGCAAGGAACAGAAGCGGGAACGCCGCAGGGAGGTGTCATATCACCACTACTGGCCAACATAGCCCTACATGGGTTAGAAGAGGCTGTGATGAACCTTGTCAGACCAACAAGAAACGAAAGGAGTAAATTGACAGTAGTCAGATACGCTGACGACTTTGTGGTAATACATGAAGACAAGGAAATAGTGAAAAAAGCGCAGATAGTGGTAGCCGAGTGGCTAAAAGGAATTGGATTAGAACTAAAACCCGAGAAGACCAAAATAAGTCATACGTTGAAGGGAGAAAACCCAGGATTCGATTTCTTGGGGTTCAATATTAGACAGTATGAGGTAAGTAAGAGCAGGTCTGGTAGAACAACTCACGGGATACCGTTAGGATTCAAAACCTTAAGAAAACCCAGTAACAAGTCCATAGGGAAGCATAAAGAACGGTTATCAGAAGTGATAACCAGCCATAAAGCAGCGCCGCAGGCAGCCCTGATAAGTAGGCTAAACCCAATAATACGGGGATGGTCAAACTACTTCAGAACTGCGGTAAGTAAGGAAGCTTACAGCGAAATGGACCACTACCTATGGACCATCCTATGGCAATGGGCCAAAAAAAGACATCCAAACAAGTCAAGTCACTGGATTGCCCGGAAATACTGGTCAGTAGACCAGGATGGCATGTGGCAATTTCGAGACAAGATAGGAAAGGATGAGACTTTCCTGTGCTTGCACAGGAAAACTGAGATAGTCAGACACGTAAAAGTGAGAGGCACAGTAAGCCCATACGACGGGAACCTCACATATTGGAGCACCAGACTAGGTAAAAACCCTGAGCTGAGTACAAGAGTAGCAAAACTACTCAAGAGGCAAAAAGGGAAATGCCCATATTGCGAATTAACATTCATGGACGGCAACCAGTGGGAAGTTGACCATATAATCCCTCGGTCACTAGGAGGTAAAGACCGGTACGACAACCTACAGTTGCTACACAAACACTGCCACGATACAAAAACTGCCCGCGATGGCAGTAGCCGTACCCATGACTTGGGTGGCATTACTGAGGAGCCGGATGAGGTGAAAGTCTCACGTCCGGTTTTGAAGACGAGTCGGTCCGGTGACGGACTGGCTTAGTTTAATAACTTCTGGTTCGTCCCCGCTGGGGTGGTGGGACTGGTCCTGGGGCTATTTTTCGATTATTTACCCCATCGTCCCTTTCAGGAACGCGATCGCTGGAAGAATGCCAGAGTTTACCCCAGTCCCATGCTGAATCTGCTGATTGGCGGACAGAATTACCATCTGGTTCATCACCTCTGGCCCTCCATACCCTGGTACAAATATCAGGCCGCCTACCGCGCTGTCAAGCCTCTACTGGATGCTAAAGGCTGTCATCAAACCCTGGGACTGCTGCAAGCAAAAGATTTGAGGAATTTTATCTACGACATTTTTCTGGGCATTCGTTGGAACGGTCACGTCAAAGAATAACATGTTGGGTGGGCATCGCCCACCTTACACCTTACAATTGATTAAAACGATGAGATTTTTGTGCCTCTACCCAATCGGGTCGCAATATTTTGGCGTGGCGCAAATAGGGATGGTAAACATTGTCCCGATCGGCTGGCAGATTAACATGAACCAGGAACCGAATGCAGCGTAATAATGCCGACTCTACATGCATGTGCTGCACATCGAGTAGGGGCACCTTGTCCCATCTGGCACGCTTGCGGGCGATCGCTGCCGGGAAAATCGCATCCAGATCGCGAGTCGCCGAAAAAGTCACGCTGATTATCTGGTCTGGGGAGATATGATTTTTCTCTTCCAGTTCATCCAGCAGTTCCGTCACTGCCAGAGTTATTTCCTCGACAGTATTTTCTGGGACCGTAATTGCCCCGCGAATTGCCCGCACTCGCCAACCCACACCTTTGTCCTCCTTCATATCGCTTATGGTCGATACAGCCAAAGTGCCAGACCATTGGTAGACATTTCCCACTCTACCCAGTCAATAGCTGCTGATAGTTCAGATTTTACCTTACTCTCCCCTGATATCAAGCGACTCCAGAAGGGTTTTGGTGCCTCGATCGTATTACACTCAGTTTTGAGAGGATCCAGCCCCACCAGTTCTGCTGCCCATCGCCTGGCGTCCGCTTCTGTCCCCAGTCGGTCCACAATCCCCAATTCTAAAGCTTGCTGACCTGTAAAAATCCGACCGTCGGCAAAATTTTTCACTGTTTCGACTGCCAGTTGGCGGCACGAGGCGATTGTTTCGACAAATTGTTGATAGCTAATGTCGATTAACTGTTGCAGTATATCCTGTTCTGCTGAGGTTATTTCCCGATCGAATGCCAAAATGTCTTTATAGGGACCAGATTTGATCGTCTGGAATTGGACGCCAATCTTTTCTAGCAGCCTCTCCAGATTATTTCCTCGCACAATCACCCCTATGCTACCGGTGATTGTGCCCGGATTAGCCACGATATATTCAGCCCCCATACCAACGTAGACTCCTCCGGAAGCAGAGATATTGCCAAAACTGGCGACGATCTTCACCTTCTCTCGCAGACGCATCAGGGCGCTGTAGATTTCTTGACAATCTCCTACTGTACCGCCTGGACTGTCTATCCGCAACAGTAAGGCCGGAAATTTTTTCTCCTCAACCATCTCCAGCGCTTCTAGTACCTGTTTCCTCGTGGAAGCGGCGATCGCCCCGGTAATTTCAATCCGAGCTATTTGTTTCTTGGACTTGCGCTTAAAAAACCAAATCATAGGCAATTGTAAATTGGAAATCAATTTAGAGGATGGGCGACAGCTTGGGCACGCTCCTGTCGATTGCAGTCGATTATAGTTGGTTATTCAATCATGTCAATCATAGTCGATTATTTTCAGATGAACGAAATCGCTGAATTCTAAGTAGTCAGACAAAATTAATTACATATTTTTCTCCAAAATTTTTTATGATTGTTTCAACGGAATCAACTAAGTTTTTCCAGCAAGAATAAGCATCGATTTCAATCCATTCGTATTTAATAAACCGCCACAAGATTTCAATCAAATTCAAATGAGGTGAATAAGTGGGGAGATGGAATATAGTAA
>RFFC02000053.1:0-20239 GCA_005518205.2 Hormoscilla sp. GUM202
TAGCCTCCTGCGGTGAAAGTCGCAAGTCCGGTTTCGAATGGGAGGGTTGGGAAGTGATTCCCAGCTCGACCCCGACCGCAGAGAAGCTGCCTCTATATATCCAGGATGGGAACTTTCCACCAATGTCTCCTACGTATTCAGTAGATTTGTGTGATTCGTTTAGCGTAAAATAACTTGACACGAGTCAATAAACTGGACCGCTACCAGGGTTTCATTAGCCCTGAGAACTTATAGATGATGGTGGTGAAAGCCCACCCCTCCAGGTGCGGGAGTGACAGCACCATCCCTACGGTAGCGATGGCATCAATCCGTAAAGCGGGATGGAAAGGCGCTCTGACTGGCAGCCTAGACCGGTCACCGTCGAGCAAGTAACTATGATGAGCATAAAGCGAAGACTGCAGCGTCGTAATGAATAACCAGTGTAATAAGGCTGACACACTGGCCCAAAAAGGGAAAGGATATAGGTCATTGGCGGATAAGTCCCCGACCAATAAGCACTGACAAAAAACCCGGCGTATGGGTCCGATCTAAGGTTACAAACAATCATCTGTAGGAACGAAGTAAACTGGTTGCAGTACTCTCTATCACTGGTCGATACGATAGAGTAGCCACCACAGGCGCAACATCTGCTCTCCGGAAGGCAGGTCTCAACCGGGAAAGATTGAGCACGCCCAACAAGCATCTCTGGTGATCGGGTCAAATGAGTTTGATCTTCTTACGTCGGGCGATCGGGGGTCGCTTAACCAGTTAAAGAATTATCAAATTGTGATTAGGTGCTGGTGATAACAAAGCGATCGCATCTCATAGCACTGGCTCACACTCCATCAGTCGGGCACCGGTATTGTGAAGTTCTGGTGGAATGGGTGGAATGCGCCTTCCTTGACACCGTGACAGCGATTCGACCAGAACAGAAAATTGAGGCGATTGCGTTTCGGGACTAGCACCTGGTTGTGGGGAAGACCTCAATCCCGTTGAAGAAACGGAAGGCATTCTCAGCCTCATTGCTATAGAATTGGATATCCAGCAAGAGCAAGTTATCGCCAAACTCTACAATATGCGGAACGAATTGAACGGTAGTGACAACGTTGTCACTAATCCAGAACACAACACCATTCAATCTGTTTTTCGCTCTTTGGGGTTGTTGAGTTGGGATTCTTTCATTACCCATCGCTTACCCTTGCTAAAACTTCCCGACGAAATTCTAGAGGCATTGCGTCAGGGAAAATTGGCTTATACAAAAGCGCTGGCTATTTCGCGCATCAAAAACGAGGAACAACGGCGATCGCTCCTCGAAGCAGCAATTTCGGAAAATCTTTCCATTCGTCAGATCAAAGAACGTATCGCCGCACTGAATCCCAAACCGGAAAAACTTCCTATTCAAAAGCAACTTGACAGCGTTTACAGTTCTTTGAAGAAATCAAAAGTCTGGAATAATCCCGATAAAAAGCAACGCTTGGAATCGTTATTGCAAGAAATTGAAAGCATTCTGAAGGAAGAGTGATGCCTAAATCTAGCTTACCTAGCCAAAACTACTTCCCCTTATCCTTACAGCAGGAACGTCTCTGGTTTCTGGAACAATGGAATATCGATAACCCGACTCAACCGTTTGGAGGAGCGTTTCTTCTCAAAGGTGTACTACGAGTCAATATTCTTGAGCAAAGTATTCAAGATATTATCAAGAAACAGGATATTTTTCGGACAAGCTTTGCGCCGATCGAGAATCAACCTCATCAAGTGGTGAGTGACGTTTTGCAGTGGGAGTTGGCGATTCTAGACCTCCAACATCTGGATGTTCACGAACGTTTACCGGAATCCCTCAAATTAGCGACGCAACTGATTCAGCAGTCGTTTAATATCCATCAAGACCCTTTGTGGAGAATTCGCTTACTACGGTTGGAAGAAACCCGACATATCTTGGTTTTAGGGATGCATCCCCTGATCTGTGATGGGGTTTGGTCGATAGAATTATTGGGTCGAGCGTTAGGAAAGTTGTATAACGCTTTTTCGGGTGAAGATAGGTCGGAACTACCAGAGTTAGGGATTCAGTACGGAAATTGGACTGTACAACAGCGAAAGGCGTTAACCCAAAATCAGTTTGCGTCTCAATCTGCTTACTGGAAAAAGCAATTAGGGTCTAATCTTCCGATTTTGCAACTTCCCCTGGACTTTCCCCGACCTACCATGCAAAGCGATCGAGGGCAGTGTAAATCGTTAAAGTTATCATCTAATGTTAGGGAACAGCTTCAGCGCTTGAGTAAGCAAGCAGGTGTGTCTCTTTTTGTGGTGCTTTTAGGGGTCTTCAAAATCTTACTGTACCGTTACACCCATCAGGAAGATCTGTTGGTCGGGATTCCGGTTTCGGGTCGTCACCGTTCTGGAGATGAAGGCATAATCGGTAATGTCGCCAATACCTTAGTCCTGCGAAGTGACTTGTCTGAAAATCCCAGCTTTCTAACGGTCTTATCTCACCTTCAGCAAGTTTACGATCGAGCCTTAGAACATAAAGATTTTCCCTTCCCCAAGCTTGTCGAAGAATTGTTACCAGAGAGAGATCCAAGCCTTTCTCCTTTATTTCAAGTCTCTTTTAAGTTTCAGGAAAATTTTCCTCTTAGCCTAAAACTTCCCGAATTAACCTTAAGTTCTCTTGAATTGGAGAACAGCGTGGTTTCCTGCGACCTTGCCGTTGTTGTTCAAGCAACCGAAACCGGATTGGTATGGAAGTGGCACTATAATCAAGACCTCTTTGCACCTGCTACCATTGACCGTCTTCTGGTTCACTTTCAAACTTTACTCACCAGTCTGCTAGAACATCCCAAACAACCAATTGAGCAAGTCAATCTCTTAACCTCTCTAGAACGTCATCAATTATTAGTAGATTGGAACGAGACTCAAGTCCAATCTCCTTCATGCTGTCTTCATCAACTCGTTGAAACTCAAGTTGAAAAAACGCCGAATGTTTTGGCAGTAGTGGATAAAACTCAGTCCCTGACCTATGAAGAGCTAAATCATAAGGCGAATCAACTTGCCCGTTACCTAAGAAAAGTTGGTGTTGAACCCCAAGATTTTGTCGGTATTTGTGTGGAGCGATCGCCCCAGATGACGATTGCTATTTTAGGGGTTCTCAAAGCGGGCGGGGTCTGTGTTCCTTTAGATCCAGCCTATCCCCAAGAACGTCTTGCCTATATGTTGTCGGATACGGGGGCACAAGTCCTGGTAACCACAGAAACCGCCTTACAGGCATCCTCTCTTCACCCGATCGCCCAAGGATTCAAACTTGTCCGTCTGGATGAAGATAGACCGTTGATTGCCCAAGAACCCCATTCTAATCCTGTTTGTGCGATCGCCCCCGGTCATCTTGCTTACATTATCTATACTTCTGGTTCGACAGGAAAGCCAAAAGGGGTGATGATGGCTCATGAAGGGTTAACGAATCTGATTGGCTGGCATCGACGAGAGCGAATTGTCCCAGCAAGAACCCTACAGTTTGCGCCGATTAGTTTTGATATTTCCTTCCATGAAATGTTTTCAACCTGGTGTTCGGGAGGGACGCTGTTTTTAATTTCGACTTCACAAAGACGCGATCCATTTGCCCTACTCCAGTTAATCCAAGAACAGCAGATAGAAAAGCTCTATCTTCCCTTTGTTGCCCTTCAACAATTAGCAGAGGTCGTCAAGACGACTAATACCATTCCGACGACGGTAAAAGAAGTGATGACTGCCGGGGAACAACTACAAATTACTCCAACACTTGTTTATTTCTTTCAGCAAACTGGTGCGACCTTACACAATCATTATGGCGCATCGGAATGTCAGGATGTCACCACCTTTACCCTGACGGGAAACCCAGAGGATTGGCCGGTGCTTCCTCCCATTGGTCGCCCCCTCCACAATCTTCAAGTCTATATCCTCGATGAAGGGCTACAACCTTTACCAATCGCGCTCTCGTCTTACCAGTCCTAACTTCTGGAATCCAGCTAGGAGCTTGTTGTCAATAATCAAAAACTAATGAGAATAGATATTTTCAACTAGCAGTGATTGTTGAAAACAGCAGGTGCCAACGTAGCGGCCAAGCAGAATTTTTTGTTTGAGTTCAAGGACTTGTGCCACCATATGCCGGTCTCTTATGGCCAGAGTCGGGCGATCGAGCGTGATTGTTTTTCCCAAAAAGAAGTCACCAGACCTATAATAACCTAAGTTGCGACCTATTTAAAAAAATCTGAATTACCCACTTAGACTTTACAGATATTTTGAGGGTTTTAGTAGCCCTCGATACAAAATTATATTTTTATTGTGCTATGCGGCGGGTTGGCTGTTTAGAGGTTATAATGTACTAAAATAACAGTTAATTGCTGGTTCTGTAGATTATGGAAGATATGATTACAACAATTTTTGTTCTTTGCGACGAGCTCCTAAAAGCTTTGAATATAAAAGAAGATCCACAAGTAAAAATGAACAATGCAGAGGTGATGACGGTAGGATTGGTTGCTGCATATTTTTTTGTCGGACACGCTTCGCTACGAGCGCTCTTGTCAATTTATGGTGGAACACAATTATCTAAAAAATCTGTTAAGTAAAAGTAGATTCAATCGGAGATTACATAATATAGGCGAACCAATTTGGATGCTTTTATTCCAAGTCAGAGCGCAAACATTTAAACAGCTCAATCCAGGTCAAGAATGTCAAGAATATATTCTTGATAGTTTCCCTGTGCCAGTCTGTGACAATATTAGGATTGATAGATGTAAAATTTATAAGCAAGAAGAATATCGAGGATATATTGCAAGTAAAAAACGTTATTTTTATGGATTAAGGGTTCATATGTTAGTAAACAAAAGTGGAAATCCAATAGAATTTTATCTAGCCCCGGGTAGTTATAATGACGTTAAACTTCTGCAATCTTTTTGCTTCGATTTACCATCAAATTCTCTAGTTTATGGAGACAAAGCTTATAACGATTATCAATTAGAAGATTTACTAAAAGAGTCGGCAAATATCAAATTAAAACCTTTGCGAAAAAAGAATTCAAAAAGAAAAGAATCTCCTTGTTTTGAATATATACAACAGGTAACTAGAAAACAAGTTGAAACATGTTTTAGTCGGATAACTAATTTGTTTCCCAAGTCAATTCATGCCGTTACATCCAAAGGATTTGAATTGAAAATAATTCTCTTTATCATCGCTTTTTGTATTCAATTTTTATAGGTCGCAACTTAAGTTATAATAAAGATAGTTTTCATGAGGTCTGGTGTTATGGAAATTAAAAATCGTCTTGATTAACTGCAAATTTTTTGCGACGTGGATGATTTTTGCCAAAACTTTGAATACTACTGGCAACAGCAACCGCTGTTGACTTCGAGCACCGGTGAAAATTCTGCCGTTCAAGAATGAGTTTGAGTGAATCCTGCTCGTTACCTTAGCAATTTATTCAGTTTTGGGCAACAGCGAGCGAAATTTTGCAGGTATCAGAACACATGCATTCCTTATCAAATTGCTCCTAAGTGCCGGTGAAAATTAGGCGATCGCACCAAGGCGAGCACCAGCCAACTAATAGACAAGCAGATTCGCTCGGCGTAAGTGCGATCGCCCCGGGGGTTACCACCGATTGCTGTTGGGCGTAGAATGTGCCCGATCGCTTCCACCGGAGCACCGATTCCACCAGAATAGTTTCTTGAGGCGATGGCCGTCGGGGGTTGCCGTCGGTTACATTCTGTTCTCGTGGAATGCGCTTGATCTGACACCTTTGTGACAATTCCACCAGAACTCATGCATGAAGCGATGGCCGTCGGGGGGAAGCACCGGTTACTTTCTGTTCTAGTTCTAGTAGAATGCGTCTGATCTGATACTGGAGCAGCAGAACTCATGCATGAGGCGATGGCCGTCGGGGGGTTGTCGCCGGTTACATTCTGTTCTGGTGGAATGCGCTTGATCTGACACGGGCGCATCTATCCATCAGAACTTATTTTTGAGGCTCACGCTGGCACCGGTGATTCTACGGACAACAAAAGTGGATATATTAACGATCTGGGCGATGGCCGTCGGGGGTTGCCACCGGTTACTTTCTGTTCTGGTGGAATGGGCCTGATCTGATACCTTACCTCTGACACCGGGAGTGGCGATTCCACCAGAAATTATTTTTGAGGCGATCGCTATTAGCCCGAAGGCGTGAGCCCTGCTTGGTGAATCGGTTCACAAATTTTGTAGGTATCAGAACACAACACATGCATTCCTTATCAAATTGCGAGTAGGTACCGGTGAGAATCAGGCGATCGCGCTTTGTTGCACTGGTAGTTGATACGCAGCCGATGTATTAGCCTTGGGGCGTGAGCCCCTTGGTGAACTGGTTAAAAAAGTGAGTAGATTATAGCCACTTTGATTACGGTCTTTGAGCGTGAGCCGAAGGGCCGGTGAGCGAGGCAATAGTTCACTTTGAAAGCAGGTATCAGAATACTTTTTGAGTCACGCTCACTACGAGTAAGTGCCGGTATGAGCGCGAGCAGGAGTGCCTCGTTGTATTGGTAATTGATAGGCAAGCTTCTGTATTAGCGCGAGGGGCATGAGCCATCAATTGGGCACCGGTTACTTTCTGTTCTGGTGGAATGCGCTCTGATCTGACATCTAAGTGGATGTGCGATTCGTTCAGGTATAAGCTGAAAAACCAGTGAAAGCCTGGCTGGTCCCATTAGCCAGTAACTTTGGTACCATGGGGGTCCAAATCCCCCCCTCCAAGTACGGGAGAGACACCGGTCCTTAATGCTGCGGAGTGACATCACTGCGGTGTGAAGCAAGGACTCAAATGTAGGAGAACTGGCAGCTATCGCCGGTAAATCCGCTAAGGAAAGATGCTCATGGCTAGAAAAGCGAACCTATTTAAGCCTCGTTAAGATGAACCAGCGCAATAAGGCTGTATCGCTGGCCCAAAAGGGAAATGGTAGTTAGTGTTAGTCTTGTCTTCTGGCTAACAACGTGCTCAAAGAACTCCCGGGGTATTGTAGGGGCCTAAAAGCATCAATAATGGTATCAAGGAACGAAATAACCTCCTGTGTGCTGTCTCCGGGTGGGTAGGAAGGGAGGGAGACAAGTTAGATGATAAGCGAAAGCCACAGGGGGGGGGATGTCCTAAAAAGCCAATGCCCGAGGTAACGCTCGAGGATATGCTGACATAGGACGGATATGGTAAGAAGTCTTGGGAGAAAGTAACCCTAAACATGATACAGAGCCGGAGGAGAAATCCGAAAGGTAAATATAATGGACTAAAGCCCTGACCAGGTAAAAACTAGCGCATTCCTATTTTATAGGGATTCATGTTAATAAAGAGTGGCACTCATGGGTTTGGCAGTTCTCCCGTCACGAACCGCCCGGGTTAGGCATAAATTTAGTCAATTACGACCACCAGAAGGGGAGAAATTTCATGGGACAAGGCCAGAAAGGAGTAATCCAATCAACGGCTACCAGTGACATCGGCTTACCAACCAGTAGCCGACTGCGGTGAAAGTCGCAAGTCCGGTTCCGAATGGGAGGGTTGAGAGGAGACTCTCAGCTCGACCCCGACCAGGTTTGTGCGCCCAAAGCATCGAGGCATGAAACCCAACACCACACCAATGCCTGTTGGATTGAGCCCTAGCGAAACCCAACCTACGATATCTCGCGGATTCAGCCTACCGACTCAAGCAGCACGATTGGCAAATTCTTGTCACATGGATGGCGCCAGATACTACAAGCTAAAGTTCAAGTTGCTATACGAGCGGGTCTCATACTCAAATCATACTCAAACAGAAAAATCCCGGGAGTGCTAGTCCGCCAAACTAACGGAGAGGGTGGGATTTGAACCCACGGAACCTTGCGGTTCACTCGATTTCAAGTCGAGCGCGATCGACCACTCTGCCACCTCTCCAGCTGCTCATTTCCTATCATATCTCATTTCTACACAGATGGCACGAAGTTGCTCAATATGTTGGTGGGGAGTGATTTCCACACGAGAGTAGCTCCTGCAGCTTTTTAAACAGGAGCTGATGTCGCACTTAATGAGTCTGTCCTTTATAACAAGGAGCTGTAACACCCTTGGTGCTTAGGTGGAAACTACACAAGCGAGACTTGGAGTCAATGGTTTATGTTTATGTTGGTTTTGGCGGCTGCATCTGTTGAATTAGCGTGGACAACGCTGGCATCTTGAAAGATTTGGAAATTCGATCCTTAATGTACGAATAAAAATTCACTCCGTTTTTGCGGCAGGTGTCAACCAGAGCCAAAAACACTTCCCACGCCTGAGTCCCCTGTAGAGTGCGGGTTCCATTGGAGATTTTGCGCTTAATCACATACTCCCGGACTGTCCGCTCTGCCTCATTATTGTCAAGAGGAACTTCAGGAAAATCTAGAACTAATAGTAAATAAGGCTTCTTCTGTTTTGTTAAATCAATTCTATGATCTAAAGCACTGTATCCGGTTTGACGGGAAAACAATTTGTCAAATTCGGTTTCAAGCAACAGTT
The DNA here is from genome assembly GCA_005518205.2 of Hormoscilla sp. GUM202. Classification (GTDB taxonomy): domain Bacteria; phylum Cyanobacteriota; class Cyanobacteriia; order Cyanobacteriales; family Desertifilaceae; genus Hormoscilla. The sequence continues at coordinate 8,486 of RFFC02000053.1, forward strand.
TTTGTTGTCGCTGCTCTTCTGTGCTTTGCTGTTGATAGGCTTTGAGTTGATAATAGTAAATCCAAAAATAAGAGAGAAATTGTGCCAGGCTTTTTTGATGAGAGGGAACCAGAGGAGTCAGCTTTTCGTAGTGTCGTCCTTCATGAATCCAGCATAAACTACGATGGTTCGTCTGGTTGTGAAATTGTCCCGCGTCATCAGCCACCAAAATATCTATGTAGTCCCCGAGCTGCTTTTTCTTCTTGTCAGGCAAAATACTGTCAACTAAATCATCTGATTGAACAACTGCTAATTCAGTTGGATCCAACTGCAATTCGTTTAACATTTGGAGAACTGTTTCAGAGTTTTTGCGCTCTCTGGTAAAAAAACTGCTATAGTAAGGATTGCAGAGTGTGAATACATAGCAATTTTTCCCATTAACCCGCATCCCCGTATCATCAATTTGGTGATAACTGGTACTGCCCAGTCCCGCTTCTAAAATAGCATTTCGTTCTTCAGTAAATTCTCTTAAATATTGCCGAGTTATTAAGTTAGATATTTTTCCCGCCGAGATTACTATTCCCTGAGACTGCAACAATTTAAGAATCTTTTCTTCTGGCACTCGTAACTGATAATACAAAGTGAGAACAAATGCTTCGAGTTCACTCCCGTAAGATTTGCCTTTTAATCCTTGCGGCAACTGGGCTTCGTAAAATTTCTCCGTACTAGGTGAATAGAGTCTTTCTAGTCGATAAATAACCGTGTCTGTTTTAAATATAATATTTTGAATTGTTACTTCTCGGTAGCCTCTATGGGTGATATCTGACGGCAAGTTACTCCGAGCCAGTTTGATAACCTCTTCTCTGTCAATATGAATAAGTTGGCGACGTTCCTGGGGGGGGGTTTTCGGTTTTTTCTTTTTTCGCTCTCGACTATTGGGCTGCTCTGGTTTGGCCTCCGCAGAAGTATCAGCTTTAGAAGTATCAGCTTTGGCTTGAGGTTTGATGTCAGGTTTTCCCTTGTGCCCTTTGAGCGCGGCTATTTCATCTCTCAATCGTTGATTGTCAGCTTTCAATTCAAGGTTTTGGCTGTATAGGTCTTCTAGGTAATTGAGTAACCGCTGCAAAACTTCCCGACTTTTTGGGTCGAGATTCTCTGTGTCTTGGTCGAGGTCAGCAAGCCAATTCTTAGTCATGTCTTCCAACTTACTACTTATTTATCGAATTTGTCAACCCTGGGCGCGGGATTTTGAAAAAAATCAGCTGTCGCGCATCTCAACTGCATATTCGGGCGCTCGGCTGCCGACTCACCACTTCGAGGTCAAAACCCCCCACCCCGTAAGCATTTGAGAAGTTTTCGCTCCTCAAAAATTGCTCTTGTCCTGTTAGGCATTCCGAGGCAGTACAAGGGCTGTTCACTCCAGTCCGATGGCCCGAGTAACTATGCAGTACCGGCAGTACCCATATTCCTTCACCACCAATATCTTGAGCAATTACGATGGCACAACTAAATTCGGTTCTTTATAAAGATTTTCTGATTTAGCAATGTTGAATTCTTCATCAACCCAGACCAGCTCAGCCCTCGATATCACCCCATCTGACAGGGACACCAGGGAGAAATTGCGCAGGCGCCCCCGTCCGGTTTCGATAATGCGGGGCACTCTGGCAGCATTTAAGTAGACCGTTCCCTCCGGAGAGACCACAATTGACTTCCTCAGTCTGGTTTTAGTATGGCGCAGATTGTGGTGCATGTGACCGAATACCACCAGCGGAATCCTTTTCCCAGCGGCCCGCGTCAGGCAGATCGCCTCCTGCAAGTCCGGATCTCCACGATCCCCCCCTAGAGGCTTCCAATCTCTCCCACAGGGGTCTTCCGCTTTATCCCCTAACCCCTTGGGACCGCAATGTCCCATAAAAATAATTGTTTCATAAGCCGCCGAGGAGGCAGCGGTTACGATCCGACTGGTAGACTCAGCAAAATTGTTTATGCCATAGAGATCGCGATAGAACTCGGCATTCGTCCAGTCCGATCCGCCCCAGCTAAAAGGACGCCCTCCCACCACCGTTAAATTCAAACTAGCCAAATCCAGTTTACCGTAACCTACATGGGCAGCCCCCAGCAAGTCCAACTGTTGCTGGACCCGGTCTTCTGTCTGCCGGTTATAGGGACATTTCTTCTCACCCCAAGGGGTCGCCGTCCACCAGCAATCGTGGTTCCCCGCGATCGCCGCAAACGGGATCTCTAGAGACGCGATCGCCTTTACCACTGGCACTGACTCATTGCCAAAATCCCCCACAAACAGCGCCAAATCCGCTCCCAGATGTTTCAGGGCTGCGGCATCATCCGTCTCCCATCGATCGTGGATGTCCCCAACGACAGCAATGAGAATAGATCGATCGGCATAATTAGTCATGCACTTACCCTTGTCAGTAGTCAGTAATTAGTAGTAAACTACAAGCTACAACTTACAACCTACAACTTACAACTCTATGACTAGCGTTCCTTGGCCTTGACTGTCAAATTCTGCACCTGCTGATTTAGATGCTTCAATATCTGATTTAGCACTTAGCACTGGCAAAGCCTCCAAGTCTATGCCTAAACTTGGGTTAGCTTGGGTCTGTTTCTCAATTTCCTTCAACTTCTGCTGCAACTGCTGGGCGATCGTCAAGGCATCTCTACCTACCTAAACAAGTCAGTTATTGCTGCTGATAGAATTTCAACGCTGCCCCGGCGCAACACCTGTTTTGCTGTTTGCACCGGCAGTAACGGCATCCGCATCAACCGCTTCAACTCATCGATCGTCCCTGGGAATACTGATGGGGTATCCTCTCTAAGACAGATTGCAATACCCCATTGAGACTCTACAGAATCCGCCCACGATGCCTCTCGGGTAGTGCGAATAGCGCTCCCGAGAGGCATCATAGATCTTTATGCCGCTCAAAGTATAGCCGCCCCCGCTGGATCGGCACTCGTCCCATTACTTCTTGTTGCAACTCTTGAGGTGGTAGAGAAATTAACTCTTCTATAGGACTTGACAAGTGACGCGCCTGTACGTTCAACTTTGGCAATGCCTGACCCTGTGCTGCCAGTGGCGGTCCACCATTCCCTCGATCGCTTAGGACCGGTAGCCTGTCGCACAGCGCAATCGTGCTGCTTGGGGCCCGATCTGCCCTGAGAGGAGTTTCCTGTCCCCCCTTTTTTATACCCTGTCCCTTGCCAGATTCTAGTTCCTCCAGTGACCCGTTTCTTTTCTTGACTTTTCGATGTGCTCTGCGCGCTTGATGTCCCCGGGGAGCTGGATGTCTCTAGAGTGCGCTAGAGCGTCGGTCCAGTAGAAGTAGTTGACAAATAAATAAACATGTGGTATGGCTCAAGCAAGGCTCAAAATTGATGCAGTTTTCTCTTGAGTTGTTGCTGGCATTCTTGCCAAAAGGTGAAGATTATGGACAACAGCCATGCGCCGTAGATCAAAGAGGTTCTTGCGAACTCCTATATAACGCGCGCGATCGCCCTGCCACTGACCAATGTGAGCAAGACTATGTTCTACCGTTACTCGCTCTCGTAGTTTGGCTCGACCGGACGGAGTGGTTTGGCGTTCACGTAATTCTTGCAACAGTGACTCATCAGGATGAATAGAAACAGTGCGACCTTTTACGTTAGTAGTGCATTGAGAACGTAAAGGACAAATTTTACACTTATCCCTAGGAAACTGAACAGGTTTGCCTTCATCAAAAGGAACACTAACTCCATTAGGACAACGAATTATTTTTTCTTCCCAGTTAAGAACAAAAGCTGTTTTATCAAAATATTTCCCGTTACGGACTGACCAAGCCTTACAAATAATTGTTAAATTTTCGTCCCGTTCTTTAACTAAATGACTATTCAGATATCCTCGGTCTATATGTAATTCTTTCAATGTCACGTTTTGTGCTTCTAAATCCGAGGCGATATCGTGGGTTACATTAGCTTCTGGAACATTCGCTGGTGTTATCCCTACTGCACAATCCCGATTCTAAGTCCTTCAATATGACGTTTGTAACCATCAAATCGTTTCTTCTTACTTTTTCTGCCATGACGCATTTCGGAATCTTCTATAGCAATGCGTCGGTTTTTAGCTACTCCCTTACGAAGCTTTGGGTCGCCATTTTCTCCCCGTTCCACGTCTTGCGCTTCAATTTGTCTAGCTACGTCCAGATTTTTTTTGGCTTTCTCAATAGTTTGGTCAGGTAAATCAGTTTCTTGTTCAACACATAATTCAACATCATTAAGGATTTGAAGAATCGTCTTTAAAGCTTCTGTTCTCTCTTGTGGATCGTCCCAATCCAAGTCTAAGGCTGCTTTTAGACTTGAGCCAGCCAGAATAGAAGCTCCTGATTGTGTGGCGATCGCCTCTAACTCTTGCTGTTTTTCATCCGCGATTATTGTTAAAGCTTTCCGCAAGGCATGACCCAAAAGGTTATAGGTATCTTCAACTCTTGCAGCTCCCCACAATGGACTTGAATCTAGTGCTGCTTTAAGAGCGCGAGAATTAAATCCCCCTTTTTTTTCTACCATTTCTACTGTGCGTTCTACTAAACGAAGATCGCCTTCTGCGTCAATTAATGCCCCACGGAACCTCACATAAGTACCTTTACCAAAGGGTGCTCGATCACAGTCTAGACAATCTAACACTAATTGCCATCTTCTATCCGCGTTCAAAGCTTCTATGACTTCATCATCTGAAACACCCGTATAAGCCTGTAAAATGATAGCTAATGCTAGTTGAGCTGGTGGAACTGGACATAAACCAACTGTGCTGTCTTTAAATATAGTTGCCAGTTCTTTTTGAAATTGTTCGTCAAATAATTCATGACGAATCTCTCTTAAAATTAGGAATAGTTTAGCTTTTTTGATGATAATGGCGACTTTTTGCTCAGACACAGAAAGTGCAATCGGGGGATTCCAAACTCCTGGACGCATATCTGGTACTCCTGCTGACAACAGATTTCCTTTTTTTCTACTATAGCATGTCGGTGTTGAGTTGTGCAATTACGCTCTGTGTTCGCAACGCGGAAGCTACCACAAAAATGTTTTTTTTCGTAATCTCCTTTGTAGTACAAACAGCTTTCCGGTCATGAGTCCCCAGAATATTTACACAAATACTCGCTATGCACACTTTTGTTGTTTTGTCAACCCCCCTCTACTGGACCGACGCTCTAGAAGCACCACTCCGGAGACGGGGAAACGCTAAAGCGTTTACTACAAACGGGGAATCGCTAAAGCGTTTACTACAAACGGGGAATCGCTAAAGCGTTTACTACAAACGGGGAATCGCTAAAGCGTTTAAGTACATAGGCAAAATTATTTTTATATGAACTCCTCACAGAAGACGTAGAGTAAATATAAAAATAATTTTGCACAACTACTTACTACAAACTGGGAATCGCTAAAGCGTTTACTACAAACTGGGAATCGTATTCGCACTACGCGGAGCATATCGCGTGGCCCTTTGAGAACCGGATGCTAGAAGTGATTGCTTGCTGTTGCTTGCTCCCTTGGTTCAAGTACGCTGAGAGCATCCTTTGGGGAGAAAGAGCTTTAGTATAATCGACAACTTTCACTCCGGTCTAAAAATTATGTTAGTATTTGTATATTTGAACGCGGCATCAATTCCTCCTGTCCTTTCTATAAAGCACTGAGAATTGCGAATTGAAAATTGCTAATTGCGAATGGCGAATTGAAAATGGAGCAATTCTGAATTTTCTCTCAATTTTCAATTCTCAATTTTCAATTTTCGATGTGTTGCACACGAGCCGAGTTAAGCGGACGCATTAACGCTCATTCAAGACCTATTTTAGCATACTAGATTGAGAAGATCCATTATACCGACCTAGTCCTAATTTCTGATTGTCTGGGCTGCTAAGTAAAGTTTACTCCATTCTGACCAGAATTTACTGGCTTTCCAGTTCAAATCTTGGGCGATCTCAGGCACGCTTTTACCTGCTTTCATCTGATCCAGTAGCTGTCGCTGAGTCGGCGTCAGGTTTTCCCAATATTGCTGCCACTCAGCCTGTGCTAGTCCGAGGCTATTTTCCTGTAAAGATGTCTTTAGCCAACTAGCGACCAATTCCGGCTGATTTTTCATGGCAAAGATGCGAATTGCATGGTAGCTAATTTTTTCCCGCAACCGATACATTTGCTTTACTGGCATGTTTAACTCTTGCGCGATCGCTTCTTGGGAATGACCTTGTAGGTACAGTTCCAGCCACTTAGCTGCCAGCGAACCTAGTTTTTCTTCTAGGTAAGCTGCAAATTCCTTTTTGACCGTCTGTCGCTGTCTCTCTCGTTCTTCCCAAGCTTCGGACTCCTGGTATTGGGCGATCGCCTGGGCGTCTAGCAGATTGATCGGGTTGTCCGTCTCATCCATTGCCAGTTCTTCTGAAACCACCCGCACCAAATCTCCCGTTGGCACTTGCGTCACGCCTCCCCGCTGGATCCGGCGCAGATAGTTAACAAATCTGTAAAGCAACAGGGGTTGGTTGCGGATCGGTCGCAGGCAATACTCCTCCGTCGTAGCGAGGATGAGGGGGTTTCGCAGCCGGTTGTTTGAAGTGCATTTGGTAATCCAAGCTATTTGCTGTTGTAGGTATCGATCGTTCTGCAATAATTCCTGAATCACTTCTTGCAGTACATCTACCACCGATCGCTGCCGATCGCGGCTCAGGGCCACCCAAGTCCTGATTTTGTTGCGAATCAAAAACAAGCTGCTGAGCCGCTGCATTAAGCGGTTATATGCTGCTTCTGGGGGCACTCCCAAGTATCGCTGCTGTAAAATCCGGTAGCGATAATCCATTGCTTGCTCCGCTATTTCCAACTGATCGGCGCTCATCGTCTCATACCGGTCTCGATCTTCTCCTAGCAACCAGTCGATCATGCTTTCCAGCGTTTTCTGGTTTTGGTCTGCACATTCTGTTTGCAGCCTCTTTCGCCAATCTTTTACCAGTTTTTCTACAACTGTCATGGACTTTCTACCCTGAGTCCCTCTTATTTCCTTTTCTCTTACACCCTAACTTACCTCAATCTCTCCTCTTCCCCAAATGCTTTTTTCTTTCCTTTTCTCATAAAAATTTTCCATGGCTGCGCTTGGCCGCGATCGGAGTGCAACCCCTTGCCAGACTTCCGTATTTTCCTATCAGAGCGCATCACTGGAAATCCCTTATACTTCCAATTCCCCACTGTCATCGATCGGGAACCGTTTCATCAGATCCATCGCGACGCTGCCATTTCTTCTCAGCCGTTTTGACAGGTGGGGCAAACGAGGCACTTGCGACAAGAAATCCAATGTTCGGCGCAACATCCGCACCACATCTCCCTCGTCTAAACTGGTGTGCTCGCAAAGTTCTCGCCATGATACTTGCTTGCCCCCCTCATCTGATGCCCATTTTTCCACTATGGCTATTAAATCCCGCTCTAACCACACTGGGGGCATGAGCATGGGAGTTTTCTTTTGGTAGCGCCGCTGCACCTGAATTAATCTCTTGCGGATACTCCACAACCTAGACCTAGGCCCTGTTAATATTTGCTTCACTTCCGCTGATAATTCATATCCCGTCCAGTTGTCTTTACGTTCCGACTCCTCCGCGATCGAAGCTGCACATACTGTTGCTAGCTGCTCTGGTTTGAGATCTTCTAGTTCTTCTGACATTAAAGCTAAACCCAGCCAGAGTTCGTTATCTCCCCTCAGGGCCGCGCATAGCTGCCCTAATGCTGTCGCCCTTAGACGCTCACCGTCGTCAATTAGGCAGTTAAACTCTTTCAATATCTCAATCAAACAGATAAATTCTTCCCAGTTGCGTGCCAGTTGTTCTTGTAGTTCTTGCTTGCACTTTTCTATTTGGACTTGACGTTTTTTGATTTGGGCCTGCACTGCCTCTGCTCTCGTCAGTTGCTTCACTATCTTTAAGCGATCGCGCCACTGTCCCACGGGATGTTGCTCCATCTCCTCTTGGAGGGCCTTTATTCGCGATCGTTGCATCACCACTTCTGCTGGTTCTGCCATAGTTATTACTGGTATCTGCTGGGCTATTTGGGCCGTTACTGCATCTCCCTGGCCGGATTTTCCTCGCTGTAGCAGCATCTGGTTTGGGGGAGCCAATTCATCTACTACCCTTAAACGGGGTACTTCTGCATGCAATTCTACCACATCCGCCACCGTTGCCACGTACCAGCGATTATCCTTGCCCAAACATACCAACTGTGGGGCCATCCCCGACCCGGGGATTTTCTCCACCAGTACCGCTGGCACTGGCGTTGCCACTTTCACGTACTTTCCTTTCAGGCTGAGTATTGTCCCCGTGACGGCAAAATTAATCGCTGCTGCTAGGTCTTTTGTCCGTTCCTGTTGCGCCTGGTTTTGCAGATTTTTCATGGTTTTCTGTTCGACTTTGATTGACTCTTTTAATTTTTCAGAGCTGCTCAGTTGCTCCCCGATCGACTCTATATCCCCGTATCCATATTCTGACAGCTTTTTTTCATACTCTGCCAGTTCCCTTGTCTGAAAATTTATCTCCCCTTCCAAGGATGCGATCGCCTGTTGCTGGTTTGATGTCGCCAGGTGCTGATTAAAGCTACTCTCTACCAGTTCTTTTGCTTCTGCTAAGCTGCGCGTTTGCAGTAGATTCAACACCATCCCATAGCTAGGTGTAAACTGACTCCTTAACGGTTCTACTTCTTTGGTTGTCAGCTTTACAGCTTCCTTCGTCCCTTCAAATGGCGTTTGCACCGTTACCACATGACCCTGCTCGTCCATTCCCCGGCGACCTGCCCTGCCCGCCATTTGCAAAAATTCTAACTTATTCAGCATCCGATGCCCTTCATCTGTGCGCTTTGACAGGCTGGATATTACTGTTGTTCGGGCGGGCATATTTATTCCTACTGCCAGAGTTTCTGTGGCAAACACCACTTTTAATAATCCCTGCTGAAATAGTTCTTCGATCAAGTTCTTATACATCGGTAATACCCCGGCATGATGGGCCGCCATGCCTCTGTACAGGGATGCGATCTGGTCTGGGTTGTAATGGTGATAATTATCCTGGATAAATCGATCTAAACTGTTTTTCACTTGCTCAGATTCTGCTGTATTCAACAGTGACATACTTCCCAGTTCTGCCACTGCCCGTTCGCAGCCCCGGCGGCTAAATATGAAGTATATTGCTGGCAGCATATCCCGCTGTAGCATTTGACTGAGCACAAAACCTATCGTGGGACAATCTTCTTGGGAAAAACGCCCTCTCTCCCCCTTGCGTCGCACTTTCCGGGCTTTCAGCAGGGGATTCATCTCCCTTTGGTTACGGTCTAGTAGGGGAAATAACCCTCTGCGATCGCAGAAATGATATTCTAGGGGCACTGGTCGATAGTCTGATGCTACTAACTCTGTTGGTCCATGCACTTGGGAGATCCAATTTGTCAGCTGCTCTTTATTGGCCACCGTAGCCGACAGCGCCACCAGTTGAATTGACGGCGGACAATATATGATCGACTCTTCCCACACCGTGCCCCGCTGGGAGTCGTTGACATAATGGCACTCATCTAGCACTACCGCCTCTACCCTGTTCAGGGAAGTGCCTACATCTCCTATGTCTGTGCCATACAGCATATTCCTAAAGATTTCTGTCGTCATCACCAGGATCTGCGAGTCCGGAAATATTGACACATCCCCCGTCAATAATCCTACTTTCTCTTTGCCAAACTGGTGGCAGAAGTCCCGGAATTTTTGGTTAGAAAGAGCTTTGATCGGAGTAGTATAAAATACTCGTCTCCCGTGAGCCAGCGCTCGATAGATGGCATATTCCCCAATTAGGGTTTTGCCTGAACCGGTGGGCGCACAGACGACTACGGACTTCCCTGAGTCTAAGGCGGCGATCGCCTGTCGCTGAAAGTCGTCCAACTCAAAGGGAAATAGGGTTTTAAGGTCAAGTTCTAGCAAGGTTAGGGGAAACAGATGGGTTTCTTGTACTATGTCAGACTTTCACCCTATCATACCATGTGCTCTCTCCATCTGTCTAGCGTAGTCCGGGCGGATCGCCTGACGATGCCTCTCGGGAGCGCCTCGTTCCTAGGTTCTGCCTGGGAACGCACTACCCGAGAGGCATCTGTCGTGTCCAGAGACTTTCGTTTCCTCTTCTTTCGCGTCCGGAGACACCCACCCATGTCGTGCGCGGTCCCGACATGACAGGGTCGTTTCCACGAGCAATCGCGGAAGTTTAAAGAGATACTAGACTATAGCGAAGAGTCAGCAATCGACATGGGTGAGTGTCTCGGGAAACGAAAGGGTGCTCCTGGACGCGACCCCCCCCATGTCGCTGCCGGGCAGGCGAGCAACAGGGTGGGCGAAGAGGAAACTTCGCGTCCGGAGACACCCACCCATGTCGTGCGCGGGAGCGACACGACAGGGTCGTTTCCTCTTCACCTACCCTGTCGTTCGCCGCAGGCAACGACATGGGTGGGTGGATCGGTAAACGAAAGGGTGCTCCTGGACGCGACCCCCCCATGTCGGGTGGGCGCTCTCGGACACGATCGGTCGGTTGTCACTGGTACGTGATTACAGACGGCGCAAAATCTCTGGTAATAGCTTCGGAGGCACCCTTGATAGGGCTTGATTTTGTCCGGGTAAACCACATGCTCTGTAGAGCACGCGAATCACCTGGATGACATAATTAAAGGCGGACCCATACAGTTCGGGCTGATTTTCCCATCCGGACAAGGCTTGCAGATGATGCTCTAAAGCTGCTTCTAGATCGTGAAGCTTGTGCTCGACTTCTATGGAGTCGTGCGATTCGTTCAGGTATAAGCTGAAAAACCAGTGAAAGCCTGGCTGGTCCCATTAGCCAGTAACTTTGGTACCATGGGGGTCCAAATCCCCCCCTCCAAGTACGGGAGAGACACCGGTCCTTAATGCTGCGGAGTGACATCACTGCGGTGTGAAGCAAGGACTCAAATGTAGGAGAACTGGCAGCTATCGCCGGTAAATCCGCTAAGGAAAGATGCTCATGGCTAGAAAAGCGAACCTATTTAAGCCTCGTTAAGATGAACCAGCGCAATAAGGCTGTATCGCTGGCCCAAAAGGGAAATGGTAGTTAGTGTTAGTCTTGTCTTCTGGCTAACAACGTGCTCAAAGAACTCCCGGGGTATTGTAGGGGCCTAAAAGCATCAATAATGGTATCAAGGAACGAAATAACCTCCTGTGTGCTGTCTCCGGGTGGGTAGGAAGGGAGGGGGAGCATCCCAGTTTTGCAGTAGGTAAAAAGACTTAAGCAGTATTGAGGTCAAGGTTGAGATAAGCACAACGTTGCTTCAACACCTGGTTGACATTCTCAGATTTCCATTGAGCCCCAGAAATCTTGAGCCTCCGACCAATACGCTTAATCGTTGAGGAGACAGCTCCCGACCCAATATCAATTTTGAGCTGTTGATAAGCTGCGTAATTGGGTAGACGAGAGCGATGCTGGTCGAGATCAGCTAGGAAGTTGTTAACCTGTGGAGCTGACCAACCATCAAAGGACGCTTTTGCTTCATCTATGAGACCATGCCACAGAACGGTCTCAACTCGTTTGAGCCGTTGGTGAGAGCCACCCACTTTATATAAATTTTCCATTAGATGATAAGTACATGGACGAAATTAATTTCACACACTCTCTCGCGCTAGTCTCCATATCCGGAGCATGTCGCCCATGGCTATGTGCAATTATTTTTGTCTAACTACTTACAACTCTAAAAAAATAACGTTTCCATTAATTC
>RFFC02000053.1:20978-36093 GCA_005518205.2 Hormoscilla sp. GUM202
CTCGAGGTTTTCCATCAAGTGATACCAATCGAGGATTTCCAGACGGAAGATGGTTGGGCCAATCTCGGCAAACAAATTCCAAACGCCATCATGACCGTCTCCGATACTCACAAGTGGATTCGCCAAGGGCTGCTGGTTGACCCATTTGACCAGTCCTGCATTGTCCCGAAAGAAGGCCGCTACCCCGAGGTCATGTAGATTAACGCCCTTGTAATCGCGCCACTCACAGGGTCTCCCTTGCGGGGTCCGTAAGCGTACTTTCCCCCCATCAATGCTCATTTCCTCAACAACTTCCTTGACAGTCGGCAACTTCAACTCATGGGCGAGCACTTTCGGTTCTTGAGGGCTGATTTCGGAAACAGCTTTTTTAGCCGTCGGCAACTCAAACTCCTGAGGGGGCAGTTTCGGTCCTTGAGGGCCCGTTGAGGAAACGGCTTCTTTAGCTGTGGGCAACTCAAACTCCTGAAGGGGCAGTTTCGGTTCTTGAGCGCTCGTTGAGGAAACGGCTTCTTTAACTGTCAGTAATTCAAACTCATAACGTTGCACCAGTCGTTGCTGAGTTCCCCGGGAAACGCTCATCCCCGTGAGCTGCTTAAGATCTTCCGAGGCGTGCTCATAAGAAGAGTTCGCACTCAGTAACAAGCAACATTTTTCCAGATAGGGACTCCACTGGCTATAGGCTCTCACATCAAAATAAGTCGCTTGCTTCTCCGTGATGAGGAGCTCGCCCAAAATGCTGTTTAAAATTCGGGTTCGCCCTGCGGTGGTGCCACTGGTGCTTTCGATAAAAAAAGGGCAATCTCTGGACTGACGTATTGAAGCAACTGCCCACGGACTGTAGCTTCGAGTCCTGAGAGTGTTTTCAATTGCTCTGGAACAGTCCCTTGGGCCTCCTCATACAACAAGGCGGCTATTCCCAAAGCATAGGTTTTAATTTGAGCTAAATTTTCAGGATTCATAGTTTTAGAGGGAGCGTTTACCGACTGTCTCAGCTTAACACCATCTCGGAACCCGTTCGACTAAGCATTTCTACTCATTGCGAAACTGGGATGCACCCGACCAGTTTGGGTGGCTTTTTGATAATAGGCTAGTCCCAGATTGTTGTGGGTGGCCAATAGATCTCAGCTTCGATCTGTCAATTGTCCTAGGAGAGCTGTTTCCAAAGCCTGTTGATAAGCGCTAATGCATTTGCTCAAAAACTCCACTCTCAAGGGCCCTGAAATCCCTTCCTGATTAGCGAGGTGCCAGTAGGCCATGCCCAGATTATTCTGAGTTGCTGCATGGGCTGCTGGTGCGGCACTGGCAGTTCGATATTCTAATGCTATTTTATAGGCACTAATTGCCATCTGCAGATATTCTTCTGGTTCTGACAAGCACACAGCTAGATTCCAGTATGTTGTCCCCAGGTTATTTTGTATCATCCCATAATTTAATGGCTCTTGGGACGGGCTAGAGTATGATAGCGCTTCCGAATATGCCCCGATCGCCTGTTGCAGGTTGGCTACTGGCTGTTGATGCTGGGCTAAATTCCAATAGGCTGTCCCCAAGTTATTCAATGTGGCAGCATACTGCTTCCCATCTGACAACTCTTGACTATAATCCAGGGCTTCTGTATAGTAGATTATCGACTCTTGTAAATTCTTTACTGGAGCGACATATCTAGCCAACTCACTATAGGCTGCCCCTAAGTTATTCTGTAATCTTCTGTAGGTTTTACCATCGTGACCAGCACTCTCTAATCGATCGTACTGTAATATATGACTTAAAGCAATTTCATAGGCTTTTATTCCCTGCTCTAAGTAAGCGATCGCTTGCTCTCGAACAGATATGTGGCGCGATCGCATCCAGTAGAGATTTCCCAGGTCATTCAATATATATGCCCACAGATGGGAGTCTTCCTCAAGGTATTCTATGGCTTGTTCATAGGCGATAATTGCTTCTATCAGGTTTTCTGCTGTCGCCTCTCCCTGATGAATTATATCTCGGTATAAATTTCCTCTGGAGAACGCATCAATTAGTTCCTCTGTCTCCGTTCGTAGTAAGGACTTCAGTCCTTGCTCGAGTGAAGAAGCCGTAAAAGGTGTCTTACTACTAAGGGCATCAGCATCTTCTGTCTCTACAGACTTGGTTCGTAGTAAGGACTTCAGTCCTTGCTCGGGTAAAGAAGCCGTAAAAGGTGTCTTACTACTAAGGGCATCAGCATCTTCTGTCTCTACAGACTTGGTTCGTAGTAAGGACTTCAGTCCTTGCTCGGGTAAAGAAGCCGTAAAAGGTGTCTTACTACTAAGGGCATCAGCATCTTCCCCTGGCCAGGAGTCAGCTAACACTGGCGTTGGTTCACTGACAAACTCAAAAATTCCCGTCCGACAACGCCAAAAATCCGGTGCTGACTGTTGAATAGAAAGCAACCACGGTCGCGGCATCCACAGCAGTAGCGTTAACTCTAAAGGTAATGGCCAACTCTGCCCGATCATTTGCAGATAGTTCAGAAATTGCCGCTGTATCCTTGATGGTTGCCGCGTTAATTGCTCTACTCCTAAAATTTGAAAACCAAGGGCGATCGATCGCCCTTGGTTTGGGTGCTGGCCCAACCAGTGAGCAATCTCGCTCACCGGATTCGGATCTTTCACATTCAATTTCAGACTTACCAACAGGGGATAGGATCTAGTTGAACCATCCCCAGTCTGGTCCCTGGCAAATTTTGCTTCGGTTAACTGGTTAGCAATCTGATTGCGCAAGCTACAGTCATCACACACTGCTAAAAATATTTGGCTTAGCAGATTCAGACTCAACGCTGCTTCCAGACGCTTGTATATTTGTTTGTTTAAATCCAGAACCTCTTGAGCTGTCACAGTTTTGCCAGATTTGAAGAACTATGCTTGTATATCCATCTCTTCAGCTGACAATAGCTTCTTCAGGATTCTATCCCACTTTCCGCACGACAATTTGTAACATGCTAAGTAATACGTAATTTATCGGTTAGATTACTATCGCACTACTTTTTTAATCCGTACTAGCTCCGATCATTTAGGAAACAGGAAGTATATTTACTTATACGGATATGAACTTTTCGGTTCGTTTTCCGTCACACATAATCATGTCATATTTGTTCGTGCGGAATGTATGTTCTATCTGCGATCCTAAGAGGTAAGCACTTTAGTGCTTACTACAAACCTTTTAAAGCACTTTAGTCCCGTTCGTAGTAAGGACTTTAGTCCTTGGGTGCGATTCGTTTAGCGTAAACTGAATTGACACAAGTCAATAATGGTGACCGCTAGCAGGGTTTCATTAGCCTTGACAACTTACAGATGATGGTGGTGAAAGCCCACCCCTCCAGGTGCAGGAGTGACAGCACCCTCCCCACGGTAGAGATGGCATCAATCCGTGAAGCGGGAAGGAAAGGCGCTCTAATCGGTAGCCTAAACCGGTTATCGCCAAGCAAGTAGTCATGATGAGCGAAAGCGAAGGTTTACAGATGTCGTTATTAAGAACCAGCGTAATAAGGCTGAGACGCTGGCCCAAAAGGGAAAGGATATAGGTCATTGGCGGACTCAAGGCCGACCAATAAGCACTGACCATAAACCCGGCATATAGAACCTATCTAAAACTACAACCAATCATCTGTAGGAACGAAGTAAACCAGGTATGTACTCTCAATCACCGGTCGATAGATTGAGTAGCCACCACAGGCGCAAACTCTGCTCTCCGGAAGGCAGGTCATACTTGGGAAAGATTGAGTGGAGAAGCACAAACGCCCATCTGTAATGGATGGGATAAGCTAACGCCCTCACGGTTTCGTCAATTGTGAAGTTGTGAGTAGTAGTTAATATGTCACGGAACACCATCAATAGAAGAGTGTATGACTGGAAGACTATCCCCTGGCAGAAGCTAGAGCGAGTAGTTTTTAAGCTGCAAAAACGAATTTACAGAGCGGCACAGGAAGGCAATAGACAAAAAGTTCGCAAGCTCCAAGGGTTACTGAATAGGTCATGGTCCGCAAAGATGATAGCGGTACGGCAGGTAAGTCAACAGAACCAGGGAAAGAAAACGGCAGGTGTGGATGGAGTGAAAGCTCTAACCCCAAAGCAACGTCAGGAACTGGTAAGCCAACTCAGAGTCACCAAAAAGGTTAAGGCAAAACCCACACGAAGAGTATGGATACCAAAACCAGGAGGGGACGAAAAGAGGCCATTAGGGATACCGACAATGCACGACCGCGCATTACAAGGGTTGGTCAAACAGGCGCTAGAACCCGAATGGGAGGCGTACATGGAAGCCAACTCATACGGATTCAGATCGGGGAGAGGATGCCACGATGCAATAGAAGCGATATTCAACAGCATCAAGACGAAACCCAAATGGGTATTAGATGCGGATATTGCGAAATGCTTCGACAGAATCAGTCACTCAGCACTCCTTGATAAACTGAATACAACATCACCAATCCGCAGACAAATACGGGCATGGTTAAAAGCCGGGGTGATAGACCAGGGAACATGGCAAACCACGGAAACCGGGACTCCACAGGGGGGAGTAATATCCCCATTACTGGCCAATATAGCCCTTCACGGACTAGAAAAGGAAGTAATGAGCCTCGCGCAAACGAAAAAGGAAAAGGCAAAACTGACAATAGTCAGATACGCCGATGACTTTGTGGTTATGCATGATGACCGGTCAATGATTGAACAAGCAAGAGGAGTAGTTGAGGACTGGCTAAAAGGAATAGGTCTAGAGTTAAAAGCCGAAAAAACAAGGATATCTCACACGCAGGAGGGAGAGAGCCCAGGATTCGATTTCCTAGGGTTCAATATCCGACAGTACAAAATGGGGAAACATAGAAGCGGCAAAAACTCTAACGGGACCACCCTAGGATTCAAGACCCTAATCAAACCAAGTAACAAATCCATTAGGAAACATAAAGAACAGCTATCACAGATAGTTAAAAGCCATAAATGTACACCACAAACAGCGTTGATAGCAAAACTGAACCCGGTAATACGGGGATGGAGTAACTATTTCAGGACAGTGGTAAGTAAGGAAACTTACAACGACATGGACAATCACCTATGGAAATTACTCTGGCAATGGGCAACACGACGGCATCACAACAAATCAGGGCAATGGATAGCTAAGAAATACTGGACCACTGAAGGTAAGAACCATTGGGTATTTGCCGGCAAGTCCAGAGAAATTGGCGAAATAACAATGGCCAAACACTCCGAAACTGAGATAGTCAGACACGTAAAGGTGAAAGGTACAGCTAGCCCTTTCGACGGTAACCTAGTCTATTGGAGCCAAAGATTACGGAAGAGCCCAGATGTAAGCACAAGAATAATAAAGCTGCTCAAGAGGCAGGATGGCAAGTGCAGGCTATGCGGACTAACGTTCAAGGATGGTGACAAATGGGAAGTGGACCATATCCTGCCAACCTCAAGGGGAGGTAAGGACTGGTATGCAAACCTACAGTTGCTACACGATTATTGCCACGACTATAAGTCTGCCAGAGATGGTAGCAAAGGCCGTATCCATGACAAGGATGACGAAACTGAGGAGCCGGATGAGGTGAAAGTCTCACGTCCGGTTCTGAAGACGAGTCGGTCCGGTGACGGACTGGCTTAGTGTAATCCCTAGCTGCCCTTAGCTTATGCTGTAAGCTACGAACACTAAACCTCCTACTAGCCCTAAGCCTACCATCCCTGCGATCGCGTATATTAACTGTTGGCGCTTGTCGGGAGGGGTTGCGTAAGAGATCTTCGGTTCTACTGCGAAGTTGTTCAGACGGCCGCCGTCCTCTGTAGTATAGGGCATTTATTAAATCCTCTTTGTGATTCTTTACTTATCTTAACAAATAATTGACGTCTCCTGTTTTTTATAGTTCACAATTTTTTATATCTCCTATATGCCAGTCTGGGGGTCGTGTTACCACGTACCGGCGAGGTAAGTGGCACCCTCGTTCCCACGGCTCTGCCTGGGAACGGGCCTGGTACGTGATAACTGATATCAGCTCGTGATTGTGCCAGCGATCGGGGAACTGGCACCGGCGTATGATTTGACAGGAATACGTCCAGCATGGTATGCAAGCCTACCTGCTTCCGTTGCTTGGCCGAAGGCTTTGGCCATTGCAGCTGGGTTCTGCGCCAGGGCGATCGCTGTATTAATCAACAAGGCATCTGCCCCCATTTCCATTGCTGCTGCGGCTTCACTGGGGGTGCCTATGCCAGCATCTACTACTACTGGTACTCCGGCATTCTCAATGATGATTTGAATGTTGGCCGCATTCTTAATCCCTTGTCCGGAACCGATCGGGGAACCTAAGGGCATGAGAGTGGCACAACCCGCATCTTCTAGTCTTTTGGCTAGCAAGGGGTCGGCATTGATATAGGGTAAAACTGCAAAGCCTTCTTTCACCAGTTGTTCCGCTGCTGCTAAAGTCCCGATCGGGTCTGGTAGCAGATATTTGCTGTCGGGTATCACCTCTAGTTTGACAAAGTTATTCTCTTCCTGGCCCAACAGAAGAGCCATTTCCCGCCCCAGACGTGCTACTCTGATGGCATCTTCTGCTGTCTGGCAACCAGCTGTGTTGGGTAGCATCCAGATTTTACTCCAGTCTATTGCTTCTGCTAACCCTTCATGTCCTGGGGCTTTCCTTTGTACCCGCCGCACTGCTACGGTAACGATCGCGCAACCGCTGGCCATAATGCTTTCTTGCATCTCTGTCATGCTGCGATATTTGCCAGTTCCCGTCATCAGGCGCGATCTGAATGTCTTTCCTGCTATCTTTAAGGGCCGATCGGTCCGCAGACTTTCGTTTCCGGAGCACCCACCCATGTTGTGCGCAGGATGCGACACAACAGGGTGGGGGCTCCCGGAAACGACCGAAAAATCGCAATCGGTATCGGTAGTGTCTTCTGGTCTTTCCCTTGTCTGTTGCCCTGTTCTCTCTATTGTCTGCATTTTAATCTTCTCACTGGCACGTAAACTTGCTTTAGCCATTGCTGCAAGTGCTCGTCAATATCCTGTCCCGTTTGCCGATTTCCGTTACATAAGACTTACCCAAAGCTACCCACAAGTGGACATCGAAGGCAACTCACTTCCTGCTTCGCTCTGGTAGTGTCGGCACTGACCAGTCCACAGGCTAACACCACCTAACTGGCGGCTATTTCCAAATTAATGGATGCATTCAAGTCTCGATCTATTTCCAGACCACAGTTGTCACACCGGAAAACCCTTTCTGATAGCGGCATGGAGTCTTTTTTTGTATGACATCTATTGCAGGTCTTAGTTGAGGGATACCACTGGTTCACCACAACTAAGGTCGAGCCATACAACTGACGATTGCGGAAGTCTATAAAGGTGCCAGCCTATAGCGAAAAGTTCAACAGCCATCATCCCGGACACATTCAAGTCCTCAATTCCTATCCGGCTGTGGTTTTTAGCCAAATATGTCGTGAGCTTGTGTAATGTGTTTTTACGGATGTTGGCTATTTTTCTGTGCAGGCGAGCTATCTTAACTTGGTTTTTTTTCCAATTGGCTGAACCGATCTGCTTCGGACGATTCAGCCATTGTAGTCGCGAGAGTTTTTTCTCGTATTTACGATAGCTTTTAGCACCCTCGAAAACCTCACCGGTTGATAAAACTGCCAGTGCTTTTATGCCTAAATCTACTCCTACTACAGGATGAGGTTTTTGGTAATTGACTGGTTCTACTTCCAGCTTAAAGCTGATCAACCATCGATCGGCAGTTCTGGATATGGTTACAGACTTTGGTTGAGAACAGACGGGCAATCGTTCATACGTCTTTAGCCAACCAATCTTAGGAACTTTGACTTTGAAGTGGTCAAGCTTGATTGCTCCGTCTATGGTGAAGTTGTCAGCGCGGCCTTTCTTTTTAAACCGGGGTGGTTTGCTGGTCTTTTTGAATGCCCGTCTCCAAGCTTCAGCTAGCTGTCTCAAGGCATATTGTGGGGCGAAGAAGCTTACTTCGTAGTACCAGGGATACTCAGGTTTGATCAGAGCTACCAGCCATTTATGTAAGTCAATCGCTGTCGGAAATTTGATTTTCTCCTCTGGATTGTCCCGATTATGATCCAGTATCTGTTTTGTTAAACCCAGTGCCCAATTCCAAGCATGACGAGCCACTCCGCAATGTTTAGCCAAGGACGTTCGCTGTTGGTTATTCAGTTTTAATTCGGTTTTAAAGCCTAAGAGCATACATCCTCCACAGCTTTTGCCACACGCTTCGCTATAAAATTGTGCTGGTGTACTGATATAAACTACACCACAATTATTACCCATTCCGGAAACAATGTCCAAATATGTCCCGGTATTTAGTTACAGCTTCTTACCCTGCGATGTGCGATTAATGTGCTCCTGATATCCCCCGGGTTTTCTAATAGCGTCCGGGGGATATCAAGCAGTGCGAATGCGCTGCGCGCCCAGCGCAGCGCCATCGGCTTGTTTAATCTCTGCTTGGGTCGTTGCTGAATTAACTTCTAAGAGCTGATAGTTCTTCGCGTTTGCCATAACGCTATTTTACTAGCCCCAAGCCTGCCCAGCTGGCACTTTCTCTTGTTCTAGATCCTGGAATAGGGGAGTACTTAAGTAGCGTTCTCCAAAACTGGGCTGGATCGTAACGATTAACCGACTGGCATTCTCCTGGCGCTTGCCAACTGCGATCGCCGCACAGAGGGCCGCACCTGAGGAGATCCCCGAAAGTAGCCCTTCTTCCCGGGCCATCCGACGCCCATAGGCGATCGCCTCTTCATCCGAGACTGTTACTACCTCATCTATGAGACTGACATCAAGCACTTCGGGAATAAAACCGGCACCAATGCCTTGAATTTTATGGGGTCCTGGTTGTCCGCCCGACAGGACTGGGCTGTTTTCCGGCTCCACGGCGATCGCCTGAAACTCGGGTTTGCGTGGCTTGAGGGCCTTGGCCACACCGGTAATCGTACCCCCAGTACCGACCCCTGAGATCAAAATATCCACTTCTCCTTCAGTATCTTGCCAGATTTCCTCTGCTGTAGTCTGATAATGGATTTCTGGGTTAGCTAGGTTCTGAAACTGCTGCAACATATAGGCCCCAGGGGTATCGGACACCACTTCCAAGGCCCGACGAATGCAACCACCCATCCCCTCACTTCCGGGAGTGAGAATTAGTTGGGCCCCATAGGCACGCAACATGGCCCGGCGTTCGGAACTCATGGTCTCGGGCATCAGCAAAATCAACCGATAGCCCCTCGCCGCTGCTACCATTGCCAGGGCGATGCCAGTATTCCCGGAAGTCGGTTCCACTAACACTGTTTTTCCCGGTGAAATCAGTCCCGAACGTTCCGCTGCATTAATCATGTTGACACCGATGCGGTCCTTTACAGAGGCCGCCGGATTCATACTTTCCATCTTTACCACTATCCGTGCCACGCAGCCTTCTGCTTGGGGAATGCGGTTTAATTGCACTAAGGGGGTGCGACCGACTAATTGAGTGATATCACTCGCAATTCGCATATTCGGTAGTCCTTTAATGTAGTTTTGCTATTTTACCCAAATCCGGCCTTACAATGCCTCTCGGGAGCTCTATTCGCACTACCCGAGAGGCATCGTGGACTGAAATATCTCCGATTTTTCTGAGGTTTGTAGTGAGGACGGAAGTCCTCACTACAAACCTCAGATCCCTCAGCATTGGTTATGATTCTAGCCAGTCTTCTATAGCAATCCCCGTCACTCTCTGCATATCTGTATCGTGCGATACCAGAATTATACCTCGTGCTATGGCCGTCGCCGCTATCAAGATATCTGCATCTTCTAACCGCCTCCCTTGACGTTTTAAATCTGCATGTATTTCTGATGCTTTTTCCAAAACTTCTATCTCGTTCAACACCGGTAAAACTCTATACCTTCTGCACAAACCCTCTTCGATGTCTCCGGAGAGCGCTGGCTGCGTGTCGAAAAATCGCACTACTCCGGAGACATCGAATTCTAATAGCTTTCTCGTCGCATTGGTAGCCAGCAATTCTCTTTTTACCTCGTAGTATGTAATGCCACTGATGAACCTGACCTTGCAGCCGCACTTGCTCCATTTTTTGGTTAATCTTCTCATTCTTATTGAAAATCGCTGAGATAATATTTGTATCCAAAAGATAACTATTCCTCATGCTTTTTCACCATCTTTGGCTACATCCTTCATCAGATGCGGAGACTTCATTCACGCGATCGCATACCATCAGCACAGTTGCAGGAACGATGTCTCCACCAGTAGTGCGATTAGCGCTCTCTGGAGACATCGTAACATTTACCATCTATTTTATACTGCGGCATCAAATATTTCCAGTTCTTCTGGTGTCAGATCGTTTAACGTGCCTGAAACTGCATGGATAATCAGAATACTATCTATTCTATCTCTTAGATATCCATCGCCAATCTCTTTTAGTTCTGCTGTCGAAAATTTATCGAATAGCTTGACCATATGTTCGACCATTTACTCTCGATCTAATTTCTCCTGGTAGAGGCGATCGCCGGTAATCAAGTTTTCTGTTATCTCTGATACACGGGCGATCGCCACCTCTTTCCCTATCGCACTACTCGATTTTTCTGAGGTTTGTAGTGAGGACGGAAGTCCTTCACTACAAACCTCAGTGGGGCACAGACTGCTACTTTTACCATAACCTTCGGTTGTTGAGTTACTTTATCCTCTCTTATATTCTAGGATATTATTAGGCGACTCACCATCCATTTTGAGCGATATCTTTCCCTGACTCTGGTGCAAACACACTCCCCAGATCCTCTGGAAATCCTTGCGTCGCGACAAAACACTCCGATTTTTCCGGAACAGTATTGAACCATTATACATTACCGTCATTCGCGTCGCGGGCGCGGCCCACCCTGCTGCTCGAATAAATCATCAACTGTTTATTGGCGATCGCATGGGGCCGGGGCACGGCGGGAATAGCATTTCGATGATAACCGAAAAATCCCTGATGCCGTGCCCCGGCAGTTCATTGGCCAAAAAACCGACTCTAATCTATAAAGGACTTAATCGCCCCCAAATACTGCTTTGTTCCCACCATCAACAGATCGTTATGACCGGCAGACGGAATCAAGACAAGCTGTTTGGACGATGCCGCACAATTATGATAAAGTTTTTCCCCCTGGGCTGCTGGAATTAAGGAATCTTCTTCTCCGTGGATAATCAAAGTCTTAGTTTTAATCTGGGTCATTTTACTCCCATTCCCAATCTTATCCATCTCGGGGTCCAGTCCTGTTACCGGAAACCCCAGACGTCCTAGGAGACCCAAAGTATCCGCAAAACCGCTCTCAATAATCAGCCCAGCTAGTTTATCCCCAGCCTGCAGAGTTATTTCGATCGCTGATACGCTTCCCAGACTGCGCCCCATCACATATACTTGCTCTGGGAATAACCCATGGGAGTTAAATATCCCCCCTAAAGCTGCAAAAACAGTCACCGCATCCTTGACAGTATTGCTTACTGTTGGCGTACCATCGCTACTACCATACCCCCGATAGTCAATAACTAGCAAATTTACGCCCAACTGCCCGAACAATGGGGCAATATAATCGTAGTCCGCAGCTATCTCCCCATTGCCGTGGAAAAAAAGGATTGCTGGTGCGGTAGGACCGTTAGTCGGATACAACCTTCCCCCTACTTTTATCCCCGGTTCCACTTCTACGGCGATGCTGTGGACTCCCCCTCTGGGAGTGCTATTATCCCGTCGGGGATGAAACAGTACCCGCAATACTTCTGGTCGATCGAAAATCTGATAATCTACCATGCCTCTAACCTAATTATTTAACTATTCTCTATGTCATCGGCGTGCCTCCTGGGTAGTGCGAATAGCGCTCCCAGCGCCAGTGCGAACCCTCTCCCATCTTACCCCATCTATCCCCTCTGGGTGCAATGGTCCTAGACGCTTAATGGCGATCGCCTCTTGCCGGGGCACGGCAATAATCGCATTTGCCTCGTGAACGGAAACATCTTTTATTTGTGCCCCTACATTATTTTGGCGATCGCCTGACCACATCACATTCGCGATCGCATCTGGCCGGGGCACGGCGGTATTCACATTATCATCTTCACCGAAATATTTGATGCCGTGCCCCTTGTATGCTAGGATTAGTCTGGTGGAAGAGGACTCAAACACTCTGTCTACCTCGGGTAAATTTACAAGACCTCTCGCTTTGTTTCTAACCTGACGGGGATGCTGGTGCAGTCGCGATCGGGTTTCTGGGTCTTGATTTGGGGTTAGGCATGGCCCGAACTGCTGGCGATGTTTGTTGACATAAGAGTTTCTCCTAATCTGAACTGAAAACCGGGTTAATGCTCGATCGCCAAACCCTGTTTTTTCTTGAGAATGGATTAAGCAATTTTTAATTGCCAATAAAAAATTGCCAAACCAATCTCAATAAGTATTGAAACTGTGCGGTACAATAAAAATTATCACCCGCTCGAGGGGTGAAGGTAATAAGCCCGCGAAGAAAGGTTGCCACGCTGCGCTCGCGTTCCCACGGGTGAGGGCTTTAGGGTGCATGGTAAGGCAAAAACGGGATGCACCTCCAATCGGGAATAGCAAATTAACTGCTAAAATAGAATCATCAAGAACCGAGAGGAAAAATATGGGAAATAGCTTCGGGCAAATGTTTAGAATCACCACATTTGGGGAATCCCACGGCGGCGGAGTCGGCGTCATAATAGATGGGTGTCCCCCCCGACTGGAAATAGATGCCTCCGAAATTCAGCGAGAATTAAACCGCAGGCGTCCGGGACAGAGTAAAATAACTACGCCCCGCCAAGAAGCAGACAGCTGCGAGATCCTCTCGGGGGTGTTCGAGGGTAAAAGCTTGGGCACCCCGATCGCCCTGTTAGTTCGGAACAAGGACTCTCGCTCCCAAGATTACCAGGAAATGGCACAAAAATATCGCCCTTCCCATGCCGATGCTACCTATGATGCTAAATATGGTATCCGCAACTGGCAGGGGGGCGGACGGGCTTCGGCCCGGGAGACCATCGGCAGAGTCGCAGCAGGGGCGATCGCCAAAAAAATCCTCCGGGTAGCTGCTAATGTAGAAATTATCGGTTACGTCAAGCGGATCAAAGATCTCGAAGGGGTCGTAGATCCAGACACCGTGACTATGGAGCAAGTGGAAAGCAATATCGTCCGCTGTCCCGACTCCGAATGTGCCGATCGCATGATTGCCCTGATCGAGGAGGTCGGGCGTCAAGGGGACTCACTGGGGGGAGTCGTGGAATGCGTGGCCCGCAACCTGCCCGCAGGCTTAGGAATGCCAGTATTTGACAAGCTGGAAGCTGACCTGGCAAAATCGATCTTGTCCTTACCCGCCAGCAAGGGGTTTGAAATTGGCTCGGGCTTCGCGGGAACCCTGCTAGCAGGCAGCGAGCACAACGATGAATTCTACAGAGACGACCAGGGAAAGATCCGCACCCGCACCAACCGTTCTGGGGGGATCCAGGGAGGGATTTCCAACGGCGAACCGATTATCTTAAGGGCAGCATTTAAGCCCACTGCTACCATCAGAAAAGAACAACGCACGGTGACCAGTACAGGTACCCAAACGGTGCTAGCAGCAAAAGGGCGTCATGACCCTTGCGTTTTACCAAGAGCCGTGCCTATGGTAGAAGCTATGGTCGCCTTGGTGCTATGCGATCACCTGCTGCGTCACCAGGGTCAATGCGGTACATTAAAGGGCGTTGCACAATAACGGGATGATGGAGATAGTTGCAGAACTCTCAAACTTAGACAACAAGCCATTTTCAGTTATGTGCAAAAAAGGGCATCATCCCCAAAATGTGCAATGCCAAGCCTTAAATTACCAATGAAAACCAGCAGTTCATCCGATTTTTCCCCAACGGTGTTTGCAGTTCAATTCTGGGGAGTGCTCCGCAGCATTCCCGCCCCTGGTGAAGAAACAATCCGCTATGGAGGCAATACCTCCTGCATAGAAATGCGAGTGGGTGGTAAGCGCCTGACTTTTGATGGCGGCACTGGTATATCCGGATGCTGGCCCTGGATCTCAAATTCCACATGCCTCTAGTAGACCTTAATCATTAAAAACAGGATAAAGACGCTTAAGTTTGGTTCTCGCATCAGCGGTGGTAATCTGCCAGGAGATAGTTTGGCCCGTGGCGTTTCGCTGGGTATTCCATGCCGCCTGCCTTTAGGTATCCGTAAACGCACTTTGCCCCCGTTGGCGCTCACCGCTTGAACTGGCTCTTTGGCTTTGCCCGTGGAAAAAGAGCTACGATGGACGAGCCGATGCTGTGCGCTGTGCGAGATTTTCATTCCCGTCAACATAAGAATATCTCGTTCGGTATGGGCGTATGACTCGTTTGCTGTTAGCAGGAGGGAGCATCGTTCCAAGTGCGGACTGATACAGGTGCGGGCTGCCAGACCAAAGCGCTGTGTTTGCCTGGGAGTCACCGTCAGCGTTCCGATGTAGCATTCGACATAGCGACTCCGTCCGCTTTGAGTTTGACTCGCCTAGGATCAAAAAAATTTCAAGAGTTCCGGTCCAACTGTCTTTAAAAAATGGTCGTGCACTGCTAACCCCATACTTTCAAAGTCTTGCAATCGCTCGGAGGGTGTATTCTTGTACAGGATGTGCGCGATAATTTTCAGAGCCCGGTTGAGTTCATAGAGATCTTCTTGAGTCATTGCAATACTTCTGCCGGTGCCCCCAGAGCCAACCCCACTCTGAGGTTGCTGTGCGTCCGCCTACTAGGATCTGCCGGCGTAAGTTCCCGCAACTTTACCACAAGCGATTCGCGTCCCACGTCCGAACCAGGTTCTCGAAAATCTACTACTACTTATAAAATATCTAAAATATCGCTCTTGAGTCATGAAAGAAACAAGCCAGAAATACTGGCTGCCCGTCTGAGGGGCGCCAGACGCAACCCATTTCCGGGGATCTCACCGCGCGATGTTGTAATACCTGTTAAGGGTTCAGGAGAGGAACTATTATGGCAATGGATGTCCAGAGTGTAAAATATGGGATAGTCATGGTGACAGTTATTCGTAAATTACCTGTATATTGTCTGCATCCTCAACGCCATGTAGTGTGGCCAAGAATCCTATCTTGGAAA
>RFFC02000054.1 GCA_005518205.2 Hormoscilla sp. GUM202
GACTCCCTAGATCTAAATTTCACTCGCTCTGTCTGGCACCGGTTGATAAGACCCAAGTGTCACTTTTAATTACACCCTTATCCAGGACTATCTGGATGGTACGGTGCTGATGATGGCCTGGATGAACCGGGAGTCCCTGGAAAAGACTCTCTCCACTGGTCAAACCTGGTTTTGGAGTCGTTCCCGTGCCGAGTTGTGGCATAAGGGCGCTACTTCCGGACATTGGCAAAATGTGCGATCGCTCCGTTATGATTGTGACAGCGACGCCCTGCTGATCGGTGTCGAGCAAGTAGGTGACATTGCCTGTCATAAGGGCGAACGTAGTTGTTTTCATCAGGTCAGCGGTACGGTTACTCCGCCCCCCGCAGATACCCTCTCTCAACTCGAAGCTGTCATTCGCGATCGCCGCGGGTTATTGTTTAAAATCGATAGAATGCTTTCCCGGTAAGGATTACAGCCATTTTACAACCTTAACAAAATCGCTGTAATCCTTATATTATATAGTAAAGCTTTCAGCTATTTCAAAGCAAAGCGATGCGAAAGCCAGTCATTACTTCGTCAAACACCAGCAAGGCCCCATTCTCTTGGGTAATCAACCGCAAGCCTTCCAGAAAACTAGCATCGGGGGCAATAAATCCCGAATTACCCACTACGGGCTCCAAAATTACCCCCGCTATTTGCTCGGGGTTTTCGGCAAATAGGGCTTTGACGGCTTCCAGGTCGTTGTAGGGAGCCGTGAGGGTGTTGGCAGTGGTAGACTTGGGAACGCCCGGGGAGTCGGGTAATCCCAAGGTGGCCACCCCAGAACCCGCTTTCACCAGAAACATATCGGCGTGACCGTGATAGCATCCTTCAAACTTAACGATCTTGTCGCGATTGGTGAAGGCTCGCATCAAGCGCTGGGCGGACATGCAGGCTTGGTTGCCATCCACATCCCAGATGTAAGCGTCTTTTACCCGTGAGAACACTATGGGTTTTCCACCTACGGATTTGAAGGCTCGCACTGGCGAACTGACTCCCCCTGGCATCAGTTTCTGGGCCGCTGCGAAAATCTCTTGTGATTTGGTGGTCTTGAGAGTAGTTGCGATCAAAGTTGTTCTCCTTGGTTGAATGCTCAACTATTGATTTGAGAATAGGCGCTAGATTAGCACAAATCAACTATTTACATCATCCTTTGTCCAGTTTACCCGCCTCACCCACCGGACTAGATGCCTGTCGGTGGCGGGGCTGGCAATGCTATTCTAAACAAGTCTTAAGAGAATATTACCCAACGCCTTATGTCTCAAGCTGCTAGTACCACCCCCATCCCGATCGAGCAAATTCGCTACAACTCCCAAGGACTGGTACCCGCCATTATCCAGGACTATCTGGATGGTACGGTGCTGATGATGGCCTGGATGAACCGGGAGTCCCTGGAAAAGACTCTCTCCACTGGTCAAACCTGGTTTTGGAGTCGTTCCCGTGCCGAGTTGTGGCATAAGGGCGCTACTTCCGGACATTGGCAAAATGTGCGATCGCTCCGTTATGATTGTGACAGTGACGCCCTGCTAATAGGTGTAGAGCAAGTGGGGGATATCGCTTGTCACAAGGGCGAACGTAGTTGTTTTCATCAGGTAAGCGGCACAGTTAGGACGCCCCCCGCAGATACCCTCTCTCAAGTCGCTGCTGTCATTCGCTCACGCCGCGATCGCCCCAAGGAAGATTCCTATACCTGCAAGTTATTCGCAGGTGGGGATAACAAGATTCTCAAAAAGATTGGCGAAGAGTCCGTCGAAGTGGTAATGGCCTGTAAGGATGACGATAAAGAGGCGATCGCATCTGAGGCTGCTGACCTCTTTTATCATACTCTGGTAGCCTTAGCACATCACAACGTTGATGTCAAGGATGTCTATCGCAAGTTGCAGGAACGCCGTCGTTAACTATTTGGATTAATATAGACATGAAAATTAATTTTGCGAGCAGATCCTGGAAGTTAGGACTCTTAAGTTCATGGAAAGATTAGTGGCGGGGATATCCTTGTGCAAGGAGGGAATCTGTTGATGGATGGTGGTTCGACGATTTGGATTCAAAATCGAGGGTCAGAACCATCCGGAAGCATCAGCATCAATATGTCATTCGACATAAACATGATTGGGTGCATCTCATATTTGCTTAGCCGCCCGAACCCTAAAGGGCCCGGCTACACGAACAAAGCCCGCCTGCGCGGGCTAGATTACAAAAGTGAGATGCACCCAACATGATTGGCACAAACCAAGCAGATATTCCTATTCATACTACTGTAATGCCATTACTGCGGTGACAGAATATCAGGAAAAGGAGGAAATATCCAACTGAATATTGCTGATGCTCTGATTTGGCGCCACAATAGTGCCATTACTACTCGTGCCGGAACGGATGATAGCAGTGAAAGCAATGGGGGCAACATCACGATAAACAGCGGGATAGAGGGCAGCAATATCAATGCGAATGCCTTTGCTGGTAACGGCGGGAATATTCAAATTACCACCTCGGGTATCTTTCTAGGTCCTGATAGTCAAATCACAGCCAGTTCTCAACTGGGGGTAGATGGGACGCAACCCCCAAAACCTTACATGAGGTTTTGAGTAACTGTTATCGGAGCATCTGCGTGAAAGTCACATGACCAGTATATTAAGTCACGTGACTCTGCGTTTAAGTTGCGTGCGTTTAAGTTGCGTGACTTTGCGTTTAAGTTGCGTGACTCTGCGTTTAAGTTGCGTGACTTTGCGTTTAAGTTGCGTGACTTTGCCATAGAGTCACGCAACTTTGCCATAGAGTCACGTGACGAAGCCCGCATTTTTGGTGATTCGGATGAGAAAGAGTTCTCACTCGCTGGCGCTTTCTCCAACCGAACTGGCAATTTCATAGGTTTTCTCGGGAGTCTCCGTGCAAGTATCTTCCCCACTCGCTGGGGCGCGATCGCCAACTAAATTTAGGGGCACGGCATCCGCAGATTTTCGGTTAAGACGAGCGTGTTTTGTCCGCCGTACACCGGTGCCAGAGGGCGATCGCCAATTAAATTTAGGGGCACGGCATCCGCAGATTTTCGGTTAAGACGAGCGTGTTTTGTCCGCCGTACACCGGCGCCAGAGGGCGATCGCCAATTAAATGTAGGGGCACGGCATCAGCTAATTTCGGTTAAGACGATCGTGTTTTGCCCGCCGTGCCCCGGTGCCAGAGGGCGATCGCCAATTAAATGTAGGGGCACGGCATCCGCAGATTTTCGGTTAAGACGAGCGTGTTTGGCCCTACGTTGTGTTTGCTAAGTTGTCAGATGTCACGTAATACAGGCGATCGTACCGTATTATTGCATATTAATTAGTATATTACAGGCTGTCGTACAAAATTTTGGATAAATAGTTGACGATTCATGGGTTTGTGTAACCTCATGGTTAAGTTCTATCAAGCACTCACCCATGAGGGTGTAAGCAAATCTGAAGCCCTCCGACAAGCACAGCTGGAAATTTTGCAGTCACCCCGCTACAAGGATCCATTCTATTGGGCACCTTTCGTTCTGGTCGGAAATTGGCTGTGAATTTTGTTAATTTAGGGAGAATTGTTCATTGAGAATTGACCCTTTTTTCATTCACTATTCACCATTTTCCATTCACCATTAGCAATTTCCAACTCAAAGGTAGCAATAGTATAGCTAACTCCATTATCTCCATCGGTGACTTATCCCCATTCTCATCCCACAACTGGTAGGCAAAAAAATGGCATTCGACCTCTACTTTCTCTACCCCGGACTTGGCAATATCAAGAGATAAATTACCGCTTTTCGTAGCGCATTCACATTTTGTTTGCTTTGATCCGAAGTATTTTTATCGCCACTTTGTTAGGACTTTTTCGCAATTGGTAGGGCGACAATTCCAGGAACTGGCAAACCCCGCCTCCTCCCTGTGTCACGAGACACAGCCCCGGGAAACGGCAAGACAACCATTCTCCTGTCCTGGAACTATCGGTCCATTTGGCACTCCAGCAGGCGAAACTGACTCTTTTTCCTTCCCTCGGGCGATCGAATACGGATAATCCTAATATTTGCTTACCCTGGCAGTCTGCTGCGTATTTGCTGACCGTATCCGGAAAGCCCGATCGCACTACGAACCCGCAAACACTAAAGTGTTTATTACGAACGGTTGAGAACTTCAGGCCAGTTCCGGTTAGCCCGGGCGATTTGACCGGGAATGTCTCCTTCCCAACTTTTCTGTACCCTTCTGTTATAGTTAAGATACAGTTTGCCATTGACAATTTTCCAGGCGTTTGGATCTGTAGATGCCGTGTAGCCTTGACTCACTGCCCAAGCACAGTAACCACCATATTGCGGCGCGTATTTCTCCGGGTTTTGGGCAAATAAATCCCGATTTTCAGCACTGGAAAATTGCCAGGTAGCATCTTCCCAGCGGTGGGTGAATTGAGGGCTGCCAGCAACAGCTTTACCTTGTCGGAAATAGGCGACTGGATCTGTGCCCCTGATGGCGATGTCATTTTCTTGGTAAAAGAAGGCGCGACTCCCCTGGGCTACTATCACCGGAGTAGCAGCATCAGCATTGATAGAAGTGCGGTTGCCCAAACAATAAGCTAGTCCGATACTCAGCATTGAGAGGCTGGCCAGGATGGCCAATGATTTGATTTTCATGGCAATAGTTTTCTCTTCGACTATCTATGATTAAAGATAACATAAATGAGTAAAGCCTGAGAAATAGCTGGGCGATCGGTGAAATTTTAATTTTTCTGTAGTTGGCCCTGGATATATTGTAAAATCAGGATGCCAAGGCCGACGCTGACTGCGGCTGCTAACCAGAAGCCATCAGCAATGTAACGGGACCGATCTAAGGCCCAGCCCCCCAAGCTAGGACCGATGAAATACCCGATCGCCCAACATTGGGAGTACATAGCAAAGTAAACGCCCATCATAGATGCTGGTGCCACATCTACGATATAGGCAGCGGCGGCGGGAATGTAAGCAGATACTGCTGCACCCATAATTGACAGTGCTAAAATTGCCCAGACTAGCACCCCCATCTGGGCAACTCCGGTAACCCAAATTAGCCCAAATCCTACTCCCCATAATAGCATGGAAATTTTTAAAGCGTTCGGATGGCTAAAGCGATTTAGCCAACGGGTAAGGGGTAGTTGACATAATGCCCCAAACACCATGTGCCAGGTGAATAAAATCCCGATATTCCCTGCAGATAAGCCCCCTGCTTGCACGAAATTGCTTAGATA
This sequence comes from Hormoscilla sp. GUM202, assembly GCA_005518205.2. Lineage (GTDB taxonomy): Bacteria > Cyanobacteriota > Cyanobacteriia > Cyanobacteriales > Desertifilaceae > Hormoscilla. Next base: position 5,245 of record RFFC02000054.1, read on the forward strand.
TAGGGGCATGGCGCTGTGTAATAAACTGTGGTAGGCTGTGAAGAGAATATTTACTGCCAGGAATACCATCAGAGGGCGATCGGCCAGGACCGTCAACCAACTCTGTAGTCCTCTGTTGCTGTCATATTCTGCAAACTCCCCCGTTTCTCCCAGGGCGATATACACCACCCCGAAAAAGATTCCAAAGGAAATGCCATCGATCGCAAATAATATCCGATAATCGACATTTATCGAAAGTAACAGTCCCCCCAACATCACTCCCAACCCCGAACCAATACTATCTACCAAGCGCATGACAGCAAAAGCTTCATTTCGCTGTTCGTCAGTGGTTACGTCTGCGACAACTGCTTCTCTGGCGGGCCAGTACAGACCAATTCCCAAACTGCTCAGCAAGTTACCTAGAATAAAAATGGGCAAGTTGTGGGTGTTGGCAAACACTAGATCGGCGCTACCAGAAATTACTGCTGAAAGTAATAGAGTGCCCCGGCGTCCTACCAGCGGAGAGTCTGCAAACGATCCTCCTATGAACCGGCCAATTACTCCCGCGATCGAACCGCTACCGATGCCTATTCCTACTGCTGTTGCCGATAAACCTACCTGATTCACAAATAATATGGGAGCATAAAATATGACCAGTCCATTGCCTATTTCCGTTAATACTCTCCCCACGGCCAAGATCCAAACTTCCACCGGTAGCTGGGGTAACCAGGGTTTCTCTTTGACGCTAATTTCCTTCACTGTAGATATATTAATTTTTTAACGGCAGCAGGGATTGCAGATATTGTAAAATTAAGATGCCGATGCCGACGCTGACTGCGGCTGCTAACCAGAAACCATCGGCAATGTAACGCGATCGATCTAAGGCCCAGCCCCCCAAGGTAGGACCGATGAAATACCCGATCGCCCAACATTGAGCGTTGAGGGACATGTATATTCCCCGCAAGGATGGAGGGGCTAAGTCGGCGACGAAGGCAGACGCAGATGGCGTATAGGCAGCAGTAGCTAGGCTGATAATTGACACTGCCAAAATTGCCCAAATTACCCCACCCATCACTCCTGTCACCCAAATTAACCCAAAGCCTATTTCCCATAGTAGCAAAGAAATACCTAAGGCTTGGGGACTGCTAAAACGATTCAGCCAGCGGGCAACAGGCAATTGACAGAGGGCGACAAAGACAATATGCCAGGCGAACAAACCACTGATGATTTTGGGATCTAATCCACTGAAATTGTTCAGATATAGGGGTAACGTACTTTGTAATTGAGACAGGTAGGTGGTACACATGATATTCACTACAAAGAATATCATTAGAGGCCGATCGCGCAATGCTACCATCCAACCCTGTCCCCTCTGGTTGCTGTCATGTTTGCTGAAGTCCCCTGTTTCCGCGATCGCCCCATACACTATGCCAAAGAAAATCACAAATGAGATGCCATCGATCGCAAATAAAACTCGATAATTTACCGCAGCAGCCATCAAGGCCCCTCCCAACACCACTCCCATCGACAAGCCGAGATTATCAGCCAGCCGCATGATGGCAAATGTTTCGTTACGCTGCCCATCAGTTGTCAGATCTGCTACTGCTGCTTCTGTTGCAGGCCAGTAAAGACCAATGCCAAAACCCATCAACAAGTTACCAATTATAAAGATGGGCAAGTTATGGGTGCAGATAAACACCAGGTCCGCTAATGCAGAAATTGCCGCTGAAAGCAAAAGCGTGCCTCGCCGTCCCACCAATGGAGAGTCAGCGAAGGTTCCTCCTAAGAAGCGACCAAGCACCCCAGAGATGGCACCGCTACCGATACCTATTCCCACCGCCGTCGTCGATAAACCCAGTTGATTCACGAACAGGATGGGGGCGTAGAATAGAGTAAATCCATTCCCAATTTGGGATAAGCAGCGACCCGCTGCCAAAATACCGACTTGAGCAGAAAAACCTTTCAATGCTTCCAGTCCTTATCTTCAGTGGGTTCGTAATGGGGGCAATTTTCACATGGTCCTTCGGGATTCACTGCACAGCGGATGTAAGCAGAACGGGCATTATAGTGGCAAGTGACATCTCCAATCAGTAGACCCACACCCTCTATATAATGATGCTCCGAGGGGAGCTGAGGTACTGGCGGTGGCATTTCCAGCCTTGGCTGCTCGACGACGGGCGATCGCATCATCGTCTGGGTCGATATTTCCATCTGAGATACCAGCCGTTCTTGCTTGGACCCTTCTACTTTATACATCATCCACGCTGAAAGTGCAGTAGGGGGCATCAGACCTAGGAAAACAACTAATAAAATATCTAATAACACAGCAGGAGTTTTCTTTTCACAAGCATGGTTTTTGCATCTCGGACTACCTGGGGGGAAGTCCTCTCCCTGTTTGGAGCCGATTTCCCTGATACAGGGTCTGTTCCGATCATAGCGGTATACAGGCAATAGTGCCAAGTCCCTCTACTATTGTCGCCTTTCGTGCCACAATGGCTGACGACGAGGGGGCAGTTCTTTTATGAAAGAAATCAAAAAGTGGAATATTTTGCAATCCCGCCTGGTTTTTGACAACCCGTGGTGCCAAGTCAGGCAAGATGAAATCCAGTTACCCAATGGCCGGGTTATCGATGACTATTTTATCACGATTCGACCCGATGTTGCTCTCGTGCTTCCCCTTACCGAGGCCCGGGAAATTGTTTTCGTCCGCCAATACCGACATGGAGTAGGGGAAATCTTGTTAGAGCTTCCTGCTGGTCATTTTTACCCAGAGCGGGAAACCGGTGCATCTGCTGCTGCCAGAGAGCTTCGAGAAGAAACTGGTTATGTCGCCCCCCAACTGATTAAACTGGCCACTCTCTATGATAACCCCGTTAAGGACACTAATCTCCTTCATGTCTTTCTGGCTGAAAATGCTGTTAAGTTTTGCGAACAGCAGCTTGACATAACTGAAGATATTGAAGTAGTATTAATTCCAGTAGCAGAGGTAATGCAGCGAATAGTCAAAGGCGAAATTTGTGTATCTGGCACCATCGCTGCTATTATTTTGGGCTTAGAATACCTGGGTTGGTAGTTGTCAGTTGTCAGTTGTTAGTTGTCAGCATCATCTCCTATAATAGACATAAAAATTGTTGAGTAAAAATCAAGATTGACAAAATAGACAGAGTGTGGTCAAAAACCGTTGGTACGGGGAGATCCTCGCTGGGTGCCGGGCGAAGCATTCTGAGAGAACATCTGTCATCTATGGTCATAATTTGTCGCCAGAATGCTAGCTGCTGCTTCGCCACGGCTACGCCTGCGCTTTTACGCAACGTGAGTTCGACAGCCGCTCAAACCATTATTTTTCGTCGGGTTGAAAATGTCTCAAACCCCCATGATTGCGTTACACAGAGCCCAACTACGAACCGCGCAGCGTTGCGAGGCACGAAGCAATCTCGAACTACGAACTACGAACTCACGTTACGCAGTGCGCGTAGCGCTACGCCCCTACAGGGTATCCGACGGCTGGAATATCCCAGAAACGATCAACGGGTTTTGACCACACCCATATGAAGATAAAATAAATATCCCATGAGAGGGAAAAAAATTATTAAACCCTTGACAAGTTCCACTTCCGTTAGCTATACTTGATTAAGAATAAAGGTTCATGGGGGCTTGGAAAATTAACGTAACACAAGCCCAAGCGAAACCAGGGATGCCCGGCCCGGACTGCGCAAAAAGCGCCCTATTAGGGTTAAACAACGGTTAGTCGGCGTTTTTAGCGTAACTCCGGGTCAGGTAAATCTCTTTATCGCTCACTTCGACTCCACAAGGAGAGCCCTGTGGCAGGGTTCTCCTGCGCATTTTTAAATAATTTTGAAGTGAAGAAGGGGAGATCCTGCTGCAACTACTTTTGACCACACCCAAATAGACATGCTTGAGAACGAGCTTTACAAGCAACCTCCGGCTGTGCCAACGGTACATCTGAGAGCAGCACCTCTACCGGGTATCGGACTGTTGGCGGTTCACCTGTATTTTGTGGTCTCCAGCGGTCCCGATATTCCATGGGAAAGGTGGGAAGTATGGCAATGGCGAAATCTTTTTCGGGAGCGGAAAAATCCCAGACAAAAAGCTTACGGTCATCTGCATGTTAATCTGATGCATCCTCTGAGTGGAGTAGGTGGCGGTCCCAGTTTCATGGTGCAAACCTGGTCCGGAGAAATGGCGGCAAAAATTATTGCTGTTATCCACGAACAGGCTGAAAATTATATCGATCGTAGATATTGGCTTTGGCCCGGACCGAACTCCAATACCTATATTGCCAGAATTATTAATTATGCTGACGTTCCTGCTTCCTTGCCCGGAACCGCGATCGGGAAAGATTGGGATGGTATTTTTAACTTTAAGTTTTCACTCGACCCCTTCCGCTTGATTTGTCAGACGCCGCTACTTGGTGTTAATATTTCCTTAACAGATGATCTAGAACTAAATATTTTGGGAGGGACGCTCCTGGGTATAAATTTTCGCTTTCACGAGTTAAAATTTCCTTTTTGCAGAGGTATAATTAAGTTATAGAGTTGAGAGTTAATTGGACTAACGGGCAGGCGAGACGCCCGCCCTACGCCAATACTTCTCGGTTAAGCACGGTGGCTATATTTGTCATTGCGAGGGGGGGTACGTAGCGATAACTTATGCTCAATTGAGTTAACCCCCCCCGAAGCAATCTCACCGAGTCTGTTACTCGACGGGGGGATTGCTAGCCCTCCTGGCGTCGGGCCGCTGCGCTTTTACGAAGTGCGCGACGCAGGAGCGCTACGGGGGGATCTCGGCGGAGATCCCTAAAATGTCTGTTTTGGTTTCCCCCTCGCAATGACAGGTGTTAACCGAGAAGTATTGTGCCCTACGCTTATTCTCGGGCAGGCAAAGGAGCGGCCCTAGGATTGGTTGAGGATACAGTTGGCATCAAGGACAACCATTCCCTGAGTCTGGAAAGCCTGACAGCTATTTATTACTTTAGCTAAAGCTGGGGTTTTTCCCTGTTTCATATTATCGATCGCCGCTTGAGCAGGTTGCATTTCTATAATCCAGCGTTGTCTCCTAGAAGAGATATATTCTGGTGTTAGGGCTCCAGGATCTAGCAAAATGAAGTCTACTCCATAGGTCTGAATGAATTTTTGGACTTCTGCTAAGTCGGGACTGTATTGGGCGCGGACTAAGTCAAGCAGGCGCTGGCGAAACTGGCGGTAATAGCCCAGTTGATAGGGAATGGCATATTCTCTGGCTACCAAAACCGATCGCTGGGTAAAGCTGGGCAGGAGATCTGCTTCTCCGGCGACCGAAGCAATTAAAATGTCTTTGGGTTGCTGGCTGAAGAATTGGTATAATTCTGGTAATTTACCATGTTTGTAAGAGTTTCTGGGGAAGCTTTTGACAAAGCTGGGATAGCACAGCAGGCTAATACTGACGATCGCCACTGTTACCCATGCTATTATTTTGCGGGGGAATGTTCCCTGTTGGGCCCATTTTAACAGGGCGTCCAGGATCGTGGTGAAGGCGATCGCACTTGCCAAGACAATGATAACCCGCAAGCTATAACCGGTGTAGCGACTGGGTAAATGCAGTTTGAACAGCAGGGCGTGGGCAGCAGAAAAAAGGGCGATCGAGGCCAGCAGCATTTGCGGTAAAATTTTGATGCCACTGCCCAGCTGCTTTACCAAGGGAAAGCGACGGCTAAAGGCCAGCAGCAAGGGTAATAATAATCCCACACAGAGGGTAACTGGAGTGAGTATAGCTTTGGGAAACATGCCACTGCGACCGCCAACTATGAAAAATTTCGCAAGGTTTTCATTGAAGAAGCTACTGCGTCCTGTGGGCCAAAATTCCGGTAATGTTTTGGCTTCAGCTACGGTGATGGCCGGTCCATATTCAGAGGTATTTAAGGCGAAGGGCAATAATATCAAGAAAGTTACTCCTAACCCCGCAGCACAGAAGATATAATCGGACCGTCGTTGAGAAAACCCCAATTTGCCATTTTCCCAGTCTAGCAAGCGCAGCACCAGGATGAGGGCACAGAGTAGCAAGACTTGAGGGTAGAATAGCCCTAACAAGGCGATCGCCCCTAAAGTCTGCCATAATTTTCCTCGTAATAGATAGTAGAGAAACGCCAGCAGCAGGGGATAGGCAAAAGCCCTGGGAGTTGCCGAAATTATATCATCCTTAAAGCCCATCTGTTGGTTGAACAGCAATGTAGCTACAAACCCAGCAGCGGGGATGGGAAAAATCTCCAAACAGAGACCAAAGCAATAGCCCGTAACGATTAAACCCAGCACCGGAGGCAGCAGTTTATTGAAGAATAAAGGATTGATGCCCGCAGCTGCGGCCAGGCGGTAAATGCTAGTATATCCTGCTGGGGCCACTGACTGAAAATAATCGGCGATTAAATCATTGGGAAATAACTGCGGGTCCAGAAATCGTACCATCCAAAATACATGTTGTCGCGCATCATCCTGCACTACATACTCGCCGTCAAAAGCTTTGCGTAACCCCAACCATGCATAAATAAGAGCAAATGTCAAGCTGAGGCAGAACCAAAAGATCATCTGGCCGCGAGAAGTTTTCGCAGTTGGGGTAGTAATCAACTCGTGCAGGCGGGTCAATAACATGGTAATGTACTACAGTAGAGGTATAGACAAGACTCACATTTAATTGTAAGCTAGGGGAAGCTACAGAGCAATCTCCTTGATTTTACATCTATGAACTGGAAGTGGATTCAGCAAGCAAATTGGCGACTCTCGCCCTTACAGTTTACCATCGTCCTACTCTTGATTCTAGGAGTTTGGTTTCGGTTTGCCAATCTCGACGGTAAGGTTTGCTGGGGTGACGAGATTATTAGTTCCTTCCGCATGGCCGGTTACACCCAAGAAGAGGTCGATCGGCAGCTTTTTAATGGGGAAATTCACAGTCCGGCCTATTTTCAGCATTTTCAGCACCTTACTCCCGAAAGAAATTTATCCGATACCCTGCATTCTTTAGTGGTAGAAGCCCCAGAACATGCCCCGCTTTATTTTACCATCGGGCGGTTTTGGCAGCAACTATTTGGGGATTCCCTGTTTGTCAGAAGAAGTTTGCCTGTCCTGATTAACTTGCTAGCCATTCCGGCTATCTATTGGCTAAGCTACTTATTGTTTGCTTCCCACAGGGCGGCAGGAATAGCTGCGGGTCTGCTGGCGATTTCCCCTTTTCAGATATTATACGCCCAGGAAGTGCGACAATATAGTTTGTGGACTCTGACAATCTTGTTCTCCAGCGCCGCCCTCTTATCTGCCATGACCCGCAAAACTAAGGTCAGTTGGGCCATTTACGCCTTCAGTTTAGCAATAGGTTTCTATACATTTATGTTTTCGGCCTTGGTGGCAGGGGCCCAAGGGATTTATCTAATTTACACCGAAGGGTTGCGCCTCACCCAAACTGTGAAACAATATCTACTAGCCCTGGTAGCAGGGCTCTTAATGTTTCTGCCTTGGGGTTTGGTCATCTTAATCAATTTCCGTGATATCCAGTCAGGGATGGAGTGGACGGGAAAAAAGGCAGACAATATGTATGTCATCCGCTTCTGGATCTTAAACTTGGTGAGTAACTTTGTCGAGTTTCGGGATGGCGAGGATCCCTTTACCTTTAGAATGGACTTAGACCGACCCCTGACATACTATATTATTTTCATCCTCGCCCTAGTGGGCTATGCTATCTATTGGCTATGTCAGCAAAAGCGAATTTGGACATTTGTCTTAATGTTGATGGGCGGAACGGTCCTTCCCCTTTTACTTCCAGATATTATCTTCGGAGGACAGCGCACCAGTATTGGCAGATATCTGATTCCCTGCTATTTGTCCATTCAGTTAGCTGTTGCTTATCTCTTCGCGTCTAAGATCGCCGATCGATCTAGGATAACACGTCAATTTTGGCAGTTGGTGATGGCGATCGTGATTGCTTCGGGAGTAACTTCGGGAGTGTTAATTTCTCACTCCCATAGCGCTTGGACTAAGTATGCTGACTATTATAACGATCGCATAGCGGCCATAGTCAACCAAGCACCGTCACCGCTGTTAATAGGAGATGTTACCTTAAATACAACTCAAAGTCGCCTGATGTCCTTGAGTTATTTGCTGAAACCGGAGGCGCGAATTCAGGGATTTCTGCCGGAAAACCTGCACCAATTCGACGGTCGCGGGTTCAGCGATATCTTTTTGCTGACGGTGAGGCGACAGGAACCCTTACCAGCTATCCTGATGCAACAGGGAAATTATCATGTAGAATTGTTACATCTCTGGGACATGTCTTATAAAAAACGTAAAATTAGACTTTGGAAAGTTACGCGAATTGGATAATAGCTAATTGCTAATGGTTAATGGCTAATTGCTAATGGCTAATGGAGAAGAGTGGTATGGGTAAGTTATGAACAGTAAATTATTAAAAATGAATAATCAAGAAAAAGTAAAATTATCTAGTGACCAGGGTCTCCCTGGTCACTACTGGTCGAGGCTCTGCCTCCTGGCCTCAATAGACGACAGTTGTTAGGAACTCACAGCGATCTCGGAGGCTGCTAAAGTAATTCACAGGAGGCAGATCCTCAGACTTGCCATTCCCAGGGAGACCCTGGGAACGAGGGGTATCATTAAAAATGAAGAATCAAGAAAAAGTCCAATTTAATTTACATGTGCTGCTGGGGTGGATGGCGATCGCGGCTATTTTACGGTTGACAAATTTAGGAGAAAAACCCCCCTGGGCTGATGAATTTTCTACCCTAGTTTTCAGTCTCGGCCAGGGTTTTAGAACAGTACCCCTGGACCAAGCGATCGCCTCAGATACTCTTTTAGCACCATTAAAACTCAACCCAGTTACCGATGTCGGCGCAGTGGTTAGTCGCCTGATGAGTGAAACGAATCATCCTCCAGTATATTTTATGCTAAATCATCTCTGGTTGCAGCTATTTCCTGGAGAATTAGTATCACTCTGGGGGGCCCGATCGCTGAGTGCCATGCTGGGGATAATTTCCATTCCGGCCATCTTCGGCTTTAGTTGGTTAACCTTTCGTTCAATTAAAGTTTGTCACCTGGCAGCAGCATTAATGGCCGTTTCCCCCTATGGCATCTATTTAGCACAAGACGCCCGCCATTATACTCTGGCAATTTTGTTAATTATCGCCTCCCTCAGTTGCCTGATCCTCACCACCAAAACTGTTAAGTACGGCAATAATTATCCCATTTGGTTAATCTTAATCTGGGTTAGCATTAATAGCTTAGGGATGGCCGTCCATTACTTCTTTATCCTCGTCCTCGCTGCTGAAGCTTTAGTAATATTGGGCCTGGTAATTAGACATCGAGACTACCAACATTGGGCACGCATTGGCGCAACTGCTGCGGGCACCGCGATCGGGGTTATCGTCTGGTTACCCCTGTGGCAGAACATTCCCGGTAGCCAGCTGACAAGATGGATTTATCATAGCCATTCTTTCGGGGATTTTCTCGCACCCGTGGGGAGAATTTTGGCCTGGACTACTACTATGCTGTTCATGGTGCCCGTGGAAGGACAAACTTTACCTGTTACGATCGTCTCGGCATTGGTAATTATATTTTTGCTGTTCTTGACAGTCAGACTTCTTATTAAAGGGATCAAAATTAGTCCCCATGGTTTCCCGATCGCGGTTTTGGGCGGCTTCCTTATAGGCGCGATCGCCCTCATTTTCGGACTCACTTACGGTCTGGGCATTGATTTAACTCTAGTGGCCCGCTACCAATTTGTCTACTTCCCCGCCGCGATCGCCCTCTGCGCCGCTAGCTTTGCCAGCTTTTGGCACCCCCACACCCAGAGGCGAGGGGTGGCGTCAAAAGTAGTTGCGGCCGATCCCCCCCAAACCCCCCCTTCCGAAAGGGGGGGCTTCCAGAAGCCCCCCTTTTTAAGGGGGGTTTGGGGGGATCGAACGACTGGGAAGGCCCATGAACGATCGACTGGTTTTGACCATACCCAGAGGCGAGGGGTAGCAATAATTTTACTTGCGGGACTCATCGGGGGGCTGATGGTAGTTACCAACCTCGCCTATCAAAAGCCCGATCGACCGGATCTCGTGGTTGCAGATATTCTGGAAACTAGCAACTTAGAAGTTCCCCTCCTCATTGCCACGGTCCACAAAACCCACGAACAAACTGGAGAAATGATGGGGTTAGCTTGGGAACTGACTCATCTGGAACATCAAGTACCCGCCAGGATTAACTTTCTCCTAGCACACAAAGAGGATGACCCCCTAGTTGCGACCCAAACTCTTCAGCAAACCCTGGATAAACTACCCAAACCTTTAGAATTATGGGTGGTCAATTTCTCCGCCTCTGTCAAGGTTAAAGCCCAAGGTTGCATTAAAGACAAAAAATCCATTGCCCGAGTGGCGGGCTATCGATATCGACGTTATCATTGTTCTGCTTCCTAGGACATAGATTATTATCATTAACCGGGTTGGGAGTATTTCAATTTTAATTTTGTCATCCAGCCCGCGCAGGCGGGCTTTGTTTGTGTAGCCGGACCCTTTAGGGTTCGGGCCGTGCGCCCGCTATCACCCTGTCACACTATTTAATAGGGACCAAAAAATAAGTTTCCGGGAGCATCTGGGTCATCGCTGTGATGGAATTGCCAGATCAGCACCATAAATTCCTTTTTGCTGATACCCCCGTCATCATCTAGGTCTAACTTGGGAAATATTTCCGCCGCTAATTCTTCGGAAAGCCGCCAACTCCGATAAAATGTTTTATATTCTTCCAGACTAATCGCCCCATCTCCATTCAGGTCTAATAGCTCGAATATATGACTGGCCAGATCGAGAACCGTTTGGTACATCTCCGTGTTATTGCTCCGCCGATCGCCATGTTCTAGCCATTCGGATAACTCTATTTTACCATTATTATTTTTATCCGCATCTTTTCGCAGCTCTTCCCAGTCGGACATAAACTCAGCATACAGCCGATCGTATTCCGGGGTACCCGAGATTAAATTACGAGATGCGACAACATTTTGGAATATTTCCTCATAATCATCTTTTTCCACCACGCCGTTTCCATTGGCATCATATACGTGAAACAGCCGCGTCCACTTTCTTGCTTGCAGTTCCGTGAGCATTGTTTACCTGACTCCATTCTCTGTTTGCGGTGCTACCTCTGGGGTAAGTCTATTTCTACTTTACCACATCTGGGTAGCATGAGAGCTTGCCAACAAAATTAATCCCCAAACTTAGTAGGGACCGAAAAATAAGTTTCCGGGGGCATCTGGGTCATCGCTTTGATAAAATTGCTCTACCAATATCTTAAATTCTTCTTTGCTTATCCTGCCGTCACAATTTATGTCTAATAACGGAAAATTTTTCGTCGCTAACTCTTCAGGGAGTCGCCAAATCCAAAAAATTGTTTTGTATTCTTCCAGACTAATCACCCCATCTCCATTAATATCTAATAGCTCGAAGATATCATTTGCCATGTCAATGTTTATTTTGCACATCTCGGGACTGTTGATGCGGCGATCGCCATGTTTTAGCCATTCGGTAAGCTCGATTTTACCATTGTTGTTTTTATCTGCATCTTTTCGCAGAAGTTCCCAGTCGGACATAAACTCAGCATACAGCCTATCGTATTTCGGGGTACCCGGAATTAAATTACGAGATGCCACAATATTTTGGAATATTTCCTCAAAATCCGCTTTTTCTACCACCCCGTTTTCATTAGCATCATAGACGTGAAACAGTCGCTTCCACTTTCTTATTTGCAGTTCCGTGAGCATTCTTGACTTTCCTCCATTCTCTGTCCTTCGACTATACCCTTTCGGTTCTCCACCATCTTTTGGGTAAGCACATTTCTAGCTTATCAGGGTCTGAAGCTATTTTGATTAAGAAATGTTAATTTTCTCCCAGGGCTACATCGATCTAACAGTTTAACGATCATCTTGGCGACGAAGGCCAGTCATGTATTTCCCCAAAAAGGGCAAACCCCCGATCGCGGGAATCAGATAGCGGGAAGTACATAATAGTCCTAGGGCAGCAGCAGTTGACGCGGTAAAATAAGGTTGATAAAATAGAATCAGGGCCGCATCCCGGGTGCCAACACCAGCAAAGGTTAAGGGCAGTAATCCTGCTAAAATAGCGAGAGGAGAAAGGGCCAGATTAGCCAAAAACGGCGTCCAAGCTTTCAGGGCCAGAATGAAAAACCAGATTTGCATTAAATGTCCGAACCAGAGGAAAATAGAAGTGACCGAAATTAGGGCTAACTGGCCCCGATCGCGCCAAAAGTAACCGTGCATCTCCTCCCAAGCAGTTCGTAAAGTTGCTAACTTCGACCGCATTTTGCCGGGGGCAACCTTAGATGCCAGGGAAAAGAACAGTTGGGCAAACTTTTCCGAGGCCAGCAGCAGCGTACAAAAAGCCAGTCCGCTAGCAACGCTGATGGTCATCACCCCAAATAACCAATCCTTTTGGGGATACAACGTTAACCCAAAGGCACACCACAACAGCAGGGACGACATGTCGCATGCTTTTTCAAACACCACCAAAGACAAGGATAAAGAACCGCTCAAATTTCCCCGTTCTCGGAGAAAATAGGCTTTAGCAATATCTCCCATCTTGGATGGTAAGATCATATTTAAGCTGCTAGCAGCCAGAATCAGCCGATTGGCTTCGGCAAAACCCAAGTTAGCTTGAGACGGTGTCAATTGTTGCAGTCGCCAGGATGTGAGCATAGTTAGGGGAATTACCATACTCAGACTGACCGCCATCGAAGGGCGATCGCAGTCCCGAAAGACTTGCAGGAGTGCCTGAAAATCTATCTTCCAGTAGATTAATGCCAGAATGAGTAAGCTAACAGCTAGAGAAATCAGTCGTTTCATATCGGGTCGGCCAGATATAGGCTAGTGCGGTAGAATAAATAGACAAAACCCCGTGCATCGACCCAGTCCGCCGTTCGTAGTAAACACTAAAGTGTTTACCCATCACCGTTCGTAGTAAACACTAAAGTGTTTACCCATCGCCGTTCGTAGTAAACACTTTAGTGTTTACCCATCGCGCAGGACCGGCTACCAGTCCTACGCTCTCCCGGGGGACACAGAATCTCTGGGAGGTGAGTCCCTTCCTTCGATGTCTCCCGGGAGTTCGATGTCCCCGGGGTCGAGGTATTTCCTGGGAGCGCTATTCACACTACCCAGGAGATACCTCGCGCTAATCGCACTACCCCGGGGACATCGTAATCGCACGTTCCCAGGCAGAGCCGTGGGAACGAGGGGGAGACATCGCCGTCCCATCCCGGAATTCTACCAATGGATGGGGTGCTGCGGCTGTTCTCATCGCCTCATTTAGCTCGCGCAGCAGGACGGGGACCCCCCGTGAGGCCAACAAACGGGAGGCGATCTCCGTACCGGCACCGAGAGCGGCTGCTACCGGTTAGTCCAACCCCTGCAAGATCCTGCCTATGGCCCCTGGTGTCCAGCTACGTGCAGCTGTTGGAGATGCGCTATATAGACCAACTCGACCAAGACGCCAAGGAGTTCATCGACTTTGCCGTTGAGGGAGTTACCCACATGCAAACACTGATTGATGACTTGTTAGCTTACTCGCGGGTAGGGACCAGAGGCAAGGAGTTTGTGCCCACTGCGGTTGAGACAGCATTAGATCGCGCCCTCACTAATTTGCAGATCCGGATCGCTGAAAGTGGGGCAGTCATTACCACCGATCCCTTGCCCACACTCAATGGTGATAGCACCCAACTGATCCAACTGTTCCAGAACCTGATCGGCAACGCCATCAAGTATGGCTGCGCCACGCTACGCGATCGGCAGGGACCAACCTCCGCAAATTCACTTAGGAGCAAAACAGCAAGATGGTGAGTGGCTATTCTCTGTCCGGGATAATGGCATTGGTATAGATCCTCAGTTCGCCGATCGCATCTTCATCATTTTTCAGCGCCTGCAACCGCGAGACGAGTATCCCGGCACTGGCATCGGTCTGGCCATCTGCAAGAAAATAGTCGATCGCCACGGCGGGCGCATCTGGGTAGAATCAGAACTGGGACAGGGGGCCACCTTCTACTTCACGCTTCCAGTCCGGGAGCAATTGTGATAAGATGTTAAGTATGGTAAAGTATTGTTACAAATATCCTTTTAATCCCGAATTTAACATCCAGCCTACGGTAAACATGCAAACAGTCACAATCAACCGCAAAATCCTGGTAGTGGAGGACAACCCTGCCCAGATCCGCTTAATTCAAGAAGCCTTGAAACAGAGTTCGGCCCCCCACGAGATAACTGCGGTCAACGATGGCGTAGAAGCAATGGCCTATCTGCGCCAGGAAGAACCCTACAGTGGGGTATGGCGTCCAGACATCATCCTGCTAGACTTGAATTTACCCAGAAAGAATGGTAAAGAGGTACTCGCAGAATTAAAAACAGACCCGCAGTTGAAACGTATTCCCGTGTTGGTAATGACAACTTCTAGACACGCAGAAGACATTGCCATCAGCTACGACATGCATGCCAATTGCTACATTAACAAATCAAGAAACTTGAAGCATTTATTGACAATAGTCAGAAGAATTGAAGAGTTTTGGCTGGACACCGTCACTCTGCCGGAGTAGTTGCGCAAACAGGGCAACTGTTTACATTGAAATGAGAAAGATAAGGCGTTGCACATTTTGGGGATGATGCCCTTTTTTGCATATAACTGAAACTGGCTTGTAGTTTAGGTTTAAGACTTCTGCAACTATGCTCATCATCCCGTAATTGTGCAACGCCAAAGATAATTTTATGCAGGATAAATCGATAGAGCTATTATTAGTCGAGGACAACCCTGCCGAAGCTAGACTACTGCAAGATTATTTAAGGGCAGTCACGTCCAAGCAGTTTAGTCTGGTGCATGTCGAGGACTTGGCCGCAGCGTGCGATCGCCTGTCGTCCGAAAGCTTCGATCTCATCTTGTTGGATCTGACCCTGCCAGACAGCAAAGGGTTGGAGACTCTAGAAGCGATGATAGGTAAAGCCCCGAGCTTACCCATTGTCGTGCTTACGAACACCGACGATGAGGAACTAGCGGTTGAGTTGGTGCGGCGGGGGGCCCAGGATTATCTGGTGAAGCGGCAGGTGAATAGGGAACTGCTGGTTCGTTCTGTCTGCTATGCGATCGAGCGCAAGCAGGCAGCAGAAGCATTGCGCAAAGCCAAGGATGAATTAGAGATTAGGATAGCAGAAAGAACGACCCAGTTGGCAAAAACCAATGAAGAACTGAAAGCTGCCAACAAAGCCAAAAGCGAATTCTTCACCAACATATCTCACGAACTCCGCACCCCTCTCAACAGCATTTTAGGCTTTGCTCAAGTTCTGCAACGGGCCGACAACTTGATACCCGAGCACAAAGAAAGCATCGACATAATTTACCAGTCTGGAAATCACCTACTGACCATGATTAACGACATCGTAAACCTCTCGAAAATAGAAGCCGGTAAAATGCATCTGGATCCGCAATATTTGCCATTGCCTGAGTTTCTGAAAACGGTGGTAGAAATCTTGCGTATCAAAGCAGAACAAAAGGTAATTTCCTTAACTTATCAACCTACCTCTTCACTACCCGCTGTCATCCATGCAGATGAAAAACGCTTACGACAAGTGCTGATTAACTTGCTGGGTAATGCCATTAAATTTACTGAAAAGGGCGGCGTGACTTTTAAGGTAGCAATGTTGCATGTCAAAGAGTCATCGGCATACCCAGAAGCCTCCATTAGATTTGAGATCGCAGACACTGGTATTGGCATAGCGCCAGAGCAATTGGAAAAGATATTTTTGCCCTTTGAGCAGGCGGGGAACTCTCGGAACAAAGCTGAGGGAATTGGGTTAGGATTAGCAATTAGCCAAAAAATTGTCCAGATGATGGGTAGTATCTTACAGGTGCAGAGTCAGCTTGGGGAGGGAAGCGTCTTTTGGATGGATTTGGATTTGCAGGTAGTCACTGGCATACCCCGGTCTCATCCATCCCTTCCCGACTCCGAATAAAAGATAGAACTGGATGAATCCTTTGGTCAACAGTAGCCCTTGCGCATCCTGCTGGTGGGAGATGCTCGCATTAACCAGAGGGTAGCACTGATGATGTTCGAGAAGTTGGGGTATAACGCCGAACTAAAACGGCAAAGAAGCCCTAGAAATGCTGCGCCGCCAGTCTTATGACGTGGTGTTTATGGACATACATTGGCCGGAAATGGACTCCCTGGAAGCTACTCGTCACATTTGTCAGCGCTGGTCAGAGTCGGAACGGCCTCACATTATTGCCATGACTCTACATGAGTAAACTGGTTCGACTGGAGACCATTGTCCAAGTCTTGCGTGAATGCAGTCTGTAATCCCAAAATGGAAAATGGAGAATTGTTAATTGACAATTGCAATGCTTCCTTACAGACTTTGGGTACAAGACTTAAATCAGTGCAGTTGAATGAGTCTTCAGTGTTATTGGATGAGCTTGACATGCTATTGAATAAGTTTTTCATATCATTGGATAAGTTCTTATGATGATTTTATATTTTTTGCTGAATAATTAAGTATTAATACTATTATATACTGTAGGTTTGGTTTAGCTGGCTTTGACAATCTCCGGACGTCCCGCTCGGACTA
The DNA here is from genome assembly GCA_005518205.2 of Hormoscilla sp. GUM202. GTDB lineage: Bacteria > Cyanobacteriota > Cyanobacteriia > Cyanobacteriales > Desertifilaceae > Hormoscilla. Next base: position 21,874 of record RFFC02000054.1, read on the forward strand.
CGTATCTAACAGGTGCCATGATAAATTTTGGCTCGGAGAATGTAAATTTTTGTATAGTAAGTTAAATTTTTAGATCCCGATAGGCTATGGTAAGGCATAAGACCAAAAAGCAGTTGAATATAACAATATTTTTTAGAATTATGGAGGAAAACTCTGTAAAAATCTTGTTGATCGAGGACAATCTCGCAGAAGCCAGACTGCTGCAAGAGTATTTAAGCACAGCCAAGTCCAAGCAGTTTACGGTGGTGCATGTCAAGCGCTTGATGGCAGGGCTGGACCTGCTAGCCACAGACTCAGTATTTGATGTCATCTTGTTGGATCTGACTCTGCCAGACTCGACGGGGTTAGCATCCCTGTCACCCCTGAGCAAGCAAGCTCCTAGCTTGCCAATTGTGGTGCTAAGTAGTTAGACAAAAATAATTGCACATAGCCATGGGCGACATGCTCCGGATATGGAGACTAGCGCGAGAGAGTGTGTGAAATTAATTTTGTCCATGTACTTAACGAATAGAGATGATGATGAACTGGCGACCCAGGCTGTGCGGGGCGGGGCCCAGGATTATCTGGTGAAGCGACAGGTGAACACGGAACTGCTAGTCCGATCGCTGCACTATGCGATCGAGCGCAAGCAGGCTTCCGAGGAGTTGCGCCAAGCGAAGGAGGAGTTGGAAGCAAGGGTTGCGGAACAGACTGCTGAACTAGCAGCAGCTAACGAGCAACTGATACAAGAGATTCGCGATCGCCAGCGGATAGAACAAGCGCTGCTGCAAGAGAAAGAACTGGCCCAAGTGACATTGCAATCCATTGGCGATGCGGTGATCGCCACGGATGCCCAGGGGCGGATTGAGTCGATCAACCCAGTAGCAGAAACCATGACAGGCTGGAAAGCAGTAACAGCTAAAGGTCGCCCCCTGCAAGAAGTATTTCAGATCTGCGACCAAACTACTGGGGAGTGCTCGGAAAATCCGATCGCCAATCTGTATGGCAGTAACTGCCAACGGGAATTAAACTAAGCCAGCCCGTCACCAGGCCAACTCGTCTTCAGAACCGGACGTGAGACTTTCACCTCATCCGGCTCCTCAGTATCGTCATCCTTGTCATGGATACGGCCTCCCTTGCTACCATCTCTGGCAGACTTGTAATCATGGCAATAATCGTGCAGCAATTGCAGGTTAGAGTACCAATCCTTACCTTTCCGTGTGAGCGGTATGATGTGGTCTACTTCCCATTTATTGCCGTCTCTAAACGTTAGTCCGCATAATTCACACTTCCCGTCCTGCCTCTTGAGTAGGTTAATTACTCTCGTGCTCACGTCCGGGCTCTTTCGTAGTCTTTTGCTCCAGTAGACTAGATTACCGTCGAATGGGCTAGCTGTCCCCATCACCTTAACGTGCCTGATTATCTCAGTTTTTGCGTGTTGGGTAAGCTCTATTTCCTCTTTCTGTTTGGTTTTACCGATGAAGTTCCACTTGACCTCCTTGGTAGGGGTCCAGTACTTGTTGGCAATCCATTTGTCCGATTTGTTGGGATGCCTTCTTTTTGCCCATTGCCATAGCAGTCTCCATAGGTAGTTGTCCATATCCTTGTAAGTTTCCTTACTTACCACAGTCTTGAAATAGTTACACCATCCCCGGATCACCGGGTTGAGTTTGGCTATCAAAGCTGACTGCGGTGTCGATTTATGGCTGCGTACTATTTGGGATAGCCGCTCTTTATGTTTCCTGATGGATTTATCGCTGGGTTTGATTAGCGTCTTGAATCCTAGAAAAGTTCCGTTAGTGAGTTTGCCGCTTCTGTGTTTCCCGACGGCGTATTGCCGGATATTGAACCCCAGAAAATCGAACCCTGAGTCTTCTCCAGCTAACGTGTGGGATATTCTGGTTTTCTCGGCTTTTAACTCTAGTCCTATTCCTTTTAACCATTTATCAATCGCTCTTTTCACTCGCTCAATCATTGACCGGTCGTCGTGCATCACCACAAAGTCATCGGCATATCTGACTATTGTCAGCTTGCTCTTTTCCTTGTTGGTTCGGGCTAATTCCATCACTGTCTCCTCTAACCCATGTAAGGCTATGTTGGCGAGTAATGGAGATATCACTCCACCTTGGAGAGTTCCAGCCTCTGTGTTTTGCCACGTTCCCTGGTCCATCACCCCGGCCTTTAACCATGTCCGTATTTGTCTGCGGATTGGTGATGTACTATTTAGTTTCTTCAGAAGCGCTGATTGGTCAATCTTATCAAAACACTTCGCAATGTCCGCATCTAACACCCACTTAGGTTTGAACCTAATGTTGTTGAATATTGCTTCAATTGCATCGTGACATCCTCTGCCTGGTCTGAATCCGTAAGAATTGGCTTCCATGTATGCTTCCCATTCGGGTTCTAGCGACTGTTTGACCAATCCCTGAAGGGGTGTAATTAAAAGTGACACTTAGGCATTATTAACCGGTCCGGGGGTTTTACCTCTGTATGACCGGCGGTATCAGATCTCCGCCAGTGATGGCCAGTGGATGGAACCACTTCTTAGGTGAATTCTGCCTTGACCCTTGAGATTTTTTTACCCTTATGTTATATAATTATTATAGCAGTTCTCAGATTAATGTGATATGCGATTGGTGAGATTGCTTCGGGGGGTTAACTCTATGAAAGCATAAGTTGAGCGCGGTCATCCCCCTCGCAATGACTTGCTAGGCGATCGAAAATATACCACATCAATTTGAGAAATGCAATATAAGTTTACTATGGAGCTAAAGTCCTATGTCTGAATTCATGAATCATAATCAAACGGTTGAACTAACCAGTAGCGCTTATGAATTAGCTCTAAGATTGCAGGCTCATCCCAATATATCAGCTCGTGTTTTATCTATTTTAGATCTTGTTGAAAATCCGGATGATAATTGTGAAACAGCGAGCTTTGCGGAATTAGAAGTTGTCTCGGAACTCCAAAAACTGGGAAATGATGCTCTTCAAGATTGGGCCAATTCCCAAGAGAAAAAAAAAGCCTTAGCTTGTGAGAAATCTCCTGAGATGCGCCGTCAGAGAAAAAAGCAACTATATTGGTATAGCCTGTTCGGAACTATCCAAGTTATAGAACAAACATTTATTTGCGTAAAAACGGAAAAAGTATTTAGACCGTTTTCATCATCGGCCCAAATACATTGTCGAGGTTATTCTTTACCATTACAACGAGCAATTACAGATTTTGGAGCCGATGTATCTTTTGGAAAAATCCCTGAAAAGCTCAAAGAACATTACGGTATAACTGTACCGATTAGTTCGGCACAAGCGATTACTCAAAAACATGCACATGCGGTTAAACTATCTCAAAATTTAGCATCCGAAATCCCCCATCGAGATGGAGTAGATCAGATAATTACAGAAATGGATGGCACGATGATTCCAATTGTGAACACGACGCCAGCAACCGATGATGTTCAAATTGTCGATCGCCGAAAAAACCGAAAGCTTAGTTGGAAAGAAGCTCGCCTATCACTTGTGGAAATTCCTGGCCAAAAACAGTCACTTATTGGAGGTACAGTAGGTACTGTTAATGATGCAGGAAACCAATTACTGCATAGTGCAATTCGGGCTGGTATAGGTAGCAATACTAAAGTTCATGCCATTGGAGATGGAGCCAGTTGGATTGTTAATCAGGTAAGGCGCTTGTTTGGAGAACGTGCTAGCTATCTAATAGATTTTTATCATCTGTGTGAATATTTAGCCGCCGCTGCTCCTGGAAATGAACAGCAACAAAAAAAATGGTTGAAACAACAAAAGCAAGATCTCAAAAAAAATCAGCTCCTCAAAGTATTAAAGAATTTATCAACTCGTATGGAACCAGAACATCTAGCTGATAAATTTGCTCCCGTCCGAGTTTGTACACGATACATCAAAAACCGGCTTGAATACTTAGACTACAAAAGTGCTATTGATGCTGATTTACCAATTGGCTCTGGAGAAATTGAGAGCGCACATCGTTATGTAATTCAAAACCGTTTGAAATTAACAGGTTCTTGGTGGACAGTTGAAAAAGCTGATGATATGTTAGCTTTAAGGATATTAAGAGTTAATAATGATTGGCAATCCTATTGGTTCAATTATTATCAAGAGACTCCCCTCATCGGCGCCGTCTAACAGTTATTGAGACTCTCACCAGTCACCAGACGACCATCATTTTTCTGCCATGAGAGCGCTCTGAACATATATATAGCATTTATCAAATAAGTGTGATATTTGGGTAAATCGCTGAAAACCTTATCCTGTCTGAATTTCATCGCACCATGTTATATCACATCAATTTGAGAAACGCAATAATATAAATCTCGGGGGTCAATATTGCCAGATATTCACTGGCGATATTAACGCTTGATCCTACCAATTAGTTTTGATGACATCGCCGGTTCATGATTGAGTGTCACTTTTAATTACACCCTCCCTGAAGTGCGCGGTCGTGTATCGTTGGTATTCCTAATGGTCGTTTTTCATCCCGTTCTGGCTTTGGTATCCATACACGTCGTGTAGGTTTTGCTTTTGCCTTTCTGGTGACTTTGAGTTGACCCACCAGTTTTTGTCGTTGCTTTGGGGTCAGTGCTGTTACACCATCCACGCCTGCCGTCTTCTTTCCCTGGTTCTGTTGTGTTACCTGACGTACCGCTATCATCTTCGCGGACCATGACCTGTTCAATAGTCCCTGGAGCTTGCGAACTTTCTGCTTTTTGCCTTCTTGTGCCGCTCTGTAAATTCGTTTTTGCAACTTAAAGACTACCCGTTCCAGCTTGCGCCAGGGGACGGCCTTCCAGTCATACACTCGCCTTTCGGCTGCATTCCGTGACATATTAATTGCTACTCACAACTCTACAATTGACGAAACCGTGAGGGCGTTAGCCTATACCACCTATTACCGGTGGTCATTTGCTTCTCCACTCAATCTCTCCCGGTTGTGACCTGCCTTTCGGAAAGCAGATGTTGCGCCTGTGGTGGCTACTCCATCTATCGACCGGTGATGGAGAGTACTGCAACCGGTTTACTTCGTTCCTACAGATGATTGGTTGTAACCTTAGATGGATTCCTTGCGCCGGGTTTATTGTCAGTGCTTGTTGGTCGGAGGGATATCCGCCAACGACCAGTATCCTTTCTCGTTTTGAGCCAGTGTGTCAGCCTTATTACACTGGTTTAGGTTAACGACGCTGCAAATCTTTGGTTTATCCTCATCCTAGTTACTTGCTCGGCGATAACCGGTTTAAGCTACCAGTCATTGCGCCTTTCCTTCCCGCTTCACGGTTTGATGCCATCTCGAACGTGGGGAGGGTGCTTTCACTCCTGCACCTGGAGGGGTGGACTTTCACCACCATCACCTATAAGTTGTCGGGGCTAATGAAACCCCGCTAGCGGTCCACCTTCTTGACTCGTGTCAAGTTAGTTTACGCTAAACGATTCGCACACCCCAGATCCTATTAAAGAGCCGCGACGGCAAAGAATTTCCGATCACGCATTCAGCAGCCCCGATTTATCTTACCAATGGTCAGATGAGGGGTACAGTCCTAGTAGCCCGGGATATGACTCACGCTTATGAACTCGCCCGGGAATTATTTTGGCAGGCCAGTCATGACCCCCTGACGGGTTTAGCAAACCGACGGGAATTCGAGCGCTGTTTGCAAGAAGCTGTCACAGATGCTAAATCTAGAAATCAACATCATGCCCTCTGCTATTTGGATTTAGATCAATTCAAGATTGTCAACGATATCTGCGGTCATGCCGCTGGCGATCGGCTGTTGCGCCAGGTGACGGCCCTGTTGCAAAGCAGGGTACGCAAAACGGACATCCTCGCCCGTCTGGGGGGCGATGAATTTGGCCTGCTGCTGTCCCAATGCTCCCTGGAAGAGGGACGGACGGTGGCAACTCAGCTGTTGGATAGTATTGCGGCTTTCCGGTTTGTGTGGGAGACCCAAACTTTTACCATTGGGGTCAGCATAGGGGTGGTAGCCATTGATGCCAAGGTGCCCAGTTGTGCTGTGGTATTAAGTGCGGCGGATACGGCGATGTATGCGGCTAAGGATGGAGGTCGCAACCGGGTACATGTCTACCAAACGGACGATCTGGATTTGGCACAGCGGTGCGGAGACATGCAATGGGTGTCGCGGATCGTCCAAGCTCTGGAGGAAAATCGGTTCTGCTTCTACTCTCAAGTAATTGCTCCGATCCAGGCAGATACTGGCTATCATCATGAACTGTTGCTGAGGATGTACGATACCGACGGTCAGCTAGTGCCGCCGATGGCGTTTATCCCGGCGGCAGAACGCTACAATCTCATGCCAGCGATCGACAGGTGGGTAGTGCGGACTCTGTTTACCCATTTGTCCTTAACCAAGAACAAAGGAAAACATCTCTATGCTGTAAACCTTTCGGGAGTGAGTCTGAACTCTGACCAGTTTTTGGGATTTCTCACCGAGCAGTTTGCACTCTATCAGATTGATCCCCAGCAGATATGCTTTGAGATTACGGAAACCTCTGCCATTACTAACCTGAACAAAGCTGCTCAGTTAATGAGAACATTGAAGGAACTTGGTTGTTGCTTTGCCTTGGATGATTTCGGCAGTGGCATGTCCTCTCTAGCTTATCTAAAAAACCTGTCTGTGGATTACCTGAAGATCGATCGGCACTTTGTCAAGAACATTGTCTCCGATCCGATTAATGCTGCCATGATCGGCCCGCGGACGGTCCGAAAAATCGAAGCAATTAATCGGATCGGGCATATAATGGGTCTGCAAACCATTGCTGAGGGGGTGGAAAATGAAGCTACCCTGGAAAAACTCAGATCCCTGGGAGTTGATTATGCCCAGGGTTACTCAATTGCTAAACCCCGCCCCTTGCCTTGTAAGTTAAATAATGTGGTGCCTGGGTATCCCCTCGCTTGTCCTATCCCCTTAAAGGTGGCGGTCTAATTTTAGGGGTTGATGGGGGGCAAGTTTTTTCACTTCCTCTGTCAAGTCTAGCCAAGGCTGTAATTGTCCCAGTTGGAAGGTGCGACTCATTACTACATATATGGATGTCTGGTCGCCACCTATACCTGCTGCCTGCACGGGCTGCCACGATCTGGTTTGCAATTCATCTGTTACATACCACTGGGAATTTTTCCATCGCAACCGCCGGGAGAAATAGAAGGGTGCATCTTGTTTGCCTGTAATGAGCATTTTTTGCAGGAGTTTGCGAATTAAGTTGGGAAAGAACCGTCCGAATGTTAACATTACTACCCGCAGGATTAATAAGTTGACTGGGGTCATCTGCTTTTGTTTGGCCCACCCTAGTTGACCCATAATGATGATTTCCTTGGCACTTACTTGCACGTCGTAGTTATCGATCAGGTGACCGACGGCATTCTTTAGTTTACCTCCCGATCGCACTTGCAGGGAGAACTGGGTATCTGAAGCCACCAGTTTCCGATCGCGAAACAGTTTGAACGCGCCGCCTTTATTCAGGGCAATATAAAGTTCGACATTTTCACGCCTGTCAATCAGTATTTGGGCTGACTTGAGCCATATTCTGCCGGACTTGTGCGGGACTGCTAGGGGGATGCGATCGACAAAATCTCGCCAGGTCAGGAGATAATTCCAGGTATGATGTCCGATGATATGGTCGTCAGCATAGCATGGTGCCAAACCTTGGCTGAGTCCCTGCAGGAAACAATCATTAATGCGTAAAGCCCCTGGCAGCCATTGCCCGATCAATTCAAAGCCGTGGGGGAAGAAATTATAGGTGTTGCGACTGGTATACTCGCCGCCGTAGGAACCGTCGGGATGCAGGAAATGGGCTGCTAGTTCTACTGCTTTCTTGAGGGCTTCTTTGAGTCGGTTATTATCTGGTTGGAGTTGGTAAATTCTTGCTAAACATGATATAGTCAGAGTATGATAGCCTGGGTCGCAGCCTTCGTATTCGGGAAACCAACCTTCTTCATGTTGCCAATCTAACACTTGTTCTAAGCGTAGGGCTTTGGCCCTGTCCCAGCGGGGAGTACATAACATCTGACTGAGTAATTCCAGACAGAGGACTATGAGGGCTTGGTGATTGGTCAGGCGTCCGCTTTCCTGGTGATGGGCCAGCCAAGATGCGCGCAGTTCAAAGAATCTGAGAATTTCTGGGTTGTCTAATCCTAAGATAGAGTAACTTTCGATACATGCTAGCAGGGAAAAAGCGGCTGCACCACTGGCCCGTTCAAAGGGAAAATAATCGTCGCAGGAACCGTCTTTATGGGCGGTTTTGGCGGCAAAGATAATTCCTGCTTCTACCCAATCTCGGATGGCGGCTTGCTGGTAAAATGGATTGTTGCTAATGTTGGTGTAGTAGGCGAGGGCGAGGGGATACAGGAACTCTTGGGCCATGCCGCTGGGAAAGTCGATAATCTTGTATTGCCAAAAGTTGCGATCGCAGCATCCGTAGGTGGGACTGTGGGGGTTGCGATCGCACAATGTCAGGATTTTAGGAATTTGCGCTAGGGCCTCTTTGGCAAATAGGTCTCCGTTCATATTGCGAATTGTGAATTGCGAATTGAGCCGTAGCCGTTCGTAGTAAACACTAAAGTGTTTATCCGTTCGTAGTAAACACTTTAGTGTTTATCTCCGGGGGTGGTATTATGGCTAACCTGTAGGATTGATATCATATTTGTACCATATTCTGTCTCATCGGAACCCAACGGACGGGCGATCGTCTACTGCGCCTCCCGCTTACAATTTACAATGAACAATCAACAATTAACAATAGACAAAATTAGCTTCCGTACAGTTTTAGTTATAGCGGGCATATTTTTTCGTCCTGGGGTTCTCTCTCCATCGTCATTATAGCTTCTTTACCAGTTACGATCGAGTGATTTTCAACCAGGTTTTCTGGAATAATCCCCACGGACGCTGGTTTGAAAGTTCTCTCTCTTCGGCCCTTTCTACTAATGTTCACAATAACTCATTCCCAGATGTTGGTTATCGCCGCTTGGGACAACATTTTACTCCCGCTTTGCTGCTGTGGCTACCTATCTATGCCCTGTTTCCTTCCCCGGCGACTCTGTTGGCGATTCAGGTGACGCTGATTGCGGCCTCGGATGGCGAGTTGGAAGCGACACAAGAGGTCACCTTGGAAGTGACTCCAGAACCAGAAAAAGAAAATATTGCACCGGTACTGGAACCAGTGGGAGACCTGGAAGTGATGTCCGGCGGTCGTCTGGAGATGCAGTTACAAGCAACGGACCCGGATGGAGATCCGATAACATTCTCTCTAGGTAACTCATCAGAACTGCCCACGGGAATGCTAGAAGAGAATGGCATTCTGGTATTTACTCCGAGAACAGATGAGTGGGGCACTTATAGTTTTACTATTATTGCCTCGGATGGCGAGTTGGAAGCGACACAAGAGGTCACCTTGAAAGTATTTTATGGAATTTGTACGGTAGGTGAAGAAAATCAACCACCGGTCTGGAACCAGTGGGAGATTTGGTGTATAAGTGATCTGGGGGTGTATTTACTACGTCAAGGGTGTGAATTGAGTTGCGTATTTTAACGGAAGCAGGAACTTATCGCTTAGTGGTGGACGGTGACTTCAGCGACATTGGGGACTATAACTTCCGGTTGTTGGATGTAGCGTCCGCTGCTACTCTCACCCTGGAGACGGAGATAACTGGCAGTCTGGATCCGGGCAAGGAAAGCGACCTTTACAGCTTTGAGGGGGACGGCAGAACAACGAGAATGCTAGTCGCCCCTACAGTTGTCGGCAGCAAATGATTATCAACTACTTGTGACCACACCCATACAGCAGTTTGAATATGATGCTGCTGGTAACCAGACGGCTATTATCGATGAAAATGGCAATCGCACGGAGTTTGCATATGACGGTCTGAATCGTTTGATCTTGATTACGGAAGCAGACCCGGATGGCAACGGCCCCCTGACTGCGCCTGTCACTACCTTTACCTACGATGGGGCAGACCGTGCGGAATGTTCGAGCGTAAGCAAAGATAGCGTGGTTTCAATGACCCGCTAAACTCGTGACAGCTCAAACT
>RFFC02000055.1 GCA_005518205.2 Hormoscilla sp. GUM202
CATCAGCTCCTGTTTAAAAAGCTGCAGGAGCTACTCTCGTGTGGAAATCACTCCCCACCAACATATTGAGCAACTTCGAGGAAATCCCCGGCCTTGAATGGTGAAGAAATTCTTTTTTGCCTTGTCCAAATCTCTCAAGGCTTGCTGGGGCGCGCATTTGGATACCTCGTAATACCAGGGGTTTGCTGTTTTTACCTCGGCTACCAGGCGTTTGTGCAGGTCGATCGCGGTGGGGCGCTTCTCTCCGTTCTTATGGGCATCTATGCAAGCAGCCAATCCCCAATTGTAGGCATGGCGCGCTACGCCAGCGTGCCTTGCTATCATGGTGCGCTCTTCGTTATTAAGTTTTAGCTCTGTCTTGAATGACTTCATTCGATTTGACGATGACCCTTACTGCGTACAGCTTTAGTTAGACATATTTTTATCAAATTGCAATTTTTGTCTAACTTTGCTGAAAATTGGACAATTTCGGAAACCCGCTCATCGCTGACACACATGAATCGGTTCGTCTGCCCGTTCCGCAAACTCCATCCCCCGTGCCAACCGCCAGGCAAAGATAGGCGGCAGACCCAAGGCAATGATGTCGGCGCAGGTTTTTTCAGCGTGCGTTGCTTATTGTTTAGTTTGAGCTGGGTTTTAAAACCGTATAGCATACATCCTCCACAGAGAGTGCCATGCGATCAATAAGCTTCTTGTTTTTGTTGGAGCACCACGATTATTACCCAATCCGGGAATAATGTCCAGAGCGGTCCAATGATTTGGTTACAGCCTCTTACCCCTGGTATAGTACATTTAGAGAGCTACTTTCTCCCAGAACTTCCTATCATCACCCTCCCTCTGGGTCCCACGTCAGCATATCCGTTACCCGTTGGCTTCTTAGGACATCCCTCCCCACCTGGCCATGCGCTTCACATCTGGCTTATCCCACAAAACCAAAGAAACCAAAGGGACTAAAGGATAGAACCACGGGGGTTACCTCGTTCTCAGACTCCATTTCGCGAAACTTTTAGGTCTCCCCTATACGCCGGTAGCATTTCGGGTATAATATCAGTGAAAACCCAGCACTGATACGCAACTACATGTACGTTTTGTACGATGCGTGTCCGTCTTTCTTACGCATGTTAATATTGACGACGCTTACAGGGATTCGCTTGCTCTAACCATGAGTTTCTGTCCTAGCAGCGAAGCGTGTCGCCCCCGCGACTGGGGACTTATCCTACATTTACCCTCGCTCAGCACCACGGCGATGTTGCTCTGCAGCACCGATTTTTCCGGAACGGTGGGCCGGTGTCAGTCCTATACCTGGACGGGAGGAATTCAACCTCCATGGAATCAGAGTTGCTGGTGTAATACCAGCCCGACTATCGTCATATCAGACTTACGCCGGAACGAGTCGCACAGGTCATGATATACTATAACCTATTGCAACAAAATTTTTAAATTTTGGCCTTGCGGCCCCAGTTAAATTCGTTTTTACCAGGGTAAAATGTTAAAATATGTTATTAAAAGTTAAGTTAAAAGTATAGTTGCCCATAGGTTAGCTAATGTTTGTGGACGCTGGTGTTCCAGGCCGTAGTAGCTGGGTGCATCCTTTTGAACCTTCCTCAGGCAGCCAGGCAGCCGTGTCTCCTGGGATCTCAATGTTCCCCGGGAGCGCTGCACTACCCTGGCCGTGTCTCCTGGGAGCGCTATTCGCACAAAAGGGGAGACACGGCGGGAACATCGTACTCGCACTACCTACCCAGGAGACACGGCGGATTGGTCCTGTCCTTTGCCTTGACAGGAGTTACATGGGGCTGAGGAGAAAAATTTAATTGCAGAAACTTCACGATGTGCTTTATAATCAAGTTGGCTTAGTTGTGATTTTGCGGCTAATGCCTTTCGCTATAGTAATTGTGCTCTCAATCAGCGCAGGCCTTATCGGGTATCAGCAGTTTCAACAGCAAGACCCCTACGTGCAAACTGTTCTCAGTCTGACTGGCTCTTGCGAGCGGGGTCATGCCATTTTTCAAATGAACTGTGCTGGATGTCATGGATGGGAAGCTCATGGTAAAGTAGGGCCGACCCTGGAAGGGGTCTCGCAACGCAAGTCCCCTCGGCAGCTGGTCGCTCAGGTGACCAGTGGTAAGACGCCGCCAATGCCCCAGTTTCAACCCACTGCCCAAGAAATGGCGGATATTCTCAGCTATCTGAAACAATTGTAAGTGATCAGTTGTTTGTTGTCAATAAGATGTCCGGGAGACAATTTTACCTGGGATCCATGTCTGAGGTGCGATTGGATGGAAGCTTTGTGCTTCAGGGGCGACATGATCCCTCAAAAACTTGGAATAAGACAGTATGTTGTTTTTTCTTCCCACTATTTTTGCTTCTTCTCAGGTCGCTCAATTGGACTTTCTGTTGCATCCATTGCGATTTTTTTGTCGTGGCGATAATAAAGATTTCTTTCCTGCCAGATGAAATTCTGGATGTTCTCTTAAAATTTTAGCCGTTTTTTGAAGAGTTCGACAAACAGTTGATTCACAGACACCCCACCGCCAAAGAAAAATATGAAGGATACTCCCGATAATACTCTAAAGTCATTAAAACTTGTTCAGCTATAGACAATTTAGCAGGTCTAGCAGGTTTTTATTTGCAGTCAGATAAATTGACGACATCTACCATTTTGTTATAGGTTTCAAGTAGAGGTTCGCTAGCGGCTGAACTTGCCATCAAAGTCGATAGAGGTGCGATCGGTTCTGATAGGCTGCCGATTTTTCTGGAACAGTAGGGAGGGAGTCATCCTGGAAGCATAATTCATCGAGCACCCCCCAATAATTATTAAGGCGGTGGGATAGTTTCGGGAAAGGTCTCCTGCGGTAGGATATGGCGCTTTGCACCGGTCATTACTCCGATTTTTCTGAAGTTCGCAGCACCCAACCGAGAACGACAACGATCGGGTCTTGAGTCAGTTAACTCATGCTGTGCCCCGGACTGCAAACCTGGTTTGGGTTAGTAGCGCCAGTGGAACCAGGAATCAGGGCCCCATCAACTACATAAAGCCCATCATAATTTTGCCGTCGTCCATCTAGATCGCAAGCTTTGCCCATCACAGCTCCTCCCAGAGGGTGGGCAGTGGGCGCAGGAAAGATTGTGGCCTTAAAATTGGGGTACTCATCACCATTGCTGCGAACCAGGCGCTCGATCGTGCGTCTTATCGCCCTCGATAATTCTCGCTGTGGCTCCGCAGGCCAGTTATTATGTCCTAACAGCCTTGGCTATTGCTATAATAAAACTAGAACTCAAAACTCAGGAGATGATACATGACTAAAGTGCTGATCGTATATGCAACAGACTATGGAAATACTAAAAAAATGGCAGAAGTTATTGCTTCTGGTGCGCAGTCTGTCAAAGATAATGTTAATGTTTACTTAGGCCCGAGTTTTGATAACCTCGATTTTGGTCCGAGTATGCTCTTCCGACCTCCTGCTGAACCAATGCTCTAAACTATAAGGGGATCTGCAGATCTGCAGTGCCATTCTATGTAGGGTGGGCACCGCCAACCTTACTAGAAAATGTCTGGGAAATATCGAGCGCCCGCGATCGCATGGTTTCAGCAAACAAATCAGTAGGGAGGGCCTGTTCGGTGGTCCAGACTCCGGGTTTATGCAACCTGTTTGCTAGAATTAACTCGGCAATACTACCAGTGCCACAACCTGCTGCTGCCGCTGTATCCTCATGTATTAAGGTAGCAGCAGCATGGGCGAGTTGACCGGCTTTCTTTCCGGTACATTCTACCTGCATGGCCACCCCAATACCGCTGAAGCGATCGGTCACCTGAGTCATGCGGTAGCTAATGGCCGATAGTCTCTCGATGAAGTTCCGATTTTGCAGCAACTTTTGGGGAAACCAATGGGCAACAGTCCAGGTAAGATAGTTGTAAAAGTCGGGATGGGAACCGAATTTAGTGATTACTGTTTTGACGGGAAATGCCCGGGCGAGACTAGAGGTTTCGGGCATGTCGTACCAGTATACTCCTACTCTATTGAAGGGGGGCGGGAACTTGACTGGGGTGCGATCGCTATAGGGTTTGACAGCTTGCCATTTGCCATCTAACCACGCCTGAAAGGGTGCTTGCAAACCCAGAAATGTGGTGCGCATCACAGTCAGACCAGCACCGCCCGAACCGGACACCACATAATTTATCTTGATACTTTCGGGATCGTCTAACTGTTCCACGCACTGACGGGCCATGCTATTAGAAATGCCGGGAAAAACCCCAGTGTTGACTATAGCTGTCACCCCCGCCTTGACAGCAGCATCAGAGAATGCTATAGCTTTCTGAGTAAAGGATCTGTGGTCGCTAACATCCAGATAATTCACTTTAGTTTCGATGCAGGTTTGCAGGACTCGGGCATCCCGGTGGTGAAATGGTCCGGCACAATGGATGACCAGGTTTGCACTAGCAACAGCTTGACGCAAACCAGATATATCTGCTAAGTCTAGGGGGAGAAACTTGACAGGTTCTGATATTTTAGTAGGGTGACGCCCGGCAATGGTAATCTCTGCGGTGGTATGAGTCAGGAGGTCTTGGGTAACCCGGCGACCTATTCTACCCGTTCCCCCGAGGATGAGAATGCTATTCATCAGTTTTGTGGAAGTTAGGGATATAATTATTATAAATCGGTTGTGGTATGCGATCGCGGGCTGAGAAACCCGGTTTCTGGCAGGCGATCGGGTGGGAGGTTATTCGTTTTTAACGGCGCTGCTAAAGGCAAGGTACCTGCCTGGTACACACGCCCCCTGCACATCTGCGCACCCGTCCCTTGCCCTCTTGCGCGATCGTCCGTTGTTGATACATGTTGTTGATACATCCAGTCGGTCGGGGCACGGCGGAGCGTCAATTATCGGGTGATATCGTCAATTAACTCATGCGGTGCCCCGGACTGCACATCTGCGCACCTTTACCTGGGATATGTCAGGCTTTACCTGGGACATGTGAAGCTTACTATGTGGCATGTGAAGCTTACTATGTGGCATGTGAAGCTTACTATGTGGCATGTGAAGCTTACTATGTGGCATGTGAAGCTTAATATGTGGCATGTAAAGCTTACATTTGACATGTCACGCTTAATATGTGACCAAGTCTGCTTCCTAGTCTGCAGACTAAACTAATACTGTGGCTGCTTTCAACGGCTGCATGGAGAGTTTCGCTAGCGGCTGAACTTGCCATCAAAGTCGATGTGCGATTCGTTCAGGTATAAGCTGAAAAACCAGTGAAAGCCTGGCTGGTCCCATTAGCCAGTAACTTTGGTACCATGGGGGTCCAAATCCCCCCCTCCAAGTACGGGAGAGACACCGGTCCTTAATGCTGCGGAGTGACATCACTGCGGTGTGAAGCAAGGACTCAAATGTAGGAGAACTGGCAGCTATCGCCGGTAAATCCGCTAAGGAAAGATGCTCATGGCTAGAAAAGCGAACCTATTTAAGCCTCGTTAAGATGAACCAGCGCAATAAGGCTGTATCGCTGGCCCAAAAGGGAAATGGTAGTTAGTGTTAGTCTTGTCTTCTGGCTAACAACGTGCTCAAAGAACTCCCGGGGTATTGTAGGGGCCTAAAAGCATCAATAATGGTATCAAGGAACGAAATAACCTCCTGTGTGCTGTCTCCGGGTGGGTAGGAAGGGAGGGAGACAAGTTAGATGATAAGCGAAAGCCACAGGGGGGGGGATGTCCTAAAAAGCCAATGCCCGAGGTAACGCTCGAGGATATGCTGACATAGGACGGATATGGTAAGAAGTCTTGGGAGAAAGTAACCCTAAACATGATACAGAGCCGGAGGAGAAATCCGAAAGGTAAATATAATGGACTAAAGCCCTGACCAGGTAAAAACTAGCGCATTCCTATTTTATAGGGATTCATGTTAATAAAGAGTGGCACTCATGGGTTTGGCAGTTCTCCCGTCACGAACCGCCCGGGTTAGGCATAAATTTAGTCAATTACGACCACCAGAAGGGGAGAAATTTCATGGGACAAGGCCAGAAAGGAGTAATCCAATCAACGGCTACCAGTGACATCGGCTTACCAACCAGTAGCCGACTGCGGTGAAAGTCGCAAGTCCGGTTCCGAATGGGAGGGTTGAGAGGAGACTCTCAGCTCGACCCCGACCAGAGGTGCGATCGGTTCTGATAGGCTGCCGATTTTTCTGGAACAGTAGGGAGGGAGTCATCCTGGAAGCATAATTCATCGAGCACCCCCCAATAATTATTAAGGCGGTGGGATAGTTTCGGGAAAGGTCTCCTGCGGTAGGATATGGCGCTTTGCACCGGTCATTACTCCGATTTTTCTGAAGTTCGCAGCACCCAACCGAGAACGACAACGATCGGGTCTTGAGTCAGTTAACTCATGCTGTGCCCCGGACTGCAAACCTGGTTTCAAAATTGCTCGATCGCGCCCTAATGAAACTGTCGGGCGTAGAAATGAGCATAGCGCGTGCCTTGTGCGAGGAGTTCCGAATGAGTTCCCATTTCGACAATTTGCCCGTCTTCCATGACTAAGATCCGACTGGCGCGGCGGACGGTGGCGAGGCGATGGGCGATAATAAACACGGTTCGGTCTGCCATAATTCTTTCTAATGCTTGCTGTACCAAGGCTTCTGATTCGGCATCAAGGGCGGAGGTGGCCTCATCCAGGATCAGAATTCTGGGGTTGCGCACGATGGCCCGGGCGATCGCAATTCTTTGCCGCTGTCCCCCGGATAAGTTCATCCCTCTCTCCCCCATCCAGCTATTATAATCCTCTGGCAACTGAGTGATAAACTGATGGGCGTTGGCAATCTTGGCTGCTGCTTGCACTTCAGCCATGTCAAACTCGGTCTGGCCAAAGGCGATATTTTCCGCTATGGTGCCAGAAAATAGGATAGTCTCTTGGGGTACTATGCCGATTTGACGGCGCAGACTGGACAGGGTCACCTCGGCAATATTTATCCCATCAATGCAAATCTGGCCATCTGATAGATCGTAGAAGCGAGGCAGCAGATTGACCAGGGTGCTTTTACCAGCACCAGATGATCCCACCAGGGCGATCGCCTCTCCGGGTGATGCCGCTAAACTCAGATTTCTCAGAACCGGTAACCCGGGTTGGTAGCCAAAGCTGACATGACGATATTCTACCTTGCCCTTGACTGCTGACAAGACAATGGCATTTTGTTTTTCTCTGACTGTCGGTGCAACTGCTAGCAATGCAAAAATCCGGTCAACTGATGCCTCTGTTTGCTTAAAATCGTTGTAATTGCTAGTCGCAAAAGATATGGGGTCAATCAACATTGCTGTCGCTACCACATAGCTGACAAAACCGTTGCCAGTCAAGTTTCCCCGGTCAATTTGCCAGCCCCCCAGAAAAAACAGTAACAACACGCTCAAACTTTGCAGGAACCCGACGATAAAAAACTGCAGTGATTTGATCTGTTCGACGCGATATTTCGCCCGCGAGTGATGTTCTGCTTCCTCGCTAAACTTTTGAATTTCATAATCTTGGGCGGCAAATGCCTTCACCAAGTAAATGCCACCGAACACTTCTGTCAGTAGAGATGATAAGTTAGAAATGCGATGAGAGGCCCGGTGTGAAAAATGCAGCACTTGTTCGCCAAACCAGCTGATTAACAGCGCCATCAAGGGGGCTATTACCAGGGTCGCTAATGTCAGCTGCCAGTTCAGCCAAATCATGTAGCCTAGCACCACTATCAGTTGTAAAATGCAGGGGGTAAACTCATGGAAAAACTTGTTGACTACTTCGGCAATCCGGTCAATGTCTTCAGTCAGGCGGTAGGAGAGGTCTCCCGTTTTGGCAGTGGCAAAATAACCCAGACTCAGCCTTTGCAGGTGGGCGTATGCCAGAGTGCGCAGATTCAGGGCAATCTTTAAGGCTGCTTTGGCCATCAAGGCATTTTGACCGTATTGCATCACGCCCCGGATCGGGAAAATGATTGCTGTCATGCCCGCGAGTTGGGCGATCGCCCGCACGTCTCCTTGGCCGATAAATGCTGCCATTTCACCTGCAACTTGGGCGAGGATCGGCCAAAAGATTGTAAATCCCAATGTACAGGCTAATGCCTGCGCAATGAGCAACCACTGTTCGCGGATATAAGGCAATATTTGCCAGTAACTAGAGGTTTTTGGCAATTTATGATTCTTCATAGAATAGATAAATATACCCATAAATCAAGGTGGCGATAATTATGCTAACAATATAGTACCCCTACAAAGATCGCAATTTGAGCGAGTTTAGTATAATCGTGAAAGAAGACAAAGGCTACCCAATAACCTGGATAAATACAGCATAGATGTCCAGATAATCAGGGCGAATCCTGCCTCGGACTGAATTTTTTCTAGTGGGTCGCCTCCAAACAATAAGCTAATTACCGGTTGTGATAGCCATAAAATAAATATTCCTGGCAGTCCCGCTAAAAAGATTCCCAGGGCTGATATGCCCACGGCAATCACTAAACATATAAGCAGATTAATAATCATATCTGGACAGTGCTCAGTGATGTATGTCATTAGGACTACATAAGGCAAAGGGCACAGAAAAAACACTCCTGCATGCTCCGCCGCAGGAATGTGCTATACTGGTAGAGTGATACAGACTCAACCAGTAGAAATCAATTATGCCCATTCTCGATCGAGTAGAGCAAATATTGAATGAGCGACGTCCAGTATTTAGTCGGCAAGCGACTAAGAGATGGTTCGTACTGCTGATGTGGGGTGTTCTACTATGTTCTGGACCTCCAGCAGTGACGAGTTATCTAAACGCTGTTGGGGTGAAGCGAATACTACTACCATCAAGCCTTACACTGGTTTCACTCGCAGGAGCGTGAGGAGGTGATGGGCGAAGTATTGCTAACTACAATCACAGTCTTCCTAACTCCCGCAAGGTCTTGATGTCGTGTTCGTAATCTTTGATATCGTACTCATAGGCAGGAATTTTGCGATCCGCCAGTAAGTGTTTAAACAGAATTCGGTTCATGCCGGCGAACTTCCCCAGACCGAGTTTCTTCTTTTGGAAAAGCATAACAGCAATTTCCTGCTTTAACTCAGCCTCGGTCATCTTGGTGGCGTCTAAGATTTCGTCGGGGATAATGACGCTCATGTGGTATTTTCCTCTCTCGTTATCCTGATTCTACAATTGTAGCATTGGGCGGGGTTGGCTAAGGTGGTAGCGGTTTTCCTAAATCCTCATAAATCTCAATTAATGCTGCCAAGGCGTCTGCTACATTAGGCAACTTCCGTGACTAAATTAGGCAGCAGCGGGCAGGTAATCGTATATCCTCCCTCCGGTTGTGGTGACAAAATCAAGGGTCACTTGTAGATCCTCTCCATTATTCCTCCCTTAGCTGGCAGTTTTGGAGACTGTAGCTTTCTCGATGTAGAAATGCTAGATATTCATTTATATGTTAGCATATCTGCCACCCCAGGCCCGACCATAACTCGCAGTCATAATATGCTAGCATATGATAGTCGCTCATATCGTAATCATTATGAACCTCGTGATTCCTGACGATATTATCCGCTCGACCAAGATGACTGAAGATGAATTGAAGCTAGAACTGGCGATCGCCCTATACAAACAAGATTCGATCAGTAGCGGGAAAGTCCGCGCCTGGACGGGACTGACCGTACTGGAATTACAGCAGGAACTGGCTAAACGCGGTCTTTGTATAAACTATGATGTAGAGGACTTTCAGGCTGATGTGAAGACCCTGCAATCCCTGGGGCTACTATGATTGTTGTTAGCGATACATCACCGATTACGAATCTAGCAGCGATCGCTCAACTAGACCTGCTGCAACAACTGTACAGCCGCCTAGTCATACCTACAGCCGTTTACAATGAGATGGTGGGAGTCAATAATAACGTTCCCGGTGCGGTAGAAGTTCAAACCTTACCCTGGATTCAAATGCAAGGGGTTGTAGATTCCCAAGGAGTTAGACTTATTCAGGAAACTCAGGCAAATATTGACTTGGGCGAAGCGGAGGCGATCGTTCTGGCAATGAATCTAAATGCCGATATCCTCCTGATGGACGAACGGCGTGGCAGGGCGGTAGCAATAAGCTATGGGCTGAATGTAACTGGGTTGCTGGGAGTTTTATGGCAAGCTAAACGGAACGGTATAATTTTAGCGGTTAAGCCACTAATGGATGGATTGATCGAGGAGGCAGACTTTCGGGTTAGCAGTAAGTTGTACGCAAACATATTGCAATTGGCTGGGGAATAGTTCCAGGAAACCCTGGTTCGTATGCCCAAGGTGGTTATGGTAATAGAAGCAGTAGAGCGATCCCCTGTTTTTTGTAGGGGCGATCGCCCTTCCATCTGACAGATAGACTATTCTCCCACATCCTGTAAAACCCGATCGTACAGTGCCCTGCCCACCCGAAACCCTGCTATTACAATCAACTCATCAAGTACAGGTTTTACCGTGATTTTTCGCTTCTCCGAGAACTCCCAGCAACCCAGTAAACTTGAGTCCCAGACTATCTGCCTCTATTCTAGCTTGGAGATCGTCTATCAAGAGTAGCTGATCATTTAACTCCATAGCAAGTATTATTGCTTCAGCTTCTCCCTTTTGTATGTCCCGCAGCAGTAATGTTACTAGGGAATAATTTTCTACCTGCCGCATTTCAATCCAATCATAGGTCTGCACTTCGGTAGTACCAGGTACGGGACTGTCTAGATCCGTTAATTCCCGATAAACCGCTTCCGGAATGATGATGCTGCCATATAGCTGTTGCAGCAGGTGTAACTGATTAATGGCAGCTAAGTTGGTGATGGGCGAAGTATTGCTAACTACAATCACAGTCTTCCTAACTCCCGCAAGGTCTTGATGTCGTGTTCATAATCTTTGATATCGTACTCATAGGCAGGGGCGAGACGCCAGCAAGTGTTGAAACAGAATTCGGTTCATGCCAGCGAACTCGCTAGCTTTCCCCAGACCGAGTTTCTTCTTTTGGAAAAGCATAACAGCAATTTCCTGCTTTAACTCAGCCTCGGTCATCTTGGTGGCGTCTAATATTTCGTCGGGGATGATGAAACTCATGTCATATTATCCTCTCTCGCTATCCTGATTCTACAATTGTAGCATTGGTGCGGTTGGTTCTGCTATCTCTTACCGCACCCGCCAAATCTGAATTGTGCCATCGCTTCCCCCAGTGACAAGCTCCGATCGCGGTGGTGGAGGTGGTGGTAGCGGTACAGGTGGATTAATAACTGGCGGAGTTTGTCTTTTTAGCTGTTCGATTTGATCTAGCAGCCTTTTAGCTCTCGCAGCTCTTTTAATCTCTCCCTGGTTGCTTAGGTTTTGATAAAGCTGTTCCACAAGTTCCTGGTCTTCTACGCGCAATTTTGACTCCCAATCGTCTAACAATCGATCGTACTCACTTTCACCCACCAGTGTTGTTTCTGTTTGACCTTCAAGAATTGTCGCTTGCTGGGGCTTAGATAGCGGTTCACCGCAGTGAATGCAGAACTTGCTACCCGGGGAAATGCCAGCGTGGGACACCGAAGCTGAAATTTCAGGAGGACATCTCCCGACTTTCCGATCTGGATTAGATCGCCATCCGCCAGCAAGGATGAACTACCTTTCAGGAGTGGAAAGTTATTCACAAAAGTAGGATTCGTGCCACGATTGACAATCTTCCACGCAACCGTTCCTGAGTGATTGACTCTCTGTAATTATATGTGCTGCCGGGAAACTAAATCGTCATCGATGCAAACATGGTTGTCCGGAGATCGGCCAATTTGAATGACCGCCTCCTTCTTAAACAACCAATATTTTGTAACATTCCTCTGGTTTTGAGGAGGTAAAAGACTGAAAAAAACCATTGGTAATTCCTCCTAATGTTTATGGTTATCGTATCACGTCCGCTTCCACCCTTGCAACAGCCGTCGAAAACCCAACCATGCACCGCGCCGGGAAAGGCAGGTTGGGTTGCGCTGCGCTTAACCCAACCTACGATTATCGGGCCCCGCGCAGTCGCAGTTGTGACTTGATAGAGTAGTTCGTCATTTCCCGCTCAAAAGACTTATCCGGTAACTTAGCCAAACTATTGGCTAGATCCAAAGCTAATTTGGGCACCCTCGGCGGGGAAGTTCTTCGCAACCAAGTCGGCGTAGTTTTTTAGTCACCTCGCGATATTTCATGAAGCTGCTACCGTAATCAACGTCTCAGTCCAAATAGGAGTATCGGGTGCAGTTGTCACCGGCTGCAAAATTGGCGGTAGCGGTTTTCCTAAATCCTCATAAATCTCAATCAATGCTGCCAAGGCGTCTGCTACATTAGGCAACACCTCGTCAATGCTATCAGCTTCCGTGACTAAATTAGGCAGCAGCGGGCAGGTAATCGTATATCCTCCCTCCGGTTGTGGTGACAAAATCAAGGGTAGCTTGTAGATCCTCTCCATTATTCCTCCCTTAGCTGGCAGTTTTGGTTACTGTAGCTTTCTCGATGTAGAAATGCCACATCTTCATTTATATATTAGCATATCTGCCACCCCAGGCCCGACCATAACCCGCAGTCATAATATGCTAGCATATGATAGTCGCTCATATCATAATCATTATGAACCTCGTGATTCAGCCACGATTATCCGCTCGACGAAGATGAGTGAAGATGAATTGAAGCTAGAACTGGCGATCGCCCTGTACAAGCAGGAGTTAATCAGTAGCGGGAAAGCCCGCGCCTGGACGGGACTGACCGTACTGGAATTCCAGCACGAACTGGCGCTCGCGCGGTCTTTGTATAAACTATGATGTAGAGGACTTTCAGGCTGATGTGAGGACGCTGCAATCCCTGGGGCTACTATGATTATTTTGAATTAAGAAACCGGGGAACTCCTGCGAAACCCGGTTTCTGGGTTACTGGTGAATAGAATTCGCGGCCAAATTGAGAAGCACTCAACATTAATTATAGTATCATATATAGGCGATACAATAAAATCATAACAGCAAGAGAGGAAGACTACTATGGGGATGACCCTTACCGAAAAAATTATCGCCCGGGCCTCCGGACGGAACAGCGTAACTCCCGGCGAGAATGTCTGGGTGAATGTAGACGTACTCATGACCCACGATGTCTGCGGTCCGGGAACTATTGGCGTTTTCAAGCGGGAATTTGGCGCCGATGCCAAGGTCTGGGATAAAGAGAAAATCGTGATCGTTCCCGACCACTACATCTTCACCGCTGACGAACGGGCCAATCGCAACGTTGACATTCTGCGCGACTTTGCCCAGGAACAAGAGATCAAATACTTTTACGACATCACAGACCGTGCCGACTTCAAAGCTAACCCGGATTATAAAGGAGTTTGCCACGTCGCCCTCGCCCAAGAAGGGCACACCCGTCCGGGGGAAGTCCTGTTTGGCACGGACTCCCACACCTGCAATGCGGGTGCTTTCGGACAATTTGCCACGGGTATTGGCAACACCGACGCCGCCTTTATCCTGGGTACGGGGAAGCTGCTGATTAAAGTCCCCGCTACCATGCGCTTTATCCTGGATGGGGAAATGCCCGACTATCTGTTAGCAAAAGACCTGATCTTGCAAATTATCGGGGATATCACTGTTTCTGGTGCCAACTATCGGACATTGGAATTCTGCGGCGAAACTATTCGTAGGATGACGATGGAAGAACGCATGACTCTCTGCAATATGGCGATCGAAGCGGGAGGCAAGAATGCCACGATCGCCCCAGACGAAATCACCTTTGAATATGTCCGGGGGCGGACGAACAAATCCTTCGAGCCAGTATACACCGATGCCGACGCTAGTTTCTACAGCGAGCACCGCTACGACGTTTCCCAGTTAGAACCCGTCGTCGCCAAACCCCACTCCCCGGACAACCGCGACTTGGCCAAAAATTGCCGGGATGTGAAGATCGATCGGGTATATATCGGTTCCTGCACGGGAGGCAAAACCACGGACTTTCTGAATGCGGCGCGGGTTTTGAAAGGAAAACAGGTGAAAGTGCCCACCTACATAGTCCCAGCAACCCAGAAAGTCTACGAAGACCTGTTTACAGTGAAGCATGAAGGGCAAACAATTTCCGAGATTTTGTCTTCTGCAGGATGTATCGAACCCGCAGCGCCATCCTGTGCAGCATGTTTGGGCGGTCCCAAAGACACCTTTGGGCGGATGAACACAGCAGAAATCTGCGTTTCCACCACTAACCGCAACTTTCCCGGACGCATGGGCGAGAAAACTGCTCAAATTTATCTAGCATCACCATATACAGCAGCGGCATCTGCCCTGACTGGCTATGTCACCTCACCGAGGGAGTTCCTGTAGGCACCGCCCACCCTCGTTCCCTGGCTCCGCCTGGGAACGCCAGGCGATCGCCCACTTAAGGAAAACCAACCCTTTCAAAGTGCGGCGTAGGACCGCCAGTCTTGCTGCCCTCGAGATGGCGATGTTTTCTATCGATCCCGGAGAGAGCCTCGCTTCTTTTTAGCTCCCTCGCAATGACAACCTATATGCAAAACCTTGAAGTATGCCTTGCTTAGACAATTCTTTACTGCCCCAAAAAACGCAGTTTATGACCGTTCGGAGTATAGCCCAGAAACCAGGTTTTAACCAAATGCTACTAAGAAATCGTCATGACGTGCAATCTCGAGCAATTTATGGTATAATAATGACATCGTCAGTTGAGACTAAACTATTATGACATTTGTAAACGTTCCCGTAAGGTCAAAGCGACAACCTACAACAATAAAACCATCTCCCCAAGAAGTATTACTGATTTTTGGAGAACTATTCTCTCAAAGTGGCTCAAAGAGTCAGGAGTACGAATGTACTGGCGGTTACTGACCCCATTAGTTATTCTTTGGGGCTCGATCTATCAACGCTTGAACAGTGGGTGCAGTTGCGATGCTGTCGTAAGTCATATATACAGGTGCTTGCGATAGACTAGACCCAGAAGACAAAAATGATTTGCCATTGTCAATGCGCTTAAGTTCGGAAAACACATCCGCATATGTGCAGGGACGTAACCGTCTACCTTTAGAGATTTTGAAACAAGGATTAACTATAGTATGGTCAACCTAGATCGGATGGCTTCAATCTTCCCCTAACTCTCTACCTAGTAGCTGGAAAGGTCATGCAGTTAGACTACTTGATGGTACGACTTTCCTCCTGAGACCTACAGAAGAGATGCTCGAGGAATATAAACAAGCTAGCAATGGGAAAGGTATGAGTTATTGGGTAGTAGTCAATTCTCTGATAAGTTGTTGTCTATTCAGTCAATCTGTTGTCAGTTATGCCGAAGGTGGAATTAGCGAACCAGCAATGGTTAGCGCTGTGATGAAACAAGATCCTGAACCTAACAGCATTTATGTTGCTGACCGTGGTTTGGGAGTATATCGTGTAGCTCAAGTAGCGGCATATTATGGCAAAAAAGTTCTGTTGCGCTTAGAAAAAAGAACAGCAAAAGTTTTAGTTAAATCAACTTCATTAAAAGGTAGTATGGCTCTGAATTAATTGTAACTTGGAAACACCAGCCGAAAAATAAAATTGAACCCGATCTTATTGCGGAACATATTATTGGTAGATTGATTTATGTCAAGCTACAAAAAAAAGGTTTCGTCCTATCGAATTAGATATTTTCACTGATTTAATGGACTCGGAAAAATATCCAATCGAAGAACTGGTAGAGCTTTATGGATTGCGCTGGCAATGCGAAGTGGACTATCACCACATAAAAACAACTTTGAAGATGGAAGACTTTGATGTTAAGACTCCAGAAATGTTCCGCAAAGAACTTGCGGTTGGTCTACTAACCTATAACTTAATTTGTGCATTAATAGTAAAAGGGGCGATCGTCGCGTACCCCCACAACAGTTAAGCTTTAGCAGCTGTACTATCCGCCTTCTAGATGTTTTACATAGCGGAGTACCTTTCTGGGTTTATGAATCGAATAAATTACAAGAGTGGTTGCTCAATAGAATAGCAAAATGTCAGTTACCCCATCAACCCAATAAGGTACCTCATGAACCTCGAAAAGTGAGGAGCAGGCCGCAGCCTTTTCCAACTCTCAAAGGTTCCCGAGAAGATGCACGAAAGCAAGTTCGTGAACTTATGGCCCCTGAAAATCTAATTTCTTAGTAGCATTGGGTTTTAACCTGGTTTCTTAATTCTGGCATCAACCTACAAGAGGTTGCCCGATCGTATGAACTTTAATCAGACTGGTAGTACCAGAGGCCCCCACAGGCACTCCAGAAGTAATGACCACCTTTTCCCCTTCTTTGGCAAAACCCATCTCCACAGTTTTATTCACCACAGTCAAGAACATTTCTTCGGCTGACTTTACCACTGGCATCATGGCAGGTTCCACGCCCCAGGACAAGGCCAAATGACGATAAGTTGTTGCTTCCGGGGTGAAAGCAACGATCGGGGTTTTGGGGCGATACTTAGATACCAACCGGGCCGTACTCCCCGATGAAGTATTACAGAGAATCGCCTGAGCACCAATATCATAGGCCACACGGCAGACAGATTCAGCCACAGCTTCCGTAACGCTGAAACTACCCTCATCGGTACGAGGAAGCAGAAGCACCCCCTCTTGCAGCGCTGCTTCTGTATAGGTAGCAATGCTGTGCATCGTCTGCACGGCCTCCACTGGATAGTCTCCCACCGCAGTTTCCCCAGAAAGCATCACCGCATCGGTGCCATCCAGAATTGAATTTGCCACATCCGTGGCCTCGGCACGGGTAGAATCCGGTGCGCTAATCATAGACTCTAGCATCTGGGTGGCAGTAATCACTGGCTTGCCTGCTCGGTTGCAACGTTTGATGATATCTTTCTGAATTAAAGGTACTTGCTTTAGAGGCAGTTCTACACCCATATCACCACGGGCAATCAGAACTCCATCTGCTACTTTCAAGATCTCGTCAAAATTCTCCACCGCCTCCCGTTTTTCGATCTTGGGGATGACCAGAATATGCGTACCCACAACTTACGCTTGGCGCCCAGAGGGAAAAAGGGTACCCGCTGCCTCGATCGTTCGCTGGACCGGTTCTAAGTCGGCGGCGGTGCGCACGAAGGATACGGCCACCAAGTCCACACCCTGTTGGATGCCAAAACGCAGATCCCTCAAGTCCTTTTCCGTCACCGGGGTGACAGGTAGCCGCGTATCTGGGACGTTAACGCCTTTGTGGGAGGAAAGTAAACCCCCAATGACTGCTTCGGCACGGATGATGTCTGCCTCCCGATCGGTCACTATCATCTTCACCCTGCCATCATTAATTAAAAGCCGATCGCCTTTGCGCACCATTGCAAACAAAGCCGGAATTGGCAAGGGTAATTCCTCTATACTATTGCCAGAATCTGAGAGCACAAAAGTTGCTGTTTCTCCCGCTGCTATCGGCAGTCCTTCATCTGGTAAAGTCCCCAGTCGCAGCTTCGGTCCGCACAAGTCTTGGGCGATCGCGATCGGTTGCTCAAGTTTTTCACTAATTTTCCGCAAGTGCTCGATCGCCCGTGCGTGGGCCTCATGGGTGCCGTGGTAAAAATTCAGGCGGGCCACGTTCATCCCCGCCTTTACCAAAGCCTCTAGCTAGGCGATCGGGGAACTCTGTAGCTGGTCCGACGGTGCAGATAATTTTCGTTCTACGCATAATTTTCTCTCTTGCATAGGATTCCCATACAGTCTAGAACTATTCACACCCAGCTCATGTTTTCAGCGATACTAAGCCCTGGTAGCGAATGCCCACAGGGGTAAGTATTTATGCAAAATTAATTCTATATTTTTACACAACATCTAGAAGCACATCTTCGACAGCTTTAACTAAACTTTTCCAACTCTCATAGGCATCAGTATTTAGCCATGAGTATTTAATAAATCGCCACAAAATTTCAATAATATTTAACATGGCTGCGCCCCCAGCGTAGCGCTATCGGGAGAATAGGTGGGCAAATCAAAAATTTTTAAACCTTTTTTTGCCCATTCTTCTTGTTTATTCTTCACGGCATTACTCGTATGAGTGGAAGCATTATCCATCCCCAACACTGTTTTTTTCTTTAGCGTTGAACAAAAATCATCTATACATGATATAACTACCTCACTATTAATCTGACACTCAAATAAGTAAGGCTCTAGTTCATTCTTGCGGTTCAAGAATCCTAAGACATTTAATCTTCTACTTTTTTTACTTTTTACCTCGCACAGTTCTCTATGTTCTTGCCATGCATAAGGGACATATGCATTTAAACAAAAACCGGTGTCGTCAAAAAATATTAAATCAATTTCGCCTCTATCGTTCTTTTAACTTTTTTAATTCTTGCTTTTTTTCTTGATATTCCGTGGGTTATGGCTCTCCTCTCGTGTCCAGAGACGCCCTGGGCGCTCTCGGACACGACCTACCCGTTTTCGGATCCGTCGCCACGACATATTTTCATTTTTTAATATTCTTTTAATAGTGTCTTTACTCACTGACACATTCCAATTTTGTTTGGCTTTTTCTTTCACTAAGGAGATTTTTTTGGGATATTCTTTAGTCCAGGCCACGATCTGCTCTTTTTGTTCCGAATTAAATTTCGGTTTCCTTCCACGTCCTTTTCTATCATATAACCCGACTAAATTCAGCTCTTCCCAAGCATTAAACCAATTAGATATTGTTACAATATACACTTCAAATATCTCCATCAAGTCTTTGGTTTGATAACCTTCATGCGAGAGGAGAATGCGTCTTCTAACTTGATGATATTTACTTTGTGCATAAATCAGTTTAAGTAGATTCTCCCTTTGAAACTAATGACGGTGACTACGTGCGATCGGATGACCGTGGGTACGAATATTAATGCAACGAAAGAACTTGGCGAACCCAATCATGTAGGTTTTTTGTCACAGGACAACATATTGACCATAGTTCGATCAGCTTTCCCGCAGGATCTAAATCTGCATATACGCCAGGAGACACGGTAATAGTCTGTGCAATAGAAAAATATTCTCTATGTTTTACTATATATTGAGGACATTTTTGACAAAAATATCGATCGAATTTCCAGTAATATAAATCCGGATATGATATACTTTCTCTCCAATTATTTTGGGCGATCGCTTCTACGGGCATCCGTCTTCCCCATTTTAATACTAAGTCGCGATCGAATCTATCGCCTTGAAGCAAGAATGATAATAGCGAGAAGAGGGGGAAACGGTAAGACTTAGTTTTCATATTGAGCTAGATGGGATTTCGGTAAATATGTCAAATATTTCATTTTCCAGCTTTAAGGATAATGTCTTTTTTTGCCTGCAATTTCCAACATCAAAAGGGTTCGAGTTAAAATTAATTCTCTTTATCATAGCTTTTTGTGTTCAATTTTTATAGGTAGCAACTTAAGTTACTTATTTGAGTGGGTTGTAGGCCATATGGGCGAACTCCCTCCGCCACGACAGTCATCGAAAACACGACCAGTTCAATTCCTTCCCCTACTTATTTTCCCAGTTTAAGTCGATAGCCTCACACCGGGTGTGGTCAAAACCGGTTGGTAAGTCGCGCGTTCCCAGGCAGAGCCGTGGGAACGAGGGTAAAATTATGACGAGCGTGCGCTGCCATGTCACCTATCGGCATCGTTCGCGTAGGACCGGTAGCCTTGTAGCGGAGGGTTCCCGGAGCGTGCGCGCAGCGCAATCTTCTGGCCAGGATATCAACTGCTTTTGACCACACCCACGAGATATGAAAGCGCTCCATCGTTGCTAGTTTCCCGAAGGACATCGAAGCGAAATCATTGGTACATGATTAAACGGCAAGTCCCATTGGGGCAGGTTTGGGCCATTAGCCAAGATATTGTCATTTTAATTAAAAAAGAGACAAAAGCTAAAATAAAAAGAGAATCTTTTTAAGGATTGATAACAATGTCGTACAGTCTATACTTAAGGCAAAAAGTTATAAATTATATATAAAATGGTGGCTCCATTACGAAGGCCACGAAAATTTTTGGGATAGGACGAGCCACTATATACAGATGGTTAAATCGTCAAAACCTAGAGCCAACCAAGGTGGAACGACGTCAGAGAAAACTGGATTGGAAAGCATTAGAAAAAGATGTTCAAGAAAATCCTGATGCCAAATTGATGAGCTAAAAAATTTGGAGTCCACCCGACTGCCATCTGGTATGCACTCAACAAAATGAAAATTACCCGAAAAAAAAATATCGAGAAAGAAACAGGGAAGAAAGAATAAAGTATTATAGGATTTTGCGAGAATTTATCAAACTGTAGTGAAAGTCTTGTATTCATTGATCGGTCAGGGTTTGAGGATATTCAGTCTTGTATTTATGGATGGTCAAAAAAAGGTAAAAAACTGTATGGAGAAAAACAAGGTAAACGGGGAACCAGAGAAAATTTAGTAGCAGGTAGAAGAAAAAAAGAAAAAGATTTAATTGCGCCAATGTTGTTTAGAGGTAGTCTAAATGCTGATGGATTTGAAGGTTGGTTAGCCAAATATTTATTACCCGCATTAAAAATCCCTTCAATATTAATCATGGACAATGCACCTATTCATAGAAAGAACGTGATTCAAGATTTAGTAGAGTCAGCCCGTTTCCGAGAGTGCCCACAGGGTGGGCATCTCTGGAAACGGGCCGGTCATCAAGTATTATTTTTGCCAAAATACTCTCCCGATCTCAATGATCTTGAGCATGATTTTAGTGCCTTAAAGAGAGCCAGAATGTATGCACCTGTAGGCACATCCTTGGATGAAGTTATCCGGGATTATTGTGCTATTTAGTGCTGTATCATTCTTATTTAAAACGACTATACCAACATTCGCAGGCGATCGCCCAATCTTCTGCTGTCTGCACCACCAACACGCGCACTGCTGAATCTGGGGTAGCAATATCCATGTCTTTTGGAAATGAGAGATTTTTTTCCTTGTCCAGTTTCAACCCCAGGAACTCCAACCCGGCGCAAGTGGCCTCCCTTACTGCTGCTGCATTTTCGCCAACCCCTGCGGTAAAGACTATCGCCTCTAAACCGCCCAGACTCGCAACCATAGATCCTATGCTTGCACGCAGGCGATGCACGTACATGTCAAAGGCCAGTTGCGCCTGTTCGTCTCCCTCCCCGATCGCCTGCAAAACATGGCGCATATCTCCGGATTTTCCCATAATTCCTTTTAACCCGGAAGCCTTGTTCAGCATTTTATCTAACTTATCTGCATCGTAATTGTACTTGCGCATCAAGTAGATTACGATCGCTGGGTCGATGGAACCACTGCGAGTTCCCATCATTAATCCTTCCAGGGGCGTGAACCCCATTGTTGTATCAATACTTACTCCATTTTTGACGGCTGTCAAGGAGCAGCCATTCCCCAAATGACAAGTAATCAGTCGCAGTTCTGCTAAGGGTTTTCTCAGTATTTGGGCCGCCCTTCCTGATGCATATTTATGACTCGTGCCGTGAAACCCATAGCGACGGATCCCTTGCTCAAACCACTCGTAGGGGATCGGATATACTACAGCGGCTTTCGGCATCTGGCTGTGAAAGGCTGTATCAAATACTGCTACCTGGGGCACCTTGCCTAATATTTTCTCGATCGCTTCTATTCCCTCTAAATGGGCGGGGTTGTGACTGGGGGCTAGGGGTACTAGGCGGGCGATCGCCTCTTTAACTGCGGGAGTAATGAGAGTAGCTTGGGAATATTCTGCACCTCCATGTACCACCCGATGTCCGACGATATCTATTTCCGATAACTGCTGCAATACCCGGGTTTTTCCACTACTCAGAGTCTCTAGCATTTGGGCGATCGCCCCTTCTCGCCCTGGCAGTTTAACTTCTAGCTTCGCTTTCACCTTCATTTCGCCAAAATCTGTAGATCCACTCCAGTCTATATTCGCTTCCCAAAGTGGTTCGGTAGGTTGTTGGGGTAATGTCTTCTCGGGGATTTCATACAGACAACTTTTCTGAGAACTCGAACCCGCGTTTAGTACCAATATTTTCATCCCATTTATTCCCAACTCAACAGTCTATTTGTCTCTTTGCCTCCTGGCCCGGCGGGGGTTCAAATTTTGTCTCTTTGCCTCCTAGCCCGGCGGGGGTTCAAACCCCGCCTAATAGCTAAAGTCGGTTGAAAACCGACTACATATTTTGTCTCTTTGCCTCCTGGCCCGGCGGGGGTTCAAATTTTGTCTCTTTGCCTCCTGGCCCGGCGGGGGTTCAAACCCCCGCCTAATAGCTAAAGTCGGTTGAAAACCGACTACATATTTTGTCTCTTATTCTCATGGTTCGCCTCTATTCTTATCGCGTAACTATCAATATATTAATGACCGGGTACAGATCGCAGGTTTTCCTCCAGATAGCTGCGGTCTGCCAATGCATGCATCAGAGGACCGTGAACTCCTAACTCCACTACGCTGACTCCCCCAACTGGCATGGCGATGCGATCGCGGAAGCGTCCCACATCAATTCCCAATAGGTTACATAGAATTATTCTAATAGTTGCTTTGTGGGAGACTACCAAAACATTCCCTATCTGATAATTCTCGCCGATCTCGTGAATCACTGCTTCGGAACGACGGGCGATGTCTACTCCTCTTTCCCCCCTGTCGGTGCATTCCAACCCGGATCCGTTAACCAGCGGACGTAGTCATCGTGGAAATCTCTATTTACCGTTTCTGGTAACTGACCTTCCCACTTCCCATAGGCTATCTCTTTTAAGCCATCCCGCAGTTGCATTTCCAGTCCCACTGCCGTACATAAGGGTTTCGCCGTCGCGATCGTCCGCTGCATGGGACTTACATAGGCTGCTACCCAGGGGATAGAATGATAGGCTGCGGCAAACTGTTCTGCCATTTTTATCCCCACGCTGGTCAACTCCGGATCTAGGGAGCTGTAAACCGTTTTCCCATGTCGGATAAAATACAATTTTAAGCTCATGGTTATCCTTTTCTTAACCTGTTTCCTTGTCTAGACAGGCGAATCGTGTCCAGAGACGCCCACCCTGTCGTTCACCAACTCGGCAACGACATGGGTGGGCGCTCTCGGACACGATCGGACCATCCTAACATCCTCTCGCCCCACCATGCTAGAGTGACCGCGTTTTTTGATTATACAACATTTTTCTTTTATCTCCCCTTCTTTTTAGATCTCAACATTTTCTTAATTATCGGTTAAATCTGAGTCAACATTAAAAGATACTAAAATTATTATTCACTTCATGGCAGCAACCTTTAAGTTGGAGAAGAATCACCAAAACAATAATTGTACCGAATATGACAGTTACAACGGAAAGACCCATAGCTGCTACAGCGATAACGTCAGAAAAACCCCTCGCCCCAGAAGAGTTGCAGAAGATGAATGCTTACTGGCGGGCGGCGAACTACCTTTCGGTGGGACAAATTTATCTGTTTGACAACCCCCTGCTCAAAGAATCTCTGAAACTAGAACATGTTAAACCTCGGCTGTTGGGACATTGGGGCACTACTCCCGGTCTTAATTTTATCTACGTTCACCTCAACCGGATGATTAAGGCTAAGGATCTGAATATTATCTATATTGCAGGTCCGACCGGGGGACACAGCCGGAGTCAGGGAACGAAGAATTGTTAGTGTCAAGTTGACAAGGAGAACATTATGACCCAAGTTTATACTACCAAGGATACAGTCATAAGCCGGATCTCGGAGATAGTGGATAAGTTGATGCAAAGCGAGGATCTATTCCAAGAGCTATTAGACAAAGACGAAATAATGCAAGTTTTCTCAAATATGTTAGAACGGGTTTCTCCAGAAAAACTGCTCTCTATAGACGATGAAGAACTGACCGCAAGGGTGGATAGAATAATGATGATAGAGGCTGTTTCTGGAACAGAAAACCAGCTCACGCCAGAGCAAATGGAAATATTCGAGGCAGCAGTAGAAGGGAGGGCGTGAGCTGCCGGAGTCGCCGGAGTCAGGGAACGAGGAACTAGGAAGGGACTGATATAATGACTAATCCCCGCTAATCTCTACTAATGCTTCGCCCGATCGCAGAAGTTCCAGAGCTTCTTGCAAGGTTGCACTCAGGATTGAGCGCAACCTATAATTTGATGTATTCCCACTCGTCAACCAGATAATTTGGGGCGGCGGACCCAGGCGATCGACCAAATCAATATTCCATCTTCATCCGAGTCCCCTACCAGAGATCGATCGCAACCTTTGGTTGTGGATCTGAGACCTTTCCTGTCCAAAGAGGATCGGCTTGCTGGAGAACAGGCTCAGTGACAGATGCCTGTAGTCAGTACGCTACCCCCTCGTTCCCAGTGTCCCCGCTGGGAACGGGTATTTGGAGGCTCCCGCCTCCCTTTATTCCCGGGAGGCAGAGCCTCAAGAGGGCGTTCCCTGACTCCGGCAGGGAACGAGGAATTGTTAGTGTCAAGTTGACAAGGAGAACATTATGACCCAAGTTTATACTACCAAGGATACAGTCATTAGCCGAATCTCGGAGATAGTGGATAGGTTGATGCAAAGTGAGTATCTATTCCAAGAGCGATTAGACAAAGACGAAATAATGCAAGTTTTCTCAAATCTGTTAGAACGGGTTTCTCCAGAAAAACTGCTCTATATAGACGATGACGAACTGACCGCAAGGGTGGATAGAATAATGGTCAGAGAGGCTGTTTCGGGAACTTTAAACCTGCTCACGCCAGAGCAAATGGAAATCTTCGATGCGGCAGTAGAAGGGAGATAGTTGGCGACATGAGTTACCTGCTCGATACAAATATAGTCACGGCGATTTTGAAGAAAAATGCCAAAATCCGTCAAAAGTTGGGAGATTTGGATATTTTGGGAGAAAAAGTCTACTTGCCAGGAATGACTTACTATGAGGTGAAAAGAGGATTGATTGCTGTTAATGCCACTAGGCAGCTATATGATTTGAATGAATTGTGCAAAAAGTATCAAATTCTGCCAAGCGACCTAGAGATTTTAGAAAGAGCGGCAGAAATACATGCCGAGTTAAAAGGTAAGGGGCGCAGACTGGAAGATGCTGATATTTTGATAGCAGCAACGGCGATCGCCCGGGACTTGATTCTGGTTTCTCACGATTCTGATATGCTGCGGGTTCCGGGTCTGAGGTTAGAGGACTGGCTCTCTACGGAGTTGTCGTAGCAACGAGAATTGCTTTGCTGTTGGACAATTCTCAATTAACAATTAACAATTCTCTTACGTGCAGCATAAACAAGTGCCGCTTGCAGATCCTCGATTTCCAGGTCGGGCATTTCTGCTAAGATTTGTTCTGCATTCAGACCCGCTGCAAATAAGTCCAGTACATCGGATACACGAATTCTCATCCCCCGAATACAGGGACGACCTCCACATTGTCGAGGATTAACTGTGATTCTTGCCAGTAATTCTAACATTTGCCTTATCTCCGCAGACATCTACTCCTATCTTACATCAGACCGATCGCGTTTGTCAATAACAGAGGCTCGACAGGGTGCATCTCATATTTGCTTCGCTAGAGAAAAGAGATCGTCCTTTGCCATCTTCTCAGCAACTGTTCTCTCGTACTTGGTGGAAGGTGACAACGACCCTACTCTGTTCCCCTTGATTATAGTTGACTTCAAAGCGACGCTGGGGATACAGTAGTTTCAGACGACTTTCCCACATTTTGGCGATCGCCTTTCCCAGATAAAGGAGATTTTCCGGAAAAACAATAAGCTGTCGGGGAGCATCTCACTTTTGCATTTTTGCATTAAATTATGCTAATTGCGAATGGAGAATTGCGAATGGAGAATGGAAAATAGCCCAGATCTCGATTCTCGATTCTCGATTCTCAATTCTCAATTCTCAATTCTCAATTCTCAAGAAGCAAAACTGGGATGCACCCAAGGGAAAGTCGATGTTTGAACAAGTTGTTAAATCCTTCAGAGTCTATTAGGTTTGTGGAAGGTTGTCAGTTGTCGG
>RFFC02000056.1:0-5462 GCA_005518205.2 Hormoscilla sp. GUM202
ACTGCTCGCACTCTTTCACCTTACTGCTCGCAGGGTGTAACCTTACTGCTCGCACTCTTTCACCTTACTGCTCGCACTCTTTCACCTTACTGCTCGCAGGGTGTAACCTTACTGCTCGCACTCTTTCACCTTACTGCTCGCACGGTGTAACCTTACTGCTCGCAGGGTGTAACCTTACTGCTCGCACGGTGTAACCTTATGGAGCGAGTTGGCCGTGGGGGCATCTTGCATCTGTTTAAGTCAGAAGTGACCGCAATCACAATTGGTAGAACATCCGCGATCTGCTTTCACGCTACTGCTTGCGACGAGGCCCGATCGCCTGGAGATACGGAGCGAGTTTACCATGCGGGCATAAGTACTTGTGCAACGAAATTTTAAGGATGTAGCTACGCGGCACGCGATCGCCCTCCGTCACGGACTAACAATCGTTTCGACAGATAGGGATTTTCAGCGCTTGGGCCAAGTCAGAACTTTGTCTCTCGAAAGCTGGCGATCGGTTTAAGCTTACCAGTTACCAGTTAATAGCGAATGTTCAGATTCCATCCCTCCTATGGGCTTCCTACCACCCCAGTAAGGTAGACTTGCTCTCAATAGCTAGTGTAAAGTTCTGCTCTTGGTATATAAAGTTTCTGTCAAGTACAGGGAATCGCAACAGCCCGCTGGGTATCCCATAAGCTGTAATCCCATCATCCCATTTTAAGTATTTAAGTTACTACATCCTGTCAATTGTACGGTACTGAATCGCTTCGGCTACATGTTGGGCTTGTAGCCGATCGTCGCCAGCAAGGTCTGCGATGGTACGGGCTACTTTGAGAATGCGATCGGTGGCCCGGGCGGAGAGGCCCAGTCTTCTAATCGCCGTTTCTAACAAATTGCGGATAGAGTCATCCAGAGGACACCATTCTCGCAGGTGATGACTCTGCATGTCCGCGTTGCAACGCACCGAGGGATCTCGTGAAAAGCGTTGTTGGGCCCGTTCCCTGGCTGCTTGCACCCGGACGCGCACCGGTGCCGACTCTTCTCCAGTTGCTTGTCTGGTAATCTCTTCGGGTTTTAGACGATTTACGGCTACCTGCAAGTCAATTCTGTCCATCAAGGGTCCGGAAAGCTTGGCCCAGTATTGCTCTCGCTGTCTGCCAGAACAAGTACAAGGTTGAATATTATCGCCATAGTAGCCGCAAGGACAAGGATTGGTACTGGCAACCAGAGTAAACTTAGCTGGAAAGCTGACAGTTTGGCGGGCGCGGGAAATGGTGACCGTACCATCTTCCAAAGGTTGACGCAGGAACTCCAGCACGTCACGCTTAAATTCTGTTAACTCATCCAGGAACAACACGCCTCGGTGGGCCAGAGAGATCTCTCCCGGACGCGGATAGCTGCCACCCCCCACCAGGGAAGCGCCAGAAGCAGAGTGATGGGGACTGCGAAAGGGGCGCGAGGTCACTAGAGATCCTTTATTATGCTTGAGTAACCCCGCCACCGAGTGGATCTGAGTTACCTCCAAAGCTTCTGCAAAGGCCAATGGCGGTAGAATTCCTGGTAGGCGTCGCGCTAACATGGTTTTACCGCTACCAGGTGGTCCGACAAAGATGAGATTATGTCCTCCAGCAGCCGCTATTTCCAGGGCCCGACGGGCATGAGCTTGTCCTTTCACATCTCTAAGATCGGCTACATTTAAGTCAGAACTGACCAATTCTGCTATCCCATCCAGTTCTAGGGGCTGATAAAGTTGGGGACGATCCAAAAAATCAACCACCTCTGACAAATGGCCGAAGCCATAGACCTTTAAGCCTCGTACCACAGCTGCTTCCCGAGCATTATCCGCTGGCACAACCATGCCCACAATACCCAGCTTTTCCGCTGCCGCCGCAATGGGAAGTACGCCAGCTACAGGACGCAGACTCCCATCCAAGGAGACTTCCCCTAAAAAGAGATAATCTCCCAGTAGGTGAGGGCTAACTTGCTCAGAACCGGCCAGAATGCCAATGCTAATGGGTAAATCAAAACTGGGACCTTCCTTCCGCAAGTCAGCAGGAGTCAAGTTAATCACGATCTTGCCCGTCGGAAAAGCATAACCAGCATTTTTCAGCGTTGCCTTTACCCGTTCCTTGGACTCTTGCACCGCTGCATCTGGCAAACCTACCATCACTGTTCCAGGCAAACCACCCGATACATTTACTTCTACTCCGACCTTCACGGCGTCGATGCCCACGATCGATGCACTCCAAACTCGCACTAGCATCACGTTTGCTCCTTATGTTGATGGTTCTTTGCTAGCAATGCTCATACTTACCAATATACTGGTGACTGGTGACTGACAACCGTGCCGCATTTTTAGGGTGGAATGGCACGCTCCATCAGGTCGGGGCAGTATAAGAGATGCTTCCTTTTTGTTTTGCAACTGTTGTTCGGCGCTAGTTTTTGAGCAAAAATACTTATTTACAAACTTGACATGCTCCCGATCGGAGTTGGGTGCATTTGAAATTAACTGGCCTATAGTCCTCCACAAGTGATGATACGATCTTGTAGTTGCTGCCTGCACGAACAACATGAGCGAAACCCAAGATACCATCTTTGGTAAGATTATCCGCCGGGAGATCCCAGCCGATATTGTTTATGAAGATGACCTGGCCCTGGCCTTCAAAGATATGAACCCGCAAGCGCCGGTTCATATTCTGGTGATTCCTAAAGAACCCATACCCAAGCTTGCCGATGCTGGAGACCAACATCAGGCCCTGATGGGACATCTACTATTAACTGTGAAGCGCGTGGCCGAACAAGTTGGCTTAACTAATGGCTACCGGGTGGCGATCAATAATGGTGCCGACGGCGGTCAGACCGTATGCCACCTGCACTTGCATATTCTGGGCGGGCGACAGATGAAATGGCCTCCAGGCTAAAGATAAGCTCAGCTTCTATGAGGCATAAGCAGAAATAAATTAACAGGGGTTTACAAAACGCAATCAAGTTAGCTATGCTGTATTCAGGTAGGGAAAACAACCTGCCAACGTACCTCGAAAAATAAATAGCAATCATCTAAACATGACTACGACCTTACAACAGCGTGAAAACGCTAACGTTTGGGAACGGTTCTGCAACTGGGTGACGAGCACCGACAACCGCCTGTATGTGGGCTGGTTCGGCGTCCTGATGATCCCCACCCTGCTGACCGCTACCACCTGCTACATCATCGCTTTCATCGCTGCCCCTCCCGTGGACATCGATGGTATCCGCGAACCGGTTGCAGGTTCTCTGCTGTACGGTAACAACATCATCTCTGGTGCGGTTGTACCCAGCTCAAATGCGATCGGGCTACACTTCTATCCCATCTGGGAAGCAGCATCCTTGGATGAGTGGCTGTACAACGGCGG
The DNA here is from genome assembly GCA_005518205.2 of Hormoscilla sp. GUM202. GTDB lineage: Bacteria > Cyanobacteriota > Cyanobacteriia > Cyanobacteriales > Desertifilaceae > Hormoscilla. The sequence continues at coordinate 3,372 of RFFC02000056.1, forward strand.
TCCTTACCAGTTGATCGTCTTCCACTTCTTCATTGGCATCTGCTGCTACATGGGTCGTCAGTGGGAACTCTCCTACCGCTTAGGAATGCGTCCTTGGATCTGTGTTGCATACAGCGCCCCAGTGAGCGCCGCTACCGCAGTGTTCCTGATCTACCCGATCGGACAAGGTTCCTTCTCTGATGGTATGCCTTTAGGGATCTCTGGTACATTCAACTTCATGCTTGTGTTCCAAGCAGAGCACAACATCCTCATGCACCCCTTCCATATGCTGGGTGTAGCTGGCGTGTTCGGCGGAGCGCTGTTCTCCGCCATGCATGGTTCTCTGGTGACTTCTTCTCTGGTGCGTGAAACCACAGAAGTAGAATCTCAAAACTACGGTTACAAGTTCGGTCAAGAGGAAGAAACCTACAACATCGTAGCAGCTCACGGCTACTTCGGTCGCTTGATCTTCCAATATGCTTCTTTCAACAACAGCCGTTCCTTGCACTTCTTCTTGGGTGCCTGGCCGGTGATCGGTATCTGGTTCACAGCCCTAGGCGTGAGCACGATGGCCTTCAACCTGAACGGTTTCAACTTCAACCAGTCCATCATTGACTCACAAGGTCGCGTGATCGGCACCTGGGCCGATGTCCTGAACCGTGCTAACCTGGGGATGGAAGTAATGCACGAGCGGAATGCTCATAACTTCCCCTTAGACTTGGCATCCGGTGAAGCTACTCCTGTGGCTTTGACGGCTCCCGCTATCAATGGCTAATTATTAGCTAAAATAACAAAAAGCGCTCTCCTTTGATGGGGGGCGCTTTTTGTTTTGACTACTTATGATATTAGACCATAATGATAAAAACAAGTTGTGTTTTTGTGAGGGCAAAAAATGTCAAGCAAAATTCTAACAGATTATTTCAACTTCCTGAGGTCAGACGATATTCGCCTGGCAGGAACCAGAATTGGCATTGAAACTATATTGTACGACTACCTAGAGCGCAGTCGCACTCCTGAAGAAATTGCCCAAACCTATACATCTTTAACCTTAGAACAAGTCTACGCCACAATTCTCTACTACCTGCAAAATACCGAAGAAATCGGCCAATACCTGAGAAACTGGCTCGAACACGGTCACAGAATGAGAGAGCAACAAAGACTCAACCCGCCACCGGTTTCAGAAAAACTGCGGCAACTGAGAGCAGAAAGGAAAGCTAGACAACAAGATAATGAGTCTTCAATATCTAATTGACGAGAATGTAAATCCTCTCTATCCAAAGCAAATTAGACGAAAGGAACCCAGTATTATCATCAAGGTGGTGGGGGAACCAGAAACTCCTGCCAAAAGTACTCTCGATCCAGAAATACTTTATTGGTGTGAGGAGAATAACTTGGGTGCCATCTCACTTTTATAATCTAGCCCCTGCACGCGGAGGGCCCCCTCCGCGCGGGCTGAGTTCCTGTAGCGGCAGGTTTTAACCTACTACCCTTACAAAATCAGTTGAATCAAATTGATCCGGAGTAGTTCCCGGCAAAATTGCCAACAGTTCGCCCCCTACAAAAACATCCTCTCTGGTTCTAGGATGTACTAAAAAGGCCTCAGAGTGGAACTGAATGGCAGTCGAACTGCCCATCGAGACGAATTCTAACATAGAAAAAGACAAATCACCTGATAACAGGATCTTGTCCGCCCCATTCTCAAAGTCGCCGATGGTCTTATGGTCGTCGAAGCGCGGGTCTCCGTTCTCGTGATGGGCCACCTGCAAGTTAAAAATATCCGCACCCGAGTTTCCATAAAGCATATCGCTTCCATCGCCCCCGTGGAGGTAATCGTCTCCTCTTCCGCCTATGAGGGTATCGTCTCCAGCTCCGCCATAAAGAGTATCATTTTCATTTTCGCCATAAAGCAGATCTTTTCCATCTCCGCCACCTAGGACATCGTTTCCAGCTCCGCCATAGAGGGTATCTTCTCCAGGTCCGCTTTCGAGGCGATCGTTGCCCCCGTTTCCGTAAAGCAAATCGTTTCTCTTCTCCAAGTAGCTCCCGAAGTCATTGTCTTTTGCTCCCCCGTGAAATTCGGTCCCCCTCGTACCGCTCGAGTCGTATCTTTCC
>RFFC02000056.1:5593-25418 GCA_005518205.2 Hormoscilla sp. GUM202
CGTACCGCTCAGGGAGTTCGCTCGCAGGTCGAGGTTTTGCAAATTGCCGAGCGAACCTAACTCTGAGGGGAGCGTACCGCTCAGGGAGTTCGCTCGCAGGTCGAGGTTTTGCAAATTGCCGAGCGAACCTAACTCTGAGGGGAGCGTACCGCTCATCATGCGGTTGTTCTCCAGGTTGAGGACTTGCAAATTGCCGAGCGAGCCTAACTCTGAGGGGAGCGTACCGCTCATCATGCGGTTGTAGGACAGATCGAGGACTTGCAAATTGCCGAGCGAGCCTAACTCAGAGGGGATGGTACCGCTCATCATGGGGTTGTACTCCAGGTCGAGGACTTGCAAATTGCTGAGGGAGCCTAACTCAGAGGGAAGCGTACCGCTAATTTGCCTTGAAATTCGTCACCCGTACCCAAGGGGTTGTCCAGCCGGATCTTTGTCAAACTGATGAGGGAGATTAACTCAGAGGGGATGGTAATATCGCTCAGGGAGTTGTTGTACAGGTACAGCTCTTGCAAATTGCTGAGGGAGCCTAACTCCGAGGGGAGGGAACCGCTCAGGGAGTTTTTGTACAAATAGAGCTTTTCCAAATTGCCGAGGGAGCCTAACTCAGAGGGGAGCGTACCGCTCAGGTCGTTTACGGACAGGTCGAGGTTTTGCAAATTGCCGAGCGAACCTAACTCCGAGGGGAGCGTACCGTTCAGGCCGTTGTTGTTCAGGTCGAGCGTATGCAAATTGCCGAGCGAACCTAACTCGGAGGGGAGCGTACCGTCAAGGCTGTTCTTGTTCAGGTCGATCGCCGTCACCCGACCGTCTTCTACCGTCACCCCATGCCAGTTTGAGACAACCTCAGCAAGGGGGGGAGTTTCGCTGCTGAAATCCCAGCCTGTTTGGTTGCTCCAACGCCCCCCACTCGTACTGTTATAGAGATCGCTTAGGGCTGCATAATCACCGGCATCGAGAAGCTGTCGAACCTCAATATTAAATTCATCTTCTACCTCGCCTCCCGCCGTATCCTCAACCGTTACCGTCACGGTAAAAGCGCCCGACACGGTAGGGGTGCCGGCGATCGCCCCACTACTAGAGTCAATGGTTAAACCGTCTGGCAAACCCTCGGCGCCGTAGCTAGCAATATTGTCGTTGATGTCGCCGAAGTGAGTGCTGACGTTGAGGCTGAAGTTCTCACCAGCCTCGACATCGGGAATTTGAGTTTTCAGATAGGGTGGGTTTTCTAATTGTTCGTTTGTTGACAAAGCCTTGACACTGTCGGGGATCGTACCGCGCAGGCGGTTGTTGGACAGGTCAAGGTTGCTGAGGACTCCGTTGTTTGCAGCGAGACTATATACTAAGGGGATCGTACCGGTCAGAGAATTATTGCTCAGATCGAGGTTTACCAACTTGACTTGGGTATACCTATGGGGGATGGTACCGGTCAGAGAATTATTGCTCAGATCGAGGGTTTGCACATTTCGCAAATTCCTGAACGAGAAATACTTAAGGGGGATAGTACCGGTCAGGGAATTGCCGTTCAAATACAGCTCAAGCAAATTGTTGAGGCTGCCATACTCGGAGGGCAGCGTACCGGTCACGTGATTGTTGTCTAGGTGCAGCTCTTGCAAATTGCCGAGCGAACTTAATTCAGGGGGGAGCGTACCGTTCAGGTCGTTCTCCGACAGGGAGAGCTCTCGCAAATTGCCGAGATCGCCTAACTCGGAGGGGATGGCATTGTTCAGGGAGTTCTCCGACAGGTCGAGGTCTTGCAAATTGCCGAGGTCGCCTAACTCGGAGGGGATGGCACCGGTCAGGTCGTTCTCCGACAGGTCGAGCTGTTGCAAATTGCCGAGGTCGCCGAGCGCAGAGGGGAGCGTACCGCTCAAAGAGTTGGAGGGCAGGTCGATCGCCGTCACCCGGTTGCCCACTACCGTCACCCCAAACCAGCCATTTACAGCATCAACAGAGGGGGGAGTTTCGCTGTCGAAATCCCAGCCTGTCTTGTTTTTCCAGCGCTTCCCAGAAGTACTGGCATGGAGAGCCTTCAGGGCTGCATAATCACCGGCATTGAGAATCGATTGGTCAACGCTGGCATCGAGAATTGATTGAAAGTCAATGCTGTATAGCCGCGCTTCGTTTGCAAAACTCTGAACCAGGAGATCGTTGTTAAAGCCATTGCCATCATAATCGGCAATATACAGTTTCCTGCCGTCACCGTTAAACTGAAGCGCTGAGGGAAGTAGATATTCGGTGAAATTTTCTCCATCATTCGAGCCCAATATCCTCAAAGTACGGGACCGCTCCCCTCGGGGATGTTTTTTCTGAACCAGAATCTCATCCCGGCCATCACCATTCAAATCTTCTACATATAAATTGGTAAGGTCGCCCTCGAGTTCAAAACTCTCGGGTGATCCGCCTCCGCTATCGGGAAGCAGCAGAATTAATTAAAGTTCGGGGCAAAATGGCCGTCCTGATGATTAATGATTTCGATGCAGGGGCAGGACGGATGGACCGAGGCACCCAATATACTGTCAATACCCAGTTGGTACACGGCACACTCATGAATATCGCCGATCGCCCCACTGACGTGCAACTTCCTGGCAGTTATGACGCTAACCCTCTCCATCGCGTCCCCATTATCGTCACTGGTAATGACTTTTCCACCCTCTATGCACCTCTAATTCGCGACGGTCGCATGGTCAAATTTTACTCTCGACCCGATCGGGAAGACAGAATCGGCATAGTCGGCGGCATATTTGCCGAAGATGGGTTGGAGATCGAACAACTGGTAGATGCTTTCCCAAACAGGCCATCGACTTCTTTAGTACACTGCGATCGCGCCTTTGGGACGAACAGATCCTCGAGTTCATCCATAATGTAGGCATAGAGAGAGTTGGATCCCGCGTTGTCAACAGTGCCGACAAACCGCCAGAATTTCAAAAGCCCGATTTCAGCCTCCAAAGATTAATGGAGTTTGGCCAGCAGATGGCCAGGGAACAGTAGCGGGTAGAGACCATGGGGCGATCGCGAGAGTATACAAAACTTGTACTGGGGCGATCGCCCAGATATGGCGCCAGGGAATCCCCCGCCAGTACCACAACCGGAGGCAACCCCTCAAGTCAGCAGCAGTAATGGATCGTTACAGAGTACACAACTCAGTCCAGAAGTAGTCGAACAGCTGCAACAGCTACTCAGCACCGGTTATCACATTGGGATAGAATACGCAGATCGACGCCGTTTCCGCACCAGTTCCTGGAAAAGCGCCCAATCAATTACTGCCTCTGCACAGTCCGACGCGATCGAAACAGTCTCAGCTATCTTGTCCGAACACAGCGGCGAATACGTGCGCATAATTGGCATCGACCCCAAAGCTAAGCGGCGCGTTGTCGAAAAGATTATCCAACGTCCTGCTAGTTAGCACCGGCATATGAAAGCAGTCGCCAGCACCCAAACAAAAATCCCCCAAATTTTTCAGAAAAGTTGCACGACAAAGGCAGTCTAAGAGAAGACCTGGAGAACCCATGCGGTTACAACGCCCAAACCTTGTCAGGACGGAAGTAGCAGCAATACACGGGATGCTTGTAGCAGGCGTGGAATTCAGGTCTCCCCATTAGACGCTATAAACTCTTCGGTCCAGCAACAGATAGATCCGAAGTCACCCCAGAACGGGACTCCATTACAACAAGCCTTGTGCTGCTTCTGCCTGAAAGCCAAGCGGCCCGTTGTCGAAAAGATTATCAAACTTCCGCGTCGAACGCACTGGCAGAATTTAGACGAAGCACCAGTCACCAATAAAGAAATCCCCATAAACAAATTTGCCGTTGCACAATTATCCACGGCGTTGCACATTTTGGGGATGATGCCTACGCATGCACATAACTGAAACTGGCTTGTAGGCGGCGAGGCAAATATGGGATGCACCCATAGCACCTTTGTAATCTAAGTATTCAAGCCGGTTTTTGATGTATCGTGAACAGACTCTGACCGGAGCAAATTTATCAGCAATATGCTCCGGCTCTATATGTTTTGATAAATTTTTTAGTACCTTGAGTACCTGATTTTTTTTGAGCTCTTGTTTTTGTTGTTTCAGCCAATCTTTTCGTTGCTGTACATTAGCTCCTGGAGCTGCTGCTGCTAAATATTCACACAGATGATAAAAATCTATTAGATACCTAGCATTTTCTCCAAACAAGCCCATTATCTGATTAACAATCCAACTGGCACCATCTCCAATCCCATGAACTTTAGTATTGCGACCTATACCAGCACGAATGGCACTATGCAGTAATTGTTTTCCTGCTTCCGAAACTGTACCTACAGTACCTCCAATAATTCCCTCTTGAGCCTTAGGAATGCGCACAAGTGATAAACGCGCTTCTTTCCAGCTCAATTCACGGGTTTTTCGGCGATCTGTAATTTCATCATCATCTTGAGCTGGCGTCGTTTTTACGATGGGAATCATCGTGCCATCCATTTCTGTAATTATCTGTTCTACTCCATCTATATTGGGAATTAATGGTTCTTCTTTTTTTTGAGATATATTAACCTCACGTGCATGTTTTTGAGTAATAGCTTGCGCCGAACTAATCGGTACAGTTATACCGTAATGTTCTTGTAGTTTTTCGGGAATTCTTCCAAATGATACATCAGCGCCAAAATCGGTAATGGCTCGTTGTAATGGTAAAGAATAACCCCGGCAATGGATTTGGGCTGATGATGAAAAAGGTCGAAATACTTTACCATTTTCAACCCCAAGAAAAGTTTGTTCTATCACCTGTATCGTTCCGAACAGACTAGGCCAAGATAGTAGCTTTTTTCTATGACGACGCCAGGAGTTAGATTTTTCACAAGCCTGAGCTTTTTTTTTCTGTTGGGAATTGCCCCAATCTTGAAGAGCCTCATTCCCCATTTTTTGTAGTTCGGAGATGATTTTTAACTCCGTCCCGCTCGCCGTTTCACAATTGTTATCCTGATTTTCAATAATATCCAGTATAGATGAAACACGAGCTAATACATTTGGATGAGCTTGCAATCTTTCTGCTAATTCGGCAGAGCTACTATTTTGGGCAGTAACACTGTCCTTTATTAATTCAGACATCGTCGGCTTTGGCTTCCTCGAAAAATTGTAAATACAATTATATCACATCAGGATTAAATTTACAATTTGGGTGGGTCTCCTGGGTTTTGGGTGATAAGTAAATCTTATAGTCAAGCAAAATCAAGGGTTTCAGCCTTTTTTCCCTGGTGAAAATGTATTGTGCTATACTTTTTACCAGATAAACCCAGGAGAACCAAAATGGCTTTCCCATCCACTGTACGGACATAACCGGCTCAAAATTGGGGTTCCACCGGTTATACTCCAGATGTAACTTCCAGTTCCAGACGAACTATTTCACGCATTTCACGCACTCTTTCATGCACTGGCTAATAATGCCTAAGTATCACTTTTAATTACACCCGGTAGGGGGTGTGGTCAAAACCCGTTGGTAGGATGCCTCGCCGCCCGAACCCGTTCCCAGGCAGAGCCGTGGGAACGAGGGGTCCGGCTACATGAACAAAGCCCCAGCTCCCTAACGCCCCCTCCGCTGCGCAGGGGCTATATACATGTCTCATCAATGCACCCGGCTATCAACTACTTATGACCACACCCGCAGGTAGGTGCAAATAAGCCAGCCTATGTTAAGAAATGTAAACAGGGCTCAACCTCTCTCTGGGAGTGGTTTTCAGTAATCAGTTATCCTTCCTGAATCATCCATAGGAGAAAAGCGAGAATTTGTTCTACAGGCGGTAGCGGATAATCCATTAAGTCGATCGTGACTATTTTGTTTTCAAGCTGTAGAAATATCCACTGGGTGCCACTACTGACGCAGCCATAAATTCTGGAGATGGGTTGTTGCTTCGCTTGATTGAATTGTTGTGCAGCAACCATTGTGGCTACGCATTGACTGATGCCAGTTTTGATATCGGCTCGTTTGGCTTCGACGATCGCCACTGCTGGGGCTTCTATTTCCAGCAATTCAGGCGATCGACTAATAATAAAATCACAAAAGCCACTCAAACCACTGGCAGGATCGACGTTAAACTCTTCCCCAGAGAAGAGGCTAATTTGTTGTTTTAATATTTCTCTGACTTCTAGCAAAACAGGAGCAATAATCATTTCCGATCGCGCCTTTTCGCTGCCGGTTGCTACTGCTAAGGGCAAACTCTGCCGCAGAAAAGCTGTCAGCATCTCGGAAGGGGCGATCGGGTCTAGGTCCGGGAGAAATCTCACCCCTTCTCTAGTTGTCAGGTTGAAATCAGCTTTTACTTTCCCGATCGTTTTGAATTCGCTATAAGGCATATTGTTTGACTGGGACAGTATATTAGAGTTAATGATGCATTATAACATTTCTCAAGCTAGTGAGGTTGTACTGCTCTGGGATCCCCCCTAACCCCCCTTAAAAAGGGGGGAACCGGAAGTCCCCCTTTTTAAGGGGTATTTAGGGGGATCGTTGGTGTACCTCACCAGGATAAAAACCGCTATATCCCTGTTTATAGATAGTTTTAGCTGTTGATAATATTTCCCGCCGTCTTATCCAATTGTCACTAGCTTCGATAGAATATTTGAGTGCAAGATCTACAGGGCGATTTAAAATGAATTCTAGTTCGTGCTTGATTTTAGCAAGGGTTAATAAACCCTGCCGCACATTGGGGGCGAAGGTAATCAAGAAATCAATATCACTATCTGCCCGAAAATCCGATCGTAAAACTGACCCAAACAATGCCATATAGGTAATTCCCCACCGCTGGCAAAAGGTGGAAAAATAATTTATGTCTATTCCCAGACGTTTTGGGATTTCGGGGTCTACCTCGGTCAACATCGTGAATTTAAGATAAGATTTTTGTATTGGTGGGCGTTATCTGGTGCCCGACGCTAGCAGACAGGGGGCGATCGCGACCACCATCCACCGGTGGCCACCGCCCACCCTAGGGAAATCAGAAAGATCAGAACGGGTGTGGTCATGCATTAGTTGCAGCCCGATCCCCCCCAACCCCCCCTTGCAGAAGGGGGGGCGCACCGGTTGCCCCCCTTTTTAAGGGGGGTTTGGGGGGATCCGACGACTGGGAGGGCCGATGAACGATCAACAGGTTTTGACCACACCCGATCAGAACTGCTGCAAGAAACGGAGGTCGCTGCTATAAAAGCGGCGAATGTCATCGATCTGATGCAGCACCATGGCGAAGCGTTCGATGCCAAAGCCAGCAGCAAAGCCGGTGTAAACTTCCGGGTCGTATCCGACAGCTTTCAAGACATTGGGGTCAACCATGCCACAGCCCAGCACCTCCAACCAACGACCTTTCCATTCGACGTCCACTTCGGCACTGGGTTCGGTGAAGGGAAAGTAACTGGCACGGAAACGAATCTTGACATCGCCAAAGATCTGGTGAATAAATTCTGCGATCGTCCCTTTCAGGTCAGTAAAAGTCAGCCCTTCATCCACGGCCAACAGTTCCATTTGATGGAAGACCGCCGCATGGGTAGCGTCTACGGTATCTCGACGGTAGCAGCGACCGGGGGCGACGATCCGCACCGGTGGATCGTTGTCTTCCATATAGCGTATTTGCACTGAGGAAGTATGGGTGCGCAGGAGATTCCCATCCGGTAGATAGAAGGTATCCTGCATGTCCCGGGCTGGGTGGTCCGGTGGGGTATTCAGGGCTTCAAAATTGTAGTAGTCCGTTTCCATTTCCGGTCCCACCGCTACGGTGTAACCCAGCCCCACGAAGATATCGATCACTTGGTCGAAGGTGCTGTTGAGGGGGTGAATGCGACCAAGCCGGTGATATACTCCTGGCATAGTCACGTCCAGGGTTTCCGCTTCCAACTGGGCTTGGATCTGTGCTTGTTGCAGGGCTTCCCGCTTACTGTCCAGTTGGCTTTGCAGGGCAACTTTGACCTCGTTGGCCGCAGCACCAAGGCGGGGGCGATCGGCTGGGTCAAGTTTGCCCATGCCACCCAGGATTTTCGATATCTGACCCTTTTTGCCCAGATAGCTGACTCTCAGTTCTTCTAGGCCCTCTAGGCTGTCAACAGAGGCGATCGCCTCCATTGCTGCTTGTCGGAGGCTTGCCAATTTTGTCTCAATATCGCTCAGCTCAGTAGTCATGCTGGGGGTGGAATAAGCTACGTTATGATTTATGCTGAGTTTAGCGCGATTCGCAGGGCACCAGGATATCTAAAATTGTCTCGGACCTCTCGCTCGTTCGGCTGCGGTCCGCTATAATCTGACCATGACTATAATTTCATCGCAAGAAATTGCCCGATATCGGTCTGCCTTGGCAGAATATCCAGAAGCCCTGGTAGCACTTGACGCGATCGAGGATTGTGAGGGAGACTTAGAAGACGCTGCCATCTCCCTGGGAATTCAGGCCGGACTTCAACCAGACCGACTTGATTGGTTAGATGGGTTAGCCAAGAGATATCGCGTTACTATTTGTCTTGAGGAGGTGAAAGCAGATTTATTAAATGGGAGGTTAGCCCAGGCAGTGAGACATTTAATCGAGACAGACGTTTGTCCAGTCCTTTTGGCGACTCCTGTAGTGATCTATGTAGTGAAAACTGGCGTGAATTATTTTTGTGCGCCTTTAGATTTGAAGCTATGAAGATTTTATTTTTTATTTAGCTTCCACTCTCGGGAGGGGCGATCGTCCCTGATGATGTCAACATTTTTTCTGGTGACAGATTTAGCTTCTGCATTGCCCTTGACAACCTGTAACGGTAGAGAGGGTGCTTGCGAATATCTGCCTCTAATTCAGCAATTATGTAGTCAGTAACTACAATTAGAGCATCCCAGCGTTGGTTAATTTCCTCCATTTTTGCTGCTCTTTGCTTAATTTTTTCTAAGCTAGGTGGTGGTTTATGAGTCATGACAGGTTCCAATCTCTTTTAGCTTCTTCGATAGTAGCAACTAAAGCAGGAACAACAGCTTGTGCTTCTACTATAGATTGTTCTAGTAATTATAGCATGGCAGGGGAAGCACTGGGATAGGATTCGGCAATCCGTAGTAGAAGTGTAGAAAAACGAGAGTAATAAGTTTGGGCCCGCTCTCTAGTATTCTGGAGGAGATCGAAGTCAGTAATTGCCGCAGCTGTCTCACCATACTGTTCGAGTATAGTATATCCAGTCGAATTGGCTTCATTGATAATTGCCAGCAGCAGCCGCTGCAAGCTGAAAACAGTGGTGATTTCTTCTGGTAGCTGGGCCATTTAAGCTGATTTGTCGGAATTGAACGTATAATAGCTTATAACTGTAGCTGGGCTCGATGGAGAAATAAAGGCGATATTGCCGGTTATAGTCAAGAGGCAAAGACTGGGCAGGGATCCTCTAGGACAGGCGAGACGGGCAGATATTGTCGCCCACCCCACGGAACTGACAATGGACAGTAGATGAAACTATTAATTAGTAATGATGATGGTATATTGGCACTAGGGGTGCGCAGTCTGGCTAATACCCTGGTAGCAGCCGGTCATGAGGTGACGGTGGTTTGCCCCGATCGCGAACGGTCTGGGACTGGTCACAGTCTGACACTAGACAAACCGATTCGCGCGGAACGAGTAGATGATATTTTTCACCCGGCAATCAAAGCTTGGGCTTGTACGGGAACTCCCTGTGATAGCGTTAAACTAGGACTAGAAGTATTAAGTTCGGCTCCTCCAGATTTGGTGATCGCAGGAATTAACCAGGGTGCAAATTTAGGCACAGATATATTGTACTCCGGTACGGTATCAGCGGCAATGGAGGGCTATCTTTCGGGAATAGACAGCATCGCCTTGAGTCTGACAAGTGTAGCCTATGGTGATTTTGCACGTGCAGCCAGTTTTGCCTCGGAAATGCTGGCGATGTTAGAGCAGCTTGGGAAAAAACCAAAAATGCTGCTGAATGTAAATGTGCCAGGAGTTACGTCTTCAGAAATAGCAGGGGTAGCAATTACACGTCAAGGGGTACGTCGCTATGATGAGGTGTTAAAAAAAAGAGTGGACCCCAGGGGGAAAACATATTATTGGTTAGCAGGTGAAGTATTGCCAGATTCGCTTCCAGATAGTATAGAATCAGAGGAACTCCCAACAGATGTACGGGCAATTAGTGCAAATTACATCAGCGTGACTCCTTTGCAGTATAATCTAACTAGCTTTGGGGACATCGAGTGCTTAGCATTTATGGCAGCATTGTTTGAGGCAGACTCGGGCGGGAGCCAGGGAACGAGGGGAGGGATAGCCGGTGATAGCCAGGGGGAGACGAGCAAGGGTGGGTAAGGGAGTGGCGCGATGCTGCTGCTTCGCCACGGCTACACGCGAACTGTTAAGATGTTAAAAAAATATAAAGAGAGGCCCCTGAAGTAGCATTTGGTGGGAGAACCATTGCCAAAAGCGAACAGCTCAGGTTAAACAATAGGCAGTTCGCCTCGTTCACTGGGTAGAGTTAGTGGAATCCGGGAAAAACCGCCCATGTCTGACACGCAAAACCAATTCACAGTAAATTTTTGGGGCGTTCGAGGAAGTATCGCCTGTCCGGGCTCGGAAACAGTCCGCTATGGCGGAAATACTTCCTGTCTAGAAATGCGCGTGGGAGGCGATCGCTTAATATTCGATGGCGGAACGGGCCTGCGAGTTTTGGGGCAAACCCTGCTGTCGCAAATGCCAGTAGAAGCCTATCTGTTTTTTACCCACTCCCACTGGGACCATATCCAGGGCTTCCCGTTCTTTATCCCGGCCTTCATTCCGGGGAACTGCTTCCATATCCACGGCTCGGTGGCTCCCAATGGCTCGACGATCGAGCAACGGCTGAACGACCAAATGCTCCACCCAAATTTTCCGGTGCCCTTGCAGATCATGGGCGCGGACCTGAAATTCTATAATCTCAAGATAGGGAAACCGGTGAAAATCGGAGAGATCGAGGTGGAAAATGCTCTGCTGAACCATCCAGGGGAAGCAGTGGGCTACCGGGTAAACTGGCGAGGTCATGCAGCTGCCTATATCACGGATACAGAACATTTCCCAGACCGGATGGATGAAAATGTATTGTGGCTGGCTCGGAATGCGGATGTGCTGATCTATGATGCCACTTACACGGATGAGGAATACTACTCGCCAAAATCGAGCAAGGTGGGCTGGGGACACTCGACTTGGAAAGAAGCTGTGAAGGTGGCAAAGGCGGCGAAGGTGAAAAAACTGGTGATATTCCACCACGACCCCCTGCATAATGATGATTTTCTAGATCGGGTTGGGGAACAAGTGGCTCAAGAGTTTCCTGGTAGTATGATGGCCAGGGAAGGGCTATCAATACCTCTGGTGGTACCGTCTGCACCCAATCCAAAACCCATAGAAACAGAAAAGATTTCCACAAAAGAAACGTTATAGTTGCTAGTTAGGTGGTAAGTGCCAGTTTGTGTAAGAATAGTGTAAGCGTGTGTGCTTGGCAAAATCCCTAAATAATGCTAGAAAACCGACGGCGATCGCCCTGGGAAATTTTGATGGCGTCCATAGGGGGCATCGGCAGGTAATTAACCCGATTTTTCAGGTGGCAGACTCGGTATGGGCAACGGTGGTCACCTTCAATCCTCATCCCCAAGAGTTCTTTACGGGCCAACCCCGTCTGTTGCTGACTCCCACTCCGGAAAAGGTGCAGCAGCTAGAGGCCCTCGGGGTGGCACAGGTTGTACTGTTGCCTTTCGATCGCGATCTGGCCCAGTTGAGTGCCTCGGAGTTCGTGGCCAAAATTCTGGTGCAGCAGCTGCAAGCAAAGCTGGTGACGGTGGGGGCAGATTTTCGCTTTGGCTCTCAGCGTGGAGGAACGGCAGGTGATTTGCTCTCGATCGCCTCGGGTTTTGGCGTCCGGGTGGCGATCGCGCCGTTACAAACCTGTGTGGAAGGAAAGATCGGTTCCTCACTGATCCGCAAGGCATTAGAGGATGGCGAACTAAGCCAAGCAAACAGACTTTTGGGACGCCCCTATAGTCTGGTGGGAGTTGTTCGGAAAGGGGAACAGCTAGGCAGAACGATCGGGTTTCCTACGGCTAACCTGCAGTTACCTCCCGAAAAGTTTTTGCCCAGACAAGGTGTTTACGGGGTACGGGTTTCCTGTGAGGCGATCGCAAGTCCGGTCCTAGGTGTGATGAATCTGGGAAAACGCCCCACGGTAAATGGCACCCGTCAAACTGTAGAGGTACATCTGTTAGATTGGTCCGGGGATTTGTACGGACAGACTTTGACGGTGAGTCTGGAAGCATATATTCGACCGGAACAAAAATTTGCTTCTCTGGACGATCTCAAGACTCAGATTTTAGCAGACTGCGAGGCAGCTATAAAATATCAATAACCCGCAGGATATTTATCAGGGAAAATTACCCTCACCCAATCATGAATGTTTTAAGTTACTCACCTACTCAAACTGAAAATGCAGTCACGATTGTTATAAATGAAGTGATTGAAGACAGCTTATGTATCGCCTGTGAAGACGGTCGAAAATTGTACGAACAGATTGCAGTAGCCTTGAGAAAGAACAAGAATGTGTTTCTTTCCTTCCTTAATTGTGAAGATATTACTCCAGCTTTCCTCAGTCAGGCGAGCGGTCAATTGTATCACTGGTTTCCTGAAGATAGAATTGCAGCGAAAATAATCGATATTCAGCCGGAAGATGCCGATCTGATTGCTGATGTAGTTGCAGATACAAAGGAGTATTTAGAAGACCCACTGAAATTCACATATGCTACGCTGGAAGTGCTGGGACCAGACTATCTATGACTACGCAAATATGCCAGAATTAAAATTTGTAATTGCCAATTAACCATTAAAAATTAACTATCTTAAGGGAAACTCACCCAGGAGTGAATATGAATTCTTTAACTGAGATCCATCCTCAAACTGCGATCGCGATTGTTATAACTGAAGTGATTGGAGATAATCTCTGTATAGCGTCTGAGGATGCTCAAAAAGTTTACGATCGGATTGCAGTAGCTTTTAAATCAAGTAAAAATGTGATTCTTTCCTTCAAGGATGCGGAAGATTTGACCTGGCCATTGATGCGATCGGTCAGTTGTATGAATCGTTTCCTTTTGAACAGATCCAATCTTCTCTCAGCTTTGTCGAGATCGCAGCGGACGATCGGGAATTTATTGAGGATGTAGTATACTGGAAAAAGAGGTATTTAGAAGACCCGCAGCGATTTCGGGAAGCGACACAGGAATTCTTGGGGGATGAAGATGAGTAAGCAAGTTTACCCCATAGACGAGTACCAATTAATGCCGAATGACGCGCTGTTGTTTGATGCTAATATGGCTATACCTTTATAGTCCCCAAGGCGATCGATATCCGCGAGTCAAAAGAAAATATAACTTGGCTTTTAGGCGAATTAGAAGTGCGAAAGTTCCCATCTTTATCGATGTTCTGATACTGTCGGAATTTATTAACGCATACGCTCGATTTGTTTACAATAACTTGCCAGCAGTAACGAAGCAATCAAACTTTAAGGCTTTTCGCAACAGCGCTGATTTCAAACCTGTTGCTGAACAGATTGCTAAATACTCTCAGAGGATAGTGGGAAAGTCTGAGCGAATTGATAGCGGTTTTGAATCAGTGGACTTGGAGGCGATCGTGGTAGATTATGCGGGAGTAAATGCTGATTTTAACGATCGGATGTTGGCGGAATTGTGCAAGGCTAAGGGGCTGAAATTTGTGACTCACGATGCCGATTTTAAGGGAGATAATTTGACGATAATAACAGCCAATTCAAGATTATTTAATAAAGCAGAAATCAAAGTGATTAACATTAACACTTAACATAATTTTTTGAGGTTAAGTTATAAGATATCCTAATTTATGTCAATTGAAACCCGTGCCAACATCCTCGCATCCTATGGTGCTAATCCAGCAGAAATCGAGGAATTACTTGCGTACAATGAAAATGTTTTCTCATTAGCCGATCGCCCACCATTTCCCTTGGAACCAGAACCCCATGTGGCTGCTTGGCGGGAATATCTGGCCCAAAGTCGCGAACTGGGGGTGTTTGCAGCTTTGCGGGAACGCCTAGTCCAACTGCAATTCCCGATCGCCCCTGGGATCGGTGAAACTGAGGAATACCGCCGGGCCACTCGCAAAGGTCAACCCACAAGGGGAATGGCATTAGCAACGGGTTTAATCTTAAAGGAACCTGAGTCCCTAAAGCTAATTATCCATGAAAGTGCGACGGGGGAAATTCCGGTAATCATTGCTGGATGTCGAGAGGATTTTGTCAGTTTAGTGCAAGCTTTAACTAAGCGGAATGAACCTCACCCTATACCGGATTCAATGGGTGCTACGATGGTGAGTGGTTTTAATAATTGGGATCGAATTCGTCAGTATCGCGCTAGTTGGGAAGCGAATCAAACAGAACCGGTGAGTGAGTCAGATTGGCAAGGGGAATTCAAGCGCTTGATTCCCCAGAAACATCTCTATCAAGACCGCTTGATAATTCTCAGTCGGGGTAATTATAGTGCAGTGAGTGCTGGGGACATGGGAATGGATGAAAGTACATGGCACTCATTATCTTTGATCATTCGTTTGTCACATGAATGCACTCATTATTTTACCCGTCGCCTGTTTGGTTCTATGAGGAATAACTTGCTGGATGAGTTGATTGCTGACTACCAAGGCATTGTCGCGGCCAATGGGGGTCGCTATCGGGCGGATTGGTTTTTGCGGTTTGTGGGGTTAGAATCTTTTCCGGATTATCGTCCCGGAGGGAGGTTGGAAAATTATCGCGGCGAACCGCCCCTGAGTGAGGGTGCTTTTAAGATTTTGCAGGGGTTGGTAAAGGATGCGGCGGATAATTTGCAGGGGTTTAATCTGACTCATCAGCAGGAGTTGGCAACGGGCGATCGGGGTGTTAAGCTATTAATGGCCTTGACTTACTTGACCTTGGAGGAGTTGGCCGATCGACAGCATAATTGGTTGGAGTTGACTTGGCAGGAAATGATCGGATAATGGCCGAAAATTCCCGACCATAATTTGAGGAAGGATTAAGGTGAATTCATTATTATACGGGTTCATTGAACGGCAACCAATTAACCAAGCACTAGTGTAACTGGACGATGAAGATCTCGGAGACGCAGCTGGCGGTCTTCGTGCTTGTTCAAGTAGTTGTTGAATGACACTGGGTAGGGGAAGTTATGGTCACAGCATCTTCAAGGTGACGTAAGGGTGGGCAATGCACAGTTTTTTTTCATAGTTATATCGCCCCTCCTTCAGAACGAATCAACCGGGCATAGGCACCATCGACATTCCATAACTCTTCGTGGTCGCCGCGCTGCACCACCTTTCCTGGTTCCAAAACAATAATCTCATCGTTTTCAAGCTACATTCTAATATAAACAGAATCTACACGGAGATTCCCCTGTTGCCAAAGCTGGGTGGGATTGGCGATATCCGCCAGTCTTGCTCTGGGCGTTCCTGCATTATACACCCGATAGATATGGAATTTTTCTCCCATCGAAGCAGCAAATTTCCATTGCCATCCATAAAGCTTGACCGAGTTCTTATTTCCTGCTGGTTTACTTGATTTCACTTCTATATACTCTGGATTGCCATTTTCTACCACTTTGAGATCGTAAGCTTCTCCCTTATCCCCGATTTGATTCACCCAATTTACCTCTACTATGTTTTTCCCTGCAAGGACGATCGCGAAACCAGACTCTGTTGCTACTAATTCCCCTTGAGGGTATTTATCGCTGAACTTTTTCTTTAAGTATTCTAGCGCATATTTCTCTCCCCAGATCTCTATTTTCCGTTCTTCACTCCCATCCGATCGCTCCTTCTTTTGGGTAGATTTTAACGCCGATCGATTTAACCCCGATTTCAATTCCTCACTACTTGCTTCCCTCGACTCCGAACTCGACTCTAAAACCATCTCCGGATCTGGTAACTCATTCCTTTGTTTCTTTTTGTCTGGAGAATTGCTTGCTGTTATAGTTTCCGTTAGTTCCCGATCTTCATTAGATGTCTCTGTCGCCCGTGAGCGCTCTGATGTCTCTGTCACCCGTGAGCGCTCTGACAATACCCGTGAGCGCTCTGATGTCTCTGTCACCCGCTCGCCCTCTGTCTCTGTCACCCGCTCTGTCTCTGTCACCCGTGAGCCCTCTAAGGATCCAGGAACATCAGTATCATCTGTTTCTGTGGAAATCATTTCCCACCAAGATATTTCCGCAGTTGGCAATGACTGAATCTGTTTAGTTTTCATTAACCTTTCAATCTCTGCTGGGTTCTGTTTGTAGAACAATAGCATCAAAAATTCATCCAAACCTTTAGGGTTGCCAAATAATTTCGAGAGTTCCACTGCCAAACTATCTGTATCCCCATCCGATCGGATATAAAGCTTGCTGTTATCCAGAAAAGCACCGCGCTGAGTCTTGGCTGATTGCTGATTTAATGTATACTTTATTTCCAGTCGATCCACTTGGTAACAGGTCAAATTATTAAATTTAACTAAACTCCCATCCCCTTTCAACTGTTCATAGGTATCATATTCTAATTGGTAAAGATAGCGCCAAATGTAGGGCGTAAATCTTTTAATCTGACTTGTCAGGGATGGTTCGGCCATAATTGCCGCTGACTCGGTTGCCAATTCCATTTTTACTGCTTGAGATAGATAGCGAATGCCAGCTGCTTTGATTAACTGCTGAATTTGGGGATAATAGTTGTTGGGAAGCTTGAGGAATGCTATTTGCGCGCGAAACAATTGGTAAATTTCCTCGTTGTCATTCACGAACAGATTCCCTGCTGCACAAAATCCAGATTTTTCCGTCCAAAAGATTGGCTTGCTAATGAAACTTCTCCACCACGCTGCTTGGGAAATTGTGGATATATGATTGTTTAATTCCTGATAAATCTTTATCAGTATCTGTTCTGATTTTGCCGACGACTGTTTGTTTTGGGATAATTCTAGCAACAAGTCCGCGTAATCCTTGGGGTCAGTCATTTTCGCCTTGATCCCCAAGTCCTGAATAAACTCTTCCTTCTGGAGGGCGATCGCCAGGTAGGGAACGGTATCTCCTAAGATGGATACAGTTTCTGGTTTAGAGAGGAACAGTTCCCCGGGTTTAGCCATATTACCATTAGTAGTCGGCAGCCAAGCAACTGTTTTCAACTGCGCGAACCAATCAGCATCACTGGTTCTACCCGGTTCCCAACTGTTTTTCGCCCGATCGAAATAGTAATAGGTCCATTGCTTGTACTGTTGGTAATAATTCCAGTTTTTATCTAAGATTTTGGCTAACTGGGTGCATCCCAATTTGGCAATGAGCAAAAATACTTCATTGTTAAACTGTCACTAATAGACCCTTGGTCTGTCAAGGAAATGATGACGGATAAGAGAAGGGAAGGCTCGGAAGCGGTTATCTCCGTAAAATTCGTCAATTTTATCTTGACAGACCACGAGATGATGAGAATGTCAAGATTGACTCACCTTGAGAATACTCCATTGAGATAAGCACGCTCCGGGCCCCCTACGCTGCGAGATGCCGCAGAACTTGGGGAACATTGGCAGCTTTCCACTGCGCTCCTGAGAGCTTCACCCGTGCCGCAACCTGCTTAATCGTTGATTCCACCTCTCCCGAACCGATTGAAATTCCCTCGGCTTGGTAATAGCCATAGTTCACAATGCGGTGACGATGCTTAGTAACATAGGCCCTGAAGTTATCAACCCGTGGATGCTCCCAGTCGTCAAATTCTTTGAGGGCTGCATCTACCTTGCCTGACCATAGGAGAGCTTTCACTCGTGCCAGTCTAGAGCTGGACCCACCGACTTTCTCGAGGTTTTCCATCAAGTGATACCAATCGAGGATTTCCAGACGGAAGATGGTTGGGCCAATCTCGGCAAACAAATTCCAAACGCCATCATGACCGTCTCCGATACTCACAAGTGGATTCGCCAAGGGCTGCTGGTTGACCCATTTGACCAGTCCTGCATTGTCCCGAAAGAAGGCCGCTACCCCGAGGTCATGTAGATTAACGCCCTTGTAATCGCGCCACTCACAGGGTCTCCCTTGCGGGGTCCGTAAGCGTACTTTCCCCCCATCAATGCTCATTTCCTCAACAACTTCCTTGACAGTCGGCAACTTCAACTCATGGGCGAGCACTTTCGGTTCTTGAGGGCTGATTTCGGAAACAGCTTTTTTAGCCGTCGGCAACTCAAACTCCTGAGGGGGCAGTTTCGGTCCTTGAGGGCCCGTTGAGGAAACGGCTTCTTTAGCTGTGGGCAACTCAAACTCCTGAAGGGGCAGTTTCGGTTCTTGAGCGCTCGTTGAGGAAACGGCTTCTTTAACTGTCAGTAATTCAAACTCATAACGTTGCACCAGTCGTTGCTGAGTTCCCCGGGAAACGCTCATCCCCGTGAGCTGCTTAAGATCTTCCGAGGCGTGCTCATAAGAAGAGTTCGCACTCAGTAACAAGCAACATTTTTCCAGATAGGGACTCCACTGGCTATAGGCTCTCACATCAAAATAAGTCGCTTGCTTCTCCGTGATGAGGAGCTCGCCCAAAATGCTGTTTAAAATTCGGGTTCGCCCTGCGGTGGTGCCACTGGTGCTTTCGATAAAAAAAGGGCAATCTCTGGACTGACGTATTGAAGCAACTGCCCACGGACTGTAGCTTCGAGTCCTGAGAGTGTTTTCATTGGAAGAACAATTTTGGCTGGGACTTCAGCAGCGAAACTCCCCCCCCTGCCTTCGTTGTCTCAGACTGGCATGGAGTCACGGTAGAAGAAGATCGGGTGACGAAAATCGAGCTGAACAGGAACTCCCTGAGCGGTACGCTCCCGGAGGAGTTAGGCGACCTTAGCAACTTGCAAAAACTCCGCCTGCAAAGCAACTCCCTGAGCGGTACCATCCCCTCGGAGTTAGGTGAGCTCGGTAACTTGCAAGACCTCGGCCTGTACAACAACTCCCTGAGCGGTACCCTCCCCTCTTGGATCGTCTCCATCAGCGACTTGCAGTTCCTCGGCCTATCCAAGAACGACTTTCACGGTACCGTCCCCTCTGAATATAGCGAGCTCGGCAATTTGCGACAGCTCGGCCTGGCCCAGAATTCCCTGAGCGGTACATTACCCTCTGAGTATGGCGAACTCGGCAATTTGCAACACCTATACCTGCACGAAAACTCCCTGGGCGGTACGCTTCCCTCTGAGTATGGCGAGCTCGACAATTTGCGAAATCTCTGGTTGCACGGAAACTCCTTGAGCGGTACGCTGCCCGAAAGTATCAAGGATTTATCGGCAAACAAACGATTGGAAAACCATCCCTATATGGAAACTCCAATTCTCGACTACGAGGTAGTTCCCGGTGAAAGCCTCGAATTTGATATCAGCGGTCACTTCTCCGACATCAACGACAACATTGCTAGTTACAGCGCCGAGGGTTTGCCAGAAGGTTTAACCATTGACTCCAGCAGTGGAGCGATCGGCGGCATTCCTACTACTGAAGGCAGTTTTCTCGTAACAGTAACGGCATCGGATGATGCGGGAAACGTGGTATCCGATGAATTTAATATTGACGTCCGATCGACTCCTGATGAGGCAGCTTCAGATGAAGTTCTGAATGCCAGTGATTATGCAGCCCTTCTGGCTCTCTATCACGGCATGAATGGAGAGAATTGGCAGACGAAGTGGGATATCAGCAGCTCAACTCCCCCCAAGGCTTCTGTTGTCTCAGACTGGCATGGGGTAACGGTAGAAGAAGGTCGGGTGACGAAAATCGAGCTGATCGAGAACTCCCTGAGCGGTACGCTCCCCTCAGAGTTAGGCAACCTCAGCAATTTGCAAGTCCTCAACCTGAAC
>RFFC02000057.1:0-23897 GCA_005518205.2 Hormoscilla sp. GUM202
GTACTTTTGTAAATTATCATAAAAGCCTCTCTCTTCCATCTAAGTATTTGTACTTATTCAAACTTTGGGATGCACCCTTTTATTCTTACTTAAATCAGCAACATATCCATTGATGGCTATCTATTAGTCACCACCCTGAAAAACATTCCCTGGCTATGCTAGGGAATGAAGGGAAGCGTAAATTCATCCTTTTATAAGTAAAAAGTCAATTGTTAATTGAGTAAAATTGTCAATTAACAACCTCCGGACAGGCGAGAGGCCCGTCCGACAAGCAACGCTACCGACTACTTGCTCGATCGCGTAGCGTGCGCTCCGCGCAATCCGTGGCCGGGGCAGGGTGGTGCTGAGACCGATCGGTCTAGCCAACCGGCTGCTTGTTGTAGTCTGGAAAGAGCTTCTTCGGGTCTATCCTTGAGGAGAAATACCAGGGCTGCGGCGGCTTGCTCCCGGGCCCGAGCCGGACGGTTAGACTTAAGCTGGTGCCATTTGTCCGGCGTGATGGTCAGCCGCTCGGCCAGGGCTTGGGCGAGTTCAATGGTGCTCAGTTCCTGACTGGCTTTGGTGCTGGAGTTGATTTGGGGACTCTCGGGAGTTGTTGCGGTCTGGTTGAGCATGGTGCCGGGTAAAATTGTTGGTTTAACCGCCGATGGGATTTGTTTGCTTCTATATTAATATATACTGCGAACCGTTAGGAACTGCACGCTGGACAGGGGATTGCTTCGGGGGGGATTTGTTAGTGTTTCCGACAATAGCGGTCAGGAAGCCCCCCTCGCAATGACACATTATTCTCCATGAACCGTTGGGAACTGCAAGCTGGGCAGGGGATTGCTTCGGGGGGGATTGCTTCGGGGGGGATCCGCTGGTGTTCCCGACAATAGCGGTCAGGAAGCCCCCCTCGCAATGACACATTATTCTCCATTTTGCGCTCGTCAATGCCTTTCAAAGTATATCAAGCTCATGCAGTCGTCAGAAGAACTGTCTGGATCGTCGGATTTTAACCAGGAATTTGAACAAGCACTCGCAGATGCAGATCGGGCGCTGTCCGATCTGAGGGAACGCTACCGCCAAGTGCGCCAGGGCCAAGGGCGACAGGGGGCCCTGAAGCGGCGCTTGGAGGAGTTGCAGCAGGAATTACGGGAGGTCAAACAGCAGTTGGAGGTTCTGGAAGTGGAGTTGGAAAGTCGTTTGTTTTCCTGGATCCGCCTCCAGGAACCTTTTTGGCAGGCGGTGCGGTTTGGGGGCTTGGGTCTTGTCCTCGGCTGGATATTACACTGGTGGATCGGACGATGAATTGTTGGGAATGGAAATATGGTAACTCGACGGATTGCGGAAATTTTACGGCAGGGTCAGCCCTCAGAACCGGTGACGATTAAGGGCTGGGTACGCACGAAGCGCTCATCTAAGGGTTTTGCTTTTATTGAGGTGAATGATGGCTCGTTCTTAGCTAACCTGCAAGTGGTGCTGAATGCAGATTTGCCTAATTATGAGGATCTGCTCAAGCAGGTGAGTACGGGGGCCTCTGTGGAGGTGAGTGGCACTCTGGTGGAGTCTCCGGGTAAGGGACAGCGCATTGAGTTGAAGGCCACTGCGGTGACGGTTTTAGGCGTTGCTTCCGAGTCCTATCCTTTGCAGAAGAAGCGCCATTCTTTTGAGTTTTTGCGCACGATCGGGCATTTGCGATCGCGCACGAATACCTTGGGGGCAGTTTTCCGGGTGCGGAATGCTATTGCTACTGCTGTCCACCAATTCTTTCAAGAACGGGATTTCCTCTGGGTTCACACCCCCATTATCACTGCTAGTGATTGTGAAGGGGCGGGGGAATTATTTACGATCACTAATTTGAATTTGCAGGACGTGCCCCTGACAGAGGATCGAGAGGTTGATTACAGTCAGGACTTTTTTGGCAAACCCGCCTATTTGACTGTTAGCGGACAGTTGGAAGCGGAAATTATGGCGATGGCCTTCCGGGATGTCTATACTTTTGGTCCGACTTTTCGGGCCGAGAATTCCAACACTTCCCGCCATTTGGCCGAGTTTTGGATGATTGAGCCAGAAATGGCCTTTTGCGACCTAGATGGGAATATGCAGTTGGCTGAAGATTTTCTCAAGTATGTGTTTAAGTATGTGCTGGATCGTTGTCCGGAAGATATGGAGTTCTTTAATCAGCGGATTGATGATGGGGTGCTGGCCAGGGCTGATAATATTATCAATAATGAATTCGCACGGCTGACTTATACTGAGGCGATCTCCCTCTTGGAGAAAGCTGACAAGAAGTTTGAGTTTCCGGTCCGCTGGGGTGTCGATCTCCAGTCAGAACACGAGCGCTATTTGGCAGAAGACCTGTTCAAAAAGCCGGCGATCGTGACTGACTACCCAGTAGAGATCAAAGCATTTTACATGCGCTTGAACGATGATGAAAAGACAGTGGCAGCGATGGATGTTTTGGCTCCGAATATTGGGGAAATCATTGGGGGCGCGCAGCGGGAAGAACGTTTGGAGGTGCTGGAAGGACGGATCGAAGCTCAGGGAATGAGTACGGAAGAGTTATGGTGGTATCTGGACTTACGTAGCTTTGGAACCGTTCCTCATGCAGGGTTTGGTTTGGGGTTTGAACGCTTGGTGCAGTTGATGACGGGAATGAGTAATATTCGAGATGTGATTCCTTTCCCCCGTGCGCCTTTGAGTGTGGAATTTTAAGCATTCACCCACAGGACCCCCACCCGTTCCCACGGCGAAGCCTGGGAACGAGGAGTGGGGCTACTTGAACTTAGCCCCTGCGCAGCGGAGGGGGCCCGGAGCGTGGGCTTAATTAGCAAAGTGGGATGCCTTTAATGATCTAATGGTGAAGGTAGCTCCTTTGGTATTGGATATACCCCATCCAGATGATTTGATGCCTTTTATAATTTAATAGTGAGGAGCTAATGTTATGACGCTTATTCGCTCCTGCTGTGGCGTCCACCTGTGGCTGGCGATCGACTCTAAAGTCTTCTTCAAAGCCACTTTGTCTATTACGGGTTCGGGTTGTCGCCAGTACCGCATCCGCTCGTCCACAACTGACGCAATCTGCGCTCTGAGTTCGTCTATTGTTAAGTCAGCTATTAATCGCTCTGGCATTTTCACGAGCGCCTTGTTTTATCTAAAATCATTGTAACATAAATTTTTCCATTTGTTCCCCTCGTTCGGTGTCTCTGGCACTGAACGCAATGCTAGAGGCGGATCCTCCCGATCGCCCCAAAGTTTAGATTTTCATCACCCGTTCAGAATCTGGGGAAAATATCTCTTGTTTTCCTGCCATCTTTAATAGCATTTTCTCAAAACAATGCGACAATTTATTAACTATTATATTCCCAGTCGGTTTCAACCGACTTTAGCCGCGTTCCCAGGCTCCGCCTGGGAACGCGGGGCTGTTCGGCGGTCTAACAGCAAAGAGAAAGAATTCCTGGGCTCATTTATTGTTCAGCATCCCATCCTTAAGACTCTGGCAAAAATGCCCGATCGCCTCTAGTCCCTGTTCGTGCAACATTCTGACGATCGCGCTACCAACGATCGCGGCATCTGCCCCCCATTCTATCACCTGACGAGCATGTTCGGGTTTAGAGATGCCAAAACCCACACCAATAGGTTTATCAGTAACAGAACGCAATTGCCCGAGTAAATCTTCCACTCGCGTTCCCAACTGCGATCGCATGCCCGTGACCCCCGTCACGCTTACCAGATAGATAAAGCCTTGAGACTGAAGGGCGATCGTTTCTATTCTATCTTGAGGGCTAGTCGGTGCTACCAACAAAACCACCTCAATACCCCTTTGAGAAGCAGGTTCGAGCACCACCTGGGCCTCTTCCAAAGGCAGATCCGGGACCACCAACCCCCGCACCCCAGCAGTAGCAATGCGATCGAGGAAATCTTCTATGCCCCGATGCAAAATGGGGTTATAATAAGTGAACAGGATCAGGGGGGAAGTCAAGGATGGACTCACCCGTGCCACCATTTCCAGCACCTGTTCCAACTTTGTTCCCTTCGCCAAAGCCCTGGTAGCCGCCGCCTGGATCGTCGGTCCATCTGCCAAGGGGTCAGAATAAGGAACTCCCAGCTCAATTATATCCGCACCATTCTTGTCTAAAACCTGCAACGCTTGCGCCGTCGTTTCTAAATCCGGGTCTCCAGCAGTTATAAAAGGAATTAGAGCCGGAATATGGCGCGATCGCAGATTATCAAAGCAGTCCGATATCGAAGTCATTACTTTTCTCGTTCAAATTCCGCCTGAAATTTAGCTTTTTCTTCGGGCGTGAGAGATTCCCAGCGTTTTTCCAAAACAGCCGTTTCATAATCTTTGAGCTGTTGATTGTAAGTCATCTTCTGAGTCAGGACGCGGAACAGGTAAGTCAGCACCCAGAGTACCAACCCACCCACCAGCAACGCCTGACTCCAGATACCCGCCGATACACTGTCCAGTCCCGCCAGTTGGAAGAGCAAATATACTATCCCCCCAGCCGCCAAAACTGCCAAACCAATGCCAATCACATCAATTCGTCGCATTATCTTGGGCTCCAAATGCTTTATCCTTCTATAGGACGCCGTCTGGGTCTAAAATTCACCAACGGGGCCAACAGCAAAAGTCCCGGGAAGAACAAGAACACCAGGAAGAACATAAACCCCCGCTCAATGGAACTGCATGCGTACCACCGGCTCTTCATGTAGAAAAACAGCAGCAACGGAACCACCAGCAGGTAAGCTCCAGCCAGTCCCCCATACAACAGTAAAATATTCTCCATATACCATAAACCTCCTCAAATGGCAATAAAAATCGAGGTCATTGGCGATAGATGCCAGTTGTCTCAATCATTTTACCCCTTGCTACCCCAAAATTTCCGCACCAGGGTAAGATAGAACGGTGCCGGCAGATAGAGGAAAAATTTTTTTTTCAGATCCCCTTGCACAGTGTGATAAATGATGATAGGATGAGAAAGTGGTGTAGATAAACCACGAGCGCAGAGATGCCAAGGGGGCATGGCGGAATGGTAGACGCTACGGACTTAGGAAACTGAGCCTTGGTGGAGAAATCGGCCAAGTGGAAGCTCTCAAATTCAGGGAAACCTAAATATGGCAACAGACAAGGCAATCCTGAGCCAAGCCGAAACAGTTGTCTAGGACAAATGATGACAAAATCGGAAGGTGCAGAGGCCCGACGGGAGCTACCCTAACGTCAAGTCGAGGGTAAAGGGAGGGTCCAATTCTCAAAGCCAGTGATGGCAGTAGCGAAAGCTGCGGGAGGATGAAAATCCGTTGACCTTAAAAGTCGTGAGGGTTCAAGTCCCTCTGCCCCCATTCTCATATATCGGATTTTTAATTAGGGAGAGAGTTATGGCCTATAATTCTCTCCCATAGCAGTTTTGCTGTCTCCCGATCGACTGGGAACCGGTGACTGGTGTAAGATATTGTCAGAAGAGCATCTTGGCTGTCCGTCAGCTGCGCTAGAGCGTCGGTCAAGAAACCAGGTGTCTTTTGAGGAAAATGTCGATAGTTCGTTGATAACGGGCGCATCTCACTATGAGATGAAAGTACAAATTCTCGGGTTCGGAGTTTGGAGTTCGGAGTTCGTAGTTATTTTAAAGCCCAGCTTGTACTGCATTTGCTCAAAATCCAATACATATGCAAATATGGGATGCTCCCGTTGATAACCGCACTCCCAACCCGGTTTCCGATCGGACTTGACCAATGCAAATTGCTAGACAAACTAACAACTAACAACCCACAATTAACAACCCACAATTAACAACTAACAACTGAGATGATTGATGAGGATAGGAAGTAGGGTATTTTTCCAAATCAATGAGGTGATAAAGCCAGAAGATTTTCCCGAAATAATTGAAGAGCAAACCACTTGATTCCTACATTTTGCACTACAAAATTTATTACGCAATAATCACAAGTGCTTGGTGATTTTGAGAACCGAAAAGCTGATACAGGTATAAATATTTATACGTTGTATTTGCCAAATTGCTAGATAGATTACGGATTACAAAATGTAGTGCAATGGCAATCGTGCCGTACTATAACATATTACTTATTAGATTACAGATTGTAGTGCGTAACGTGGGTTGATTGCTTAGGTAGACGTGGGTTGATTGCTTAGGTAGACAGCTATGCAAGTAGATTAATGGGCGTTGCACAATTACGGGATGATGGGCATAGTTGCAGAAGTCTTAAACCTAGACTACAAGCCAGTTTCAGTTATGTGCAAAAAAGGGCATCATCCCCAAAATGTGCAACGCCGATTAATGATATAGTGGAAAGTGCGTAACGTGGGTTGATTGCTTAGGTAGACAGCTATGCAAGTAGATTAATGATATAGTGGAAATGGTGTAATTGTGAAAGAGTATATGAACAGAATAATGGCGGTGCTGAAAAAAATCCGACTGGAAAAAATTGTAACAGTCTTGCTAGCGGGAATCATGCTCTGGGCGATCGCGGCCTGCAACAATGTGGAAGTCGAAAAAAGTTCAGGCCCAGAAGAAGTGATTAGCGTCCCGGAGGTGATTGAAACTACGCCGGATGAGGCCAAATCAGACACCTCTCCAGAAGTAGTTTCAGATGTCACGTCCTCGGAGGAAGAAGCAGCATCAGTCAGTGAAGAAGAGTCAGATGTAGCCTCCTCGGAGGAAGAAAGCGTCCCGGAGGTGATTGAAACTACGCCGGATGAGGCCAAATCAGACACCTCTCCAGAAGTTTCAGATGTCACGTCCTCGGAGGAAGAAGCAGCATCAGTCAGTGAAGAGTCAGATGTAGCCTCCTCGGAGGAAGAAGCAGCATCAGAAACCTAAGCAGCGGTTGATGGTTGAGAATAAATGGTTTATGGCCTAGTAAAATAAACCATCACTGTTCATTTGATACCAGCATTGCAGCGCCAGTTGGCGAACTTGCCGCCAAGGCAGGTTATTTGCCCTAGCTAACTGGGCGCAATCTTCGTATTCCGGCTGGACATTGCTGATATCATTACCAGTCCAGGCAACCTTAACCCGCACTTCACCATAGGGAGTCGGCACCGGTTGTATTTCCCGTCGTAAAATAGAGCGCTGCTGGAGCGATCGGCGGATCCCTAAAGTGCTAGTCTCGCGAAAGAGGATAGCTTCACAAGCAGGCAACTTTTCCGGAGGAGAAATCACCGTTAGCAGCACCCCCAGTCGGGACTTTTTCATGACAATAGGCTGGGTAAACACATCCACAGCACCAGCGGCAAACAGGGCATCAAAGACATAAGCGATCGCCTGGGGACTCAAATCATCGATTTGCGTTTCTAAAACAGAGATCGTTTCTAAATTAGGGCTAGGCAGCTCTTCTGGCCCAGGCCCCCAGGATCCAATCCACAGGCGGAGGATATTGGGAAGAGGCAGTGAGTGAGAACCAGCACCTAGCCCCAGGCTATGGATAGTCATGGCAGGTGGAGGACCAAACCTAGTGGCAAGGGTAGTGGCGATCGCCGCTCCAGTAGGAGTTACCAGTTCCCGCTCTATGCCATTACTATAAACCGGAACCTGGCCCATTTCCCATAGCTTCAGCACGGCTGGCACGGGCACCGGCAACTGACCGTGGGCCGCCCGCACCGTGCCACCACCAGTCGGTAGCGCAGAACAATAAAGCTGGTCAATACCCAACCAGTCCAACCCCAAACAAGTACCGACAATATCCACGATCGCATCCGTAGCACCTACCTCATGAAAATGCACCCGTTCTGGATCGATTCCATGCACCGCTCCTTCGGCCTGGGCCAACTTCCGGAACACTGCCAAACTCCAAGTTTCTGCCTGGGTTGGCAGGCCAGCAGATTCGATCATCTGTTCAATTTCTGGCAAATGGCGTGTAGGAGAATGGGAATGGAGTTCTTCAGAGTTTGTGGCGTGAGAGTGATGATGTTCATCATGGGAATGGTCAGATTGATATAGATCCACATAGACTTTAGTTGCCTGCTGGCCATGGCGATGAACAAGTTCTGCCCTCAGCTGGTATTCATCAGAAATTCCCAGGTGAGAGAGTTTCTCAATCAGGTAATCTAGGGGTACACCCCCATGCACCAGTGCCCCTAAGCACATATCACCAGCAATGCCAGTAGGACATTCCAGATACGCTAACTTGTTCATCCTTAATACTCATCAGCAATCTCAATATGGCCACCATATACATAGTCCATCCCGAGACACCCCAAAAACGCCTGATAGAAGAGATTAGGGATGCTCTCCGGGATGGTGCCGTGATGTTATATCCCACGGACACAGTTTATGCGATCGGTTGCGATCTTAACGTTAAATCGGCAGTAGAACGAGTCCGACGCATCAAGCAGCTGTCTAATGATAAGCCCTTGACCTTTTTATGTTCCAGCTTGTCTAATGTGGCCAGTTATGCCACCGTCAGGGATTCGGCTTATCGGATTATGAGACATCTGATTCCAGGGCCCTACACCTTCCTCTTGCCAGCCACCAAATTAGTGCCGCGACTGGTGATGGCACCGAAACGCAAAACCACCGGCATTCGCGTTCCCAATCATCCGGTATGCCAGGAATTATTGAATTCCTTAGGCAATCCAATTATTTCTACTTCAGCTCATTTAGTGGGTTCCGATTTTTCGGGAACCGTGGAGATGGCACCAGCACCCAAGACATCAGATTACACCTCTACAGCTGAACTATTTGACAGTCTGGAAAAATTGGTAGACGTGATAGTCGATGACTCCTGTGAACTGACATATCAGGTTTCCACCATTCTGGACTTCACAGATAATGAACCGGCGATTGTCCGGCAAGGACTAGGCTGGGAAGCAGCAGCAGCATGGATTTAGTCCCCTCATCTAGCTGATACTCAAACCCTGTTTTGGCGTCAGGGGCGTTCCCAGGCAGAGCCGTGGGAACGAGGGAACGGCAGGACAGTTTCGGGATTGTCACACTGGGGGGGCTGACGCCCGTTCCCTGTTCCCTGTTCCCTGTTCCCTTAAAGCCTATAAAAAAAAATATATATCGCTCAAACCCTTTCCCAGAAAGCTTTTCAGACTTTGTCTCCCCCTGTTCCCTGTTCCCCTGTTCCCTTCCCCCTGTTCCCTGTTCCCTGTTCCCTGTTCCCTTCCCCCTGTTCCCTGTTCCCTGTTCCCTGTTCCCTGTTCCCTGTTCCCTTAAAGCCTATAAAAAAAAAATATATATCGCTCAAACCCTTTCCCAGAAAGCTTTTCAGACTTTGTCTCCCCCTGTTCCCTGTTCCCCTGTTCCCTTCCCCCTGTTCCCTGTTCCCTGTTCCCTGTTCCCTTCCCCCTGTTCCCTGTTCCCTGTTCCCTGTTCCCTGTTCCCTGTTCCCTTAAAGCCTATAAAAAAAAAATATATATCGCTCAAACCCTTTCCCAGAAAGCTTTTCAGACTTTGTCTCCCCCTGTTCCCTGTTCCCCTGTTCCCTTCCCCCTGTTCCCTGTTCCCTGTTCCCTGTTCCCTTCCCCCTGTTCCCTGTTCCCTGTTCCCTGTTCCCTTAAAGCCTATAAAAAAAAATATATATCGCTCAAACCCTTTCCCAGAAAGCTTTTCAGACTTTGTCTCCCCCTGTTCCCTGTTCCCCTGTTCCCTTCCCCCTGTTCCCTGTTCCCTGTTCCCTGTTCCCTTCCCCCTGTTCCCTGTTCCCTTCCGCTCGCCAGGCCAAAATGGCCAATTTGGGGTTTTGAGGGCACTAATCACTTCACATAGGCAATGTGGCCGGTAGGTGATGCCAAACCCACCGGTTCTTCAGCGTAGGTTCGTCAGTTAGAAAAATAAATCAAAATAATGTTTGAATGCGATCTTTCGCACATCGTAGTCAAATCACTACCGGAATGACCATAATTATCTGTTCCAAGTACAATTAAGACAAATCAAACAGACTGACCTCATGATTCCTACCGTTATCGAACAATCCGGTCGTGGCGAACGCGCTTTTGATATCTACTCCCGGCTGTTGCGGGAACGCATCATCTTCCTGGGACAAGCGATCGACGCCGATGTGGCCAACCTGGTCGTCGCCCAGCTGCTGTTTCTAGATGCCGAAGACCCGGAGAAAGACATTTATCTATATGTCAACTCTCCAGGCGGTTCTGTCACGGCTGGCATGGGAATTTTCGACACCATAAATCAGATCCGTCCTCATGTTTGTACTATCTGCGTAGGATTAGCCGCCAGTATGGGTGCCTTCCTCCTTAGCGCCGGTGCTGAGGGGAAGCGAATGAGTCTGCCTCATTCCCGAATCATGATCCATCAGCCCCTAGGTGGTGCTCAGGGACAAGCTACTGACATTGAGATTCAGGCTAAGGAAATACTATATCACAAGCAACGACTGAACGAGTTGTTGGCTCAACATACTGGCCAGCCTCTAGAAAGAATTGAGCAGGATACCGAGCGGGATTTCTTTATGTCGGCAGCAGAAGCAAAGGACTATGGCCTCGTGGACCAAGTGATTAACCGCCGACCCACCGTTCCGGAAAAATCGGCGACTAAACCGGTGGCCGCAAGTTAGCGCGATGCTGCTGCTTCGCCACGGCACTCAGCGAACGGGTGTAGGAGACGGGTTACACCCGACCAACACTACCTCAAAATAGGCTCTGGTTGGGTTGCGGTTGAGATTGCAGGTAATCTCGGAATTCCTGTAATTGCTGACAACTAAGGAATACTCGCGAGCGCTGGTTGTAGGTAAGTTCAAGATGTTCGCGTCCCTGTTTTTCAGTCCAGCCCAAACGCTTAAGTTCCTGGGTAGTTTGGGAGTAGGCTTGCAGATAGTGCAAAAAATCTAGTAAGTCATCGTCGTCTATTACAGACCTCTCTCGTTGGCCATAGAACCGTTGGAGATAATCCTCTTCTTTGTCCTTATTCCAGCCCACTCGCTCCAGTTCAACTGTAATACTGTCGTTCACCTCGAAGTAATCAAACGATGGAGATGATGCCTGAGTAGTCTCATCCGACATCCCACCCAGATCGGTCTGACTCGACTGATGAGTATAACTGGCAGACCAAATCGGATCGTCTGAAGTATCGCTGGTTGCATCTGTGTCCTCCACGACAGTCGCTAATGTATCGCCGGTTGTATCGGAAATCGAGTTGCTAGTAACAGATGCATCAGCATCTACTGTTTCGGGGCTTGACTGGTAGTCAAAGAAACTGCTCTGGGTACTGGTGCTAACAGGAGTTGTGGGTGAGTGACTAGGGTTCGCCGTTTGCCTTATCTGGGAGACAGCGGTTGGCGGTTCTAGGGGCTGTGGGGAGGACACAGAAGGTGCTGGTGGGGACACCATCGGCATTCCCAAAACAGCGATCGCCCTTTGACGTGCTTGGTCTTCTGCCTGTTCTATACTAGGAGCCGCAGCCATGCCAGAAGCCAGGGTAACTCCCCCGACTTGAACCAGGGCGCGAACTAGATAGGTCCCCCGTTCGACCAGCAGCAACTCAGAAATTAAACTACCAGTTGGATAATGGGTGCGGAATTGAGTGAACATAGGTTCTTCGATTGCTTGTGAATACTTCCTGGTTACCTGGCTCCCGCCTGGTAACCTAGGCAGCAACTCCTCGTTACCTGGCTCCCGCCTGGTAACCTAGGATCCTGCCTGATAACGGGCTATCGAGTTCCACCATATGGTATGAGCTGCCCTTATATGTTACGATAACCCAAAAATTGTCAAAAACATATGATATCATACCCGTAACCCTCAAGACGATCGATCCTGAAAAGACCCATAGCGGACAATGCTAAAAGATAATTCGGCCTTGATGAGTGACGCTAACCGCCTACAATTTCTCCGGAAAGTGCCAATTTTTACCAGAATTACTAGCGAGGATTTCCTGGAACAGCTGGCGACTAACTTAGATGAGGTAATATTTACATCTGGTCAAACTATTTTTACGCAAGGGGAGGAAGGGCATTTACTTTACATTCTGGTAGAGGGCAAAATCAAGATTCATATTGAATATTTACCCCTGGCCCAGCTAGAACCAGTAGCATATTTTGGCGAGATGGCTTTGCTTGATTCTCAGCCCCGATCGGCTGACGCGATCGCAGTTTCGGAGTCTAAGTGTTTAGTGTGTTACGTCCGAACAAGTATATCAAGCGATCGAGTCAAGTCCATCAGTTTCCCTGAACATAATTCGCGTACTATGTCAGCGAGTGAGAAAGCTCAACCGGATGTTTGGAGCCACGGTCCGCGGACTTTCGTTTCCGGAGCACCCACCCATGTTGTGCGCAGGATGCGACACAACAGGGTGGGTGCTCCCGGAAACGACCGAAAAATCGGAAGACATATTTTACGACCTAGTTAAAAGGCAAGTATTATGATGCTATCTCAATCCAACTTACAACTCCTGCAAGAAGTCCCAATTTTTCGAGAAATAGAGCAGCATAAATTCCTGTCACAAATCGCAGCCAACCTAGAAGAGGTTGAGTTTGCAGCTGGGCACACCATTTTTAAACAAGGAGAACCAGGGTCATTACTTTACATTGTAGTTTCTGGTACGATTCAGGTTCACATTGGTGGTTTGCAGCTAGCCAAATTGGGACCGGGAGACTATTTTGGTGAGATGTCTTTATTTGACTCAGAGCCCCATTCCGCTTCTGTAACGACTCTGGAGGTATCTAAATGTTTAGTATTAACCCAGCAGTTGATTTATCAAGCCATTGAGTCAAGCCCGGAGATGGGACTGAACATTATTCGCCTCCTCTGTCAGCGCGGTACGCAAACTCAACTTGCATGTTAGTGCTTGGTTGCGAGGTCTGCTAACAGTTGCTTGGGCAGATAACGAATATAGTCAGGAGGAAAAAGATTTAATTAAGGGGCTGATTAAAGATGACCTTGGTCCTAATACGAATATCGGTGTTCTCAAACCAATTTCGGCACCGGAGTTAGCAGCTGCTTTGGCGGGTGATACCCCAGTCGTGTCCAGAGACGCCCACCCAGGGTGGGCGCTCTCGGACACGAGTAGCGGATAATTTCTTGAGAACTGCTGTGATTGTTGCCCTAGCCAATGGGACTTATTCTGAGGCCGAAGACCGAGTATTGCGCGAGTTCTGTACAGCATTAGGTCAAACAGAGGAAATTCTCAATGCCCTGAGGATCGTCCTGATTCCTAATGACATAGAAAATCAAAAGCAGCACAAAAACTTAGTACAGACCTTGCAGTCTAAGTTTCCCCATGGAGATGTATTGCATCCAGTCCGCCAATGGTTGGATGAAATGGATATTAATACCCCTTATACGGCCAAATTTTTGTGCAAAATGATTCCCGCCCAATGTCCCTTTGAGCGGGATATTATACTATTTGGTCACAAGGTCGTGCATATTCCTCCCATGTGTAAGATCAATCCTTTGTACGAGCAGTTAGTGGGTCTACGGTTTCGGGCACTGTCCTATCTAGCAGATCGATGTGGAGAGGACGTCTCTAGTTACATATAGCAACAGTCTGGCTAATGGCTAATTGTAGCCATTAGCGACTCATGAACGATGTCCCCTGGGTAGTACGTTCCCAGGGGACATCAAAGATTACTCATGAATCCAAGACATCAAGCTAGGTTTCCAGCTGACGAGTTCTTCTTGTGTAAACCAGAGGTTAATTTCCCGTTGTGCGGTCTCTATGGCGTCTGACCCGTGGATGAGATTGCGACCAACATCAACGCCGAAGTCTCCACGAATGGTTCCTGGTTCAGCGTTGAGGGGGTTAGTGGCACCAATTATTTTTCTAGCTGATGCTACGACTCCATCACCTTCCCAAACCATAGCAACAACGGGTCCAGAGGTGATGAACTCAATTAGACTAGAAAAAAACGGTCTTTCTTTGTGGACCTCGTAATGCTTTTCCGCCAGTTCGCGACTGACGTTCATTAGCTTCAAGCCCACTAGGGTAAAGCCTTTGACCTCAAACCGGCGGATGATATCG
Source organism: Hormoscilla sp. GUM202 (assembly GCA_005518205.2). Classification (GTDB taxonomy): domain Bacteria; phylum Cyanobacteriota; class Cyanobacteriia; order Cyanobacteriales; family Desertifilaceae; genus Hormoscilla. The sequence continues at coordinate 13,917 of RFFC02000057.1, forward strand.
CCTACGAGCGATCGCTGGACTCCATCAGGCTTAATAGCTAAAAAAGTTCGTTCCATGGCAGTCTCCTCTTTGCATTATATGGCATTCCGGTGTCTCCTGGGTAGTGCTCCTACGATGTCCCCGGGGTAGTGCGGCTATGATGTCCCCCGGGTTTCTAATAGCGTCCGGGGGACATCAAGCTCCCCGGGGACATCGAGGTCCCAGGAGACACCGCCCTGGTCGGCGATCCGATCTCACTTGCGCTCGCTCATGATTCGATCGCGACAAATACCAGATTATCAGAGTTCGGAGTTCTCTGTTCAGAGTGCGGAGTTATTTTTTTCCGATCGCGCAGCGTGGCGCAGCCATAGATCGCACTACATTCGGTGTTTGGCCGTTCCCCCGTGACCTGCGGGAGTGGGTGGAAAGTAAGTTACGATCTCATAGCAATTCCAGATTTAAGCAGTGAGGTGAAGGTCAAAATGGATTTAGAGGTAGAAATGAATCAAACAGCAGCTTCCAGAACGGTTAAAGTGATTCCCAAGGAGGCGGCACTGGTAAAGCAAGAAAAGACATCGGCTTGGACGATCGAGGCTTCTGAGGAATTATATCGGATTAATGGCTGGGGAGAGCCATATTTTTCGATTAACGCAGCGGGTCACGTGACGGTTTCGCCGAAAGGGGATCGGGGGGTGACCCTGGACTTGTTTGAACTGGTTGAGGCCCTGAAGCAGCGCAACATGGGACTACCACTACTGATTCGCTTTTCTGATATTTTAGCAGAGCGGCTGGAACGGTTGCACGCTTGTTTTGCTAAGGCGATCGAGCGTTACAAGTATCCGGGTATCTATCAGGGGGTGTTTCCGGTAAAGTGCAATCAGCATCGCCAGCTAATTGAGGATTTAGTGGAATTTGGCCAACCGCATCAATTTGGTCTAGAAGCCGGTTCCAAGCCGGAATTAATGATTGCCTTAGCAACCTTAAATAGTCCGGAAGCCCTGCTAATCTGTAATGGCTACAAAGACCGGGAGTACATAGAAACGGCAATTATAGCTCAATGTTTGGGAAAAAAAATTATTATTGTCCTAGAACAGCTATCAGAAGTCCAGATGGTAATTGCTGTATCGCGAGAACTAGGCATTGAGCCAATTGTCGGGATTCGTGCTAAGCTGAGTACACAAGGAATTGGACGCTGGGGAAAATCAACAGGCGATCGGGCTAAGTTTGGTTTGACGATTCCTGAGATAATTGAAGCTGTTAACCAGCTGCGGGATGCTGGTATGCTAGATTCATTACAGCTGTTACACTTTCACGTAGGCTCTCAAATTTCCGCCATTAGCTCGATCAAAGACGCCATTCGAGAAGCTAGTCAGATATATGTAGAATTGGCGCAGCTGGGCGCTCATATGAAATATCTGGATGTCGGGGGTGGGTTGGCAGTAGACTACGACGGCTCGAAAACAAATTTCTACGCCTCGAAAAACTACAATATGCAAAATTATGCCAATGACATTGTAGCGGAGGTGAAGGAAGCATGTGCCGAAGTCCAACTGGATGTACCCGTATTAGTGACAGAAAGTGGCAGGGCGATCGCAGCTCATCAATCGGTGCTAATTTTTGACGTTTTGGGCACCAGTGATGTCCCTAGCGAAACACCAGAACCAGCTGCAGACAAAGAGCATCTGATTATCCGCAATCTGTGGGAAACTTACCAATCAATCACGGTGGATAATTATCAGGAAACATACCATGACGCTATCCAATTCAAAGAAGAAGCCATCAGTCTGTTTAACTTTGGCTATCTCAGCCTGCCTCAGAGAGCCAGAGCCGAGGGACTTTATTGGGCTTGTTGTGCTAAGATAGGGGCGATCGCACGTCAGCAGGAATACGTGCCAGATGACTTGGAAGACTTAGAAAAAATCATGGCATCGATTTACTACATCAACCTGTCTGTCTTCCAGTCAGCACCCGACAGCTGGGCAATTAATCAGCTGTTTCCCATTATGCCCATCCATCGACTGGATGAAGAACCCACGGGACGGGGTACATTGGCAGATCTCACCTGCGATAGCGACGGTAAGATTGACCAATTTATCGATCTCCGGGATGTCAAACCCGTCTTAGAACTTCATCCCCTCAACCCAGGGGAACCCTATTATCTGGGCATGTTCCTCGGAGGTGCCTATCAGGAAATAATGGGCAATTTGCATAACCTGTTTGGTGACACAAATACAGTCCAAATTGCCTTGACTCCCAAAGGCTACCAGATCGAACAAGTCGTCAAAGGCGACACCATCGCAGAAGTATTGGGTTATGTCCAGTATGAAGCCTCCGATTTGGTCGAGAGTATCCGCCAGCAGGCAGAAGCAGCCCTCCAAGAAGAACAAATTACAATTGCAGAATCTCAGATGTTGCTGCAAAATTACGAACGGAGTTTGAGCCGCTATACCTATTTATCAAGTTAGTGCCATGGCCCAAACCTGCCCTAATGATAAGTCTTTGACAATTATTGCAGGTTTGGGCCATAACCATTAGCCATAACCATTAGCCCTACCTTGCCAGCAGATCGGCGATCGCCTGCCCTTTTACCGGAGTATAAGGAGGTGGAACTTTACGGGCGTCAGTAATCAGCCAATTCAGGCCAGCTGAGTGCATGTCAATAGAGGAACCAGTCTTATCCACACAGTAACGCCCAAACACCAGCTTATCCACCAAGCGGATACCCTGATTCAAACGGGAATATTCAAAAATTATGCTATTTTCCACCACTGCACCGCTACAGAGATGACAATTGGGACCGATCATTGTTGGTCCGATAATCTTAGCGCCATCTTCAATCCGAGTCATGCCGCCAATGTATACCGGTCCTTTGATATCAACCTTGTCCCAGTTCACCACCACATTCAGACCCGTGTAGATCCCTGGTGCCACTTCAATACCGGGAATTTGCACAGCAGGGATCTCCCCTAGCAGAACATCCTGCACTGCCCGCCAATAGTCTGGTACTTTACCAATGTCCACCCATTGAAAGTCCATGGCAATCCCATAAAATGGCACACCCATCTCTACCAGTTTGGGGAACAGTTCGCTACCAATGTCGTACTCTTGCCCTGAAGGGATGTATTTCAACACTTCTGGTTCAAAAATATAAATCCCAGTGTTAATGTTGGTGCTTCCGGCTGCTTCTATGGAAGGCTTTTCCTGGAAGGCTTTAATCCGCCCTGTAACATCGGTCACCACAACCCCGTAGCTGGACAGTTCCTGGAGGGGTACAGATTTCATCACCACGGTGGCGATCGCTCCTTTTGATTTATGCCAATTGACAGCTGCGGTTAAATCCAGGTCAATCAGGGCGTCTCCACATAAGACCACAAACGTATCGTCAAAGAAGGGGTTGTAGTCCTGAATGCGCCGCATCCCACCGGCAGAACCCAGAGCCTTACCTACCAATGTACCATCTTCTTCGATCCTACCTTCAAAGGAATAGGCAATCTGAACGCCAAACCGTTGACCGTCACGGAAGTAACTCTCAATTTGTTCAGCCAAGTGGCTGACATTGACCATGATTTGGTCAAAACCGTGCTGGCGTAATAGTTCCAGTAAAAATTCCATCACTGGCTTTTGCAGGATAGGAATCATCGGTTTGGGAATGATGTGAGTGATTGGCTGGACACGGGTTCCCTTTCCAGCCGCCAGAATCATGGCTTTCATTTTTATTCTTTAACCCTAGCTACGTATACTGGGTCGGGGTCGAGCTAGGAATCACTTCCCAACCCTCCCTTTCGGAACCGGACTTGCACCTTTCAATGCATCCGGCTACTGGGTGATAGGCCCTTTCCTTGGGCAGCTTGTCAGGATTGCTCCTGGTTTGCCTTACAATCTGTTCGTTTATCCCTATCCTGGATGTGTTTTGCCAGGAAGTTATAACCTAACCTCCCTTGGGAGCTGGTCACCGTAATATTAATCAGAATTACTTGTCCCCGATTGTTTCCTATCATCACCGTCCCACGTCTGCATATCCATAGGCGTTACCCTAGGCATTGGCTTCTTAGGACATCCCTTCCCCAGTGGCTTTGCGCTTATCATCTAACTTATCCATCCGATGGACATACCAGGTGGATAGCACACTGGAGATTACTTTGTTCCTTGGTATCATTATTTATGCTTTTAGGCCCCTACACTCCCCCGGGAGCTTTATGGAGTACATTATCAACTATTGCCGACAGTTGATACCTTGCTTCCTATCCCTTTTGGGCCAGCGTATCAGCTCTTTCGCTGGTCTGTATTAACGAGGTTTAAGTAGGTTCGCTTTTTCTAGCCATGAGCATTTCCCTAGCGGCGTTTCCGGTTTGAGCTACCAGATGGCCTACACTTAAGTCCTTGCTCCGCACCACGATGATGTCACTTCGCAGCACTAAGGACCGGAGTCACTCCTGTACTTGGAGGGAGGGGTTTGGACCCTCATGATACCAAAGTTGTCGGCTTATGGAACCGACCCGGCTTTCACTGTGTTTCAGTTTATACCGGAACAAATCGCACCGGTGAATTGACATCAGTGTCAACCCAACTCTATGGCTATGCCCCCAGCGCAGCGCTATCGGTACTGCTGCGAATTACAAGCGCGTAACGCTTGTTTTAGCCGTAGCTGCGATCGCCCTTGCACCCTGGCTACCAACTTAAGCCGGGACAGCCCATGATGCAAGGCTGGAAGCCCACAGGGATTTCAGTCGCTCCTAGGGCAAATTTGTCCCGCTTTACGTTGGTAGCCTGCACCCTTTTTGGAGATGATATCCTGACTTTAGCTTAAAGAGCGATCTCACTAACATACTGCCAAAGCGCTTACAGTTGCCATAACCCACTGCTGTTGCTTTGAAAATGTTCGCCCCGGAGTCTATGGGATAATGCTTGCCGCCCGCAGCTACCACATTTTTGGCCATAGCTGCTACAAGTGACCCAGACGATCCTCCTATGGCAGCCACTTCTGGGGTGCTTTACCTCTGTCTTACTCATTACAGTACACTGTTTAATCATGTAAGCGGTGCCATTTAATAATTTTTTACTGCTTAACTTTCATTGATTCATGCTTTTACATTATTTTTACCCAGCATTGTTTTATTTTTAAATTATGTTACATTATTGTTTTCATTTTTTTCGCTTAAAATATCCTTTTACATTACTTTTACCCAGCTTTTATTATTTATGCCATGCTTTTAGATTACTTTTCCCACGCATTCCCTGCTTGCGCCGGAAGCCGTAAAGTGTGTCTTACTACGAACGGCGATCGTCAGAAATAAAAACTAATATAAATTTCGGGGCATCTGTATTATCTAGAGGCTAATGGCTAATGTCCAATTAACAATTAACAATTAACAATTAACAATTATACTATCTCAAAGAGTGCTGCGGATCTTCAAGTCCTGATAGAATTCCTCTTGGGCTAATTCTACCTTAGACTGAGCCGAGAGCAACAGCAGTGCCCAAAAGACACCAACCTTGTCCTGTTGTGGCTGCCATGCCAACAGCTGCTCCAGATCCAACCAATCAGATCCTTGAGCCATTTTCGACCAGTTATTGGCGAGAAAATATTCCAATTGCTCGGCAACCTCAGACAAATTTTCTTGGTGAGCTAGCTGGGTAATAGCATCAGCAGCTTCTGCCCGCGATAGAGAACTTTTGCGTCGAGTGGGAATTCTTTTTTGCTGCTGTGCTATAGTTTTAGTCATCAGCTGCAACTGATCTATCAATTCCTGTAATGTCACTCGACGTTGCTGAGGTGGTCTGGCGACAGCGCGACGCCGCAACTGGCGCTCTAGAGGCAAGGGCAACTTTTGTTTGAGTGAACCATCAGAGGAATCTTCGGACTCCAAAGCCTCTGGGAACATTTCAGAACTTTCTGGTGCTGGGGCAAGACTATCGGCTTTCAGCAGAACTAACATCGACGCATACAAAAAAACCTGCCCTGATTGGGACAGCTCAGCTTCAACGGTTGTAGTATCATCATTGCTATTGGGCGCCCTTAACTGACTCAACACCCGGTCAATCACATCAATCACCTGTACGTCCCAAGGGTCGATTTCTCCTCGCTGGGCCATATCAATCAGCAAAGCGATTCCGATCTCCTCTGGACGATAAGTAATCTGGGAATCTCGCATATGTTCGATGCCATTGAAATTCCCAGAAGAGACCACTTCATTAGTAACGCCGGAGTCCTGGTCAAGCTTCGCGCTTATACCAGGCGACAGCTCAGTGTTCATTTGACTTCGATCCGGAAAAATAGACAGCTGCTAACACAATCCAGCTCATTATATCACCGGCATAAAAAGATCCAAATACTCTTAGACTTTGTCAAAGCATAAGCCGTCATCTTGACAAAATTATGGCTGCGCCCCCAGCGCAGCGCTATCGGAATTTGTTACTGTGGCGATGTGCTCTGCGCGCTCGATGTCCCCGGGGAGCTTGATGTCTCCGGAGAGCTCGATGTTCCCCGGGAGCGCTATTCGCACTACCCGGGGAACATCGTATTCGCACTACCCGGGGAACATCGTATTCGCACTACCCCGGGGACATCGTATTCGCACTACGCATCGCACATCGGTTCTACCTTGTCGCTCTCCTGGATAGCAGCAGGAGGCAGCTTCCCTTGGGAATCTTGCAATTGCATTTTGTAACTCTCAAGATCTTGCTCTAACTGATCGATCCGCATATCTCTTTGCCGAACTGCCTTGACACCTTTGCGAGATACAATCATATCCTGCAACCGGCTCCAGACACTAAAGATCCAAGCTAAAACTGCTCCCACTCCCATTGCCAGAATCAGTTCAACAGAAATGGGAGCTTGTACTTGCACCCCTTCGACAATTTTTATAGTGGCAGGAGCCGTATTTTCCAGGCTGAATAAAATCAGGGCCAAGCAAAATACAAAGACGATCAAAAAATTAATCTGTGGTCGCATGGCGCTATTGGTGAAAAACTTCTCTTACAATTCTTGCAATTATAGCCAATGACGGCTATTTTTACATTGATAAATTGATATTTTTTTCCTCGCCCTGCAATTACTGCCTTAGACTTGCCCTGATAGTCAACATTATAGTTTTACTAGCTTCCGAATACGATCGTAATCCGATATTCTCTGAGGGAAAATTTTGGTCATCATAGTACCGGCGATAGACTCTAAGTCACCAGTCCCAATCCCGCTCGTATGAGGATTCGCCTTAATGTTATCATAGTCACGGCACGATCGTCATCGAGATCATCGATCGCCTTAGCAATGATATTAATATACACCTGCTTCATTTGTCCTGGGTAGCACTCCAATATATATTTTCAGATCCTCGCTACAGCGGTAGCCCAGAAACCCTGTTTTTTGGAAAAACAGGGTTTCTTAATTCTTGCATTGAAATACTCCCGTAAATGCTTACCGTTGATTGCGGGCTAGGGAAGCCAGTTGCAAAAGTTTTTGCCAGTGCTTTTGTACCTGTTTGGGTTTAAATTGGAGGGATGAGGCAATCTCGGCCTCACTGACACCAGATTGCTTGAGCTGCAATATCTGTTGCTGTTCTGGGGAAAGTTTTTCCACAAAATTAGACCAGTTAGCGGTGGTCATGCCTAGATTTTGCTCAATATCCGCACCCAACCATTGATGCACTAGCTGCCATTGGTGAGAACAGGAGAACTTTTCTACATGATACTTGAAGCGCTGTTGCAGGTAATCTCGCTGACGCGGTGAAAGACCAAGGGTACGATCGATCTCTGAGGCGGGGAAGTCTTGGAGTTTGAGATTGAGATAATCAATACAGTCAAACTGTTTTTGGGATTCTAGGTATTGCACCAGTTCAGAGATGACCCGATCGCGCAATACGCCTTCAGATGGGTCCACTGCAGCAGCAACCATTTTCTCCCGTACCTGGGCGATGGCGGGGTTACGGCTATGAATTTCGGCTTCTTCTCCCTTGCTAGATTCTACAGCCATTTCAATATCTAGGGACATTTCTGGCGGTTGGCGGCGAGCAAAATTCTGAGCCCGCAGTATGATTAACCTCTGGGTTATTCCCCTTGGTAAGTTGATGCGACGCTTGGCATAATGCTCAGTAAAGGTCATATATTCTGCCAATTCTAGTCTGGTACGGGGGGTGTAATCTTCTGGCAGTTGGTTTTCTCTGCGGAAGGCTTTGAGGGTTTCGACGTAGAAACTTTGCAGGAAGTCCGAGATCGGATTGTACCGGGCATTGAAGCCTAACTGGGAGTCATTATTAGTGATATGGCGGTAAATCATTACGCTCAGGTTGCTGTGTAGTTCGCTGCGCCCCTGCCCTGAACCTAGTTTATAATATTCCAGACATTTTTGCAACCGATGTCGTGCTAAGGTCAGCTGCCAGGAACTGACAAGGCCAGAATTAGCGATGCGATCGCTCTTTCCACAAATCCGCTGCACTTCGGTAGCTATCCGAGTTATCACTGCACGAGCTGACTTGCTGGTGGTTTTCGTCCCGATCGCGGCCTGCAATTCTGTCCATAGTACCTCAACTAAGGCGGTTGTGTCCATAACTGTCTCAGTCGGGGTGAGGACAGACTGGGATTTATAGGTGGCAGAGTCTTTGACTGACGGCAAATCTACAAGGGACTGGCTGCAAAGATTTACTTGTGTGGCGTTCATCATCGCTTCTCCTCTGGATGAGTAGTTGTTGTTGCTCTCTACAATTCGACTGTAGGCAACCACAACTCTCACTAAAAAGGAGCGTGTACAGTTCCTGATCGGAACACAGGTTCTGGGAATATAGGAGCATGGGGAGTATTGGGGCTCTGGTAGCTCTAACACTTGCTGTCTAAGGACTAAAGGCTGTTTTCGCCCCCCAGGGGGAGACAAAGTCTGAAAAGCTTTCTGGGAAAGGGTTTGAGCGATATATATTTTTTTTTTATAGGCTTTAAGGGAACAGGGAACAGGGAACAGGGAACAGGGAACAGGGAACAGGGGGAAGGGAACAGGGAACAGGGAACAGGGAACAGGGGGAAGGGAACAGGGGAACAGGGAACAGGGGGAGACAAAGTCTGAAAAGCTTTTTGGGGAAGGGAACAGGGAACAGGGAACAGGGAACAGGGGGAAGGGAACAGGGGAACAGGGAACAGGGGGAGACAAAGTCTGAAAAGCTTTTTGGGGAAGGGAACAGGGAACAGGGAACAGGGAACAGGGGGAAGGGAACAGGGGAACAGGGAACAGGGGGAGACAAAGTCTGAAAAGCTTTCTGGGAAAGGGTTTGAGCGATATATATTTTTTTTTTATAGGCTTTAAGGGAACAGGGAACAGGGAACAGGGAACAGGGAACAGGGAACAGGGGGAAGGGAACAGGGAACAGGGAACAGGGAACAGGGGGAAGGGAACAGGGGAACAGGGAACAGGGTATCATTGCCCCCGTTTCCGTACAGGCGATCGTTTATACTACTCCCAGTGATTTTATTGGGTCCTGCTCCCCCTTGAAAGTCGTAGGCACTCGTACCCAGGGGGTTGTCCAGCCAGATCTCTTGCAAATTGCTGAGGGAGATTAACTCAGAGGGGATCGTACCGCTCAGGGAGTTGTCGTACAGGTACAAATAGAGGTCTTCCTCACTGCCGATCGAACCTAACTCCGAGGGGATGGTACCGCTCAGGGAGTTTTTGTACAGGTAGAGCGCATGCAAATTGCCGAGGGAGCCTAACTCAGAGGGGAGCGTACCGCTCAGGGAGTTTCTGTACAGTTCGAACTCTTGCAAATTGCCGAGCGAACCTAACTCAGAGGGGATCGTACCGCTCAGGTCGTTTATGGACAGGTTGAGGACTTGCAAATTGCTGAGGTTGCCTAACTCGGAGGGGAGCGTACCGCGAAGGTTGTTCTCGATCAGCTCGATCGCCGTCACCCGACCTTCTTCTACCGTCACCCCATGCCAGTCTGAGACAACATCAGCAAGGGGGGGAGTTTCGCTGCTGAAATCCCAGCCTGTTTGGTTGCTCCAACGCCCCCCACTCGTACT
>RFFC02000057.1:24733-24819 GCA_005518205.2 Hormoscilla sp. GUM202
GGGAACAGGGACCCCAAAATGGCATTGTAGCGGAGAAATTTACCCCTAATGTCGGGAATGTCGTCAAATTGTCTGGTAGAATAAGA
>RFFC02000058.1 GCA_005518205.2 Hormoscilla sp. GUM202
AACGAAGCGCTGCTATACAACGTTGACTTCCAACCGGTTCTCAATCCGGTTCTCAATACCGATGATTATGCAGCCCTTCTGGCTCTTTATACCAGTACGGATGGGGAGAATTGGCGGAACAATTTTGGCTGGGAGTTCGGCAGCGATACTCCCCCCCTGCGGTCAGTTGTTAAGAACTGGTATGGAGTAACGGTAGATGGCGATCGGGTGACGAAAATTCAGTTGTCCTTAAACCCCCTGAGCGGTACGCTCCCCTCTGAGTTAGGCTCCCTCAGCAATTTGCAAGCGCTCGACCTGTCCCACAACCGCTCCCTGAGCGGTACGATCCCCTCTGAGTTAGGCTCCCTCAGTAATTTGCAAGCGCTCGACCTGTCCTACAACGACTCCTTGAGCGGTACGATCCCCTCGGAGTTAGGCTCGCTCAGTAATTTGCAAGAGCTCGAACTGAGCAAGAACCGCCTGGACGGTACGATCCCCTCGGAGTTAGGCTCCCTCAGTAATTTGCAAGATCTCGAGCTGAACGACAACTCCCTGAGCGGTACGCTCCCCTCTGAGTTAGGCTCCCTCAGTAATTTGCAAGCGCTCGACCTGTCCTTCAACTCCCTGAGCGGTACGCTGCCCTCTGAGTTAGGCTCGCTCAGTAATTTGCAATCCCTCAACCTGTCCTACAGCAGATCCCTGAGCGGTACGCTCCCCTCTGAGTTAGGCTCCCTCAGTAATTTGCGATCCCTCAACCTGGACGACAACTACTCCCTGAGCGGTACGCTCCCCTCTGAGTTAGGCTCCCTCAGTAATTTGGGATCCCTCTTCATGAGCTTAAACGGTCTGAACGGTACGCTGCCCTCTGAGTTAGGCTCCCTCAGTAATTTGCAAAAGCTCGACCTGTCCAGCAGCAGACACCTGAGCGGTACCCTGCCCTCTGAGTTAGGCTCCCTCAGTAATTTGCGATCCCTCGACCTGTCCTACAGCAGACACCTGAGCGGTACGCTGCCCTCTGAGTATGGTAAGCTCAGTAATTTGTGGTACCTCGGCCTGGGCTACAACTCCCTGAGCGGTACGATCCCCTCCTCGTATGGCGAGCTGGGAAGTAGACGACAAAACTTCAGACTCAATTTATCACACAACCGCCTGCGCGGTACGATCCCCGACAGTGTCAAGGCTTTGTCAGGAAACAAACAATTGGAAAACCCACCCTATGTGGAAACTCCAATTCCCGATGTCGAGGCTGGTGGGAACTTCAACAAAGATGTCAGCATTTACTTCGGTGACATCAACGACAACATTGCTAGCTACAGCGCCGAGGGTTTGCCAGACGGTTTAACCATTGACTCTAGTAGTGGGGCGATATTAGGCACCCCTACTGTGTCGGGTACTTTTACCGTGACGGTAACTGCATCGGATGATGCGGGAGGCGAGGTAGAAGATGAATTTAATATTGAGGTTCGACCGTTTCTCGATGCCAGTGATTATGCAGCCCTTCTGGCTCTCTATAACAGTACGGGTGGGGAGAGTTGGCAGACGCATACAGGCTGGGACTTCAGCAGCGATACTCCCCCCCCTGCTGATGTTGTCTCAAACTGGCATGGAGTGACGGTAGAGATAGAGAGTTCGCGGGTGACGAAAATCGACCTGAACGACAACGACCTGAGCGGTACGCTCCCCTCGGAGTTAGGTAACTTCAGCAATTTGCAAGAGCTTAAGCTGAACGACAACTCCCTGAGCGGTACCATCCCCTCGGAGTTAGGTTCGCTCGGCAATTTGCAAGACCTCGAACTGAACGACAACTCCCTGAGCGGTACGCTCCCCTCGGAGTTAGGTTCGCTCGGCAATTTGCAAGACCTCGAACTGAGCGACAACTCCCTGAGCGGTACGCTCCCCTCGGAGTTAGGTTCGCTCGGCAATTTGCAAGACCTCGAACTGAGCGACAACCGCCTGAGCGGTACGCTCCCCTCGGAGTTAGGTTCGCTCGGCAATTTGCAAGACCTCGACCTGTACGGCAACTCCCTGAGCGGTACCATCCCCTCGGAGTTAGGTAACCTCACCAATTTGGCACAACTATATCTGTACGATAACAATTCCTTGTACGGTCCGCTCCCCCCGGAGATCGTCTCGCTCACCGACCCCGAGCGAGGCAGGCTCAACAAAAGCAAAGTAGACATCGTTGGTGGTGGCTACGAAATTCAAGGGGGGCCAGGAAACGATACAATCCATGGAGATAATGGAGGCGATCGGCTTTACGGAAACGGGGGAGACGATAGCCTCAACGGGGGTGATGGAGTTGATACCCTCACAGGCGGTGCCGGAAATGACACCCTCAACGGGGGTCAGGGAAACGACTCGCTTTACGGAAACGATGGTGCCGATACTTTTGTCTTGGCCCGGGGCATGGGCACGGATACCATCCAGGACTTTAAGATTGGCACGGACATTATCCATCTAGAAGGTTTGACGTTTAATCAGTTAGAATTTGGCTACGATCGGGAACGTGGTGAGACTTTCATTAAGTTCGGGGAATCTCAGGAAGTCTTGGCAATTTTGTCGGGAATTGATGATGGGCTTATTAATACGAATGATAATTTTGTTTAGTTACAGTAACGTTCTCCCCGGACTCTTCGACCGCTTAGGTGTGATTTGTTCGGGTGTTTTTCATAGGCAGTGAAGGATTGGTTGAATTTAGCAGATCTTGTCCGACTCGGACAAGATCTGGACATTTCGCCAGTCCGGTGAGGAGAGCGCAACAACGCATCATAAAGAATTTCTTAAGCATCATAGTTGTAAAAAAATCCTAAGATTAGGATTAGCATTGAGACATAGGATAAGTAGTACATTTTCTTTGAGGAATTCAGAAATGATTAATTATCAGGTCGGGCAAGACAACGAGCTCAACCCTATGCGTGAGATGGGCGAAAAAGACATACTGACGAAGTCACAATTGGAAGCATTTATGGCTGGAGTACCCGGCACTTCTGAGGAGAATGACTTGCTCGATGTCAATGATTATGCAGCCCTGAAAGCTCTCTATACCAGTACTTCTGGGGAGAATTGGAAGAATAATTTTGGTTGGGACTTTAGCAGCGATACTCCCCCCCCTGCCTCCGTTGTCTCAAACTGGCACGGAGTAACGGTAGAAGACGGTCGGGTGACGAAAATCGAGCTGAACAGGAACAACCTGAACGGCATGCTCCCCTCGGAGTTAGGCGACCTTAGCAACTTGCAAAAACTCCGCCTGCAAAGCAACTCCATAAGCGGTTCCATCCCGGAGGAGTTAGGTTCGCTCGGCAATTTGCAAGACCTCGGCCTGTACAACAACTCCCTGAGCGGTACGCTCCCCTCTTGGATCGTCTCCATCAGCGACTTGCAGTTCCTCGGCCTATCCAAGAACGACTTTCACGGTACCGTCCCCTCTGAATATAGCGAGCTCGGCAATTTGCGACAGCTCGGCCTGGCCCAGAATTCCCTGAGCGGTACATTACCCTCTGAGTATGGCGAACTCGGCAATTTGCAACACCTATACCTGCACGAAAACTCCCTGGGCGGTACGCTTCCCTCTGAATATGGCGAGTTCAGCAATTTGCGAAATCTCTGGTTGCACGGAAACTCCTTGAGCGGCACGCTCCCCGAAAGTATCAAGGATTTATCGGCAAACAAACGATTGGAAAACCATCCAATTGTGGAAACTCCAATTCTCGACTACGAGATGGTTCCCGGTGAGAGCCTCTCATTTAATGTCAGCGATCATTTCTCCGACATCAACGACAACATTGCTAGTTACAGCGCCGAGGGTTTGCCAGAAGGTTTAACCATTGACTCCAGTAGTGGAGCGATCGGCGGCATTCCTACTACTGAAGGCAGTTTTCTCGTAACAGTAACGGCATCGGATGATGCGGGAAACGTGGTATCCGATGAATTTAATATTGACGTCCGATCGACTCCTGATGAGGTAGCCTCAGATGAAGTTCTGAATGCCAATGATTATGCAGCTCTGAAGGCTCTCTATCACAGCATGAATGGAGAGAATTGGCAGACGTTGTGGGATATCAGCAGCGAAACTCCCCCCAAGGCTTCTGTTGTCTCAGACTGGCATGGGGTAACGGTAGAAGAAGGTCGGGTGACGAAAATCGAGCTGATCGAGAACTCCCTGAGCGGTACGCTCCCCTCAGAGTTAGGCAACCTCAGCAATTTGCAAGTCCTCAACCTGAACGACAACTTAGACATTTACGGTACCATCCCCTCGGAGTTAGGCTCCCTCGGCAATTTGCATGCGCTCGAACTGTCCGGCTATACCAATGAGAACTCGCACCGAAACTTCGAGGACGAGAAGCACCTGAGCGGCACCATCCCCTCTGAATTAGGCTCCCTCAGCAATTTGCAAGTCCTCAACCTGGAGCACAACTTGGACATGAGCGGTACGATCCCCTCAGAGTTAGGCTCCCTCAGCAATTTGCAAGTCCTCGATCTGGAGTGGAACGACCTGAGCGGTACGATCCCCTCGGAGTTAGGCTCGCTCGGCAATTTGCAAGTCCTCGACCTGGAATTGAACTGGCGCATGAGCGGTACCATCCCCTCTGAGTTAGGCTCGCTCGGCAATTTGCAAGTCCTCGACCTGCAAGGGAACGACCTGAGCGGTACGCTCCCCTCAGAGTTAGGTGAGCTCGGCAATTTGCAAAACCTCGACCTGGAGGACAACTCCCTGAGCGGTACGCTCCCCTCGGAGTTAGGCTCCCTCGGCAATTTGCAAGACCTCGATCTGGAGTGGAACGACCTGAGCGGTACGATCCCCTCCGAGTTAGGCTCCCTCGGCAATTTGCAAGTCCTCGAACTGCGATACAACTCCCTGAGCGGTACGCTCCCCTCCGAGTTAGGCTCCCTCGGCAATTTGCAAGACCTCGAACTGCAATACAACTCCCTGAGCGGTACGCTCCCCTCCGAGTTAGGCTCCCTCGGCAATTTGCAAGACCTCGAACTGCAAGACAACTCCCTGAGCGGTACGCTCCCCTCCGAGTTAGGCTCCCTCAGCAATTTGCAAGACCTCTACCTGTACGACAACTCCCTGAGCGGTACGCTCCCCTCCGAGTTAGGCTCCCTCAGCAATTTGCAAGACCTCTACCTGTACGACAACTCCCTGAGCGGTACGATCCCCTCGGAGTTAGGCTCGCTCGGCAATTTGCAAGAGCTCTACCTGGAAGACAACTCCCTGAGCGGTACGATCCCCTCCGAGTTAGTTTCGCTCGGCAATTTGCAAGTCCTCGAGCTGCACGACAACTCCCTGAGCGGTACCGTCCCCTCCGAGTTAGTTGAGCTCGGCAGTTTGCAAGTCATCGGGTTGGACCGAGCGCTGAGCAGTACGATCTCATTCGATGACCTGAACATAGAGGACAAAGAATACGCGAGCGGCTTTCCCGTCTTCGGGGATGGAGACTATCTCTTCATGGGCGACTCTAGTAACGATCATTTCTGGGGCAGGGATGGAAACGATACCCTCATAGGCGGCTATGGGGACGATCGCCTCATAGGCCGCGATGGAGACGATCGCCTCTATGGCGGATCTGGGGACGATAGCCTCTATGGCGACTCTGGAGACGATATCCTCTATGGCGGACCTGGTGACGATTACATAGGAGCGGGGGCGGGAAACGATAAGCTTTACGGAAACGAGGGTGCGGATACTTTTGGCGTCAGGGGCAGGCATACCATCTACGACTTTGAGGATGGCATCGACAAAATCTATCTGGACTTTTATTATGTGGATGGTTTTGATAGCTTAGAAATTGTCAAGACGGGCAGTTCGACTTCCATTAAGGCTGAAGGCTTGGGGGGAATGTATGTAGATTTAACTTTGCCGGGAGTTGAGCCTGGGTCGATCTCAGAGAGTGATTTTGTGAATCGCTTTTAGTCCTGATAAGGTTGGGTAACGTTCTCCCTAATGAGTCTTCAGTTCCTCCTTGAGTTCAATGTTAAAGTCGCGCAACTCTGCGTTAAAGTCACGTGACTTATTTCTCCAATCAGGGAAATATTGCTAGTTCATGTTGGGTGTGGTCAAAACCCGCTAGTAGGAGACGGAGTAGCCCGAACCCGTTCCCAGGCCGGTGTCTGGAGCATGCCGATGGCGCTGCGCTGGGCGCGCAGCGCATGTCCTTCAGGACAAGAGCATGCGGAAGACGACGGCGGAGCCGTGGGAACGAGGGGCCCGGCTACATGAACAAAGCAATGTCATTGCGAACAACCTTCTTGCGCGGGCTATATACATGTATCGGGCAGCGGAGGGTTCCCGGAGCGTACACCTGGCTATCAACTACTTTTAACCACACCCGTTCATGTTTGTCTTCCGGGCCACAACTATGCAGCAGGTGACCTTGAATAAAGAACTACTTTCGCGGGGACCGTATCACTCATGCGATCGAAGTGACTGGTAGCCAAATCGGGATGAGGGTCTGCCAACAGGCGTTCCCTCATCTGCAATGCTTCTAGATAGAAGGGTTCGGCTTTGCTGAAGCATCCTTGGCTGTAATAATTCTCCTAAACTATGAAGACTGGTAGCAACCAGGGGATGTTCGTTTCCTAATATGCGTTTCCTCATCTGCAAGGCTTCTAGATACAAGGATTCACATTCACTCCAGCGTCCTTGCGTTTCATACAGTAACAGGTAGCCACATTGAGATGTTCGTTTCCCAATAGACGTCTCATCATCTGCAAGGCGTCCTTATACAAGCCTTCAGATTTAAACCAACGTCCTTGATTTTCGTATAATTCTGCCATCTCCTCTAAACTGGTAGCCACATCGGGATAAAAGTCTCCCAATATGCGTTTTTTCATCTGCAAGGCTTCATTATACAAGCGTTCGGCATCGCCCCAGCGTTCTAGACTTTTGTAAAGTCCTGCCAAATCTTGAAGACAGGTAGCCACCCATAGATTAGAGTCTCCCCATATTTCTCGCGCTAGATATAATGCTTGTTCCGCATAAGTTACAGCCTCTGCGTACTGTTTCAGACGATCTAATTTTATCATCTTTTGATTCAGTTCATCGAACAAATTTATCAGTTGTTATCTCTCCTTTCGATCTTGTATACTGGACGGGGGGATTGCTGAGGGGGGGGGAACTCTATAAAAGCATAAGTTATCGCTACGTACCCCCCTCCTCGCAATGACTTCTAGGCGATTGTGTTATACGACATCAATTTGAGAAATGCTATATACTGGACGAGGGGATTGCGAGGATGCTACAGTTTTCACATCTGTGCTGGATGCGGCGTGGCGGTTAAATAATTAACTTTTTATTATACATTTCATCCCCCAGTTTCCCACCATGAGTACCACTAAACCCCATAACTCCACACTTTCTATGACAGAATAAATGTTGAGTATCCAACATAACGTATTTTGGTTGTCCTCACTAAGTGCTATCTTGGTCAGAACGTCGTCGGTTATCCTTGCCCTCTTGTCGAAAATTTCCCTCTTCTTACAGCCATCAGTTAAGACTGTCTCTTTGGCCACACGGTTCTGAGAGGGCTGGGCTAATGCGATCGGAGGCGGCACTAGGGCGATGGTAGTTCCAAGCAGAAGTGCTGATAGTCTCGACATCTGTTTCTCTCTCCTTTTTTAGTAGTAGGTGTGATAGAAAACCCAATCCCAATATTACCAGTAATCTTAAAAGACTTTCGCACCCTCTTGAGGGAGAACAGTCTTGCCATTAGGGAGATAGGAACGGGGTGCCAGGAAGGAGGGACACAAGCAATAAACCTTCCCAGAAGTGTTCTTTTCCAGCAGCAGCAAGTGACCGGCGCGACCCAGCTCAACTTCAAAGCGAATGTTGCTCCCCAGACGCACGCAGTCTTGGTAAGGACTCCACATATTTAGGTTGTTAGCAATTACCGGACGCATTTCCTTGGTGGGACGCGCCCGCTTAACTAATTCCTGCCAAAGATTTTCCAGACTACTGGTAAGTGACACCCATTCGGGAAAGACAGTTTCCCGCAACCACCGCTTAGTAGCCACATGGGGATGAGAGTCTCCCAACAGGCTTTTCCTCATCTGCAAGGCTTCTAGATACAAGGGTGACGAAGATAAAAATCAGTTTAGCAGCAGTCTGCACCTGTTCGTGGGTGTGGTCACAACCAGTTGGTAAAAAAAGACCCGCCCCGCTGGTGCTGGTGGGCGGTGCCCACCTTACTAATGCTTTAGCGAGAGTATCTAATTGATATGCTCGTTCTGAAGTTTTCTGAGGTGCCCGAGCAAATAGCCGATCGCGTAGCGTGCGCGCAGCGCAATCGCATCAATGGACTGTCCGATGAGTCGGTGCTGAAGGAGCTTTTTCAGCGAGCGGTGACGATCGCCTCTTTATCAGACTTCTCTGCAGTTCTCGATCGACAGCAGATAGTAGTGACCCGCAGAACAACTAACTCTTCATAGCAGATGTGCGCGATCGCCCTTACCCAAGTCAGAGGGCGATCGCGAAAGATGTTTTCTTAGAGGAAAAAAGAGATGCCGTATGTAATGCTGCCTTGCTCGCAAGATGCAATGAACAGGGCCGTCCTGCAAACCCGTCGAGAGGCCCTAAGCGATATCCTGGTTCTGAAGTTTGACTCGGTGCCCGAGGAAATAGCCGATCGCATCAACAAACTGTCCGATGCTTCTCTGCTGAGGGAGCTTCACCAGCGTTCGGTGACGATCGCCTCCTTATCAGACTTTTCTGCTGTTCTCGAGCAACTGACTCCCGCAGAAGATAGTAGCGGCTAGCAGTACAACTAACCGTTCTGAGTCAGATGAATGGCGATCGCCCTTACCCAAGTCAGAGGGCGATCGCTCTCCACTCGAACTTGGTAGCCATAACTTTGGGAGGATAACGTAGCCCATCAACCATGTTTTTGGGAAAAAAATGGATATTCCCAATTTATATGCTACCTGCTATACTAGAGTAATAAAGATTAATCGAGCGATTGCATGCTACAATGAAACCAACAAAACAGCTAACAGCAATTATTGAACGAGAGGGTTCTGGATATGTATCCTTATGCCCAGAATTAAACATCGCCAGTCAAGGAGATACGGCTGACGAAGCCAGGTCTAATTTGATTGAAGCCTTAGAACTTTTTTTTGAGACTGCCGATGCTTCCGAAATTCAGCGTCGATTAAATAATGAAGTTTTTGTAGAGCAAGTAGAGGTAAAAGTTGGGTAAGTTAGTTATCGGCAAGTTTGTCGAATTTTGTCGGAATATGGCTTTGTAGAGGTAAGGATGCATGGTAGCCATATTATCATGCAGTTACGAACCGAGGAATCTACTGTTACCGTTCCGGTTCCTAACTATAAGGAATTAAGGATTGGCACCTTGCAGTCTATTATTCGCCAGTCAGGATTACCTCGTTATCTCTTCGAGATAGACTCATAAATTATAGAGGCGATCGCCACGAAACTTAGCATCCCAATTCCCATCAATTTCCTCTGAGTCAAATGAATGGCGATCGCCCTTACCCAAATCAGAGGGCGATCGCTATTAAATCCTAATTGATCGTCCCTCATGCCGCAACCCACTCTACTATAAAGTCACGGAACCCTGCTCGATCTTATCTAGCAACTCCTCGGCAATGCGATACCATTGCGATCGCAGGACAGCATCTTCATGGTTTTCTGTCAGGGTGCGGCCCTTAGCTACTGGGTATTGGGCATAGAATAAATCATTGACTTTCTGATTAAAAGCTGCTTCGTCAATGTCCAGTTCTTGGATGCGTTGATAAATTGCCTTCTGCCGATCGACTTCCGATCGCCCCAGCAAGGTGAAAGGTTCCCATATCCCTGTTTGTACCAAAGCAAAAGCACCCACTCCACTTAGTAAAGATATGCCCAGGGCGATCGCCACCACCTTGGAAAGATTCATGCGGTGGCGGTTGTTACCGCCAGACATTTGAGTATGGAGGTTAGTGAGGCGAGTCCTGAGGTTACCGACAACTCTCGTACTCATCTGGGAGATGATGTTATTACCCCTAGGGGAGTTAGAGGAGTTAGAGTGGCTGGAGGTATTGGAGTTTTCCATCGCCCGAGTCACTGCTGCCGCTGACTGGTAGCGATCGCGCGATCGTTGAGCCAGCATTTTCTTTAACATTGTTTTCAGGTTGGGGCCAATATTTACCTGTCGTTCCCAGTCTTGCAAATGCTGGGGTTCCTTACCCGTTAGCAGCACCAAAACCGTCATCCCCACAGCATACAAGTCGCTGCTGGCAGAAACCTTCCCCTCATGCATCTGTTCTTCTGGACAGAAACCCGGTTTCCCCACCCGAGTCCCGGGTTGTCCGCCGGACTCGTATAGGGCGGTTGCTGCTATCTGCTTGACGCTACCAAAATCGATTAAAACTGGCCGTCCGTCACTACTCCGCTGTATCAAATTATCTGGGGAGATATCTCGATGAATCACGTTTTTCGAGTGGACGTACTCCAACACGGGTAGCAGTTGTTCTAGCAGTTGAGTTGCTTGGGCCTCGCTCAACCGCCTACCCTGCTCGAACAGCTGCCAATAGGTCGGACCTTCCACATAGTCTTGCACTAAAAAGAGTAATTCTCTATCCCCAATATTTGCCCGCAGCAGTTCTCGAAAGCGCGGTATCTGAGGATGTTCCAGCTTGTATAGCATACCTGCTTCCCGCTGAAACAATTCTTCCGCTTTTCGCAATTGATAAGGATTTTCCGCTTGGGGCGCAAATTCCTTGAGTACGCACAGCTCATTATATCGATTGGTATCTTCCGCCAGGTAAGTGCGTCCAAAACCACCGCGCCCCAATTCCTTCTTAATTCGATATTGTTTTTCTACAATTGTCCCACGGGGAATCGGTGAAGCGTACATCATTAAAAAAACCTCCCGATCTGGTCTAATACAATTTCGTAACCTTCTGTTTAATTATATTCTCACCAACCTCAATAAGGCCGATCGGCCCGTTCTGCCACAGGCGATCTCCCCAGCGCTCCGCCGGTCCGGAGTCATTCCCAGAGACTCTCCCCCTTCTCCAGGCGATCGAGCAATTCGTCCGCCAACTGATACCATTGCGATCGCAACTGGGCATCTGCGGGCTTTTCTGTCAGTTGACGGCCCTTAGCTTCGGGGTATTGACCGTAGAATAAGTTATCCACTTGCTGATAAAATAGACTGGGGTCAATTTTCAGATTTTGGCAGCGCTGATGAATTGACAGTTGTTCATCTTTCTCCTTTTTACTCAAGAAACCCGAAGATGCAAAAGATGCTGGGGCCGAAAAAGATGCTGGAGATGCTGGATGCATCGCCGATGCTGGATAATTTTGGGGTTTCCTGAAAGCCGAGAAGGCCAAAGTCGCTCCTATTCCTCCCACTAATGATATGCTAACACTAATCGCTACTATCTGCCACATAGCAAGCTGCATGCTGCTCTTTTTCAAACTCGATATTTGATGATTTACCGCTCTTACGTGACCGACTACTATGGTATTCATCGTGGAAATCACGTTCCCCACTCCCGAGGAGTTGGCGTTTTCCAGAATGCGATGCACTGTTTTCGCTGACTGGTAGCGATCGCGCGGTTTATGAGCGAGCATTTTATTGAGCAGCTTTTTGAGAGTCGGGCCAACGCTGACCATTTGCTCCCAGTTCCAAGTAGCATTCGTACTATCGTACAACTCTTGGGGTTGCTTGCCCGTGAGTAGCACCAACATCGTCACCGCCAAAGCATAGAGGTCACTACTAGGAGACACCATTCCATCCCGCAATTGTTCCTCGGGGCAATAACCCGGTTTACCGACCAGAGTACCGGCAAGTCCCTTTGACTGGGATAGGGCCCTTGCTGCTACATGCTTGACGCAACCAAAGTCAATCAGCACTGGCAGTTTATCGGCAGTCCGCAGCATCAGGTTATCTGGGGAGATGTGCGATTCGTTCAGGTATAAGCTGAAAAACCAGTGAAAGCCTGGCTGGTCCCATTAGCCAGTAACTTTGGTACCATGGGGGTCCAAATCCCCCCCTCCAAGTACGGGAGAGACACCGGTCCTTAATGCTGCGGAGTGACATCACTGCGGTGTGAAGCAAGGACTCAAATGTAGGAGAACTGGCAGCTATCGCCGGTAAATCCGCTAAGGAAAGATGCTCATGGCTAGAAAAGCGAACCTATTTAAGCCTCGTTAAGATGAACCAGCGCAATAAGGCTGTATCGCTGGCCCAAAAGGGAAATGGTAGTTAGTGTTAGTCTTGTCTTCTGGCTAACAACGTGCTCAAAGAACTCCCGGGGTATTGTAGGGGCCTAAAAGCATCAATAATGGTATCAAGGAACGAAATAACCTCCTGTGTGCTGTCTCCGGGTGGGTAGGAAGGGAGGGAGACAAGTTAGATGATAAGCGAAAGCCACAGGGGGGGGGATGTCCTAAAAAGCCAATGCCCGAGGTAACGCTCGAGGATATGCTGACATAGGACGGATATGGTAAGAAGTCTTGGGAGAAAGTAACCCTAAACATGATACAGAGCCGGAGGAGAAATCCGAAAGGTAAATATAATGGACTAAAGCCCTGACCAGGTAAAAACTAGCGCATTCCTATTTTATAGGGATTCATGTTAATAAAGAGTGGCACTCATGGGTTTGGCAGTTCTCCCGTCACGAACCGCCCGGGTTAGGCATAAATTTAGTCAATTACGACCACCAGAAGGGGAGAAATTTCATGGGACAAGGCCAGAAAGGAGTAATCCAATCAACGGCTACCAGTGACATCGGCTTACCAACCAGTAGCCGACTGCGGTGAAAGTCGCAAGTCCGGTTCCGAATGGGAGGGTTGAGAGGAGACTCTCAGCTCGACCCCGACCATCTCTATGCAGCACTTTTTGGGAGTGAAGGTAGGACAGGACCGGTAATATATCCAGCAGCAATTGCGTGACTTCCTCTTCGCTCAAAGGTTTAGCTTTACTTCCCTTTAAGAGTTGGGCGTAGGTTTTTCCTTTGACGTAGTCCTGCACCAAGAAGAGAAAGTCTTCGCCATCAATTTTAGTTTGAAACAGGGCGTTGCACAATTACGGGATGATGGGCATAGTTGCAGAAGTCTTAAACCTAGACTACAAGCCAGTTTAAGTTATGTGCATGCGTAGGCATCATCCCCAAAATGTGCAACGCCTGAAACAGTTCTCGAAAGCGGGTAATCTGGGGATGAGCCAGTTTGTAGAGCATACTTGCTTCCCGCTTAAATAACCTCTCTGCTTTTTGCAACTCGGTGCTGCTTTTCAGTTGAGGAGCAAATTCTTTGATGACGCAACGCTCTTTGTACCTATTCATATCTTCAACTAGGTAGGTGCGTCCAAATCCACCCTGTCCCAATTTCCGCACAACTTTATAACGGTTTTCTATAATTGTCCCCTTGGCAATAGGCCCGGGTGATGAGTTAGGCATGATAACCTCCTTCGCTGTTAGACCGCCGGGGGTTCAAACCCCCGGCTAATAGCTAAAGTCGGTTAAAACCGACTAATACGAGTTAAACTAATTATAGCATTGTTTTATCTCGTTATCTCGTTCCCTGGCGGAGCCAGGGAACGCTGATTTGAGGCTCTGCCTCCAGATGATTGTAAATGTGCAAGATCGCATTTACAATCTCTAGCGTGTCCATTATCTCGTTCCCTGGCGGAGCCAGGGAACGCTGATTTGAGGCTCTGCCTCCAGATGATTGTAAATGTGCAAGATCGCATTTACAATCTCTAGCGTGTCCATTATTATCGGCGATCGCCTAGTCTGTCAAGAAACATAGTTTCTGTTATCATAGTATCTATATTTCATGCTTAACTGCACTATAAACTCTGTTTATACCTCAGACTTGACCAATTTACTAAGAGGTTATTTTCATGTCTAGGACAGCAGATATTTTTGTAGATTCACAAGTGGGGTTTAAAACTTTCGTAGAGTAAATATAATCCCTTGCGCGTCCGCTCCCTTGAGGTGTTAGGCACGGCGCTCATCAAGACTCATCAACAACATTGTTGGCATGAATATAGTTTCTGCACTGTTGCACAAACTCATGCTTGACCCCATAAAACTCTTTATACACGATGAATATTCTACACGCATCTCCAATTGCTTTATGCGGTTTTATCAGATATTTATAACGTTTTGGCAGTGGATATCGGAAGTTTTTGGAGCCAAATAAATTCCTGTTGGCATAAAAACCAATAATTAGTGACAATTTATCAAGAGAAAACCTGTGGCGAGTTTCTTTTTTGACGATCTGCTGTAAATCTATTATTTTTAGCTTTGATAGATTTACCCTCGCTTTTCTCATTATATTAATATCTCCATGACCTCCAAACAATATAATTCGATCTACCTGATGCTTGTTAAATAAAGTATGAAGATATTTACCTAGTTCATGCAGAGATAGATGAGATATTTTTCTTGCTGCTACCAGATCATTTTCTGTAAGTATGTAACTAGAATCGAAGCGTTTTTGGTATTCTCCGCGTCCAGTGTTTGCAACTGTCTCTGATACCCCAACTGTTTTGCCCACTTGATTAATGATGTTTTTTCTTATCACAATATCAATGTCATAAGAAAGCTTCTTGCTCTCCAGAATAGGCACATCGTTTTCTGAATTATATACGATCGCACCAATCTCTGTTGGTATAAAATCTCTCTTGTAAGAACCATATATCTGCCCCCATTCCATGTCTAAAAACATAGTCTTCATTGATTTTTATCTCCTGCGATCGTAACTGCCAACGGGGAAGCTGACGTGTCTCCCTTACGCTTTGACCCCTGGTTTCGGTGTCAATTACCCAGTCTTTTGTTATCCTAAAGCATTTTTGTGCTTCTTGTCAAGTGTTATTCAAAAACAATTTTATCTTCTTCAGGTTTCCGTAGTTCCTGATACAGTTTTTTGACGATCCATTGATTGCGCATTTGTCAGGACCAGAGGCTCTGCCTCTGGGAATCGTTGCTAGCTAGAAACTAGCAACCAGGGGGCTCTTCTTTGCGATCATGAATCATCAGGTTCATCAGTTTCTGACTGAGAACTCTCCTCCTCTGACGAACTCTCTTCATCATTTTCCTCTGGTTTCCATTCTGACAGCGGTCGATCGACCGCATATTCAAAATCTGCTGGCACCAACACCACCTTGAGTTTTTCTTCAACATTTGACTCATCGGATCCTACTTCCTCTGGGCCTGAATTATCTATATTGATGTTTACGTCAACTAACCCATACAACTGACTATTAGTAAAGTCCTTATTCCCCAATCTTAGCTGATGGGTTTTGCCATTGTCAATAGTAATTTCTACCGTTGCCATCGGTTCGTCCAGTCCGTATTCTGACAACTGTGTAGCTGATACCGTAAAGGCCCGATCGCCTTTAGCATTGACCAGCTTACTCAACAAGAATACCACAAACGATTCATATCTTCAACTAGGTAGGTGCGTCCAAAACCACCGCGTCCCAATTTACGCACAACTTTATAACGGTTTTCTATAATTGTCCCCTTGGCAATAGGCCCGGGTGATGAGTTAGGCATGATAACCCCCTTTTATCCCGATCGTACATCAATATAATGTTTGATGTGATTATACCAATATTTGTTCAAGTTATGCAATTAGTAAAGAATCGTGAATATTTTCAGCAATACCAGCAGTAGGTACCCTTGACTCAAAACTATCCTTGTTGCTATAACCAGTATAGGATCACGAGGAGGTTGTGGACTGGCACCTGCTTCTGGAGTATTCTGCGATCTAGCACTAGGCTTAGGAGTCTTCTCTTGAGCTTGTTGCCATTCTGACAAAGAAGGAACAGAAATCCGTGACTGACCATACTAACCAAGAATCTCAGCCAACGCCGCCTGCTAGTGGCAGTATTGATGAATCAGAAAGGGAATTTTCACAACCAGAAAAAGCGATCGCCCAATTGCTTGCAATAGAGGGCAAGACAGTCAAGGCTTTGTCAGAAAAACCAGATGAAGGCAGAAATGCCGATGCTGAGGTAGATGGAGTGAGCACTGAATTCAAGAGTCTTGTTCTAGGCGCTACAAACCCCACTGTCAAAAATGCGATCAATAACTCGATTAGACGAGGAGGACAAGCGAGAGATATAATTATAGATTCCAGGGGTTCTGGGTTAACAGAGACAGAGGCAATGACTGGCTTACAACGCGCCAAAAACATCACGCGCGGAAAAATCGATAGCATCCGCATTATCGGCGATCGCTATGACATCACCGCTACTGACTTTCTCTAGGAGGTTGTTTTCATGTCTAGGACAGTAGATATTTTTGTAGACTCACAAGTGGGGATTAAAACCTTGGTAGAGGAAATAGAATCTCTATTATCTATCAAGTTGCAACTCATCTCTTACAAGGATGAAACCTGGTATGAATATCGGAATTATCGCATTATTATGACTCTGGGAGAACATGAATTTGAAAATGACAGAGACATGAATTTTGCAGAATACCGATATCATATATCAGTGAGATCAGTTAAGATCGAGACTGAAACAAACCGACAACATTGGCGTGATGAATTTGCGCGTCTTGTCTTCCAAAAATTGAAAGCTTCTCAGAAGTATCCCCTGATGCTAGTCTCAGACCTTCAGGTGAAGTTAGAAGAGTTTTGTCCAGTATTGTCAATTGTGAATTGACAATTGTTAAGCGGACATCCCGACAGGCGATCGCCCCCCGTTCACGAATCATCATGTTCATCAGTTTCTGACTTAGAACTCTCCTCCTCTGACGAACTCTATTCATCATTTTCCTCTGGTTTCCATTCTGACAGGGGTCGATCGACCGCATATTCAAAGTCTGCTGGCACCAACACCACCTTGAGTTCTTCGTCTGCAATTAACTCCTCCGAACCTACTTCCTCTGCACCCGAACTATCATTGTTGATTTTTACGTCAACTAAACCATACAACTGACTATTAGTAAAGTCCTTATTCCCCAATCTTAGCTGATGGGTTTTGCCATTGTCAATAGTAATTTCTACGGTTGCCATCGGTTCGTCCAGTCCGTATTCTGACAGCTGCGCCGCTGATACCGTAAAGGCCCGATCGCCCTTAGCATTGACCNTCTGACAGGGGTCGATCGACCGCATATTCAAAGTCTGCTGGCACCAACACCACCTTGAGTTCTTCGTCTGCAATTAACTCCTCCGAACCTACTTCCTCTGCACCCGAACTATCATTGTTGATTTTTACGTCAACTAAACCATACAACTGACTATTAGTAAAGTCCTTATTCCCCAATCTTAGCTGATGGGTTTTGCCATTGTCAATAGTAATTTCTACGGTTGCCATCGGTTCGTCCAGTCCGTATTCTGACAGCTGCGCCGCTGATACCGTAAAGGCCCGATCGCCCTTAGCATTGACCAGCTTACTCAACAAGAATACCACAGCGGCTTCACTGGCGGGGGCGGACTCGGGCGATCGCATCATCCACTTAGACGAACCCGTTTCTGCTTGACGTTCAAATAGCAACGTCCGATCTTTAATCTGCACCTGCACGGACTGGACCTGCTTCTCTTCAAAATCAAACAGTTGCTGTTGCTTTTGCCGGACAACTTCTTCTTGAACGGGTTTGTTAAATTCAAAGTAGTAAACAACTCCCCCTAACCCCAAGGCCAGCAATACCCAGATTATCGTTGTTCTCTGTATTTTCATAGGCGCTAATTGTTTTTGTATTATAATGGAATATGTTAGCAAAACAATCCTACAATTATTTTAAGCATTATCCTATTAGTCGGTTTTAACCGACTTTAGCTATTAGCCGGGGGTTTGAACCCCCGGCGGGATGACAGCGAAGTGTAGCAATTTTTTGGGCAAATTGTATTATCCCCCATTATCCCCCATTATCGACGGAGTAACCAGAGAGTACCTGCTGTCAGGAAACCCAGGGCGGGCACGATCGCCACGGATGTCAAGAATAAAATTATAGCTTGATTTTCGGTCAGGATGATGCGTCGGTTAGTGAATTCCTTGGGGCGAATAGAAAAAGTTTCTTCATCCCTGTCCGCTAACCAACCGATCGCATTCAGAAACAGATCTCCGTTCAACTGCTGCCCGAAATTGCCATCGATCGCAAATTCCGAATCTCCGATCGCCACCATCCGCGCAATGGAAATAGGCGGTTCCTGTTCTGCGGAAGCATCAGCTTCTGGACTGGCGGTAACTTCCTCGGAAGCATCAGTTTCTGGACTGGCGGTAACTTCTTCGGAAGCATCAGTTTCTGGTGCTGTTACCTCTGGGTTATTGAGACTGCGAGTTAGGGCGACTCCTAATATTAGCGGACCTTGGCGATCGCTTTTCGGGTCGAACTCCAACTGCTGAGACTTAGTGTCACTTTCGGCCCATATTCCCTCTGCTGAGGTTATCAGTAAAGGCGCTTCCTGCACGCCGGGCACCTTAGTTATTTCTATGGATCTCGCCAAGGGATAGAAAGAGAAACCATTTCCAAAGTTTTCTGTGATGGGATGGTCCCCATAGTCGGCGATCGCGAGTACAGTTGGCAACTGTCTGTTGATGTCAACCGCCACCCGATCGTCCAATTTCACCCCCCACTTTCTCAACAGAGAGTCGAGTCCGGGATTTTGAAAGGGGTCGATCGCCAGCAGCAGACTGCCGCCCCCATCCAGATAATCCTCCAATGCTGCCACTTCCTCGGGTAACAGTTCCCGTTCCGGTCCCGCGATCGCGATTACATCGGCATCTTCAGGAACAGCTTTTCGCTGTGCTAAGTTGAGGGGTTGAGAGATAAAATTTTTCTGTTTCAAGCTTCTGACCGCTTCCGATAGGCCGCCTCGCCCCTGTAAAGGCCGTTCCCCGTGACCTTGCAGGAAGTAGACCAATGTCGTGCGATCGCTTTTAATCAGTACAATACTATTAGTCAACAGGCTTTCTTCCAGAGGTTTGCGGATCGCATTGCCGACGAACTCCCGCCGTTGAGAATTTGGCGACAATAATTCCAGATAAACATCTCCCACCTCGGTTACCCCAAACTCCTCGGCCAGTCCCGGTCTCGAATAGGGGTCAACATACTCAAATAAAAAGCGATCGCCTCCCAGGTCCTGGTAATTTTTGAGTAATTCTTCATCTTGAGGATTTGCTTGGGGGCTGAATATCCACAGTTTAACAGGTTGGGACAAATTTTGCAATACTTGTTTAGTCTCAAGGGCCACTGTAAAGCGCTGGTCTTCTGTTAAATCTATTTCTACCCGATAGCGGACAGCCAATAAATTAATCATGGCCAAAATCAGCAGCACCGCTATAGTAGAGACGATCGCATTCGCGCCGGCAGAGGTCGATCGACTGTTCCAGAAACTTTCTGCGGAGGCAATTTTCAATAATAGCCAGAACCCGAGGACTGCCATACCAGCTATGAGTAAACCTAGGGGAAGAGGGCCCCAGGTAGCGGGAGATAAACCGCCTGTTTCGAGAACGCCAGCGGTGATTCCGGCCACAATCAGAACTGGGGCCAACCCAAATATATATTTCAGATATTTCCAAATCTTCTTCATCTTATAAATTATCTCTGTTCTGTTCTAGGTTCGTATCTAGGTTCGTATCTAGGTTCGTAGTAAACACTTTAGTGTTTCCCGGGTTCGTAGTAAACACTTTAGTGTTTTCCGGGTTCGTAGTAAACACTTTAGTGTTTCCCTGGGTTCGTATTAATATAATATAGAATAACAATGGTAACAATGGTAGGTGTACGGCATCGATAATATCAGGGGATTAACCGAAATCTATCTATTGCCGTACACCGGCGCCATATCCCGGGCGTATTTTCCCGGGCGGGCGATCGCATTTTCCCCTGCGGGCGATCGCACATTGATCTTTTGGCGATCGCATCTGGGCACCAGCAGCCGGGGCACGGCGGTAGTTACATTTTTCATTTTTACCGATAATCTGTTGATGCCGTGCCCCTACATTTTCGACGGCGATCGCATTTTCTGTGGGCGGGCGATCGCCATCACCCTTTTATATTGGCAATATAAGCCAGAACATTAGTGTCGAGATAAATCCGTTTAGGTTCTCTTGCCATAAAGCATACTGCGATTATAAGGTTGCAATATTTCGCTTTCAAAAAACAGCGTAGTTATATCGAAATCTTCTACATCTGTTTCCACAGGTATTTCGGAAGATGGCGCTTTTGGGCCCAAGCTGCTGTCAAGTGTATTTTTCGCTTTGAATGCTTCGATTATCGCATTTATTTGCGCGATTTGTTCCTGTTTTAGTCCTGTTACATCAATATTTTGCGTCATGACAAATCCTTACTTTATACAGTAGCAGTACCGGTAAGGTGGGCGGTGCCCACCCTACATTTAATTCACTCAATGATTTAGCACTCCAAACAATTTGCATCAATCTTCATCCAACGCGGCTAAAAAATCATCTACTGTCCCAAACTGGACTTTTCCTTCTCGATAATCTTGTCTCACCTCAGCAATTTCTTGTCCTAATTGCTTTCTTCGTTCTTCAGACAAACGCTTTTTCAGGATGTCGAGCAGAATCTCTCGATCCTCTAAAGAAAATGTTTCTACTGCCTCTATTACTTCCTGAAAACCAGAAGATTTATGATCGGTACTCATAACTTGAATATCGAGCTGATGTTTGTTTGATTATATCCCATCTTGCGCCCCAGCAGCGGTAAGGTGGGCGGTGCCCACCCTACTTACTGATTTGACTCTAACAGTTTTGCTAGTTGGTGGGCAGCTTCATGAGAATTATAAAGGGTGACACTGGAAAAGTTAACATCATTTTCCAGCGGGGTGACACCTTCTTCCTTGGCCAGTTCCGATATCAAGAATTGCATTATCCGTAGTTTGTCTGGGCGGGATAAATCTCGCAGTTGTGGCAGTAAATCAGTTACAAGCATGATAACAGGTAGTTACTCAATTTACAATGCTTTTAGTCGGTTTTAACCGACTTGAGCCTCGTTACCTGGCTCCGCCTGGTAACGCCGTGGGTTTTAACGTGCGATTTGTTCAGGTATAAGCTGTAAATCAGTGAAATCCTGGTTGGTTTCATTAGCCAACAACTGTGGTACTCAT
>RFFC02000059.1 GCA_005518205.2 Hormoscilla sp. GUM202
GCTAGCCGTCACTTGATTGTGCTCCTTCCGGACCAGTCCCAAACAAATGAGCCCAAATGCCTGTTGAGGCTCTAATACTATCGGGGTTTCTGCTGTCACCACCTGCCGATCAGCCCCCAGAAGATCGGGGAAGTCTTGAAGAACCTGTAAGAGCGCGTGCGGTCGCTAAAAATTCCCGTATCGGTGGCGGCACTTGCAAGCAACTGGTTCCAGTCCAGCTCGCAACGGGCCGCTTGGTAAAAGAGCTTGCGCGTTAGATAGGGAAAGCCCCCGACTAATCATACTGCCACCGAACGTGACCGCTTGTATCCTGAGTATTTTTACCGATTGCAAAACTGGGATGCACCCGACTAGCAGTTACGATAAATGGGAGTTAACCCGGACGACATCGATTAAAATTACTGAGGTAAATTACCAGGCGATCGCCTCAAATTATGGCGATCGTACTGTTAAGTTATCCGACAGCAAACTCTGTAAACTGACGTGCAAAAGGCTCGTGAAAAGCTAACACAATATCCTGTTTGGATAGATGGCGATCGAGCAACTCATTAGCAATACCAATCTCAGTGCCATCATATTGAATCCAAATCTTGTCACCCTTGAGATCGATATGAATCGAACATCCATAAATCCGCCGATCCTTGTGCCAACCTGTCCGAATCACCTGATAATGTTCCCCTTGTTCGTCAAAACACGTGTAAGCTTCTACTTCCCCATAGGAAGGTTTTCTTTGGCTATATTCAGTGAGAATTTCTTTAACTATCGTGCGATGACGCTCTAGCTTTTCCATTGTACAATCTCCTCTTCTAATGGGTTAAACACAATTAACTTGATTTCTACCTCTTCCACAATCATTTGGGTAAACCGTCTTGAAAAGAAGTCTTTGTAGGTAGAAGATGGAACAGCAAGATACAAAAATCGTTCTGGTTCCACTGCTTTCAGGGCAAAACGATAGTTATAATATTGTCCCAAGGCAGTATGAAACTGATAAATCGTAGAAACTCCCAAAAAGCTCTTGATTTCTACTGCAATTTTTTCACCTTGCTTCTGTGCTGCAATTAACTGCTCTGCACCTAGATCGATCTTCAGAAGCACTTCCCCGAAGTCGATCTCCAAGGGATCGTGGGTAATTGTCCAACCTTCTCTTTCAAGTCCGTGACGGACTGCATTATGGTAAAGATCTTTAGCCATATCAATCTAGTTAGATAACGTTCGTCCCTAATACACTGGTCAATCTCGTATTGATAGGCATTAAACCAGTCCGAAGCGAGTGGTGATATCGCGAATACAGAACAATACACTTGCATCACATATAATCACAGATATAAGCCTCGCTTGCGGTACTTTTCGACTATAAGCGTTGAATAGTCCGAATGATTTTCTGCCATCCCGTCGTTGGTCGAAATTTCCAAGCGATCGACTTGCTCGAACCACTGCGACCAAGCTATAGCATACTGTATATCGGGTTTGAGTTCGCTAGCTTGGCGGAGTTTGCGGGCGAGTTCGAGGAGTTGGGCGAGGTCTCTCGGAGAGAGTCGATCGATTTCGGAGTTGAGTTATTGGCGAAGTTGGTTACTGTTGGTCATGGGCTGTATCATTAAAATAATTTTCTTATACCATTTTATTAAAAAATGCGACAATTAGTTTAAGCAAAATTGTATTAGTCGGTTTTAACCGACTTTAGCTATTAGCCGGGGGTTTGCAACCCCCGGCGGTCTGACAGCGAAGTGAGGAATTACTGTTGCTGTTGCTGTTGGGTTTCGTGCCTCAACCCAACCTAAATCTGCATCCCGCAGCAATTCGTCATTACCGACCTTGGCAAAGCATGCGATCGCGGTCAATTACGGGTTCTTGCCAAGAATAGGCAAAATGGCTGATGGTTCTAATTTGGGGAGCCACTTGACGAATGGCTTGCATTTGTGCTTCTAAGGAAGGACGATTGCGGATCGCGCGCCCCCAATTTCCTGCTAAGACCGGTTGGATCTGGGCATTATGGGGAGCAAAAGATAGTACCCGCTTGACCTCAGAGAGAATGCAGCTAGCATTACCGCAGACACCGTAAGACATGGGATGCCATTCCATCCAACTCGGGAACCGATCCCAAGGCTGCAAGCGAGAGTCAAACCCCTGACCGATCGTTTTATTAGCAGAGGGAAAAAATACCACTCCTGTAGGAATTCCTTGACGTTCGGCTGCATAGCTGGCGATTTTGACAAAATCTAAAATCCCTTGCACTGCATGAGTGACAGTCAGGTGCCAGAGTTCGAGTTGTAATTGAGCTTGACGTGCTTTCACTTGTTCGTAAGACTCAGTCTCATCGACGATCTCATCTTCTTGGGGTCTTTCCGACTCGGTTTGTTCGGCAGGGTAGATATTGTCGAGTTTGCGACCTTGCCAAAGGGGTTCTCCCTCATTAGGATAGAGCTTATCTACTGCCCGAATATCTGGGACGGTAATAAATCCTTGCTCTAAGAACCTGCGGATCAGTTCTCGACCCTTTTGATTGAAGGCACGTTGATACAAATTTTGTTGAGACGCCCGACCATAAATCCACAGGTCTTGAACTCTACTAGCTACAGAAGCCTTTCCAGTCAACCTTGGATAGCGGACGTAGTCAAATAAAACTCCGTCCGGTCGGCGTTGGAGCACGGCATGTAGCATGTAGTAGTAGTCCCGTTTCGCTTGCGGGTTGTAGGGGTCGATGAAGACTTGATCGGAGTCCCCCTGTCGCAAGTTATATCCCGTGCTATGCCGTGCTTTTTCATGTATGGAAACACTGGTGTGGTTGTCGCCATTGCGGGCTAATGCTTGTTCCCGACCCGGTAGCTGGGAGTAGATGTAACCGAAATTCATCGTAAACATCCAGGCGTAGACTTTTAACCCTCGTTCGCGACCTTTTTTAATCGCTTCTGCTAACAGATCGATTCTCTCCGTGCCGGGCGATCGGACGACAGAGGGCCAGGGAGTGCGGTTGTCCGCCATTGGCAGCAGCACCTGACCGTCGTAAAATACTTCCACATAGACCTGATTGTAACCCAAGTTAACAAGGCGGTCCATGAGAAAATCAAGGGCTCCGGGCTGGATATCGCAGGGATACAAGCGCAGCCAGATTGCCTGGTTTTGAGGCCAATTTCTACGCCTACATGCCAGTAATTGAGCTGCATGTTGGCTGACCATAGTCTGGTATTGCTGTTGGAGTTCGACATCCCCGTTTAATGCTACTTTCCGTAGGTTTTCTTTCTCTCGCGCTACTGCTGGCAATAACTGACAATGGGCTGTGGTTATCGCCTGGGCTGCTTGACTTCCCACTAGGGGCATATTCCCATACAGTCCCACAAGGCTA
This sequence comes from Hormoscilla sp. GUM202, assembly GCA_005518205.2. GTDB lineage: Bacteria > Cyanobacteriota > Cyanobacteriia > Cyanobacteriales > Desertifilaceae > Hormoscilla. Next base: position 3,344 of record RFFC02000059.1, read on the forward strand.
CCGGTTAAGATGGCGATCGCCCTCCGAGTCCAACTGACTTGCGGTCTCATTAAATAGTTTGACATACAGACAGTTAGTTCCAAACAACTCTTACGATCTCAACCTGACTGAGCTAGTTTAGCTCAGTCGGCTGAATATCTTTACAAGTATAAGGAAGGAATTGATACCTCCCACAGCAGGCGATCGACGATGGCCCCTGCCCGACGGCCCCCCGCTGGGGTCGTCCGATGGGACAATACATAAGGGGCTAAGAACTTGACATCATCTGGAGTAGCATAATCCCGATCGTCGATCAATGCCAGGGCTTGGGTTGCCCGCTGCAAGATTACAGCGCCTCTGGGACTGACCCCGAGGGTGATTTCTTCATCTGACCGCGTCGCCCTGACCAGGTTGACGATGTACTGCTGCAAAGATTTATCCACTTTCACCTGAACCTGAGTAGCCAGTTGCTGTAATTCTTGCACCTCTTTTAAGGAAATGCAAGGCTGCAAATCTGCAACTTTGATGCCACCTTGGACTTGTTGGAGCATCTGAAGTTCCTCTGCTGCTGTCGGATAGCCCAAGGAGAAAGATAGGGCAAAGCGGTCCATCTGCGCTTCTGGCAGGGGAAAGGTGCCCTGATACTCGATCGGGTTTTGGGTGGCAATGACAAAAAAAGGACTCTCGACGGCACGAGAAACCCCATCTACCGTTACCTGTCGTTCCTCCATCACCTCTAACAATGCTGACTGAGTGCGGGGTGTGGCGCGGTTAATTTCATCCGTGAGTAGGACATTGGTGAAAACTGGTCCTGGCATGAATGTAAACTCACCGGTGCTAGGATTCCAGATATTCGTGCCCGTGATGTCACTCGGTAAGAGGTCGGGAGTGCATTGAATGCGTTGAAATTTGCCGTCAATGGACCGCGCCAAAGACTTTGCCAGTAGGGTTTTGCCCACGCCGGGGACATCTTCCAGCAAGGCGTGACCCCCTGCTAGCAGTGACACCAACACTAAACGGATGGCATCATTTTTACCCACAATTGTGCGGTTGAGGTTCTCGGCTAGCTGCTGAATACGCTCTCTCATCAGGATAGTTGCTCTGCAAGGCATTATTAAAGCAGGATCGTCTCTTTAGTATAGCAATATTGCCCTGCCCTGGGCATTCAGCAAAAGCTCTTGAGCTAGATTTTTTTTCGCTACAGTCCGATGGTAGCGTCCATTCTTACCACACCGATCGTTTGACTGATTTCATATCCGATCGTGCTGTTGTTTGAAAATTGGCAGATACAGTATAATTAGATTATAGTTCTGGCGCTGCTGCTTATGTTAAAGTACAATCTGTTAGACTGCTTACCTGGGGCTGAAGATCTACCTGACTCTGACGAAAAACCTGTGGACAATCAATTACAACATTTAATTCCCGGTATGCTGGAGGCAATACTGGCGACGATCTGGGCAGAACGGTGGGACTGGTTTTTCGGGGTTGATATGGGGATTTATCATCACCCAGAAAAACCGGCGATCGGCCCGGATGGATTTCTCAGCTTGGGAGTCGATCGGGTGATTGATGAGGGACTCCGCTTCAGCTACGTCCTCTGGGAAGAAAATAATGTGATGCCGATTTTGACCATAGAGGTGGTTTCAAAGAACAAAGGTGGGGAATATAAATCCAAAAAGGATACCTATGCAGAAATGGGTGTATTGTATTATGTGATTTACAATCCATTTCGTCGCCGCAAACCACGTCTAGAAGTTTATAACTTGGTGAAGGTAAAGTACCAGTTACAGCAAGGAAATCCTGTTTGGTTACCAGAGATAGATTTGGGAATTGGTACAGAAAGAGGAACCTATCAGGGGATAACCCGGGAGTTGCTTTACTGGTATAATGAGCAAGGAGAACGATTTCTGACTCCCGAAGAATTGGCTCAGTCAGCTGAAAAACGCGCACAAGCAGCTGAACAACGTGCTTTATATCTGGCGGAACAGTTGCGATCGCTCGGCATAGATCCAGACTCTCTTAATCTCTTCGCTGTTAGCCCGCCTCTGGTTCAAACCAGAGCGTTACCAGGCGGGAGCCAGGTTTCGAGGCGCCAAGTCGGTTAAAACCGACTAATAAATAATGTTTGAAGTAATTGTAGCAGTGAAAAACTATGTTATAGTTACAAATGATGAGATAGGAGAAAAACTATGTTCGAGTATTCCGATCGCAATGTACCTGATGCTGAAGAGTTACGGGACACTGACAAACAGGCGGCCAATAATCTAAATCAACTACAACATTTGATGCCCAGTTTGCTGGAGGCGACTCTGGCTATAATATGGGCAGATCGCCTGGATTGGTTTTTTGGTGCGGCATTGGGGATTTATTATCGCCCCGATGAAACCGCGATCGTCCCAGATGGGTTTCTGAGTTTAGGAGTCGATCGAGTTTTGGATGAAGAACTCCGCTTGAGTTATGTGATGTGGGAAGAAAAGCAGATCCCGCCGATTTTGACCCTAGAGGTAATTTGCCGTGAAGGTGGAGGAGAATATTTCTTTAAGAAGGACATCTATACAGAATTGGAAGTGCTGTACTACGTAATTTATAATACGATGCGTCGCCGCAAACCACCTCTGGAAGTTTATCGCTTGGTGGATGGCAGGTATCAGCGACAGTCAAGCTATTCCCAATTATCAATTAGGTAAAACGGGGTAACCGATCGTGTCCGAGAGCGCCCACCCATGTCGCTGCGATGTGCGGTGCGCAGTGCGAGTAGCGCGCGCGGAGCACATCGAGGGCAGGCGAGCGACATGGTGGGCGTCTCTGGACACGACACCGACATATTTTTGCCGATTTTTTGCTAATTAAAAAGAAACCCTGTTGGGAGCATCTCACTTTTTCCCGATCGCAACTTGACAAAATTGGTATTAGCTATTTTCAATGAACAATTCATTAACCTCGTCTACCGCTAACATATGCTTTGGTTAGCGGATATTGGGGTACATTAAAGATTTGCTCGACCTCCCCTGCTTCAATTAACTGCCCCACTCCTTCTATAACCCAAAACAAGGCCACGCGATCTGCAATTCGTCTGGCTTGAGCCAAGTTATGGGTGACTACTAATAGGGTATATTTTCCTCGCAAGTTAAGGATGAGATTTTCGACCACTTCGCTGGCAATGGGGTCCAGGGCGCTACAAGGCTCGTCCATTAGCAGTACCTCCGGTTGCAGGGCTAAGGCCCTGGCCAAGCAAAGCCGTTGTTGCTGACCGCCAGAGAGGGAAAAGGCTGGGGCTTTGAGTCTATCTTTGACTTCATCCCACAGTCCTACATCTCGCAAAGATTCCTCAATCAGGCGATCGCATTCTTCTCGATCGCGTTTGCCGTGTTCTCGGAGTGGAAATTCGATATTTCTCGCGATCGATAGGGGAAAGGGAGTGGGTTTTTGAAACAGCATCCCTACTCGCCGACGCAGTTCGATGGCCTCGATCGTCTGGATATCTCGATCTTCTAGAATCACTCGCCCGGACACCTGACATCCGGGAGTTAACTCGTTGAGTCGATTCAGACAGTTGATAAAACTGCTTTTTCCGCACCCAGACGGACCAATTATTGCCGTAATTTTACCAGATTTAATGGTCAAGTTTGTCTCTTTTAAGGCGGTTTTTTTTCCATAGGATAAGCTTAAATTTTCCGTTCTCATTTCTGGCGGTCCCTTGGCGGCTTTGCCAGTGCTATTGCTAGAGATAACCATGACCAATATTGAAGATTACAGAACGTGAATTTTCGATACGCGGAACTGTTTTGCCAGCCAGGAAACCCCAGTATTAATCCCTACTAATAAACCGACTAAGACGACAGCGGTGGCATAAGCATGAGATTCGCCCCCGGGAACGTTCATGGCGAGGTCGTAAATGTGGATGGAGAGCGATCGCCCGGAATCTAATAATGACTCTGGCATCCGATCGACGTAACCGCTGGTAAAGATTAAGGCTGCTGTTTCGGCGATCGCCCGACTTATTCCCAATAGCAAGCCAACTGCGATCCCGGGCATGGCAGATGGTAACAGTAACTCCCATAAAATGGCAAGGCGGGAAACTCCTAAAGCGGCTGCTGCTCGACGATAGTCATCGGGAACGCTTTCAAATCCTTCTTGGGTAGACCGAATCAAAATCGGGAGTACCATACAGGCCAGGGTTAGCCCTCCCGAGAGAATCGAAAAACCCAGACCGAGGGTTTTACAAAAGAAGGCATTGCCAAATAATCCGAAAACAATTGAAGGGGTTCCGGCTAATATATCTAGACTTCTTAGTACCCACCTCCCGAACCAATTTTCTTTGGCGGTAAATTCGGCCAATAAAATTGCCGTGCCTACCCCCAGGGGAATCGCTACGACCATACAAACTCCCAGAATTAATCCCGTTGATGCTAGAATGGGGGCAATTCCTCCCTCACGACCGGCTTTTTCCGGCGATCGGGTGATAAATTCCCAATTTACCAGATTCCATCCCTGCCAGAATATATCGCTCAAGAGCCACAATAAAATTCCACTCACTCCCAGGGCCACTGTCCAAATTAAACCAGTGGCGATCGCCTCTTTTGGGTTCAGTTTAAACCTTACCTCAGTCATAAATATGCCCTCGATCGATCGCTTCGGCGATCGCCACCAGCAGCAGCACCATTGCCATTAACATCAGACCGCTGACAAATAAAGCCCCCTGATGATTTCCCGTAGCATATGCCATTTCTAGAGCAATATTTGCCGTCAAGGTCCGCACCGGAGCAAAAATACTTTTAGGGATTTGCACCACATTGCCGCAAACCATTAACACTGCCATTGTTTCCCCGATCGCCCGTCCCGTTTCCAGAATTATGCCAGTTATCAGACCCGATTTTGCCGCCGGGAAGATCACTCCCCAGACCGTTGCCCAGGGTCCCAATCCTAAAGCTGCTGACGATCGCCTATACTCGGCAGGTAAGCTGGCAAAACTTGCATCAGCAACCAGGGCCACTGTCGGCAAAATCATCAGGCCCAGAATCAATATTCCCGCTAATAAACTGGGTCCAGGGGGATGCAGGCGATTGATTATTGGCACCAGAACTACTAAACCCCAAAACCCATAAACTACTGAGGGAATTCCTGCTAGTAATTCTATCATGCGGCGGTAAATATGGGCGATCGCGCTGGGAGCATAATATTGACAAAACACTGCCGATGCTATTCCTAAGGGGGTGGCGATCGCCACGGCACCCAAGGTTACCAGTAGGGTTCCCCAAACCATGGGCAGCAGGTTATACTGCTCCCTGGTCGGATGCCAGGAAGAATCGCTCCAGAACCGGGCCAGTCCTACTGCTTGCAGTACATTCCAGGCGTTCCCGCACAGAAATACGATAATCAGCAACCCGATCGCCCCCGAGATCGTTGCCATGCCGCGCAATATCCAAACTAAGACTACTTCATTTCGAGATATAGACAAAATATTGCTCCTCAATAATCTGCTTTACCTGGGGCGATCGGGCAAATTCAATAAAGTCTTTTGTTAGCCCCTTAGGCTTTTCGCTAGTGACAAAGTTGAGCGGGCGGGCCAACTGCCCCCTCGTTCCCACGCCTGCCGCCGTTGAGGCCGCAACTCCTGCTATTGGCAGCAGTTTAATCGGGTTTCCGCTAGCAGCACTGTACTCGGCGGCCCCAATGGAAACATAGCCGATCGCCTGGGGATTTCCGATTACAGTTTTAATCCCCTGTTCGTTGTCCCCAATCACTACATCTGCCTGAATCTCAGTAGTTGGCAATTGATAATATTTGGCAAATAACTCCAACGTCGATCGCCCCTCCGCTTTGTTGACCACAGTAATGGGGGCATCTCGACCGTTTACTTCCTTCCAGTTGTTAATTTTATCGGTGTAAATCCCGATAATGTCTTCTCTCTTGAGTTCGGTAACTGGGTTTTCCTGATGGATAATGATTGAGATGCCATCCCAGGCGATCGTAAATGCCATTAAGTCTTTTTCTTCAGGCTTCAGGGCCCTGGAAACCATGCCAATATCGGCCACCTTTTGACGGGCGTCGGCAATCCCCCGAGAAGACCCCCCGGTTTGTACGTCGATCCGCACGTTGGGGTGTTCTCGTTCGTACTGCTTGCCGATCTCCGCAGCTAAGGGCGCTACGGTACTCGAACCAGTCAACACTAGCTTTTGGGTTTGACTTTGATTACAGGCTATCAGCAGGGCGATCGCCAACCCAATGGCAACTCTGCTGACAAAGCGCGAGGTTTTCATATTGATTTGTGGTCTCAGACAATTCATCGTTTCTTATTATCTCCCATTTCTCGAAAGAACGCAATCGAAACCCGAAGATCTAATCAAATTATGGCGGCAGCGCCATTACTATCTGGTGCGATCGCGCAATATTTCGGCAATTTCTTCTAAAGTTGAGAGTGGAGGGTTATGTTCGCGGATAATATTGGCAATGTTTTGTAGGTAGGTATCCATTTGTTGTGATTCTTCTTTGGCTATTGCTTTTTCTTCCAGCAAGCTACCATCCTCCATCTTCAGGATCCGATCTGCCAGATCCAATATTCGATGGTCGTGGGTTACCATCAAGATCGCCGCCCCCTCTTCTTTGGCTAAATTATGCATCAGATCCACTACCTCTCGACCTGTTTTACTGTCTAAGGCTGCTGTGGGTTCGTCTGCTAATATTAATTGGGGATAACTTACCAATGCCCGGGCGATCGCCACCCGCTGTTTTTGTCCCCCCGAGAGGTTCTGAGGATAGTAGTTCGCGTACTGGCCTAGACCAACTGCTTTCAGTATAGCATCAGATTTAGTACGAGCTTCACGGTCGGAAATCTTTTCATGCAATTCCACTGACATTTGGACATTTTGTCTAGCAGTCATAAATGGTAATAAATTATGACCTTGAAAAATATAGCCAATATGCCGACGGACCCGCACCAATTGCTCCTCGGAAGCCCCATTTAATTCTTTCCCTAAAGCTATTAAACTTCCCTCTTGTACTGAACGCAAACCTCCGATCAAGGATAACAAGGTCGTTTTTCCCGATCCTGATGGACCGGTGAGAATTACAATCTCTCCCCGATCGATGCTTAAATCTATATTAAATAAAACCTGTTTGCGGAGTAATTTTCTGCCATAATAGTGATTGAGGTTCCGAATTTCAACTACCGATTCCATAATTGTTAATTGTTAATTACCTGGAAACCGTCTAAAGTTGTGATAGAGAAAAACTGCTACTCTCTCGTCTCTCGTTCCCAGGTTCTACCTGGGAACGGTCTTCTGAGGCTCCCGCCTTCTATCCTATCTATGCACCCATGCAGAGTCAAGTCTGTAATATGTTTAATAAAATGGTATATAGCGTTTCTCAGATAGATGCGATACGACATCAGACAGATGCGATACGGGAAATTGCAAACACCATAAGGGTTTGATCGATTTGACAATATATCACATAAATTTTAAAAACCGTATAATTGCTAATTTTTTATTTTTAATTGTTAATTGCTAAACAGTCGATCCAGTTTGCTCCCGTTGGGTCGAGGCACGAAACCCAACCTACAGTCAATTTTCCATTCTCCTCGTTCCCTGGCTCCCGCCTGGGAACGCCATCCTCCATTAAAAAATATCTGCTGGGTCTGCATCTCGGAGTTTACGTACCGCGCTCGCGCCCGCAATGCAACACATCAATCCTGTCAATACCAGGACAGTTATAGCTCGAATATAATTCATTTCTATTGGCAAAGATGTCGTATTCCGAGATATTTTATATGCAAACAAAGCCATAATCAATCCCTGGACGTAACCTAACATTGCTAAGATAATCGCCTCTTGGAAAACTAAAGATAGCAGATAATTATGGGTATATCCCATCGCTTTCAGGGTTGCGTATTCTGGCAGATAGTCCGTCACGTTGGTATAAAGTATTTGATAGACTACCACAATCCCGACGATGATTGCCATCCCTACACTCAAGTTGAATACAAACCCGATCGCCGTACTGCTTTGCCAATAGGCTTGCTCGAATTTAATAAATTCTGCTTTAGATAGCACCTGCACATCTTCAGGTAATAATTGCTTAATTTTGGCAACTAAACTATTGATATTCGTTCCCGGTTTTAACTTAATCAATCCTACCTCAATCAACCCTTTTTGCCGTTGACTGAAAATCCGCAGAAAGTTCAAATGGCTGGTAATTAAATTACCATCAGCGCCAAAGGATGTTCCTAACTTAAATAATCCCACCACCGTAACTCGGCGATTTCCCGGTCCTCGGTTTCCCACCTCTGTCGTCACCGTGACTCCCTGGTTTAATTCCGCAACTACCGGACCAAACTCAGACCGAGAAGCCTCGTCAAATAATACTACATCTGGCTTTTTCAGTTTCTCTAGATTTTCCCGAACTCCTGGCAAGTTAAAGACTCCTTCTCGAATTTCAAATCCAATAACATAGATGGGACGCAAATAATTTTTATTTTCCGGATTTTTCCACTGACCAAACCCTAAATATATAGGTGTAACGAAATCAACTTCCTTAAAAGCTAAAGTTTGTTCTAAGCGTCTTTCCGAAAAATTTTCCATCCCCGTTAGAGAAGTGGATCTGGGACTGATCAAAAAAATGTCCCCCTCCAAACTTTTATGCAGATGGACTGCGCTATCAAATAAGGCTTCCCGGAAACCTATTTGCATGAAGATCATCACTACAGCAAATACAATTCCCGATAGGGCTACTATTGTCCGGCTATAGTCATGTTTCAGTTGTAACCAAGCTGTGGGAATTTTAAGAATCATTCTTTGCCACTGGATACATCAATGATTGCGTTAATTTGTAAGTTAGTTAAACCTGCGACTTTATCGCTGTCTTCCAGGCGGATTTTTACTTCTACTACTCTAGCATCTACATCAGCGGCTGGATCGGTGCCCAGAACGTCTTTTTTGCCGATTTGCAGGGCAATTTCGGAGACTGTGCCTTTGATTTGACCGCTAAATCCATCGCTAGTGACAATAGCTCGATCGCCCAAACGAATTTTACCTATATCTGTTTCATACACCTCCGCTACCGCATACATCTGGTCCGTTTGACCGAGTTCCACTATTCCCCGATCGCCCACCAGTTCTCCCGGCCAACTGTGAATCTTCAGAATTTGACCCGATCGGGGGGTTTTCACGTAAGCTAAATCTAGGTTCGCCTGGGCCTGAGAGACCGCCGCGATCGCCCGAGACAGTTCTGCTGCTGCCAGGGCTACATCTACGGTTCTCACTTCGGCAATTTCCGCTAACCTCGCTTCTGCTTCCAGGATCTGCTTTTCCAGGGTGGTCACCGTGCGGCTTAAATTTGCTTTCGCCTCGTTAATATCCTTGGGGAGAGTATTGACAATTCTGAATAAAATTGCGGACGCCTCTTGAAGTTGTTCTCTAATAGTTTCCTCTTCTAAACAGGTACTTTCATATAGAGAGGCCGATACCGCACCCCCTTGATAGAGGTTCTGATAGCGCCGACATTCCGTTGCCGCATTTTTTAACTGGGCCCTCAAACGCTCGATCGTTGCTGCTTGTGCTTCCCTTTCCCCTTGCAAACGGGACTCTAAACTCGCCACCGTGGCCTCTCGAGCCACCTTTTGCCCTTGGAGTTCGGCTTTTAATCTTTCAATAGTCGCCTCCTGTGCCTCGATCGCACCTTGTTTGGCTCCCGCTTTTACCCTCGCTAAACTCGCTTCGGCAACTTTCACTTGCTCTTGGGCCAGTTTCAGGGCCGCTTCCAGGCGATCGCGGCTATCGAGAATTGCCACCAGGTCTCCAATTTCTACTTTATCTCCTCTTTTAACTAACAATTGCTCGACTCGCGCCCCTTCCACAAATGCCGGTGCTGATATGCTAATTACTTCTCCTTCCGGTTCGATGTAACCCGAAGCCGCTACCGCCTCAACCACTGGCTCTGTACTGGTCGGAGGAAGGGCCGCTCCCCTGTCTGATGGGGGATTTTCTTCCGTGCGAGACATTCCGAAACTGTAGATAATAGCCAAGCTTGTGACCGCAGCAGTTATAACTGTTAAAGCCGTTACTGCTGCTGCGATCGCCCACCAGTTCCCTCTATTTTTTAACAATATATCCATCCTCTGAACTCTTTCATCAGAGGCATTTACATCAGAGGATAAATCCTGTTGTTCTTTTTCATTCGTTGACTGGTGAATGCTCATGCAAATTAAACATTACTTTCACTTAACAATGATTCTAACTCACATTGAGATGCCGGATAAGTAGCAACGTCAGGAGTGACAGTTACTCTTGCCCCCGATCTAAGGTTGAGATCGAAAAGCCTCAAACCTGCATGATGGAGTCCCTATGTCCCCCAACGGAGAACTACGAACTACGAACTACTTCCCTCACGTGTAGCAAGTTGGCGTAACTGCGATGGTGGTCTTCGGTGCCTTGCCGACGTCAAACTTCCCCTTTACCCCATCAAATGATGTACCACCATGGCCAATAATCTTTCTTGCCCCCTGGTCAATTTTACCGGAAAAGTAATCGCACTTTGCTCTGGTTTATCCGTCCTGAATAGCACCATGTCTCCTACCCATTTCTCGATCGCCAGGTTAATGTCCTTGATGGAATACTGAGCTTTCAGTAAAGCTTCCACCGCCGTCCAAATGCGGGTCCCCGCCCGGGAGTCCCCGCCATCAATTAATTCTTGCATTAATGGCTGTCGAGCATTTCCTAGCAAGGCCACCCACTCTCGATCCGTGCGAGACTTTACTGGTTCCATGTCGCAACCCTGGGGGCCATATCCGGCTACGCAGAGACAGGCCCGATCGTCATGGGAAAGAGATACCTCTATTTTATCTGTTTCGCCTCCTTTGATGACTGGTTTACCAGACTCTAGCCATTCTATCTGAATATTTGCCGATGGTTTTGAGCCTTTGTCAAGCAGTTTCCCGATCGCTTTCTGCAACATGGGGATTTCTTGCTGGTGCCGATCGCCCTTCGCCAACTGATGCAACCCGGGGATATTAAATATCGAGACTGCTGGAGTCTTCAAATCAAAGCGATCGGATATTTCTTGCAGCCTACCGAGGAGAAGGCCCTCGTCTCTGCGATCGGGGTTAGCAAGTTCGGATGCGGTAGGATTATCTTCCCGATGTTCTACGACTCGCGTTCGACAGCCATTCACCCTTTCGACAATGCGTCCGGACTCATCAACAACCAATATCGTAGTATTATAGTCTTCCGCGTCCGGATCGTCGAACGTCACCACTCCCGTCAATGAGCTGTCCCCCTGACGATCGCTTTGGTATATTTCCCAACTGTCAATAGCTACGGGCAGACATAAATCCTGGGGAATCGTAGCTTGACCCCCTTGGAGCACCCCATCCCGGAAATATGGATCTCCCAACAACCAAACCTCTCCTGTTTTATCGGGATGCTGCCGCTTGACACTGTAGATACAGCGATCGCCAGTAATGCTGTAAAACTGATGCAAGCGCTGGAAGAGGGGTCCGTGAAACAGTACCGGACCGTAAAGATCTGCTTGGGGTTGAATATCCAGCGGCGTTTCGGGTACTTCTACATGTTCAATGGGTGCTTCCGCTTCTATGTCCAGCACGAAGGTTGCCGTAAAATGATCCTGGGCAAATCCCGACTGTTCCGTCCTGATGCTGGCTTTAACCCGGCGGGGCTCATCTTTTGACAGTCGTTCGATCGCCTCCGCCCGAACTTCGATCGTGGTGCCCTTTTCCCGGTCCACCAGAATCCCTCGTTCCAGACGAATATCTTCAATCCGAATTGCCTGGAAGTTTTCTTTCCCGGCTACTAAAGCCACTGCTTGAGCCATTGCTTCCAAACCAAACACGCTAGGGAATAAATAGGAACCTTTGTAAATGTGATCCTGCAAGTAGGGGTGGCTTTCCAGGGTCAGGTGAGCCCGCCTGACTTCTTCCACTCTCGGTTCGTTGACCCCAAACTGTTCCATAAATTTCGATCCCCGAGGCGCCGGGAATAGTTGGGGTAACCAAGTGTCAAAGCCAGCGGCATTAGCTGCCACCGTTCTCATGGACCCCGTCACTAATACTCGGTTCGTGCCCGGATCGTTTTGCACTAGATTCAGGAAGCGTCGCACCCCCTCTTCCTTACTAATAGCATGAATCCCTATTTGGGCAAGATACCGCACCGAGCCCATCTCAAAACCCATGCCTACCTCATCCCACACGCCGTAAACAATGGATTGAACGGCGGTTTGGGAGTGTTTGGCGCCAAAATGCTGCAACGTCATATCCATCGCTTCATTGGAGAATCCGTACCAGCCATTCCGCTGCATTCCAGTGCAGCCAATGATTGAAGATATACAGACAAAAAGTTGGGGTGGTTTGTCTTCAAATACTTTACATAGGTTAATGACTCCTTTGAGTTTGGGACTGATTTTGGCCAGAGCTGCTGCCGTCGAGACCTTGTCTAAGTAACCGGGTATGTTCACAGCCGCTCCGTGAATCACCCCTGTAATCTCCCCTATTTCCTGCCCGATCCGGACCACTAGATTTTCCACTGCTTGGCGATCTACCACATTACAACTAAAGTAGCGGCAAGTCAATCCCTTTGCCTGATAGCGTTCCAGGGTACGAACAATCTTTTCACTTCCGGGTAAGTCTTCTGCTTGACTGGGATCTGGCGAACTGCCCACTAGGGCCATCCGCACCCCGTCGCCTCAGCTAGCCCCAGGGCACATTCTGCTGTAATGCCCTTGGCACCACCCGTGACTAAAATCACATCTTTCTCAGACCAGGATATCTCCCGCCTTTGATAATCTGCTTGTTCCTGCACCACAGGTCGAGGAATTTGCCGTTGCATTTGCCTGTCGTAGCCAACTGCCACGTAACTTTCCGAAGTCGAGAGTTCTAAGAGCACTCGTTCTGCTAGCAATGCTGGCTTCACCTCTGGCGCGAAATCTATTACCCTTACCTTGATATCTCGCCTTTCCAGGTGCAGACTTGCAGCTATTGCTTTCGCACAGCATTGCTCTATCGGTGCCACGGTCTGCTGCATGCCAAAATATCCACCCCCAAATTGAATATAGGTAACGGCGACCTCTTCGTGTTTTCTGCTCTCTACGGCTGGTGGTGAGGTAAATGTTTGCAGGCGATCTACAATCTTTTCTAAACCGACATCAGACAATATATCGCTCTTTGCTTTCCGGGGCAGCACCGCAATCAAATGAGAGTATTCAGCCAGGTTTGTTTCCGATTCTGTAAAGGACATCACCCGCACCTGAGCACCTTGCTCTCGCAATAACTGACCTAGGCTATCTGCTATTTCCGTCTCCTCTGGTTCGCAGGCGATTAAGCAGTTTGCCACATGCCAATTCACCTTTTCCGCATTCTCACCTGATAACTGTTCTGGCAGATACTTAATCCCAAAGTTTCTCACCCTGGTCTTTTCTTTGCTACCCTCTTCTGGATCCCTTTCACTATCCGCGATCGCCTTGCGGATCTCTGCCGCTACTTCCGCGATCGTACCATTGGCTATATCTGCTGGTTGGATTTTTCCCCCAACCCCAAATTTGGTCGCCGTGGCCCCGATGATTTCACCAGCTTTAATCGATTCTAACCTCAGATCGTCTAGCAATCGCGCTGACCAGGGAATACTCTCCGCGCTATATCCCGTTTCCTGAACAATTGTTTCAATGAGGCTCTCCTCAACTGATTCCGATTTTTCGGGAACCGTGCGATCGCTGATTTCCCCATCTCCTGTCTCCTCTCCTCTCCGCACTCGACTAGGCGTACTGCACGCAGAACTGTCCCTGCACACTGCATGAGGCGCTCGTGCTGCGGGATGCGGCTCTAATGCTGCTGCTTTTTCTGCCGCCGCTGCACCATTTTTCATCGCTGGCCAGTTTGCCAGGTCCGCTTCGATCACTTCCGCAAGAAACTGGCCTCGCTGTGCGAGATAATCACTAAATTCCTGGGATGAAAGGTTCGCCATCGCCGCTAACTGGGACTCCCTGCCATTTTCCGCAACCACCAGGGGAGGAGTAATTTCCTGGAACGGTTTTTCACAAGGGTTAACAATAAATTTCCGAGGCCAGACCAAGGGGCGCACCAAACGGTTTTCATAGAGTACGTCCCAATTAATCTTGCCGCCATTGACAAAAATAGCAGCTAAGACCGTATTGAGGTCTCGATCTTGTCCCCCTTGGGATTCAATTGGCAAGCATCCAATTCCATCAGTACCATTAATACTGTTTGCTAAACCCGATAAAACCTTCCCCGGTCCTACTTCTACCAGGAGATCGCATTCGGAGGAGATTGCCTCTACCAAGGAGATGAAGTCTACTGGCGCTGTAATTTGCTTGCCAAAATGCTCCCGCAGGTTAATTACGGCTTTTACCCGTTCTCCATTTATACTAGAGAACAACGGTACATTGGTTAATTCTAGTTGCTCTGGGATGGGGGCTGACTGGCGCAGTGAGGCTGCTGCTGCTGCCACAAAATGAGAATGAAAAGCATTGGACACTGGCAACAGGCGCGTCTGCATGCCTTCTTCTAATGCCAGTTCTACGACTGCTTCTACTCCCTCTCTGGATCCAGAAATTACTACTTGTGTGGGACTATTGATATTCGCGATCGCTACATCGCCTTTAACTCGTGCTAAAAGTTCTTCTGCTTGCTGTCGCGAGCAACCCAAACTAGCCATCACCCCGGCAGTTCCTGTGGGTGCTGACATGGCCTTACCTCTAACGGCTGCTAAATTTAGCAGCGCTTTTTCGTCAAAGGCACCTGTAGCGTAAAAAGCGGTTAATTCTCCCAAACTGTGACCGCCAACGGCGACTGGTTCGACTCCCAACTTTTGCAGATAGCCCATCCAAATTAAAGATGCCAGGCAGATGGCTGGTTGGGCAATTTCTGTTTGGGCTAACTCTTTTTTCCATTCCTGGAGTTGCTCTCCATCCCCTGCCCGGTCTAGGGGACGATATATATAGGGACTAACTGGTTGGCTGCCCAATGCAAGCAACCAGCTATCGGCTTGCTGCACCAGTTCTCTAGCCCAACTATAGCGCTCTACAAGTACCCGAGTCATGTTTAACCGTTGAGAGCCTTGTCCGGGAAACAGGAAACCAACTCGGCATTGAGTTCTCGCCCTTGACAGCCAGACTGTTTGATGCAGATTGACCTCGTTCCCTGGCTCCCGCCTGGGAACGCCTCCCACTGTGGCCTCGTCGAGCATCTGTTCTAGCAACTGTAGATGTTCTACCAGTTCATCGGGTGTCCCCGCAATTACTGTTGCTCTGATTGGCAGATCTGCATCTAGTTTTCCCGTGAGGTCTGCTGCTAGATCGACCAGTTCTCCTACACTTAGTCCAGCGGCGATCGCCTTGATTTCCTCTACCCGTTGCTGTAAGTTCTCCGGAGAATCAGCACTGAATGGGAACAGTTCCGTATCTTGGTGGGAAACTAGCAACTCTCTTTCGGACAAGACTGGTTCTAAACCAGGGGAGGGTCCATCTCCTGACTCCAGAGTTACGTGGCAATTGCTACCGCCAAATCCCATTGCCGAAACCCCAGCCCGGAGTATTTCCGTGGCATGGCGACATTCGCCCTGAAGGATCGGATAGAGACAAGTCGCAGTACTTTCAAATACTTCATTCGGTTCTTTACAACCAGCAGTTGGTGGCAAAACCCTCCGATTTACGGCCATCACTGCTTTCATAAATCCGCCAATGCCTGCGGCGGCTTTAGTATGACCGACGATCGATTTCAGGGAAGTAATGCCACAGAAACGTTTCTTTTGAGTCCCCTCCATTGCCAGGGTAATGCCCTTGAGTTCCGCCCGATCGCCCACAGGGGTGCCCGTACCATGTCCCTCAATAAAATCCAGTTCCTGGGGACTGTAACCAGCTTTTGCATAGGCACGCTGTAAAGCCAGGGCCTGCCCGGAACCACTAGGGGCAGTAATTCCAACTCCCGCACCATCCGATGATATCCCCCAACCCCGCAGCACGGCATAGACATAATCTCCGTCCTGGCGAGCATCTTCTAAGCGTTTCAAGACCACGAAGCCGCACCCTTCTCCAGGAATAAATCCACTCGCACCCCGATCGTAGACTGCCATCTCCTTGGTTGTCAAAGCTTTCGTTTTGGCAAAACCCACTATTTCGATTGGATCTAAACTCACATCCACGCCCCCTGCCAAGGCCATATCTAGTTCGCCATTCACCAATCCTCTGGCCGCCGTCGCTATCGCTATCAGAGACGAGGAGCAAGCCCCGTCTACAGTGTACCCGCCACCATGCAGATTCAGATAGTTACAGATCCGTCCTGCGATCGTGTTAGATAGAGTACCAGCAAGAGTATCCTGAGTTATCGGTGATAAAGGCTGTTTGTGATACTCCTCTATCATCGTTTCTAGCGCCTCTCCCGTGCTTGGAGCCAGGCCCAGAGATTGGACCGCAGCTCGCAATGACCTTGCTATATAAGGCCATCGCAACCGCAGGGTATTCGTGCGACTGACTTCGCCAGTTAGCGTATTTCCCACCACCAAGCCTGTCTCATCTGAGGGCACCGAGTCCGGGGTATATCCAGCATCCGCCAAAGATTGCAGGGCCACTTCTAGGGCTAGCCAATGGACTATGTCTGTAGACTCGAAGGTCGGTTTAGGAATCCGCTTGCCCGCCCAATCAAATTCAAAACCGTCAATCACTGCCATCTGCTTGCCGTAGGTTTTATCTGGCGCCGTCGGGTCGGAATCGTAATAGTCAGACATTGGCAAGCGTTCGTCTGGGGTCTGCCTAAACTGGCGACGCCTCGTGAGAATGTTTTCCCAAAGCTGCCTCGGATTTGGCGCTCCGGGATACCAACAGGCCATGCCTATTACTGCGATCGCTGCTGTTTTTTTATTCATAGGTTAAGGAGGCAACGCCAGTCTATACTACTTATATTTTACACCACTCTGACAATCTCTATCTGCCCGCAGACATAATATTTTACTCATAATTACATATTTTTTTTCATGTTGGATATCGGGGCTATTTAGATATTTGAGCCTTTCTACCTATTCCTGCTATCTGATTTCAGTTCTTATACTTTAACTTAAGTTGCGACCTATAAAAATTGAATACAAAAAGCGATGATAAAGAGAATTATTTTCAATTCAAATCCTTT
>RFFC02000060.1 GCA_005518205.2 Hormoscilla sp. GUM202
GGGTTGTGTAAAGGAGCCCTCACCCTAAAGCCCTCACCCTTTAGGGTGGGGGTATATGAAGGATGAGCGGAGGGGGCCCTCCGCGTGCAGGGGCTAGATTATAAAAGTGAGATGGCACCCGACCCGGACGAGTAAGACCGGCAGCGAGGGAGGGCGATCGCTCAACAATACCATTATCGAACTTTATGGGCCCAGGGAGGTGATGCAATACCTCAAGGTTTTGGATAGGTTGTCCGGAGCGATTTTTCGCGCAGCGTGGGGGGGTAATGTCAGCATTGTCTGGAAAACAGTTAAGTCAAAGGCCGCGATCGCCAACCCATCACCTTGCTCAATTCGGTCGAGGATTTCCTCAATAGTAATTCCCAGGTTTTTCTTGCGAACAATGTTGTTAATCTCAGCTAAAACTATGGTAGGCACGAAAACCATCACTTCGCCAACTTCAGCCATATCTAGAATTTGCTCTGCTACTGAAGATAACCGTTTATCTTCAGTAATGAACCAAAGCAAAGCATGACTATCTACTACATAAACTTCCATGCTTTTCCTCACTCTTTTAGTTTATAAGCATCTCGGAAAACCTCCCGCTTCGCCTCTTCTAATTCCTCATCTGTCACCTCAAGGCCCGCCCACAATCCTTTTATTTTTGTCTGGCGCGGCGGTTTTCCTTCTACTTTACGCTCAAGAATCTTTCTTAATTCATCCAATTCCCTTTGAATGGATTTGATGCGCAGCAATATGTACTTCTCCATTTCTCCATACCTCCAAAACGTCCTAATTCTAGGATATCCTCAATTTTTGTTATCGTCAAGGGGCGAGGCCATTTAGCATTTATTCCGGTGACTGATTTTTGATTGCGGCAATAAGATCGGCTTTTTTCATACGAGAATAACCGCTTAGCCCTTGCTTTTTCGCCAATGCTTTGAGTTCGCTAACTGTCATATTCCGATAGCTGATTTTTGAAGTCGCAGCTTTCGACTCGCTTCCTGTCTTGACTTCATTGCGAAGGGCCTCTAATTTTAGATCGAACATTTTTTCTATTCCCACCAAAATATTTTGCTCGACCGAGGTAGTTTCAATTTTTTGAGTCAGAAATTCGACCTTCTCCTGAAAACTGGTTTCCAGATTTTTCACCAAACATTTAATTTGTTTTATTTCCTCAGTCACTGCCATTTCTGTAACCGTTTCCATCGAATGTTCCGGCGGAACAACTGGGGGAATATTCACTTTCTTTCCTTCCTGTCTGAGTGCTTTCACCTGTTCGAGAATCGCTTCGGAATTGTCCGGTTCCAGAATAAATGCCCCGATCGTCTCACCTTTGCGGGGATCTATTTCTCTGGCCCTGACTGCAATATAGTATTCAAAATGCCCATCAACCACTTCGTAGGATTGCAAACTGGTGCGGCGCAGGATAATCGGATTAATCAACCCGCTAGCTGCTAAACTCAGTTGTGCGGCACTTTCTAAATCTTCTGCGGGGAAGCGATCGCGAGGCACCTGGGATTGAATTCTTTTGACCGCAATAAGTGAAGGCAATAATTTTTTCATGCGTCCATTCCGATTTTCTGTAATACTTCTTCTGCTAGGGCTTCAAATTCTTGAGCAGCTTGTGAATCTGGTTCTAACTCTAGCACTGATTTGGGATTAGCAATTTCCAACTCTCCTACATTCTGAGTTGCTTCGCTACATTTTGCTAAAACATCTCGGGTATAGATTACATTCTCCATAACTGGCAAACCGTAACGAGTTGTAATCGCCTCCCGCCGTTTCTTAAACGTAGATTTTACGAAGGCGGCATTAGTGGATATGTTACAGGCCAAAACCCCGAGAATTTCTAGCGGTTCTTTATTAATTTGTCTTCTAAATGCATCCACTTTCTTAATAAACTCTTTGACATTTTTTAATCCTTGATTGGCAAAGGGCTTTAAATCCGAAGGAATCAATACATAATCAGCCGTAATCAGAGCAATGCTGGCGTACAGATTCAAGGCCGGGGGTGTATCGATAAGGACAATATCATATTGAGTAGCCGCTTCTTTCAATTTGTCAAGCAGAATTAAGCGACTATAATCAAGTTGATTCAGTTCGCTTTCATATTGCATCAAATCAATGTGGGACGGCACGACATCTACTTCGGGAGTATTAAACGCTGAGGTTCTAGCTACTTCAGAAATCGGATAAAACTCTTCTGATTGTAATACTTGCAGAATGTTACAATCTTTGATATCGTCTAATTCTTCATCGTCAAATTTAATTAACCCCGTGCCAAAAGTCGTGTTAGCTTGGCTATCCATATCGATCGCTAACACTCTCTTTCCTTTTTTACTGAAGGTCGCTGCTAAATTAACCACGGTTGTGGTCTTGCCCACACCACCTTTGTTATGGTAAACTGCGATAATTTTCATCTTCTGTTGCCTCTGGTTACTACTTTCCCGTTGCACGGGGTTTCCCGATCGGACATTTAGCGGATGAGAGTCAGATTGTGTTAGCTTCAGGTTATCCTTGCCAATCAAGGCTTTGATCTCCTCAATTTTGGAGTCAACTTCTCGACCCGGACATTGAAATACTAACTGAATCTCTTCACCCACTCTTTCATAAATTCTGACATCTTTGCCATTGGTTAATAAGCCATATTTTACATGCAAGTTGGTTAAATAGCGCCGGATTTTTCGCCAATGACGGTCTAAATTTTGGTTGGGATGCTTTGCCTCCATGACCACAGTTAGGGGAGAATTTGCATCCAGGACAAAGGGAATAGCTTGGGTGGCAAAAGCTAAGAAATCTAAACGAATACTACTAAATGTGACTTCTTGATGCCAAGTGTCAGGGCTGTAGCCTAACCGGGGCAACAGATAGCTGACAATCAGTTTGCTTTCGACTTCGCTCTCATTGCGGCAAAGCTCGGGATTGAAATTAAAGGGGGTTTCCACCTCGGGTACCCCAGGATTTTGGGGTAATAGTTCAACATTCTATATTGTATTGAGGATTGGACAGGTTTATGTCAGTAGTATCCCTTATTTTTGATGGGTTTGTCTCATTTTATGTGAGGTTGGGTAGGGTTGAGTAGGTTAGCCCAACCTAGAGCGTCGGTCCAGTAGAAGTCCTTGACAAAAAAAGAAAATGTGCATTTACTAAATTTGGTAGCGCTAATAACAATTGTGAGCCTCCGGAGCGACCCCACAGGGCCAGAGCGTGAAAAGCGGGAAAGGAGCAGAAGAACGATTTTTCGTCAATACACGGATTGCAAAATTTGTCAAGCATTATTAGTGGACCGACGCTCTAGGGACAGCGATCGCCATTAGAAGTCAAACACCAGGCGCAGAGTTCCGGGCGCATCGAGCATTGATGCCATCGCTACCGTAGGGGTTATGCTTTCAATCCAGCACCTGGACGGGTGGGCTTTCACCACTGATGAAACCCTGCTAGTGGTCCCCATCCTTTACATGTGTCAAGTCAGTTGACAATAAACGAATCGCACGTAGACCTCCAGGATATGGGGATGCCGGCATTTCTGAATCTTCAATGCCGAGTTCGGGAAATCTTGCTGCAACTTCTCAAAATTAGGCCCTTGTTGTACCCTGTCATTCAAGGTTTTGATGGCCACGTAGCGTCCATTACCGTCTTTGGCCCGATAGGTAACCGCAAAGCCACCTTCCCCCAGAACACTGTCAATAACTTACTTTCCGTTTTGTAAACTTTGCCCAGATGTCCAAGTCATGGATCGCCAATCCTTTACACTGGCTTTATTCTGGCATAGGCGAGACTAATGCAAGGGATTGTATGACCTCCCAGCCCCAAGCCCCATGTTCAGCCATCCTCCCCTCTTCCCAGCAGTCCGCCAATCAAACCAGCAGCACTAGCAGCACCAGAGGAACCTTGTTCCGCCGCAGCTATTTGTTTAAAGTAAGTCCCGCCAATGCGTTCAGCTAGCCGCGAGAAAGGCAAACTTTGGACGTGAACCTTACCCGGTCCCTTCAGCTTGGCCAAAAACAAGCCTTCGCCACCAAACAAAGCATTTCTGAACCCGCCGATAAACTGAATACTGTAGTCCACCGAAGGAGAAAAAGCCACCAAACAGCCAGTATCCACCCGCAACTCCTCTCCGCGTTCCAGATCTTTTTCCACAATAGCGCCTCCAGCTTGCACGAAAGCCATACCATCCCCGCGCAACTTTTGCAGAATAAAACCCTCACCGCCAAAGAAGCCAGCACCCAAGCGTTTAGTAAAAGCAACGCTGATCTCAGTCCCGCTAGCTGCACAAAGGAAAGCATCCTTCTGACACAAGAACTCGCCTCCCAACGCACCCAGATCCAGAGGAATAATTTGACCCGGGGAAGTAGCAGCGAAACCCACCCGCGCCTTACCGCGACCGCCGTTAACAAAAGTGGTAATAAAGAAACTCTCACCTGTCAACATCCGTTTGAAGCCAGAAAAGAGACCGCCGCCACCCATACCAGTTTGCATTTCAATGCCTTCCTCCATATAGGTCATCGTGCCAACTTCAGCTTGCACCCCTTCCCTGGGGTCCAGTTCCACCTCAACTAATTGCAGATCGCCGCCGTAAATTTTGTAATCAATCACATCAGCCATAACTTTTCCTCCTTTGCCTCGTAGGGTGGGCGGTGCCCACCATGACTCCGTAGGGTGGGCGGTGCCCACCAGCCTTCTATATTATATAAGCTGTCGCGCATTTACATTGCTACGGTCAAAAAGTTGAGCAATTGAAAATTGAAAATGGAAAATGGAGCAAGTATAAATAGAGAATTGCTCCATATTAATGAAACGGGAGCCTGCGGCAGACTATGATGGTCGGAAGATTTGGCGCATCGGCGAAATCGGGCGCGATCGATCGCCGCTCATATCGGATAATAGAAACCAGCACGTTCACCCTAAACACCCTTTCAAGCCATGACTTTAATCGAACCAAAGCGCAAACCACGCAGGGGCAGGATTTTCCCAGAATACACCATCCCTCCAGAAGAACGACGCCGACGGGAAGCGGAAAAGGAGGCACGCTGCAAGGGAGGCCGCGTAATTTTTGAGGGAGTTAGAGACGATCTGATAAAAGATTGCTACAACTGGTTTATGCTCGTTGAGCCAAACAGTGGCGACTACTTTATTGACCCTGATGAAGAGACGGCCGTTCAAAAAGCTCGTCAGAAACACCCCGATGCTTGGCTAGTTACTTTCCGAATCAACGAGACGGGAGCTTGCGGTAAAATATGATATAGCGTTTCTCAAATTGATGTGGTACAGCTAAATCGTCTATTTGTCTCTATTTGTCATTGCGAGGGGGGGGACGTAGCGATAAACTTAGGCTTTATGAGTTAATCCCCCCCCGAAGCAATCTCCCCAACAGCATATCACAGTAATTTGAGAACTGCTATAACAGGAGAATTTGGCCGCCACGGCGAGCTATTATTTGAAATAGAAGTAATCAGGGAGAGATATTTGCAATAGAAGCGTTACTAGATACAGGCTTCACTTCTGGCTGGCTAGCGATGGACGTCCAGGATGTCGAAGAACTGGGTTGGTCTGTAATTAAACGCAACCATGTAATGGAGACAGCACGCGGTGAAGGTTATTTCGCTCTCTATGCAGGAACGGTGCTATTGGACGGACAAGAAGTTACAATTCCAGTTCCTGCGCTCGTCTGGGATTCCTGAAGTCTTACTCGGATTGCAATGGCTGGAAACACGGCTATGGCGCGCCTGTATAGACAGCAGGGATTGCTGACCCTAGGATAAAGTAGCGCGCAAATCCCATAGCAAGGCGATCGCCGAGAACGTGATATGATTAAGCTGATTAAGCTATAGTCAAGAGGAGTTAAGATAGTTGCCAACAACTCAACAAGCACTTAGATGCTTCCAGCTTTGTCAAAACCTCACCACTATGTACCGATCTGTTGATATGGTACGTTTAGATGAGAGAACTGGAAATGCCATTATGATGACAGGAGAAGAAATTTTAATCGAAATCTACCCTAATGGAAATTGGAGGTTTATAAATGAAGTCTGACTTTCACATGATGACAATGGCAGAACTAAAGAAATATGTTCTAGAGCATCGAAATGACTTAGCAGCATTTCAAGCATTAATGGATCGCGTTGATGCTCAACCCCAAGATCGAGTCTATGGAGAGGTAGATGCTCGGGATTTTTCTATACTGCTCGAACAGCATCGTCGATTCCAGCAAGATTAAGGTTTTTGCCCGATCGCCCGAATTATGCGAAGCGAAGGGGAACAAGTCAGCCAATGCTGGCCATAGTTCCTCCGACCTAAAGCATATCAAGTTGCGATCGCGAGCATAAGGTCTTGAGGATTAAACAGTTTGCGTTTAGAGGCATTGAGAACTTCGATGCTAACGGGTTCCTCATTTTCGTCATAACTGACAATGACGCCTCCAGGTTCGGAGATAGCATTAACTGGAAACCCGTCACGCAACATAAACATTAGAATGTCTGCTTCGCCATCGTATGTAACTTTCATGGGTGCTCCTATAAGTTCATCGCCCGTTTTTCAAGTATAATGCTAAAATATGACCGAACCGTAGTCAACTACCATTATAGGAATCATGACCACAGTCAAAGAAATTCAAGCAGCAATTCAGTCCCTTTCCTCTGATGACTTCGCCTATTTGAGAGAATGGATAATAGAGTTAGACTGGGAACAGTGGGACAAAGAGATTGAAGCAGATTCTTGTTCGGGAAAACTAGACTTTTTGATTGACGAAGCCTTAGCAGAAAAAGCACAAAACCAATTACAGGAGTTATAATTGCATAAAACCAATAAACGATTTTGGCGATGTTTTGATGAGTTGCCAGACTTGATTCAAGAACTGGCCAGAAAAAATTTTGATTTGCTCAAAATTGACTCAACTCATCCTTCTTTACATTTTAAGAAAGTGGGAAATTTTTGGTCTGCTAGAATTGGACTAAATTACAGAGCATTAGCTGTGAAGGATGGAGAAGACTACATTTGGGTATGGATTGGAACTCACGATGAATACGAACAAATCTTAAAGCGGGAAGGGTAGAATATTTTCGGACATAGCTTAATGGAGAAGGCTACCAGCGTAAAGCGGGACAAATTCGCCCTTGGGAGCGGCCTCTATTGCTGTGGGCTGGAAGCCTTGCACCGTGGGGTCCCGGTTTAAGTTGGTAGCCCCATAAAGCAGATCAAGTTGCGATCGCGAGCATAAGGTCTTGAGGATTAAACAGTTTGCGTTTAGAGGCATTGAGAACTTCGATGCTAACGGGTTCCTCATTTTCGTCATAACTGACAATGACGCCTCCAGGTTCGGAGATAGCATTAACTGGAAACCCGTCACGCAACATAAACATTAGAATGTCTGCTTCGCCATCGTATTTAACTTTCATGGATGCTCCTATAAGTTCATCGCCCGTTTTTCAAGTATAATGCTAAAATATGAATTAACCATTACTTAGGGATGGGCCATGCTTTATACTACCGATATGCGCTCTTATGCGATATCCCTGATAGTACAACTATCTCAAGACAGATTGATCCCTGTCGTACAGCTTTTAGAATGTTTAGTGGAACCGCCTCAGCAGCAGACGATGAGTGCCGAGGAAACCCAGTTGCTTGAAAAGATCGGGCACCATCTGCCTGAAGACGATCGAGTTCGTCTAAACATATTGCGCGATCGGTGTGAATTCGGCGAACTGACCGAAACGGAACATCAAGAGTTGATTCGTTACGAAGACTTGCTAGAGGAACAGAGAGTCAAGCGGTTAGAAGCGCTGATCCAACTAGCGAAGATTAGAAACATCGATCTGATGCAGTTAAACCAGCAAGTTGGAGTCTGAATTTTCCTATGACGTCTGAATATGAACGAGCCTCTATAGCACTGAGACAAGAGGTCGCTCAACGGGCACAGCATCGATGCGAATATTGTCGTTGTCCTGATGCTTTCTCTACTGATAGCTTTACAGTTGACCATATCAAGCCAAGAAAATTAGGTGGAGCAACCATTGCGGAAAATCTAGCTTGGGCCTGTTCCGGCTGTAATGGTCGCAAATATATCCGAACTGTTTACCTCGATCCAGAGACGGGAGAGGAAATTGCTCTATTTAATCCTCGCAAGCAGAATTGGACAGAGCATTTTAATTGGAGTGAGGATTTGACTCAACTGATCGGTCAAACCCCTTGCGGTCGTGCAACTATTGAAGCGCTTGCACTCAACCGTCCGGGAGTGGTGAATCTTCGACAGTTGCTTCTCTTAGCTGGACTGCATCCACCCGATGAATAATCGAAGTGGCAGAGGTTAAAACAGGGTTGATAGTGGGGTCTTGAATTACCCTCGTTCCTTGGCTCTGCCAGGGAACGGGCTATTGAGGCTCCGCCTCTAGTTGAGAATGGTACAATACAATATATGAGTTATACCGACTTCACCAGAACGACCCAACACTTCGAGCGATCGCCCGCCTGTGGTTGCGCGTCAAAGTCCATCGCCTCATCGCCCCAGCCTGCGATCGCGCCAGAATCGGTGATTTTGCACGGCGTGAAGATTTCCGCCGTCCCCATGCTCGACAGCATTGACAACCAATACCTCGCAAAGGAGAATGCTGTTACGGCAGAGGCGATCGGGCTTTCACATGGTCGATCGGGCGGTAACTAGAAACCGGGTTTCTTTTCGCAATTGTCGAAAAATGCCATCTCAGTCGTAGAAACCCGGTTTCTGGTCTGCTGGCGTTCCAGACCGATCGGGCGGTAACTAGAAACCGGGTTTCATGAGAAAAGCAGCTCTAATATGCCCCCTATGTCGTAGAAACCCGGTTTCTGGTCTGCTGGCGTTCCAGGCCGATCGGATCGGGCGGTAACTAGAAACCGGGTTTCTTTTCGGTATCTGCATGGGGAGGCCAACATTGTCGCTCTAACCCGGTTTCTGGTCTGCTAGGTCTGCTACCAATAGACTGTACAATATCTTGAAATACTATCAACGTGTCACGCAAATGCCACGAGAACTCCTACCCAATTACTCTTACCACGTCACCTCCCGGTGCAACAACCGCGAATTCAAGCTCACTAACCATAAATGTAAGCAAGTATTCATATATGCCCTCAAAAAGGCTATTGAAAAGTACCAGTTCCAACTCTATGGACTCTGCATCATGTCCAACCACGTCCATTATCTCCTGGAACCGGCTCAACCAGAAGATTTACCCAAAATCATGCACTGGCTCAACTGGTATACCGCCATGTGCTTCAATCGGATGTTAAATCGCACCGGTCATTTCTGGGAGAAACGTTATTTCAGTGAAGGATTTCCCAACTCTGATTCCCAAAGAGTATTAAATACCCTCCGCTACATTCACGCCAATCCCAAAACTGCCGGCATGCAACAAGGTTTTTTCTATGACTTTTCCAACTATGGATCCTATGCAAGATTGACCGATGATGGGTTGACTCAATGGCATCCAGCGTTCCTGGAACTTGCCGATACTTTAGATGGCTGTGCCGAAAAATATAAAGGCTTTTGTAACCGGTATAAACCCCGGGCTAAATCCGATCGCCGTTCCCATTGGGGCAGCAATTTATTGCCAAAGATTCTCAAACTTAAACCTCAACAAGAATCAAGAGGACAGATGCTTTTGCCTTGGGCCCAAAGGGCGCAAACTCTCGATCTTGACGATATTGTGACGGCGGCGCGGGCGCTCGATTTTGTCCGTGCTAATAGTTATGCTTTAGAAGTTGCTCTAGAAAAGTTCTATTAGCCTCGTTGCGAGTCAAACAAGGGATCGAACTGTCTTGATGTCGTAATGCTCGTGCTCATGGGGATTATTTCTCTCTCAGATAGGAAATTTTCTCAATTATCTGCCACTTAAGGGAGCATTTGTGAGCACCCGATACCTGTCGCTGCCCCCCGACGGGAAAAAGGGGGTCTGACAGGTATCTCAGGGGGGTGTAATTAAAAGTGACACTTAGGCATTATTAACCGGTCCGGGGGTTTTACCTCTGTATGACCGGCGGTATCAGATCTCCGCCAGTGATGGCCAGTGGATGGAACCACTTCTTAGGTGAATTCTGCCTTGACCCTTGAGATTTTTTTACCCTTATGTTATATAATTATTATAGCAGTTCTCAGATTAATGTGATATGCGATTGGTGAGATTGCTTCGGGGGGTTAACTCTATGAAAGCATAAGTTGAGCGCGGTCATCCCCCTCGCAATGACTTGCTAGGCGATCGAAAATATACCACATCAATTTGAGAAATGCAATATAAGTTTACTATGGAGCTAAAGTCCTATGTCTGAATTCATGAATCATAATCAAACGGTTGAACTAACCAGTAGCGCTTATGAATTAGCTCTAAGATTGCAGGCTCATCCCAATATATCAGCTCGTGTTTTATCTATTTTAGATCTTGTTGAAAATCCGGATGATAATTGTGAAACAGCGAGCTTTGCGGAATTAGAAGTTGTCTCGGAACTCCAAAAACTGGGAAATGATGCTCTTCAAGATTGGGCCAATTCCCAAGAGAAAAAAAAAGCCTTAGCTTGTGAGAAATCTCCTGAGATGCGCCGTCAGAGAAAAAAGCAACTATATTGGTATAGCCTGTTCGGAACTATCCAAGTTATAGAACAAACATTTATTTGCGTAAAAACGGAAAAAGTATTTAGACCGTTTTCATCATCGGCCCAAATACATTGTCGAGGTTATTCTTTACCATTACAACGAGCAATTACAGATTTTGGAGCCGATGTATCTTTTGGAAAAATCCCTGAAAAGCTCAAAGAACATTACGGTATAACTGTACCGATTAGTTCGGCACAAGCGATTACTCAAAAACATGCACATGCGGTTAAACTATCTCAAAATTTAGCATCCGAAATCCCCCATCGAGATGGAGTAGATCAGATAATTACAGAAATGGATGGCACGATGATTCCAATTGTGAACACGACGCCAGCAACCGATGATGTTCAAATTGTCGATCGCCGAAAAAACCGAAAGCTTAGTTGGAAAGAAGCTCGCCTATCACTTGTGGAAATTCCTGGCCAAAAACAGTCACTTATTGGAGGTACAGTAGGTACTGTTAATGATGCAGGAAACCAATTACTGCATAGTGCAATTCGGGCTGGTATAGGTAGCAATACTAAAGTTCATGCCATTGGAGATGGAGCCAGTTGGATTGTTAATCAGGTAAGGCGCTTGTTTGGAGAACGTGCTAGCTATCTAATAGATTTTTATCATCTGTGTGAATATTTAGCCGCCGCTGCTCCTGGAAATGAACAGCAACAAAAAAAATGGTTGAAACAACAAAAGCAAGATCTCAAAAAAAATCAGCTCCTCAAAGTATTAAAGAATTTATCAACTCGTATGGAACCAGAACATCTAGCTGATAAATTTGCTCCCGTCCGAGTTTGTACACGATACATCAAAAACCGGCTTGAATACTTAGACTACAAAAGTGCTATTGATGCTGATTTACCAATTGGCTCTGGAGAAATTGAGAGCGCACATCGTTATGTAATTCAAAACCGTTTGAAATTAACAGGTTCTTGGTGGACAGTTGAAAAAGCTGATGATATGTTAGCTTTAAGGATATTAAGAGTTAATAATGATTGGCAATCCTATTGGTTCAATTATTATCAAGAGACTCCCCTCATCGGCGCCGTCTAACAGTTATTGAGACTCTCACCAGTCACCAGACGACCATCATTTTTCTGCCATGAGAGCGCTCTGAACATATATATAGCATTTATCAAATAAGTGTGATATTTGGGTAAATCGCTGAAAACCTTATCCTGTCTGAATTTCATCGCACCATGTTATATCACATCAATTTGAGAAACGCAATAATATAAATCTCGGGGGTCAATATTGCCAGATATTCACTGGCGATATTAACGCTTGATCCTACCAATTAGTTTTGATGACATCGCCGGTTCATGATTGAGTGTCACTTTTAATTACACCCATCTCAGGGAGCGGAAAAGAAAAAAGCTTGACTCTTAGTTAGGCTGGGAGTAGAGTGAGTTGGTCGTCAAGAACGACGCCGCCTCCTCCCTCCGATAGGATCCCTCACGCCGTCCGCTAGGATCCACTCCCATACAAGCACCCCCTCAAACACCTCATCCTCTCCTCATCTGTAGTTGTGGTTTCTCCACGACATATCTCGCGACACAGTTCTACCATTGGCGGGCGCGCGGCGACGATGAGGTTTTCGGTGAGCGGCGAGGTGAGCACGTGCGCGGAATCTGCTGCGGCCGGGCTGACGGCGCCGGTAGTGGCAAGCAACGACGCCACGGCGGCGGCGAGGAATACGGCGAGAGTTTTGCCGAAGAAGAACTTAATCATCATATAAGGTTTAGAGTGTTTCCTGTTGTTTATTTGATTTTGTCCGTACACTGGCCCGAGGGTCTGATGTATTGTGCCAACACCGCTCCCCGGGCATCTCACAGACATGTTTTTATAGTAGCACCTTTTTTCTCTTTTTCTACTTTCCCCTTTTTTGATTTTTTTTTATTTTGAATTGCTTAGTCGTCGCTTGGTGGTTTTGACTTAGGACCGCTCTTTACCGAATGGCTTGGGCTCGGTCGGAAGTCTTTAATTTGAATGTGGATTCTTTGATTGGCTCAGGGCCATCTCTTGAACTGTCATCTCGCTCCGACTGCAAGAATAGGCTTGTTTCGCGGTCATCCACTCGGGAAATTCGGATGCCAGCTCGCGCGGTGATGTGGCTCGCAGACAGTGGCTGTGATTCAAATTGTGCCGGTGTTGAGGCGGTGGCAGAGTGGGACTGTTTGGGGCGCGGGGCGTTAGGGTGGGGCGCTCTAACCACCGGATGTGGCCAGAAACCGGGTTTCTTTGAGCAATTGTCACGAAGATGCCAACATTCTCGCCCGTTACCCGGTTTCTTTTACATGGCCTGCGTGGGGCGTTAGGGGGGGCGAGAAACCGGGTTTCCCATGACCTATCCAAATCGCCGGTCATAAACCCATCGGATGCTCAGAACAGCGCATCCCGCGCATGGGTGTGGTCAAAAGTAGTTGCAGCCGGATCCCCCCCAAACCCCCCCTTGCAGAAGGGGGGGCTTATAAGCCCCCCTTTTTAAGATACTGTGGGGTAATTAACTGGGGGGTGAAACCCCCCAAATCTCCCCCACCCCCACCACTCCGGGACTTTCTCCCCACTCCCCACTCCCCACTCCCTACTCTCGATCGAGTCACTTTTGGTGATTCGCCCACAGCATCTTTTAAGGGGGGTTTGGGGGGATCCGGCGACTGGGGTATCCCATGGGAGATATACGGGTTTTGACCACACCCCCCGCGCATGGGTAGAGGAGAGCACCAGCACCGAACCCAAGCCTCAAAAAGCCTCATGAATCACCGGCCTTATAGCAAGCTTAGACCAGTCCCCGGAGCGATCGCTCTCAAGAGTCAATTAATTTAGGATTACAAGAGGTGTGAAATCGTTCTCCTACCACATTTTCTAGATTAACCAACGCTGCGCGAGGCTCACGGACGAAGTAATTATCACGGGTTCGAGCATAATATTCGAGGTATATTCCGCCAGTTCGATCGGGTCTGTCTAATATCGTACCCAACTTTTGCCGCCGTGTCAATGTTTCTATGAGATTAATCTCGATCCCGGAGTAATCTCACACTGGCACCCTACTGTACCCGATCGCCCCCTGAACGTACAGCCTAGTCAACCGGGTTAGAGCGACCAAATTAGGCACAGCAAGATAATATTGAAGAAACCAGGTTTCTGGCAAGAGCGCGATCGCCCAGCAGACGCCACTTTTACCAGACACACCAGTACATGTAGGGGCGATGTCTCTCGGGTAGTGCGACTAGCGCTCCCGAGAGACATCGACAGCATCAATTAATTTGGGGAAATAACCTGCAACTTATCTACCGCCGTGCCCCGGCCCCATGCCGTCATAATCGGCGATCGCCCCTAAACATGTCAAGACCAAACTTGCACCAGGAATGAAGTCAATATTTCTCTGGGAGTTCTCTTGACACTGTCCGTTTATTCACTCAACGGTAAGTATTCAATTCTGTCTTGATATTCCTTATCAAAGGAAGCTCCAGCAATAAGGATCAGCTCCGTGAGAGTTTCACCAATATTGTTAGATAAATCTATGACAAAAATACCTGGGACATGACGGTTTTCTGCGAGATGATCTGCTAAGTGTTTAGGCATAGATTTCCTATTGTTTGTCACTAAGATAAAATCATGCCTTTCACACCAGATTAAAATATCTGGATCGAGAATTCCCCTGGGAGGCGCATCTGGATCGCCGATCCTCCTGACTATCAGATATGGAGCTTTGCGCAAGAGTTGGGTGCGGTAAAGCGAGGCTATATGTTCATCGAGCAAATATTGAATCGTCATACAGCACCCGCCGACTCAGATAACTCTCGCCGCCGAATATCTGCTTCTGCTTTCAATTTGCGAAACCTCTGCCGTGCAGGAGAAGGATTATGTTTTTGCTCTTCTCGTTGCTGGCGACAAAACTCTAACCAGTCAGCCAAATAAGCGCCGACCTCTTCTTTTTTCTGTAGATAGTAAAGGATGGTTGCGTAGACCTGTTCTAGGGTAATGGTCT
Organism: Hormoscilla sp. GUM202; assembly: GCA_005518205.2. Taxonomy (GTDB): domain Bacteria; phylum Cyanobacteriota; class Cyanobacteriia; order Cyanobacteriales; family Desertifilaceae; genus Hormoscilla. The sequence continues at coordinate 14,583 of RFFC02000060.1, forward strand.
CAAATTGTTGGGCAATTTCTTCCGGGGTTCTAGCGCGGTATATATATTCATAGAGGACGCTTTCGATCCCAATACGGCTGCCTTTGAGCCGGATGTCGTCATCAGCTAGGAAGTTGAAATAGTCTTGAATTTGCATTGTACATCTCCATTACGTTTGTGGGTATCCTGAGAGATAAAACTGCCAGCAGCGCAGCTTCCTTGTCCATCAACTCAAATCATCATCCCGTTCTGCTGACATGGCAACTTCAAGTTCCGCCTCTTTGGTTCTCAATCTTCCCGTACCGTTCGCCACACGACATCCAGATTTATACCAAAATAGGCATGAACCAAGCGATTGCGCATACCTATCATTTCTTCCCAGGGAATGCGATCGTATCGTTGCTGACAATCTATTGAGACATTCTTCGCCGCTTCCCCAATTATTTCTAACGCCTTGACCACTGCTAACTGCAACATCTCGTTAGTTTCTAAGCTTTTGCGGGTTTCTCCCGACATAAACTGCAACGCGATGCTGCATCACGCATGTCCTAATCTGGTAAAATTATCACGGGCTGTCATACAACGGTAAAGCCTCCTGTAAAACGCGATCGCGGAAATAATGACTCAACTCCGGCGGAGTACGCAAATCTACTCGCCGTTGCAACTGCTCTGTTAACTCTTGCTCCATTCTTGCCAAACCAAAAAAACCTGGAACTTGCCCCGGTTTAAACTCTACCAATACATCCACATCACTATCGGTCGTGAAATCGGGTCGTAACACAGACCCAAACAGGGACAAGCGGCGCACCCCGTACCGCTGACAAAATCCTTGTATCGATTCAATGCTAATTTTAATCGGTAGATCGGAAATTTTCATAAATTCTAATATTCCTTTTGATGAGCCCACAGTTTTTGCGCCCGATCGTTCCCACCAAAGAACAGTTGCATCACCGGCACCCCAATCAAATCCAGCCAGGTATTTCCGGTTCCATCGGGTCTAGAGAATATCGTACCCAACTTTTGCAGTCAACTTTTCCCAAGAATCTAATTCAGCACCAGCACCGAACCCAAGCCTCATGAATCACCGGCTGTACTAGAAGCAAAGACCGGTCCGATCGCGATCTTCAAAAAAAATTCCCCTACTGCATAAAGCCCCCGCTCTCAAGCATCGCATTAAATCCCACCACGAGCCGACCACGAACCGATCACGAGCCGACCACGAGCCCCTAAAAGGGGTCAAAAGCACCATTTTTCTACCAGATACTATAAGAACATCTTCATACGTAAATTACTGAACAAGCCTTCTTTTAGCACCGGTCACTCCCCCAAAACCTCTCCTGGAAAGGCAAGAGCATCCCACCGGCAGCAGATGTAGGTTGGGTAGAGGCACGGATGCTGTTGGCGAATTCCGACGCGGGGACACGGGGACGCGGGGACACGGGGAGAGAGGGGAGGGAGGGGGGAGGGGAGAGGGGGGAAAGTCAAGCACCATCAGCATTCTGAGCGTGTAAGGGGTATGACCCCCCAGTTAATTCGCCAACAGTATCAGGCACGAAACCCAACCCCCACCCTTTTTTTATTGTGGGTAATTACCCCGACTTAATATTAGTAATATCAGGAAAAAATCTCGTCCCGACAGTCAAAAAAGAAAAAAGTTCCCCTCAAGATAAAGGAACAATGCCTTACAGTTGCCAATCATACTCTTCAAGTAGAGAGAAAACCCTTTATAGGTAAAAATAACATGGCTAGACAAGTAGGAGCAATTCGACTGGTAGGCACAATGGGCGGGATATCCTTTACCCGTGACGGTCAAGCAAAAACGCTTCCCGGTCGGCGGCCAGTGACCGCACAGCGCACGCGGGAAAATAACCTCGAATTTGGCAGAGCAGCTCGGACATCAAAAATAATCCGGAAAGCCCTTTCACCTTTAGAAGTAGCACCTCGCGGCCTGCATAACCGCATCACAAGCTTGATTAGGCAAAAAGCCTTTCAACTTGATACAGCATCTTCAAGGGGACAACGCTTTTTGTCCAGAAATGCAGCTCTCACCCTGCTAGCAGAATTCGACTTGAACTCCGCCAGTCCTTTTGAGGCAATATTTCCCGGAAAAGTCACCATCGATCAATCCGGAACCAGTCTGAAAAACATTCAGGGAAATAACCTGAGAGGAGAAGATATCAAAGCCCCTACGGGAGCCACACACGTTCAAGTGAGAACAGTTGTCGCAGGCATTACCTCCACAGCATCAGAAATTACCATAACAACAGATCCCGTAATAGGAGCTTCCGCAGAGATCCCCTTAGATGCCACAGAAATCACCTTTGCGAGCAATCCGGGAGTTTCCGCAACAGATCCCAATGGCAATGTCTTCAACATAGCAGGAATATCCTTCAAATTTTACCAGCAGGTAGCCACTAGATATTACCGTCTAGAAAATGGAATTTACGATGTCGGAAAGATCATTTTTGTAGGATAAGAAGCTCCTCGGAGCCTACGTGACAGCTCAGTTACAGAGCAAGTGAGAGAAAAGCGGAATCTTGAGAGACACCTGCTCAGCAATTCAAAATTCAAAATTAAGAATTCAAAATTGGGAAAGCATCTTATAGCAAGGGTTTCAGCTCTTGGGCCTATGCAATTTCAATGCGCGACAGCTTAGCGTTGCTAATTTTGAATAAGAGCGAAATTGAACTTAAATTAAGAAACCCGGTTTTTCCAAAAAAACCGGGTTTCTCGGATCTTGGCAAACCAACTAGCGATCGACCGAACCCATAATAATATCGATACTGCCCAAAATCGCGACAATATCAGCAACCTTCATCCCCTTCAGTATATGGGGAAAAACCTGCAAATTATTAAAATCCGCCGCACGAATCTTAAAGCGCCAAGGGAACATATTATCATCTCCCATAATGAAGACACCCAGTTCACCCTTGCCACTTTCCAGACGAACATAATGTTCACCCTCGGGAATCTTGAAAGTAGGGGCTACTTTCTTTCCCATACACTGGTAATCAAAGCCATTCCACTCCGACTTGCGTCCTTCAGCCATCCGTTTAGCTTCCAAATTCTCAAACGGACCGCCGGGAAGACCTTTCAGGGCCTGACGAATAATCTTAACCGATTCCCGCATTTCCCGAATCCGCACCAGATAGCGGGCCATACAATCACCAGCAGTTTCCCAATGTACGTCCCAGTCAAAGTCGTCATAGCATTCATAATGGTCAACCTTGCGCAAGTCCCACTTCACGCCAGACGCCCGCAGCATGGGACCCGAGAGACCCCAGTTAATCGCATCTTCGCGAGAAATGGTGCCAATACCCTCGATCCGACGCCGGAAGATCGGGTTATTCGTAATCAACCTCTCATACTCGTCCACCTTGGGGTAAAAGTAATCGCAGAAATCCTCGCATTTATCTACCCAACCATAGGGTAAATCCACCGCCACGCCACCGATACGGAAATAGTTGTTATTAATCAACCGCATCCCACTAGCCGCTTCCCACAGATCGTAAATCATCTCCCGTTCCCGGAAGATATAGAAGAAGGGAGTCTGGGCACCTACATCTGCCAAAAATGGCCCCAACCACAGCAAGTGATTGGCGATCCGGTTCAACTCCAGCATGATGACGCGGATATAGCTAGCGCGTTTGGGCACCTCAATATCTGCCAGTTGTTCCGGGGCGTTGACAGTAATTGCCTCATTGAACATCCCCGCCGCGTAGTCCCAGCGGCTAACGTAGGGGACGAACATGATATTGGTACGGTTTTCGGCAATTTTTTCCATCCCCCGGTGCAAGTAGCCCAACACGGGTTCGCAATCAATCACGTCCTCGCCGTCGAGAGTGACGATTAACCGCAGTACCCCATGCGTTGAGGGATGGTGCGGCCCCATGTTGATGACCATTGGTTCGGTCTTGGTCTCAATCCTGGTCATATGCTTGAGGTCTCTTGTATTTTTATCTTTATTACATCTTTTCAATTATATGGGCTATGGTTGACCTCATACCGTCAAGATCTACACCGGCGTTTGCACATATACCGGTATTGAGTCGCGAGTTAATAGCCGGGTTAGAGGTACGTCCAGCAGGACATTATCTGGATGCCACCGTTGGCGCAGGCGGACATACCCAGATGCTCTTGGCTGCCGGTCCCGACCTGCGGGTAACCGCCCTGGACCGAGATGGCGAGGCGATCGCCCATGTCCGGTCTCTGCTAGCGTCAGAGGGCGATCGGCTGCAAATATGCCATATCAACTTTGCTGAATATCGCCCGCAGCATCTTTTCTTTGATGGGATTGTTGCCGATTTAGGAGTCAGTTCTGCCCAGTTAGACATAGCAGAAAGAGGCTTTAGCTTTCGTCACCCCGCCGAAATAGACATGCGGATGGATAGGCGACAGACTCTCACCGCAGCAGAGATCGTCAATCATTGGGAAGAAGTCAAGCTAGCAGATATTTTCTACCAGTATGGAGAAGAAAGGTTATCGCGGCGAATTGCCAGATCTATTGTCCAGAGGCGTCCCTTCCAGACAACTGACGAATTGGCTACTGCGATCGCCTGGGCGGTGCCCCGCAAATACCGCTATGGCCGAATTCACCCCGCCACCCGAGTATTTCAAGCCTTGCGGATCGCCGTCAATCAAGAACTGGAATCATTATCAGAATTTCTTAAGATTTCCCCAAATTGGTTAAAGCCTGGGGGCAAAATTGCCATCATTAGTTTTCACAGTCTGGAAGACAGACTGGTCAAGCATAGCTTCCGAGAATCGCCACTGTTGCGGGTACTGACTAAAAAGCCCATCACCGCCCAAGGGGACGAACTAGCAGCCAATCCCCGATCGCGTTCCGCCAAACTCAGGATAGCAGCACGTCTAGACTCCTGTCCGAGTCAAGACTGAGGAACTGTAAAATAGCCCTTTAGTCAAACATCACAATTTTACAGATTGTTACCATTTACTTAAGAAGTATTGAGAAATAATATATGAAACTCAATAAATACAGGGACGACCTCAGTACGGGACAAAAATGCTGAAACCCATAGGCTGAAAGGGTTATAATTTCGATATCAAATGCTTGTACCGCAACCGATCGAGCATTTTTTGGAGTCGCTAGATCCATTGTTTCTGTACTCAGAGGGATTATATACTCTCCCTAAATATTTAGTGGAGACTACCCACCCTTCATAATACTCTCCAATGTCAGATAATTTAATGTTGCTAGCTGAAATCATAAGAAAAATGTAAATTATTTAGCAGAAGCAAATAAATATGAAAGGATAAGGGTAAGAGAAGTTTGTGCTGCGTGCTCGTCTCCAAAAATCAGAATGCAGGCTTGCTTGATAGGAGCTATTTCCTATGAGATGGCGCTATCTCAAGGGAGCCAGGTAGGCAGCAAACGAGACTAACCTTGTGCCAGGTGGAGCAGGAAAATGTTAAATGATTACATTTTGGTTTTAGGTAAGCAATCGGAAGATATTCAAGCCCTAGAATTCTTACTGAGTAGATTAAGATGTTCGGTAGCGGTGGCAAGTTCTGCCGATCAAGTAGTAGCGCAAGCAAGTCAAACCCTGCCCTATCTGGTAATTCTCTCGGGCGATCGGCAAGACTGGCCACCCAATTTAGTCAAGCAGCTGCGGCAAATGGCCAGAGTTTGCGGCACCACGATTGT
>RFFC02000061.1 GCA_005518205.2 Hormoscilla sp. GUM202
GGGCCCAGCAGGCTCAGCAACGGGCCGAACGGCTAGCAGAATATCTGCGATCGCAAAACATCGACCCCGACCAATTGATGTAGCCTATCTGAAACTATACTAAGACAACTGACTAAATAAGTCCGCTAGCACGGTATTAGAGAACAAAAAACCTTCTGGCGAAGTTAACCGCAGATATCCTGGCCCGACAACTTCCACCCACCCTTTCCGAATGTAGGGTTTCAAGCAAGTGCCAATTCGTGTCAAGGTTGCTTCCCCAAACCGCTGACCCAGACTCTCCAGACTCAAACCCTCTGCCAAGCGCAACCCCAGCATTAGAGTTTCCAGTAATAAATCTTGTTCTGATAGGGCGGTATCATCAATTACACATCCAGTTGCTATCCATTGATAATATTCCGATCGCTTGCGGGGTCGGGTAAAGCGGACCCGGTTAACATAACTGGCCGCCCCCATGCCAAAGCCATAGTAAGGGCGATTTTCCCAGTAAACCCGATTGTGGCGACATTGATAACCGGGCTTGGCGTAGTTAGAAATTTCATAATGCTGGTAACCAGCGTCCGTTAACACTTGCTGGGCGAGACGATACATTTGGGCAGTCGTCTCCTCTGGGGGCAGGGGTGCAACTCCCGGGGAGTACTGGCGGCCAAAGGCAGTAACTGGTTCCACCACCAAGTCGTAAGTTGACATGTGAGTAGGCCCGATGGCCGCAGCTTTTTCCAGAGACTCCTGCCATTGAAGGATCGTCTGGTGGGGCAAACCGGATATTAAGTCCAGACTGAAGTTCTCTACCCCCACTTGCCCCAGACAGTCCACAGCGGCGTAAATGTCCGTCACAGAGTGCGATCGCCCGCTCAAGTGCAGCAGTTCTGGTTGAAAAGCCTGCACTCCCAGACTGACGCGATTCACCCCCGCCGAGTGATAACCTTGCAGCTGTACCCTCTCGAAAGTGCCCGGGTCCATTTCCATAGAAATCTCCGCACCAGCAGCAATGCCCAAATGGCGATCGATCGCCTGCAAAATTTCTGCCAACTGCCCTACCGACAGCAAAGAGGGCGTCCCCCCGCCCAAGAAAATCGTTTCCAGGGGCTGACCCGACACCGAAGTTACTTTTATTTCCTCGCACAGCTTCCGAACATATTGAATTATCGTACCCGAGTCCTCTCCCCAAGTGCGATCGCCCACCACCGACACCGGGAAATCACAGTAATAGCACCGACGCCGGCAGAAAGGAATATGCAGATAGGCCGATCGAGGCATAGCAGAATCTATTAGGTTTGGGAGCATCTCATTTTTGCCTGTGGTGCGGTCCTTGACGGTGAAGCTGACTGCCAAATTCTTAATACAATTATTATAAAATCATAAAGTATTAGCGAACTCGATCGCCACCACCCCTGCCCCAAAATCCAACAATCAATATTCTGCCCGAGTAGGAAAGCCCGATCGGCCAGGGCCCCAGAATGTCTAGCCTTCGGACTGACTGCGGTAGTAATTCTGAGTGCGGGGGCAAAGGATAATCACAAAAAATTAATTAAATTTATTCTCCGACTGGGCACAAGCATCCTATAATATTCTCATTATAAGTAAGTGGGAAATCAACCAGCAACAGCTCCTAGTCAAGGATATAATAGAGATAAAGCTTGTCAGCTGTCAGATAATTTCCCGCCCGCTAAGGGAAAACCCAACTCAAGGTATATAACTATGCTTGATGCAATCATTATAATTTCATTCATCCTCGCCGGAGTGGGTATCGGTTTCTACGGGATCGAGTTGCTACCTCACAATACACTAGAGCAAGTCAGCAATCAAGAAGGCTTGCGATCGGTAACTGCCGGTTTTTCAGCCATCATTGGTGGTGCAGTAGGATTACTCGCCCAAACCTCCTACCGCCGCCTAGAAATACAAGTCCGGCAGATGCCAGTAGAAGTGCTGCTGACCCGTACCACTGGTCTAGTGCTGGGGCTATTAGTAGCAAACTTAATGCTAGCACCGATTTTCCTGTTGCCGATTCCCAAGGAATTCGGTTTCATTAAGCCCTTGACAGCAGTCTTAGGCAGTATCATTTTTGCAGTCTCGGGCATGGGACTGGCCGATACCCACGGTCGCGCCTTTCTGAGACTGATCAATCCCCACAGCGTGGAAAGCATGTTGCTAGCAGAAGGCACTATGAGGCCAGCAACTAGCAAGATTTTGGATACCAGTTGCATTATCGACGGTCGCATTGAGGAACTATTCGCCACTGGATTTATCGAAGGTCAAATACTGGTGCCCCATTTCGTCTTACAAGAGTTGCAAATAATAGCAGATTCTGCCAACGATCAAAAACGGATCCGGGGACGGCGAGGTTTGGATATCCTGAACCGACTGAAAGAAGCTTACCAAGAAAGGGTGGTTATCCACCCCGCTGACTACGAGGAGATTCACACAGTCGATGCCAAGTTAGTGCATTTAGCCCAAGAAATCAACGCCACCCTGTTGACCAATGACTACAACTTAAACAAAGTTGCTAGCTTGCAAAAGGTGCCCGTATTAAATGTTAACGACTTGGCGCAAGCAATTCGTCCGGCCTATCTCCCGGGAGACCACATCAATTTGAAAATTGTCAAGCAAGGGAGAGAACCCCAGCAAGGGGTCGGTTATCTGGATGATGGCACAATGGTAGTGGTCGAAGAAGCAGGGAAGCATATTGGTAGCGAAGTCCGAGTAGTTGTGACTGGGGCCCTGCAAACTTCTGCTGGTCGCATGGTCTTTGCCCGTCCCCAAGCTGAGGCGATCGCCTAAACCTGCGTAGGGCGGGCGTCTCGCCTGCCCGGACCTTGTCAGGGGCAACTTATCTGGACAGGCAATTTCAATTAAGTCGAAAGCATCCTTAAAATCCCCCCAACCCCCCTTTGAAAGGGGGGCTATTCAAAACCATATTGAAAAATGCTATATTCGTAGCTATATTCGTAGGTTGGGTAGAGCGCTAGCGAAACCCAACTTGGCGCGGCACGGGGTTGGGTAAGGGACCTCTACCCAACCTACGGGGGATATAATTTTTATCTTTTGGCATTTAACCGGATATGATATTATATCATGTCTGGATGATTAACAGACAGTAACAAAAAAGATCTATTCGTAGGTTGGGTAGAGCACGCTTCGCTAGCGAAACCCAACCTACAGATAATGAAATTTTTATCTTAGGGCATTTAATCGGACATGAGATAACCCGGTTTTTTGTCAAAACCGGGTTTTTTAATTAACTAGCCAGCAAAAACTACTGCAAAATCGTCTTAGAGACAATGCGGGTTTTCTTTTTGTCCTCATCGGAGAGTTCTTCTCCTGATTGCAAGCGGGTGGCATTCTCTTGCAGGACTGTAGCAGCGCCTCTGTCACCCATTTGCAAGGCGGTTTTGGCAGCAGTTTGCAGTAAGGTCGCAGCCCCCGATCGATCGCCCTGTTGCAGTCTAGTTTCCGCTAGCTTAGTTTGCCGATATTTAGCCAAAGCTAGCACGTGGGGTTGCACCTCTGGGTTGATAGCTGGTTTGTAATCGCTGACCACATTTGCCTCAACTCTGAGAGTTTCCGATCGCAAACCCTCTCGACCGAAAGCGGGGTCATCGTATTCTATTTGCACTTGGGCGATCGTCTGACTTCCCAGGGGCAACTGGGAGATATAAATATTTGCCAGCGCCACTCGCGGATCCCCCGTCATCAAGTCTCCCAGACGCACCACGAAGTCATCCTCTTCCCGTTGTACTGGCAGTTCGATCGCATCCGGGGACACCTGGGCAATAGGTTTGAGTTCCGCTAGACGCACCTTGGGCATCAGAGATAGGCGCAGGTAGGCATTAGTTAATCCCACCGACTGAATGCGATTAAACAGGCGTCCAAATTCATCTACCGCTTGATCTGGGCGCTCAATATAAGCCATTGTACCGCCCCCAGCATCGGCAATGGCTTCTAAAATATCCTGGTTCCAGTGGGCGCCAAATCCCAGGGTATTCAAGGTTAAATTATACTCCGTTGCCAACTTGGCAAATTTGAGGCATTTATCGTTAGAGCCATGCTCGTTTTCGCCATCAGTTAGTAGAAATGCCTGGGAGACTGTATCTTTTTTACCTTTCCCTAATTCCTCAATGCCCAACCGCAACCCTTCGTCAATGGCAGTTCCCCCATCTGCACGCAGCTTGTCGATCTGACGCTTGATGCTGCGCGGGTCGTCAATCACATCATTGGAGACTATTACTTTAGCTCTATGATCGAAGACTACTACCGAGAGGCGATCGCCTGGGTTCAGCCGGTCTACAAGCTGCTGGGCTGCCTGTTTAACCGTTTTCAGAGGACGCCCACCCATGGAACCGCTGTGGTCCAGAATGAGGCACAAATTCAGGGGCACGGACCTCGACCCGGACAAGTCAGTGGAGGCGCTCGCTTCTACCGAAATCGCCAGCTGACGCTGATTATTCGGCGCTCGCGCATCAACATTGGCATCACTCAAGGCAGCTTTTAGACCAACTCTCATAACACGAAACTCCCGATTTCCCATAATATGATAACACAATAGGCTTCTCGCCTGTCAGAGACGTAAAACAGGCACCTCACCGATCGAAAACATAGAACAAATATCTCACCTATCAAAAACATAGGACAAGCATCTCGCCTGTCATTGTTCCCTCCTCGCCGGTCCGGAGCCGATTCGCCAGACAGTACCGGTCCGGAGCCGATTCGGCAATCCGCCATCGGCAATCTCCAATAGTGAGCAGTCCCAAGGTACCATAAGTAAAACGACAGTGGTTTAGGCAGTAACGCAAAATGAACTCACCGATTCGGGCGGCTCAATCTGCATACTACGGAGATGCATATTATCGGACACCACCCCCAGACTTAGCCTCCTTATTGCTGAAGGAACGCATTGTCTATCTGGGTTTGCCCTTATTTTCCGACGACGAGGTTAAGCAGAGAGTCGGCATAGACGTCACAGAACTGATCGTCGCTCAATTGCTTTACCTAGAATTTGATAGTCCAGACAAGCCGATCTACTTTTACATCAACTCGACAGGCACATCTTGGTATGGTGGAGAGGCGATCGGCTTTGAAACCGAAGCCTTTGCCATCTGCGATACTCTGAAGTACATCAAGCCCCCTGTAAATACGATCTGCATCGGTCAAGCGATGGGGACAGCGGCGATGATTCTCTCAGCGGGCACCAAGGGGTCCAGAGCCAGTCTGGGCCATGCTACCATTGTCCTCAACCAGCCGAGGACGGGAACTCAGGGTCAAGCTACGGATATTCAAATCCGGGCCAAGGAAGTTCTAGACAATAAGGCAACCATGCTGAGCATCTTCTCCCAAAATACGGGTCAACCAGTAGAGAAGATTGCCCAGGATATGGACCGCATGTTCTATCTGACCCCCGAAGAGGCAAAAGAATATGGTCTGATCGACAAGGTTTTGGAAAGTACCAAAGAACTGCCTCAACCCGTACCTGCCTTGACTTAGTTCCTTATCAATTCAATTTTGACAAAGAGTAGAGTTGTCCTATGCCTATCGGTGTTCCCAGTGTTCCTTACCGCCTGCCTGGTAGTCCCTACGAGCGGTGGATTAGTATTTACGATCGTCTCTATCAGGAGCGGATTATCTTTCTCGGTCGGGAAGTTACAGATTCCCTGGCTAATTCAATTGTGGCAGTGATGCTCTACCTGGATTCTGAAGATCCGAGCAAACCGATTTATATCTACATCAACTCTCCAGGTGGTTCGGTGACGGCGGGCATGGCGATTTACGATACCATGCAGCATATCAAGTGTGAGGTGGTAACGATTTGTGTCGGTCTCGCTGCTAGCATGGGTGCTTTCCTGTTGGCAGCGGGAAGCAAGGGTAAGCGGTTGGCATTGCCTAATTCGCGGATTATGATCCATCAACCCCTCGGCGGGATTGGACGCCGACAAGCAACTGATATCCAGATTGAAGCGAAGCAGATTATCCGGACTCGCGAGCAGCTAAACGAGATTTTAGCCAAGCACACGGGTCAAGCAATCGAAAAAATTCAAAAAGATACCGATCGCGATTATTTCATGTCTGCTGTTGAAGCTCAGGAGTACGGTCTGATTGACCGGGTGATCCAGGACCGGGATGTAGCAAGGCAATGATTTTCGTTTCCCATTTGTTAATCTAGCTTGCATGATGGCAGAATTGAACAAATTCTGCCATTTTTGATTATGGATATTCCCGAGTGCTATCGACTGTTAGGGTTAAGACCTGGGGCGTCTTTGGCGGAGATTAAGTCCTCCTACCGCCGGTTGGCACGCCAGTATCATCCTGATGTCAATTCTACCGATAAGCTTGCCTCCCAGAAGTTTATCCAATTGACGGACGCTTACAAGTTTCTCCTGGGCGTTGTATCCTCAGATACTAAAGCGCCTCAGGGAAGTGAGAGAAAACAGTCCCCACCTCAGACCAAGGTGAAGGTAAAGACCAAGAGTTCAAAAAATGAAAAAGATCGAAAAGATCAAAAAGAGCAAAAAGATGAATATGTAAAACCGCTGTCAGAAGCTGACCAGAAGCTGAAAGATAATTCCTATAAACAGTTGCAAGAATTGTTGATTGCACGGCGCTTACCACGGGCGCTCGTCCTTGTGGAAGGACTGGCCGGGCGCTTTCCTCAGGACCGGGAGGTGCGTCAGTGGCAGGCGATCGTCTACCAACTCTGGGGGAGTCATCTGATCGATAAAAAGCAGGTGAATAAGGCGAGAGTTTATCTGAAAAAGGCTCTGAAAACCGACCCCCATAACCGTTCTCTGTGGGAGGATGTGGAAAGAGATTTTCGTCGCTTAGAGCAGATATATTGAAGATTGTTAATGGCTAATTGTTAATGGCTAATGGCTAATTGTTAATGGTTTTGTAGGGTGGGCACTGCCCACCAATATTTCCCATGATTATGGTATGATATCAGATGACGCGATCGAGGGTTATTGTGAAAGTAGTCAGACCGCCGGAGGTTAAAACCCCCGGCTTAAAGCTCAAGTCGGTTAAAACTCAGATCTTGCACCATTGTCAATTAGTAAATTAGTCTCCTAGTCCGCCGTGGGGCTGGGGTCGAACTGGGAGTCGCCTCCCAATCCTCCCTTTCGAAACCGGACTTGCGACTTTCATCGCAGGAGGCTACTGGGTAATAGGTCCGTGTCATGGATAGCTTATATCAGGGTTATCCCTGTTTAGCCTCTTAACCTGTTCTTTCGTCCCTAATCTGGTTGGTGAGTGGCGCTGCCGGCAAACCAAAAGTGTCACCAATTTACAAGACCGTTTTACCAGAAATCCATAACCTAGTTCCTTTTGGGAAGCTGGTCGCCGTGGCGTAATCAAGACTACTAGTTCCGGTTATTTCCTATTATCACCGTACTACGTTAGCATATCCCGGACATTACTCCAAGCTTTAGCTTCTTAGTACATCCTTCCCTCAATAGCTTGCGCTTATCATCTAACTTGTCTACCCTCAAGACATTCCAGGCGGACAGCATATTGAAGGTTACTTTGTTCCATGGTATCATTATGATGCTTTTAGGCCCCTACTCTTCCCCGGGAGTTCTTTGAGTACGATATTAGCCATTGAACAAGACTAATACTAACTACCATTTCCCTTTTGGGCCAGCGTAAATAGCCTTATTCCGCTGGTTCGTGGTCACGAGGTTTACATAGGTTCGCTTATTCTAACCATGAGCATCTTCCCAAGCGGCGTTGCCGGCTTTAGGCTGCCAGCTTGCCTACATTTAAGTCCTTGCTTCACACCACTGTGATGTCACTCAGCAGCATTAAGGACCGGAGTCTCTCCCGTACCTGGAGGGGGGGATTTGGACCCCCATGAGTACCACAGTTGTTGGCTAATGAAACCAACCAGGATTTCACTGATTTACAGCTTATACCTGAACAAATCGCACGTTCAAACCCACGGCTAACAGCCTCTTGTGGGTTAAAACCCACTGGCAACTTTGTCTACAAAGCGTTTTACCCTCGTTCCCAGGCTCCCGCCTGGGAACGAATTATCGAGGCTCCGCCTCCAGTTGACAATAGTGCAAGATATAAGTTAAAACAGACTAGAGAAGTTTTCAAATTAGTGCGAACTCTGGAAGAATGGCTGAAACACTTATGATGTATACAATTGAATAAACAGGAAGTTGTAGCAGAATATAATTAAAGGAGATTTGGGATGCCATTGTTGAGCCGATCGGCCCCGCATTTCTCCAGAGTAGATAGAAAAACGCATAGCCGCCGATGACGCATATTGATTTGATAGCCGCTGATGGGTCAGTAGTTACCGTCGATGCTTGGCTAGACACCTGGTTTACTGAGTGGACTGTCATGTTGAGAAGATTTCCTATTCTTCAATACCTTGTCCAAACTCAGCCACGCAAGTATTCTATCGTTCGATGTTTATTCGTTCGTGCTTTTGTCGCGATCGAATGGTCTAGAATAATTTGATCTTAAGAAAAACTTTCCATCTCTGATTCTATCATATCGATAAACTCAATAATACTTATCCAAGAATCTTCAGGCGTTTTTGCACAGAACACCACATTTTATAAAATGCATTCCACTCAACAAAATCAACATCATCCCCTAATTCTCCTGCTTGGAAGCGCCGTGCAAAATCTGATGATGACATTTGATGCTGGGCTTCAAATTGCTGTAAGTCTTCTGCTAACTCCGTTGCTTGCTGCTGAGAAACAGCTAGTTCATGGGCGATTATTTTATCTAGCGATCGCTCCAATATCTCACTACTATTGCCACTTTCGCACAGGGCAGTTAAAATTGTTAGCTGCTCGCGGATCCTGTCCTTGGTTGCCATTAACCATGACCTCCTATACTATGTTATATTTTAGTAGGGCACCACCGCTCACCACTGCAGGCTTCCCTACTAATTAAACTGCTACAGATCAAACCAGGCAAAAATTACTTCTATGTAAGGATAGCACAAAGTCCGCTCCCTTGACAAGAATGATAGAATATGAAATTATAACCGTCAAGGGGCAGTTCGCCCCGATACCGGTTTGTAGCCCCAGATCTGAGCATGACTCTATTGACTGAAGTCACTTACCCCGTAGTAGAAACATTTCACTCCATCCAGGGAGAAGGTGCCTGGACTGGTGTCAGCGCCTTTTTTATCCGCTTGGGGGGCTGCGATGTTTATTGTTCTTGGTGCGACACGAAGGAGTCTTGGAACCCAAAGCTTCATCCCCAGCGGACTGTCCCCGATCTGGTGGCAGAAGCTGCTGCTGCTTCTCCTGCTATTGTGGTCGTTACTGGGGGAGAACCTTTGATGCATGACCTTACTCCCCTGACTGATGCACTGCGAAAGTCTCATCTGCGAGTCCATTTAGAAACTTCTGGCGCATATCCTTTCAGCGGCAGTTTCGACTGGGTAACCCTTTCCCCCAAAACTTTTAAGCCTCCTCACCCCTCTGTCTATCCTCATGCTGACGAACTGAAGGTTGTCGTTGCTAGCCCCCAGGATCTAGAATGGGCAGAGCAAGAGGCGCTGAAGGTGAAAGATTCTGTGGTGATGTACCTGCAACCTGAGTGGAATACTTCCTATAGTCGTCGCCTGGTTTTTGCCTACATCTTGCAGCACCCGTCATGGCGTTTTAGTTTGCAAACTCACAAGTTTTTGGAGGTAAAATAAAATGACCCAAAAGGCGATCGCTCTCCTGTCTGGGGGACTGGACTCCTCTACCACCGCTGCCCAAGCTATTGCCGATGGCTACGAAACTATAGCCCTATCCTTTCGTTACGGCCAACGGCACGATCGGGAACTAGAGGCTGCCCAAGCTATTGCCAAAGAGTTGCACCTTACCGAACATTATATCATAGATATTGACTTAGCCCAGTGGGGAGGTTCGGCCCTCACTGACCAAAATGTTTCTGTACCTACTGATGGTGTAAAACCAGATATAATTCCTATTACCTATGTGCCCGGACGCAATACCGTCTTTATCGCGATCGCCCTTTCCCTGGCGGAAGCAAAGGGGGCGTCAGCTATCTATCTGGGCATTAATGCGGTAGACTATTCTGGCTATCCTGACTGTCGCCCGGAATATTTGGCAGCTTTTCAACAGTTGGCTAATTTATCATCTAAAGTGGGACTGGAAGGCAAGGCCCCGAAATTGGTCGCTCCCTTAGTTAAAGATTCTAAAGCGGATATCGTCCGTCGCGCCTTGCAGCTGGGGGTTCCCATTCAGGAGACTTACTCTTGCTATCAGGGCGGAGAAACTCCCTGTGGCCTGTGCGACTCTTGCCGTATTCGCGATCGGGCCCTGTGCGAGGTTGGTAGACCGGACTTGGCAACCCCGATCGGGCGATCGCTCTATAATCTATAAACTTGTGCATCTCATTAATGCCGCGAGTGATTGCATACTGAAAAAAATGAGATGCTTCCCAAAAAAGATTAAGAATGTTGGATTGCGAGTGCATTTTGATGTATAATCGGCAAAGGAGGTAAAACAAGGAGGACACTGATGTCACAAGGTGAGATCGATCGACTGACGCGAGAGCAACAAGAAGCCATGCTTCTTGTTTACCGTGAAAAATGGATAAAAATTGCTACATCGACTGCACCAATAGATAGAAGCAAAGCAGCAGAAGCGGTAACTGCTGCCTATGAATTAATTGGTCAAAAACAACCAGACATTATTTTTGTGGACAGTCCACTTTCTGCTTGTAAATATCTGTTATTAAATTTATCGTACTCTCAGACAGAAATAGAAGATTGGTATAAAAAAACTTACGATGTTCTACATGAATTAGGAGGCAAAATTATAAATTATATGAACGATTATTTTGATGATGATGATTTTAATAGCGCAACAGACTTGCTATTTAATACAGAGAGCGTTACTATATATAGGAACATGGGTTTTGGATTTTATAATGGAACAAAAAAAGATCTAGAGAATAATTTGGGTTTGGATATAGAGCGGGATTATCCGAGTCATATTGGTTTTTGTATATGTTATCCTATAGACTCATTGGTTGCTCTTGTAAGTTGGTACGATTATTGTATTTCAGAATTAAATTTTCAACCCCTGCAACCAATCTGGGATATATATCAGCAAATGATGAAAAACGCTGGTTGGATTGTTCCGTTTGAAAAGACTTGTATTGTTTGTTCGCGCCCAACAATGATTTCTCTGGACAACCAACAACGTCTCCATGCAGAAGGTGGACCAGCGATTCAATATGCAGATGGTTTGAGTGTTTATGCTTATCAGGGAGTAGGATTGCCCGAAAAGTATGGTAAGTTGCACCCGCACCAGTGGCGATCGCAATGGATTTTAGCAGAGGAAAATGCCGAACTGCGGCGGGTCTTGATTCAGGGAATTGGTTATGAGAAAATGCTGCAAGAGTTGCAGGCGATCGCCCTAGATACTTGGCAGGAATATACGTTATTGAGAATCGATGGGGATGTGGATGTCGAACCAATTTTGTTATTGAAAATGACCTGCCCCAGCACTGGATTCATTCATGCCTTGCGGGTGCCTCCTGATGTAGAATCAGCACGGGAGGCAATTCGTTGGGTAAATTGGGAAATATCTCCAGATGAATTTCAAGTGCAAAGCTGAAATCAGGCGAAGAACTTCCCTGTTGTGGGACTCGCATTCGCGATCGGGCTGTCAGAAACCGGGTTTCTCTGTTCAACCCTGGGTGAAGACCCCCAGGATATCAAAGAAACCCGGTTTCTTGCAACTAAAGGCGATCGCCTCCCACCCGAGGGTCAGAAACCGGGTTATATGAAGTCAACCCTGGGTAAAGACTAGAGGTGATTGTAGAAACCCGGTTTCTTGCCACACCCGAGAGGCGATCGCCTGTAGGACCAGAAACCGGGTTTCTTAGTTCAACCTTGGGTGAAGATCGGAAGATGTCGCAGAAACCCGGTTTCTTGCTACGATAATTGACACAGTTTTTTTCCGCCAGTAAATCCCTCAACTTAGTATAATCTACCATGGTCCTGTTGGCAACATCAAATTACTCATCAATGGGGCGGCATACTGAAAGGATTCTGTTTGGCACAATAGTCAGAACAGGCGATCGCCTTTTCCGTATTGGCAATTTGAGGCCGCACCGTACATTTTAGCCGGTAATCATTGGTGAAAAACTGACAGCCGGTACAGGGGATCTGGTGCATCACCTGGGCCCTCGCAACGCCCGATCGCACGGCCCCCCAGAGACTCCAAGCTACCATCAGCACTGACATCCAGGCACAGACCAAGCAAATCGGCACCAGAAACGGATCGAGGGCCTGTAGGATAAAATGTAACAAATGTAACAAATATAACATCGGCAAACCGATTTAAGCGCGAAGATAACACATTACTCAACTTAACTATACAGTCCATCAGCAAATGCAATCCAAATCCTAAGAATATCTAAAATTAGGTGGGAGCATCAGGGTATGTGGCAAAATGTAAAGTTGGAAACAATTAGTAGAAGACTACAGGAACTAGATTATGACTCTGAGACTAGGCGACACAGTCCCCAACTTCACTCAAGCGTCCTCTGAAGGTGAAATCGACTTTTACTCCTGGGCGGGCGATAGCTGGGTGATCCTATTCTCCCACCCCGCCGACTATACCCCCGTTTGCACTACCGAACTGGGGGAAGTCGCCCGCCTGAAACCGGAATTTGACAAGCGTAACATCAAGCCGATCGCCCTCAGCGTCGATAGCGTTGACTCCCACAAAGGCTGGATCGGGGATATCAACGAAACCCAGAAGACCACCGTCAACTATCCCATCTTAGCGGATCCTGACAAGAAGGTCTCGGATCTCTACGACATGATCCACCCCAACGCCAGCAATACCTTGACGGTGCGTTCTGTCTTCATCATCGACTCCAACAAGAAACTCCGCCTCACCCTCACCTACCCCGCCAGTACCGGACGCAACTTCGACGAAATCTTGCGAGTGATTGACTCCTTGCAGTTGACAGACAACCATAGCGTCGCTACCCCGGTCAACTGGAAAGATGGCGGCGACTGCGTGATCGTCCCCTCCCTGAAAGACCCAGAAGTACTCAAGGAAAAATTCCCCAAAGGTTACACAGAAGTCAAGCCCTACCTGCGGATGACCCCTCAACCTAACAAGTAAGAGTTACCAGAGTTCCCAGTCTCGGGCTGGGAACGCGCCGGAACGAGGCTGGATCCTCCAGTTGAATAGCAATTTTTATGGGTTGTGATAGACATGGCTTGACGGCTATAATGACCCTGGGTTAGGTATTTGGGCGATTTGAGTCTCAAAGGGGAAGTATATCAGGCGTTGCACAATTACGGGATGATGGGCATAGTTGCAGAAGTCTTAAACCTAGACTACAAGCCAGTTTCAGTTATGTGCAAACAAGGGCATCATCCCCAAAATGTGCAACGCCGTATATCAGATCTGAGCGCAAAATGGTATTATCTAGGGTGTCCCAGCTGCAAGTGCGGGTGGGACACCCAAATTACCGGAGTTAGACCGCAAGTGCTTGACGATCGCCGCTCGGGGGAGTTATCATGGATTCGTGGTCTAGTACATAGTTAGGTTGCTTGCTAGTTAACAGCAAAATATACGCAGTTCAACACAAGGAGTTCTAATGGCTACAACTCAAATTAAAGTCACGGCGGCAGACAACGAGCTTTTTCTAATCGCGTCTACTGGGGCAGGCAGTTCCGAATTGCTCCACTACAAGTCGGGCGGTAACAAGCCAGTGGATGTCACAGTCTACCCCAACGTGATTCTCGCATCTGGCACCTACTCCCTAACCATGGTGGGGGTGAACTGGGGCGGTCCTTCGGCGTATAAGGTCATCGTCACCGAGGACGGCAACGATACGACATACGAGGGCGGTAGTAGTAGTGGTACTGTTGGTGCAGACTGGACTCAGACTATTTCGATCAATAAGTAGTTGGACAAAATTAATTGCACAAAATCGAGAAAACTTGTTATACTAGATATAGCTACTCGTACATGTAGCAGATTTTTGTCAAACTAACGGGGAGTCGGTTTTCATGCTCATCCCCGGCCAGATATATTTGACATAATATGACGATAAATTAGGAGAAATTAAGAAGGATTTTAATGCGCGAAATAAATGAGCTTTCTGCAAAATTGCTCTTACGAATTTATCATCAAAGTCGCCATGATCGAGTTCGTCAAAGAGCACATTGTTTACTTTTGCGAGATCGAGAACATAAAAAAGTTAAAGAACTTATGGAAATCTTTGATGTTAGTTATAGAACTATCTACAATTGGATTAAAAATTGGGATTCCGAGGGAATGGTCGGACTATATAATAAGTCTGGAAGAGGTCGTAAGCAAACCTTTAGTCTCGAACAAAAAGAAAAAATTAAAGCCTGGACTGAAGAAGAACCGAGGCAATTAAAAAAAGTGGTGGCTAAAATCAAAGAAGAATGGGGAATTGAAACAAGTGTTAAAACTGTTCAGAGAATATTGAAAACAATGAATATGAGTTGGCATCGGATGCGTAAAGGGGTAGCTGTCAGCCCCCCAGCTCAAGAGTATGAGGAAAAAAAAGCACAACTTGAACAACTGAAACTGTTAGACAATTTGGGGGAAATTAATTTGTATTATTTAGATGAAAGTGGGTTTTATTTAATCCCTTGTGTCCCTTATGGATGGCAAAATATTGGGGAATATATAGAAGTACCTAGTCGGAGTAGCCGCAGATTAAATGTATTAGGAATAATGAATCGCCACAATCATTTAGAAGCGTATGTATCTACTCAAAATATTAATTCAGATGTAGTCATAGCTTGTATCGATGCATTTTTTCCCACGAGAATGGAAAAGCAAACAGTAATTGTAGTAGACCAAGCATCTGTCCATACTAGTGATGCTATTCAAGATAAGATTGAAGAATGGAAAGAACGCAATATTACTATATTCCATCTCCCCACTTATTCACCTCATTTGAATTTGATTGAAATCTTGTGGCGGTTTATTAAATACGAATGGATTGAAATCGATGCTTATTCTTGCTGGAAAAACTTAGTTGATTCCGTTGAAACAATCATAAAAAATTTTGGAGAAAAATATGTAATTAATTTTGTCTGACTACTTATCTAGAGCGAACGTCTGGTCCGATCTTCGATTTAGTAGTTGGGTAGAGCATTGTCAACTGCAAGGAATCTTGCGAGCGATCGACTCCTTGCAGTTGACAGACAACCACAGCGTCGCTACCCCGGTCAATTGGAAAGATGGCGATGACTGCGCGATCGTCCCCTCTCTGAAAGACCCAGAAGTCCTGAAGGAAAAATTCCCCAAAGGTTACACCGAAGTCAAGCCCTACCTGCGGATGACCCCTCAACCTAACAAGTAAGAGTTTCGCTTTGTGGAGATCCCCTCGTTCCCAGTCTCCGGCTGGGAACGCCCATCTAGAGGCTCTGCCTCCAGTTTAAGGTATACAATATCTGAGACACTTTGAACTGGAAGAACATATGGATATAAAAGCAGGCTTCGTCGGCACCGTGGGGAACACGCCCTTAATCCGCATCAACAGCTTCAGCGAGGAAACGGGTTGCGAAATCCTGGGAAAGGCCGAGTTTCTCAATCCCGGCGGTTCCGTGAAGGACCGGGCCGCACTTTACATTATTCAAGATGCTGAAGAAAAAGGTTTACTCAAACCCGGTGGCACGGTAGTTGAGGGCACTGCGGGCAATACGGGGATTGGTTTAGCCCATATTTGCAATGCTAAAGGCTATAAGTGCAAGATTATCATTCCCGAAACCCAATCTCAAGAGAAGATAGATGCCTTGCGCACCTTGGGTGCCGACGTGCAAACGGTCCCGGCTGTACCGTACAAAGACCCTAACAATTATGTCAAGCTGTCTGGCAGAATCGCCGCTGAGATGGAAAATGCGATCTGGGCCAATCAGTTTGATAATCTAGCTAACCGACGCGCCCATTATGAAACCACTGGTCCGGAAATTTGGGCCCAAACTGATGGGTTCGTTGATGGCTGGGTCGCCTCAACGGGTACGGGTGGCACCTTTGCCGGGGTAGCGATGTATCTGAAAGAAAAGAATGCTAAAGTTCAAAATGTCTTGGCAGACCCGATGGGCAGTGGGCTGTATAGTTATGTGAAGACGGGGGAACCAAAAGCAGAGGGCAAGTCGATTACTGAAGGCATTGGTAATTCCCGCGTGACGGCGAATATGCAAGATGTCCCGATCGATGATGCGATCCAGATTGACGATCCTGAATGCGTGCGGGTAATTTATCAGTTGCTGCGGAAAGATGGGCTATTTATGGGAGGTTCCGTGGGCATTAATGTTGGTGCTGCTGTGGCCTTGGCAAAGCAGATGGGACCGGGTCATACGATCGTGACTGTACTTTGTGATAGTGGGGCCCGTTATCAATCACGACTTTATAGTCGCGAATGGTTAGCATCCAAAGGACTCTCTGCAGATTGATAATTGCTAATTTATAATACTATTGGTAATTCCCTCTCTTCCCTGTCGGCCCGCCGTTAAAACCCCCGCGTTACCAGGCGGGAGCCAGGTAACGAGGCTAAAGTCGGTTAAATTCCGCGACTGGCAGTTCCGCGACTGGCGATCGGATGATAGTGAAGGGAAAACAAGGAGTGAGTAAAGGAGGGATTGTAGTGCGTAAGATATGCCAGAAGGCTTTGGCTTTGGCCGTTTCTTTGTTTGTTAGCTTCCCCGCGCCCGTACTTGCCACGCTGCAGCAGCAGTTTGAAGATAATCTGAAGGCCGGTTGGTTGGCTGAGAAATTCTCTGTGCCGATCTGTGGACGGTTTTTTGAAGCAGATGACCCAGCGTTACGCATAAGTAGTCAGACAAAATTAATTACATATTTTTCTCCAAAATTTTTTATGATTGTTTCAACGGAATCAACTAAGTTT
>RFFC02000062.1:0-479 GCA_005518205.2 Hormoscilla sp. GUM202
AAACGCGGTGTTTGAGCAGGATAACCCGATGAACTCCAACTACACCAAGTTCTATCAGGATATGCATGACCAACAGCTTTCGACTGAGCTTTCACTGCAGGGCAGTCTTGGCTTAGCAGAGATGATGGTGGAGCAGCTAATGCCGGGCGGCAATACGTTGCCTGCCTCTCTTGTTGACAGAAAAGGAGTCTCGGTGACTAACCCGCAGGCGCTTCAGCAGCGTGATGCGAATGTGGCAAATCCGGTTAAGCATCTGGAATCCGCACCTAAAACATCTAACTCCTCCCCTGTGTTTGATTCCCCCGAATCTTTTGTTGAGGCGATGCTGCCAGAGGCGAAGCGTGTTGCCGAACAGCTGGGTACCCAGCCTGAAACCGTGCTTGCCCAAGCGGCGCTGGAAACTGGTTGGGGTCAGAAGGTTATCCGTCAAAATGATGGCAGCAGTAGTCACAACCTGTTCAATATCAAGGCTGACAGTC
>RFFC02000062.1:509-12355 GCA_005518205.2 Hormoscilla sp. GUM202
TGAGGACGGAGTTGCGGTTAAGAAGCACGCCGTGTTCCGCAGTTATGAGAGCTTTACCGATAGCTTTAATGACTATGTTGATTTTCTTAAGAATTCCCCCCGATATCAAGATGCCATTAATCAGGCAGCTAATCCGGCAGGATTTTTGCAGGGACTGCAGGAAGCAGGATATGCAACAGATCCAAACTATGCCAGCAAGGCGATAAGCCTGGTTTCAAAAATTGCTGGTTGGTTAAACGAATAACCGGAGCTAACCATGCCCATTGATATGTTTCAGATTGGTTTAGGCGCACTAAATGCTGCTCAGACCACTCTGACTACCACATCGCACAATATTGCGAATGCCAACACTGAAGGCTATTCCCGTCAGCGTGTTGATCAGGTGACCACGGAATCGCAGTTTTTTGGTGGCTCATATCAGGGGACCGGTACTCAGATTACTGATATCAATCGAGTCTACGATCAGTATGCCTACAACGAAGTAATTAACTCCCAATCTCAGCATAAGTATCAGGAAACCCGTGCTGAACATCTAAATCAGATGGATGAATTGTTATCTGATGGTGGTGATTTTGTGCAGGGCGCGATGGATGGTTTCTATGAAGCTGCCAACGCAGTGTCCGATTCGCCAAATGATGAGGGCTTGCGCACCATCTTATTATCCAAAGGGGAGCAGGTCGATAACGCGCTGACAACAGTCTATTCCGGACTGGATATCCAGCAGACATCAATCAACGATGAGATCCAGTATACGACTGAGCGGGTAGCCCAGTTGAGTGAAGAGATCGCTTCGCTCAATGAGCAGATCATGGTTGCACAAGCCGCTGGTGGCGGACAGCCCAACGATATGTTGGATACGCGTGACCGGCTGATTAAGGAGCTGGCTGAGTATGCAGATGTGTCTACAGTGCCAGACGCTAGCGGTGGTATTTCGGTATTGCT
This sequence comes from Hormoscilla sp. GUM202, assembly GCA_005518205.2. GTDB lineage: Bacteria > Cyanobacteriota > Cyanobacteriia > Cyanobacteriales > Desertifilaceae > Hormoscilla. The sequence goes on from RFFC02000062.1 coordinate 1,452, forward strand.
TGGCAATAACCAGATGGTGGTAGCCAATACCCAGGCGTTTCCGCTCACTACGGTGCGGGGGAACCCTGATGCAAACAATCTGGATATGAAATTACAGATGGGCGGAAACCAGCTGGATGTTGATGGTTCTTCATTAGGCGGTAAGTTGGGGGCGTTGTTTACGGTGCGCGACCAGGAGTTGCAGCAAGCCAGGGCTGAGCTGGACATCATCGCAATGGGGTTTGCCGATACTATGAACCAGCTTCAAAGCGAAGGGTTGGATCTGGATGGTAATGCAGGCGTGGATATGTTTAATGATATCAATGCAATAGCTGCTCAGGAATCAAGAGTACTTTACGATCAAGATAATACTGGCAACCTGACAGGGCGGATTGAGATCACCGATATGTCGGCGCTGAAAGCACAGGATTATGAGATTACATTCGATGGTACCGACTATATTCTTAAGGACCCTAAAGGGATCATCGCTGATGTCAATCTGGGGGCGAACGGAACTGGCCCTTACGATCTCGGCCCAACCGGGGCTCCCAATCCAAATTTGGGCTTTCGATTTGTAGAAGATTCCGGAACGCCCGCTGCCGGAGACTCCTTTACCATCCGTCCCTACAATCAGGGGGTAGACAGGATGGATGTGGTGATGGAAAGCCCTAGGGGGGTAGCTGCCGCGGCACCAGTCGAGATCCAGGCGGACCCGGGGAATATCAGTAACGGTAAGGTAACAGTTGCGAATATAGATAACCCAACTGCTGCCAAGGCTCTGGCGCCATTAAGGGTTGAGGTGTGGGAAAATCCCAGCCCTCCCGCCCCCACCACAGGCACCTATACCTACAATGTATTTGATAATACGAATACCACTGTTGTCGGTGGGCCACAAGCATACACACCGCCATCTCAAACTGTGACCTTAGGTGCGGGAGCATTAGAGTTGGAAATCGCTGGGGAGCCTTCTGGCGATGGGCCGCTTGGTCCGGAGGTCTACCACCTTGTTGACGCTTCCGGTGCTGGTAACAGTACCAATATGAACCGCATTGGTGCCACACAGCAGCAAAAGCTGCTTGGCGGCGGTACAGTCTCTTTTCAGCAGAGTTACTCCGGCACTATGTCTACCATTGGCTCCCGTGCCGCAGATGCCGAGCTGTCTGAATCAGTTACCAGCGATATTTTACTGGATGCCGAGACCCGTTTTTCCGAATCCAGCGGGGTGAATCTCGATGAAGAAGCCTCTGACCTGTTGAAGTATCAGCAGGCCTATCAGGCTGCATCACGGATCATCTCTGTCGCACGTGACACCTTCGATGTGTTATTCCAGGCAACATAGGGTAGCTAATCATGGTTGCTAGAATCTCTACCGGTCAATACTACGGCCAAACCACAGACAACATCTTACGCCTGCAGTCTGATATGGCTGAGCAGAATAACCATATCTCCAGTGGAGAGCGGGTGATGACGGCAGCAGATGATCCTGTTGCATCGACAACGATTGCCGGCATGGACAGAGAGTTGGCGCAGCTGGATCTTTATGAGCGGAATATGACTACCGCGGAGAACCGTAATCAGTTGATGGAAACCAACCTGGCTTCTGCCACAGATACGCTGACCCATGCCAAGACGGTGATGATCAATGCCAATAACGGTAGCTTAGGTCCTGATGACCTGAAAGCGCTAGGCATTCAGATGCAGAATGACTACGACTTTTTGGTGCAGGTGGCAAATACCAAGGATGAATCAGGAAGTTATGTGTTTGCCGGTTATCAGGTTGATACCGCGCCGATAACCAGATTGGCCGATGGCTCGGTCATCTATAACGGCGACAATGGAGTCAGGGAGTTACAGATTGGTTCGGAAAACTATGTGCCAGCCAATCAGTCTGGCCAGAAGGTATTCTTCGATATTGCCAATACCTACGGCGATTTTATGCCGACTTATTCTGTAAACAATGGTGGACTGCGGTTGGAATCAGCAAACATTGTTGATAAAGGCAATTTTGACCGTGCAGGCGTACCTGAGCCTTACGATTTCCAATTTACTGATACTAATGGTGATGGTGTTGCCGAGCTAACCGTTTCTGATGGCGGCGGAGGAACTATTCTTGGCCCGTTCAACTACACCCCTGGGCAAACCATTGCATTTAATGGCTTGGAGGTGAGCTTTTCTGGCAATCCGGTGCCGGGGGATAGTATTCAAATCAATGAACAATCTGAAGTCGATCTGTTTAAGACGATGCAGGATGCGATTAACTGGATTGATAACGCTGCTGCAGGAAATATTGATCAAGTGGAATACGACAGGATCCTCGGTCAGATGAACTCTTCCACTAACCATATCACTTCCAGGCAAGCTGAAGCAGGGATCAGTCGTGGGTTGATTCGTGACCAGACCGATTTCAACCTCGATTATGAGCAGACTCTGACGCAGGCCAGAAGCAACCTGAGAGATCTTGATTATTCTGCTGCGATGATTGAGTACTCCCAAACAGAATTATCCCTGCAGGCAACACAGCAGGCATTCAGCTTGGGTAGCAAACTGTCATTGTTTGACTTTATCTAAAAGGTGGCACGGCTAATGCATACATCTGGTCGAGGTACCTAAACGACATTTTATTGCCGGTCAGATACCGCAATGAATAAACTATTGAGGACGTAAAACATGGCACTCTATGTAAATACCAACGTAGCGTCGATCAATTCCCAGCGGAATCTGACGAAGGCTACCGATGATCTATCAGTATCATTCCAGCGTTTGGCTTCTGGCCTGCGTATCAACAGTGCGGCAGATGATGCCGCAGGTTTGCAGATCAGCTCTCGCTTGACCTCTCAGGTAAATGGGCTGGCACAGGCTCAGCGTAACGCAAATGATGGTATTTCACTGGCGCAAACAGCGGAAGGTGCGCTGGATGAAACCACCAACCTATTACAGCGGATGCGTGTATTGGCGATTCAGTCCGCGAACGGTTCAAATACTACAGCTGATCGTGGCGCTCTTAATGAAGAGTTTACTCAATTAGAGGCAGAGATTGACCGAATAGCGAAGACGACAACATTTGGAGGGGTTAAGCTTCTGACTGGTGGATATAGCGCTGCGTTCCAGGTGGGGGCGGATGCAAACCAAACTATTTCTGTTGCCATTACAGTCATGACGGTATCTAACCTTTCTGGTGAGCAAGCCACCAATCTTGGTGTGTCTACAGCTTGTAATGCTCAGTCTGCAATTAAACTGCTGGATAGTGCGCTAGCGAAAGTGAACACTCAGCGGGCAGAATTGGGTGCGGTGCAAAACCGTTTTTCCTCCACGATCCGAAATTTGGCAAATGTCGAAGAGAATGTTGCTGCATCTCGCTCACGCATTCGTGATACAGACTTTGCCGCTGAATCTGCCGCCTTGTCTGCAGCCCAGGTTCGTCAACAAGCGGCTAGTACTATGCTGTCTCAGGCTAACCAGCAGCCACAGATTGCGCTGTCCTTACTACAGGGATAACAACAATCTATTCGCCTTTCCTTCCGTTAAGGGCTGCTTAGAGCAGCCCTTAACTTTTTGCTTATTTGACTCCTGGCATAAAATTGACGCCGCAGCTCGTTCAAGTCACTGTATTTATAAATCTGTTCGGCGTAAATAAATTTCCAAAAAATACTAAAGCTATTTGCAAACAGGTCGATAACCTTTACGACAGATAAATGTGTGGCCTTCTTAATCAGGCCGGTGCCAATGAAGGTTAGGAGGAAATCTCATGGCTTTATATGTAAATACCAACGTACAATCCATTAACTCTCAGCGTCAGTTGACTAACGCGACCAATGATCTGGGAACTTCATACCAACGCCTGGCATCCGGTCTGCGTATTAACAGTGCTGCTGACGATGCGGCCGGCCTGCAGATTAGTTCTCGGCTGACTTCTCAGGTCGAAGGCTTAGCGCAAGCGCAACGAAATGCCAATGACGGTATATCCTTGGCACAAACGGCAGAGGGTGCGTTGGATGAAACTACTAATATGCTGCAGCGGATGCGGGTTCTTGCTATTCAATCGGCGAATGGCTCCAACACCACTGCAGATCGTGAAGCGCTTAATACAGAGTTTTCTCAGCTGGAGAAGGAGATCGATAGGGTTGCTCAAAACACTACTTTTGGTGGGGTTAAGCTCTTGACTGGTGGATATAGTGCTGCATTCCAGGTGGGGGCGGATGCAAACCAAACTATCTCTGTTGCCATTACAGTCATGACGGTATCTAACCTTTCTGGCGAGCAGGCCACTAATCTTGGTGTGTCTACAGCTTGTAATGCTCAGTCTGCAATTAAACTGTTGGACAGTGCGCTAGCGAGAGTGAATACTCAACGTGCAGAGTTGGGTGCGGTTCAGAATCGTTTCTCATCCACCATCCGCAACCTGGCAAATGTCGAAGAGAATGTTGCCGCATCTCGTTCACGCATTCGTGACACCGATTTTGCTGCTGAATCTGCCGCGTTATCAGCATCTCAGGTAAAACAGCAGGCCGCGAGTTCCATGTTGTCGCAGGCTAATCAACAGCCGCAAATTGCCCTATCACTCATCGGCTAATAAATTCAGCTGCCGACTTTTCTATCAGCCCTGGGAGTTTTCCCGGGGCTTTTTTTGCTCAGTCAAAATTTCCGGCATTATATTGCTTAACAAATTAGCTATCTGGCCGATAAACTTAGAAGAGGGTTATCTTTCAGATCGTGAGTTTGGGTTACAAACTGCCTAGGAGGCACTATGACATCTCAAATTAATAACTTGGTGGCTGACAGCTATGCTAGGAATGAAACTATACCTGGCAAAGACCCGTTGTCTACAGTTGAACGTAAACCAGAGTTGGCAGGAATTGCGCGGTCGCAACAGATTGAGCTAGAAAATAATCAAGAACAACAAGTGGCTGGGTCGCTTAGTGAATCTGAGGATAAGCAGGCTAAAATTGGTGAGCAATCGGTGACCGATGCCGTCGCGCTGGTGGAGGAGTTTGTGTCTGCCAAACAGAAACGCGTTAGCTTCTCCATTGCTGAAGAAACCGGAAAAATGGTTATCCAGATAAAGGATAAAGATAGCCAAGAGGTGCTTCGACAGATACCTGCAGAGGAGGTGCTGGAGATGGCATCCCGAGTGCAGAATCTGGTTGATGAGATCGGACAGAAAACTGGCATACTTTTTGAAGAGTCAGTCTAGAGTGACGGGAGTTTGTTATGTCTGGAATTACATCTGCTGGAGTCGGATCCGGCTTAGACTTGGAATCAGTTATTGATGCTGAGGTTGCGCAGGTATATGCCCCTCAATATGAGCAACTTGATGCGGACATTGTTGAAAATGAACTGGAGATCTCTGCATGGGGCTCATTCCGATCTAATGTCAGTGGCTTCAATGATGTTGTTGGTAAGCTTTCCGATTCCGATAAATTAACTAACAAACTGCTTACAATTGATGGGGTTGATGCCAAAGAGAGTAGTACGCTGAATCTGATCTCTTCCGACGATGTTGGTGAGGGGCGCTTCAGCCTTGAAGTGCGCTCTCTTGCCGCAAGTAACCAGTTGCAGAGTAATGAATTTGCTTCTTCTGGTAGTACCGTTGGAACAGGTGACCTGACTTTTTCAGCAGGCAGTGAAGCATTTACGATTAATGTTGATGCAGCAGACACGCTGGAAGATATCCGCGATAAAATTAATGCCTCTGCTGATAATAGTTCAGTATCAGCGAATATTGTTAACACCAGCACAGGTGCTGTGCTGATCTATGAAAATACCAAGACAGGAGTGGCTAACAGCCTGACCGTAACCTCTAGTGATGCTTCTCTCAATAGTATTGCTTCTGCAGGAATGACTGAGACAAGGTCTGCCAGTGATGCTGAAGTGCGTATTAACGGTCTGACCGCTACCAGTGATACGAATACCTTCACTGACGCGATCGATGGATTGACGTTTGAGGTTACAGGAACCACAACCTCACCTGCGACCCTTGAGATCAAAAAAGATACTGAATCAACCAAAGAGCTGATTAACTCCTTTATCAGTAACTACAATACATTGGTTTCGGAGATAAATCGCTTATCCGACCCCGATAAGTCGGCAGAGCCTGATGACGATGGTTCAGGTGCTCTGGCCTTTGAGCCTGCGGTACGTTCTTTTGATATGCAGCTAACTCAAGTTGCTACCTCATATATAAGCTCTATGCCTGTGGGGATGCAGAGCTTGTACGACTTAGGCATTGAGCTGCAGAAGGATGGTACGCTTTCTCTGGCTGAACCTACCAAGTTAGATAAAGCTCTCGCTACCAATTATGACGATGTTGAAGGGTTATTTGCTGGTAGCAATGGTATTGGCACTCAACTGGTAAACTTGACGGATAGCTATTTAGAAACCAATGGTGTTATTGATTCCACTGAGAAAACCTACAGCGAGAAGAGAACAGATCTAGAGGATAAAGAGATCCGACTGGATGCAGAGATGGCTGCTTATGAGGCTTCGTTGAGACAAAAATATGCAGCTTTGGATTCAACAGTGGCCTACTACAATAACCAAATGAATTATATTTCAAACCTGTTTAGCAACAACAGCAAAGATGAATAGAGTCGAGGTAGATTATGATTGCGAGAGGAATCAGGGCGTATAACCGAACCAGTAAAGAGGTTCAGTTGATTGCTTCAGATCCCCATCAGGTGATCCTGCTATTAATGAAGGGGGCACAAGAGCGAATGTTGCGAGCAAAATCCTCAATAAGCCGAAATGATATTGAAGGAAAACACCAGAACTTGACTCGGGCTGTGGAGATTATCTCGGCACTGCAAAATGGGATAAATATGGATGTTAACCCGGAGATATCCAATAATTTCTATGAGCTTTATGACTATATGATGCGCCGCTTGAATTTGGCTAATGGCACCAGAAATAGTGAGATTGTTGATGAGATTTATGAATTACTGCGCCCTATCGTTGAGGCGTGGGAAAGCATGCCAGAAGAGGAAATAAAGAAAGGTATTGAACTGATCGATAGGCATGGCCAGTTTTAGAGTGAACTATAAAATGTGCAGGATTGAACATGGTCGATAGTGATACTCTGAGTCAAAGCATCCGGAATGTAACTGAGCAAATTAGCATCTTATGCCATGCAGAGACGCTTGAGTTGGAGCAATTAGGGGTGATTGACTCTCTGCTCAAGAAGCGTCGGCTATTACTCGAGTCACTACATATTGAGAGTGATGACGCTCAAGGGCTCTATCGTTACTTACAGGAAGTTGATAGTGAGAATGTGAACAGGTTGGCAGATGAAAAAATACTGGCCAAAAATGCCCTCCTGAAAAATCAGGAAGGAAGAAATGCGGTGTCCGCGTACAAGAATATCGCGAAATTTTAAGTGCAAGCCTGAATTTCCAGGCAAAAGAAAAATGTTGATAACTGGAAGTGGTGAGAGTCGATGGATTTGCAAGACCGTATTGAAAAGCAAATTGAGCGTATAGAAAGAATTCAACGTAAGTTACACTTTCAATCAATGATTGAAAAGAATTACGATGAAAATGTTGCCAAAGCAATAAATGAACAGGACTTTGATGCTACTTTTCAGAGGAATCTTCTGGTTTTTAAGCAGTATATGCCAGAAGTTTACAAAGAGCTGAAAGGGTTAGAGTTGAAAACTTGGGAGTTAAAACATAATAACAACGGGCACATATCTATATACAATAAGGAAGATGATATTTTTTATTATAACGCATCTCCCTATGGTGCCTCTCTTTCTCAGGTTACCTCATTTTCAAATTATCCTTCTGCTTTCACTTTAACCTGGGAGGAGGATCCGGGGGAAGGAGAAGATTTTTCTCACGTTGAATATATGAATAAACTGGTGAGGATTTCTTCTGAAATGCGAGCAAGAGAATATTCTTCCGTTGAGCAAGAGCCCATCCATGATATTAACACCTTGATTGTGTTAGGTGTTGGCCTTGGTTTGCATCTGGACATGATTGTCACCAACTTTAACCTGCGTAACCTATTTATTTATGAACCAGATATAGAAGTTTTTCATGCCAGTTTGTATGTTACCGACTGGGCCTGGATATTTGATAAGCTGATAGAGAAAAATATCAATTTTCACCTATCGCTTGCAATCACGCCGGAAGAATTTTCTGATGATCTTGGACAGCAGATGAAAAGTAACTTGTGGCATGAAAATGTCGTAACGCACGTTCTTTCTCATGCTGAAAATGAGCACTTTGATGAAACATTAGCTATGTTGCGCAAAGGGTTTTATCGTTACTTTGTCGGTTTTGGCTTTTTTGATGATACAATCCTTGGTATTGCACATCAGGTTGCTAACCTTAGGAAAAATCTCCCCATCCTTACCAAACCAAAGTCACGGGATGCGCAATTTTCCAATATTCCCGTGTTTCTTGTGCTCAACGGCCCTTCACTGGATAGCTCAATAGATATTATTCGCAAATATAGGGACTCCGCAATCGTTGTGGCAGGTGGAAGTACGCTTGGTGCCATGTATGAATATGGCATCAAGCCTGATATCTATGTTGCTATGGAGCGTTGTCGCTCAACTAAGGAGTTAGTTGCAGACAGTGCTCCAGCAGAATTTTTAAAAGATATCGACTTACTTACTTTGAATGTTATACACCCAGAAATGCATGACATGTTCAGGCGCACGGGTTTGCTGTTTAAGGAAGGAGAAACGGCGACATCCCTCTTTGTTCAAGGGGCTAATCAGCGAGCTGGCGGAACTATCATGGAAGGGGCTGCGGCTACACATCCCACTGTTGCGAATTTAATGTCTGTTTGGATGGGGCGGCTTGGTTTTAATACTTTCTATTTGTTTGGTTGTGACCTTGGTGCGGTTGATGATGAGCATCACTCACGTAAAAGCTACTACTACGATGAGAATGGCGATGACTTGGAGCTTTATTCAGTTTCTGCGCACGAGCACTGTATTGAAGAGGGAAACTTCGGCGGAAAAGTCGTAAGTTCACCTATTTTTACCACCAGTCGATTTATGCTTGAGTCATTTATAGACGTATCAGAAGATACGGTTTGGTATAACACATCACACGGGGTGAAGATAAAGGGAACAACTCCGCTAGCAGCGGATTCGATCCACCTAGATGCCTCTGTGGATAAACAAACTGTTTTGAATGCAATCTATAGCAATATGACGAACTCTGAAGAGTTGCTGCCTGTCGACGACTTTATCGCGAGTCTAGCTATCGAGGATTGGGAAGCCTACAGTGATAACTTGATTAATTTCTGCATAGGAGCAAATCAAGTTCTAACCCGGCATGATGCGGCTAATTTTATGCGAGAGCACTGGGACACGCTCAATGAAGGAGACAACCAGCATTTCAAGATGGCGTACAAAGGCTCGTTCCACTATCAACAGTCGGTGATCTTTACCTTGCTGTACAATGCGCGTGATGACCAATGGAAAGAGCTGTTTGTAGATGCTTATGCTGTATTTAGTGAGTATCTACAAGAGTGTAAACGTAGATTAAGAACTCATATGTTCAAACTTAGTATCTCTTCCCTTTCTGATGTTCTCTGATTGACTTCTGACATTTGTCACTTGTAGAAAAATTGAAACTCTCTCCCCCTGGGGAGAGAGTTTGTTTTTTGGATGAAAGGAGAAGTGATCGAAATTGTTATGAATGCTTTTGGTTATTAAGGAAAAACTTCTCTCTTTCCGAATGATCGTATGAGGGTTTTTTTAATGATCTTATATCACACGTTTGTTTTGCAGCAAAAATCCTTAAATCTTTATACGCTTGGCCATCCCTTTGGTTGAGCTGATCATAAGCGCTTTTAAATGTTCCGTTATCGTATATATGCATGGCCGCTATAAATGGTTGTCCCTCCAAAGCCATAGAGATAGCATGGCCAGAATCTGAAACGGTTTCTTCTTCTAGGTAGGACTTTATTCCTGTCTGTTCTACCTGTTGAATAAATATATCCGGGTAGCGACAAATAACGGGATAACTTAAATATGATGTGGTTAATGAAAAAGTATCATCTTCAATGCTATAGTAACATAGTTCTACATCATGAATGTTCCATATACCTTCCGAGTCAAGAATTGCAATTTTAAGTTTCCTTGACTGGTTGATAGCATCTTTTAATCTTTGATTGTTTCTCTCTCCTGACCACTTCCATAGTAGTTCATAATCGCCTTTTATCTGCCAGTTATGCTCTTTGTATCGGCATTTATCCATCATAACGGCTAAAGTTGCATTGCTATCAGTAGTAAAAAAAATTCGATTTATATTAGAGTAATAAAACCTGCTGTTGCCAAATTGATTGCCTTGACAAAAAAAATGTCCACCACCAGACATACCCCAAAAGTACTTTCCATTGATGACTACATTGTTTAGCGAATAGCTTTCAAGGTGTTCAGGACGATTTTTTGGGAAAAATGGATCTGGAACCATAACAGTATGTAATGAATATCCGTTAATTAAATGTTCTATCAGCTCTGAGTCTTTCATGTTAAATCCTTATCACAGGCTATGTGTTAATTTGTCGTTATAGTTCAATATGGTGGGATATTTCGTTTTTTAGGTTCTTTAAATGGTGCAGGTGATAATGTTACCAGATCTTTGTCAGAAAATTTTTGAAGGTATTCGTAGATATTATTAAACGGCAGTTGATGCCGCTCCGCGATCTGAATGATCCGGGTCTGGCCATCAAAGTATCGCGGGATACAGTCCATCAGGTAGTTCCAACGCAGGCCCATCTCATTCACTTCCTCTCTGTCGTGTTTTGATGGGTCTGTCATTGGATAGTAAAGGTTGTGCTTAGGGTGACTGAGTGCGACCAGCCCCTTAAAGTTCCTTGTGGCTACCACATCATGCTCGAACATCAACAGGGTTTCATAGACAACCTCTAACGTCTCGTTGAGCATCTTCTCATCCATCAGCTCAGGACTG
>RFFC02000063.1 GCA_005518205.2 Hormoscilla sp. GUM202
TGCTTTTTCGCGACTAGAGCCCATGGGTCGCGGGTTAGTTAGGTGGCTGACAACTGACAACTGACAACTGACAACTGACAACTGACAACTGTCGAACTGACGTGATCTCACCTAACCAGTTCGTAGTGCTGCCCAGAAGGAGAAGATCGTAGAATCACTCGCGATCGAAGCATACCCACCCCATTGGTGCGTATAACTTCTAGCTAAAACAACAATGCTTTTAGTCGGTTTTCAACCGACTTTAGCTATTAGCCGGCGCTATCCCCGGGGCATCGATTGCGATCTCCTCTGGACATGGCATCAATGTCTGCCAAAAGATGCTGGCAAAACAGCCAAAATGTTTTTTGCTGTAGCATTACCTAGTTCTTTGGGTTCCAGTTTGTGAAGTCCGCCCCCATATACTCGACCCTCACCTGCCAAGATTTCTGAGGATATCTCCTGGAGACCTTGCCACACAACTTTGACAAGCTGCCGATTTATGTTGAGGATTTTCTCCAGGTTGGGTTTTGGGTAAAGCATCAGATACACGTTGGCTGCTGTCGCCCGGCTGTGATTCAATATAAATCGGAATGTGAGACCAGTTTTTTGGCCTTTACGCCCCATATAAGTACAAAGGAACATAGAAGCAGGACGGTTCTCTTGTAAGTACCAAGGACATCTATGTCTGCACAAATACCGCTGACTATATCCGGCCTTTACACCTAGGAGAAGGTAATTCCAAAGTGCTGGATACTTAGATTTTACCTCCGCTTCTGGCAAATGGCATGCTAGCAAAAATAGTTGCCGATCGACCAGGGGATTTCCAGCCAGATCTGCTGCTATCTCCTCTACTGAGAGGTATCGGGGACTGGGTAAAATTGGTTTCAAGAATTCCTCTGGCAGTTGATGGCGATCGATCTGTTCTGGGGTGAGGATAAAGAACTGATTTGCCCCGGTTGCTAAACCCCGCTTGATTGTGAATAGGTCGGATAACTTGAGGGACTTGTCATCGGACCGGAAATGAGGAACGATAAAATTTTTCCACTTGGCGGTATCGCCTAATCCCTCGATCGGGATATATTTTTCTACTTGCGGTGCTTTTAAGCTGCCGCCGTAGGTAAACTTAACCATCCGATCGGTTGTGGGTCTTATTTTTTTCAGCCAAATCACTGCTGAAGATACAAGTGCATCTGCAAACAGGAGATCCTGCGGATCGAAACGATGGATATGCAGCAAAGTTACGCGACTGAGTAAGTATTCCTGGATCTGTTTGCCGTAATTAACATCCATAAATTCACTAGGAATCAGCCATCCAGCAATAGCATTTTCAGCCATCCAGGCATCGGCAAGGCAGAGAAAATAGCAGTACATTCCCGCTAGTTGACTGAGTTTTATTCCCACTGTTTGATAGGTAATATTTTGCAGTCGCTGCTTCTCAGGATTGGTCAAATGGTGATGTCTGATATAGGGAGGATTGGCAATAATGAGGTCAAATTTGGCGGCCTCAGAAGTTGGCGGCGTGGCACGGGTAAAATCGTCAATTTTTAGCTTTAATGGCCTATCTTGCCAAAACTCAGACGCTTGCAGTCCATAGTCGGGAGAAATTTCATAGCCAACCGCTTCAGCAATCTGTGAAGAGGGAAATGTTTTTAGCAAGGCGGAGTAGAATGAGCCAGTACCAAAGGCAGGATCCAGAAAGCGAATGTTTCCTGGCAACAGTGCTTTGGCGTATTCTAGCATATCTGTTGCTAGGGCCGTCGGTGTCGCAAATTGACCGAGTTTGTTTCGTGAGTGGCGTGTTTTCCTGGAATCAAGTTCTGCTTGAAGCTGGAGGCGCATTAATTCAATATTGTTGATTTCTACCATTGTTTACAAGCCAAAATCTGCTAAGTCGTCTATGCGATGTTCCCACACCCAGTCAATGCCTTCGGCAGCTTCGTAACCTAAATAACCACTGTCGAAGTAGCCGCAAAGAAATAGAACAAAGTTGATTTTATCGCCGTAAGTGCTAATCAACTGAGCTACTTTAGTCGCTTCTTCCTTGCGTCGCTTGTTCGGATTAGTATAATCCCCCGCGCATTTGGCTTCAAGAAGTAGTGGAAAATCGCTTGTAGAGTGGAAGGGCATAATCACAACGTCAATAGGTATCTTGATGTTTTGGGTGCGTCCCCGTTGAATCACTGGCAGGTTAACTCTAAAGGAAAACGAGCCAGGATTCATCCCATCTCCGGGAAACTCTTTGCTTACCTTAATGTAAGAATAGCCTCGCCCTTCTAGCCACTGTTTAATGGTAGCAAGCTGTCTTTGCTCTTGTGAATTACGAATAATTGGGTCAGCTACCGCACCACATAAACGATCGGCAACAATTGTTGCTGCCCGATAAATCTCTGCATTGGTTGGCGTCTGTTGATTATCCAACCACGGAAAGATGTCTTTGTCAGCTAGGCGTGTAATTATCTGACCAATGCGCTCCAGATCGGTCTCAACTGCTGTTCGCTCCATCCGAGATGGGATTCGCTGGTTTACTTCCATAGTTTTGACTAGGTTAGGGGAGACTCCAGCTAGACCGATGAGGCGATCGCGGGCAATGGGTGGTGCTGTAGCCATGCGCAGCATAGGTAGGACAGAGGGATATTGCCTCAGCACAGATGACGTGATGTTAGTCAGATTAGCCGTCTGCGCCAAAGCCGACTCAACTTGCTTAGTAGTTTCAACGCGAGTGTCGCGGTATGCTAAGGGAGCAAATTGCATGAACCAATTGTTGTAAAAGTCTACCGATTGAGCAATATCTGACTTCCATCGATGGGGCTTATCCGCGTTTACTGCCATAATCAACTTATTATATCAAGCCTGCAAGCACTAAATTGCTTACTACGAACGGCAAGCACTAAATTGCTTACTACGAACAGCAAGCACTAAATTGCTTACTACGAACGGTCGATTTTTCGCGCAGCGATCGCCTCCTGCAACCCATCGATCAATCGTTGATTTTCGGTGCGCGTGCCCACTGCTGTTCTAAAATAGTATTCATCCAATCCTGGTTTACCACCGAAGTCGGCGACAAAGATATTTTTCTCTTGCAGCGCCCCTACTAAATCCTTGGAGGTGATTCCTAGGGGTTCCGTTCTCACGAACAGAAAATTCGTTGCTGAAGGATAGACGATGAAACCTAACTGTTGCAGTGCTTTTCCTAACTTGCCTCTTTCCTGCCGAATTCGATCCAGGTTTGCTTCCACGTAGGAGATTTCTTCTAAGGCCGCGATCGCGCCTACCAGGGCCAGTTTACTGACGGGGAAGAGTTGGGCGGCGCGATAGAGATAATCGACGATGACTTCGTTAGCAATAGCGTATCCCACTCTCAGCCCTGCCAAACCGAAGCTTTTCGAGAAACTGCGCAATACAATCAGATGGGGATATTTATCTACCAAGTCCGCTACTGTTTCCTGACAGATTTCATAGTAGCACTCATCTACTACTACCATGCAGTCCGCGCGATCTAGAATCTGAATAATCGTCTCCCGGGCCACCAGGTTAGCAGTAGGGTTATTGGGGTTGGCGATAAATAGCACCTTCGTTTGGGGCGTAACTTTCTGCAACAGTGCCTCCACATCCAGGCCAAAATCTGCCGTTCTCTGGACAAACACTGGACGGGCATTGATAAGTTCTGTAGAATGCCAGTAGACGAAAAAGGTCGGAACTGGCAGCAATACTTCCTCTCCGGGTTGCACGAAGGTTTTCACAATGAGTTCGATCAGGTCATCGGAACCATTGCCAATGATAATCTGTTCGGGCTTCCCTTTGGTATACTTAGCTAAGGCACCTCGCAGTTCGCCCCCCAGAATATCAGGATAGCGGTTGAGCGTCCGCGCTGCCGAGGCGATCGCCTCTATTACGTGGCGAGATGGCGGATAAGGTAACTCTCCCTTATCCAGACGAATAGCATTATCTGCTTTGGGCGGTCCCGCTACCTTGGGATTTAAAGATTTAACCTGTTGGTTAACCATATCCTTCCTTTCTTGTAACCCTAGGGCATCGGTCGATAAATCTGGTTCCTTTTCGGGCAATGCTGATGAAACTTCTTCTGTTGTCGAAACCTCCTGGGTGAGACTTCTTGACCTATGTTCTAGCCATTCTGGCAGTTCTACTATACTGTTGAGAATAGCATCACAGCCCAACTCAGCAAACTTGCGCCGCTTATTTTCTCTCGCCTCCCCGGTGGCAAAACCCGTCAGTACCCCGATCGCCATACATCCAGCGCCTTTAGCAGCAACCACATCGCTGGCAGCATCACCTATATATCCAGCATACTTGTGGTCTGACGGCTGATATTCGGAACTACACAAAGCTTCCACATTGATATAGGGATCCATTGCCTTTAGTACCACAAATGGATGGGGTTTGCCCAGCTTCACCCTTTTCCCCTTTTGCGACATTAGGGACTCAGCTGCTAACACTTCATCATAGGTGACAATGCGCTTGGGGTCAAAATATTCTAGCAGTCCCAATGCTTGCAGCGGCCCGATCGCTTCCGTCCGGGGCCTGCCGGTGGCGATCGCCAAACTATAGCGACAACACAATTCTTTGAGTGTTGCCTCAATTTTACTTAATTCTAGTACCGTTTCATCATCTAGCAGTTGATAATCTTTTTTCCCTTCATACCACTCTTGGAAATTACTATAGCATAGTTGCCATATATCTCCTTTTGGTGCCAATGTCGGGACATTCACCCCCAAACGCAGATCGATAAACTCCCCTAGATATTCTAGCACGGCATTGCCCGTTAGGGATTCTGTTTCCTGCCAAAACTTAGCAATTATCCCCTCGCTGATTTTGTAATTATACCCCCGAGCGCGCAACTTGCCACCTAACTGCTGTAAGTTTTCCCATACCGGGGCATTTTTGAGGATTTCCCGCCAACCATCTGGTTCCACCTTATTTAATTCGCTCAATATTCCCACTAAGTGCAGACAAAAGACAAAGAATGTCAGGTCCCAGTTGGAATTAATCGCGCGACTTTTCAGTTCATAAATAAAACTACTGGGGATAACCCGTTCGCCCATTTCTTGCAATACCTGGGACAAGTCAGTCTCCGAACCAAAATAGTTATTCAAGCCTAGATATTCTTGACTATAAATCAGTTCCCATACAGTCAGTATGGCCGTATTCCAATATTTTTTCTCGCTAGTAATGACGCCATCCAGGTCAAAAATCAAAATCCTGAGTCGATCTGTATTGTCCACCTTTATCCTTCCTAATATCACTTTAACGTTCGTATCCCGTTCGCATCCGGTTCGTAGTAAAGACTTTAGTCTTTCCCCGTTCGCATCCGGTTCGTAGTAAAGACTTTAGTCTTTCCCCGTTCGTAGTAAAGACTTTAGTCTTTCCGCCCCATCTTAAGGATGTTGAGGACTTTAGTCCTCACTACGAACCCAGTTCAGTATCCAGTAAACTCTTCATACTACCAGAACTGGTGCTACCCATCTCCACAGACATAGCCAAACCTAGCAGCGTTATTTCCGGGGGGAATTTTTTGACATCACTCAGGTTCATTGTCAGGAACGGACAGCAAAACAGAGCTAATTTCAAATATTCCCGCCAATTTTCCTCCAGCATACATCGAGATGAAAGTTCGCCTAACAGGGGTTTGAGCACTCGTTCTAGCTTCGATCGCAGCAGGGCCACCCGCACTGGCGAGGGGACAAAATCATGTTCTACCATCATGGTATCACCTTTTATTTCCCAGCGGATAGACAGACTCTCGGCAATTTCCCTTGGATAATACATCCAGATAGCGAAGACATTGTGAAACAGGGGCTTGACCAGGTCCAGCAAGGGCGAGTGGCGACCCGCAAATGCCGGATCGAAGTATACCATAGAACCGCGATCGACATCTATAAACAGATTACCATTATGGGCGTCACCATGTCCGACGATCGCATTCGAGACCGATTTTTCTGTGCGTAGCCGTGTTCGGGATGGTTCCAAGAGTCCGATCGCCTGCTGCACCAGTTGTCCTAGAGTATCTTGATATTGTATACCATTAATGTTCCACTGCATTGATGCCAGACTATTATAATTTATTTTCCCTCCTGGCAGGAATATATCCGTCCCTTGATAGAAGTTAGCGAAGCGCCCCCCCGTGAGTCTGTGGTAGAATAGCTGATGAATCGGCGATCGGGCATGTGCTGCTTTTTCCAAGGGTTGCAGGGTTTGCCGATAAATGTCCCACAGTTGTTCGTCAGCTTTTTCTTGTATAGATATAACCCGATCGGCATCTGTTCTGCGATCCATTTCCAGGTCGCGGATAACCTTAAACATCGAAGGAGTCTCGAAGAACTCATAAATCAATAGCTGCTTTCCCCATTCCGTGGAACTATGTATGGGTTGAATTACCGGATAACCCGCCTCGGCCAGAATCGTGGAATTGTAATATTCGTTAATAATGCTTTGGGGTTCCACATGGGTTTTGAAGAAATATTTGGTCCCATCTGCTGTAGTTATCAACCCATTCAGGGAGTTGAGGGAGACAGCTAAGGGACGTATCTGCACCGTTTCCACCTGAAAATCCAGGTTAGCGATGATAAATTCCTTCAGCAATGCGTTGGCCGCTTCTAGGTCTGCGAATTGGAGATCCTGGATCTGCTGTAACTCCTTATCTGACAATCTTTCCTCCCGATCTATTCGATCCTAATTTACTGGCATGTTCTGCATTCCTTCTTTCCCTATCATAACCTCTAAGCTGACTCCTGTCAACCCCCATCTCAACTCTTCGCTGTCACACCGCCTTCAAACCCCCGGCTAAAAGCTAAAGTCGGTTGAAACCGACTAATATCATAATGCTTAAGATTATCTCAATCATATAACCTTCTTTACAACTATACCGATCGCCTCTGGTGGGTGCCCACCCTACATTTTACCCTTTTACTTTCCCGATCGCCTCTGGTGGGCGGTGCCCACCCTACATTTTACTTCTGGTGGGCGGTGCCCACCCTACATTTATTGCTGTTTCTATTTTAACTGCTAGTCTGAAATTGAGCCAATAACCAGGTGACTACCTGGGACTGGTTCCCGGCAAGATTGCGCTGTAATGCTTCTGCAAGTAAGGCCATAGAAAAACCTGGCAAAACTTTAGATTCTCTAATCCGCCTACTGCCATTATTATTAATGCTAAAGGCTGTTACCTCTGCTTGCTGACGTTCCGTTACCCAATATTCGGGTATTTCTAAGTCTTCGTACAGGATCCGTTTGCGCCCTAAGTCGTCCGCCAGGATCGAGTTATCGCTAGCATGGTCGTGTCCTACTGGTGCCATTTCAATTCTCAACTGTCCTCGATGATAATAGCCTTTAGCTTTTTTATACAATGGGTCTTCTATACTCTGGACGTACTCATCCCAAGTCCCTGTCACCCATTGGTCTGTTGGTATTTGAGTTTAGATCTTACTCATAGCGTTGGTTTCCAAGTTCCGTGAAATCCCATCGGCACCACCCTAGGCAATTCTAGTTTGCAGTAAGTGGATGCAAAAATTAGAGCTTGCTGAATGTCTTCTTCTTCGAGTTCGGGAAATTCTCGATATAATTCTTCCCGATCGGGGTAGGTGGCCAACAATTCAATTACCCGACGAACTGTCAAGCGCAGATTGCGGATACAGGGTTGTCCGTTCATGCGCGCTGGATTGCTAGTTATCCGGTCTAATTTCATCTTCATCGGTCTGTAAATAGCTTTGTCAGCTATTATAGCACGAGATCTAAGAACCTCATACTAATGCAAGGATTTTAGATTTGAGATTAAAGAATTGCCGAATCACTTGAGATAGGTCAAAAGTAGTTATAGTCAGACAGACAAGAAACCGGGTTTCTGCGACAAAATATGGCGTAACTCCCCGCGAGGTTCGGAAGGCGATCGGGTGGGGAACCGGGCGTTAGCGCGGGGAAATTGAAACCCTGGTTCAGCGGCTCGACCATAAAGATCATAATCTGCGTATGGTGGATGCAGTAGCAGTAAAAGCCTTGGACAAATTGGGCATCAGAGAGTACCGCGCAACCCTGGGGGAATTTCACTGGCCAAGATGGGTAGCTGAGTCAGAGGAAATTCTGTTGCCGGTCGTGCTAGGGCTTTTGCCCAAGCTTTGCGGGTTGATGCTTCTGTTGTCATCTTCTACTGCTGTCGGATAGTTGGATAATATGCTATTATCAAGTCAGACTGTTACCTTCGTCAAGCTATAAAGCAATATTCGTCCAATTGAGTTACGCAGCAGGACAGTAGGAATATCGATCGTCAGTTATCTGGGCAAACCCGTTACGGACAATTTCAACCTACAGCAAACTCGGTGTACTGGCGCACGTGCGGTGCATGGTATGCCAATACGATATCTTGTTTTGGCACTCCCTTGGCAACTAACCAATCTGCAATTGCATCCTCAGTTCCGTCATGTTGGACCCAAATTTTACCCTCAATGATATCAATGTGCAAGGCGCAACCATAAATGCGCGTGCTGCTATCTTTCCATCCCAAGTTTACAAGTTGGTAGCGATCGCCCTCTCGATCGAAAACCGTCTCACTTTTAATTGGATCGTTTGGGGAACGTAATTTCGCTCTTTCAAGTAATGATTCTTGAATTAATTGACGATATAAATCTAGTTTATCCATTGAACGATCTCCTGCTTTTCCGTGCTGTAGACCAGTAAAGGAATCTGGTTGCGGCGAATGACTGTTTGGATAAATGGATATTTGAAGAAGCGCTTGTGAATATCTAACGGAACGGCTAGATATAACCGCAACCGAGGCGACTTTATCTTTGAATTTGCATAGCAAAGTTTTTAATTTACTTTTACCAGTGGGAAAGATCCCGATCGCGATTATCTTGACGATCGGGGGGAACTCCGGCAACCGTCTCTCCCAGTAGCCTCGATTGTGTACGGTCATTTCTTCAAAAAGTGCTTTGACTTTTTTCTTGACCCGCTGAGCAAGCTTGAATAGTGCTGACAAGGTTAAGCAGATTGTAGCAAACCTGCCAGTGAACCGGAATCTCTAATGTGAATCTGCTAATCATGTTGGTTTGATTTCTCCCTAATTATAGCATAGCATAGAGCGCGATCGCCTGCCATTCCCGCTTGGGAAAGAGGCGCCCATCATCCCTTATTCCCGTAGGTTGGGTTTCGCTGGCGCTGATGCTGTTGGCGAATAGACTGGTCGCCTCCCAGCAACTCCAAACCATTGTAGATCGATGATTTTCTCCCCTCTCCCTGCTCCCTCGCCAGATCCTGGGTAGTGCGAATACGATGTCTTATGGGTAGTGCGATTAGCGCTCCCAGAATACATCGAACTCCCAGGATCTCGCGAAGGCGGGCCTGCGGGCTAACGGGACAAATGAAATATCTCAAATTCAACCTACTTGCGACAATATAATATGATTAGTTTAAGGTAACTTGGAGGATAACCATGATTCTAAACGAAATGTGGGAAATGAACGAAATGTGGGAAATGTTGGACGGGTGGGAATATCAGGAAGAAATGAAAACCCTGGTTCAGCGGCTACAGGATAAAAATTCTTCTGTGCGTGAGAGTGCAGCAGAAGCCTTGGGCAAATTGGGCAAATTGCGCGCCAGGGATGAGTATGTGGTCTCGGCCCTGGTTCAGCGGCTAAAGGATGAAGATTCTGATGTGCGTTGGAGTGCAGCAGAAGCCTTGGTCGAATTGGGCGCCAGGGATGAACAGGTGGTCTCGGCCCTGGTTCAGCGGCTAGAGGATAAAGATTTTCGGGTGCGTGAGAGTGCAGTAGAAGTCTTGGTCAAATTGAGCGCCAGGAATGAAAAGGTGGTCTTGGCCCTGGTTCAGCGGCTAAAGGTGCTAAATAGTGACTATTGGAGGGCGGTGCCTTGGAGTGCAGCAGACATCTTGGTGCTAAATAGTGACTATTGGAGGGCGGTGCCTTGGAGTGCAGCAGACATCTTGGTGCTAAAAAGTGACTATTGGAGGGCGGGGCCTTGGAGTGCAGCAGAAATCTTGGTCAAATTGGGCGCCAGTGATGAAAAGGTGGTCTCGGCCCTGGTTCAGCTGCTAAAGGATGAAGATTCTCGGGTGCGTTTGTGTGCAGTAAAAGTCTTGGGCGAATTGGGCGCCAGGGATGAAAAGGTGGTCTCGGCCCTGGTTCACCGGCTAAAGGATGAATATTCTGATGTGCGTCAGAGTGCAGCAGAAGCCTTGGGCAAATTGGGCGCCAGGGATG
>RFFC02000064.1 GCA_005518205.2 Hormoscilla sp. GUM202
TGATCGAGAACTCCCTGAGCGGTACGCTCCCCTCAGAGTTAGGCAACCTCAGCAATTTGCAAGTCCTCAACCTGAACGACAACTTGGACATTTACGGTCCCATCCCCTCGGAGTTAGGCTCCCTCGGCAATTTGCATGCGCTCGAACTGTCCGGCTATAGCGACGAGAACTCGCTCCGAAACTACAACTACAACTACTACTCCGACGAGAAGCACCTGAGCGGTACCATCCCCTCCGAGTTAGGCTCCCTCAGCAATTTGCAAGTCCTCAACCTGGAGCACAACTACTCCCTGAGCGGTACGATCCCCTCATTTTTAGACTCCCTCAGCAATTTGCAAGTCCTCGACCTGGAATTGAACTGGCGCATGAGCGGTACGATCTCCTCAGAGTTAGGCTCCCTCGGCAATTTGCAAGTCCTCGATCTGCGAGCGAGCGGCATGAGCGGTACCATCCCCTCTGAGTTAGGCTCGCTCGGCAATTTGCAAGTCCTCGACCTGGGAGGTAACTGGCGCATGAGCGGTACGATCCCCTCAGAGTTAGGCTCGCTCGGCAATTTGCAAGATCTCGCTCTGAACTGGAACTCCCTGAGCGGTACGATCCCCTCAGAGTTAGGCTCCCTCGGCAATTTGCAAGACCTCGCTCTGAACTGGAACGACCTGAGCGGTACGATCCCCTCGGAGTTAGGCTCCCTCGGCAATTTGCAAGACCTCGACCTGGAAGTCAACTCCCTGAGCGGTACGCTCCCCTCCGAGTTAGGCTCCCTCAGCAATTTGCAAGTCCTCGACCTGGAAGTCAACTCCCTGAGCGGTACGCTCCCCTCCGAGTTAGGCTCCCTCAGCAATTTGCAAGTCCTCTACCTGGAAGTCAACTCCCTGAGCGGTACGCTCCCCTCCGAGTTAGGCTCCCTCAGCAATTTGCAAGACCTCTACCTGTACGACAACTCCCTGAGCGGTACGATCCCCTCGGAGTTAGGCTCCCTCGGCAATTTGCAAGACCTCGAACTGCAATACAACTACCTGAGCGGTACGATCCCCTCGGAGTTAGGTTCGCTCGGCAATTTGCAAGTCCTCTACCTGTACGACAACTCCCTGAGCGGTACGCTCCCCTCCGAGTTAGTTTCGCTCGGCAATTTGCAAGTCCTCGAGCTGCACAACAACTCCCTGAGCGGTACCGTCCCCTCCGAGTTAGTTGAGCTCGGCAGTTTGCAAGTCATCGGGTTGGACCGAGCGCTGAGCAGTACGATCTCATTCGATGACCTGAACATAGAGGACAAAGAATACGCGAGCGGCTTAAGTCCCGTCTTCGGGGATGGAGACTATCTCTTCATGGGCGACTCTGGTAACGATGGTTTCAGGGGCACGGATGGAAACGATACCCTCTATGGCGGCTCTGGGGACGATCGCCTCTATGGCCGCGATGGAGACGATCGCCTCTATGGCGGCTCTGGGGACGATAAGCTCTATGGCGACTCTGGAGACGATATCCTCTATGGCGGACCTGGTGACGATTACATAGGGGCGGGGGCGGGAAACGATAAGCTTTACGGAAACTCGGGTGCGGATACTTTTGGCGTCAGGGGCAGGCATACCATCTACGACTTTGAGGATGGCATCGACAAAATCTATCTGGACTTTTATTATGTGGATGGTTTTGATAGCTTAGAAATTGTCAAGACGGGCAGTTCGACTTCCATTAAGGCTGAAGGCTTGGGGGGAATGTATGTAGATTTAACTTTGCCGGGAGTTGAGCCTGGGTCGATCTCAGAGAGTGATTTTGTGAATCGCTTTTAGTCCTGATAAGGTTGGGTAACGTTCTCCCCGAGGTGTAGTGCGGGGTGGTGCTTGCCTCGGGGGGAATGTTAATATTAATTCTTGTTGGAGGGCACCCACCCGATCGTGTGGCGATCGGGTGGGTGTTTTCTGTGGAGGTGACTGTTGGGGAGGGGAGGTGGGGTGTGTCCCTCAAATACCTCCTGGCGCACTGTTACTTCTATGTCTGCCAATTTGCTCTTCGGGAGTCTCTTCATACAATAATGCTGCTATAGCTTTGGCATGAGCTTTAATCTGTTGGCGTTTGGATGAGTTCATAATTATACTGGTTGTCCGGATTTTTTATGACTCTACTATGTTAACACAGTTCGGTAAAAGTTCCCAGCATCCCAGCTTGGGATTTATTCGCAATGTTGAACATAGCTTCTTTGCACGTCGGCACTGGTTCAGTTTGATTAATCAAACTGCTGAAACTCTTACAGGGTAGGGGTTTCGGGCATTGAGCCAGAAAACAGCTATATCCCTTACTGGTGAGGGTTTCAGGCGCTCCTTTTAATTAGACGCTCTCCAGTGCCCTGAACCAGTGCCGGGTGATTATATGAAGCTAAAGAATATTTAAGCAAAAATACTCATTGCCAAACTGGGATGCACCCGATCCTCCTTATCTCGTTCCCTGCCAGAGTCAGGGGCAGTATTACTTGACATGACGCGCTCTAATAGATTATCACGCATGTCAAGTGATACTGGAACGAGATATTTAGGTTATCACCCTGGGGGGGCGACATGCAAGCTGAAAACCTTACAGGATAAGGTGTTGAGACGATGTTGACAAAAAAAGATGGACTTGCTAGACTAGAAAAGTAGATAAGGGTTAAAAATTATGAAAGTTCTCCCAGATTTTTACCAAGACCACATCGTCAAACATTTAACTAAACCTCAATATTATATGTCGATCATTTTGATTTCTTTAATCTCTGAGCATCGCTGGGTGCGATTAGAAGAACTTGCCAATTTATTTCCACAGCCAATTAAGTTTGAAAGTCGCCGAAAAAAACTTCAACGCTTTTTATCTTTGCCAGCATTAAATTTAGAAACGATCGGGTTTCCGATCTTAAGTCAATTATTGTTGATATTTTTCGATAATAAACAGGTCGTTGAAGTAATTATAGATAGGACAAAATGGGGTTGTATAAATTTATTAATGGTGAGTTTTCATTATCAAAATCGAGCAATACCAATTTATTTTGAACTATTGAATAAAAAAGGAAGCAGTAATTTATCAGAGCAACAACAAGTTCTCTATAAGGTATTGGATTTACTTAGCAATTATCAAGTCGTTGTTTTGGGCGATCGGGAATTCTGCAATGTAGATTTAGCTTCGTGGTTATCTAGCCTAAAAGTATACTTCTGTCTACGTTTGAGGAAAAATGAATATATTGAAATCTCCTCTGATGTTTGGAAAAAATTAAGAGATGTAGGATTATATCCGGGAATGTCGTTATATTTAAAGGGTGTAAAAATCACCAAAACCAAAGGCTTTCAAGGAGCTAACATTGCTTGTAAATGGAAACGAAAGTATAGAGGATGGCAGGCAGAAGAGGGATGGTTTATTATTACTAACTTTGTCACTTTAGAGTTGGCCTTAAAAGCTTATGAAAACCGTTTTGGAATTGAGGAAATGTTTAGAGACTTTAGGTGGATACAATATTGAAAGAACTGGATTAACTGGCGATCGCTTAGTAGTTTTAATCCTGTTAATTACAATTGCTTACACCAGCTCAATTGTAATGGGAGAAGAAATCAAACAAAAAGGTGTTACTTGTTATGTTGGTCGTGTAAAAGAAGCAGGACGCCGTGAAAGACGTCACAGCGCATTTTATATAGGTTCCAGAGGCAAAGATTGGCTTAAATCCGTAGATTTTTATGCTGATATTGTAGATGAATTAATGAAGTTAAGTCCAGAAAAGAAGATCTATTATGCACGAGGCAAGAAGGCTGTAACCCTTATCAGGTATACATCCTAGCCTTCATGTCGCCCCCCCAGGTTATCACCTCACTTTTGGATTACTTTTAGACTCCAGAGCTTTCTCTCCTTATCGCTATAAATTGCAGGGTAAACGGGGTGTGGTCAAAACCCGTCGATCTAACAGGGGCCCTCCCAGTCGGAGGATCCCCCCTAACCCCCGGATCCCCCCTGCGATGTCTCGCGAAGGCCGCGCTAATCGCACTACCCAAGAGACATCGAACCCCCCTTAAAAGATACTGTGAGCGATAACCCATATCCGCGATCTGGAGTAGGGATAGCCCCACCCTAAAGGGTGGGGGGAGTGGGGAGAAAGTTCTCTCTTGGTGAGGCTTTGGCTGTTTTTGGGGGTTACACCCCCCAGTCAATTACCCCACATCTTAAAAAGGGGGGGACCGCTTAAAAAGGGGGGCTATGGAAGCCCCCCCGGCGCGGGGGGGGTTTGGGGGGATCCCTATGCAACAACTGCCAGACCACACCCGTGTCTGCTGCCATCGCGTTTTACCCAAACTTGTACATTAACGCCTATTTGATCAATTTAGCGTGGATTGACGAGAAACCCGAGCAGATTCCTCTCCTCCCAGGGGTGGGAGGACGATAAACCCGACCAGATTCCTCTCCCCCCAGGGGTGGGAGGACGAGAAACCCGAGCAGATTCCTCTCCCCCCAGGGGTGGGAGGACGATAAACCCGACCAGATTCCTCTCCCCCCAGGGGTGGGAGGACGATAAACCCGACCAGATTCCTCTCCTCCCAGGGGTGGGAGGACGATAAACCCGACCAGATTCCTTTCCTCCCAGGCTAGGTTGATGATAAACCTGACCTCTGTGGTCATGCATTTGTTGCAGCGGGAGCCCCCCCAAACCCCCCGTGGCGATTGGGGGGGCTTGTCTTCGCCCCCCTTTTTAAGCTTACCATTACTCACATAATTCTTTACAATCTTGAAAACATGATGGTGCAAGGGTTTCTTCGATGCTTAACATTGGCTTGGGGATTAACTTTTTTGCCGCTCTCTTTCTTGATAAATCCTTCACCAGGAAATAATCAGGGAAACCCTATTAATTTGTTATATTTGTAAACATATGTATAAATCTCACCAATATCGATTGACATTCTCCCCACTCCCCCCCAGAGGGGCTCCCCCACTCCCTGACAAATGCTCTCGAAATAGAGGATCTTTACTTTTTAGCTTTAGCTTAGTAGAGGCACGCGGGATAGGTTAATATACCTGCGATCGCTCCGGACCCCGGTCGAAAATACCACCGGTCATAGCTAAAGTCGGTTATTCGAGCAGAAACTGCTGTCATTGCAACTGACAGTAGTATAAATAGGTAATGCTATTGCATATAGGACGTGAGGGGCATGTGGGCGGTACAGCGAAGAACAATCGACTCTTTGTGGAGGCGGTGCTTTATCGCTATCGAGCTGGGATCCCCTGGCGAGACTTGCCCGAACGGCGACTTTCGGGTAATTCACACTCGTTTTAGCCGTTGGAGCCAAAGTGGTGTCTGGGAAAGGGTTTTTCAGGTTTTAGCGGATGATGCCGATAACGAATATGCGATGCTCGATTCTACCATCGTCTCGTGTCCGAGAGCGCCCACCTTGTCGTGCCGCTCCTGCGCACGACATGGGTGGGCGTCTCTGGACACGACAGGGCTGATCAGCATAGTGCAGGGGCCAAAAAAAAGACGATGGTAGTGATCAAGCCATCGGGCGTAGCAAAGGTGGACTCAGTACGAAGATTCATGCCATCTGCGATGCCCTGGGCAATCCCACAGGATTTCACCTGACAGGGGGCCAAACTCACGATCTGGCCGGTGCAGATGTTCTGCTCGAAGGGATTGAGGCCTCTGCCTCCGCCGCCGATCGGGCCTCTGATGCTGACGAGCGTGTCCGAAAGCGATTAGAGAAAGACAAATGTAGTGCGGTGATTCCATCAAAAGCTAATCGGAAAGTGCCATATCCTTACGACAAATATCTGTACAAAGCACGGCATCTTATCGAAAACTTTTTTGCCAAACTGAAACAATATCGAGGGATTGCCACCCGCTACGACAAAACAGCTAGTAATTTCTTGGGGGCCATCTATCTCACTGCTACAGTTATCTGGCTTAACTGATGACACGCCCTAGTATATCATCTACTTTCTTACTACGATTCGCGCTTCGGAACCCAGACAGCATCAGAGTATGCTAACGCTGTAAAAAAAGTGCCAACCTTAAAGCGATCGTACATGAATTTAATCGATGAACTGAGGGATTTAGAAGCCGGGTAGGAGCCGTAGACAATTTATAGTTCATGGTTCATTGGGAAATCGGCGATCTGCGACTCCCTACTTCCCTCTCCGAACTCGCGTTACTAGAGGCAATTAGGATAGGTTAAAATACCTGCGATCGCTCCGGGCCCCGGTCGAAAATACCACCGTAGCTAAAGTCGGTGATTCGAGCAGAAACTGCTGTTATTGCAACTGACGGTAGTATAAAGAGGTGATGCTATTGCATATAGCATGAATTGGCTATATGATGCTGATGAACAAAAAATATTCCGATGAGATTTGATGGAAAGATTGAGGGGCACCCCGGGACCAGATGGACTATTTGCAGGCACTCAAGACACCCCGATCGGTGGAGCAGGTGATGATACCTTGGATGCCACAGACGGCGGCGGGGGCAACTGGCTATTTGGTCGGGATGGCGATCTACTCAAAGCCAGTAGCAGAGATCTCCTGGTGGGAGGCGCAGGCGATGAATTTGTCGCCGGGAACAGACTGTTTGGTAGAACTCATTGGCTTAATCTCATGCAGCACTTAGTCTTATTATAATTGGTCAGAAGCTAATGCGGTCAATAACTGCGATCGCCCGATCCAAAGACCGCGAAAACCATAAGGTACTCGTGCGGGGATTCCGGGGGATTCCGATCCTGGCCACAGCGGTTTCCGTGATATCAGAGGCATCTAACACTACCAGTGTGTAAGCCTTATTCCACTGGGTATAGTTAACGAAGCTGCATCATTTCGCTTCATGTTCCTCATAGCCACTTGCTTGGCGTTGACCTGCTTAGGCTGCTAGCCATTGATGCCTTTTCACCCCGCTTTACGGATTGATGCCATCGCTACCGTAGGGGTGACGCTTTTACCCTCGCACCTGGGGAGTAGGACTTGCACCTACATCATCTCTAGGTTTCACCGATTCCCCCCGGCGTTTCCACCGGTGGTCTGTTGACCCCACAAGTTGTCAGGACTGATGAAATACTGCTAGTGGTCACGGTTATATTATTTGTGACACGTCATTTACATCCTGAAGCCTTTACACTAAACGAATCGCACTGTTATCTCCTATTTGTCCTCGGCAAGCATATTTCTCACAGTCTGGGTGACTAAGTTTCTGGGCGCAAGTCGATTGGAAAAGATCAGTAGCTTGTTCGTCAAGCCATGCACAACGACTGTTTTCCCTTGGGTTAAGGCTTGATATCCTAGTTGGGCTACTTCTGCGGCCTTGGCGAGTTTTTTTCCTTTTATTAATTTAGAAGCTTGTTGATTCGCCGTGACCTGAAACTCAGATGCGGTGGGACCGGGACAAAGCACGGTGGCCGTGACCCCCGTGCCTTGAAGCTCGTTGGCGATCCCCTCGGTAAATGATAGAATATAAGCTTTCGTGGCAAAATAAACCGCCATTAAAGGTCCCGGTTGAAAAGATGCGATCGAGCCCAGGTTGAGAATTTTGCCTTGACTCCGTTGAATCATACCCGGTAAAAACAGTCGGGTCAAATGAGTTAAAGTCATAATGTTGAGCTGGGGTGCATCCCAAAGTTTGAATAAGTACAAATACTTAGATGGAAGAGAGAGGCTTTTATGATAATTTACAAAAGTACTCCTCATCCTGGTAGAAGTCATGAACCCAGAAATCCAAGCCCAAATTGAAGCCCATGCTCAAGCCATCGCGGCCCTCCTCCACGAGCAAGCTTTGGCCACCGTACCGGAACAACTCACCACTCTTGAAGGAATCGAAGGGACGGTCCGCTCACTTGTTCTCCAATATGTCAGCCCTGAAATCGCCCTTTTTTTATCGCCAAGGAGAGTGGGACAAGGGCAGGACACCCCCGCGCCGTCAAGAGCATTGTGGGGGAACTGAAGCTCACCAGTCAGCAAGCACAGTATTTTGAGGTCAAAGCCTATAGTCAGTGGAGTCCTTACCTGGAGAAATGTTGCCTAGAGTTGAGTGGGAATTCATCTTATGAACAATCGGCAAGGCAAATCAAGTTACTGACGGGGATGAAAGTCTCAAGAGGAACACAGCAACGACTGAACTTTTCGCTATAGGCTGGCACCTTTATAGACTTCCGCAATTGTCACACCCCGTGCAGGCATTAAGTCTGGATGGGGGGAAAGTGCGGTTACGGACCGAACTGGGAGAACCCTGCCAGTGGCGAGACTACAAAGCCGTGAACTTGAATGGGGAGTGGGTAGGGGCATATTTCCGAGATAACGAACGACTGGTGGACAAAGTCAACCAACAAACCCTAGAAGTACCAGTTTTCACCCTAGGAGATGGTCATGATGGCATTTGGAACATCCTCGAGAAAATCTCCAACCGGGTAGAAATACTCGATTGGTATCACTTAATGGAGAACTTAGAAAAAGTCGGCGGCTCTCAGCAGCGATTGGACCGGGTGAAGGAACTCCTGTGGAAAGGCCAGGTGAAGGAAGCCTTGAGTAAGTTTGAAGATTGGGAGCATGAGCGGGTAGACAGGTTTAAGGGCTATGTGGAGAAGCATCAGCATCGCATCGTCAACTACGAGTACTATCAGGCAGAGGAGATTCCCATAGGATCAGGGCAAGTCGAATCAACGGTAGGCCGAGGGGCAAGGGTGAAGTTATCTGGAGCTCAGTGGAAGGAGGAGAATGTCCCCCAGGTTTTACGACATCGTTGTGCTTGCTTGAACGGAGTCTTTACAACACTCAGGTTAGATGAGTAATAATACTTACCTTAAAACTGGGATGCACCCGTTGAGCTGAATCATCTGTTGCATTTTTTCCCAGTTAGATTCTACAAAAAAACCATAGTCTCCAAAGCCAGCGTTGTTGACTAAGACATCAATTTTAATTTTTTGCTGGTTGAGAGTATCGAACAAAACCTGAGCCGCATTATTTTGGGCTAAGTCCTGAGAGATAACTATGACATTAACCTGGTAATTTTTTTTCAAATTTGCCTGTATTTCTTGCAGTTTTTCTTGTCGTCTTGCTATCAGAACCAAATTGTACTGGTTCTCGGCAAAAATTTGAGATAATTCATAACCAATGCCGCTGGAGGCTCCTGTGATTAAAGCCGTTTGTCTCATGGTTTGTTCCTTGGTTATTACTTGGTCGATTTGGCTACGCTCGCCGGGACAAGGCAGAAGGCCAAACTGGCTGCCATCGCGCGATCCCTATTGCACCGGTGACACTATTGAGTTTAGTTAGCAATTAGCAGGAACTCAAACTTGACATCCTCCCAATTATACCTAAAAGGTTGTCAGTTGTCAGTTGTCAGCACCAAATCCTATAGCAGGTAATGAGGAGCAAAAATACTTATGGAAAAACTTGACATGCTTCCACAAGTTATTTAGAATTAAAGTAACCTAAGTTGCGACCTATTTAAAAAAATATGAATTACCCACTTAGACTTTACAGATATTTTGAGGGTTTTTGTAG
>RFFC02000065.1 GCA_005518205.2 Hormoscilla sp. GUM202
TTACTATATTCCATCTCCCCACTTATTCACCTCATTTGAATTTGATTGAAATCTTGTGGCGGTTTATTAAATACGAATGGATTGAAATCGATGCTTATTCTTGCTGGAAAAACTTAGTTGATTCCGTTGAAACAATCATAAAAAATTTTGGAGAAAAATATGTAATTAATTTTGTCTGACTACTTAGAACACCCAAGGCTAGATATACTTCCGATATTGCGCTTACGGACTCCCCTTGGTCAACCCTGTGAGTGGCGCGATTACAAGGCTGTCAATCTGCATGACCAGGGGGTAGCGGCCTTTTTTCGAGACAATGCAGGACTGGTCAAATGGGTAAATCAGCAGCCCTTGGCGAATCCGCTTGTGTGTCTCGGGGATGGCCATGATGGCATCTGGAACCTGTTTGTCGAGATTGGTCCGACCATCTTTCGTCAAGAAATCCTCGATTGGTATCACTTAATGGAAAATCTGGAAAAAATCGGCGGGTCCGGCCAGCGACTGGCACGAGTGAAAGCCCTTTTCTGGTCTGGCAAGGTGCCAGAGGCCCTCAAGGAATTTGACGACTGGGACCATCCACGGGTGGACAATTTTAGGGCCTATGTTACTAAGCATCGCCATCGCATTGTGAACTATAGCTATTATCAAGCCGAGGGGATTTCCATTGGTTCGGGAGAGGTGGAATCAACGGTACACAGAAGGCGGCACGGCTAAAGCTTTCAGGATCGCAATGGAAAGCCGTCAATGTTCCCCAGGTTCTGCTGCATCGCTGCGCTTATCTTAATGGAGTATTCTCAAGGTGACAGTTGCGCAATGAAGTATTTTTACTCATTGCCAAACTGGGATGCACCCTCGCACTCTCCCAGGCGAGACAAGTCCTACGCAACTAACTTATTACAGTGGGACTGCAGAACCCAATCCCTAATCTTACTTAGCTTATACAGCTCTGGAAGATTGATTTAAGTGGCGAGCTAGGAGTTTAGTTTTCAGACCTAACTCAATAACTTCCAGCACTTTAGTCATGCCTGTAGTGTTAATCATTTCTGGAGTTATGCCTGCACGTTGGGCAGCTTGAAGCGCTTTTTCTGTTAGGGAGTGACTAGCATAACCAGTGACAATCAAAACCAAATCCGCATTAGCAATGTGATTTTCCGCCTGTTGAGCTAACTGTAATCCATCTTGAGCCGTACACCAGGTCAGGCTGACCTGAGAATCCCGCAGACGATTTTTTACAGCCGTGGCCAGTCGGTCATGTCCGCCAAAAATCACTACCTTACCCTCTAGAACTATGTAGGGGTTGGGTCGTTTTTCCGATATGCGATGACGGGTGCGCGGTTGCACGCTGCGGACAGTTTCCACCCGCGATCGGTTCTCCATCGCTCTGTCGTAAATAAAGTTGAGGGTTTGCTCGTAGGTACCTCGCAGGCGGGCAACGGGTCCTTCTTTAGAGTGGGTATTGATCTGGTTAATTAGGGCATCGATGACTTCTTGGAGGGCGTTAATGGCTTTGAGGTCATTGATGTAAGCTCGGATCGCGATCGCCCCATCAGTAGCGCTATAGAAATCTTGTTGCTCGGCAATCATATCCAGTAAGTCAGCCTTGAGTTCGTGCCGCCAGTGGTTAGTTTGCTCTGCCAGTCGCTCGTCTAGTAAGCGTTCCTCATTGAGAATCAGCTGACGGTCTGCAACCTGAGCTGCTAAGACGGGAGCCTCCTCCAACTGTCGTCGCAGATCGGCGGCTTTTTCCTCTAGTTTCTCACGAATAGCGCTACCATTGACATTCATATGATCGAACTGTGCGAGGGTTTGCTCTAGGTCGGCGAGTAAAGGTTCCACTCGCTTACTAATCTCGGCGACAGCTTTTTGGACCTGTTCGTCCCGTTGCTGCTCTAGGCGCGTTGCTTCCAGCTCTAGCTTGGCCGTGGCCAGCAAATCTTGCACGGAAGTTTCCAAGTGGTCTAGTTCAGAAATGTCCATTTGCACATAAGTGAGTTAAGGTACAGTAGGTCTGGTATGGTTATGAGTCCCCGATATCTCTTGTGTGCCGAGTGCTCGCC
Source organism: Hormoscilla sp. GUM202 (assembly GCA_005518205.2). Classification (GTDB taxonomy): domain Bacteria; phylum Cyanobacteriota; class Cyanobacteriia; order Cyanobacteriales; family Desertifilaceae; genus Hormoscilla. The sequence continues at coordinate 2,055 of RFFC02000065.1, forward strand.
TCTACGGGACTGAGCTCCTGGGACAAGAGCACAACAAGAGATATCGAAAAACCCGGCCCATCAGAAGGGGGTGTATGATGAAGGGGACTTGAGCTGATCTTATCGCTGATCTTGCTGCGCTAACGGGCAGACACAAACGGATTGAACTGATTCGGAACCCACTCAAACCCATGCAATACAGACGATTTGGGCGCACAGAATTACAAATACCTGTATTCTCCTGTGGCGGCATGCGCTACCAGTACAAGTGGCAGGATATGCCAGCAGCTGCGATTCCTTTGGACAACCAGCGCAATCTGGAAGCGACTATTCGCCGGTCTGTGGAAGTCGGCATCAATCACATAGAAACGGCGAGGGGCTATGGTACCTCGGAGATGCAGCTGGGTAAGATTCTGCCCCAGTTTACTCGCGAACAGCTGATTGTCCAGACCAAGGTTAGTCCCAAGTCAGACACAGTCGAGTTTCGGCGTCAGTTTGAGCAGTCTTTGGCTTTCCTGAAGCTGGACTATGTCGATTTGCTGTCCCTGCACGGTATCAATACTGATGAGTTGCTGCACGACAGTATTCGATCGGGTGGCTGTCTGGATGTGGCCCGCAAGCTGCAAGGGGAAGGCAAGGTGCGGTTTATTGGTTTCTCGACTCACGGTCCGACGGACATCATTGTCAAAACTATTGAGACCGACCAGTTTGACTACGTGAATCTGCACTGGTACTACATCAATCAAGTTAACTGGCCTGCTATAGAAGCTGCGCAACGCCAGGATATGGGTGTTTTCATCATCAGTCCTTCCGATAAAGGCGGAAAACTTTACGATCCGCCGCCCAAGTTGGTAGAACTGTGTAAACCCCTGAGTCCGATGCAGTTTAATGACCTGTTTTGTCTTTCTCATCGGCAGGTACATACTCTCAGTTTGGGGGCGGCGCGACCCACAGATTTTGACGAACACTTGCAGGTTTTGCCGCTGTTAGACCGGGCGTCCGAGGTCTTGCCGCCGATTTTAGCGAGACTGGAACAGGAGGCAATTACCACTCTGGGGGAAGATTGGGTAAAAACCTGGCACTCCGAATTACCCCAGCCCGATCGGACACCTGGTGGTGTAAATATTCCGATTATCCTGTGGTTGAGAAATCTCGCCCTGGCCTACGACATGATTGACTATGGCAAAAAACGCTATAACCTGCTGGGTACGGGAAGTCACTGGTTTCCGGGAAATCAGGCCGATCGGGTGAGGGAACTGGACTTGCGCGCATGTCTGGCGAATAGTCCCCACGGGGACAAAATCCCGGCTTTACTAGAAGAGGCGCATCAGTTGCTAGGAGGTGAAGAAGTAAAACGCCTTTCTCAGTCCTAGGCTAATTTATTTGGCAATGCCATAATTTTGAATTTTGAATTTATAAAGAGGTAATTATGGTTGTAAATCGTCGGAATTTATTGTATCTGCTGGGAGTTGGTGTCGGTGCGATCGCCTTGGATGCTTGCCAGGCATCTGGGGACAATTTAGCTACACCGATCGCACCGATCGCCCAAAACACGGGTAGCTTCTTGTTGACCTCTCTGCCCTATGCCTATGATGCCTTAGAACCATACATCGATGCGGAAACGATGAAGTTTCACCATGACAAACATCATGCAGCTTACACCCAGAACCTGAATAAGGCACTGGACAAACATCCGCAACTGAAGGGTATGAGTGGTGAAGAACTGCTGCTCAATATTAATAGCATTCCCGAAGATATAAACGCAACTGTGCGGAATAATGGCGGCGGCTATGTGAATCATAAGATGTTCTGGAAAATTATGGCTCCCAATGCGGAGGGGAAACCAACTGGGGCGATCGCAAGAGCCATTGATACCGCTTTTGGCAGCTTTGCCGCCTTCCGCTGTCCTTTTTGCTATTTTCGACTCGACCGATATACTTCTGGGCTATTCGGCAGTGGTTGGGCCTGGCTAGTTTATACTCCTGATGGCAAGTTGGAGGTGATGAGTACCCCTAACCAGGATAGTCCCTTGATGGAGGGCAAATATCCCATCATGGGGAATGATGTTTGGGAACATGCCTATTATAGCATTTATCAAAATGGTGAGGTACAGTAGCAACAGTGGGTGAACCAGTTGTGGATATCTTGCAGGTTGATGGTAGCAAAGCCCTCCTGAATGCCATCTACTAAGGCCCGATAGGTTCTGGCTTCTAGTTTCTTGAGATAACTCTTCAGCTTTGACCAAATATTTTCAATTGGAGAGAAGTCTGGCGAATAAGGAGGAAGATAGACTAACCGCGCCCCCACTTTTTCAATAGCTTGTCGGATTACATCTCCCTTATGAATTGTACAGTTGTCCATCACAACACAAGCTCCTTTCCACAGCTTTGGCACTAAGTGTCGAATCACAAATGCCTCAAATGTTAAGCTATCATAAGCACCTAAAATATTCAATGAACTCACTATCCCATTGAGACTAACTGCCCCAACTATTGAAACATTTTGTCCTCGCTTACTGGGTTTACTTCCATAAGCTCTCAGACCACATTGTGAGCGGGCATACATCCGTGTTAAAGCCAGGTTGCAGCCCGATTCATCCAGAAAAATGAGGTCAGTAGGCTCAATTCCTTCTATCTCTTTCCAGTAGTCTAACCTTAACTGCTGAACTCGAGAACTTCTCTTTTCCGTCGGATGTAATGCCTTTTTTTTTACGGTCAATCCCGACCGTTTAATCATTCTGTCTATTGTGGAACGGCTGACTTTTACCTCCGTCTGTTTTTCTAATTCTGACTGATATTCTGACAATGTCCAATCATTATTTTCCTCTACTAAAACTTTGAGCTTTTCCTGTTGGGACTGGTTGAGCTTGAGGGGACGACCGGTGCTAATACCCGGCTTCAAGTTGCCAGTGGACCGGTACTGCTTGAGAATTTTGATAACGAAACTGAATGCTACTCGGAATCTTTTGGCTAGTTGTCTTTGTGATATCTCCTCATTTTCATAGGTTTCTATAATTTTCTGGCGGAGATCAACTGAATAGGGCTTCATGGTTTTCGAGGGTTCTACTGCTGACCTCACTATTGTACCTCATCTTTATGATAAATGCTGTATCTCAACTACAGGAACGATCGGGGTGCGTACCTGAAGGCGTGGTGGAATGTGGTGAACTGGGATGAAGTGAACAAACAGTTTGCCCAGGCGCGTTCTACCTAAATTATCATGTAGGTTGGGTTTCGCTTCAATCTATGTTATGATAGAAGTATAGCTAAATTTTAGCTAAGTTAGCGTTAACGTAAAAACAGGAGAAAGAATTATGTCACAAACTCGTTAGCTGTTCGGATGGTCAAGTAACAACCCGCGCACCGAGGCTATCGCCCGTTTGTAGTAAGCGCAAAGCGCGCTTTACTATGCACTTTCCTCTGTGAGTGTTGCCGTTACAAGCAATTGCCTAGAGGAAACTTCAATGAACCTAGAGGAATTAGGTTGGAACAGTTTTTTTGCCCTTCGCTTTGAAAGCTACCAGGAAGCAGGATTCGGGCGGCGATTGTTGCTCTGGAACATAAAAACAGTTATTTTGTGGAGTGACTCACTCATTCCTTGGAGTGGAAGCTGACTCCGTGGAGTAACTCAGTTATTCTTTGGCGTGACTCAGTACTTAAGTACTCAAGTACTCAGTTACTCCAAGGAGTAACTCACTCATTCCTTGGAGTAACTCGCTGCCAGAGTGGCCAGGGCGATCCCAAAACTCAGTAATTATACATTGATATAGATAAATTACGTCACAATAGTTACCACGCAGGGGTTTTAACCCCGCGTTACCAGGCGGTCGCCAGGTAACTCAGCTTTGTGTCGGTTTTCAACCGACTAAAAATATTAGAATTTTAGCTATAAGTTATACCTTTTCATAAGTTATAGATAAATGATTAACGAGTTAAAATATGTTCCGTAAGCCAAAAACTATGCTAGACTAGAAAAACAAGAGATTTACTGGCAAGTGCCCCACAGGTTCCGACTTCCCGAACGGGCGAAATGGGAAAAATCCTTGTAGGTTTTGCACGACGGCGGGGACAAATTTACAAATACCTGACAGCTAGAGCATCGGTCCAGTAGAACAAATTTTGGGTAAAGTGATGAGGGGGTGAAGAAAATGTTGATTTTTCGTTGATTCACAGATATTTGAAAATGTCGGCGTATTATTAATGGACCGACGCTCTAGAGCGTCGGGGGTGCATCCCAGATTTGCAAAGATAGCTATAGGGGCTCACAGCTTTGTTGCGCAAATTATGACATAAGTTTACAGGGAGCAGTTGAAGGCTACATCTCAGCATCTACTTTTGTTACAGACGTACACTACATTATCCGTAAAGACAAGGAAATGGCACTAAATGCTGATTTCAGTGACTTGGAGGATGCTATTCAGTATTCTACTGCTGTAGTTAATCAATTGGAGGCGATCGTTACCCGGAACCCCAAAGATTTTCCCGTGGTTACTCCGCTCACTGCAAGTCGTCGGATCCCCCAAACCCCCCTTGCGTTCCCTGGCTCTGCCAGGGAACGAGGCTATGCCTTACTCACATATTTCTTTACAATCTCAAATCCTTACACTGTCTTGATTTGAGACGAGAGCTTCAAAAAAGTTAACAATATGCTTCCACTAAGTTAACATTTTTATCAGTCCTCCGTGCGCGTAGCGCTGCGACGTCGGGACAAGGTGCCGAAAAATTAAATAACGATTAAATAAAACGACTCTTGCTTGGGCGCGTTGCTAATATTATATAGAGCCAGAGCTGGCAAGAATTCGACATTAATTGAGAATGATGAATTCCTGGGCCGCAGAAGAATTAAAATATGCAGATGCTGTCGCCCACGGGTGCATCTCACTTCTGCAATCTAGCCCGCGCAGGCGGGCTTTGTTTGTGTAGCCGGGCCCTTTAGGGTGAGGGCGGAGTTCGGGCGGCTAAGCTTCTATGAGATGCACCCGTCGCCCACAGCGGTCTCGGAAACAATCACCCGCTTGTCGATCGCCTTTCTCGTCTTGGGGTCAAACAGATCGTCCAGCAGCTTACCCGCCTTGTTACCCTTGACTCAGGGTAACAAGGCGGCTCATTTTTATCCACCAATGCAATAGAGTTGATCTCCTTCAATAATAAACTGATGGAGCAAGGCATAGAGCATCAGAACTGGTTGGAGATCCCCGAGACTTTTCTTAGAGACGTTAAAGGTTCGTGCGACTGCATTGAGACCCATCCCTTCACTGGCTTTGAGAACTTGGATAATCCGACTTAAGGGAGTTCGTAGACCCGCTAAGAGCGTGGCAAAGGTTTCACTGTAGTAAATGTCACACGCCTTGTAATCGTAGATGGTGCGGCTACCGTTGTATTGAGTCTCATAATGGTGGTGAGGGTGTACCTCTTTACTCCCACAACAGAGACAACACTGCGAGAATAGTTCCATAACACACCTCCAATAATCTGGGAAAGTCTCAGCCTCTCTATTATCATCTATATTTCATAGAGGGCAGGACTTTGCGCCATTCTGTTCATCGGAGCCAGTGCCTCATTAACGTCGTTGATGTTAATGGTGAAATTCTCCGAGTAAATCAGCCCAACCAGCATCGAGGGCAGGACTTTGGGCCATCCTGTTCATCGGAGCCAGTGCCTCATTAACGTCGTTGATGTTAATGGTGAAGTTCTCCGAGTAACTCAGCCCACCAGCATCTTCTGTTCTCACTCGGGTGAAGTTATCTGTATCTCCCGCACCCGCTACCAACTGGTAGGTAAAGGTATCCTCTGTATCGGGGTCGGTGACCCCGAAAGTGCCGACAACCAAGTCCGCGACGTTTTCATCGATGCTGTTGTTGCTGAGGTTGGCGTCATTGATGTTAATGGTCAAATTCTTCGAGTAACTCTGCCCATCAGCATCTTCTGTTCTCACTCGGATGCTGTAACTCGACTGAGTTTCAAAGTCTGGGGAACTTTTGATTCGCAGTTCGTCCCCGACAATGGTGAAGGCAGCGTTATCTGTATCTCCCGCACCCGCTACCAACTGGTAGGTAAAGGTATCCTCTGTATCGGGGTCGGTGGCCCAGAAAGTGCCGACAACCAAGTCCGCGACGTTTTCATCAATGCTGTTGTTGCTGAGGTTGGGGTCATTAACGTCGTTGATGTTAATGGTCAAATTCTTCGAGTAACTCTGCCCATCAGCATCTTCTGTTCTCACTCGGATACTGTAACTCGACTTCGTTTCCAAGTCTGGGGAACTGTATATTCGCAGTTGGTCTCCGACAATGGTGAAGGCAGCGTTATCCGTATCTCCCATACCAGTTACCAACTGGTAGGTAAAGGTATCCTCTGTATCTGGGTCGGTGGTCGAGAAAGTGCCGACAACAGTGTTAGCCGCGACGTTTTCATCGATGCTGTTGTTGCTGAGGCTGAGGTCCGTGGGGTTTTCATTAACGTCGTTGATGTTAATGGTCAAATTCTGCGAGTAACTCTGCCCATCAGCATCTTCTGTTCTCACTCGGATGCTGTAACTCGACTTTGTTTCAAAGTCTGGGGAACTGTATATTCGCAGTTGGTTCCCGTCAATGGTGAAGGCAGCGTTATCCGTATCTCCCATACCAGCTACCAACTGATAGGTAAA
>RFFC02000066.1 GCA_005518205.2 Hormoscilla sp. GUM202
TGCTTGCTTGAACGGAGTCTTTACAACACTCAGGTTAGATGAGTAATAATACTTACCTTAAAACTGGGATGCACCCGAATAAAATCAGCAATCTGTCAATTGCTTGCAGAGTTTCAACTCCCTGCCTTCATTATCCCACTGCACCCGATCGAATATTTGGTGTATAATAAAAAGTCCCCGACCGCATTCAGAATCGTGCTCGGGGAGTAAGTTGACAGTCTCCGGTTCAAAAAAAAATCATCTCTGTGTCCACAACCCTGGTCTGAGATTACCCACCAATAGTGATTTTCCACCACTCTGAAGCGAACCGAGACCTTTTTACTGGAGTCAAGTTTGTTCCCATGCTTAGCTGCATTGACCAAAGCTTCTTGTAGTCCCAGTCGGAGTTCCGAGTGCCATTGGTCTGGAACTTTTGCTAATAACAAATCCAGGACAGGACAAAGATAGAGAGTTGAGGGAAAACTAATCGTGCTCCATTTGCTGCGCCCTACTGGACGCTCTGAGATAGCAATCACGGCTGAAAAAACCCCTTAGCTTTCAACAGGATAAACAGAAGTAGGCATAACCGGGAAATATGATTTCATGGTCATACTGTAATCAAACTTGGGTCAGTTAACCAAATTATTGATAATCTAATGGATAAATTGCCAAAATATATTTTTAGCTTCACCTTCTTTTCACAAAAATTTCACAAAATCATTACTTCATCAAGCTATAAATTCGCAACCTGCTGCCCAATAATTTACATTATATCCAAAAATTAGCTTCATACTAGCAAATAGCTGCGACTGGCATGGGATTCTCACTACATCTATCGGACCGCTATACTATAAATCCCGCTGCTGTATCGCGAAATCGCGCAGGTCATGACGATATGATCTCATGCTTGTCAAGTGATGCGGGTAGTTCACCCTTGCGATAAAAATAACTTAAGTCCCTGATTAAGATAAATTATGATTTCTGCTTCTGTTACCCCCCCCGCGATCGATCTCTCTGGGGTGAGATTGGAGATTAGAGCCTTACAGCCACAGCTGGTAGAATGGCGCAGAAGGTTGCATCAGCGACCGGAACTGGGCTTTAAGGAGCAGCTGACAGCCCAGTTGATTTCCCAACAGTTAACTTCATGGGGCATCGATCATCTTCCAGGCGTAGCTCAGACTGGAGTGGTAGCCACGATCCCCGGATCGAAAGCAGGACCCGTGCTCGCCATTAGAGCAGATATGGATGCCCTGCCGATCCAGGAATTGAACGACGTGCCCTATCGATCGCAGCATGATGGAGTCATGCATGCTTGCGGTCATGACGGACATACGGCGATCGCCCTAGGGGTAGCCAAGTATCTGGCCTCCCATCAGCAGGACTTCGCGGGCACAGTAAAGATCCTCTTCCAACCGGCTGAGGAAGGACCGGGAGGTGCTAAACCGATGATTGCAGCGGGAGTGTTGGCAAATCCTGAGGTAGATGCCATTATCGGCTTGCACCTGTGGAATAATCTGCCCCTGGGCAGAATAGGCGTGCGCAGTGGCCCATTGATGGCCGCAGTGGAGATGTTTGAGGCTCACATTTTGGGCAAAGGGGGACATGGTGCTATGCCCCATCAAACCATTGATGCGATCGTGGTCAGCGCCCAAATTGTCAATGCCCTACAGACGATCGTGGCCCGAAACGTCGATCCAATCAAGTCGGCGGTCGTCACCATCGGAGAACTCTATGCTGGCACGGCCAAAAACATCATTGCCGATACCGCCCGGATGAAGGGCACGGTGCGGTATTTCGATCCGGCCTTGGAGGGATATTTCCCACAGCGAGTCGAGCAAATTATTGCCGGTGTCTGCCAGAGTCACGGTGCCAGTTATGAATTAAACTACTGGAGTTTTTATCCACCCCTGATCAATGATGCTGGCATGGCTGAATTAGTCCGTTCGGTAGCTTTAGATGTAGTGGAGACACCAGCAGGAGTAGTCCCAGAATGCCAGACAATGGGGGGAGAGGACATGGCCTTTTTCCTACAACAGGTGCCAGGGTGCTATTTCTTCCTGGGTTCTGCCAACCCCGACAAAGGTTTAGCCTATCCCCATCACCATCCCCGCTTTGACTTTGATGAGATCGTCTTGCAGGTGGGAGTGGAAATGTTCGTCCGCTGCGTAGAAAAATTTTGTGTAGGACGGGCGGATCGCCTGTCCGGAGGTAGTCTGTCAGCCCACTCAATGGCCACAATGCCTAAGGGAAACTCTAAACCCTCCCAGTAGGTTTCTGGGTGCAAGGCAGCTACTTCTGCCGGTTGTAACCGGTCCAAAATTCTTTTGGTTTTGAGTAAATTGATACATAAGCGCCGCCATTGTCCCATATTCTCAGCCCCATGTCCGGTTCTAAGGAGGCTATAGTCTTCTTTAAACCTTACATCTAAGACCCAATGGAGACTGTTTTCAACCCCCCAATGAGAGCGAATCGCCTTCGCCAAAACCGTGGCATCTGCTAGTGGTAGACTTTCCTGCATGAGATTTGTCTCTGGGGAAAAAGGGCGATCGGGCAATATGCAATTAACAATATGCAATTAACAATATGCTATTAGCTATTCAAAACAATGTCGATCGCCCGATCGATCAAATCAACAGCTTCTGACTCGTAGTGATAGGTTTTCGTCTTAAACTTCATCTCCTCCATTTGTTCCGGTTGTTTAGAAGGGAGATGTTTGTATTTATCTTGATACAGCTGCAAGGTAAGGCTACCGATTTTCGTCCTCTGTCCTGTGGTTGCTTGAATGCCCCGTTCTTTGAGTCGCTTGGCGACGGAAACGGTGGCTGTCGTTCCACTCTTTACTGTACGCTTTTTCTTCAAGCTGTCCAATGTTTGGGTCAGTTCCTCGACTGTTGAGATCAATTGCGTTTGTAACTGAGTATATCGTCTTGCGGGTTGGTCTGTAGCCACCGCAATCTCTAAAGCTTTGGTCTGTCCGACTGCAATAAATGTACTAGCGGCGCGAGTCATGGTAGTATAGAGTAACTGGCGAGTCAGCATGTGGCGATTACAAAGCAGCAGGGGCATAATCACATAGGTAAATTCAGAACCCTGGGACTTGTGGCAGGTCAGACAGAATGAATGCATAATCTCTTCGAGTTCGGACTTCCTGTAGTTAACCATCGCGCCCTCCTCAAATTCCACTGTCACCCGTTGATTTTCCGAGTCAACTGACACAACGATGCCAGTTTCTCCATTCATCACGGCGGGTGCGGTGTCGTAGCGATTTTTAAGTTGAATCACGCGGTCATGCACGCGGTAGACGACCTCATTCCACTCCACCTCGGCACTGTCGGGCAGTTGAGGATTAAAGATGGGCTGAAGCAGAATATTCAGATTGCGAACGCCACAGACACCCTTCTTTTGAGGTGCTAATACCATCAGAGATTCAGTTAAATCGACATCCTCTGCTTTCATGGCCACTGCCAATTCCACAATTGCCTGGGCTGTGGCTTCCAGTGTCGGGGTTTCCCACATGGCACAATCTCCCACATCCATCCACTGTTTGGCCTGCTTAAACTCGTACAGTTTTGGTATTTTACCTCTGTTAACATCTTCTGCTGCATAGATAATCGGGCTTTCATGTCGCTGTCGATAGATAGTCTGCAATCGGGTTGTGGACACCATTTCCGAGATCAGCAAATCTCGCAGCACCATCCCGGGCCCGACGCTGGGTAATTGGTCCGAGTCTCCCACTAGCAGGACTTTTGATCTTACGGGTAAGGCTTTCAGCAGGGAGTTAAACAGGAATATATCCACCATTGAGAATTCATCAACAATTAGCCAGTCGATATTCAGCGGATTCTTATCATTATAACGAAAAGCTTGCCTTACTCCCTCCCACTGTAGTAGGCGATGAATGGTGTATGCTTTTGTACCCGTAGCGTTTTTCATGCGGCTGGCGGCCTTGCCTGTGGGGGCGGCGAGAGCTACTTTCAATCCCTGAAATTTTAGCCACTGCACTAAAATTTTAAGTATATAGGTTTTGCCTCGTCCTGGTCCCCCCAGTCAGGATGCTGAAGGCATGTCGTTCTGCCATAAATAAGGCTTGACGTTGTTCCTCGCTCAGGTTGTACGATCGTTCTGCTGCACTCTCATAACGAAGCAACCACTCTTCTAGGTCTTCAGTCGGTTGAGTAGGTTGCCCGAGGAACTCGATCGCCTGCAACGCTACTCTCAGTTCGATGCGGTAGACTCCTCTCAGGTAGATACTCCCCGATAATAATCCTGCTGCAAAAGTCTGGTTCTGTTTTCCCTTGCCGATCGCCTCTTGCACTGCCGATATGCTTGGGGTATGCTGGGGAAGCTCTAGCAGCAGGACTGCACGATTAATCAGTTCCGTTTCTGGCAGGAAGCAATGACCTTGACTTTGGGCATCTTTGAATACTTGAACAAGCCCTTGGAGATACCTGCTCTCGCTATCGGGCTCTATGCCTAAGGAGCGGGCGATCGCGTCAGCAGTCTTAAACCCAACACCATCGACTTCATCGATTAACCTGTAGGGATCGCTTTCAAGTACATTCATGGTATCCTGCTGGTAATGCTCGCAAATCTTCATGGTTAACCCCAATGAAGTTCCATGTCCTAAGAGCAGGGCCACAGCAGGGTAGGCCGGGTTTTCTTTACTCTTGGACCAAGCTTCGGTAATGTCGCCGATGCGGTGCCGAGCTAGTCCGGGGATTTGATAGAGTTGTTCTGGAGAGTTCTCTAGTACAGAGAGGGTAGCAGTGCCGAACTGGGCGACTAGCTTAGATGCCGTCTTTTCGCCAATCCCTCGAAACAGTCCACTGGAAAGATATTGCTCGATTTCGGCATTGGTGAGTGGGGGAAGTTGATTAGCCTGATTTGATTCACTCTCTTTTGGCATAGAAGTCCTTGGTTTGGCTTTTGTTCGAGTTTAAGAAAGAATTTATACTCGCTGCCGATCGTTAGCCCCTTACCAGCAGCCCAGAAACCAGGTTTTTGGGAAAAACCTGGTTTCTTAATTCTTGCGTTGAGATGATCCCAGGGCGATCGCTTATGATATGTCTTAAGCTAGAACGTCGGTACTGATACCGGGTAACTCTGGTCAGATCTTTGATATCTCGTTAATAGCTGCACTCCGAGACCCGGTTTCTAGCTTCTACTTGACCGATGCCCTAGCAACCCCACGATCTGACCGCTGACCACTGACCACTGACCACATCATATCTCAGAGGAGACCATCTGTAAGTTTATGCTTCATATCAGACCTGTGACTGCGATCCTATCGGCAAGCATTCTAGCATTGATGGCTGGGTGTGCCCAAGAGCAAGATCCGGGGACTGTGACAGAACTCACTGAACCGCAGATCCAGTTGAGTCTGGTGCCTCCAGATAATCCCGACCCTGCTACTAATGCCCAAATTCAACAATACCTGAACGGGTTGGCAGCCAAAGGATATCTCTCCCAACGCCAAGGAGTCTGGATCCAATCTGGCAATACCCTGCTGGCAAATCACCAAGGCACTGTGCCTCTGCCTGCTGCTTCCGTGACTAAGGTGGCAACAACTCTGGCGGCCCTAGAAACTTTTGGCCCCGATCATCGGTTTGTGACTTTAATTAGCGCTACCGGACCAATATATGAAGGGGTGCTACAAGGTGACTTGGTGGTCAAGGGGGGAGAAGACCCGTTTTTTGTCTGGGAAGAGGCGATCGCCCTAGGCAACCTATTAAATCAGCTGGGCATCAGGCGGGTAGCGGGTAATCTGATCGTAGTGGGCAAATTTTATATGAACTTTGAGGCTAACCCACTCACGGCTGGTAAACTGCTCCAGCAAGGGTTAAATTATCAGACTTGGTCAGCAGAAGTAGAAACCCAATATCAAACTTTGCCTCCAGGCACCCCTCTACCCCAGGTAATTATTAACGGTTTCGTGCGGTTTGCTCTGGAAAATCCTCCCAATGCCCAGACTCTGGTACGCCATTATTCTTTTCCCCTGGCGGAACTGCTCGAGAAGATGAATCGCTATAGTAATAACTTGATGGCTGATATGCTAGCTAATACTGTGGGCGGTGCTCGGGTAGTGGCCCTCAAGGCTGCCGATCGCGCTGGGGTGCCCAGGGGCGAAATTCAACTCGTTAATGGTTCTGGTTTGGGTTTCACTAACCAGATCTCTCCCCGGGCTGCTGTGGCCCTGTTTCTGGCGATCGAGCGCTATCTCCAGCCCTATAATATGACTGTAGCCGATCTGTTCGCGATCGTCGGACTCGATCGAGGCATATTAGATACTCGCCCCAGGATCCCTCAATTAGCAGTGGTCAAATCCGGCACTTTGGATAATGTCAGTACCTTAGCAGGTGCCTTACCAACTCGGAAGCAAGGAACTGTCTGGTTTGCTATTATGAATTTTGGCAATGATTTAGTCGGATTTCGCGCCGAACAAGAAGCTTTATTACAGACTTTTGTCAAGCATTGGGGAGCAGTTTCATCTCTTCCTCCAGAGTTAAAACCATTACCCCAAAAGAAGAGCAAAACTTCTCGCAGTGAAATTGCTAACTAGCTAATTGTGAATTGTGAATTGCTAATTGCGAATCGCTCTTGAGCATAGGGAAAGATGGTGACGGAACCAGCTTATAGGTTGGGTTTCGTGCCTCAACCCAACCGGAGGCTCAATTTTCCATTCTCCTCGTTCCCTGGCTCCCGCCTGGGAACACGCTGCGCTATTCTCAATTCTCCATTTTCCATTTCTCAAAGATATCCTTGCGTTTTTGAAGCCAGAGGGTGACTAGGAGATAGACGATCTCGTGCAGAATCAGCATGGCCCAATATAGCTGCGATTACCTTGCCACTTTTCCTTCATAAACATCAAAATAGTCCTCACTTCGCGCAGTTTGCATCGATTAAATTCAATAACTGACCAGCCCATCAATGGTCACCCGAGCGTGTGCGCGCGCACACGCGCACGCAGTCAGCAGCAATCAAATCTATTTCCAAGAATAGTTCGCCGATGTCACCAAATCTGCCATCAATCATATTTTACCACATGCTCCTGTTTCATTGATACGGAAAATTACAAGCCAGCCACTAGGATATTTCTGACGATATTTTTGCATAGCAACATCTTCTTCCGCATGAAATAGTCTCCGGCATTTGGCTCAATGACGATCGACCAGTTATAGTAGTCGGCTATTAGTTCAGGCCGTACCAGGGGGAAGGGAACAGGGAACAGGGAACAGGGAACAGGGCACAGGGAACAGGGAACAGGGGGTCTCACCGGCTTGGAAAACCTCTGGGCTCTGTGGCTCCTTAATCATGTTTCCATTAATTCCCGTCCCCAACAAACAGGGACGCATACAGAACTCCTAGACCTATCC
>RFFC02000067.1 GCA_005518205.2 Hormoscilla sp. GUM202
GCTATGTAGCCAAGTTCGACCGCAATGGGGATTTGGTCAAAGCCTTAAATATCGGTGGTAGCAGTCGTGACTATGGCCGTGGCATAGCCACCGACAGCAATAGTAATGTGTGGACTACAGGACTTTTCGAGGGCAACATCGATATCGACGGAGACGGCAACAATGATTTGACCAGTAATGGCACTTTTGATAGCTATGTAGCCAAGTTCGACAGCAATGGGGATTTAGTCAAAGCTTTAAATATCGGCGGTAGCAGTAGTGACTATGGCCGTGGCATAGCCACCGACAGCAATGGTAATGCGTGGGCTACAGGATTGTTCAACGGCAGCATCGACATCGACGGCGACGGCAACAATGATTTGACCAGTAATGGCCTATCTGATAGCTATGTATTTAAATTTTCTGACCCCACGAACCTCAACAACATCGATGAAAACGTCGCGGCCAACACTGTTGTCGGCACTTTCTCGACCACCGACCCCGATACAGGGGATACCTTTACCTACCAGTTGGTAGCGGGTACGGGAGATACGGATAATGCTGCCTTCACCATTCTCGGGGACCAACTGCAAATCAACAGTTCCCCAGACTTTGAAACTCAGTCGAGTTACAGCATCCGAGTGAGAACAGAAGATGCTGATGGGCAGAGTTACTCGAATAATTTCATCATTAACATCAACGACGTTAATGAAGACCCCACCGACCTCAATCTCAGCAACAACAGCATCAATGAAAACCTAGCGGTCAACATTGTCAATATCAGCGGTAGCAGTGATGACTGGGGCAGAGGCATAGCCACCGACAGCAATGGTAATGTGTGGGCTACAGGATCTTTCTCGGGCAGCATCGACATCGACGGAGACGGCAACATTGATTTGACCAGTAATGGTGATGATGATGTCGATGTCTATGTAGCCAAGTTCGACCCCGGTGGTAATTTGCTCAAAGCCTTAAATATCGGCAGTAGCAGTAATGACTGGGGCTTAGGCATAGCCACCGACAGCAATGATAATGTGTGGACTACAGGATCTTTCTCGGGCAACATCGACATCGACGGAGACGGCAACATTGATTTGACCAGTAATGGCGATGATGATGGCTATGTAGCCAAGTTCGATCGCAATGGTACTTTGGTCAAAGCCTTAAATATCGGCGGTAGCAATTGGGACCGAAGCAATGGCATAGCCACCGACAGCAATGGTAATGCGTGGGTTATAGGACAGTTCCAGGGCAACATCGACATCGACGGAGACGGCAACATTGATTTTGCCAATAATGGCACTACTCAGCAATATGTAGCCAAGTTCGACCGCAATGGTACTTTGGTCAAAGCCTTTGAAATTTCCTTCCAGGAACATTTCAATGACATAGCCACCGACAGCAATGGTAATGCGTGGGCTATAGGATATTCACACATTTATGACAGGATCAGTACCCAGGTAGTCCAGTTCAACAGCAATGGTACTTTGGTCAAAGCCTTAAGTTTCGACGGTAGCCTCGACCGGGGCTATGGCATAGCCATTGACAGCAATGGTAATGTGTGGGTTACAGGATCTTTCAAAGGCAACATCGACATCGACAGAGACGGCAACAATGACTTGACCAGTGAGTGGCCCAGTACTGATAGCTATGTAGCCAAGTTCGACCGCAATGGTACTTTGGTCAAAGCCTTAAAGATCGGCGGTAGCAGTAATGACTATGGCGATGGCATAGCCATTGACAGCAATGGTAATGCGTGGGCTATAGGAGAGTTCCAGGGCAACATCGACATCGACGGAGACGGCAACAATGACTTGACCAGTAATGGCGGTACTGATAGCTATTTAGCCAAGTTCGACAGCGATGGTCATTTGCTCGAAGCCTTAAATATCGGCAGTCGCAGTAATGACTATGGCAATGGCATAGCCACCGACAGCAATGGTAATGTGTGGGCTACAGGAGAGTTCCAGGGCAACATCGACATCGACGGAGACGGCAACATTGACTTGATCAATAATAGCGGTAATGATAGCTATGTAGTTAAATTTCCTGAGACAATTGTCGGCATTGTTGGCACTTTCTCGACCACCGACCCCGATACAGAGGATACCTCCTTTACCTACCAGTTGGTACCTGGTACGGGAGATACGGATAACGCTGACTTCACCATTGACGGGAACCAACTGCGAATATACAGTTCCCCAGACTTTGAAACTCAGTCGAGTTACAGCATCCGAGTGAGAACAGAAGATGCTAGTGGGCAGAGTTACGAGGATAATTTCATTATTAGCATCAACGACGTTAATGAGGCCCCCACGGACCTCAACCTCAGCAACAACAGCATCAATGAAAACGTACTGGCCATTGTCGGCACTTTCTCGACCACCGACCCCGATACAGGGGATACCTTTACCTATCAGTTGGTAGCTGGTATGGGAGAT
>RFFC02000068.1 GCA_005518205.2 Hormoscilla sp. GUM202
TTTACCTACCAGTTGGTAACTGGTATGGGAGATACGGATAACGCTGCCTTCACCATTGTCGGAGACCAACTGCGAATCAAAAGTTCCCCAGACTTTGAAACTCAGTCGAGTTACAGTATCCGAGTGAGAACTACCGATGGTGGGCTGAGTTACGAGGAGAATTTCACCATTAACATCAACGGCGTTAATGAAGGCGGCCCCACCGACCTCAACCTCAGCAACAACCGCATCGATGAAAACGTCGCGGACTTGGCTCTTGTCGGCGCTTTCTCGACCACCGACCCCGATACAGGGGATACCTTTACCTACCAGTTCGTAGATGGTGTGGGAAGTGCGGATAACGCTGCCTTCACCATTGACGGGAACCAACTGCGAATCAAAAGTTCCCCAGACTTTGAAACGAAGTCGAGTTACAGCATCTTCGTTCAAACTACCGATACTGATGGGCTGATTTACTTGAAGAACTTCACCATTAACATCAACAACATTGATGAATTCCCTACGGACCTAAATCTCAGCAACAACAGCATCGATGAAAACGTCGCGGCCAACACTGTTGTCGGCACTTTCTCGAACAACGACCCCGAGCCATGGTTCAGTGCTTCATGGCGTAGCCAGTACTACGAGTTGATACCATACCCCGAGCCATGGTTAAGTGCTCCATCATGGCGTAGACAGTACTACGAGTTGATACCAGGTACGGGAGATGCGGATAACGCTGCCTTCAGGATCGGGATTAGCCAGCTTGACGGAGACTATCTGCGAATCAAAAGTTCCCCAGACTTTGAAACTCAGTCGAGTTACAGCATCCGAGTTCAAACTTTTGGTTACTCGAAGAACTTGACCATATACATCAACGACGTTAACGAAAACCCCACGGACCTCAGCCTCAGCAACAACAGCATCGATGAAAACGTACTGGCCTTAGCTCTTGTCGGCACTTTCTCGACCACCGACCCCGATACAGGGGATACCTCCTTTACCTACCAGTTGGTAGATGGTGTGGGAGGTACGGATAACGCTGCCTTCACCATTCTCGGGGACCAACTGCAAATCAAAAGTTCCCCAGACTTTGAAACTCAGTCGAGTTACAGCATCCGAGTTCAAAC
>RFFC02000069.1 GCA_005518205.2 Hormoscilla sp. GUM202
TTACTATATTCCATCTCCCCACTTATTCACCTCATTTGAATTTGATTGAAATCTTGTGGCGGTTTATTAAATACGAATGGATTGAAATCGATGCTTATTCTTGCTGGAAAAACTTAGTTGATTCCGTTGAAACAATCATAAAAAATTTTGGAGAAAAATATGTAATTAATTTTGTCTGACTACTTAGCATAATAGAGTCCGTGCCCACGCGGAAGTCCGCGATCGTCGTATGCGCGCCCGCGAGGCCCGATAACACAAATGTATCATTCCCCTGCCCGCCTCGCAGAATGTCCCTCCCCCCTCCGGCCAAGATAGAGTCGTTTCCCGCCCCGCCGAATACGGAGTCGTTTCCACCACCGCTTAAAATGGTGTCGTTTCCCTCTCCGCCCAACAGAGTGTCTCTTCCACTACCACCGTCGAGGCTGTCGTCGTTGCTGCCACCTGCAAGTCGGTCGTGTCCACCTTGACCTAGTAGTGTGTCGTTTCCCTCTCCGCCCAACAGAGTGTCTCTTCCACTACCACCGTCGAGGCTGTCGTCGTTGCTGCCACCTGCAAGTCGGTCGTGTCCACCTTGACCTAGTAGTGTGTCGTTTCCCTCTCCGCCCAACAGAGTGTCTCTTCCACTACCACCGTCGAGGCTGTCGTCGTTGCTGCCACCTGCAAGTCGGTCGTGTCCACCTTGACCTAGTAGTGTGTCGGAGAGGTTTGTGCCGGTATGTGTGTTATATCGATCGCCGGTGCGACTATTGTGTTTTTGCACTGATTTCGATTTGATCTTCGATTTGTTTGTAATTATACGTTCCACTCCACGGCGGACGGTGTCATCTTAGTCCAGCGGATTCCATTATTGTAGCATCTCTTCACGGTAAGTTTCAGACAATTATATTTGCATATCTTATCTTAGTGATTAGGAAAACTTATTGATTGGCATACATGAACCCCAAGGGCTGGAGGTTCCGTCTTGGTCGGGGTCGAGCTGAGAGTCTCCTCTCAACCCTCCCATTCGGAACCGGACTTGCGACTTTCACCGCAGTCGGCTA
>RFFC02000070.1 GCA_005518205.2 Hormoscilla sp. GUM202
CTGATTGGAACAAATACGTTTAAAAACTGGTTTACTAAATGCTGTTATTGTACTAGCTAACTTGTGAACAATATGTAATTATGAAACGATAGAACACCATGCTTAACCCATTGTCCTGCCTCCTGTCAAATGGGAAGGCGAGAAAAGATGATTTTCTGTTCTGGTGCGGAGCTAGCAGCAGCACCGATGGCACCGGTTGCATAATCTAGGACATTTACATCAGCTTCCTGCAACTGCGGTCGATTTCGATCCTCTAGCAGTTGCACTCTCTGGCAAACCACGTGCATTAAAAGTCAATTTTATCCGTCAAGATTTTAGCGATTAAGTATAATTATTTATTGACGATTAATATGCACCCATGTATAATTGTGTGGTTTGTAGCCAGTCGGATTAGATTCGGCGATCGGTTGCTTGACAGCAAAAGGAAATTTTCTCGGTCAAAATAGTCGAAACATGGTATAATTACTCATTGACAATAGAGAGGCAGCCATGTAAAGTAGTAGTGTGGTTTGTAGCCAGTAGGATTAGATTCGGCGATCGCAGCAGTGATAACTACCCCAATAAGGGGGTTATCCAGCAGATATGACGGATAAGCACCCTATTGCTCATGGTTAACAGTCAAATAGGCTACATAACACCCCTTAGTCCTGGAGTTATATGGCATATGAACGTATAAGTTTGGTAAATAAGGGTGCGATCGGGCGTGACGGATAAGATCCGAGTGGAGCTTATCTAGCAAATATGACGTTGAATTACCAGTTAGCCCTCTGGGTTATCTGCTGAGACTGTTGGCAGGAGTGTGCTGCTAGGCTTCATTAAGCTGGTCAAGTTTTGGCTTAATATCGGATCTACAGAACAACATCAGATTGCGTAAAGTTTTGAAACTTACCGAGGACATTTCCGAATTGCAATAGCTAGGATCGGCAGTCAAAGTTTTTCCTCTCTATGCTTAGTAACGAACTTAGCCCTGAACAAACTGCGATTGCTAGCCACATTGAAGGTGCCATTCTAGTGCTTGCCCCAGTTTTACATCATACATGAGGAGTATATTCTGTGAGTAACGTTGAGCCTTCCTATCAATCTTTCCACCCTATCATTGTAGAGGCTTATACAGCTGTACATCAGTGGCTTGCATCTAGTGTCCCTGAGGCCAATGGTTATAAATCCCTACCCTATAAGAACGTGAGGAAAAAACTTCTAGAAACTGATTGGAAGCATATTGCTTTTCAATATTACGCCCTTTTCCCAGCACATTACTTTAAGGCAATCCACGTTTTAGAGGCTGTTATAGGGGAAAATAGGCTTTTAACATGGCTGAGACATCGACAAAGAATTTGCCTACTAGATATCGGTTGTGGTGGTGGTGCAGCTTCTGCTGCTTTTGTGGATGCAGTCATTCGACTAAAAGAACAGGAGAAACTCACGAACGATATCAACATCCTCCTTATAGGTGTTGACCCAAGCGCTAATGCTATTGGGCTATACATCCAGACGATGAACAATCTTAAGTCATTGACTTCTGAACTGATAAATATAGAATTCAAGTATGTTATGGAGGGATTTCCCAATGCAGTGAGTTATATCGAAAGATCCCTAAAAGATGAGCTTGAAACATCCCAACTGCCATGCTTATCCAATACTTTAGTGATGCAGTTAAATGTGATTTCTCCATTTAGTCAAACTTATAGAAACCGTCAGGCGGAACTTGAGAGGTTAAGAGCATTAGGTATCGACGTTGATAATTCATCCGTAGAAATTGATGCAGGTCTTGGAACTGCTGAAGCCCAAGCTTATAAACAACTGATAGAAAGTGTTCCGATTGATGTAATGCATATTGCAACAATTGGAACCCAAAATATGGAAAAAGAAGTACAAGTAGGTACAAAAAGTGAAATCCCTTTAGAAGAAAGAATCAAAGAGATGTCAGCTACACTTTGCCAAATTATTGGTAATCGACATTTGGTTAAACAGATTAGTTCAGGGAATCATTCTGTGCATGTTGAAAATCCAATTAATAGTCACTGGAAAGATAGGAATATCGATAGAACTTATAAGGATAAACCTATAGAATTTTATGCTGATTTCTGCACTGTGTTTAGTGCCGATCGAGATGAAGATAAGGAATGGAATGCTGTCATCAGCATTGAAAACCTTAGATTGGCTTGGGCAAGAGCGCGAAATAATCTATTGCGTGAGACACTATATGATGAAACAGAAATGCGTCTATTTGACCTAAATATTGAAATGCGTCTAGAAGGGTTGCGAGAACAATTGTGTGCATATGCAAATGATGTGGCTCTTACCGATGAAATGATTTCATACAAATTTCCAAAGAACTTGACAGTTACACGTCCTAAAGGGCTTTCACGTATTGAAGAAGAAATTATATCGGTAGCAATCATTCAAAAGTTAGGTGATAAAGCTTCTCAATTGAGAGGTAGCAGCTATGCCTATAGGATCTCTGATGGTAGTCGAGACACAGAGTATCTATATGAATATTGGTTCAAAGCTTACTGTGATTACATGAGAAAAGCGAGAGATAGCGCTAAAAATTATCCCAACGGTGCAATTTTGAAGGTAGATATTCAATCTTTTTATACAAAAATAATTCAGGATCAGCTCTGCAATGAGCTTTACAGAGAATTAACAGTTAGTGAAAGAGTACGTTGGCTAATTAGATTATTGCTGTCTAAAAGTATTGATGAACATGAGTTAGGTCAAGGTATTACTCAAGGAAGCATTGGCTCTGGTTTTTATGCCAATATTTATTTGACCTCCGTAGATGCCAAATTTGGCAGCGGTAATGAATGGGGAGTTGAACTTCATCGGTACGTAGATGACATGATTTTAGTCATCCCAAATCCAGAAGATTTAAACGCTGTTGAAGAAGCCCTTAAGAATGAACTCAACAGTCTAGGCTTAAATCTTAATGAAGAAAAGACAGAGAGGATTTATAATATATCTACTTTTCTAGAACAATCTGATGAGGATGACTGCTTAGAGAGACTAAGTGAAAGATTTGATAGTGTTGTTAATTCGCTTTGGATACTGAATTCAGAACATCGGGCTATTTTGGCCAGTTATTATCATAATGATATGCAATGGTGGCACAACATCGAATGCTATCGGCAGTGCTTGAAAGCTATAAAAATTTATATGCAGGAAACAGAATTAAGTCGCAAGATATATAAATATCTATTTAATTCAAAAAGTCGTAACCGAGATTTGTCAAAGCAAAAAGAAGTTTTGAGATTAGAAGGAGAGTTAAAGTCCACACAACCGCCAAGTGAAGATTCTTTCAGTGCAATTACTCAGTGGGCTGCTACTTTCAATAGTTCTAACAATCTTTGGGTAAGCCATAAAAATGAGTTGCGTAGAGAGCTATTTGAACTATTTCAAAGTAGCTGGCAAGAACTACGTGATTCAGACGCTCTCAATCCCAACGAAATCCGCAGATTGCAAAGATATATTCGTTTTGCACTCTACAGACTATCAGTTTTGGGGTTTGAAGATATCTCGATCCCGCTGATGGAGATTTTACGTGAATCATTCTGGATTATTCGCGATCCCATCAATGTCTTAGAAAGACTAGCTAGGCAAGGCTATCTTGCTGAAGTAAGGAGTTTGCTGGAATACTACCAAAATTATGAACAGCCTGTTGAATATATTAAGGCGATTACGATTAGAGCAATGCGCTTTCTACCAGACGTTGATTCTCAAGAATGGAAACTAATTGTTGAGTCTGCAACTATCACAGATGGCTCTGTCAGTCTTGCGGAAAGGTTGATGGCAACTGAGACTTGGTTATATCTCGGACATAAGTATAACGACTTTAAGCAAAGTCATCATATTGAAGCTGTAAAAACTGCTCTTCGGTTTGAACCTCCTCCACCAAGTCGGTTAGAGAAGAACTATCTACTCATTTTGGGGCAATTTGAACCTAATACAGTGCAAGAGTTCTCGGTCAATCTCAATGATCCTATGCTTGTTACAGCTAAGGAACTTGCTCTTCAAGGTAATCCATCTGAGATATTTGACCGGCCAGAGCTTAAAATCCTTCGAGAAAATTACTATAGCGGCCAAGGCCCCACTGACAGCGAACAGGGCTCGCCTTGAAATAGTTAAGTCAACATAGAGATCGAAAATAGTTTTGTGCCCGACGATGACTAACTCAACCGTTAGCTTTAACTTGAGTATTTACTCACGGAAATAACCAAGCACCATCAAATTTATGCAATATAGCGACATAAAATGTCTGTATATTAGGACATTCCTAAACAGCCTTTAAGTTCAGAAATTGCCCCATAGAGAGCCATTGTCCGGCCAACAATAGCGAAAACCCCATTGCCGCGATCGATCGCCATCCTGGCTTCGGTGGATACTCAGCTTTGAATAAGCCTCTCGTATTTCAGTATAATTACTTATTTACAATTGAGATGTACCCATGTCTAATGTGGGTTGTAGCCAGTATGATTAGAGATTAGATTCGGCGATCGCACCAGGGAACGCTACCCCAATAAGGGGGCGATAAGCGCAAAACTGACGGATAAGCACCAAGAGCGATCGCGCTTATTATTAAATAGGCTACATAACTTAGTCCTGGAGTTATATGGGGGTGCATCTCACTTTTGTAATCTAGCCCGCGCAGGCGGGCTTTGTTCATGTAGCCGGACCCTTTAGGGTTCGGGCGGCGAGGCAAATATGCAGTGTACCCGTTATATGACAGATCCGAAGGTATAAGTTTTGGAAATCAGGGTGCGATCGGGCAAAAGTGACGGATAAAAAAGAAGAAATCCACGATGTCCTTGAAACCCTGCTGAGTGCTGAATGATGGATATGAAGATTAAGCAACGTTCGGACTACACGTTCAAGTACAACAAGAAACTTGGGAGACATGGATGGTTGCGGCTGACTCCCGCATATTCGGTCAAACTGGTTGAAGAGATAATTGATAATCTTCCTGAAGATTATTTTATACTTGACCCGTTTTCAGGAACAGCAACAACTGGACTTGTCGCTGCCGAACATGGCATTTCCGCACACTGCTTTGATATCAACCCGTTTTTAATATGGCTCGGTAATTCCAAATGTATAAACTACTCTTATTCCGAAATTAAGGAATTAAAAATATCCATTGACAAAGTTATTATTAAATGCCAAGAACTTGTGGATGAAGATAACTGGTTGCCCAATATTCACAACATTCAAAGATGGTGGTGCGAACAGACGCTTAAAATTATTGGCGCACTTCGTCAAGCATTGGTGAATCAGTTTGGAGAACCAAGGGAAAACCATGTTTCATCTCTTGCTTGGATTTCATTCTGTCGGCTAATCATTGAAACCTCATCTGCTGCTTTTAATCATGTTTCAATGTCATTTCATAATGAAGTAATCCCCTTTGAAATTGAACAGATAGAATCTTTGTACCTGGAGATATTAGAAGCAATTATTCAAAGTGCTGGTGAGAATATATCTGGTAATTCATCCGTTCATTTTGTAGATTCAAGGGAACCTACTTCAATTGGGGATTTTCAATATTCCCATGTTGTCACGTCTCCTCCTTACCCGAACAGAATAAGTTACATTCGCGAACTGAGGCCATACATGTATTGGACTAAGTTTCTTGATACCGCCCGTGAAGCGGGTGAACTTGATTGGAAAGCAATAGGTGGAACATGGGGTATTGCCACTAGCAGATTGCAGGATTGGGAATCAAATGGTATTGAACTACCGGAATCATTGAAAGCAGTTGTTTTTGACATACTTCAAACGAAAGAAAAAAATTCCTTACTGATGGGAAACTATGTTTGGAAGTATTTTCATGACATGCATTTGCATCTTCAGAACTTGCGTCCGCGTTTGAAAAAGGGCGCGGTTCTTTCTTACATCGTAGGTAATTCTAGCTTTTATGGCGTACAAGTCCACACCGAACAATTGCTTGAAGATTCCCTTAGGTCTTTAGGATTTACCAACATTGGAAGCAAGATAGTCAGAAAACGAAACAGCAAGAAAGAACTGTTCGAGTATTGTGTTTATGCTACGTGGCAGGAAACAAGAAAATACGAGCCAGCGTATTTTAACTCTCGTGCAGCTAAACAAATTCAGCTAGAGCTTTTCTGATAAAATACGCAAATTATAGGCTAACGCCGTCCTGGCTTCCCTGAATCTGATTTTTAATTGAGAGGCACCCATGTCTAATGGTGATGTGGGTTGTAGCCAGTATGATTGGATTCGGCGAGCGCACCAGGGAACGCTACCCCAATAAGGGGGCGATAAGCGCAAAACTGACGGATAAGCACCAAGGGCGATCGCGCTTACCATTAAATAGGCTACATAACTTAGTCATGGAGTTCGATGGCAGATCCGAACGTATAAGTTTTGGAAATCAAGGTGCGATCGGGCAAATATGTCCTTTATCATATAGCTTTGAAGGTTTGACTCATTCTGATATCTATGGTATAATTGTCTCAAAATGCGAAGTTAGTGCTAATGGGACCAACAATGCCCTGGCTACCTGCATTAGCAGATATGGGTATTGATTATTTAGCTGGAATCCAGGAGGTTGTCAATCCCACAGCATTGCGACAAACGGTGGCTGAAGGTGGTGGTGTTAGTCTGGATCTTCTGATTCAAAATTGTTAAAACACCACTTTTTGAGCTTTGCAGCTAATGAGAGTGGTACAGGATATTCGCATTCATCAGAAGTCCACCAATGCCGTGCTCTAAGGTCGTGTGTAATAGCATGATGTAGTTTAAATTGTTCGGGTGATGGTGTTGCTAGAATATTATGAGCGCGAGGTTGTGGCTCTTTCCATGCTGGGGTACGTGATTGAAAACGACTCATATGCTTAGAAACTCTGTTCATATCAGACTTTTTGGCAACACTTAGTACAGTTTGCGAGAATAGTACTTGCTCTAAATCACAGTCGGCGGGAATGAATATTCCTTGCCCAAAAGAAGCATCGCCTTCTCCAAATGTCTCCTGTTCTGTTGACAACCCATACGCCTGTGGTACTTCAAAATTCATTCCATCGCGAATACGGATAATATGAATTTTGTTAGAGGGTGGTTTTTTGGGATCGAACTTGCTGTCTTGTAGCCACTTCCAATAACTTCGAGCATTTTGACCGTGAACAAATAGATACACATCCTTGGCACTAGAATATGTCTGTATTATAGCGGATAGCATATTGCTAATTACTCGATCGAAATCAACTTTTGACGTTCTTTGTACTGCTAATTCGCAGATTGCATCAGCCATCGCTCGAAACTGCAAATCTATGGCTGGAAGTAATACATTAACTTCATTCTGGTAGATGGCAACAAGAACTGGCTCACTGAAGCTCTGTTTTGCAGTTCTTTTATTTCGTCGAATAACATAAAACCCAGCATATACCGTATTATCCTTGCATAATTTACCCTCATCAATCGATGATAAAGGGTAATCCTGGTTGAAGGGCAAAATAGCATCAATAATAGCAGCAAGAGCGCGATAATCAAGATTCTTCGGCTGCCCCTCATCAGATTCAACTTCCTCAAGTTCATCATTTTCTAGGTTTTCAGAAGATACAATGCATTGAGGGATAAGGTTGTATTCTGGTAAAATGGATTTTATATGAGGATATGGATCGATGGCATTACGGTAGTTCGGGTGATTTTTGGATAAAATTTCTACAATTATTGGTGTCGGAACTTTGGGTTCGTTTATTTTCCCAAATTTGCGAATATGTCGAGTATCAGGAACCTGTTTTTTCCCATCTCGTTTTGATTCTCTTGCAAGTAGAGGATCTGCTAGGCTCTGCGATGACTGAAACTTTAAGATTAAACTATGCCCAAAATAGTGTTGAGCAACCCGTGCAAGAGCCTCTTGAACTTCCTCGGTACGACAACAAACCAAAATCGCAATATTCTTGGCTCGTTTACTCAGAAATCCTTGTAATTCTTTATCGATCTCAGGAAGTTTACCTTTAGAGGGTTTAGAAATATGTGGCGTTTTCTGAAATCGCTGCTTGATTGATTTGTTGAGAGCCCCAACAACAGGAAATTTTTTCCAGGGCTCGGTTAGGAGGGCTTTAACGGGTAGAACATCTATAATCTGTTCCAGGAGGTCTCGCTTATCACTAAATGGTACTCCTGTTCCCCACCCTGCTTTCTGGTAGCTTCGAGCGGGTATCAAAATATCCATCTGGTCTGACTCAAGAAAATGCGATGGATTGGTCAGAACGTCCGTGATATCTGGAATGTTGACCGATAAACGTTCTCTAATCCGGCTAGCTGGCTGGCTCTTCCATTGAGGGATTAAAATATCGCCCTCCTTGCGGTAATTTGCTGCCAAAACTGTAAATGCGTTGGGTTCTAACAAACTATAGTCCCCCGACCAAGGACGTAATCGTCGGACATAGCATAGTGTAGTACGTTTCTGTAGCCGAACCTCTGAGTTGTTTCCTCCCTTAACAACCCAACGCTTCATGCCAAAATGAAGATTGATTTTCTTGGGATCGATATCACTCTGCGTAGATATGGTAAGAGCAATAGATGTCCGATAACCCCGTGGATGAGAAAATGGCGGCCAGGAGACAAGCTCAACCGTATTTGCGCTGCGACCTGGACCGAACAAAAACTTAAATGAATCGCCTCCCAATTGATATTCGTGCTGATATAGTTTTAGAGCGATCGCCCAAGATGGTGCCCAATACTCAAGATGTTTAGGTGTAGCATCAGTCCAGTGAAACTGATCTACCGAGCACAAAGGCAGTAATGCTTCATGCTCCGATTGTGGGTAGCATACCTCCACCCAGATTTTAAATATCAGAGCCATAAATTCTGGAGGGACAGGTTCGTAAGCTAGAAAAGCGGCTGGATTAGGTTGACCATCCACCATCAAGCGATTGATTGCACGAATTTGTGGTAGCAAAAGTCGAAATGTGTCGAGCAATGGCCTGGTGGGAGCATTTTCTTCAGGCTTGCCATAATGAAGATTAAATTCTTGCAAATTGTCAAATGGCATCACATATCCAGCGATCTCCTCAATTAAGTTTTCGTTGTAATCAACGTAGATGGGCTGAAGGTAATTTAATCTCTTCATAGATTGACTCCGTGAATAAAGTGCTTTAATCGGGTTAGCGGGTAATAAACAGGACCGTATAAAGTCCGAATTAACCGCCCAGAAGTACCACCTTGATTGATGGCACTTCCCAAAAGTTGGCGGGCAGCTAAGAGGATTGAGTTTTGCGGAGAATCTCCAGATGAGTTTCCCTGGGCAGTTTCCGGCATGAATGCAGCATCTATAAACCAAATCACTGTCTTACGACCACCGCGAGTGCTGCGTCCAATCAATTGAGTTAGATTGATAGTTAATGTCCAAACAAGAGGATTTTTGAGAGCAATTCCATCGATCTCATCGGGAAGTCTGGAGAAGATTTGAGGAACTGCGAGAAATACGTTTCGTGCATGTCGGGCGTGTCTTTGAATCCCTTCAACAGATTCTTGACCGAGAACGTCTACCGTTGCTTTACTAACACCACTGATGACAGGTTGATTGTCGTCTGGGCTAGGATGCTGCCTGACTGCGATCGCCATACCGCCAAAATATGGCTCTCCAGTTTGCGGGTCCATCAGGTTAACAGCACGGGATATTGCACCCATTGGAGCGATTAAAAACTCCTTACCACGCCCCGGAAATTCCGTGAGTTTAGATCTGGCAACCTGTTCATCTGATGCCCACCGACCATCCTGAACAACATAGGAAGCTTTATCTTGGTAAGGAGACTTCAGGCAGCCGTAAAATGCTTTTGCTTCTGCATAGCTGTTTGTAACTATGAGTAAGTTTTTGCGATCGCTTCCAACATTTTCAACCAAGTAATCTTGAAATCGATCGAGTAATGACCGGCTTTGTTTGCTGGTTCGACAAAGCCCTGCAATCATCCGACTGATATTTTCTATGCGGTCATCTCCTTGGCTACCAGAGATAAATACAGGATATCCGGCATCATCCACAACGGGACAATAGAAGAACTCACTATCATTAGCTACCGCTTTAGCTTTATCCGGTGGTGGCTCGATCGACAATGTTGGCTTGAGTTGCACGTGGAAAGGATAAGACTGTTTAGATTCCCCTGAATAACTGGTTGCTGAGGTAATCAAGAGATTTGTGGGAGTAAGACCATCAACACTAAATATAGAATGCCATTGACTTAAGAGTGCCCGACCTAAAGCAATCCCCCGATATACTTTCAGTTGTCTATTAATATATTGAGCGCTGGTGACAGATCCAACAGGAGAATTAGGCAGTAAGCAATCGAAATCACTTGGAGGAGTTAAGGGGAAGGTTGTGTCTAAATCAACACTGGCTCTTCGTCTAGCAGAGACATGCTTCCCTAAGGCACCCAGTACATGGGCTGAATAAATCCCTAATTGTAAGAGTTTGGCAAGATTTTCTATGAAACGTTCAACATCAGATTCTAATTTCTCAAATTTGATATCCCATTTTGTTTCTTTAATAAACCTATGACACTGTGGGTGAGGCACAGTTGTTGATAGATCTCCTGCCAATAGCACGCCAGAAACAAGTGCTAAACGTAATACAATTGCCTTATCTGTATTGTTAAGACCAATAATATCGGGTGAAACAGGGTTATCCTGGATTCGCTTGAATATTTCACGATATTGCTTATAGAGACGTTCGCGTTTGACCAAAGTTTGTTGCCTGACTTTTTGAGGATTAACCCGAATATGAGCCAATCCTGAAATTTGTTCGGCTAATTTATCGAAAAATGTCCAGGCTGTAAACAATCTCCCCTTTTGAGTATATTTTCTTAAAAGCTTTTCAATTTCTATATTGGAAGATTTACCCTTGATCCCTTCGGGGATATTTCTCATCAAATACATGAGGACACTAATTCCTCGATTAGCTAAGTGTCGCTGGTCTTCTGACTGTTCCAGGTAGGGATCGTTGAACCTCTCCGGCACAACAACCTCTCCCTCCAAAGGTCCATGCACGTGTTGATAAGACTCCACTCTTGTCCAAGTGTCCTGAATCAATTCAAAAGACGCAAGAGTTATAGTTGGATAAAATATCTCATCCAGCTTAGGTTGGGCAAGATCGACCTCATCAATGATAAATAAGTCAGTTGTCAGGGCTAAATATTCGAGAATGGTGATATTTTCCGTCAGGGCGTGAGCAGACACCTTCTTCTGAATAAACCCTGGCAATGTTCCGACAATCATTTGAGCATCTTCTAAGTCAGAAGCTTTGATATGTCTTGGACAAATAGGTGCGATCGGGCAATCATATGGATTTTTCTGAGTATCGTTTACATCTCGTAGCTTTTGAAAGCAAGGTGGTCTGTGGCGCTGTCCATCTGATGGTTGCGGAATTTGAACATCAGACAAGCCGTAAAGGGGGCAACATTGGGCAAGCCATCGGAAACCTGGATGAGTGAAAGGCTGTTGATTATCGCTGAACATTACAGCTTGATTTAGTCTGCTAAGATGCTTATGTCGCTCTGAATCTCCAATAATTGGAACAGCTTTAATACCCACCTTCTGAGCAAACTCAAGCCAAGTCTGAACTTCACCGACGCTGTTAGTTGAAATGGCCACTCGCTTGCCACGTTCTATTAAATATGTGACGAGACAATCTATCAAAGTTGATTTGCCGCTACCAGTTGGACCTAAAATATGTCCTTGTTTATCAATGAGGATTTCTGTAGCTGTTTTATTCTGCTGAATATCCCAGTAATTTGATTGACTCAGTATTTGTCCTGCATCGTATCCCAAAATAGATTCAAGTTGGGTTCCCTTTTGAATCAGCTTATCTAGAGGTATTCTGATAGCCTCACGGTTCTGAGAGAGTCTAATGTCAGGAATTTGAGTCGCATATTCTGTGCCAATACTTGCGATCTCTTGTGGAATTCGGATTATTCGTGTCTGTTGTGGATTAATATTGAATTCGTAGTCCCCTGGTGGAGCAGGTCTGTATTTTCTGGATTGAAATTGCAGCGGTTGTGTCAATGTCCTGTCGTACAGGTCATATCGAGCCACTACCATATTCTGGGTTAGAGTAATTATATTGGCAGTGTAATCAATATCAAAACCAAGCCAACCAGAAGTGTCACTTCTGGCAACCTCATCGTAACTGCGAAGGGTTATTTCCCAACTAATGGAACTACCAAATTCTGGAGCTAAATGGCGTAGGTGCTTTAGGATATCCCATTGGGTATCTGTCATAGTTGCTTCCCGATAACCTTGCATCAGAAGATGTGCTTTCTGAATGAGTTGCTCGGGAAAATACGTCCGCAAAGCATAAAGCATTAATTCTGTACGAGCAAAATCAGCAAAGTTCATTGCGATCGGTGGAGAGTTTCCTCCCATTGCTCTTTTTAGCCTTTCAATCCAAACTGTTCTATCCCTCATCCGAGCACTCTCCTAACACGCTGAACAAACTCCGATTCTGATAAAACCTCAATACTCCCTTGGTAACGGCTCCTCAAGGCTGCTTTGTATGCCAGATTGTTCCAACGGTAATCTGGCACTACAAAGAACGACTGGGATTGTCCGATATCTGCTATCGTATCTTGATTTAAATCTTTTGCTAACTTTGTCGCACTGCCCCAATCTTTCGCATCGATCGCCCAAACATCTCCTGCTGGTAACGTTACTTTCAAATCTGCTTTATCTAGTTGAGGCCATAGCTCGACCTGTAAGCCCTGCTGCTTCCCTATCTGTTCGAGAGTTTTAACCAAACGCAACTCGATAAGAGAAGGTCTGATTAGGCAGATAACAGTATCTTCAATCGGTGCTCTATCTACGCGCCCCTCCAACGCTTCACAACATCCCTCTATTTCTCGTGCAGCACAATCTAAATAGCCTCCACATACCTTGCATAGTGGCATTGATTCAGATTGGGGCGGTGCATCCCTATATGCTTTCATCAACAAGTTATACACTGGATCTATATCTGGGTTTTTGTCTCTCAAACTCGCCAAAGTGAAATCTGAAGGGAATGGATTTTCGGCAATGAAACGACGCACCAATGTATATGTACTGTGAGGTAAACTAAGTCCTTCAATTTCTGCCATCAGACGTGGTATATAGCTCTGATTCTGTTCGCGTTCCAGGTTTAAATCAAAGTCACTTGCCCATGCCTCGCACTCCTCAGATGGACGGCTTTTATTCTCAATTAGTGGCTCTTCAGGAAAATCAACCAACTCTGAAAAGGTCGGTTCTACTGCTTCTACTGCTTTTCTGGCTGCCTCTACCATACATAGTATTGATGGATGTTGCATTTCACCATCTCTCAGTATCCATTTCAGGCTTAATGCCTTAAACGCTTCATATAAAGCTTGTGGAAACGGCTGCGCAGAATCAATCTGATACGCTGGCTCCCCGCGATTGATGCGATCGCATATCTGAACGAGCCCTTTGCACAGCTTTATGAACAGTATTTCTTCCTTACTCCATTCCATCTTCATGCTCTCTCAAAGCAATGTTGTATCCTCTGTAATACTCTTTAAATATATCTCACGTATATATCTCACGTCGATTACTATATAAATTTGTAATCTCTTTAAACCGCACATGCGAACCATTTCCCCACTTTTTTCTTATCTTAACCCATTGTACTGCCTCCTGTCAAGTCCTACTCTATAATTTTTCGCTCATTTTCCGGTCTCTGCGATTTCCCATACAACCTCCTTTGGTCACTCTACGAGCCATGTTTGCCTCCTTCTACTTCTGGCTGCGAGTTAATTTGCCCTCCCTAAGCCCCAAGCCAGAACTAAAGAGAATATAATTGCTGCGATCGCCACTCTATCTAACACAGCGTCAGACCAGCATCTGCTCCTTCCCCTGTCTTTTCTCAGCTTAACCCATTGTACTGCCTCCTGTCCACTGCTCTGAGAGAAAATTTTGATAATTTTCCGGTTCGCTCTGCTTTAACCAGCATCTGTTCCTTCCCTGTCTTTTCTTAGCTTAACCCATTGTACTGCCTCCTGTCAAGTGGGAATGAGAGAAAATTTTGATAATTTTCGGTTCGCTCTGCTTTAACCAGCATCTGTTCCTTCCCTGTCTTTTCTTAGCTTAACCCATTGTACTGCCTCCTGTCAAGTGGGAATGAGAGAAAATTTTGATAATTTTCCGGTCTAGTTGACTAGCGGGACTTGCGAATTTTATCGGGCCCAAAACTGCTCAAACCCTTACATAGTATGCGTTTTACGTCGAAGGGAGATCTAATGGCAGCAAACCCTGAGCCTGCGGATATCTAGACCCGATCGACCTAAAAATGGCTCTATAAAAGGGTTTGAGGCTCCTAAAGACCTATTTTTTCCCAAAGTCCCGCTAGACGACGTCCTTTACGGTCCTTATGGAGCGCAGTTTTCCTCCTTTGGCGGAGCTAGCAGCAGCACCGGGGGCACCCGTGAGGGTTCAGCCAGTCGCAACAGTCCGTAGCCAATGCCTGCCAGTCCAGTCATCAGTCCTGGACTTTCAACTTCCAAGGGAATGCCACTGAGCCAACCATGCTTGTCGATACTTTCGAGCATCATTGCCCCCGGTGGAGCTTAACATCCCACTCCCGATCCTTGAGAATTTCACGGGCTTGCAAGAATAATTCCAGATTACCCCCATCCCCATGACAGAGGGAGTGGTTGAGACCAAATCCCCAGTTGAGAGTGGCCTTGAGTGCGGTGTTAATTTTCTCGCGATTTTCGGCATCATCAAAGTGCTTGAGGTAACTCAAACAAGCTAATCCATATCCCGATATCACGTTCCACCAGGTTGCTACAATTGCTCCTTATAAGTTCAACGGTAAGGTGGGCGGTGCCCACCCGACATTCATTAGCTAACCTTGACCTTAACTACCTTGTTCTTTTCTTCTTCAGCTTTCGGCAGATTTAAGGTCAGAATGCCATTTTTGTACTCGGCTTCAACATGAGAATTATTGATGCGACCGGGCAGGGGAATGACTCGCTGAAACTTGCCGTAACGAAACTCACTCTTGGTGAGGCCATTCTCTTCAGTTTGGTTTTCTGATTTGCGATCGCCGCTCACAGATACAGCTTCAGCAGTCGCCTGAATGTCCAGGTCATTAATGTCCATGCCAGGAACTTCCAGTTTCAGGTGATAAGCTGACGCCGTTTCCGAGAATTCCGCAGCGGGTGCAAAAGCTAAATTTCCGTTGCCCCGACGAGAAGTCGTGAAGAAGTCGTCGAACAGGCGATTCATTTCTCGTTGCATAGTGTCAATTTCACGGAAAGGTTCAAAACGCACAAGTGTCATAGTTCTACCTCCTAAATCTTGAAAACTTATTTACTCGTTCACTTCTTATCCTATACAAACCTTCGCTGAATAGTCATTGCGGCTTTCTGGAAAAATGCAGTTGCGATCGCTGCCTACGGGTAAGGTGGGCGGTGCCCACCCTACTAATATTAGCTAACCTTGACCTTAACTACCTTGTTTTTCTCTTCTTCAGCTTTCGGCAGATTTAAGGTCAGAATGCCATCTTTATACTCGGCTTGCACATTTTGATTATTTATGCGACCGGGTAGAGGAATGACACGCTGAAACTTGCCGTAGTGAAACTCACTGCGAGTCAGGCCATTCTCTTCAGTTTGGCTTTCTGATTTGCGATCGCCGCTCACAGATACAGCTTCAGCAGTCGCCTGAATGTCCAGGTCATTAATGTCCATACCAGGAACTTCCAGTTTCAGGTGATAAGCTGACGCTGTTTCCGACAATTCCGCAGCAGGTGTAAAGGCTAAAGTTCCGTCGCCCCGACGAGAAGTAGTGAAGAAGTCGTCGAACAGGCGATTCATTTGCCGTTGCATCGTGTCAATTTCACGGAAAGGTTCAAAACGTACAAGTGCCATAGTTCTACCTCCTTAATCAATGTCAGGTAAGATATATGCGAGAGGCTTCTTTCCTCCTTCAATTCTTATCCTAGACAAACCTCCACAGTCTGGGAAGATCGGCTTTCTAGAAAAAGAAGTTGTGTTTGCTCTATCGGGGTGATGACTGCCATCTAGGCTTATTTCCCCTTCAATTCTTATCCTAGACAAACCTCCACAGTCTGGGAAGATCGGCTTTCTAGAAAAAGAAGTTGTGTTTGCTCTATCGGGGTGATGACTGCCATCTAGGCTTATTTCCCCTTCAATTCTTATCCTAGACAAACCTCCACAGTCTGGGAAGATCGGCTTTCTAGAAAAAGAAGTTGTGTTTGCTCTATCGGGGTGATGACTGCCATCCAGGACGCTACCATAGGCGGTAGGAGAAGTTAAGGGAGGACTATATGGCGCTCTACCTTGTTACCTCACTCTTCGATGAAGGTATGTACGAAAGCGACTTCCAGGTAGTGGAAGCACAGTCGCAGATGGAAATTGCTCAACATATGCTGGAACATCCCCAACAATGGGAGAATTATCTCTCCCGGGCTTACCCCAGGAACTGGCGAGACCATACATTTAATGTCGGCAGTCTCTGGGACTGCGTGCATTCCGACCAGATGACTCCCGATCGATTGCTGGAACTGATCGATATGACCAGTGTTGACGGAGATAGTACTTCTCAACTGCGCATCTTTGAGATCCAGGTGCAGCAGTTATCTGAGGTGGACACCAATCCATTTAAGCGCAAGATAATTCCCATTGTGCGCCTATAAAGAACTGGCATCCAGTCGCGGAAAACTGGAATTGTCTAGTTCGGGAAACTCGCCAAGCTGGGAAACCACAGTTGACGGGAGTTTAACTATGTTTTGAACATAGAACAGTTATAGCATAACTCGCACCAGACTGTTGGGGCGGTC
The DNA here is from genome assembly GCA_005518205.2 of Hormoscilla sp. GUM202. GTDB lineage: Bacteria > Cyanobacteriota > Cyanobacteriia > Cyanobacteriales > Desertifilaceae > Hormoscilla. The sequence continues at coordinate 16,799 of RFFC02000070.1, forward strand.
ACAAGTAGTTGATAGCCGGGTGCATCGCCCGATGCATGTAATATAGCCCCTGCGCAGCGGAGGGGGCCCGGAGCGTGGGCTTTGTTCCTGTAGCCGGACCCCTCGTTCCCACGGCTCTGCCTGGGAACGGGTTCGGGCGGCGAGGCCGAGTACTGTTGAGGCGAAAAACTTAAACCGTTACAAGTGAAATTAGGAGGCTGACCAGATGATTGTGCGTTGGCAAGCTTTTGATGACAGTTTTCAGCGGATGGAAGCCCTTTCCCATCAGATGAATGAAATCTTTAGTGAGATAACTAGCACTACCTCCACCGCTGAAACGCTCTGGAATCCCCCGATCGAGCTGGTTGATACCCCTGATAACCTGCTGCTCAGGGTCCAACTGCCGGGGGTCGATCGCGACAAACTTGATATCCAGGTTACCGCAGATGCGGTGCTAGTTGCGGGGGAACAGCCTTATCCTCGCCAGGACAACTATGATGCTTATCTGCGATCGGAGTTTGCCTATGGTAAGTTCCGTCGGGTTGTGTACCTGCCAGTGGAGATTGAGAACGATCGCGTACAGGCCAACTTCCAGTACTGACCTTGATGCTTCCCAAAGTCTCCCAAGCGCGTCGTCGCATTGTGAAAGTCAACACCGACGAACTCTCTGGTGAAGCTGCGACGGCCACCCTGAATGTAGCTAGCGAGATCCTGTAAGGGCGCCCTCCCATGGGAGCATCTCAATTGTAAATATAGCCGCAGCTTCATCTCAAGCCACCCACTGGGTGGCTGATTTTTGCACTTCAGTCGGATGGGAGACTTAGCAGCATTGCTTCGATTATAATAAAGAAGGATACAGATTTTTCCCGAACGGTAGCGTACCTATAGCCGATGACTGAATCACAACCTCCCGACTATGCTGCTATTATCCGCGCTGCTAAGTCGGCCACACCGACTGAGAAACCAGATTTTATCGCACCAGGAAAAACCGTTCATTCCCCTCACTACGGTGCGGGTAAAGTGATTGGCATTCTCGGGAACCGCCTGATTGTCAAGTTTCCGGGTTACTCCATTCCCGTACAATTTAAGGATTGGCAGCAAGCAGTGCAGTCGGGAGAGGTAGTCCCAGAAACCACAGAAGAGAAAAATTTTACTCAAAGTGAAACTGGAATAGCTTTTGAACTTATTCAAGCAATTAATAAACCAGAGTACCGGGCGATCGCCTCCCAGTTCTCCTCAAGTATCGCGGACATCACGATTATAACTGCATCACCGGGAAAGCGCTATCAGATCCCAGAATATTTACCTCCGGCCCTGGTCCAGGGGCTACAGCAGGTGGGCATTACCAGCTTGTACGGACATCAGTTGGAAGCGTTAGAACAACTCAGAAGTGGCAAGGACTTATCGATAACCACTCCCACAGCCTCGGGGAAAACTCTCTGCTACAATTTAGCTATTCTCGAATCTTGTCTCAAGCAACTTCATAACTGCGCCCTTTATATCTTTCCTCTCAAGGCCCTCGCTTTTGACCAGTTGCGGAAACTGCAACGGTTAGTCGCCACCTTTCCTCTCTCCGATCGGTTGAAAGTCGGCCAAATGACCGGGGATACTTCTAGGGGCGATCGCAAGAAACTCTTTTTACCCAACCCTCCCCACATTTTAGCCGTCAGTCCCGACTTACTGCATTACCAATTAGAAAAGGTGCGGCGGCGGGGAGAATGGCAACCTTGGCGAGAGTTTCTCCGCCGTCTGCATTGGGTAGTTATTGACGAATCTCACACTTATATCGGTGCTTTTGGCGCTCACTTTGCTAACCTAATGCGCAGATTGCGTCGCGCCGTGGATGAGGTGGGCGGAAATAGTGAGAAATTGCAGTTTATTTGTTCTTCTGCTACTATTGGCAACCCCGCCGAAATGGCCAGGCGCTTTAGCGGGAGAACCCATCAACCCGAGAGACTGCATCTAATTGAACGCAGCGATGCAACTGCCAGTACGCAAACGATTCTCTCCTTTGCCCCTAGCGACACCGCTAATCCCGATGCCTGTAAGATTATTATATCCCTGTTGCAGCAGAATTTAAGGGGACTTGTCTTCTGTAACTCCCGAGGGGCGGTGAAGAATTTGCTCTCCTTAATTCAACGAGAGACGGCAAGACAAGGACTTGGCTATTTAGCCCAGCAGGCGGGCATTTTCTACGGTTCCCTGAAGGGCGATCGCCGCCGCAATTTAATTCGCCAGCTAGAGACAGGTTCGCTGAAGGTTATCATCTCCACTTCGGCCCTAGAAGCTGGCATTGACTTACCAGAATTAGATTTTTGCTTGTTGCGGGGCTATCCCGGTTCGATCATGTCCTTTCGCCAGCGCCTCGGACGGGTGGGCCGGAAGCATCCGGGGTTGATTATCTTCCTGCCCGTGGCCCAAAATGCCCTAGACAACTACTACGGAAAAAATCCCCAACAGTTACTAGAAGGGGAAGTGGAAAGTGCTGTCTTTAATCCAGATTATCCCACAATTTTGAGCAAGCATCTAGAATGTTGCGGCGCTGAAAGCGGGTTACCATTCCAGGATATAGAAAGTAGGTTTGGAGAAAAAGCAGGGGCGATCGCCTCAGCACTGCTGGAACAGGAAAAGCTTTCTATGTCTGCCAGGGATTATTTGCAGACATATGGTTATCCTCACAAAAATGTTAATATTAGAGGCAATAACTCCCTCAGCGTTGACTTGGTGAACGCTGAGACAGGAGAAGAGTTTGAGAATATGTCATTAGACATCGCTTACCGAGAGGTTTTTCCGAAAGCAATTTACACTGCTAGCGACGATGGTAAAAGTCTGCTCACTTATGAGTGTGAAAAGCTAGATATAGAAAAGGGAAAAGCATACCTAAAACCATTGAGCGAGCCGCCAAATATGTTTACTCAAGCAGAGAATGACTTAAAAGTTAAGCGGTTGTCAAAACTTGAGGAAACCAAGATTATTAATACCGCCCTGACAGAAGGAAGACTGCGACTGCGGCTGTATTGGGGAGAAATTACTTCCCTGGTAACGGGATATGATGTGTTAAGCAGAGAATATCGCCTTACTTGTACTAATAAAAGATGTCCTAAGTATCACTGGCCCCAGGAGAGTAAAAGCTGCTCCGCTTGCGGTCGGAAGCTGCATTATGCTGAAATAAACGAGGTAAAGGAAAAAATTCAGTTCGAGAAACCCTACGGCACTACCTATCAAGCTCCTTTACTTAAGGTAGAGATTAATCCTGGCCTGTTAAAGGCGCTCTCCCAGGAGGTCTTGCGCCTCAAAAAGACTGTCAGAGAGCAACATCAAGACACAATTCCTAATGGACTAGAGTATTTGTGGATCTCGACTCCAGGCTGGTTAGCTTTACACAGTATCGGACATCTGCTGAGCTTCGCCCTGCCTTTAGTCGTGCTCTCCTCTAGTCTGGATGTTAACTACCTTGTCCAGAAAGAAGGCGATCGCCCCACCGTTGTCGGCTATTTCTTCGATACCTGCGATGGCGGCAATGGTGCCGCCGAGGCCATCTTTCAGCACTTCTCTCGCTTGGCCGCAAAGGCTATGTCTTTGGCGGCAGCTTGTGATTGTCAATTCGGTTGTCCCAGGTGTCTCACCCAGTCGGGATGTCCCCAACAAAACGAGGGACTCCATAAGGAAATAGGGTTGTTTCTCCTAGAGGCGATCTCACCGGTTGAGGACTAAAGTCCTCACTACAAACGGCACCGGTTGAGGACTAAAGTCCTCACTACAAACGGCTTAACATAATTTAACATAATTTAACGGAATTGCCTCTCTAAACAGAGTATCATATGAAGTAGCCTCTCTATAGCATCACAGGACTATCGTGAAACATAAACTTAAGACCCCAAAAACTCTCATAATAGCTCTGACATTATCAAGTGTTCTCGGGCTAGGGGCCTGGCCTCTGAAGGTGACCCCAGAAGTGAGGGCCCAAGGTAAGGCCGCACCACAGGCCGCACTGATAAACAAGCTGAACCCGATAATAAAGGGTTGGTGCAACTACAACAGGACGGTGGTGAGCAAGGAAATATTCGGAGAACTGGATATGTACTTGTGGGAAATAACAGAAAGATGGGCTAAGAGACGGCATCCCAACAAAACAAAAAGATGGGTGTACCAAAAATACTGGAAAGCTGAAGGCAGCCAACAGTGGAACTTCATGGACGCTAAAGGGGCAAAACTAACCCGACACTCCGAGACGGAAATTGTAAGGCACGTAAAAGTAAAAGGGACAGCTAGCCCGATGGGCGGAAATCTTGTTTACTGGAGTAAGAGACTACGCAAGAGCCCCAATATAAGCACCAGAGTATTAAAGCTCATGGGCAGTCAAAAGGGCAAATGTGGACACTGCGGAAGGCTATTTATAGACGGGGATAAGTGGGAAGTAGACCACATCCTGCCGAAATCATTAGGCGGTAAGGATAGGTATGACAATCTGCAATTGCTCCATGACTACTGCCATCATCAGAAAACGCGAATAGATGGTAGTCAATCAAGCCGCACCCGGAAACGGGATAGGGAAACCGAGGAGCCGGATGAGGTGAAAGTCTCACGTCCGGTTTTGAAGACGAACAGGGCTGGCGACAGTCTTGTTTAGTTTAATCCTGGTCGATATACAAGCGAAGAATTTCCTCTCAAGCTTCCCGATGGGGTAATTCTCCAGGGAGACGAACGCCGACAGGGTGCAGGAACTGAAATTGTTGGCGGTGGCTTTCACCTTAATGGCCCCTTGAATGGCTCCTGGGCTGGTCAAAATGTCACCATAGTGCCAGGTGAGAATAGTCAGATTCTGGGAGTGACAGTCACAAATCCCAATACGCGGGGTACCGGGATTTGGATAGAAACTGATGCCACTGTTCGCAATAGCACCTTGAGGAATAACAACCGAGATGGAATCGCGATCGTCGGTTCTGCTAAGCCGATAATTGCAAACAATCGCTTCCTGGAGAATACTGGCAATGGCATTTTTATCTCTAATGAAGCCAGCGGCGAAATCAGAGACAATGAGTTTCGGAACACCGGCTATGGAATGGCGATCGACAATCGCTCGGGAATAGTGATCACAAAATCAGCTCGTCCAATACTGAGTAGAAACAGGATCGAGAATAATGAAGATCATTCCATAATTGTGATAGGTCAGTCTCAGCCAGTCTTAGAGGACAACACCCTCATAGGCAATGGCAACGATCGGATGGTAATGGGAATCCCTCAAGGAAATCCATCTCAGCCGTCCGTCGTTACTGCCAATGGCCCAACAACTCAGTTTGGATGCATGCAGTCAGGGGATGACTTGGCAATGACGGTGCAGCAAGGTAAAAAGACCCTGCCCAAAATCATTTATCTTTGGACTGGAGAACATCAAGGGGCCAACTTCTGCCAAACCCTTACCGAAAGCCTGAACAACATAGTCGCAGACAAGGACAATAGTTTCAATGATGTATTGGAGAAGGTGATCCGGAACCTCAATCAAACGCGCCGTTCCACTTCCGGAGAGGAGAATTTACTTGACGAAGATCGCCCACAGGACCAAATTAACATTAATTTGCCAGATTTGAACGAAACCTGGGAAAGCGATCCTGGTCTCTGGTTTATGGACCAATAACCCAGGCAATTGTCAATTAGCATCAATAAGAAACCCGGTTTTTCCAAAAAACCGGGTTTCTGGGCTACCGGTGAATATCGCACCGGTTGAGGACTAAAGTCCTCACTACAAACCTGGACTAAAGTCCTCACTACAAACCTGTTTACATAATTTAACATATTTTTACATATTTTTACATAATTACCTCTAGAGAGAGTATCATAGAATATAAATATCTCTATACCAGAACACGAATTACGCAATTCAGTTCCCTTATACCGGTAGGGTCTGGTGCATCGAAGCCAAAATAGTGAAGAAGTATTTGCATAAGTCCTACAGCAGCAAGGGAAAAATACGCTGCCCAGAATCATGTTTCCTTTTTTGGGAACGCCCGCTCATGCGGCAACTTCTGGATCAATGGTTTCATCCAGCATTTGCCAGCATTGAAGAGTTTTCCGAACTTTTGGCAGCAACGGGACTGGTTGAAGGCAGAAAAATTAACAGAAACACCTTCAGGTGTTGTCACAGCTATTTAGGTAAAATGGGTGAAGCGTCCGGTTAAGATCGCATCTGACATCCGTAAATTTACCTTAATACCGTAGGTTAGGTTTTCTTAAGCACGAAACCTAACCGGCGTTGGTCCAGTTGGGTTTCGTGCGGAAACCCAAGCTACATCAGCAGCTGCAAGTTGCTAATTGTGAATTGCTAATTGTTAATTGCCAGTTAACAATTCACAATTAGCAATTCACAGGTATATTTGAGAATATATATAGCGGGCTAACTGTAAAGCCAGTAAAGGTGGTACGGCATTTCCAACTTGTGTAAATTGACGCGCAGTTGGACCACAAAAAACGAAATCATCAGGGAATGTTTGTAGCCTCGCTGATTCTCTGACAGTTAAAGTCCGAGGATAAATAGGATGCAGATGGGATCTGCCGCCACCCTTCGTACCTCCACTGATTACCGTTTTAGATGGCAGATTAGGATCTAATCTATCAACTCTTCCCAGTCGATCTCGCTCTCCGTAATTTAGCTCCATATATCTAATCAATGATTCTGCTTTATGCTTTCTGGTTACATGATTTTCTAAGCCGTCCATTGTTTTTTCAAAAGCTTTATAGCAGGTAACAACCTTTGAGCTTGGTTCAGGAAAGATAAATTTGTTATTGGTACGATGACCAAATACAAAGAGGCGATTCCGATTTTGTGGAACACCATAATGCGCAGCATTTGCTATCACCGGTTCAGAGATGTTGTATCCACACCCTCCTAAAAGATTAAGTGCTTCCGATAACTGAGTGCCGCCGTCAATATCTAGTAATCCTGTAACATTCTCAATCAAGAAAGCTTTTGGTTGAAATTGTTGAACATACCAAACAAAGTCGAAGAGAAGATTCCCGAAATCAGCATGAGCAAAACCAACTCTCTTAAAGTTATCTCCGTCTTTCGCGAATCTTTGATTAGCGGCAATACTGAAAGGTTGACAGGGCGGACCTCCTGTAAAAATCCCTTCAAATGGAATTGAAATGCCGACAATTAACTTCAAAATCGTGAAAAATTCTTCTCTATTTCTTACATCTCCACTGTATTCAGGTGGTCCGATCGCAACCCAATCAGGTCGGTTCAATCTAATTGTTTGACAAAAAATAGGATTGACTTCAATTGAAGCTAGGTGTTGAAAACCTGCATATTCAAAGCCAATATCTAAGCCACCGGCACCAGAGAAGAAGCTAACTACTGGAACGCCATGATTTTCCAAATCAAAATTATCAGGTGTTAGGAACTGAATCGAACTAGGAGTTATAGGTGGATTATTTCTGTATCTAAGATCGTCATATCTCAAGCTCCTCCGCTTCAACTCACTGTGCAGGTCTAGCTTTTTGGCAATACATCTATTTACAATGTCTAATTGTTCGTCAATAGTAATACTTGAATAAGACTTCATAGCCGAATTGCCTCCTTTGCTAATTGATAAACTTCTTTCGCTTCATCTTTAGAGGAAAAATCATCAACTAAATTTCTCTCAAACCATTGCTTGTAATATACATGAACGCTTCGATGACAGTTGGGACATAAGCCAACAACATCTTCTATAGATGTTCCTGCCCCTGTAATAGTGATGGCTGATGAAAGTGGTAGTAAATGATGAACTTCTAAAATGTTGCTAGTCCAAGGATATCTCTGGCGCATATCACAAGTACACATATCACACACTGGTAGCGGATTTCTTGAAAAATATAATCTCCTCAGCTGAGGACTTCGTTCGGTTCTTAAATGAGTTACTCTTACTTTTCTTGCTTCAGTGAAGAGGATGTCTTCAGGGATTTCTCTGGTAGCCAGTGAAAATGGTTCTTTGATTTCAGCAGTCACTCTTCCAAGAGCTAAAATTTCTTGCTGTTGCGTAGGACTTCTATGGTTTTGTAGAGGTTCTACAAAGCCGAGCAGGTCTTCTATACTTTGTAAGTCATCGCGAACTAGATCGATTATCAATGCACCGCTATACCACTTTAACCAACTCATTTGGCTAGCAAAAATTAGCATTTCCCGAACTTGCCTCTCTTCGTCACCAATTGGTAAACGCTCTACCATTTTCAAAGCTCTGTAATGCTCTAAGGGTTCACATCCATTACAGTTATTACCTATTATCAAAGAGAAAACTTGTGATAGCTCTATAAGAGCTTCTCCATGCTCCAATAATTGCGCAAATAGATATTTCAAGACAGCGCATAGAGGGAAAACGCGATTATCAGAGGGTGTGTAATCTTGGAATGCGGGGGAAGGCAAATAGAATCGTGGAATCCAGAATGAAAAATATTCGTCTACATCTATCTCAGAGGAGTCAACACCAGCTAGTCTCTGACCAATATCTGTAACTCTTAAGTTTCCGTCTAACTGGGTTGCTATCAAAGCACAGGCGAACACACGAGCATAGTTTCTCCACAGGGTGTAAGTAGTTGGGGCAAATGATAAGCCCGTTCGAGATGTGAGAACTTCTCTAATAAAAGGGTCTCCATCTCGACCAATATTGCTCCCCTCAAGCTCAACAAGACCTTCACAAATTTTCTTAATATTTTCAAAGCGAAAATATGTTAATCTACCTTGGTCCCAGCGCCATCTCTTAACCATAACCATTATTTGTCAGCACAATCTTTTAGTAGTGTAGGATAAGCAACAGCCACTAGGCAAGAGCGAGTTTAATCGGTGAGAAGTACCCCGCATCACCGGTTATGGCAGAGGAGCGATCGCCCAAACTCGGAGCTTGCGTTCGCCAGACTGCTCGCGACTGCTCGCGTGCCACAGCCGTACCGCCAAACCTCCAAGTCAGAACTGTACTACTACATTCTATACTTCCCGAATCTTACCTGTCAAGCGATCGCCCTCCAAAACTCGATTTTATCACTGCGATCGGTCCGTAGGTCGTACCCCGCACCGCCGGTTATGGCAGAGCCGCGATCGCCCCAGTCACGAGATCGCGCTACAGTTGCCATCGGATTTGATTATGGGCATTCAACCGGAGAAGATATAACCTCTCCAAAGATCGCCTCCTGCTGAGATGACATGAAAACCAGATCGCCGATCGCCCATTGTCCAATGAGACGACTATACTAAAGTGGATAATCAGGTTAGGAGGTTCCCATGTCTAGCGATTCCAAAGAAAAAGTTGCCTTGGTTACGGGCGCTTCGTCCGGGATCGGTAAGTCGATCGTACAGCAACTTCTGCAAGATGGCTGGATAGTTTATGGTGCAGCGCGGCGAGTGGAAAAAATGGCTGATATCGCCGCAGCGGGGGCTAAAATCCTGTCCCTTGATATCACAGATGAAGCCAGTATGACAGCCGCCGTGCAGACACTGCTCTCTACAGAGGGGCGAATTGATGCACTGGTGAATAACGCCGGTTACGGATCCTACGGGGCGATCGAAGATGTGCCCTTGCCAGAGGCGAAGCGACAATTTGAGGTGAACGTTTTCGGATTAATACGGCTGACGCAACTGGTTCTGCCCGCAATGCGTGCGGCCCGATCGGGTACGATCGTCAATATCAGTTCCATGGGCGGGCGAATTTGGATGCCGATCGGGGGCTGGTATCACGCGACGAAACATGCACTCGAAGTTTTATCCGATGCGTTACGGGTGGAAACAAAACCCTTTGGCATTCGAGTGGTGGTCGTGCAACCCGGGACGATTCAAAGTGAATGGTCCAGCATCGCCGCCCAGACTTTACGAGATACTTCCAAAGGATCGCTTTACAGTGCCCTGGTCGAACCCATGGCACGAATACTCAATCATTACCCGAATGCCTCCAGTCCCGATGTGGTTGCCAAAGCAGTTTCACAAGCCGTGAACGGTCGCAATCCCAAAAAACGATACGCCACGCCGATGGATGCCAAACTATTGATATTTCTGCGTTGGCTGCTGCCAGACTGGGCTTGGGAGCGTTTGATCGCCGCTGCGATTCGGTAAGTAGTTATTTGGGATGGATAAGATTTGCTTGTCCATCTCAATTATTCCTGAATGTGCTTATTGTGAATGGGATTTATCCATGATGGGCACAGTGCGATCGCCTAACTTGTTGTGTTAGCGCCAGGGTAACACAGATTACCCTGGTGAAAGGAACATTACAGACTATCTTATCATTACATATAGTCTTTGAGGTCTTCAAGGGGTTCATCAAAATCATCTGACATGATAATCATCCCTTTCATCGTTCCGGCAACGCGATACTTTTTAGGAGCCGTTTCTTGTTCCGTAGGCTGGTTTGCAGCCGGGTGGCCTTTAGCCATATATTGTTCGCGGTTTTCAATCAAAGAATCAATATACTGTAATACTTTCAATTGTAGAGATTCAGGAAGACTCTCTAATTTTTCCAAAATAGCAGGTTCGATCGTCATTCTTTCTCCTTTTCAGTTTTAACGAATAACATTACAGCAACGAATATCACAAACATTCCCACTCTCTACGATCGATCAAATACTGTGTACATATCATAAACCGCGATTTTGTTTTGTGCCGTTCCCAGTCGCCCCCCAAAACTGGGTGTGGTCAAAACCCGTTGGTAGGAGACCTCGTCGCCCGAACCCTAAAGGGCCCGGCTACATGAACAAAGCCCACGCTCCGGGCCCCCTCCGCTGCGCAGGGGCTATATACATGTATCTGAGATGCACCTGGCTATCAACTACTTATGACCACACCCCCCAAAACTCGATTTTATCACTGCGATGGTCCACGCCGTAGGTTGTACCTCGCACTGCCGGTTATGGCAGAGGAGCGATCGCCCCAACTCGGAGATCCCGTTTGCTCGTCTTGTAGAGTCAAGTAAAAAATATTTGCTTTGTTCATTCCCACACCCGGCTAATTGCATAAGGATCGAATTTTGTATCGGCACTCACCAAAGACAACGATCGATTCATTGCTTGGGCAACTAAAATGCGATCAAATGGATCGCGATGGTTAGAAGTTAAGGGAAGTGAAGCATAAGTTATTGCATCTTCAAATGTAATAGGTAATTCCTGGATATTTAATGCCATCATATTAACCCTAATCATTTCTAAAGGCGTTGTCACTGTTAATTTTCCAATATTAACCTTAATAGATATTTCCCAAATTGAAGCAATACTGACAAATACTGATTCCGTGTTTTCTATCTTTTCTTTAATCGACTTTGGGAGTCTAGGGTTATTATCAAGAAACCAGAGCAATACATGGGTATCTAGCAGCATAGACTATCTAGTCCATTACATATAGTCTTTGAGGTCTTCAAGGGGTTCATCAAAATCATCTGACATGATAATCATCCCTTTCATCGTTCCGGCAACGCGATACTTTTTAGGAGCCGTTTCTTGTTCCGTAGGCTGGTTTGCAGCCGGGTGGCCTTTAGCCATATATTGTTCGCGGTTTTCAATCAAAGAATCAATATACTGTAATACTTTCAATTGTAGAGATTCAGGAAGACTCTCTAATTTTTCCAAAATAGCAGGTTGGATCGTCATTCTTTCTCCTTTTCAGTTTTAACTAATAACATTACAGCAACACCTGAATATCAAAAACATTCCCACTGGTATCGCCCGATCGATCAAATACTCTGTACATATTATAAACCGCGATTTTGTTTTGTGCCGTTCCCAGTCGCCCCCCAAAACTCGATTTTCTCACTGCGATGGTCCGTAGGTTGTACCTCGCACTACCAGTTATGGCTTATACGCGATCGCCCAAACTGCGCGATCGCGGCTGGCGGACAACTGGGAGTTGTGTTAATCTGGACGAAGCCGTGAAAGGCTTTCGATGAGGAATGGGCGATCGGGATGATTTTGCCTTCCCTCGCACCAATGACCGAAGCAGTCTAATGCTAGTCTTCGCTTTTACTGCAAGAAAATCTGTCACCAAAGTGCCTTTGCCAAGCTTTACAGGCATCCCTCTGGCTTGTTTTCTCATCCAAAGCTTTCTCAGCGGATTGAATTAAACAGTTAAGACGTATGAAAAAATTCTCCTTCTTAGTTTCGCTGTACTCCTCTAACAGGTTTTCACCAGTAGGAGTTGTCGGACGATCGCATACAAAGTTCCGTTTCAGATTCTTCTGAATTTTGCACAGAGTTTTGTACAAAGCCACGTCATCTCGCTGATCAACAAAACAAATATTTTTAGCCGCTAAGATCGAGAAAATTAATCCACTCAACAACTTACCTTGATAATCACTCCAGGCTTTTAGGTAAAGCACAATTCGCTTTAGTTGACCTTCTTTGTCAGCTTTACCATTAAACCATTGGATGAATTCTCTAGGATCGCTTTTAATCCATCCTTTCTCCTCATGAGCTAGATAGGGAACCTGCCCTTCAATAATGTAGTAAATTGGCAGATCGAGGTGATAGTTGTTAGCATAGACAAGTCTGACACAGGTTTGCTTGTCGATAGGCTTTTGATTTGTATGACCATCTACAGCTTCACAAATCCAGCGGTGAAAGGTACCGGTGCTCTGACTCGGTTCTGCTTCTACTTGGAAATAGATACCATCATCAATATCAAACTCTCCATCCAGCGGCTCAATAATAGTTTTCATCATGAATGAGCCTTGCCCGTGAAATTTTGGAGAAAAGCCATTCTGCTTATCTCGAAAGTAATACCTGATTTTGTCGCGAACAGCATTACGAGACTTCCGCAATGACTCTTTGCGACTACGTTTTAAGGCAATATTACTATGGAAATACAGAAATAATTTATGACAGTTTGCCATTTGCTTATCCTCACCTAATGATGTATTGCTTCTGCTCTTTGAAAAATTCCGCAACCTCGGGTTTTCGGTCCCAGAAAAGTGCTTGATCTTTTCCCATCTGAGACATTAAGTCCAATGCCTCACTAGAAGTATTGTCTAGATTAATAATTCTTGCCTGCTCTGGAGATAGAGGAGCACCAGGAATACGCAGGTAATCAAATGGATAATCACAGTACTTAGCCAGAGTTTCAACGAAGTAACCTATAACATACGCCTGTCCCTCAAAAAACGTAGCGATCAGATCCTTATTCCAGTCCATAACCGAACGATGATGTTTAGCAACAAATCGCCTACCAGGATTCGGCTCCAGAGAACCAATAGACATTACCATTAACTTCTGAAATTTTTTGTTGTTGCCAACGAAGTACCGGAGTGCTTCTACTACCCCAATCATAGTTGGATTATTGGCATAAACTCCTCCATCAATAAACTGCTTGCGATCGTAATTATCGATGGTAATGATTGGCAGGTACGTCGGTGCTGCACTTGTTGCAAGAGCAATGTCAACGCACCTGGTTTTGTTATCCCTACATAGATTACCTTCTTTATGGTCGTATTTAAAAATGAATGATCTACCATCAGTTAAAGAAAATGCCGGAATACACAACAAACAGCGAGAGTCTCCAAGGGTTCGTTCTCCAAAAATTTCTTCTAATGCTCTCTTCAATTCGCTGTTATCATACTTGCTTCTCAGAAAAATCTGTTTGAGCAATCCGAGCCAACTATTTCCCTGTGAGAAAATTGGCTTTCCTCGCATATAGTACAGATTTCTAATCTCTACCACAGGGATATTGAGGGATATCCCCAGAGCAATTAATCCTCCTGTTGAAGTGCCACAAATTAAATCAAAATAATCAGCGATGTGACATTTAAACCTCTCCTCAAAATGTTCAAGTATTCGAGCTGAATACAGACCTTTAATACCTCCTCCATCTATCGATAGAACTTTGAATGTTTTTGATTTGGGAGTAGAATGCAAAGGAGAGTGAACCATATTAGCAGGTGATTGTTTAGATGAAATAGTCACACCTATAGATCAAATAGTCACTCCTATAGTTTATAGTCTTAGGCTTTGACTCCACATCTTGTACTTTTACAAGTATAGTAATTATGCGTGTAGCAATTGAATAGTAGGGATAACCGTACAGGCTTTGTAGTAAGGAACGTAGTATAGGGTGATAAATGTGCATCGGCTAGGAGAACGCATATCTGGATAACACCCCGTAGGTTGTACCTCGCACTGCCAGTCATGGCAGAGGCGCGATCGCCCCAACTCGGAGATTGCGTTTACCAGACTGCTTGCGGTGGAAGCGTTTGGGCCTTAAAACCTCCAAGTCTGACCTTTACTACTACATTCTATACTTCCCGAATGTTGCCTGTCAAGCGATCGCCCCCCAAAACTCGATTTTCTCACTGCGATGGTCCGTAGGTTGTACCTCGCACTACCAGTTATGGCTTATACGCGATCGCCCCAACTCGGAGATCCCGTTTGCTCGTCTTGTAGAGTCAAGTAAAAAATATTTGCTTTGTTCATTCCCACACCCGGCTAATTGCATAAGGATCGAATTTTGTCTCGGCACTCACCAAAGACAACGATCGATTCATCCCTTGGGCAATTAAAAGGCGATCGAATGGATCGCGATGATGAAGTGGCAAAGTGACATAGCACTGCACATCAGCAAAAGTTATCGGGATAACTTCTATCCCAAGCTGCTCTAAAAAAGCCCGCAGTTCTTGAAACTCAAATTGCAGTTCTAGCTTTTTAATCGAAAGTTTAATGGCAATTTCCCAAAGCGTAACAATGCTAACAGCTAACCTATTCGCATCCTCAATTTGTTCTCTTACTTTTTGTGGCAGCCTGGGGCTATCGTCAAGAAACCATAACAAAGTATGAGTGTCTAGCAACATTACATATAGTCCTTTAACTCTTCAAGAGGTTCATCAAAATCTTCTGACATCCAAATTTTTCCTTTTAATAGCCCTGCCTTACGCTTTTTCTTTGGCATTTCTTTTGGGGACGATTCCCGAGCATATCTCTGCAATAAAAACTCTATGTAGTGAAGCGCTTCCGTTTGCAGCGATGCTGGTAATTTTTCCAGTTTTTCTAAAATCGCGTCCTGCACCATCATTTTGCCTCCTTTTCAGTTTTAACTAATAACATTACAGCAACACATACCTGAAGATCAAAAACATTCCCACTGGTATCGCCCGATCGATCGCATCCCCTGTACCTATTATAAACCGCGATTTGGCTTTGTGCCGTTCCCAGTCGCCCCCCAAAACTCGATTTTCGGTCCGGCGAGGGGTCCACCCCGTATCGCAGGTTTTGGCAGCGGTGCGATCGCCCTAACTCACCTTCCGATCTGTACTACTACATTCTATACTTCCCGAATGTTGCCTGTCAAGCGATCGCCCCCCAAAACTCGATTTTCTCACAGGCTTCGCTGTTACGGTTGTCGGTCCGTAGGTCGTACCCCACACCTATGCTTTAATTAAACAGATATGGTTTTACAGATGAAATCATCCGATCTAAGGTGGTTCTGTTGTGTTTGAGAAGATTGTGTCCCCATAATTCATTCCTATTCTCGTAACAATCTTTTGCCAGTGCTTCTCCAATTTCTTCCCAAGTCCTTTGGATGTCTCTCTTTAAACTCTCTGGTTCAGATAGAACGCCTAGAACGAATACCCGATCTCTTAGTTCTTCTGGAATTTGGCTCTCTACATAACTCAATCGATCTTCATTCCGATCTAAATCCATAAGTAAAACAATCATTCTGTGGGGAATGTTTTGCATTTCCGGGGCATGAACTTTCTGGAAATCATCCAGAACTTTTTTCCAGCCTTCAGAGGGGGGCAGGACTTGAATAGCACGGCTATTCAGGTTTTGATGGATAATAAATCCGTTGGCAATCTGACGATTAGCATCATCCTATGGTAACACAAGCAGGTGCGGCCTATACTTATTTATGCTCATAATTATACATCATCACGAATTAAGGCATCCACAAGATTGCCTCTAATATAAATATCGCTGATCAGTTCGAGCAAAGTTGGCTCTAAGTGGCTTTTCCGATCGAGCACAAAGGTATTTTCATCTGAAAATTTTCGGATGGCTTCAGGATTATGAGATGTCACTAAAATTTGTCCGCCATTTTTAAATGAGCGTCGCAATGATATGACAAAATGTCCCACCTCTGATAGGGATAGATAGTTTGCCGGCTCGTCCCAAAAGCAAAAAAGCGGTCCATATGATTTATTTGCAGCCAAGACAACAGCCCCAAGAAAAAAACATTTTTCACCATCCGATAAATCCTGAAAGTAAACATTCAGCTTGGCACTGTTTTCTTCAAACATAACAATCGTGCTTTTTAATTCTTTGCCGATAATTTCATTCTGAAAATATTTAAAGTCAGGCATAATTTCTCGGAGATATCCATCCACCTGAGTGTAGGCAGCGGGATAGGGACTGAGTAACCCAGCAAACCACTCCCCAAAGTTTGAACCATCTCGCTTTGGCTCCAAAGTTTCTCCATGAGAATTTCCGGTCATTAAGCTTGGTATTGGGGCTAAAATAATCATGCGTGCGAGCCAAGTCTTGAAAATATGAAGTGGATCTGTTTGGGATCGCTCTTGAATTACTGTCAGGGCCACAAGATGCCAATCCACCATAAACTGAGCTTCAGGATTTCGCGAACTCCTATGAAGAGTAACTTGAGCTTCTTTCCGAGAGTAAATTTGATTTCCTTCAACTATAAGTTGCTCTTCACAAACTCGCAGTTCTCTAGAGTTTTTATGGGACTCAAACGCAATGACATATTTGTATAATTTATCATCAAGCAATACGTCTATTTCCAAGCGGAGCGGCACATCATCCCTGCCACGAGCGAAATCCTTTGATTGCACGAGTTCTCCAACTCTATTTATGCCTCGACCGATACTCTGAAGCACTTCTAAGGCACTGGCAATGGTTGATTTACCCGTGCCATTTTTGCCGATTAACAGCGCCGATGACATCTCTTTGAGAGTCAGTTCAAAGTTTTCCAGACATCTGAAGTTGTGTACATATATTCTTTGCAGCATAGCCTTCAGTAATTAAAGTAGAGCGCGACTTTCCTAACTATTATCGCCGGATCCTGTTTTTTTGTCAGCTATCTCTACTCCCGATCGCGGGGATGACCGTTCGCCATCTGGGACTTGTTCTTTCTGGATAAAATTACCCAGGTAGAGTCTGACAAATTCATCCGCTGCTGCTGGCTTTATATGATAAAGCCCTTCAGCAATTTCAGCAACAGTTTCCGCTGTCGGGTCCCTAATTTCATGTACCCACCGGTAAACGTTGCCACGTTCGATCTTCAGCATCACTGCTAACTTATTCTGGCTGAGACCGTAATTATTTAATACTTGTTTGAGCGCTTTACCTGCTTTTCCCATGCTTGTGCGATCGGATCGAAGAAAATGTTATCTTTCTGGTTCGCGATTATAGCCCAGAAACCCGGTATGGAGTCAACACCGGGTTTCTCAATGCCAAATTAGATTATCCAGGCCAGACTAGGACAATGCCCGATCGACTGCTGCCAGTGCCATGTCTACTTCGGACCCGGAGACGATCAGGGGTGGCACAAACCGGACCACCTTGGGACCAGCAGGAACCAGGAGCAAGCCTTCCGCCATCGCCCCCTTAACGACATCAGCAGATGTCAGTTCCATGTCAGCCGCAAGTTCCAGACCGTTAATTAAACCCCAACCGCGCACCTCAGCGATCTTGTCGGGATATTTAGCGGCGATCGCCCTCAACCCCTGGCGCAGTTGTTCACCCCGTTCCCGGACATTTTGGAGAATCTGCTCATTTTCCAGAGTTTGGCAGACAGTCAAAGCCGCTGCACAAGCAAAGGGATTGCCCCCAAAGGTGCTAGCATGATTTCCGGGCTCAAATACGTCGCAGAACTGCTTGCACATCAGGGCCCCAATGGGGATCCCGCCCCCTAAAGCCTTAGCAGAAGTAAAGATATCCGGTTCAATGCCGAGATTTTCATAACCCCAAAGCTTGCCAGTCCGCCCCATGCCCACCTGGACTTCATCTAAGATCAGCAGAATGCCCTTTCGATCGCATAATTGCCGCAGGCGCACAAAGTAATCCACATCCCCCGGACGCACCCCCCCTTCTCCTTGTAAGGGTTCTAGGAGTATTGCCGCTACCCGACGTTTGTTTGTATTTAGAGAGGCGATCGCCTCTGTTACTGCCTCAAAATCATTATAAGGCACGTAATGAAACCCAGGCATTAATGGGCTAAAATTCTTTTGGTACTTGGGTTGACCTGTAGCGGTAATCGTTGCCAGGGTGCGTCCGTGGAAACTAGCGCGAGCCGTCAATATCACCGGTTCGTCAATATTTAACTTTATGTGGGCGTATTTCCGCGCCAGTTTGATCGCGCCTTCATTCGCCTCCGACCCCGAGTTACAGAAAAACACCTTGTCAGCACAAGAATGAGACACTAGCCACTTCGCCAGTTCCCCCTGCACCGGAATATAGTAAAGATTAGAAACATGATGCAGGGTCTGGATTTGACGGGTCACCGTTTCCACCAGTGCTGGGTGAGCGTGTCCGAGGGCACAAGTAGCAATGCCAGCTACAAAGTCCAGATATTCCCGTCCTTCAGCATCCCAAACGCGGCATTTTTCTCCCCGTGTCAGGGCGATCGGAAAGCGCCCGTAGGTGGACATCAGATAATTATCAAACTCTGCTTCATTGAAAGCGCTTGACTGGACCGGAGTTGACTCTGTAGTAATGGGCGGGTTTAACGTAGCGGTCATCTGACTCACTGGCTTATCCTTTTGCTTAACGGCTTACAGAAAACATTTTAGGTCAGCAGATCGCGTAGCGTGCGCGCAGCGCAATCGCCTGGCGACTGAGCCTGAGTTGACAATTATCCTCAAAATCTTGTCAAGTAGATTTTATGTCAGTCTATCGTAACAATTTCCCAGGCAGTGTGGATCTTCAACAATACTGTTGCATTACTCGATTTGCCTCGTTCCCTGGCTCCCGCCTGGGAACGTCTATTTACAATTGGTGACTAGCATTGTACTCGACTTTCAAGCAGAAATATCGCCGCCTCCAAACCCAAATAATTGCCGGTGGCTCTTAATCCCCACATTCGGGCGATCGCCCGTGCTAGTTCTGAAGAAGCCATCCAAAAACTGCAACGGGGGGGCGCAGATGCCGTTGTCTCCCCCTATATTACCGGCGGACGCCGGATGGCGACCGCTGCCCTCAGACCCGAGGTGATGCATTTTGTCGATGGGATGATTACAGGGTAAGAATCGCTCGTTCTACATGGAAGAATTCCTGATTGACCCCCAAATCTGTCCCTTCGTCGGCCAATCCCTGAGAGAAACTAATTTGCGATCGCAAACCGGGGCTTTGGTTTTAGCCATTCGCCGCTATGACGGCACCCTGCTGGGCGGTCCTACGGGGGACACTCTCTTACAAGCTGGCGATTTATTGATCTGTATGGGCACCGCCTCCCAACTGCGACGCCTCCATCATATCCTCGGCTATTGACGCAACTTGACGTCCGCTGGTGCTGTGGTTCATTGCGAGTGGTATAATTCGGCCCTGCGAGACTCCTCAGGCAATTTGGTCTCTATCCTGTCGTTAGTTCTAGACGTGACTGAACGTCAGCTGGCTGTTGATGCTAAAAATCAACAATTGAAGCAAATCGAGATAATTCTTCGTCAGTCAGACGGCAAATTCGCCAGTCTGGGAGAATCTCGGCACCGAGATGGCGATAAAATGCGATCGCGGGTTCGTTCCAGTCTAAAACTGCCCACTCCATCCGCCCGCAGTGGCGCTGAACGGCCAGTTTCGCCAGATAAGTAATCAGGGCTTTACCGATACCTTGACGCCGATATGCTGGCAACACAAATATATCCTCCAGATGAATTCCTGGTTGGGTTAAAAATGTGGAATAATTCTGAAAAAATAGGGCAAACCCAACAGCTTTTCTGTCTTCTACTTCAGCTAAGATAGCTTCCACTAAGGGCCGATCGCCTTCTAGATGTTCTTTCAAGGCATCTACGTTGCCCACAACTTGATGGGATAGATTTGCATACTCTGCTAACGCTTTAATCAGTTCAAACAGTATTGGCGCATCATCTGGGGTAGCTGAACGCAAAATTAGGTTCTCGGTTTTTTCTGACATAAGATATTTTTGCAGTACTCAGGTAAGCGTAGCGCACCGTAGAGAATTTCATGCAGTGAAACACTTGGCAGGGCCAAATCGTCGGCGAATCGATCGATATTTGCACGAACGAAAGGATTAGGCACTCGACGAGTTAATTCAGATAGAACGTTCGTATCTAGTAAAAAGCGCATCAGTTATCCCAGCTAAAATCACGACCTCCATCAGGGGAACGATCGCGAACGTCTCCCCAAATCTCATCCGGATCGATATCCAGTTCTTCGACCCCATATTCTTCACGCCACTTCAGCATGGCCTCCCAGAAATTCCCCGGTTTCTGCTGCGGGAGCACCTCAACGATCACCTTTTCACCGTCGGCAATATCCAGATCCCAGAGCAACTCGATCGTGCGTCCCCGTTTGATACCTTGAATCACCATAGGCTAATAACAATGAACATCTAGCTCCATCTTAACACAGAGGTTGCCTTTTCTCGGGAAGACACGATCGCCATTGGCCCATCCCCTACCGCAGCCAATTTTTCAAGTTTTGTTATCCTAACGCAAGGCAGTCCGGGACCAGACAAGAAACCTGGTTTCTGGAGATCTTTTTGGCGAATCAACCAAATTTGGTAAAAGAAACTCCATTTCACCGCCCCCGCCGCCCCCCGTCCGGGACCAGACAAGAAACCTGGTTTGGGGCGATCGGGCGAATCAACCAGATTTTTTAGAGCGCATCATCGGAGAGCTTTTCAAGTTTATCTAACCACTCAGAAAAGTGGGGACACTTTTTTTTAAGAAAATCAATGCGATTTATTCCCGCAATACTCGCTCCCACATTCACTTTATCATATTCAGGGATAACCTCCAATATTCTTTTTGACGGGGCTGTTGTAGGATTATCGTTAATCAGCTCGGGATTTTCCCCAACCTCACGTAAAACCTTTTGCAAGCGTTCAATTGCCACTTGATGTTCAAAATATTCGGCTTCCAGATTTGCCGGGTTTGCCAGAACCAGGGCTTCAAATTCATGCAGTTGAATATATGGGATAAATCGCTGACTCTCTAGATTTTCTTGAAATGCTTTTTCCAAAACTCTAATTCGTTCATAAGGATCGCGAATCGCTTTTGACTCTTCATAAGCGGGGAAATCATCTGGTAGAGCATAAAGGTCGAACATAGTTGTAAAATATGATTCTGGATGTTTATCTTCCTTCAACCAAGTTTGAATATCTTTTTTAGCTTTTTCATAATTAACGAGCCCACCACGATGATATTGATTTTTTATTTTATCCTTACTGGTCACAACTCTTCTAATATCAGTCGTAATTTGAAACAACCCAAGATGGCTTGCCAAGGTATCTTTTACAAATCTTTCCTCTGTCTGACCTTCACCAATGATATGTAATCTAATGAACCTTTTCACGGTTGTCCTCCGATGACGTTTTTCTCCCAGAGTTCGCTCAGGCTGTATCGTTCGAGCCACTCAGTTAACTTTTCGGAATCTAAAGATTTAAATTCACTGCAACTATTATCGCTATTTCTTTCCACAATGAGGATATTTTCTGGCTCGAACTCATCCACTAATCGAGGAGACTGGGTTGCCATCACGATTTGGCAATTTATACTTGCAGTTCTTGCCATTCCAGCAAGTACTGCAATTGCTGAAGGATGTAATCCTAACTCTGGCTCATCGAGAACAATTACCGCCGGTAATGTTTCTGGGGGTTGCAGAAGTAAGGTAGCAATTGCCATGAAGCGCAAGGAGCCGTCGGAAATCTGATGGGGTCCAAATAGGTAATCGGCCCCTTTCTCTTGCCAATTGAGCATAATGTAGTTTTCGTTCAGGCGGGAAGGTTTTAATTCAAAATCTCCAAATTGAGGCATTATCTGTTGAATATATCTAATTATTCGTCGATAATATTTATTTGTTGCATCGCTGTTTTGCATGGCATAGAGAAATGCTGCTAAATTACCAGCATCACTTCTCAGAAATATATTATCGTCGATATATCCCTTATTTCTGATCTTTGCTGCTTTTGATGTATCGTGAAATTGAAAAACCTGGCAGCGCCTTAAAAGCTCAAATACAACTCGCTCTGTTCTGTTGTTACGATCTTTGGCTCGCTCTGGCAATCCCGACTCTTTCCGACCGGGGTCTAATGTAAATGTATATGGACTTTCTCGCCCTTGCTGCTGATAACTAATTGTTTCTTCAGTAAAGATAACTGTATCCCCTGCTGCATGAGACAAAGAAAATTTATAAATATCTTTGGCTTTCGGATTGGTAAATTCCATTTCCGCGATCGCGCGATTAGTTTTCTTGGCACCATAATATAAAAGCGTTTCCGCTCCCCCATTTTCTCCAATATAGATTTGCAGGGCCTCAGTCATCATATAGTTAAGCATGCTGAAGAATGATACCAAGTTACTCTTTCCCGACCCATTGGCCCCAAGTAACACGGTAATATCCTGAAAATCTATAGTCTGCCCTTCTGGCGCTATAGATTTGAAACCCTTAAGTTTAATATAGCTCAGTTTAAGTCGCTTTTCTTGATTCATAATTTTTCGGTTTCGATAGTTTCCGATCCAATGTTATCATAACTCATAGCCTTCTGTCAAGTGTTGATAGAAAAATTGGGAAAAATTTTTCCTTCTCATAACCCGATCGATACCCCCGATCGCGATCGTTACAATTTTACACGAGGTGCCAGTGGATGAGGTAAGGGCAGAGTTTTTCTTTCCCGAGTTAGGCATTTTATATTTTGTGATCGTAACGGCAGGACGGTACCAGACAAGAAACCGGTAATTTTGATTCCTAAACCAGAGTTGGTAAAAGAAACCCGGTTTCTGCCTCCCGCCCGATCGCCCCCGTCCTGGACCAGACAAGAAACCCGGTTTGGGGCGATAATTTTGGCGAATGGAACCACTTGTTTTTGCTTGGGGAAAACAGGCAGGTTTTACTGTAGATTCAAACCAGGCTCGCAAGACATGAGCACGATCGTATATTATATGGCGAAATTGTCTTGTGATACTGCCTGTATAACTTCACCAATATCCGGTTTTTGACAAGCAATTACTTCATCGGGTAAATGCTTGTGATGCGGGAAACTGGACAACTCAGGAAAATGAGGAGTGCTATCATACCGAAAAATCAAGTTATTTTGCTCATCCTGACAGTGATACCGATAATCTAGCCACATCAAAACATCGTTATCAACCGCAATCGTCTCATTAATTTCCAACAAATATCCTCCTGTAAAACGAACGCGAATCCGCAAATTTGCGCGCTGTGGGGTCAAAATTTCTTCCTCATAGCGCTCGATATAGGCATTCTCTAATGCCATGAGTATCTGTTCAATCCGCAGGAGATAGTCATCCAGTGTTTTATGCAACATTTTGTAACAGCTTTTCTACGTCTTGCCGTAACACCAAAAAGTGGCGATAATCATTTGCCCATTCTACAAACGCTACTTCATCCGCAAGTTGCCCCTTGCTATAGCGATCGAAAAACTCCTCAGAATCCATACTGTGCTGACTTTCATACAAACTCAGACGCTTTGCTACCGCAATTAGCGCATCCAAAGGTGATGTGTATACTATCCGTTGCTTTCGCATTTTCAACCCCCTAGTGCTTAATTAATATATCTTTGACAAATCCTCACGATCCTCACGGGCGGCACCCGATCGCCCCTGACGCTAAGACCAAGAAACCGGGTTTCTGGGATAATTTTGGCTCCTAAACCAGATTTGGTAAAAGAAACCCGGTTTCTGGCCCCCGCCCGATCGCCCTTCGGAATCTCATCAATCTTTTCACGGTTGTCCTCCTCTAGGGATCGAGAATGGGGAGCGCTACTCTCAATTATTAGCCTTAACATACAAAGATTCCAAAAAAATAACTGCTTCATCCAGTAAATCTTCCGGCAACTGTTCGATTAACGCCATCGCCTTGTGACGAATGTCATGATTCATTTTTGACCTTTGCTCTCGATTAATTAAACCTTCTTTGCTGCCATCGGATATTGCTTGTTTACGGTTGTATTCAAAGGGCTTCAACTTCGATAAAGCTTCTTCAGGAGTGACAAAATTTCCCACATATGCTGGCAGTTCAACTACTTCTTTTTTGTAATTTTTAACCACCAACTCACTCACATTCATGGCAACCCGTTGATTAAATTTAAACAACTCTGAGAACCGTGGCTCTGCATGAGTATTTTGCAGTTGAAAAGCACCCACTCGATTAACTTCAGTTGTAAACATGAAGATTTGCCGCTCTTCACCAATGGATAATAATACCTCATGGGAGTTGGGAGCTTGGGCAGGTTTAATAGACAAAACTTTGACTTTCATATTCTCAATGAATAAATGGCTTGACTATTCCAGTAATTGATAAATTCTTCTTTATCCATTTTATAACTTGTAGCATCCCAAGGGTCGCGAATTATGATTTTTCCTGTCTCGTCCATTCCCGCAACCACTACTATATGACCCAAGTTAGCCAAAGGTTCCCACAAAACAGCACCCCAAGAACCAGTGCTAATCAGTGAGCACGATAATTTCTGACTCTGTTGCTCCTGGAATAGACAGGGTACCACCCAGCCAAACTCTAGCACCACTGGAGTCAAAATGATTGAGTGCAGCGGCGAGAACTTCAGCACTCACAGGTGCTCCAGTTTCAGTCGCAATTAGGGATTGATTCACATCGTAAATTTCTCGATCTTTGAGTAACATTTCTCCGCCAGCTATTCCACAGGATACTAGGTCTTGTTGCTTGACCACATTGGCATCAGCTATCTCATCAATCACTGGCCAATTTCCACCTGCGCCCGATAGTTGTTCCATCACCCTTGGGTACTATCCCTCATATTTTTATCCTTTACCTAATTTTACCCTGCGATCGCCCTCATCCCTCCGCGATTTAACTTCGTTCCCTGGTTCCGCCAGGGAACGAGTAACGAGAATATCGCCCGACTCCCAGGTCCGCGATTTAACTGTACTCGTCATCATCCTTAAAGTTTTCGTGTACCCAGAGAAATTCGTGGCGTTTGTTTTGCACCCGAACTAATCCCCCAAAGCTTGGGTCTTTTTCTTTTAAGATGGCGTGCAGTTCTCGCAACACTGCCCCTTCCGCACGCACTGGGACATCCTCAGACTCATCGTCACCTTTATCGCCTCCTTCTCTGGTAGCATCATCAAGGGTCTTTTGACCGAGTTGCAGTTCTTTTTCCATGGCCGCATAAGCTGCTTCATCCAGAACTACTTTACTGGCGGCACCTGCTACTGGCAGTGCTAAAATCAAGGTTGTTGTCATCAACTTGAGAAATGGTTTTGCCTTCACTAGCCACTTTCGTGGTAGTTCTAACTCATAGACCCCTCGCTTATCCCCTGGGGGATTTAAGGCCGGGACTGGCCGACGGGAATGTTCGCACCACAGGGTTAGTTGAAATTTGGCGCTCATCCATTTCGGACGATCGAAAAATCCCGGCTCTATGGGCTGGAAACTGAACAAGCGGGGACCATCTTTCGCTTCATCCACGAGCATCTGCTGAAACTGAGCAAATTGTAAATCAGTCGGCGCTAGCTTTTCCCTCAAAATTGCTTCAACTTCAGTTTCAGGATTTTTGAGTTCTAAAGGATAGGGATGGCGTCGATCGGGGTCACGACGACTCATCACAACTTTCATTGCAGCATGAAAAGCCTCCTCATCATTTCGATGTTGAGAAATATACTGCTTTAGCTCAGTATTTGTCATTTGGTACAGATTTTTCATCAGATCACAAACTCCCAACTTCCATCTTCATCAATTACAAGGGCAATTTCATCATTTACTCCAGCCTGTATGTAAATCGTCTTCAACCTGCGGTCATAACGAAAAACCTGAATGGGCTGATATAAATTAGAAAGCAACTGACAGAGGAATACTGCGGTCACTAACTGTTGCTGTGTTGGCAAACTGCAACTCCCATATCTACACTAAGTCTAGCTTATCATAGCACTAACTTGCTTGACTGCCAGTTCCATACCTGAGAATGTTATTCTTAGCACCGGAGAGCGATCTCCTGTCCTGCCATCCTTCCCTGACAATGGTCGCCGCCCCCACCAAGGGGCGATCGCCCGACTCCCCAGGTCCGCGATTTAACTGTACTCGTCTTCATCCTTAAAGTTTTCGTGTACCCAGAGAAATTCGTGACGTTTGTTTTGCACCCGAACTAATCCCCCAAAGCTTGGGTCTTTTTCCTTTAAGATGGCGTGTAGTTGGCGCAACGTCGCCCCTTCTGCCCGTCTGGAACCCTGGTCTCCCCCTACCCAATCTGCTGGTGCATCGCTTCCCCCGCCCTTCAGGGCGTCCTTACTCCCTCGCGCGACTGCTTTAACAACCTCTAGACCGAGTTCGAGTTCTTTTTTTATGTCCTCATAATTATCTAAAGCCAGTTTAGCAGCCGCGCCTGCTACTGGAGTCCATAAAAACAAGGTTGTTGCCATCAACTTGAGAAATGGCTTTGCCTTAACAAACCATTCTCGTTCTAATTCTAACTCATATACTCCTTGCTTATCGCCTTTGGGATTTAAGGCCGGGAGTGGCCGACGAGAGTGTTCGCACCACAGCGTTAACTTAAATTTGGCCTTCACCCATTTATCCAGATCCCAAAATCCCGGCTCGATCGGTTGGAAACTGAACAGGCGCGGACCATCTTTCGCTTCATCCGCGAGCATCTGCTTGAGGTCAGCAAATTGGAAATCAATTTTACTCAGTAATTCCTGCTGGTCTTCGTTGATTTTGTCTAAATTTTCCAGCACTGCGTCTATTTTGTTGAGTTTTTCTAGTGCTTCTATCAGTGGTTGGGGGTCGAAGGGAATTTGAGAGGTAGTTTGTTGAGATGGCGCGTTACGCAGTAATCGATCGATATCCTGCAACCGATCGCAACCCTGTAACGTGCAAAGAAACGGCATTCCATAACTTTTATATTGAATCAGTTTCTCGACATCAAACAATTCCGTGCCGGGTACGCCTTTCCCGCAAGGATCGACGCCGGGCACCATCACCTGGCACCTGAGCCCTTTCCAGAAATATTCTACTAGCCATTTAACTTCTTTGCTCAGTTCGTGGATCAAAAACTCCGGGTAAGCTGCTCGTACCGTTATCCACAGGTCCGTACCCTTATACTCTAGCAGCGCCCGACCATTGTAATCATCATCCAGCATCAGACCCCGTTTCCAATGTACGCTTTTACGGTAGTCTTTTTTGCCGAGGGAATATTTATGCAGGCGCACGATTAACAGGTAAAACAGTCCTTCGGCATTGGCGGAAGCTCCTCCTTCATCGACAATGCGACAAATTAGCTGCTTTTCTGATTTACCCGCTGTCGGTTTGTCGCTCCAGTTTTGCTTTAGTAACTCGGTTGGGCACTTGTCGGACAGCAACTGCGCGATTAAGCTAGTATCGCTGGATTCACTACTCAAGGGTAATTGCTCAAGATATTGGTGGTGAAGGAATATGGGTACTGCCGGTACTGCATAGTTACTCGGGCCATCGGACTGGAGTGAACAGCCCTTGTACTGCCTCGGAATGCCTAACAGGACAAGAGCAATTTTTGAGGAGCGAAAACTTCTCAAATGCTTACGGGGTGGGGGGTTTTGACCTCGAAGTGGTGAGTCGGCAGCCGAGCGCCCGAATATGCAGTTGAGATGCGCGACAGCTGATTTTTTTCAAAATCCCGCGCCCAGGGTTGACAAATTCGATAAATAAGTAGTAAGTTGGAAGACATGACTAAGAATTGGCTTGCTGACCTCGACCAAGACACAGAGAATCTCGACCCAAAAAGTCGGGAAGTTTTGCAGCGGTTACTCAATTACCTAGAAGACCTATACAGCCAAAACCTTGAATTGAAAGCTGACAATCAACGATTGAGAGATGAAATAGCCGCGCTCAAAGGGCACAAGGGAAAACCTGACATCAAACCTCAAGCCAAAGCTGATACTTCTAAAGCTGATACTTCTGCGGAGGCCAAACCAGAGCAGCCCAATAGTCGAGAGCGAAAAAAGAAAAAACCGAAAACCCCCCCCCAGGAACGTCGCCAACTTATTCATATTGACAGAGAAGAGGTTATCAAACTGGCTCGGAGTAACTTGCCGTCAGATATCACCCATAGAGGCTACCGAGAAGTAACAATTCAAAATATTATATTTAAAACAGACACGGTTATTTATCGACTAGAAAGACTCTATTCACCTAGTACGGAGAAATTTTACGAAGCCCAGTTGCCGCAAGGATTAAAAGGCAAATCTTACGGGAGTGAACTCGAAGCATTTGTTCTCACTTTGTATTATCAGTTACGAGTGCCAGAAGAAAAGATTCTTAAATTGTTGCAGTCTCAGGGAATAGTAATCTCGGCGGGAAAAATATCTAACTTAATAACTCGGCAATATTTAAGAGAATTTACTGAAGAACGAAATGCTATTTTAGAAGCGGGACTGGGCAGTACCAGTTATCACCAAATTGATGATACGGGGATGCGGGTTAATGGGAAAAATTGCTATGTATTCACACTCTGCAATCCTTACTATAGCAGTTTTTTTACCAGAGAGCGCAAAAACTCTGAAACAGTTCTCCAAATGTTAAACGAATTGCAGTTGGATCCAACTGAATTAGCAGTTGTTCAATCAGATGATTTAGTTGACAGTATTTTGCCTGACAAGAAGAAAAAGCAGCTCGGGGACTACATAGATATTTTGGTGGCTGATGACGCGGGACAATTTCACAACCAGACGAACCATCGTAGTTTATGCTGGATTCATGAAGGACGACACTACGAAAAGCTGACTCCTCTGGTTCCCTCTCATCAAAAAAGCCTGGCACAATTTCTCTCTTATTTTTGGATTTACTATTATCAACTCAAAGCCTATCAACAGCAAAGCACAGAAGAGCAGCGACAACAAAAACTGTTGCTTGAAACCGAATTTGACAAATTGTTTTCCCGTCAAACCGGATACAGTGCTTTAGATCATAGAATTGATTTAACAAAACAGAAGAAGCCTTATTTACTATTAGTTCTAGATTTTCCTGAAGTTCCTCTTGACAATAATGAGGCAGAGCGGACAGTCCGGGAGTATGTGATTAAGCGCAAAATCTCCAATGGAACCCGCACTCTACAGGGGACTCAGGCGTGGGAAGTGTTTTTGGCTCTGGTTGACACCTGCCGCAAAAACGGAGTGAATTTTTATTCGTACATTAAGGATCGAATTTCCAAATCTTTCAAGATGCCAGCGTTGTCCACGCTAATTCAACAGATGCAGCCGCCAAAACCAACATAAACATAAACCATTGACTCCAAGTCTCGCTTGTGTAGTTTCCACCTAAGCACCAAGGGTGTTACAGCTCCTTGTTATAAAGGACAGACTCATTAAGTGCGACATCAGCTCCTGTTTAAAAAGCTGCAGGAGCTACTCTCGTGTGGAAATCACTCCCCACCAACATATTGAGCAACTTCCTCAAGGGATCTACAGCTACGCGATATGATAGGTCGAAGCGTTCCATCAATTTCCGAAAGATGGGATGCAACTCTTCGGGATAGCGTTCCGTTTCCTCTCGTTGGGGGTCGTTCCACAACTGGTTGAGGCGGCTAAACTTCACTAAACCCCCGTTTTTCCGGGTCTCCTTATCGTCCAGGACGAAACTAATCGCTTTTGCTAGCCAGTCCGGCTTGAGTATGACGATATTTTTCAGAAGATTATCGTTATGGTAATGGATTAGATGACCCAAGGTATGGGAGATGCCCAGGAATAAGTTTGCTTCGGACTTGTCCATCTCTTGTTCGGCGCACAGAGTAATTACCTCGTCGTAGGAAATGTAAGCTTTGGCAGTGGTTTGCAACTTTTCGCGCAGTTGCTGCCATTTGGCGGGGACTTTCCGTCCTACTTCCGGAAGACTCGCTGCCCGGGCGATCGCCTCTTTCAATTCATCGATACCGATAGGATTTACAGTAGCATCGGACTTGCTATCAACGTGAAAGAATCCCAGGACTGTATCCCCGCCGAAGCGGGTGGTAATATCGTCGCTGTCTATATCAGGTTGTCGTGCGTTGGGACCGCCGTGAGTCGCAACAACCAGGATTTTCGCTTCCGGTGCGCGATGTTTAATAAGGTTAATCCAGTATTCAATAAAATTCTGCTGCGGACCTTCCCGTGGTTTCCACAGTACCAGATAGACTGCGGGAGCGCTGAAGAACAACTGGTGGGTAGGTCGATAAACGGGCTGACCGCCGAAGTCCCAACCATTTAATTTAATTTCCTTACCGCTGTCGGGAACCTTGACTGTGAATGATTTGATTTCAATGCCGTGAGTCGTGGGTCTGTTCTCTACCCATTTATCGCCACACAAGGCCCCCAACAGGCTGGTTTTACCAACTTCACCCTCCCCTACCATAATTAGTTTGGCTTCGTTTAACTCTACCTGCCGCGATCGCGCCTGAGAGCGCAGGTATTCCAAAACTACTGCGGTGCCTTGGGAGTAAGCAGCAGCGAGTTCGAGGTTGAGAGGGTTGTTGTCGAGGTTAAGCCGTTGCAACGAGGTGAGTTTTCCCAGCCCTTCTGGCAAGCTGCTTATTTGGTTGTCCCTGAGGTGAAGCCGTTGCAACGAAGTGAGTTTTCCCAGCCCTTCTGGCAGGCTGCTTATTTGGTTTTCCCAGAGGTTAAGCTCTTGCAACGATGTGAGTTTTCCCAGCCCTTCTGGCAGGCTGCTTATTTCGTTTCCCGAGAGGTTAAGCTTTTGCAACGATGTGAGTTTCCCCAGCCCTTCTGGCAGGCTGCTTATTTTGTTAGTATAGAGGATAAGCTCTTGCAACGATGTGAGTTTTCCCAGCCCTTCTGGCAGGCTGCTTATTTCGTTTCCCGAGAGGTTAAGCTTTTGCAACGATGTGAGTTTCCCCAGCCCTTCTGGCAGGCTGCTTATTTTGTTAGTATAGAGGATAAGCTCTTGCAACGATGTGAGTTTTCCCAGCCCTTCTGGCAGGCTGCTTATTTCGTTTCCCGAGAGGTTAAGCTTTTGCAACGATGTGAGTTTCCCCAGCCCTTCTGGCAGGCTGCTTATTTGGTTGAAACAGAGGATAAGCTCTTGCAACGATGTAAGTTTTTCCAGCCCTTCTGGCAGGCTGCTTATTTGGTTTTCCATGAGGTAAAGCCGTTGCAACGAGGTGAGTTTTACCAGCACTTCTGGCAGGCTGCTTATTTGGTTGTACGAGAGGTTAAGTTCTTGTAGGTTTGTGAGTTTTCCGATCGCCTCTGGCACCTTCGTGAGGCCCATACGGCTGAGATCGAGTGTTGTCGATCCATCTCGCCGTGCTTGGTCAATGCGCTGCTTTGCTTTGCTGTATGCCTTGCTCATGAACATAGCGTTTTATCCCCACTTCTACAGTAATGCCAATTGTATCACGGCCTTCCCTACCACGGGGGGAAAAGTTTGATATCCCGTTTGCTAGCGCCCGCCCGATCGGCCTTCTGGAGTTCCGCTACGACGGTCCCCCCTGCTAGCCCAGACCCCGATGGTTTTTGTAGGGGTGCAAGCTAAGCGGCGATCGGGGAAGATACCCACCGACAATTTTTCTTCCGCAATGCAACACCAAGCCACATCGCCCAGACCCCGATCGTCCCACAAGCGCGAATAAACCCGGTAGGGGGTCTGCACGCGATCGGGGGGCACGTTCCGGTGTTCTCGTACCGGGTTTCTTTGACATGCTCGATCGGCATGATACAATGTCAACATAGTCTTCAGGTAGGGGTACGGTAGATATGGTACAACAACTAGAAAAGCTCAAAACTCCACAAGCGCCAGAGATTATCTATCCCGATAGCGACGGTCAACCAATGGCAGATAATACCACACAATTTCGCTGGATCGTAACGCTCCAGGAAAATCTCGAATTCCTGTTTGCGGCCAATGATGTTTTTGTCGCCGGAGACCTGTTATGGTATCCGGTTGAAGGAAATAATAAGATTAGAATGGCACCGGACGCCATGGTTGTCTTTGGCAGGCCCTTGGGCCATCGGGGTTCCTACAAACAATGGGAAGAAGATAACATCCCCCCCCAGGTAGTGTTTGAAATCTTATCTCCAGGAAACCGCCCTGGAGAAATGACCAAGAAATTCGAGCTTTACGAGCGCTATGGGGTGGAAGAATACTACCTCTACGATCCAGACAAAGTCAAGTTGACCGGTTGGCGGCGTAGGGAAGGAAAATTACAATCGATCGACCGGTTAGATGGTTGGGTAAGTCCCCGACTCAAGGTGCGGTTTGATTTGACAGGACCCGAACTACAGATATTCACGGAATCAGGCGATCGGTTTTTAACTTATTCGGAAATAAGGGAACGGGCCGAACGCCAACAACAACGTGCCGAACGGGAACAACAACGTGCCGAACGGGAACGACAACTCAAAGAACAGGAACAACAACGGGCCGAACGGGAACAACAACTCAAAGAACAGGAACGACAACGTGCCGAACAGGAACGACAACGTGCCGAACAGGAACGGCAACTCAAAGAACAGGCGGAAGCGAAAATTAAAATGCTTTACGAACGACTGCAAGAACTGGGCATCGATCCCGAACAGTTGTAAGTAGGCGATCGCAATTTATATCGGGTCCGTTAGGGAGGAGTTCCGCTATGAACTCCTCCGGAGTGCCCCAGTCCGAAAGCCAGCTTGCCGTCAAGCCCCTTCGTAGGATATAATGTCAACCTAGTCTTCAGGTAGAGGTACAGTAGATATGGTACAGCAACGAGAACAGTTAAAAACTCCACAAGCGCCAGAGATTATCTATCCCGATAGCGACGGTCAACCAATGGCAGATAACACCACACAATGGAACTGGATCGTGAAGATCGAGGGAAATCTCGAATTCCTGTTTGCGGCCAATGCCGATGTTTTTGTCGCCGGGGACTTGTTATGGTATCCGGTTGAAGGAAATAATCAGATTAGAATGGCACCGGACGCCATGGTTGCCTTTGGCAGGCCCTTGGGCCATCGGGGTTCCTACAAACAATGGGAAGAAGATAGCATCCCCCCCAGGTAGTGTTTGAAATCTTCTCTCCAAGAAGCAGCCCTGAGGAAATGGACAAGAAATTCGAGTTTTACGAGCGCTATGGGGTGGAAGAATACTACCTCTACGATCCAGACAAAGTCAACTTAACCGGTTGGCGGCGTAGGGAAGGAAAATTAGAATCCATCGACCAGATGGATGGTTGGGTAAGTCCCCGACTCAAGGTGCGGTTTGATTTGACAGGGCCCGAACTACAGATATTCAAAGAATCAGGCGATCGGTTTTTAACTTATGTGGAAATGAGGCAAGAACTCCAAGAACAGGAACGACAAAGTGCCGAACAGGAACGACAACGTGCCGAAGCGAAAATTAAATTACTTGAGGAACGACTGCAAGAAATGGGCATCGATCCCGAACAGTTGTAATAGGCGAGCGCAATTTATATCGGGTCCGTTAGAGAGTAGGGAGGAGTGCCCCAGTCCGAAACTCAGCTCGCCGTATTGCACCAAAATAGGATACAATGTAAACCTAGTCTTCAGGTAGGAGTACAGTAGATATGGTACAACAACTAGAAAAGCTCAAAACTCCACAAGCGCCAGAGATTATCTATCCCGATAGCGACGGTCAACCAATGGCAGATAATACCACACAATTTCGCTGGATCGTAACGCTCCAGGAAAATCTCGAATTCCTGTTTGCGGCCAATGATGTTTTTGTCGCCGGAGACCTGTTATGGTATCCGGTTGAAGGAAATAATAAGATTAGAATGGCACCGGACGCCATGGTTGTCTTTGGCAGGCCCTTGGGCCATCGGGGTTCCTACAAACAATGGGAAGAAGATAACATCCCCCCCCAGGTAGTGTTTGAAATCTTATCTCCAGGAAACCGCCCTGGAGAAATGACCAAGAAATTCGAGCTTTACGAGCGCTATGGGGTGGAAGAATACTACCTCTACGATCCAGACAAAGTCAAGTTGACCGGTTGGCGGCGTAGGGAAGGAAAATTACAATCGATCGACCGGTTAGATGGTTGGGTAAGTCCCCGACTCAAGGTGCGGTTTGATTTGACAGGACCCGAACTACAGATATTCACGGAATCAGGCGATCGGTTTTTAACTTATTCGGAAATAAGGGAACGGGCCGAACGCCAACAACAACGTGCCGAACGGGAACAACAACGTGCCGAACGGGAACGACAACTCAAAGAACAGGAACAACAACGGGCCGAACGGGAACAACAACTCAAAGAACAGGAACGACAACGTGCCGAACAGGAACGACAACGTGCCGAACAGGAACGGCAACTCAAAGAACAGGCGGAAGCGAAAATTAAAATGCTTTACGAACGACTGCAAGAACTGGGCATCGATCCCGAACAGTTGTAAGTAGGCGATCGCAATTTATATCGGGTCCGTTAGGGAGGAGTTCCGCTATGAACTCCTCCGGAGTGCCCCAGTCCGAAAGCCAGCTTGCCGTCAAGCCCCTTCGTAGGATATAATGTCAACCTAGTCTTCAGGTAGAGGTACAGTAGATATGGTACAGCAACGAGAACAGTTAAAAACTCCACAAGCGCCAGAGATTATCTATCCCGATAGCGACGGTCAACCAATGGCAGATAACACCACACAATGGAACTGGATCGTGAAGATCGAGGGAAATCTCGAATTCCTGTTTGCGGCCAATGCCGATGTTTTTGTCGCCGGGGACTTGTTATGGTATCCGGTTGAAGGAAATAATCAGATTAGAATGGCACCGGACGCCATGGTTGCCTTTGGCAGGCCCTTGGGCCATCGGGGTTCCTACAAACAATGGGAAGAAGATAGCATCCCCCCCAGGTAGTGTTTGAAATCTTCTCTCCAAGAAGCAGCCCTGAGGAAATGGACAAGAAATTCGAGTTTTACGAGCGCTATGGGGTGGAAGAATACTACCTCTACGATCCAGACAAAGTCAACTTAACCGGTTGGCGGCGTAGGGAAGGAAAATTAGAATCCATCGACCAGATGGATGGTTGGGTAAGTCCCCGACTCAAGGTGCGGTTTGATTTGACAGGGCCCGAACTACAGATATTCAAAGAATCAGGCGATCGGTTTTTAACTTATGTGGAAATGAGGCAAGAACTCCAAGAACAGGAACGACAAAGTGCCGAACAGGAACGACAACGTGCCGAAGCGAAAATTAAATTACTTGAGGAACGACTGCAAGAAATGGGCATCGATCCCGAACAGTTGTAATAGGCGAGCGCAATTTATATCGGGTCCGTTAGAGAGTAGGGAGGAGTGCCCCAGTCCGAAACTCAGCTCGCCGTATTGCACCAAAATAGGATACAATGTAAACCTAGTCTTCAGGTAGGAGTACAGTAGATATGGTACAACAACTAGAAAAGCTCAAAACTCCACAAGCGCCAGAGATTATCTATCCCGATAGCGACGGTCAACCAATGGCAGATAATACCACACAATTTCGCTGGATCGTAACGCTCCAGGAAAATCTCGAATTCCTGTTTGCGGCCAATGATGTTTTTGTCGCCGGAGACCTGTTATGGTATCCGGTTGAAGGAAATAATAAGATTAGAATGGCACCGGACGCCATGGTTGTCTTTGGCAGGCCCTTGGGCCATCGGGGTTCCTACAAACAATGGGAAGAAGATAACATCCCCCCCCAGGTAGTGTTTGAAATCTTATCTCCAGGAAACCGCCCTGGAGAAATGACCAAGAAATTCGAGCTTTACGAGCGCTATGGGGTGGAAGAATACTACCTCTACGATCCAGACAAAGTCAAGTTGACCGGTTGGCGGCGTAGGGAAGGAAAATTACAATCGATCGACCGGTTAGATGGTTGGGTAAGTCCCCGACTCAAGGTGCGGTTTGATTTGACAGGACCCGAACTACAGATATTCACGGAATCAGGCGATCGGTTTTTAACTTATTCGGAAATAAGGGAACGGGCCGAACGCCAACAACAACGTGCCGAACGGGAACAACAACGTGCCGAACGGGAACGACAACTCAAAGAACAGGAACAACAACGGGCCGAACGGGAACAACAACTCAAAGAACAGGAACGACAACGTGCCGAACGGGAACAACAACTCAAAGAACAGGAACAACAACGGGCCGAACGGGAACAACAACGTGCCGAACGGGAACGACAACTCAAAGAAC